>CAVWBT010000010.1:0-434133 GCA_963753285.1 uncultured bacterium
TGCCGAGGACGGTGAGGTCGATGAAGACGCCGATCAGCACGGCGTTCGCCAGCGTGCCCGGACCCGGCCGCTCCCTGAGCGGAATCCACAGCAGCAGCACGGCGAAGCTGGTGACGATGGCGGCAAAGCCGATGGAGAGCGGGGTGACGAGCGAGAGGCCCTCGTGGAAGACGTCCCAGGGCGGGTTGCCGAGGTCGGATTGCACCATCAGGCCGGAGCCGAACCCGAACACGGCGAGGCCGACGAACAGCTGGACGAGGCGCCGTGTGGTCACGCCGAGACGGTAGCCAGCCGGCAGGAACCCGGGAACCGGGCGCCGACGTCCCATCCACGACATCCGACGAGGAGATCTGAATGAAACGCCTGTTGGTCCTGTTCGCTGCGCTGGCGCTGACCGCGTGCGGGGGCGACGGCGCCGATGGCCCGATCCCGGTCGAGCCGGACGGCGGCATCGGTGATGGTGCCGGTCCGCCGGGAGACGGGTTCGCGGGTGCGGATCTCACGATCACGATCGAACATCCCGATGCCGCCACCGCCGAGTACCGGGTGACCTGCTCCGATGGGATGGCGACCGTCGACGGGTTCGACGACCTGTCGCCGGAGGCGGCGTGCGCCCGGCTGGCGATCCCAGAGGTCCAGGAACGGCTGATCAACCCTCCGCTCCCCGGCGACCGGGTCTGCACCGAGATCTACGGAGGCCCGGACACGGCACACATCCGCGGCACGCTCGACGACCAGTCGGTCGACACGGTCATCGACCGGACGAACGGCTGCGGGATCAACGATTGGGACACCGTGCTGGCAGACGTGCTCCCATCGGCGTTGGGCGTGACCGGCTAGACGCGCCGGAGCCGGCCCCGAGCAGGGGCCGGCTCACTCCTCGGCGTGGTCGGTCAGACGGGCTCGGTCTGCCGTTCGATGACCGGTTGTGGTTGCGGAGCGGGACGACGGAAGGCCACGACGAACAACAGTGTCGCAGCGATGGCCGCCATCCCTCCCGCGCCCATGATCAGTGAAGAGGCGATTCTGATCGGGGTGGCGGGAAGTGTGACGGACACGTCGGCGTCCACACCGCGTGATCCATCGGCATTCATCACGACCGCGGTCCAGGGGCCGCGGGTGTCGATGTCGATGGACGGATCCGAGCCCGAGGCTCTGAGTCGAGCCAGATGGCCACGCTCTCGGGGCGGGAGATCGGTGGCGAGGAACCGATCGACGTCGTCGGCGCGGGCAACCCCGATGAACAACTCACCGCCGTCGACCGCAACGCTGATCTCCTCGACATCGTCGATGCCGACCGAGCCGTCCCAGTCGAGATCGACCTCGCCGAATGTCATCGCCCGCCCGGAGGTCGTTGCGCTGATGGTCGGAAGGGTGACGGAGTCGCCGTCGGTGAGGGAGAACATGCCGGCTGACACCACGAGGAGGGGGATCGCCACGATTGCCACGACGAATCCGAGGATTCCGGAGATGATCTTGACGAAGGTCATGCGGTCTCCAGTGCAACGTTGGGTCGCGATGCCAGCCAGGCGCCGAGCACCAGCAGCGATAGGACGACGAACGGTCCCTGGAGGAACGAGATGGTCGCGACGGCTGCCAGCATCAGGGCCGTGAGGATCCACCAGCCGAGCTTCTGGCTGAGGCGCTCGGTGTGGTCGAACCGCACGATCCACTGCTGGAACGGTGCCAGCTCTTCGCCCTCCGACCTGATGGCCACGGTGGCGAATGCGTAGGCGACGATTCCGAGGCCGGCGAACAGGCTGGTGACGATGAATCCGGCACGGACCCAGCCCCGACCGATGCCGGTCCTGTTGGCGATTGCTGTGGTTGCTCCGGTGAGGACCCGACCGGTGCGGGGCCGTTCGAACGGCGGTGTGTGTGTCTGTTCCATGGCTGCATCCTCTCGGAGTGCGGTCCACGGCGAAATGGGGTCTGACCCTCCGGCACCCCTGATCGTCTCAGGGATGGGTCAGGGTCCCGGTAGCCTTCGGATCCGTGAGCAAGGTGACCGCAAAGAGCCCGGCACGCATCCGCGTCTTCGAGATGTTGAAGGCCTCTGGCAAGGAGTTCGGGAAGGACAAGGCCAGCCGGATGGCGGCTGCGATCGCCTACCGCACGGTCTTCGCCCTTGCACCGCTGCTGCTGGTCGCCGTGTCGGTGGCGTCGCTGTTCCTCGACTCGCCCGCAACCGACTGCGAGCCCGGTACCGACGGTCCGTGCGAGACGATCCAGGATCAACTCGTGGCCCAGGTCGAGGAGTTGAGCGAACCGCTGGCCGAGACGGTCGACGACATCATGACCAGTGCCGCCGAAGGTGCGACGACAACCGGCGTGGTCGGTGCGGCGATCTTCCTGTTCACCGCCTCCAGCCTGTTCTTCGAGATCCAGGCCAGCCTCAACACGATCTTCCAGGCTCCCGAGGAGCGAACCAAGGGCATCGTCGCCCTGGTGCGTGGAAGGGCGATCGGAGCCCTTGCCGTCGTGCTGCTCGGTGGGTTGATCGTCGTTCTGTTCGCTGCCAACGCCGTGGTCTCCGGTGCCGGCTCCTTCATCCTCGATCTCATAGAGAACGCCGGACTCGACCGCGGGCTCTTCGAGCCCCTCCTGCGTTTCGCCGGGCCGCTGGTCACGCTCGTCCTGTTGATCCTGGTGTTCGCCGTCCAGTTCCAGACCTTCACGGTCGTCAAGATCCCCTGGAAGGCGGCGTGGCGCGGTGGTGCGGTGACGGCGATCGTGTTTGCAGCGGGGGCGATCGGGGTCGGCTTCTACTTCTCGCTGCAGGCGGATGGGGGCAACGGCGCCGGCTTCTCGGCCGGGGGGTTCGCTGGGGGAGCGGTGCTGATCCTGTTCACGGTGTTCATCCTCGCCCAGATCTTCCTGTTCGGAGCAGAGTTCACCAAGACCTACGCGGATTTCGTGCGATTCGGCGATGTGTTGCAGCCGTCGGTCCGAGCAGAGAACAGCAAGCCGGACATCAGCGCCGACGAGGTGCGTGCCGCCGCGACCACCGATCTGATCGCCCGGGTCGGCGTGTTCTCGTTCCTGGCCGGGATCGTGCTCGGCTACTTCCGACGGCGATCGTGAGATCGGTCAGAGGTCCAAGCGCATCCTGAGTTCGTCCTTACACGGGTCGGAGGGGAGCGGCTTGGCGTCGCCAGTGACCGTGAAACCGCTTCGGAGATACAGCTTCTCGGCTGCGCCGTTGCCACGGGTGACCCACAGTTCGACCCGGCGGTATCCCGACGCCGATGCCCAGTCGACGACCCGACGGACCAACTCGCCTCCTGCACCCGACCGTCGGACGCTCGGAGCCACCCACATCGAGATCAGCTCGGCCGTGGATGGTTCAGTGGTGTTTCGAATCGCTGCAACCATCCCCACATCCTCGCCGGCGGAGTCGACGGCCAGATACAAGGTGGAGTCGGGCCCGTTGGCAGCGGCAGTCACGCGATTGCGCCACACTTCGTCGGGAAACCGTGTTGCCTCCTCCAGTGTCGTGGCGAAGGCCGACGGCGTGTCCGCGAGCGCGCGCAAGCGTACGCGTCGGTAGCGGTCCGCGTCTTCGGGCCGGATTCGTGAGATCGTGATCATCGGTTGCCCAACCGTATGGAAGCTGCCGCGATGATCGTCTGCCAATTCGCCGCCAGAAGCCACCGCACATCGTCCAACCTCAACGGTCGACCTCGATCACGTCGTACGGGGCGACATTCACGACACGTGAGGCCCCGATGGTCCTCCCGGGCTCCCCGGACCCCTTGGGGCGCACATGGCCGTGCAACACGAGCCCGGGACCCAGGCGTTCGATGAGACGCTCGAAACATCCGAATCCGCGATGGGCCGGGTCCTCGAGTTCGCCGTTTTCTCTCGGTGGGGCGTGCGCCACGAGAACGTCGAGCCCGCCCTTCCCGACCGTTTCGCGTGCGCGCACTCTGGCGCGGAGTCGAAGTGTGCGCAACCACATCTCCCGTTCGCCATACTGATTCGGGCCGGGACGGTAACGAACTGACCCGCCCAGCCCAGCGAACGTGATGCCATTCCACTCCTCGATGGTTCCGTCGAGATTCAGGCCTCCAGGAGGGCCTGGAGGTTCCTTCCAGGCCAGGCTGAAGTCGGCGTCGGTGTACATCGGGAGTGGGCGGCGCTTGACGTCGGGATCGCGGTCGCCGGGGACGTACAGCAGCGGTCGATTCGCCGCAGAAGCGACGTAGTCGAGATAGTCGAAGGGCAGATCGCCGCACGAGACGACCAGATCCGGCGCGATGCTCTTGATCTGCCCGACGCTCAGTGAGCGCGTCGTCTCGTCTGCGATGGCGAGGAGCCGGACCATCGGGGCAGGCTACGCCCAGGCGGATGGGAGGTTCGACCGGGATCGGTCGAATCGACCTGCCGGCAGCCGGGAGCCAACAGCCAAGAGCCAGTCCTCCCGATAGGCTGGTCGGCATATGGCGATCGACATTCCCGGCTTCGTGACCGACCTCAAAGAGCACGCCATCGAGCACGGTTTCCACGTCCACGATGAGCGCCACTTCGTCGAGACCTACTCCCTCCGACAATCGTGGGAGGTGGACGTCCATCCCGAGGAGGCCTGTAGCGGGCCGCTCGACCTGCATCTGTCGCTCGACGTCGACCCTCGCATCCTGCTGTCGTTCCAGGATCGGCTGGCTGAGCTCGAGGATTTCGAGGAGCCCGAGGACGACTTCCATCTCCAGCTGTTCTTCAACTGGCAGATCCCCCCTCTCGGCTCACCACCCGGATCTGCTGATCCTGGCGACCGATCTGGCAGGCGTGGCGGGTGCCGAGCTCCCGGTCGAGGTGTCTGCGATCGACTCGTACGGCGCGATCGCCGATGCCCCCGAGCAGCGGCTCCACATCGTGGGGAAGAGCAGTGTGTCGCTGGCCTCGATGTTGATGGGCCGCGAGCAGCTGTGCGACGCGCTCGAGCGGGCGAGGGACGTCAGCCTCTACATCCTCGATCACACCAGCTCGTGGATGTGATCGGGTCTCAGCGCTGACCGGAGACGGACTCGGGTCGCGTCTTCACCCGGCCGGTCGAACGGCCGATCATCAGCTCCGGTTGGAAGGTGTGGACCGTATTCGCCTGACCGGCGCTGCCGTCCTCGAGCAACCAGGCGACGCTGGCTGCCATGCGCTCGACCGGCTGTCGCAGCGACGTGAGACGTGGGTGGGTGACCGCAGCGAGCGAGGTGCCGTCGAAGCCGACCACCGACACGTCGCCCGGAACCGACTTCCCCCAGGCGCGGATGCCATTGATCGCTCCGATCGCCATCAGGTCGCTTCCGGTCACGATCCCGGTCACGTCTGCCTCCATGAGTTTGGCGACTCCGGCGCGGCCGCCTTCGAGCGTGAAGAGGGTCTCCGACATCAGTTCGTCGCCGGTCTCGAGGCCGAGGTGCTCCATCTCCCCGAGGTACCCGGTCTTGAGCATGCGGCTGCTCGAGTACCGCTGGGGGCCCATCATGACGCCGATGCGCTGGTGCCCCATGGAGGCGAGATGCTGGACTGCGGTCCGGGCCCCGGCCTCGAGGTCGACGGTGACCAGCGGCACGTTGTCGGTCTCTCCTGCCCCATTGACCAGCACGACGGGAATGCCTGCGGCAGTGAGCCGCTGATAGGGAGCGAACCCGACATCGGGATCGGCGTAGCGGCCGTTGACCACCACGATCCCGGCGGCGTGGGTCGCAGCGAAGTGATCGAGGTACTCCTGTTCGTTGACCGTGTCCGAGGTCGCCGGGCAGATCATCGACAGCAGTCCCTGCCGGGCGAGCCGGGATTCGATTGTCTGGGCGATCAGCGGGAAGATGGGGTTGTCCATCTCGGGCGTGACGATTCCGACCACGCCGGTCTGTTCCGGCCGGACCGGTACGTCCTGGTAGCCGAGATCGGCAAGCACGCCGAGCACCCTGGCTCGGGTGTCTCCCGCCACGCCCGGCTTGGCGTTGAGGACGCGGCTCACGGTTGCGAGGCTGACGCCTGCGAGGTCGGAGACTTCCTGAAGCTTGGGTCGACTGGTCACTGCGAAGTCCAGGCTAATCCCCGGCCGGCCGAGTTTTCGGTCGATTCTGGAAATTTTCTGCAAGATTCGCCCCCAACGCCGAAAACGCGTGCTTAACTCCGAGGAGTAGGCTTCCAGGAGCGTTCCTGGGAGAGCAACCCAACGAGACGCGAAACCCCTACAGAACCTGATCTAGGAGGAACGGTGACGTTCAAGAAGATGCCATGGGTCGCACTGCTTGCAGTGTTTGCACTCATCGTTGCAGCGTGTGGAGGCGACGACGCCGCCGAAGACACGACGACCACGGAGGCGGAGGTCACCACGACCACCGCAGCTCCGGAACCCGAGGAAACCACCACGACCACCGAAGCCGCACCGGAGATCGAGCTGCTCGTCTGGGCAGACGAGAACCGCGCCGGCGCCATCGAAGAGGTCGCGCCCGCATTCACCGAAGCGACCGGTGTCGTCGTGAATGTCGAGCTCGTCGACTTCGGCCAGATCCGTGACCAGGTCGGCGTCGCCGGCCCCGCAGGCGAAGGCCCCGACGTGTTCATCGGCGCATCCGACTGGGTTGGCGAGCTCGCCACCAACGGTGTGCTCGAGCCGATCGATCCGGGAGCCTGGTCCGCACCCTTCACCGATGCATCGCTCAACGCGCTCACCTTCGACGGGACGCTCTACGGAGTGCCGTACGCCGTCGAGGCCGTCGCCCTGTACTACAACACCGATCTCGTTGCCGAGGCCCCCGCCACGTTCGACGATCTGATCGCCGCGTGTGAGGCCGACGAAGTCGAGGCCTGCCTCGGAGTGCCCGGCGCCGGTGACGGTCCCGACGCGTATCACAACTACCCATTCATCTCGGCCACCGGTGGCTACATCTTCGGCGAGGTGAACGGCTCCTACGATCCGACCGACGTCGGTCTCGACTCCGAAGGTGCCATCGCAGGCGCCGAGTTCCTGAGCGAGATCAGCGCCAGCGGCGTGCTCGGTGCGACCAACTACGACGAAGCCAAGAACCTCTTCCTGGCCGGCGAGCAGCCGTTCTGGGTCACCGGCCCCTGGGAGCTCGGCGGCGCCGCCGACTGGACCGTCGGTTGGTCCGTTGCGAAGATCCCGACCATCAACGGTGGCACTCCGCAGCCGTTCATCGGGGTGCAGGCCTTCTTCCTGAGCTCCTTCTCGGAGAACAAGCTGGTCGCGCAGTCGTTCCTGTTCGACTTCATCGCCAGCCAGGAGGGCCAGAACGCCCTGTTCGCCGCCGACGGCCGTCCGCCGGTGCACGACGCGATCATCGCTCAGGTGGCCGACAACGCCGCCATCTCGGCGTTCGGAGCCTCGGCCGCCGATGGAGTGCCGATCCCGAACATTCCCGAAATGGGGAGCGTCTGGGGCGCACTCGGCGACAACCTCCAGCTCCTCCGGAACGGTGAGGTCGACGCCACTGCAGCAATGCAGACAGCCGCCGAATCGGTGAGAGCCGCCCTGGAGGGCTGACCCGGTCGGCCAGAGCTAACGTACCGAACATGACCACTCAGGAGGACAGGGCCCAGAAGAAACGGGCCCTGTCCTCTTCATCTTTGTCCTGGGGTTTCTGGGTGAAGATCGGGATCATCGCCATCATCGACGCGCTGATCGTCTTCACGGTCCCCATCCTCATCGCCAACGAGAGCTATCTGCTCCTGACGATGTTCCTCGGAGCCGGCCTGCTCCTGAACTGGGCCTATCTGAGTCCTCGCGCCGAGGCCTCGAAGTGGCTGGCGCCCGGTCTGATCTTCATGGCGATCTTCGTCGTCTTCCCGGTCATCTACACGGGCTACGTGTCGCTGACGAACTGGCAGACCGGCAACGTGCTGGCCAAGCAGCAGGTCATCGACCAGCTCGAGAGCCAGGTGATCCGTGCCGAGGGCGACGGCGTCCCGCTCGAGCTCGACATCTATCGCGATCCCGACGGACAGCTCGCTTTCCTCGTCCGCGATCCCGATGGCAACACCTTCTTCGGTCTCGCCCGCGACCGAACCGCCGAGGTCATCGAAGACCCGCTGATCGAACCGGGAGTCGATGTTTCCCAGGAATCGCCGGACACGATCGGTGACTTCGAGATCCTCTCCCTGCGCGATCTGCTCGCCATCGCCAACCAGATCGAGAACCTGGTGCTGGACATCCCCGGACAGGGAGTCGTCCGGGCCCAGTCCGCCTCGACTGCCCAGCTCATCCAGGCGGGGCAGCGCTACACGTACGACGCCGAGGCCGACACGCTGTTCGATGCCCAGGAGGACGTGACGTGTTCTCCCACGGACGGGAACTTCGTGTGTGAGGACGGTCGCCGCATCGACCCGGGGTGGGTGATCGTCACCGGATTCGAGAACTACCAGCAGGTCTTCACCAACGAGCGGATCCGCGGTCCATTCATCCAGGTGTTCACCTGGAACGTGATCTTCGCCGTCGGCTCGGTGTTCATCACCTTCGCGATCGGCCTGGCACTCGCAAACGCGCTGCAGGACGAACGCCTGCGCGGCCGAGCGATCTATCGATCCATCTACATCCTGCCGTACGCCATCCCGGCGTTCCTGTCGGTCCTCATCTGGCGTGGTCTGCTCAACGAATCGTTCGGCCAGGTGAACAACCTGCTCGAGAGCATCGGGCTCGACGCCATCCCCTGGCTCGGCGACCCGTTCTGGGCGAAGGTCGCCGTGCTGCTGGTCAACGCCTGGCTCGGTTTCCCCTACATGTTCCTGATCACCTCGGGTGCGCTCACCGCCATTCCCGAGGAGTTGAAGGAGGCGGCACGAGTCGATGGCGCCTCCGCATGGCGGGTGTTCCGCACCATCACGCTGCCGTTGCTCTTGGTCTCTACGGCGCCGCTGCTCATCGGATCATTCGCCTTCAACTTCAACAACTTCGTGCTCATCTTCATGCTCACCAACGGCGGTCCGCCGGTGCCCAACGCCGCCGTGCCGCTCGGCGAGACCGACATCCTCATCTCGTTCACGTTCGACCTGGCGGTCAATGCCGGCCGAGGCAATCAGTTCGCACTCGGATCGGCGATCGTCGTGATGATCTTCGTCATCGTGGCCGTCATCTCTGCGATCAGCTTCCGCTTCACGAAACGATTGGAGGAGGTCTATGGCTAGTCGCGATGTCGCTGCGACCCCGCCGGTGATCGCCAAGGAGAAGGCCACCACCGTTCAGCATCGGATGAAGCCACAGAAGTGGATGCGTGAGATCGGGTGGCGCCACGTGCTGCTGATCCTGTTCGCCGGCTTCTCCCTCTACCCGGTGATCTGGATCGTCTCGGCGGCGTTCAACTCGTCTGATTCGCTTGCGACGGCAAGGCTGATCCCGAGCTCGGTGACCACGGAGAACTTCACCGGCCTCTTCACGAACTCGCTCACACCGGTCGGAACCTGGCTGTGGAACACCTGGAAGGTGGCGATCATCGCATCCGTCTTGAACGTGATCACTGCGTCGCTCGCCGCCTATGCGTTCAGCCGGCTCCGGTTCCGCGGCCGCCGGGCCGGGCTGTTGACCCTCCTGCTGGTTCAAGTGTTCCCGCAGTTTCTCGGCTTCATCGCGCTGTTCCTGCTGGCGATCCAGGTCGGCGAGACGTTCGAGGGCTTCGGAGTCAACAGCCACACCTTCCTCATCATGGTCTACCTGGGCGGGGCCATCGGGTTCAACGCGTTCCTGATCAAGGGTTTCATGGACACCGTCCCCACCTCGCTGGACGAGTCGGCCAAGGTCGACGGTGCAAGCCCGGCCCAGATCTTCTTCCGCATCGTCTTCCCCCTGGCCCGCCCCGTGCTCGCCGTGATCTTCATCATCACCTTCATCAACATCTACTCGGAGTTCATCCTCGCCCGCACCCTGATCCGAGCTACCGAGCAGTTCACGCTCGCGGTCGGCCTGCAGTTGTTCGTCGAGAGCGAGTACGCCGCCAAATGGGGCTCGCTGGCGGCCGCGGCGATCATCGGAGCCGCTCCGATCGTGCTGACTTTCCTGGTTGCGCAGAAGCAGATCATCGGCGGGCTCACGTCCGGTGCCGTCAAGGGATAACCGCCCGGTCCGCCACCTCGACGACATCGGGATCCACGGTGTCCCGGGTGACGTGTCGCCGTGGGACGTTCGCTTCGACGCAACCGACGTCGCCTTCTGCGAACCTCTCGCTGACGGTCGGTACCGCTTCCGGGTCTGGACCGAGCCCGAACTGACCTCGGCCTCGGTGGTGGTGCGCGAGGACGGTGCCGTCACCGAGTGGCCGCTCGAGCCGATCAACACCAGGCGGTTCACGATCTGGGAGGCGGTGGTCGGTCCGTTGAGCCCCGACGCCGAGTTCTCGCTGGCGTTCACGACGCACCTCGGGAGGCCGGTGTACGCGACGCCCGACGGCATCTCGGTTGCGATCGAGCGTCTCGATCGGTGGCGTCTGCCGTCGTCGCCGCCCATCCACGTTCCCGAGTGGGCGAAGGGCTCGGTCATGTATCAGATCTTCCCGGAGCGATTCGCCAACGGCGACCCGTCCAACGATCCGGAGGGAACGGTGGCCTGGGGGAGCGCACCCGAGCCGATCCAGTTCCAGGGCGGTGACCTCCAGGGCATCACCCGCCGACTCGACGAGCTCGTCTGGCTAGGTGTCGAAGTCATCTACCTCAACCCGATCTTCGCCTCGCCCTCCAATCACAAGTACGACACGGTCGACTACTTCTCCGTCGACCCCGCCTTCGGGGGCGACGAAGCACTGCGTGAACTGGTCGGCGCCGCCCACGAGCGTGGCATGCGGGTGATCCTCGACGCCTCGCTCAACCACGTCCACCCCCGGTTCTTCGCCTTCGCCGACCTGGTCGAGTACGGCGCCGACTCCCGGTACGCAGACTGGTTCGTCGTCGAATCCTGGCCGTTGTCGATCGGCGTGCGCCATCATCTGCTCGACGCAGACCACCCCATGCGACGATGGCTGGACCGGTGGCCCTCCGAGACCGGTCTGCCCGTGGCGCACCTCGACGGTGACGGGCGCCCGGTCGAGCCGAGCTACGACGCCTGGTACGGCGTCGCAACCATGCCGCGACTGAACCTCGCCAACCCCGACGCCAGGGCGTACGCACTCGACGTCGCCCGCTACTGGGTGCGCGAGTTCGAGGTCGACGGCTGGCGCATGGATGTCGCTCGCTACGTCGACCCCGACTTCTGGAACGACTTCCGGTCGGCGGTCCGGAGCGAGAACCCCGACGCCTATCTGATCGCCGAGATCATGGGTGACGCCGGGGCGTGGCTCCAGGGCGACAGATTCGACGCCACCATGGACTACACGTTCCGTTCGCTGTGTTTGCGCTTCCTCGCCACCGACGAGATCGACGGTGTCGAATTCGTCGACGAGGCGGCGAGATCGGTCTTCCAGTACGCCTGGCCGGTGACGTTGGTGTGCCAGAGCCTGATCGGCAGTCACGACACGCCCCGCTTCCTCGCCGAGGCCGGCAACGAGCCGTGGCGGCTCCGGCTCGCAACCGTGCTCCAGATGACGATGCCGGGGATGCCCGGGATCTACTACGGCGACGAGCTCGAGATGACCGGTGGGAACGATCCGGGGTGCCGCGGCGCATACCCCGCCGACCTGGATCTCTCTGGGTACCCGACGGCTCGGCTGATCCGTGAGCTCGCACTGCTCAGATCGGAGCTCACCGATCTCGTCGCAGGGCCGTGGCTACCGGTGGATGCGGCGGAGGATCACGTCGCCTTCCAACGAGGTGGGACGCTCGTGGTCGTGAACCGCGGATCCGCACCGATCACGATTGCCGACGGACGCTCGCACCGGTGGGGTTCCGGCACGTCTGACGGGAAGCGCATCACGGTCGGCTCGCGAAGTGCTGCGATCTTCGCCTGATTCTCTCGGTTCAGGTCGTTGCAGGCCGGAACCACTTCAGCTCTTCGGTGGATCGGTCGACAGGGACACTGTCAATGCGACTCATCCGGATCATCGATGCGCTGGCACCGAGCGCCGTGAGAGGGCGCCACGAGGCATCGTGGCGCCCTCTTCCGCCGTCTTCTCGCGTCGTGCATGCCACGGGGCCGACGGTGTCGAGTCAGATCGCCTCGGTCCTCGGCGTCGTCATGGCCGTCACGCTCGTCGGAACGACCGTTGCGGTGGCGAAGCCGGGTGAACCGGAGCCGGGGTTCGTCGTGTCCACGCCCGTGTCCGCCTCAGAACCGGCCGAACCGTTGTTCATCGCCGCCGATGTCGAGTTCGTGCTGCCGGATCCGACCGTGTCGACCTTCGTGACGCCGACGACGATGGCGGACCTGTCCTTCGAGGCGGAACGTCGTTCGACGACCACCACGACGTCGACCCCGCCGACGGCCGAAGAACTGCTGGCCGTCGAACAGGCGGCCGAGGCGATGGAGCGGCGCGTGCAGTCGATGACGGCCGTGGGGTTCGAAGAGGACGTCGTGACGATCGTCGAGGAGTTCCCGTCCGAACGCCCGGTCCCGTCCACACCGGCGGAGTGCAAGGAGCGCGCCCGGGAGATCGACCTCACACCGAACGGCCGATGGGATCGGAATGCCATCGCCCGGATGACGTGGTCGCTGTTCGATTGCGTGCTCACCGTCAAAGGCCTGCACGACGTGGCACCGACCCGAGTCCGCGGGTGGGATGGAGCGGCCCTCGGCTTCGAGAGTCTCGCCGAGCAGATGGCGTCGGAGGCCGTGGTCGTCGCCTACTGCGAGTCGATCGGGTACCAGCACCGTGCACTCACCGGTTCGAACGGGTTCGGCTACGCCGGCCTCTTCCAGATGGGCCAGACCGAGATGAGGCGGTTCGGGGCGGGTGGATCACGGTACGACCCGCTCGACAACGCCTATGCGGCGGTCAACTACCTGTGGTATCAGTACGCCAACCGGAACGGATGGGGCGGCTGGAGCCCTTGGGCGGTGGTCAACACCAACTTCAACGACGAGGTCAACGATCGGGTGAAGGTGCCGGTGTTGCCGCGTTTCCGGTCGACCGACCCCGAGTTCTCCGGCCGGCGCGGCCCCGAGCTCCCGGCATGGGCGATCGATCCGTGGCTGAACGACGTTCCCTCTTGGAACGGCTGCCCGACGACCGGCGGGCGCTGGTAGCGATCCGTGGTACCGTGATTTGGCGCGATTCGCGCAATTGACAAGTGATCGGGAACTGACAAACCACAGCGCCAGACCTGGGCGAGCCCAGGTGACGAGGAGGAAGGTCATCGAAGTCTTCGGCGGATGCCTTCCCGGCCACCACGGTCGTCACGATCGAGAGCAAACCTGCGGAGTGATCTGCGGAACAGAGGCTCGGTCGACGTGGCCCGACGATTGCCGTCGGCGTTCTCCGGTCTTCATACCACCTGCATCTCGAGATGCATGAGTGCGCGCGGCGGGAGCCGTGCGCCGAAAGGAGTCCACCATGTGTGGAATCGTCGGATACGTCGGCCCGAAGCAGGCACTCGACGTCCTCGTCCCCGGCCTCGAAGGGCTCGAGTACCGCGGCTACGACTCGGCAGGGGTCGCCCTGATCGGAACCGATGGCCTCACCGTCACCAAGACCGCCGGGCGGATGACCGACCTCGTCAAGGCGTTGCAGGAGGCGCCCGTCCACGGCTCGATCGGGATCGGCCACACCCGATGGGCCACCCACGGGGCGCCTACCACCGGCAATGCCCATCCGCATCGCGACTGTGACGGCACCGTTGCGGTCATCCACAACGGCATCGTCGAGAACTGGGCCGTGCTGCGGGCGAAGCTGATCGCCGGCGGCCACGAGTTCTCCTCCGACACCGACACCGAGGTGATCGCCCATCTCATCGAGGACCGCGCCGACATGGATCTGGCCGATGCCGTGCGCGACGTCATGAAGCTCGCCGACGGCGCGCTGGCGATCGCGGTCATCCGGACGGACGAGCCCGAACGGATCGTTGCAGCTCGCCGCGGGTCCCCGTTGGTCATCGGCCGAGGAGAGGGCGAGAACTTCCTCGCGTCCGACATCCCGGCGTTCCTCCGGCACACGAAGAACGTGATCGCCGTCGACGACGATCGGGTCGTGGACCTGACGGCCGACTCGATCGTCATCACCGACCTCGACGGCAACGAGGTGGCGCTCGAGGAACGGCAGATCGAATGGGACCTCGAAGCGGCCGAGAAGGGTGGCTACCCCACCTTCATGCTCAAGGAGATCAACGAGCAGCCGACCGCCATCACCGATACCTTGCGGGGGAGGGTCGACGGCACCGGGCGGATCACGTTCTCGGAGCTCGAGCTCGACGACAGGATCGTCCGGATGATCGACAAGGTGTTCGTGATCGCCTGCGGCACGTCGTATCACGCCGCGATGATGGCCAAGTACGCGATCGAGCGTTGGACCCGCCTGCCGGTCGAGATCGACATCGCCAGCGAGTTCCGGTACCGCGATCCCGTGCTCGACGACCGATCGCTCGTGATCGGGATCAGCCAGTCGGGTGAGACCATCGACACGCTCGCCGCCATCCGCTACGCCAAGGCCCAGGGTGCGACGGTCGTCGGGCTGTCGAACGTGGTGGATTCCGCGCTGGCCCGTGACGCCGACGCGGTCCTGTACACGCGTTCGGGTCCCGAGATCGGCGTGGCTGCAACCAAGACGTTCACCACCCAGCTGGTGATGCTGCAGCTGTTCGGCCTGTACCTGGCCCAACGGAGAGGCGCCCTCGACCCGGGAACGGTCGGCAACCTCGTGCGGGCGATCCAGGAGCTGCCGACGACGGTCGAGCGGGCACTGGCGCTCGAGGACGAGATTCACGAGATGACGAAGCAGTGGTCCGACACGCGGGACTTCTTCTTCCTGGGTCGGGCGGGCGACTTCCCGGTGGCGATGGAAGGGGCGCTCAAGCTGAAGGAGATCGCCTACGTCCGCGCCGAGGGCTACCCGGCGGGCGAGATGAAGCACGGACCGATCTCGCTGATCGAGAAGGGAGTGGTCGTGATCGGCATCGCCACCGACAGCCACGTCCGGGCCAAGACGCTCTCGAACATGGAGGAGATGAAGGCCCGGGGCGGCACCATCGTGATGGTCGTCGAGGAAGGCGACGAGGACGAGGTGGCGAGCGTGGCCGACCACATCATCGCCGTGCCGAACAGCCCCGACCTGATCTGCACCGTGAACGCCGTCGTTCCGTTGCAGTTCCTGGCGTATCACATCGCCAACGCCAAGGGCCTCGACGTCGACAAGCCCCGCAACCTCGCCAAGACCGTCACCGTGGAGTGAATCCGTTCTTGTGACGCAAATGCATGGAATAGCTGCGTTTGCGTCACATGTTCGTTCAGGTATCGGTGGTTTCGACCGATAATCGGTGCACGATCGCCATGGAGATGACACCGATGAAGAATCGTGTAGCCCTGCTCGCCGCCGCCGCCCTCATGGTGGCCGCATGCGGAGGAGCGGAGGTCGTCGAAACGACCGCCGCCCCCGACGTCGCCGAAACCACGGCGACCACCGCCGCCCCTACGACAACCGCTGTACCGCAGACCACATCGACAACGGACGCCCCCGAGGCCACGACTACCACCGAGACGCCGGCCCTGGAGGCTTCGGTCAGCCCACAGCTCCGTCGGATCCAGGCTGCCATGGCCCAGACCACCGAGGTGCCGAGCGCCCGCATGCTCGGTGACATCCGGATCACGGGGATGGAGGACTTCGAGGGCGAGATCGGCTTCTCGTTCGAAGGGGCATTCGACAATCGGACGGGTGACTCCAGCTTCACGCTCGATCTCAGCTCGTTCGCCGACATGATGCGCGCCCAGATCGAGGCCGAGTCGACCGGCACGCCCGAGGACGAGTTCGGCGCAGCGTTCCTGGAGTTGTTCCTGGGGCTGTTCACGAAGTTCGAGGTGCGCCAGGTCGGTGACACCGTCTACATGAACAACCCGATGCTCGTGTCGTTCTCCGGCGGTGCGACGGAGTGGATCGCCTCCCCGGCGGGTGAGGGCGACGACATCGCCAGCGACTTCCTCCAAGAGTCGCCGACCACTCCAGCAGACGTGCTCGACCCGTTCAGCAACGGCAACGCCGAAGTGGTCGAGATCGGCACGGAGCTCGTTCGCGGGGTCGAGACGACGCACTTCCAATTGGTGTATGCCAAGGAATCACTGCTCGAAGCCGCCGCCCCGGGCGAACGGGCACAGATGGAGCAGGACCTCGAGCAGTTCGGCGATGACCTCGTCATCGACATCTGGATGGACGACCAGTACGTCTACAAGATCTTCTTCGAAATCGACGGGTCCCAGGTCGACGCGCCGGAGGGAGAGGGATTCGAGCGGATGACGATGACCTATGAGATCTACGACTACGGCGCCGACATCGTCATCGAGGCGCCTCCGGCAGATCAGGTCACGTTCGTCGAGGAAGAGGCGCTCAGCCCGGGCCTCGGCTTCGGTTTCAACGACTGAGCGGCACCCCGGCCGAGGATCTTGTGGCACCGTTCGGTGGCGTCGACATCCTCGGCCGGCGGTGCCCTAGGGTGACCGGATGCGCATCATCGGACTGGGAATCGATCTCGCCGAGATCGATCGCGTCGAGGCGCTCGTCGCCAAGTACCCGAAGTTCGCCGAACGCTGCTTCACCGAACACGAGCGTGAATACGCCATGCGGTACGCCAAACCGGCCCGTCGGCTCGCGGCGCGGTTCGCCGGCAAAGAGGCGGTGATGAAGTCGATGGGCACCGGGTGGCGGAGGATTCGCTGGACCGACATCGAGATCACCGGTGGCGGAAAGCCCACCGTCAACCTCTTCGGCACCGCCAAGCGACGCGCCGAGATGCTCGGTGTCACCGAGATCCATGTCACGATCACCCACACCGACGTCACCGCCATGGTGATGGCGGTCGCCACCGGCGAGCACTGACGGTAGGGGCGAAGCTCGCTTCGCCCGCGACCCGGCCGGTCAGACCAGGCGCGTCACATTCGGCCGACCCCGCTCAGCCGGCGGCCGAGGCGCTCAGCATGATCACACCCAGCAGGCTCGCCCCGGTCAGCACCACCGGCCTGTACCCCGCGTCGGCGAGCACCCCGGCAGCGATCGACGCCCGATGCCCGGTCGTGCACCCCAGGTACACCGGTCGGTCGGGGTCGAGGTCGTCGGGGACAGACTCGATGAGGTCCGGCAAGTGGATCAACCTCGCATCCTCGAGCGTTCCATCGACCCATTCGGTCGGTGCTCGGACGTCGATCACCTGTGGTGATTCGTCGGCGGATTCGAGGAATGCCCGAGCCTTCATCGTCTCGTGCGACACGGTCGGCCGGCCTTCGTCGATCCACTGACCCATACCCCGCATGACTCCACGGATGTCCTCGAACCCGATCCGCGCCAGCGCGGTGCGCGCTTCTTCGAGCGAGTCCTCATCGTCGAGGATCAGGACCATCGGGGCGTTGAACGGCAACAGCCATCCGATCCAGGTGGCGAAGTCGGAGCCGAGCTCCATGCCCCACGACCCGGGGATGTGCGCCTCGGCGAAAGAGGTCTTGTATCTGGCGTCCACGATCACGATGCCTTCGTCGGCTGCGGCCTGGACCTGCGCCGGCGTGAAGTCTGCGATGTCGTCGGCAGGCATCGGATCGACCCCACTGATGTTCATGGGGCCCATGTGGGCGTAGTAGGTGGGGTAGGGCGGGAGACCGGTCAGCTGGCCCTCCACGAACGCCGCTTCGTCGGGATAGGCGAGGACCGGGTTGGTCTTCCGCTCGTCGCCGATCGTCGAGGTGAGCCCTCCGGCCTCCGAAGCCGTGCAGAAGGAGCCGGCGCCATGAGTCGGATAGAGGTCGACTGCGTCGGGGAGCGCGGCGAGCCGCTGCAGCGAGCCGTATTGGAGCCGGACGAGCGACGTGGCTCGATCGATTCCGAGGAGGTCGGTGCGGCCGGCGGATCCTACGAGGAGGCTTCCACCCGAGAACACCGCGACCGGCTCGTCGTCGATGAGGACGAGGTACGACACGTGTTCGGGTGTGTGTCCGGGTGTGTGGACGGGCCGGATCTTCATCGGGCCGGCGTCGAGTTCTTCCCCGTGGAAGGCCGGCCGGTAGGCATATGCAGCGCCGGCGCCTGCCGGAAGCACGAGCTCGGCACCGACCTCCTCCGCCAGGGTCGCCCCGCCGGAGAGATAGTCGTTGTGCATGTGCGTCTCGAACACGAACCTCGGCGTCACCGAGAGCTTCTCGATCGCCGCGGTGCAACGCTCGATGTCGCGTTGGGGATCAACGATGATCCCTATGCCCTCGTGTCCGAAGACGTAGCTCTTGTCCCCCAGTCCGGCGGTGGTCATCACCTCCACTTGCATCTCAGCTGCTCCTCTCTTCGTCGGTGCTGTCGATCGATGCGGTTCTGTGTCTGTTGGCCTGTACGAGGCGGCTTTGGGTCGGGTTCCACGGGCTCTCCCACTCGGCCCGGAAGGCGAAACGGTCGCCTCTGACGATGCTCACCCTCCATTCGAGCGGCCGGCCGCCAGAGGTGGTTCGCCGATCGATCTCGAAGGCGGCATCGCCTGCGGTGAGACCGAGGCGGAGCGCCGAATCCCGGTCGAGCGTGACCGGCCGACTGATCTCGACGCCACGTTCGGGCACGATTCCACATCTGGCGCGCAGTTCCTGATACAACGCGGTGTGACTGAAGTTGGCGTCCATCAACGGTGCTGCCAGCGAGAGCGGCAACCAGACGTGATCGATCGCCAGTGGGAGACCGTCGGCCAGCCGGGTGCGCTCGAGGTAGAAGAGTTCGCTGTCGATCGGCAGGTCGAGGATCTTGGCGGCCCGCTCGTCTTGCGTCGCTTCCTGGCGGATGACGATCGAGGTCTGGACTGCGCCCGATTCCTCCACCGACTGGAACAGGCTGTACATCGCCCCGGTCGGCTGCGAGAACGAGCGCGGCGTGCGCTGTGATCCACGGCCGCGGCGTCGTGTGACCAGGCCCTCCTCGGTGAGGCCGCGAACCGCTTCTCGTACTGTGTGCCTGCTGACCTCGTATTCGGCCACGAGCTCGCGATCGGTCGGGAATCGGTCGTCGAACTCGCCGGCGGCGAGACGGCGTCGCAGGTCGTCTCCAATCTCGCGCCACTTCGGCGTCTGGCGACTCGCATCGGACATGGGGGTCACCATACACCGCGAAATGTCCGGACGTTTCGAGATCAGGTGATGAGTGCGATCACAGCGCCCGTGCCGATGACCGACAGCAGTAGTAGCGCGATCAGCACGAACTTGAGATCGTTCTCCGTCCACCACGAGACCACGAGCAGCAGAACCCGCAGGATGGGCGCAGCAATGATGAGGACGAGAGCCAGCACGCCGGCGACGGTGCTCCAGTTGTCCGGTGCGACGGTGGCGACGAGCGCCAATCCCCATGCGGTGTAGGTCGCCAATCGCATGGCGGGGCTGAGTCGCCGGATCGCCCTACCCGTCGATCGGTCCGTCATCTCGTCGCCACCAACACGATTGCGATGATGACGAGCGTCGCGCTGAGTGCTCGTCTGACCAATGCGGGCTGGAGCGCCGACTGTGTCGCCGCCCCGATGACGCCACCGGCCAGGCTCCCGAGGATGATTGCCGAGGCCGCTTGCGCCGACAGCCGACCCTGCAGCGCGAAGACGATCAGCGCAGCGCTGGCAGTGATCCCGATGGTGAACGTCGTCGTGGCGGCCGCCACCTTGGTGGGGACGTGCATGATCTCGCTGGTGGCCGGCGTCTTGATGAAGCCGCCGCTCGCTCCGGTGGTCCCAGCGACGAAGCCGGCGATCCCCATCATCGTGAGTCCCCACGGGAGGCGATTGGCGGCGTACGGAACGATCGCGGTCCCCAGGGGGTATGCCCCTGACAGACTCCCGATGCGCTCGCCGACGTCCCTTGGCCCGAGGGAATCGTCGGGAAGATTGCGCAAGCCCTTGCGTCGCACGCCGGCGAAGGCGGCCAACAGTGCAGTTCCGGCGAGCAGGTAGACGAGGCCGTCGTCGGGGATCGAGTTCGAGACGAGCGCCCCAACGATCGCCCCAGTCGTTGCAACGGTCTCGGTGGTGACCCCGAGCCGATGGTTCACCGTTCCCTCGGAGAGCTGTCGAGATCCAGCAGCCAACGACCCGGCGGCGACGGAGACGAGGCCGAGCGGTGCGGCCTCGGACGGGCTCCAGCCCAACACGACCAAGGCAGGCACCAGGAGCACGGCACCTCCCAGGCCCCCGAGCGTGCCCAGGCCGACCGTGAGTGCGGCCATGAGGGCGAGGATGAGTTCTTCGGGCACGGCCCCGAGGTTAGACACATTGGTCCGTACCAAATCGCGACTCACACGTTCAGCGTCTCGGCGGCGCGCAGTGAGTGGTCGGCATGTCTCGTCGAGTGGCATCTACGGCGCTCGACTGTCCCGACGGGAGGTTTCCCCGAGTAAAGCCTATCTCCTGGCGATTCCGCGCCGTCTCCGGACGATCGGAAAATGCCCGCGTTTTCGCACGCACCTGCGAAAACGGTGGCGTATAGTCCGGGAAGGTTGTCCGGACAAAGTTCGGGAAAGGAGTGATGACGATGGCCAACGCCACTGCTGAGGCGTCCACCGCGCAAGAAGAGACGGAGCAGAAACCCCAGCAGGAGAAGATGGTTCTCATCGCAGCCTCCGGCGATCTCGACAAGGCGTGGCCGACGCTCATCCTCGCCACCACCGGCGCGGCGTACGGGATGGACGTGACGATCTTCTTCACGTTCTGGGGCCTCGGCATCCTCAAGCGACCCGACGCCGGTATCACCGGCGAGGACTGGCGGCAGAAGATGCTGTCCGTGTTCAACCGTGGCACTCCCGACCACCTCCAGCTGTCGAAGCTGAACTTCGGCGGGATGGGCGCCCGGATGATGAAGGACCTGGCCGACGAGCACAAGGTCGCCTCGGTCCAGGAGCTGCTGGAGCTCGCACAGCAGATGGGCGTGAAGCTGTGGCCGTGCCAGATGACGATGGATCTCATGGGTTTCGATCGCAGCGACCTGATCGACGGGCTCGACGATCCCGCCGGCGCAGGCTCGGCGATCAGCCTCATGAAGCGCGCAGAGATCAGCCTGTTCATCTGAAAGGAGAAGAGATGGCAGATGTCACTGTTGATGCAAGGGGGCTCTCATGTCCCATGCCGGTGATCAAGCTCAGTCAGGCCATCATGGCCGCAGAGATCGGCCAGACGATCGAACTGATCGCCACCGACCGGGGCTCGTGCAGTGACGTCCCGGCGTGGGCCGAAGACATGGGCCACAAGCTCACGGAAACCTTCGAGGAGTCCGACTCGTACCACTTCGTTCTCGAGAAGTGCTGACAAGCAGGATCGCGATTCCCATCGCCTACCCTCGACCCGAGCCAGGAGAGTGACCGAGGATGCGTTACGGGTTTGTCATCGACCAAGACCAGTGCATCGGTTGTCACGCCTGCACGGTCGCCTGCAAGACCGAACACGAGGTTCCGCTCGGAGTCAACCGAACCTGGGTCAAGTACGTCGAGACCGGCGCGTTTCCGGACACGACCCGCAACTTCTCGGTCATGCGCTGCAACCACTGCACCGACGCACCGTGTGTGGCCATCTGCCCGACTGGGGCGCTGTACAAGCGCAGTGACGGAATCGTCGACTTCGACACCGACATCTGCATCGGGTGCAAATCTTGCATGCAGGCGTGCCCGTACGACGCGCTGTACATCGACCCGGATGAACACACCGCTCAGAAGTGCAACTACTGCGTCCACCGCGTCGAGGTCGGGATCGAGCCCGCATGCGTCGTGGTCTGTCCGGAGCAGGCGATCATCGCCGGCGATCTCGAGGACCCGACGACCAAGATCGCACAACTCGTCGCCGGAGGCTCGTTGAGCCAACGGTCGGTGGAGCAGGGCACCAAGCCGAACCTCTGGTACAAGGGTGCCGACCATGCCAATCTCGACCCGCTCGGAGCCACGCATCTCGGTGCCGGCGGCGGGATCTGGCGGGACACCGAGCCGGGCACGTCGTGGCTCGCGGTCGACCTGACGCCGAAGTCCTCGTCGGGTCCGCAGGCCGCCCCGACGATCGAGCGCTCCAATGGTGCGCCGCCGAGGGTGACGTACAACACCGACCACCCCGCCCCGTGGGGATGGCGAGTCTCCTCGTACTTCCTCACGAAGGGCATCGCCGCGGGGATCGTCATCGCCCTCGCCATCCTGACGCTGTTCGGTCGCGAGCTCACCACGACATGGGCGCAGTGGGCCGCCCCGCTCACGGCGGGGATCTTCCTCATGGCGACCGGAGCATTGCTGGTTGCCGACCTGAAGCGGCCCGACCGCTTCTACTACCTGCTGACGAAGGGCAACCCGGGCTCGTGGCTGGTCCGGGGTGCGTGGATCTTGAGTGCCTACGCGGCGCTGCTCGGCGTCTGGTTCCTCGCAGGCGTCTTCGGCTTCGACGCAGCGATTCCCGTGCTGGTGTGGATCGGAGTGCCCCTCGGACTGGCGACCGCCGGTTACACGGCGTACCTGTTCGCCCAGGCGGAAGCCCGTGACCTCTGGCAATCCAAGACGATGCTCTGGCACATGATCGCCGGGGCCTTCGCCTGCGGAGGCGGGATCTCGATCCTGGCCGCCGTCATCGACGGCTCCGACGGGGATCTCTCGATCCACGTCGGGACGATGCTCGTCGGTGTGATCGGACTGGGAATCATCGCCGCATTCGAGTACTCGGGCGAGCATCACACCGCCAACGCCAAGGCCGGAGCCCATCACATGACCCGCGGCCGGTTCGCCAGGGAGTGGCTGCTGGGTGGCCAGGTGCTCGGTGTCGCAATCCCGCTGCTTCTCGGTGTCATCTCTCTCGCCATCGACGACCCCGTCACCGCGGTGATCGGTGGCCTGTCGGCGATGGCCGGCATCTGGTTCGCCGACGATGCCCTGGTGAAAGCCGGGCAGGCGGTGCCGCTCTCATGACTCCCACCTACTCGGAAGAGGAACGACCATGACCGACATCCCTCGACTGGTTCCCGGCTCGGAGTTGACGAATTTCCCTCCGGTCGAGCGTTGGGACGACTGGCAGGAATACGACGCCCGGGCGTGGCCGAAGAAGGTGTCCCACAGCTACCGACTGGTGCCGACGACGTGTTTCAACTGCGAGTCGGCGTGCGGATTGCTCGCCTACATCGACAAGGAGACGGGCGAGATCAGGAAGTTCGAGGGCAACCCCGAACACCCCGGTTCTCGGGGGCGGAACTGCGCCAAGGGCCCGGCGACGCTCAACCAGGTGTACGACCCCGAGCGCATCCTCCATCCGCTGAAGCGGTCCGGGCCGCGTGGCAGTGGGCAATGGGAGCAGGTCAGTTGGGACGAGGCGCTCGACGACATCGCCGCTCGGATGCGCAAGGCGATCCAGGAGGAGCGTCACGACGAGATCATGTATCACGTGGGACGTCCCGGCGAAGACGGCTACGTCGATCGGGTGTTGAAGGCGTGGGGCGTCGACGGCCACAACAGTCACACCAACATCTGTTCGGCCGGTGCCCGCACCGGCTACGCCATGTGGATGGGCCACGATCGACCGTCGGCTGACTTCGCCAACGCCAAGTTCATCCTGCTGCTGTCGAGCCACCTCGAAACGGGCCACTACTTCAACCCACACGCCCAGCGGATCATGGAGGCCAAACAGTCGGGCGCCCAACTCGCGACGATCGATCCCCGACTGTCGAACACCGCATCGATGTCCGACGTGTGGCTCCCGACCTGGCCAGGCACCGAACCCGCGCTGTTCCTGGCGATCGCCCGTGAGTTGCTCCAACGGGACGCGATCGATCGCACGTTCATCCGCAACTGGGTGAACTGGCGCGAGTCGCTCGCCCACTTCCGGCCGGGCAGCGAGGAGTTCGAGGACTTCATCGACCTGTTGAAGGAGACATACGACTCCTACACCCTGGAATGGGCGGCCGAGGAGTGCGGTGTCCCGCTCGATCGGATCGTCGCCGTCGTCGACGGGATCGTCGCCGCAGGCACGGCCTTTGCGTCTCACACCTGGCGGTCGACCGGCTCGGGGAACCTCGGCGGCTGGCAGGCCGCGCGAACGTTGTGGCTCCTCCATGTGTTGACCGGATCCGTCGGGACGAAGGGTGGCACTTCGCCGAGCGCCTGGGTGAAGTTCAAGCCGAAGCACTGGAACACCCCGCCTGCCCACGAGCGCTGGAACACGCTGCTGTGGCCGCCCGAATATCCGTTCGCCCATCACGAGATGTCGTTCCTGTTGCCGTATTTCGTGAAGGAAGGCCGCGGCAAGGTCGACGTCTACTTCACGCGGGTGTACAACCCGGTGTGGACCAACCCCGACGGGTTCTCGTGGCTCGAGATGCTCACCGACGAGGATGCGATCGGGCTTCACATCGCACTCACCCCGACATGGTCGGAGTCGGCGCAATACGCCGACTACGTGCTGCCGATGGGAGTCGGGGCCGAACGGCACGACACCCACAGCTACGAGACCCACAGCGCCTCGTGGCTCGGCTTTCGCCAACCCGTCCTCAGGGTGGCGGGGGAGAGAGCGGGCAAGACATTCGAGCGGACGTATGAAGCCAATCCGGGAGAGGTCTGGGAAGAGAGCGAGTTCTGGATCGACCTGTCCTGGCGGGTGGACCCCGACGGCTCGCTCGGCATCCGGAAGTGGTTCGAGTCACCGAACGATCCGTCACGGCCGGTGTCGATGGACGAGTACTACGGATGGATGTTCGAGAACTCCGTTCCCGGGCTGCCCGAGAAGGCGGCGGCGCAGGGTCTCACCCCTCTCGAGTACATGCGCAAGTACGGGGCGGTGGAGGTCGAGCGAGACGTCTACGAAGTCCACGAACGCGACGTGACCGCGGATGCGGTCGACGCCGACGGGCTCGCCAGACGCGACGGCCAAGTCGTCGGCGTGGAAGTCGACGGCGCCGTCAAGCAGGGGTTCGCGTCACCTTCGAAGCGCCTCGAGTGGTTCTCCCCCACGATGAACGACTGGGGATGGGACAACGAAGCGATTCCCAACTACCTCAAGACCCACGTCTACTGGCGCGACCTCGATCTGGATGGCGACGAACGGATCCTGCTGCCGATCTTCCGGCTCCCGACCCTGATCCACACCAGGTCGGGCAACGCCAAGTATCTCTATGAGATCAGCCATGGCCATCCGCTGTGGATGAACCCGAACGACGCCGACCAGCTCGGTGTCGAGACCGGCCAGATGGTCAGGATCACCACCGACATCGGATACTTCGTGATGCGGGCGTGGCGGACCGAAGGGATTCGGCCGGGCGTCGTGGCAGCGTCGCACCATCTCGGACGATGGCGACTCTTCGAGCATGCCGGTAACGAACGCTGGGCGTCGGCACTCGTCGAGATCGACTCGACCGACGACGGAAAGTGGCGTCTCCGCCAGAAGAAGGGGATCGAACCGTTCGAGTCCGCTGATCCGGACTCGGAGCGGATCTGGTGGAGCGACGCCGGCGTCCATCAGAACCTGGCCTTCCCGCCGCACCCAGACCCGATCTCGGGCATGCATGCCTGGCATCAGCGTGTGCGAATCGGACCTGCGGCCGCCGGAGACCGATATGGCGACGTCGTCGTCGACACCACCAAGAGCTTCGAGATCTACCGCAAGTGGCTCCAGCTGACCAAGCCCGGACCCGGCCCAGGCGGCTTGCGGCGCCCAACGTGGCTCGCTCGACCGAACAAGCCCGCGGCTTCGGCATACGTCGTCGACGGCGGATGAACGCAGCCGAACGTGCGGCCGACGAGGCCGAGTTCTGGCGGACGGCAGCAGAGTCGCTGACCGCCATCCAGAGGTCGGTCGGGTCGGAGCTGACCGAGCTGGCGGTGACCGAGTTCGACCCCGGTCCCGATCTGGCCCGACGCGCCAAGCGGTGGTCTCACCGCTTCGAGGACCACTCCGCGGTGTCGCTTGCCGCCTTCGCAGCGGGGCTGGCAGTCCTCGAATCCGATGCCTGGAAGCGTGACGACCCGATCATCGCCACCCAGGCGCTGAGCGATCGTCGGTTTCTCTTCGGAGATCGGATCGTGCACTGGCTCGTGCCGGTCCTGCTGGCGATGGCGGAAGACTCCGTCGCAGCGTCGTTGGCGGACGAACTGCTCGAGCTGGGAGATCGACATCGACCCGCGCCTGCGCTGACGGGATCCGAAGGCCTGTACCCACCAGGACACGACAGCATCGGCCCGATGGTCGAATCGCTCGATGTCGCGCCGCTCTTGAACGGATGGATCGCCGATCGGGCCGACATCGAGGTGTTCAGGAAGGCGGGGGGACGCTGGAGAACGTGCGCCGAACGTCATCCGGGCACGTCCCGGCTCTGGCTGGACCTCGCAGCCCGGTGCGACGCCTCGGCCGCCCGTGTCATCATGTCCTGATGCGAGTCATTGCAGATGTCTGCGTCGTTCCGATCGGGGTCGGCGTGTCGGTGTCCGAGTACATCGCCGCTTGTGAGCGAGTGTTCGCCGACTTCGACGTGGAGACCGCGCTGCACGCCTACGGGACGAACGTGGAGGGCGAGTGGGACGAGGTGTTCGCCGCCGTCAAGCGGTGTCATGAGGTGGTCCATGAGATGGGAGCGCCCCGGATCTCGACGACGATGAAGTTCGGCACTCGAACGGACCGCTCTCAGACGATGGCCGAAAAGGTCACATCGGTGGAGTCGAAGCTGCCTTGACCGAGCGGCCGCCGTCGCTAGTGAGGTTGTTGGTTCTGGCGATCATGGTCATCACGACGAGCACCCAGCCGGCATTCCTGCTCGGTGCAGCCTTCTTCCAGATCGGCGACGAGTTCGGGATCGGCCCGGTCGGTCTCGGCGCGCTGACCTCGAGCTTCTTCCTCACGGCATCGGTGGCGTCCGCCCCCATGGGGAGGTGGGTGCAACGCGTGGGATGGCAGCGGGCGATGCGGTTCAACACCCGGGCATCGGCAGGCGTGATGTTGGCGATCGCCGTGTTTGCTCGAGACTTCTGGACGATGGGCGGCCTGCTGGTGGTGGCGGCCTGTTTCTACGGGATCTCCAACCCGGCTGCCAATCTCGCCCTGTCCGACCACACCGACCCCAGGCATCGGGCCACCATTTTCGGGGCCAAGCACGCAGGGATCCCGGCATCTGCGCTGCTCGCCGGGTTGGCCGTGCCCGTCGTGGTCGTGAGTTTCGGCTGGAGGTGGGCTGTCGTGGGATCGGCGCTCATCGCGCTCGGCCTGTCGATGCTGGTGCCCTCGGCGCAGGTCGCAGCCACCGTGAGCGCCGAACACGAGCCGATCGATCGACCGACCCGCGCTCCGATGTCGACACGATGGCTGCTGGGGCTGGCGTCCGGTTCCGCCTTGGCGACATGGGCTGCCATCGGCCTCGGCACATACCTCGTGAGTGCAGCGCTCGAACTGGGGTTCACCGAATCGGAGGCGGGATGGCTGCAGTTCTCCGGGGCGGCGATCTCGATCTCGACTCGCATCGGGGTCGGCGTGCTGACCGATCGGTACGGGTGGAGCGGGTTCGGTGGGATCGCGGTGCTCACCGGCGTAGGGGCGCTGGTGTTCGCTCTATTGCCGATCGCGACCTCGGCGTGGTTCGTGATCGGAGTCCTGCTCGCCTACGGGACGGGTTGGGGGTGGCCGGGTTTGATGACCTTCACGGTTGTCAACGCCAACCGGGGATCGGTGGCGTCCTCGAGTTCGATCACGCAGGCGGGTGTGTTCGTCGGTGCCGGCGCAGGCCCGCTCCTGCTCGGCTACGTGATCGACCGAGGTTCATACGATGCGGCCTGGCTGACGGTGGCGTTGGCGTTGGTGGGGGCGAGCGCCATCATCCTGGTCGTTCGCGCGCGCTTGAAAGCTGCGGTCGCCGGGCACCGGTGAGCCACCGGGACACGTCAGGGCATCGGCTCAGCCGCGGATTGCAGCGGCGTGGCCTTCCGGGTCGGAGACGCCGAGGATCAGCCGGTGATATGCCCAGTCGCAAACGTGGACCTCCACGACTTGCTTCTGGCGGCGCACCAGCCAGAACTCTCGGAGTGGCTCGCGACCGTACGAGCCATATCGGATCAATCCCGGGACATGGGTGCCGGGAGCCCGCAACCATGCCCCTTCCGTCGACGGCACCTCCGACCGGTCGATCACCTCGACCGAGGAGATGCGTGATCTCGGGATGTCGAGCCTGCCCTTCAGGGCGAACACCGAGTCCACCGGCCCGAGTCTCAGGGTGATGAGTTCTTCGGTTCGGGTGACGCGGACTCCCATGGATGACCTCCTAGAACGGGACGCCGACCGCCTGACAGAGGAACTCCATGAACGGGGCGGCGCGCTTGTTGAGCTTGGCGTACTCGTCGACGAACCCTTCGGATGTGATCTGCTTCTGGGTGAGCCGAGTCGATGCGATGAAATCCTTGCGCTTCAGATCCTCGATGAGCGGGTGGTCGGCGTCGAATCCCTTGGGCGGGCGGGACAGCGAGTCGCCTCCGAGAGCCCAGACGTCGGTGAACCGCTTGCCCTGGGTCGCCTTCTTCCACTCGGTGGGATGCTCGGCGATGTACTCGCGGATCTGATAGGCGACCTTGCTCTCAGGGCGCCAAAGCCCGACGCCGGCGTAACACTCGCCTGGTTGGATGTGGAGGTAGAAGCCGGGGGCGTGGGCGTCCTTTCCCGACTCGTGGCGGAACTGCATCCCGGTGTTCTGTTTGTACGGCGTCTTGTCCTTGGCGAAGCGGGTGTCGCGCTGGATACGGAACAGTGAGCCGCCGACGGTCTTCGCTTCGGCCGTGAAGTGCGGGCTGATCTGTTGGAGCTTGGGCTTGAAGTCGATGATGAACTCCATCGCCGGCTCCTGCACCGAATCGAGGTAGCGGTCCTTGCGCTCGTGGAACCACTCGCGCTCGTTGTTGGCGTCGAGGTCCTTGAGGAACGTGAACAGTGAGGGGGTGAAATGCCGTTTCGCCATGGCCGCACCTTATGCGGCTCGAACCGGGTTCGGTAGGGGTACGTGTTCAGTCCTACGTTTTCAGTCCTGCGGCCACGACGCCGATATGGGGTTAGTCTGCGACACCGCTGTCGAGAGTCGGGTAGGTCTTCTGCATGTCGGGATTCACGGTCAACGTCCTGGGTTGTCGAGGTTCGGTGCCTGTCAGCGGCGCGAAGTTCCTCCGCTACGGCGGCGCAACCACATGCTTCGAGATCGAGATCTCCCCGACCGAGCGTCTACTGATCGACGCCGGCACGGGGGCGATGGCCATGCACGACCGACTTCCCAAGGGTGAGCCACTCCAGTTCTCGATCCTGCTGACGCACCTGCACTGGGATCATTGCCTGGCGCTGCCCTTCTTCAAGCCGCTGTACCACCCCGACAACCGCTTCACGTTCTACGGTCGCGAAGTGGGCGGGATGGACATCGAAGAGGCGATCGACCGGGTGATGCGTCCCCCGTGGTTCCCGGTCAACTTCCGGGGCACGGCGGCAAAGAAGCAGTTCCGCGAGGTGACCGAAGAGCCCATGTGGATCGACGGGTTCGAGATCATCCCGCGGGTCCTCCATCATCCCGACGGTGTGGCTGCGTATCGGATACAGCGTGACGGCAAGGCGATCGTGATCGCCACCGACGTCGAGCACGGCCAGACCGGCGCCGATGAGAAGCTGCTCGCACTCGCAGGCGGAGCCGACGTGCTCGTCTACGACGCCCAATACCTGCCCGAGGAGTACCTGACGGAGAAGGAGGGCTGGGGTCATTCCACCTGGCTCGAAGCGGTTTCACTCGCCAAGCGGGCAGGCGTCGGCCAGTTGGTGCTGACCAGCCACGACCCGTCACGTGACGACGAGGGCGTCAACGCCATCGTCGACCTGGCACAGGCGGTGTTCCCCGACACCCACGCCGCCTTCGAAGGTATGGCGATCGACGTCGGCTGATGGCGTTCTCGTGACGCAGATGCACGGAAGAATCGGGCACAGGCGTCACAAGAACGCAGTCGTCACTTCGCCTTTATCTTGATCTTGCCCTTGTCCAATGGCAGGTTCGGCTGAGCGAACGTCGACGCGCCGGGTTGGGTGTCGAAGACGACGGTCCCCGTCGAGTCTGTGATGCGAATACGGATGAGGTCAGGATCGTCATCGCGCACCGACAGCAGCCACTGGTAGATCCCGGGACGGTCGTCGATCTCACCGCTCCCCAGAGCGACGGCCCAACCGTTGAACACGTAGAAGTTGCTGATCGAGGTCGCCTCGAACTCGAACTCCAGCTCGTCGTCGTCACCGTTGTTGCCGTTGCTGCTGTTGTTGCGGTTGTTGTTGCCCTTGTCCGGATCATCGAGCTCGAAGTCGAACTTGCCGGACAGACCCTTGTCCTTGGCCTTGATCGACGCTCCGAAATCGAGATCTGCTTCCACCGACGCGCCATCGAGCACCGCCGAGGTTCCGGTCAGGTTCGCTCTTCCGTTGCCTGAGACCTGTCTCCCTTCGAGATCGAACACGACGACGAACGTCGACTCCGTTGCCTCGGCTCCGTCGTCGTCGGTGACGGTGACGCTCACGGGATAGACGCCAGGGAGGAAGTATGGCTTGGCGGCCGAAGCTTCTTTCACCCCATTGGTCCCTGCCCCCGGTGCAAGTGTTACCGTCGTCTCGTTGCCGTCACCCCAATCGAAGACGATCGAGTGTGCGTCGTTGCCCGGATCGGTGAATCTGACCGTAAGGACTGCCGTCGAGCCCTGTGGAATCGGCTCGTTTGGCGAGATGAACTCCAGGATGAACGGTGCGGACCGGACCACGTACTCGAAGGTGGCTGCGACCTCGTTACCCGCTGAGTCCACTGCCCGGGCCGTGCCGGAGTAGACACCCGGCGTAGACGTCGGGAGGAGTGCCTCGGACGACACGGCGACGGTACCTCCGCCCGGCGTTGCCAACTCGGCTCCGCAGAAGACGACGAGCGTGACCGCGTCTGCGCAGGTGAACAGCTGAGACACGACTTGGCCCGGGTCGAACTGGGGGGATGCCGTCGGCACTGTCACGGTCGGGTTCGTCTGATCGACGACGAAGCGCAACGTCGGGCCGTCGGCGACGACGACCTCATGCGGTCCATCGGAACTGACGGTGACAGGCAGTGTGAAGGACGTCCCGTCGACGGTGACTGCTCTGCCGACCGGCCCGGTGATCTCCACCGGTGACGAATACACTCCGGGCACGATTCCGGGCGTGCCGTTGATCTCGACCGGATCGCCTGGCCCGGGCGGTGGGCCGGCCTGGGTCTCGTACAGGCCGCCCTTGAACGTCGAGACGCTCGTCACACCGTCGTCGTTGACGCTGAATACGAAGTAGTCGAGCGGCGGCGTGACCGCGCCGAACAGACCGCCGCCGATCCACGTCGCCGATGTTCCCTGCTGTGCGAGGTCGACCGATGTCCACGTGGTCGCCCCCGAGCGATAGAGCACGACCACCCTGGACACGGCCGAGTCGGGGTCGTTGGTGTCGACGGTGAACTGGACCTGGTTTCCGGATGTGGTTGCGTCGACGTCATTGATGAAGGGGCGAGTCCAGTCGATGGATCCGAGGTTGGCGGCGGGCTGGTAGAAGACCGTTCCATCGATCTCCTCGAACAGGCGCTGCACCCCTCCTGACCCGGTCGGGTTGCCTTGGAACTGGCCGGGGATCAGGTTGAGTCGCTGCACCTGCTCGACTGCAGGTCCTGTCGGGTCGGGGTTCACTCGATTCCCGGTCCCGACGGTCGTGAAGCCGGTCGGGAAGACGATGCCGGGCGTCTCGACCTCCGGCTCACGGAGCGTCGAGGAGACCGTCATCGGACGGGCGAAGGCCACGTCGGCGATCGTGTTGTCGCTGGTGACGAGGTCGGTGAAGATCGCACCGGTGGCGATCAGCCCATCCTTGGTCACATCGACCCCGGTCCTCGGCTGGATCGGCCGCCACTGCAGATACTCGACCTCACCGCCGACGGCGTAGTAATCGCCGTTGACCGAGTTCACGAGATCGAACTCCGGTGCGATCGAGAACGACGCCGCAGTCAGTTCACTGATCGGGTCGGTGCCGATCGGGCCTGCCGTCGGGTCGGGGTCTGCGACCGAATTGCCGGGAACGTCGATCTGCCAGAACGGCAGTCCGTACAGGGTCGCTTCTTCGATGGCCTTGAGGTCGTAGACCCCGTAGAGGCCGGCCTTGGAGAACTGATCCTGTTTCGCCTGCGTCAGCGCCTGACCGATGGTGAAGGTGCCGTTGAGGTTGCCTGCGAGGTTGGCCATGATCGACTCTGTGAGAGCGATCGTGGCCGAGTCGCCGTAGCCGTACCCAGTGTTGCCGATGTAGATGGCGTTGAGGGCCGAATAGACCTCGGGCCAGTCCCGGTCCTCGGTCGCCGTCCCGATCGAGCCGTCCACGTTGAGGCCGGAGTGACAGCCCATCGTGAAGATGATGACGTCGGACAGATCACCGGGCAGGTCGTCGATCGTGAACAGGTTGGCCTCGGTCTCGTTCAGGTTCTCCTGTGACGGAAGCAGGCGATGGTGGTCGTAGTGCGAGTTGGGCGAGATGATGTCCGGTACTCCGTCGATGAGCGCCTCGAGGTCGAGGCTCGTCCACGCGTCACCCGGAAGGGTCACGGTTGTCGGATCGTCCATCAGCGTGCGGTCGGTGACCGGCCCGCCGAGCTGTCCGTCGAGTCGATCTGCCAACAGCGTGGCACCGTCGTACAGGAAGTCGTACGACGCCACCGCGGCCGTCGTCGGGCTCAGCACGCCACCGTTGTCGATGTAGGTCTGGATGGCGCCGGCGATGTGGGTGGCGTTCTCGACGAGGCGTCCGACCGACAGGTCGGTGACATAGGCGTACTTGGTGCCGACCCACGGGATCGGGTCGAAGTCGCCGTATGGCGCATCGGTCAGGTAGTGGCGGGTGGTGAGCGCAGAGAACAGCGGGCTGGCATCGAACTCGCCGGCATAGGTGCTCTCGTTGGCGACCACGGTCTCGTCCTCCGCACGAGCAAAGGGCACTACCTCGTCCGCTCCCATGATCGTGATGTGACGCAGGCTGTCGGGCGCATTGTCCTGGATCCACACCTGGATCGCGCCGACGATGTCGTTGGCGGCCGACACGTCACACGGATCGGCGTCCCAGGCGTTGAAGGCGCTCACGACGCCGGGGATGTCGGCGATGTCGACGATCTGACCACCGACCTCGGGCCGTGCGGCCAGCGTGGCCAACTGCGCCGATGCGATGTTCCACGAGCCGGCGCCGTAGATGTCGTCGAATCGGCTCGGATTGGTGAGGAACAGCGAGACAGTGTCGGAGTCGATCGTGGCTCCGCCACCGGACAATGCCGTGTACGAGGGCGCGATCCGCGGCAAGCACGTGGTGGGCTGAGCAGCCTCCGCAGTCCGCTTGACGCGCAGGGTGTATGGCCGATCACTCGAAGCTCCCTGGAACCCGGCAACCTGGATCGTGTAGGTCTCGCCCTCGGCGTCCAGGATCGTCAGTTCCTCGCCACCGGTGCCGGTGTTGGTCGACGAGTCGGCGAGCACGGTGTCGGCCGGTGCCGAGACCGGGCTGTCGCCCTGGACCTCGGGCTCGAGCGGGGAGTCACCGCCGAAGTCGATGTTGTCGCTGACGGGGGTCGAGCCGAGCGGGATCGCACGTTCGGTTCCATCGCCGGAGAGCGGCGCTCCCTCTGGTCGGTAGATGAAGGTGTCGACGTCCTGGTCGAGGTTCGACAGGAAGACCGTTGTGCGGAATCCTGCGCCGGCGGACGGGATCGAGAAGCCGTCGACGTCGGTCGAGGTTCCGACGTAGCCCACATACAGCGTGTCGTCTGTGATGCCGGTCGGAGCGCCCAGGCTGCTCGGCTCGAGCCCGTCGACGACGGTGATCGTGGGCGACGTGGCGTTGAGGTCCGGGCCGTCCTGGCCAGTGACGGTGGCGGAGATGACCCCCGTGCCGAGCTGGTACCCGGCGTACACGGAGAACCGCAGCGTGATGGTCGACCCGGCCGCCGCACCCGTGTCGGGGAGCAGGAAGACGAGGTCGGCGCCCTCGATTTTCGGTTCGACATCGAAGAGATCGCCCGAATCGAGCCAGGCAGAGTCCGCCAGATAGGCCCAGTCGGAGGGGAGCGTGACCCGGGCCTCGACGCCACCGAGGTCACCGCTCTCGAGCAGGAAGTCGACGCCGACGTCGAGCGTGTCGACGTCACCGATACAGGCTGCACCGAGGAAGTCGCCCTCACCTACGTCGAATGATTCGGCCGCACATGCGACGTCTCTGACTTCGATCTGATCGAGCGGCAGGTCTTCCCACGGGAAGTCCGACGCAAGGAGGATGCCGACAAGCACATCGGCCAGCGTCAGATCGGCGAACGCGCCGGTCTCGCCGAGGAACGCGATCGTGAGGTGGTCGAGTACGTCCTCGAGGAAGTATCCGTCTAGCGCTTCGTCGATCGCCCCGAGAGGAGTCTCCGCCGGGATGGCACCGAGCGGAATGGCCTCAGCGAGCGTTGTGGTGTCACCGATTGCCCCGAGAGGCGTGTCCTGGAGTTGGATGGCGCCGAGCGGACTGCTCTGCAGGTCGATCGCCCCGAGCGGGATGGCACCGAGCGGGACGCCCGCGATCGAGATGGCGCCGAGCGGGATGGCTCCCAATGGAATCGCACCGAGTGGCAGGCCCTCGAGCGTGATTGCGCCGAGTGGGGTGGCGTCGAGCGTGGATGCGCCTGTTGCCGCGAGATAGTCCGAGAGGGGGAGGTCTTCATCGCACGCAACCGTGGTGTCGGTCACGGCGGCGCAGACGTCCCCGAACTGGATGGCGCCGAGCGGGATGGCGCCGAGCGGGATGGCGCCCAACGGGGTACCTGCAAGTTCGATAGCGCCGAGCTGGATCGCCCCGAGGGGGATTCCCGTCATTTCGATCGCACCGAGCGGGATGGCACCGAGCGGGATCGCACCCAAGGGGATGGCGCCCAGGGGTGTCGCGCTGAGGTCACCGGCTCCAACGGCGTCGACATAGTCCTCGAGGGTCGAATTGTCATCGAGGCCGAGATCCGAACAGCTCTGTGCCGATGGGTCGGCGTCGAGGAAGCTGCAGACATCGCCGACGGTTCCGTCTCCGTTTGCATCAATGGCTCCGAGTGGGATCGCACCCAAGGGGATGGCGCCGAGCGGGATGGCACCGAGTTGGATCGCACCCAAGGGGATGGCGCCGAGCGGGATGGCACCGAGTGGAGCGGCAGCCAGGTCTCCGATCGCTCCGAGCGGGATGGCACCCAGCGGAGCCGACTGAATGTCCCCGATGGCCCCGAGCGGAATCGCGCCGAGTGGAATCGCGCCGAGCGGGATGGCGCCAAGTGGTGCCGCTTCTGTGCCGATGGCCCCGAGTGGGATGGCACCGAGTGGGATGGCACCCAACGGAATGGCCCCGAGCGGCGAGGCGGTCAGGGACGACCCCGAGAGTTCGAGCGAGAGCGGGCTTGCGTCGGCAGGGCAACTGCCGCCGGCGACATCGGCGCACGCAGCGAGCAGTGTTCCATCCGTGTCGAGATCGGAGATCGGGACGGTGCCGAGCAGCAGCGAACCGACGCTGATGTCACCGAAAGCGCTCGACGTGGGGTCGAGTTGGGCGAGGCGGACTTCGGCGAGTCGGTCTGCCGGGACCTCGTCGAACACTTCTTCGATGGTGACGGTCTGCGGCGGACGACCTTCGAGCGTGGTGCCTGCCAGCACGGCGTCCCAGCCGCCGTCGATCGGGAGATCCATGAGGTTGATCGCGCCGAGCGGGATTGCGCCCAATGGGATGGCACCGAGCGGAATGGCGCCCAGGGGGATCGCCCCGAGCGGTGTGGCGTCGAGTCCGATGGCCCCGAGCGGTGCGGCATCGACCCGAGCATCGAGTTCGATGGCGCCGAGCGGCGCACCGACGATCGCCGACGCCCCGGCGAGGAGGCGATCCGACGGAATCGCGTCGAGCGCGACCGAGAACCCGCTCTCCAGCGTGGTGTCCTCGAAGGTGTTCACCTCGAGCTCGCTGAGGACGGTTCCGGCTGGAGTGACTTCGAGTTCGAAGGCGCCGACGTCGCATCGCGAGCCCTGCGGCCGGCTCACGCCGCGCTGATCGACGGACTCACACGCCGGTCCATTGTCGAAGCCGAAGTTCAGCACCTGGTGTGTTCCAGAGATGTCTTCCGTACCGGTCGCTCCGGTGAAGCCGACGAAGCCGGCTGGGACGTCGAGGAGCGAGAAGATGTCCAGACTCAGAACAGTGGAGACGGTGGGCGATGCCGGAAGCGTTTCCGTGTTCGAGGCGTAGACATCGAAGGTTCCTGTGGACGCGTCGTACTCGACCCGGGCTGTCCACACGGAGCTGTCCGACAGGTCGGCGATCGCAAGGGTGTTGAACGCAACGCTCGAGAGGCTTCCCTGCTCATTGATGCCGATGTGGTTATCTGGATCTAGCGAACCGGCGTCGTTTGCGCCCTCCCCGTCGCCGTTCAGCCACGTATCGAACTCGACCGACACGCCTGCAACAGGCGCTGGGCTGCCACCGATGCCGAGGAAGCCGCCGGCGCCACCGAGATCTGTCGGGCTGTCGGTGATCGTGAAGGTGATGCCGTCGGCGCCTTCGGAGTCTGCGTCTGGATCGATTCGGAACTGGAAGTCGGCGCTGAAGTCCTCGGTCACATCGATCGGATCGGTGAGGTAGGCCGAGCCGGCCGTGAAATCCGGTGCTGCTTCGGCCAGTACCAACTCGCCACTACGAAGCGTCGTGTATCCGTTCAGTTGCCAGTCGCCGATGTTGCTGTTGTCGAAGGCGGGATAGCTCCGGGTAGATCCTGCATCCAGTGCCGGGTTTCCGTCCAACAGTGCCCGCGTTGGAGTCCGCCCTCCGTTGAAGGCAAGCGGACCGAGGAGGTCGGCGTCCGGATCGACGATGTCGCTGTCGGCGAGGAGACAACCTGGATCGCCTCCAAGGACGTTGTGGCCCAGCGAGACGAGCGTGGCGCAGTTCGGCCCGCCGTCCGAGCTGTTGTTCGCAGACAGGGAGTTCGAGATCTCGATGGTTCCGGCCGCGGCGTTGAACGCAGCGCCGCTTCCGCCTGCGGAGTTCCCGACCAGTGTCACGTTGTTCACCCTTGCGGTGCCGCTGACCAAACCCAGGCCGCCGCCACTGGCTGACGCCGAGTTTCCCTGAATCGTCGAGTTGACGATGTCAATCGTTCCGAGACCGCCGATGCCGCCACCGGAGCCGCTGGTCGCGGAGTTGCCGACAATCGTCGATCCGCTGATCGTGAGGATGCCGCTGCTGAAGATGCCGCCACCGTCAGAAGCGGTTCCGTTTGCCACCACCACGTCGGTGAGGGTCAGTTCTGCCGAATCGTTGAGGATGTTCCCGCCCTGGGAGTCGGACACGCCACCGGTGATCGTCAGATTCTCGAACCCGGCGTTGCCAAAGAGCGTGACCGTCCGGTTGCCAAGGCCGGAAGCGTCGATCACCGTGTCCGCAGCCGTATCCCCCCCGCCGACGAGGGTGATGTCCCCGCCGATGATGATCGCCTCGTTGTAGACGCCGGGCGGGACCACGATGGTCTCCTCGCCGCCCGAAGCGTCGATGAGATCCTGCAGTGGCGTTGCGACCTCCACCTGGAGCTCGACGGAGCCGATGTCGCATCCGAAACCGCTCGGCCTGGCCAGGCCCCGCTGGTCGTCGAACTCAGAGCACGAGAGACCGGAGTCCTGGAAAGCCGAGTCGAGCGCGGGGCTCGTCTGGCTCGGAAGGTGAGTGGGTGTGGCGCCACCGTTGTCGGCGAGCGGGCCGAGGTCGGGGTCGACCCCTTCGATGGACGTCGAACCGACAAGCAGCGTGCAGTCACCGACGGGAACGGTCTCCACGAGGTTGTAGCCGGAGGAGTCGGTGAAGCTGCCGCTGCAGTCCCGGCCGACGTTGTTGGCGAGTACTGAGTTCGCGATCGTTGCGACACCCCCGCCGTCGACGACAACCCCGCTGTTGAAGCCGGCCACGTCGTTGTCCACCACCGTGCTGTGGTTCATGAGGAGCGACGAGCCGGACCTGACGTTCACAGCGCCGGTCGAGGACGCCTCCGGACCGTCCGTGTTCCCCGAGATGGTCGAGTTGTAGATCTCCGCGGTGGCACCATCGGTGATGTACACGCCGGCGCCGTTCGAGCCGGCGACGTTGTTGTCAATGGTCGAGTTGTAGATGACCACGCTTGCGAGCGTTCCACGGGCGTGTACCCCGCCTCCGTTGGAGACGGTCCGGTTGCCGGTGACCCGCACATCGAGAAGTGTCAAGGAACCTGAAGACACAGTGATACCGCCCCCGAGGCTTGCGAAACTCGGATTCGGGTTCTGCGTCAGCGCGCCTGTGATCGTGAGATTCTCCAACGCGGACTCGATCGCCCCGCCGACGCTCACGGCTCCATTCGACTGGACGATGCCCGACGCGTCGATCACCACCTCCGAGGCGTCTTCTCCCAATCCGAGGATCAGCACCGACTTGGAGATGCTGAGTGTCTCGGGGTACACGCCAGGTGCAACCTGGATCACGTCGCCATTCGCGGCGTTGAGGATTGCGCCACCGATGGTGCAGTGGTTTGGCGACGGATCCGCATCCAGGCAGCCTGGGTCGGACGGGTCAACGGTCAGCGTCGCGGCGAAGGCGGACTCGTGAGGGGTGATCACGACCAGTGCGGCGACCATCGAGAAGGCGACGACGATCGATTGCCATCGCGAAACACGTGTACTGCCCATTATTGCCCTCTCCCAACGCTTCGCTTGGAGTCTTCGAATCCAGAGCTGCGCAATTCGCCCGGGCCACACGCTATCCGTGCATCCGGGAGCGCGCCACAGATTTCTCCAGTAATTTCCTGGGGTGGCGGCACCTCAACATGCGCTCTACGTGCCCCGGATGGCGATCGAATGGTTGGCCGATCATCCGGAGCTGAGGACGCGGCACGTCGACGGCACCGTGCTCTTCGCCGACATCTCGGGATTCACCGCCCTCTCCGAGCGCCTCATGTCCGAGATGGGCGAACGTGGCGCCGAGGTGGTCACCCGGGTGATGAATCGGGCCTTCGGCGAGCTGGTCGAGATCGTGCTGCTCGAGCACGGCGATCTGCTCCGCTTCGGCGGCGATGCGGTGCTGGCGATGTTCACCGGCGACGAACACGTCGGGCCGGGCCTGTCGTGCCGCCGTCGACATGAGCGAGGCGATCGGTCACGTCGAGACGCCGGGCGACCCGCTCGGGATCTCGATCGGACTCGCCACCGGCGAGGTGATCATCGACCGGGTCGGCTCGATCAGCCAGGAACTGATCGTCTCGGGTCCCACCATCGACCGGATGCTCGCCGCCGAGTCGGCCGCCTCGAGCGGCGAGATCGGCATCGGCGAGGAGCTCGCAGCGATGCTCCCCGCCGACGTCGTCGGCGAAGGCAGTGGGGTCTCGATCCTGCTCGACGATCCGGACATGGCAGAGTTGCTCGACGATCTTCCAGAGGTCAGGGTCTCGGAGGGAGTCGAGCCCGACGTGTTCATCTCACCGGATCTTCGGGATCGTCTCACGCTCTCCCTCCAGGAGGGCCAGCACCGAACGGCGACGATCGGCTTCATCAAGGTCTCCGGGCTGGCTGCGCTCGATGACGACGACCGAACCGAGGCGCTCGGTCGGCTGTTCGGCAGCGTGATTGATCGCTGTGGCGCCAACGCAGTGTCCTATCTCGCCTCCGACGTCGACAAGGACGGCGTGAAGTTCATCCTCGCCGCCGGCGTCCCGAACAGGGTGCGGACCAAGGACGGCCTGGCGTCGGCGCTCTTCGAGATCATCAGCTCCGAACACCACTTGAAGGTCAGCGGCGGATCTGCCTACGGCGCAGTGTTCGCCGGCGACCTCGGTGCTCCAGGCCGTCGGTGCTACACGGTGATGGGTGACACGGTGAACCTTGCGGCGCGGCTGGCCGCTGCGGCGTCTCCCGGCCAGGTCTTCACGACTGCGATGGCGCTGGATCGGACGGCGGCGGTGTTCGAGTCGACCGAGCTCGAGCCGATCGCCCTCAAGGGCAAATCGATGGAGATCCGGCCCGTCCGGCTCGACGCGCTCAGCGCGCATGCGGACGAGGAGACCGTCCACGGTGAGGTGATCGGTCGCTCGGCGGAGATCGCATCCGTCCAGCGCCTGGTCGACGCCGGCCTCGGTGGCGACGGCATCGTCGTGCTGGTCACCGGTGAGACCGGGATGGGGAAGGGCACAATCGCCGCCGCCGCAACCGAGGGCCGGGCGGAGATCAACACCCGGCTCCGGTGCACCGATCGGTGGGAAGGCATCCACGGGATCGCCAGGCGGCTCGTCCAACTGATCCTCGGCTCCGCCGACGTCTACACGCCGGCCGGTCTCGAGCGAGCGGTGGTCTCGATCGATCCCACTCTCGCTCCGTGGGTCCCCCTCATCGGTGACGTCCTCGGAATCGACATCGAGCCCACCGAGGCGACGACGTCCCTGCCCGCCGATGCCTATTTGCTCCGCCTGCACGAGGCCGTCGTCCGTCTCCTGACGTCGGCGCTCGGCGGGAGGCCGGCGGTCCTGCGGGTCGAGGACGCCGGATTCGCCGACGAGACATCCGTCGGGTTGCTGGAAGCGCTTGCGCACGCCGTTGCCAGCCACCCGTGGGTGATGATCATCACGTCCACCGAGGCGCCCGCCTGGGTGCCTCCCGGCACCACGACGGTCCGGGTCGAGCAGCTCGACGCCGATCGGGCACGCCGGTTCGTGCTCGAGGTCCTCGGGGAACGAACTCTTCCCGCTCCGATCATCGACGAGATCGTGGAGCGAGCCGCCGGGAGGCCCGCCGCGCTCCGCGAGCTCACCCTATCTGCGCAAGACGACGGCGCGGTCCCCGAGACGATCGAAGCCGCCGCGCTCGCTCAGATCGACCGTCTCGACGATCGTGACCGCCAACTGCTGTCGTACGCCTCGGTGTTCGGCATGGACGCCCGGATCGATCTGCTCGCCGCACTCCTCCCCGAGATGGCCACGGCGCTCGAGGATCCCGAGTCGTGGGACCGGCTGCAAGCCTTCATCGACACCGAGGTGGTGGGTCGCATCCGATTCCGGGATGCCATCCATCGCGACGTCGCCTACCGCATCTTGCCCCACGAGCGGCGGATGTCGGCCCACGCAATGGCAGCGGAGGCCATCGAACGTCGCGCCCGGCGGAGACCGGAACGGTTCGTGGCCGAGCTCGCCTACCACTTCCACCTCGCGCAGCGGTGGGACAAGTCGTGGGAGTACAACAGGATGGCGGCGGAGAAGGCCGCCAAGGGGCAGGCTTCACTCCAGCGGATCAGGGTGCTGGAACGGGCGCTCGCAGCAGCGGAGCACCTGGAGCTCACCTCGGACGACCTGGCAGACCTCCATCGCAGACTCGGTGACGCCTTCGAGCGTGCCGGCATGTTCGATCGAGCCGTCGAGGCCTACGAGCGGGCGGCCACCGACCAGGGCGACTCGGACGAGGCGTGGCAGCTGCAGGCGCTGGCCGGTAGGGCGTTGGTCAGGCTGGGCCGACCCGATGAAGCCCGCACGCGGTTCGATGCTGTGCTCGAGCACGCGACCTCGACCCGGGCGCGCACCGAAGCCCTCACGGGGATCGCCGGCCTCGAGATCCGCAAGGGCCACTTCGAGGAGGCTGCCGGCTGGTGTGACCGGGTGTTCGAGGAGACCGACGAAGAGATCGAATCGGTCGCCCGCGCCCATTCCATCCGGGCCATCGCCAGCACGCTCGCCGGGTGGTCCGACGCAACCGAGCACGCCAAGCGGGCGCTCGAGATCTTCGAGCGCATCGGCGACCCGAGCGGTGCGGCGAACGCGCTCAACAACCTCGCGTTCCACTCCTTCTACGTCGGGGCCTGGGCCGAGTGTGAACAGCACCACCGGGCTGCGCTCGCAGCCCGCAACGAGATCGGCGACGTGCTCGGCAGGGCACTCGCCTCGTACAACCTGGGCGAGCTGTTCATGGAGCAGGGAAGGTTCGACGAGTCGAGCGAATGGCTCGCCTCGGCGCTCGCCGACTTCCGGGGAGCGGGTCATCTGATCGGGGAGTCTGCGACCCGGGTGGCGCTTGGTCGCCTCGATGCGCGCCTCGGCCTCTCGGAGCGTGCGGTCGACCAGTTCGATCGAGCCGAGGTGGTGGCGCGTTCCGCCTCGGGCGACGAGCAGCTGATCGATGCGGCCTTCGGCCGATGCGAACTGGCGCTGCTCGTCGGTGATGCCACCCCATCGGACGCGCTCGCTTCGATCGACGTCGAGTCGTTGAGCCCGGTCCAGCATGCTCGTTTCGAGCTGATCTCGGCGATCGCAGACCGGTCCGCCCCCGACAGGTTGGAGCGGCTCGCCTCCGCCCTCGACGAGGCATCGGATGTCGGTGCAGTGCACCTCGTCCAACTGGGTGCCGAGGTGCTCGCCCGACTGGCGGGGTCCGAACTGGATCGGTCGCTTCGCCTGTCCGAGCGGCTCAGGATGACGGCTCGCCCGGTCTTCCGCCTCTGAATCAGCGTTCGACGGCGACGACCCTGCCTCGCATCGAGAGCGGATGGAGGGTGCACACGAAGTCGTAGACGCCGGCCTCTTCGAAGGTCCGCGTGTAGGAGCCGGACACGACTTCCGGCGACTCGGCGCCGTCGTCGAAGCTCACGTCGTGGGCGATATCCCCGACGAAGTCGAAGGTGACCTCGATGCCCGTTTCGACCTCGATGACGTACGGCGTGAAGGCGTTGTCAGACACGGCGACCATGTTCGTGGCCGCTGCGGTCTCGCCTCGCCGAGGGTCGGTGAGCGCCGACCATGCGAAGAACCCGACGATGCCGAACATCACGACCGTTGTCGTCCAGCTTCCGATCTTGACCCAGCGCTCCATCACGCCACCTCCCGCTCGACACCGAGAGTCGTTGCGACGGCGTCGGCGATCGGGGTGCGCTCGCAGGGGTCGAACGTTGCTTCGAATCGGCTCGAGTCGGCGACGAACGGCTGATCCCACTGGTAGTAGACCCCGAGACTCTCGCGCGAGATGGCGTGGAAAGGGGCGGCCATCATCAGCATCGGCTTGGAGATGCGGCCCTTCGAGGCCGGCAGTCCGGCCGTGGTGGTGACGAGGTCGAGGAACTCGGCGCCGGTCATGGTGGCGACGTGGGGGAGCACCCAATGGTGGCCATCGGCCCGGTCGTCTGTGCCGAGGGTGACGTACGCCCGGGCGACGTCGGGTAGAAACGCCAGCGAGTGGGCGACGTCGGTGCGTCCCATCCACTTCGGTGCCTTGCCTCGGAGCGCCGGTTCGATGGCGAGGGCGGTGACCGCCGAGTTCCCCGAATCGGGCCCGAAGTAGTCGGATGCCCGGCCGCTGGTGACACGCGCCCCGCGGGCGATGGCGGCGTCGAGGATCTCGACCATCTCGATCCGGACCCCGCCCTTCTTGTCGGCGGCCTGCATCGGCGTGTCCTCGGTCATCGGAGACGATCCGGGCCCGTACATGTAGAGGTTGTCGACCATGACGAGTTTGGCGCCGTGTCGTTCGACGGCTTGGAGTACGTTGCGGAGCATCGCCGGGAACCGACCCACCCACTTGGCGTAGGGCGGCTGGGCGGCGAGGTACACGACCTGGCTCCCGGCAACCGCTGCCTCGGCGCCTTCGGCCGTCTCGATGTCCGCTGCAACGGTTTCCTCGGCGCCCGTGAGGGGGGTGCCCGCCCGGTTGACCGAGCGAACCCGGTGTCCCTGGCGGATGAGCTCCTCGGCGATCGCCCGGCCGGCCCCGCCGGTGGCTCCGAGCACGGTGTGCAGGTCTGACATTGTCCTCGTCCCTTTCGTGATGCAAACACTGTTCGCGTTTCTTGGCATCACAATATGCGAACAGTGTTCACTTTGTCAAGAGCGTTTCCGAATTGTGGTGCCGCGGGCGACTCAGACAGCCGCGGAGCGGACCCGGCTCGCCCGCCCAAGCAGGGAGAGGACGACGATGGACGCCCCCATCACCCACCCGAGCGCAGTCCCCAGCCCGACTTGCGATCCGAGAACGCCGATCGACGGCGTGACGAGGAGGAATCCCAATCGGGCTCCGAACGACATCGCGCTCAACCCCCGTCCCTGCGACACCAGCGAACCGGATGCTCCTGCTGCATAGAGCTGCGGGAAGATCATCCCGGTACCCAATCCGGCAACGGCGAAGCCTGCGATCGCGATCGCAGGCCCGGGTGCGAGCACCACCGCCGCCCACCCAGCAGCGGCGACCGGAAGCGAACCGATCAGCCCGCGGGCATCCCCGACACGTGCGGCAATGGAATCACCCGCCAGGCGGCTCGCCGTCATCCCGACTGTGAACGCCACGAACCCCAGCGCCGCGGTCGCCGGCGCAGACCCGAACGCGTCGTCGATGAACGCGGCCGACCACTCGTTGCCCGGTGCCTCGAGAAATGCGGCTGCCAACCCCAACAGCCCGAGCAGCAGCATCGGCCGGAGCGAAGGCGCCTCGTCCGTTTCGGGCGGTGCCGGTGGAGCGTCGTTTGACAGGAACGCGTTCGAGGCCGCAGCGACGCCCGCCATCGCCACCCCGACCGTGACCAGATGGGCCTCCAGGCTGATCCCCGCGCCCGCAGCCGCTGCCCCGAGGATGCCTCCGACAACGGTGCCGATACTCCAGAGGCCGTGCAGGCGGTTGATGGCGGAGGCACCCCTGACCTGCACCGACACGGCCTGGGCGTTCATCCCGAGGTCGGCGGTGACGTCCGATATCCCGACGATCAGCAGCGCGAGACCCAGTGCGGTCGGGTTCGCGGCCAGGCCGATCGAGGCCACCGCCAGCGACACGACGATGGCCCCGCCGACCGAGACGCGACGACTCCCGATCCGGTCGATCAGCCTGCCGGCAGGTCCCGTCCCCGCCAGCCCGCCGACCCCCATCATCAGCAAGATGAGCCCCAGGCCGGCGAGGTCGACGCCGACGCGGTCGGCCAGCTCGGGAATCCGGGGCGCCCAACTGGCGAAGGCGGCGCCATTGGTGAAGAAAAGAGCGGCGACGGCGATCGCGGTTCGGCGCATCGGTCAAAGCTACCGAGCCGGCGGCGTCCGCCGGCTGTTGGGTAGGATCCAGCCGTGCCTCCCGTTCCAACCTGGCTCGCCCGAATCTGGCTCGTCGGGGGTATTGCCGGAGCTGTCGCCGGTGTAGCGGCAGCCATCCTGGCATGGAGCATCCTCGGGTCGGCGGCCACCGCTTCGTCTCGATCGGTCGAAGTCGCAGACGAACTGCTCGAGTCCGTCGGTGGCACCGTCGTTTCCGTCGAGGACGCCCTGCTCGCCGTGGCCGACGGGCTTCGGACCACCCAGCAGTCGGCAGCGGACGCATCGATCACCCTCACTCAACTGTCGGCACTCACCTCCAACCTCGGGGACCTGGTCTCCGACGACGTGCCAGGCAGCCTCGACTCGGTTCGGGCTTCGCTGGCCCCGATCGAGGCCACCGCCGGGGTGCTCGATGGGACACTCCGCGCGCTGTCGTTCTTCGGTGTGGACTACGACCCCGAGACGCCCCTCGACGAGGCGATCGATGATCTGGATCAGCGGTTGGCCGACATCCCGGCCGACCTCCGCCGGCAGGGACCCCTCATCCAGTCGGCCGCCGACAGCCTGAACGACTTCGGCAGCGACACGCTCGTGATCGCAGACGATCTGAGCGAGCTTCGCCGTGAACTGATCGAGACGGCAACGACGATCCGGGGATACGAGGTGACGATCGACGAGGCGTCGCTGCTGATCGACGACGTCCAGACCAACCTGACCGGCAGACTCGATCTCCTCAAATGGGTCATGGTTGTGATCGCCATGGCCCTGGCGATCACCCAGACCGTGCCCATCACTTTCGGCCTGTGGCTCCTCCAAGACGCGGACATGGATACAGTTGGAGTGTCCACGACGGGGGAGTGAACCCATGCGAAAGTCCGTTCGACTGGCACTGATCGTGACCGTGCTCGCGATGATCGGGTCGGTGACTGCCGGCGCGGCCACCACGCCGGGTGGCACGTTCATCGACGACGACGGCAACGTCCACGAGGCCGCCATCGAGGCGATCCGAACCGCAGGAGTGACCACCGGATGCGATCCGGTCGGCGATCTCTATTGCCCCGGCGACGCCGTGTCCCGTGCCCAGATGGCCGCCTTCGTCGTGCGAGCACTCGGTGAGCCGAACCCGACACCGGTCTCATCGGGCACGTTCTCCGATGTCCCGCCCTCGGCGTGGTACGCACCGTTCGTCGAGCGACTCGTCGAACTCGGGATCACGACCGGCTACACCGACGGGACGTTCCGACCGGATGCACTCGTGAGTCGGGCGGAGATGGCGGCGTTCGTGATTCGCGCCCTCGGCGAGTCTCCTTCGGGCGCGTCGACCCGGTTCACCGACGTTCAAGCCGGCATCTGGTACGAGGGCCTCGTCGAGCGGCTGGCAGAACTCGAGATCACGTCGGGCTGTGCCACGTCACCGCTCCGCTATTGCCCGCTGGACGCCGTCGGACGCGACCAGATGGCGTCGTTCGTCGCCCGGGCGTTCGACCTGCCGGTCGAGCCGGTGCCCGCCCGCGCATCGGTCCAGAACCTCACGCTCGCACGAGTCCAGGTCGCCAGCGGCCTCTCGAGCCCGATCTACCTCGACGCCCCGACCGGTGACAGCAGGCTGTTCGTCGTCGAACAGCCCGGACGGATCAAGATCATCGCCGACGGTGCGGTGAGCACCTTCCTCGACATCTCCTCCAAGGTGCTGTCGGGCGGGGAGCGCGGGCTCATCGGCCTGACGTTCCATCCCGACTACGCCTCCAACGGGCTGTTCTACGTCCACTACTCGCGTTCCGGAGACGGTGCAGGTGTCATCGCCGAATATCAGGTGAGTTCAGATCCGGACCTCGCCGATCCGGGATCCGAACGCATCCTGAAGACCGTCTCCCAGCCGGCCGCCAACCACAACGGCGGCATGCTGGCATTCGGCCCCGACGGATATCTCTACGCGGCGTTCGGCGATGGGGGCGGAGGCGGCGATCCGTACCGCAACGGTCAGAACACGTCCACGATCCTCGGTTCCATCGCACGCCTCGACCCGGTCAGCGGGAACGCCGCTGCAGGAAACCCGTTCGGGAACGAGGTCTACTACCCCGGCGTGCGCAACCCGTGGCGGTTCTCGATCGACGGCAACCGGATGTACATCGCCGACGTGGGCCAGGACGCCCGCGAGGAGATCAACGTCGTCTCGCTGTTCGCCGGCGGCACCAACTTCGGCTGGCCGGTCACCGAGGGTTCAGCGTGCTATGCCGCATCGAGCTGCAGCACCGTCGGTCTGACCGGCCCGGTCGCCGAGTACACGCACGCGGCCGGCCGATCCATCACCGGTGGGTACGTCTATCGGGGCTCGGCGATCCCGGACCTCGTCGGCCACTACGTCTACGGGGACTTCGTGTTCGGCTGGGTCGGCTCGTTCCGGTACGACGGGACCGGCCCGGTCGACGGCAAGACCTGGAATGCGCTGTCCACCAGCTCGCTCGCCTCGTTCGGCACGGACGGGTTCGGGGAGATGTACATCGTCTCGCTCGGTGGGACCGTCTACAAGATCGTTCCGGGGTGAGCGAGTCACCCCCTGGGGTCCTAGGCTCGCGACATGGCCGCACAATTCACTGAACAAGACCGCTGGCTCTTCAACGGAGGCCGTCATTTCGGGCTCGGCAACGTTCTCGGCGCGCAGCTCGGGGACGACGAGACCTCCTTCCGCGTGTGGGCTCCCAACGCCGATGCCGTCTCGGTGGTCGGCGACTTCAACGGCTGGAATCCCGAGGCGAACACGATGCACCCATCCGATTCGGGGGTGTGGGAGGTCACGATCCCCGGCGTCGGTGAGGGGACGAAATACAAGTACTCCATCAAGCCGAAGGCCGTCAGCCGGCGCCTGGAGAAGGCGGATCCGTACGCGATCCATGCCGAGACCCCTCCGCACACGGCGTCGATCGTCTGGGGCCGCGACTACGAGTGGGGCGACGACGGCTACATGGCCGACCGTGGCGAGCTCCTCGCCCAAACCGCACCCGTCGCGATCTACGAGTGTCACCTCGGCTCCTGGACCAGGCAGGGTGGCCGCAACTATCGGGACCTGGCCGCCGGGCTCATCCCGCACCTCCAGCTCAACGGCTTCACCCACATCGAGTTGATGCCGGTGATGGAGCACCCGTTCGACGGCTCGTGGGGGTATCAGACGACGGGTCTCTTCGCGCCGACATCTCGATTCGGCACGCCTCAGGACTTCATGGCGTTCGTGGACATGTTCCATCAGGCGGGGATCGGCGTGATCCTGGACTGGGTCCCCTCGCATTTCGCGGTCGATGCCCACGGCCTCGCCCGCTTCGACGGCACACACCTCTACGAGCACGCCGACCCGCGCAAGGGATACCACCCAGACTGGGGCTCGTACATCTTCAACTACGGCCGCAACGAGGTCCGATCCTTCCTGCTGTCGTCCGCCCATCACTGGTTCGACGTGTTCCACGTCGACGCGCTCCGGGTGGATGCGGTGGCGTCGATGCTGTACCTCGACTACTCGCGCAACGAGGGTGAATGGATCCCGAACGAGCACGGCGGCAACGAGAACCTCGAGGCCGTTTCGTTCCTCCAGGAGCTCAACGAATCCGTGTACGGACGGTTCCCCGGCATCCAGATGATCGCCGAGGAGTCGACGGCGTGGCCCCTGGTCACCCGCCCGGTCGATGTCGGTGGACTCGGGTTCGGATACAAGTGGGACATGGGCTGGATGAACGACACCCTGCGCTACTTCGCAAACGACCCGATCTATCGCTCGTTCGAAGATCAGCACCGGATGCTGACGTTCCGGGCGATCTATGCATTCACCGAGAACTACATCCTCGCACTCAGTCACGACGAGGTCGTCCACGGCAAGAAGTCGCTCCTCGACAAGCACCCGGGTGACGAGTGGAAGCGGTTCGCCAGCTATCGGGCCATGCTGGGCTACCAGTGGGCCCTCCCGGGCAAGAAGCTGCTGTTCATGGGGGCAGAGATCGCCGATCCCCGCGAGTGGGCTCACAACGGTGAACTGCCCTTCCATCTGCTCGACTACCCCGTCCACGCCGGCGTGATGAAGATGATCGGTGAGCTCAACCGGATGTATCGCGAGACGCCTGCGCTCCACATCTGGGACACCGACGCTCGCGGGTTCCAGTGGATCGAGGCCGATGACGTGTCGCGAGCGACCCTCGTCTTCCTGCGGTCCGCCGAGGGGCATCCACCGGTCGTCGCCGTATGCAACTTCACGCCCGAGGCGTGGCACGACTACCGGTTCGGTGTTCCGGCCGCCGGGCCGTGGAAGACGCTGTTGTGCACCGACGCCGACGAGTTCGGGGGCTCGGGTCTGGTCCCCGTTGGCCTCGAGACCGTCGATGAGCCATCTCACGGGCACGACCAGTCACTCACCATGCTGGCCCCACCGATGTCGGTCACGTTTCTCACTCCGCGCTGAAGCGGCGCTCATCCGGTACTCATAGGGCATCGTTACCCTTCTGCATCTTGAACCTGGGGGACGATCCGTCGGTGGGCTCAGCGCGCATCGTTACGCCGTTCCTGGCATGAGAGATGGAGTGATTCGATATGCGACACATCGGGCATTCGCGCCTGCGTTTCGGGGCGCTGCTACTTGCTCTGGCCATGGTCCTGGCAGCGTGCGGTGACTCGGACGAGGCGGCGGACACCACCGTCATGGGTGACGGGATGGAGATGGACGACGGCATGGACATGGCGATGAACATGGGGGACCCCGAAGCCACTCCCGCCTCCGAGGTGGCAGGCGGCGAGCTGGTGTCGGGGACGTTCGCACTGCTCGACACCCGCCCGTCGGGCTACGACGACGTGACCGGGACCGCCGAGATGGCCCGCCACGACGGTGGGACCACCGTGACGGTCGAGCTGTCGGGCCTCCAGCCGGGAGTCGAGTACATCTCGCACGTCCACGCCGAGCCGTGCTCGAACAACGGCGGGCCGCACTATCAATTCGAGGTGGGCGGCTCGGAGGTCCCGCCGAACGAGATCCATCTGCTGTTCACCGCCGACGAAGACGGCAACGGGTTCATGACGGCAGAGAACGCCCAAACAGTCGACGAGCGAGCCGTTGCGATCGTCGTCCACCCGGTCGACCTGATCGACAACAAGATCGCATGCGCCGATTTCTGATGGCGTTGGGGGTGGCGGCGCTCGTCGCCACCCCGGCGATCGCTCATGGCCCGGTCGGCGCCGAACCGGCCCCGGGTGCCACCGTCGGGGGTGACATCGACGAGGTGGCGATCATCTTCCCCGAGCTGATGACCCCTGAAGGGATGTACATCACCGTCTCCGACCCCCACGGCGACGAGGTCCAGGCCCGATCTGCCGTGACGCTCGACGACAACGACCAGGTCGCCCGGGTTCGGATCGAGCCATTGACCGCGCCGGGGGAGTATCGCGTCGACTACCGGGTGGCCGGAATCGACGGCGTGACCACCCCTGGCGCCTATGTGTTCACCTTCGAGCCGTCCGCCGACCCGCCGATCTCGGTGCCGGTCCCCGAGCCGGTGCTCACCGCTTCGGGAGGCCCCAACTGGGGTGCGTTCGCCCTCGGTCTGGTGGCGGCGGGCGCGCTGCTGCTCGGCTTCTCCATGAAAGGGCGTCGCGATCGATGATCTCGCATCGCAGATAGTAGGTTCAGGGCAGCACGCGAGACAGGACGAGGACATGGCACAACTTCCGCCGAGCCGCAGGATTCTCTCGATGGTTCTGGCTGGTGGCGAGGGGAAACGTCTCATGCCGTTGACACGCGATCGCGCCAAGCCGGCAGTGCCCTTCGGCGGGAAGTACCGTCTGATCGATTTCGCGCTCTCGAACCTCGTCAACGGTGGGTATCGCCGGATCGTGGTTCTCACCCAGTACAAGAGTCACAGCCTCAACGTCCACCTGTCCCGGACCTGGCGGATGAGCACACTCCTCGGCAACTACGTGACCTCGGTGCCGGCGCAGATGCGGATGGGCAAGCGGTGGTTCGTCGGCTCGGCCGATGCGCTGTTCCAGAACATCAACATCATCGAGGACGAGCGACCCGAGCACATCTTCGTGTTCGGCGCAGACCACATCTACCGCATGGACCCCAAGCAGATGCTCCAGGCCCACGTCGACTCCGGGGCCGGGGTCACCGTTGCCGGGATCAGGGTCCCGATCGCCGAGGCGACCGCGTTCGGTGTCATTCAGCAGTCGGATGAGAGCACGCTGATCGAGAAGTTCTGGGAGAAGCCCGCAGAGCCTCCCAGCACCCCGGACGATCCGACCATGGCGTTCGCGTCGATGGGCAACTACGTCTTCGACGCAGAGGTGCTGTTGGACCTGGTCAAAGAGGACGCCATGCTCGACGATTCCCGCCACGATGTCGGCGGCGATCTCATTCCTGCGCTGGTCGACAAGGGTCTGGCACACGTGTACGACTTCACGCAGAACCAGGTCCCTGGTGTCACCGAGCGGGAGCACGCCTACTGGCGCGACGTCGGGACGCTGGACTCGTACTTCGATGCGAACATGGATCTCGTCTCGGTGGATCCGGTGTTCAACCTCTACAACCGGGATTGGCCGATCTACACCCAGGAGATCACCGCGCCGCCGGCGAAGGTCGTGGCTGTCGCCGAGTTCGGTGCCGGTCAGATGAGTGATTCCATTCTCGGCAACGGAGTGGTGGTCAGCGGCGGCTTCGTCCAACATTCTGTGCTCTCGCCTTGGGTTCGGGTCGAGCCTGGGGCCAGGGTGGATCATTGCGTGCTGTCCGAGGACGTGATGATCGGATCCGGTGCCTCGGTCCGCAACGCGATCATCGACAAGAACGTGGTCGTTCCACCGGGGTTCCGTATCGGATTCGATGTGGAGGAGGACCGGGCGAACGGCTTCGAGGTGACCGAGTCGGGCATCGTGGCCGTGGCCAAGAGCCACCGGTTCGAGACCTGACAGCGATCCTTCAAGCCCAGCCGCTCTCGGTCGATAAGAACGGTACATGTCGACCAATCTTCATCAACGGCACGAGTCGGCGGTCTGGTCCGGCCTGACCGACTCCTACAACGCGGCACGCCTCGTGATCGCACTGCTCGCGACGCTGTCCTCGGGCGTCGTCGGCATTCTGAGCGGGTGGCCCCGGGGCCAGTGGGTGCTCGTCATCTCACTGACGGTTGCGGTCCATGCCTTCATCCATCGGTCACGGCGTGGCGGATCGCCCACCGCCCTGCTCGTCATCGACGGGTTCGCCCTGGCAGCCGCGTCCTTCGCAATAGGCATTACGACGGTTGCACTGCTCGCCCTCACCTTCACGTTCGTCGCGGCGTCGGTGCTCGTCGCCGGGGCGAGGGTCTACCTCATGTGGATCTTCGACGCGGTCGCCATCGGGCTCGCAATGTTCCTGAACCGAGCGATCGACCTGCCGTCGTACACGGCGTCGCAGGAGGCCCTGAGTGAGCGCGTCGGCGTCCTCTTCTTCCTCGTCGCCCTGGTGGCGATGACTCGGACGCTGGTCATCCGACTGCGACAGATCGACTACGAGCGGCGCGCGACCAAGAATCAGCTCTCGTCCTACGACAGTCGGTACCGAGCGATGCTCGCGTACAGTTCCGACGGGCTGGCCGTCACCGACGCAGGCCTCAGGCTCGTCGAGATCGGGCCGCAGAACGAACGGCTCACCGGCTACCGGGCGGAGGACCACGTCGGGGGCTCGATGCTCGACCTGGTGGTCGACGAGGACCGCGGCGCGTTGCTCGAGGCGTACAACCGGGTCGTGAGGAAGCCCGACAAGCCGGCTCGTTTCCACGTTCGGATCCGTCGCCGGGACGGGGAGGTGCGGCTGATGAGCGCCACCGCCCGCAACCTGTTGAACGACCCCGATCTGGAGGGGTTCGTGTTCAACTTCCACGACGTGACCGAGGAACACGAACTGCGTCGCTCGCTCGAGACGTTCGGTGTCACACCGGACGCCGACGTCTCTGCCTGACTGCGACCTGCGCTCGGCACGGCGGGGCTCAACATATTGACAGTTGTCGATTTGTCTGCCACGATCTCCTCATATAGACACATGTCGATGGGTCTGACGAGGAGAGGAAGACGATCATGACCGAGGTTCCCGCAAGCGGCCGAGTGCAGCTCGCGCTCAATGTCACCGATGTCGATCGCGCCGTCGAGTTCTACTCGAAGGTGTTCGGGATGGAACCGGCGAAGCGCAGACCCGGCTACGCCAACTTCGCCATCGCCGAACCGCCGCTGAAGCTCGTGCTCATCGAAGCCGCCGAGGGAGGCACGCTCAACCACCTGGGCGTCGAAGTGGTCGATACGCCTGCGGTGAACGAAGCCACCAAGGCATTCGTCGATGCCGGTCTCACGACATTCGCCGAGCAAGGCGTCGAGTGTTGCTACGCCCGGCAGGACAAGGTGTTCGTGACCGACCCCGACGGGGCGGAGTGGGAGTGGTACACCGTGTTGGACGACGCCGGCTCGCTCACCAAGTCCGGCTGCTGCTGATCAACTGCGGCGCAGCACGGCGAGCACGAACTGCGGGAGCGTGATCATGCCGTCGACCAGGTCGAGCTCCAGGTCCGGTTCGGTGTGGAGCACGAGCTCCCAGCCCACCTCGCCGATCTCGGGCGGGATCCTGAACTCGATGTCCGTGTCCGAAGCGTTCGCCATGATGAGAAAGTCGTTGTCCTTCACGACGTTCCGGTTGTGGGCCACGCGTGCGCCATCGAACGAGACCGTCACGGATCGCGCATAGGCCTTGTGCCAGTCGTCGATCGACTTCTTCTCTCCGGACGGCGTGAACCATTCGACCTGTCCGGCCTCGCCGTGCTCGGGCAGCCACCACGTCCGGCGGAATGTCGGATGTGCCCGGCGGAGTGCGATGAGCTCCGACGTGAACCGGAGGAGTTCCTGATCGGCGTTGTCCCAGTCGTACCAGGAGATGATGTTGTCCTGGTTGTAGGCATTGTTGTTGCCGCGCTGGCTGCGGCCGATCTCGTCCCCACCCAGCATCATCGGCACACCCTGTGAGAGCATCAGTGTTGCCAGCATCGAACGCTGCCGGCGTCGCCGGATGGAGAGCACCGTGGGGTCGTCGGTGGGGCCTTCCACACCGGAGTTCCACGAACGGTTGTCCGAGTGGCCGTCGCGGTTGCCTTCGCCGTTGGGCAGGTTGTGCTTGTCGTTGTACGAGACGACGTCTGCCAGCGTGAACCCGTCGTGCGCGGTGATGAGATTGATCGACGCGACCTGGCTCCGCCCGGACGCGCCGAAGATGTCGGCGCTGCCGGTCAATCGGCCGGCAAATGCCGGGAGCACCCCCTTCGCCGACCGCCAGAAGTCCCGCGTGACGTCGCGGTACGAGTCGTTCCACTCGGACCATGCATAGGGGAACTCACCGACGCGATAGCCGTGCGGCCCCACGTCCCAGGGCTCTGCGATGAGCTTCGCCCCGGCGAGCACGGGATCCTGGCTGATCGCTCCGAAGAAGGCTCCCCACGGGTCGAAGTCGGAGTGGGTACGTCCGAGCACGGTGGCGAGGTCGAAGCGGAAGCCGTCGATACGCATCTCCGACACCCAGTACCTGAGGCTGTCCATCACGATCTGGAGCGACTGCGGATTCGACATGTCGAAGGTGTTGCCCGTGCCGGTCCAGTTGAGGTAGAGGCTGCGATCGTCGGCGAGCCGGTAGTAGGCGTTGTTGTCGATCCCCCGGAACCCCAGGGTCGGGCCGAGGTGGTTGCCCTCGGCGGTGTGGTTGTACACCACGTCGAGGATCACCTCGATCCCCGCCGCATGCAGGTGTTTGACCATGCCCTTGAACTCGCGGACCGGGTCGCTGGTCGCGGCGTACTCGTTGTGCGGAGCAAAGAAGCCGATGCTGTTGTAGCCCCAGTAGTTCCTTCGTCCGGCGGCGATGAGATGCTGGTCCTGAACGAACTGGTGGATCGGGAGCAGTTCGACCGCCGTCACGCCGAGCCGGGTGAGGTGGTCGATCGTGACCGGGTGGGCCAGACCCGCGTAGGTGCCGCGGAGCTCGTCGGGGATGTCGGGGTGGTTCTTCGTGATCCCCTTCACGTGTGTCTCGTAGAGCACGGTGTCGGCCATCGAGTGGCCCGGGGAACGATCGTCGCCCCAGTCGAAGGTGCCGTCGATCACGACAGACTTCATGACGTGCGGTGCCGAGTCGAGTGGTGAGATCCTGGTCGGGTCGTCGATGTCGTGTCCGTAGATCGACCGGTCGCTCTCCACCGAACCGACGAACCGTCTCCCGTATGGATCCAGGAGGAGCTTGGCGGCGTTGCATCGATGACCGGTCTTCGGATCCCACGGACCGTGAACCCTGAAGCCGTACACCGTTCCCGGCGAGACGCCGGGAACGAACACGGAGAACACTGCGCCGCTCTTGCGTCTCATCTCGATGCGGACCTCGTCGGCGCCCTCGAACAGGCACAGTTCGACCCCATCGGCCACATCGGAACGTAATCCGAACCACACGCCATCGACGGTCGGCGTCGCTCCCAGCGGGGATGAAAGATGCATCGGAGCATGATTGCACGGATCGGGAGGGGTTCGGTAACCACGTGATCGGGTACGGTCGACTCATGGCCACCATTGCGTTCGATCGTGTCGGGCTCGAGATCGCCGGCCGCGTCGTCCTCGAGGACGTGACGCTCGACGTCCCCGACGGTGCCCTGATGACGATCATCGGGCCGAGTGGCTCCGGCAAGACCAGCATGCTGCGTCTCGTCAGCGGTCTCGAAGCCCCGACCTCGGGCACCGTGACGATCGCCGGTGTGCCGGTCGATCGGCGGTCTCCGTGGACGAATCGGGTGGCAATGGTCTTTCAGGACGACGCCCTCTACGAGCACATGACGGTCGGCTCGAACCTGGAGTTCCCGTGGCTGGTCCAGGGACACGATCACGCCACCGCCACCCAGGAGGCCCAGTCCACCGCCTCCCGGGTCGGGGTGAGGCGCATCTGGAGCCGGTTCCCGCGGACGCTGTCAGGAGGTCAACGGGGCCAGGTGGCGACCGCACGGGCGCTGAGCCGAGCCGACCCCACCGTCGTCCTGCTCGACGAGCCGCTCGCTCAGGCCGATGCCGGGATCCGTCGTCGGTTCCGAGCCGAGATCCGCCGCCTGCACGACGAATCGGGGCTCACCATGCTGTTGGCCACCAACGATCAATCCGAGGCGATGTCGGTCTCGACGCACCTCGCAGTCCTGATGGACGGTCGGATCCGCCAGGTGGGCGCCCCAATGGAGGTCTACCAGCGGCCGGCGCACGCCGACGTTGCGGCGTTCGTCGGCAACCCACCCATGAATCTCATCCCGGCGAGGGCGGTCCGACGGGACGGGGTGATCGAGATCGGCGTCGATCGCATCGCCCTCGATCTACCCGACCAGGTGCCCAGCCGAGTGTTGGTGGGCTGGTATCCCTCGGAGCTGCGAGTCGCGCCACCTGGCACGACGTTCGACCGCACGATCCACGTCGCCGTCGGCCGCGTCGAGGATCTCGGATCGGAGTCCCGCGTCTACTTCGGACTGGGCCGTCACCCCGGTGTCGGGTTCTCGGTGACGCTCCCTGCCGACACCGGCCTCGAAGTCGGTGACCGGCTCGAATTGACGTGGGTTGAGGCATCGCTCCGACTGTTCGATTCCGCAACCGGCGAAGCCATCCCCATGTGAATCCGCTCGGCAGCGGGCGAGTCGGAGCGATGCCTCAGCCGACTCTCAACTCCTGCACGGTTTCGAGATGTGCAGCCTGGAGTGCTTTGGCGAGGGACCGCTGGAACGTCGCGAGCCTTCGAGACGCGTGGGCGGAGACCTCGGGTTGGTCCACCACGTCCCGCTCGAGCCTGCGCAGCGTCGCCGCGACCCCCTCGAGCAGGGTGTTCGACGTCGAGTCTCCCCTCTGAACGATCGTCTCACGCATCAGCGTCCTCCTGGTCGTGTGAGGGCACACGTTCGCGGACGGTTGTTACATGACCGTTTCGGCGGTGCGACCGTTCTCGCACATCTTCGCGGCTCAGAGGAGCTTCCGGCAGACCCACGGACGCCACGGATCCAGGCCGCGTGAGCGGTAGTACTCGGCGAGCCACGAGGCGGCGATGATGTTCGCCTCTCCGTCGAACACCGAACGGTCTGAGACGCCTGCCTCGACGGATGCGACCGCCCACGTGCCGGGCATGAACTGGAAGAGCCCGCTCGCCCCGCTGTACGGGTTCATCGCGTCGGAATCGCCGAGCGATTCGCACTGGATGATCACGAGGGCGTCGAGCACGAGATCTGAGGCGAAGTGGGCCTCGATCAGCGGTCGCCAGCCGTACGTCGCAGAGTTGATCGGGATCGGCGGCCAACTCTCCGGTGCGGGCGAGGCGATGGTGGTGGTCGTCGTCGTGGTTGTCGGCGTGGTGGCGGGCGTGGTGGTGGCGGGAGCGGTCGTCGTGATCGGTGCACCGGGGGCGGTCGTGGTGGTCGGCGGGACCGTGGTGGTCGAGGCCTGCTGGGCGGCCTGCAGGGCGTCGGTTGCGTTCGCCAGACGGGCTTCGGCTTCGAGCGCCTGCCGGTAGGCGGCAGCAACCTCGGCGTTCGCAACCGCGAACAACTCCTCCAGCTCGGCGGCGTCGGCGTCGAGCTCGGCCTGGACGGCAGCCGTTTCCTCTGCTCGTGCCGCGGTTTCGGTTCGGATGTCGTCGACCTGGTCTCGGAAGGCGATGAATCCATCGAGCTGTGAGAGGGTCGCGCGTGTCGTCCGTCCCAGGGTCTCCTGGGCCACCATCGCCGACTCGATCGTGCCGGAGTCGATCACGATCACGGCCGTCGACCCCACCGCATCCATGTACGCGGCGACGGCCTGGGTCTCGAAGGAGTCACGGGTCGACTCCTGGCGTGCCTCGACGATGGCGAGCGTGTCGTTGAGTTGCTCGAGCGACGCCCATGTCTCGGCGAGCCTCTCGGCGTTCGCCTGGTATCGATCCAGCACTTCGAACAGTTGCGATTCGATGGCGGCACGCTCGGCAACGGCGGCGTCGACGATCTCGAGCGCGCCCTCGGCGTCGTCGGCGGCTTCCTCCGTCGCCCGCCTGGCATCGTCGACGTCGGTCTGGGCGCGGACGGGCGTCACCGCCGTGATCAGGGTGAGCAGGGAGAACACAGACACGGCCAGCGCGGCCCATCTACGTGGCATCTGTGAAACCCTACCGGGGGCCGGAGAACACGGGAAGCCCGGGTCGCCTGGTTCGACTGCATGGAGGGGAACCGGGCGCTCTCGGGTGCCGTAGAGTGGTCGTTCGAACAGGAGGAAGGGGCGCCATGGTCAGGTATCGAAAGCCAACTCAGCAGACGTCGCGGATCGAAGACCGACGCGGCCGCCCCGGCATGCGGAGAGGCGGAGTCGCCGTCGGAGGCGGGGGCGGCTTGGCATTGATCCTCGTCCTCGCCGTGGCGTTCTGTGGTGGCGGCAGCGGACTGGAGTCACTGGGCCCGATGCTCGAACAGCTCCAGCCGCCCCCGGCGCAGGGTGGCGGAGAGATCGCTCCGCTCGATCCGGCCAACGACCCCGACGCAGAGCTGGCGGAGTATCTCGGTGCGGTCTTCACCGACGCCGAGAACGTCTGGCGCGACATCTTCGCCTCGGCCGATCTCCAGTATCGGGACGCGACGTTCGTGCTGTTCGAGACGGCGACCGACTCTGCGTGTGGCGGGGCGCTCGAGCAGATCGGGCCGCACTACTGCCCGCTCGACGAGAACGTCTACGTCGACCTCGGCTTCTTCGACCAGCTTGCACGGCAGTTCGGCGCACGAGGCGATTTCGCCCCGGCCTACGTCGTCGCCCACGAGGTGGCGCATCACGTGCAGAACGTGCTGGGAATCAGCGACGAGGTTCGAGCACTGCAGCAGCAGAACCCGTCGCAGGCGAACAACTACTCGATCCGTCTCGAACTGCAGGCCGACTGCTTCGCCGGCGTCTGGGCGTCGACGTTGTACGTGGACCCGACCCGGAGTGCCGAGGTCGGGGGCCAGGGGCTCATCGAACTGGATCCGGGAGAGGTGAGCGAAGCGCTCGAGGCGGCCGCCGCGGTCGGTGACGACCGCATCCAGGAGGCCACGACCGGTCGGATCGACCCCGAGAAGTTCAACCACGGCACCTCGGCGCAGCGCCAGGAGTGGTTCAACCGCGGCTACCAGTCCGGCGACCCCAACCAATGCGACACGTTCTCGGCCGATCTCTGACGAGATCAGATGACAGACCAAAGATGACAGATGACAGATAGGTCACGCGTCGTCAGCCGAGCACGTGAGGCGAACGCGGATCGCAACGCACTGTCCCAGGACGATCGGCCGAAAGCGCTGGTTTGGCCGTTCCGGCTACGTCACGACAGATCCACCTTTCGACAGACGGATCTGTCATCTGTCATCTGTCATCTGTCATCTTGTTCAGAACGCGACGTGCTCACCGCAACCGACACGGGCTACGCGTAGGAGACCTGGCAATAGCCGTGGTTGCAGTAGCCCATCGGGTTCTTGTGCAGGTATCCCTGGTGATAGTCCTCGGCGTAGTAGAACGGGCCGGCCTCGTCGGCGTCGGTGATCTCGGTGGTGATCGTCCCGTACCCCTCGGCTGTCAGCTTCTCCTGATACTTCCGCAGTGACTCTTCGGCGATCGCCCGCTGCTCCGGCGTGGTCGGATAGATTGCGGATCGGTACTGGGTGCCGACGTCGTTGCCCTGCCGGTTGAGCGTCGTCGGGTCGTGTTGCTCCCAGAACTCCTTCAGGAGCGTGTCCAGCGATACCTTTGCGGGGTCGTACACGACGAGCGCCACCTCGGCGTGACCGGTCTGCCCGGTGCACACCTCGCGGTAGTCCGGGTTGGGGGTGTATCCGCCCTGATAACCGACGGCGGTCGAGTAGACCCCGGGGACCTGCCAGAAGATGCGCTCGGCTCCCCAGAAGCAGCCCATGCCGAACGAGATCACGTCATGACCCTCGGGCCAGGGGCCGACGATCGGGGTGCCGAGCACCACGTGATCCGCCTCCACCTCGATCGGCTCGCTCCGGCCCGGCAGTGCCGCATCAGGTGTCATCTGGGTGGCTGGTTTGGTCGTGAACATCTCTCGAATCCTCCTGAACATGGTCAACGCCTCAACCCGTCAACGTATTCACGAACGCGACGATCTCCTCGGGTGAGAGGTCGAGCGGCACCTCGGCTTCGACGTCCGGGCTGATGCCGGTCTCGCCGAAATCGGTCCCTCCGGGTGTCACCCATCGGGCGATGGTCACCTTGACCGCCCCGCCGTTGGACAACGAGAAGCGCTGCTGGACCGTGTTCTTGCCGAACGTGTTCTCGCCGATCAGGATCGCCCGCCCGGCCTCCTTCAGCGCGCCCGACACGACCTCCGAAGCCGACGCGCTACCGCGATTGATCAGGATCGTCACCGGGAACGACGGGTCCGTCAGCACCCCGCCGCTCCGCACCTCGTAGGGGATCTCCGTTCCGGGTGCCTCGGTCAGCAGGACGAGCCCGTCGGAGAGGAACTCGCTGGCGATCTCCACCGACGAGTCCAGCGATCCGCCGGGGTTGTTGCGCAGATCGAAGATCAGCGACCGGGCGCCGTCGTCGACCAACTCCCGGAGCGCCTCGTGAACGACCTCGTCCGAGTTGTTCGTGAACAGGTTCAGCTGGAGATATCCGACATCACCGATCACCTGCCAGTCGGCGATCGGGATCTCGATGGCCGCCCGGGTGATCGTGACGGTGAAGCGTTCGTCTCCGCGGAGGAACGTGAGCTCGACATCGCTGCCAGACGGTCCACGAACGAGGTTGGTCACCTCGTCGAGGCTCTTGCCGAGCACCGATTCGCCATCGACGACCTCGAGTTCGTCGCCGGACATCAACCCGGCGCGTTCGGCAGGGCTGTCGGCGAACGTAGAGATGATGACCATCCGGCAGGTTTCGCTGATCAACAGGCACGGGTTGGTCGATGGGTCCTCAGTGGTTCGGTCTTCGGTGTTCACGAGCGCCCCGATGCCGTCGACCGAGCCCGACTGGTCCTCGACGGCCAATGCGAGTGCCTCTGGGTCGAGGTAGGCGCTGTTCGGATCCAGCGCGAAGGCGATGATCCCGTAGATGGCGGCCTCGACGCCGTCGAGAGGGATGGCGTCGGCCTCGTCGAGCGCCTCACACACCGCTGCGAACGATGCGTCGGGGAGCGCACACTGGAGCAGTTCGGTGGTCTGGTCGAAGGACGCGAACGACTCGATCCCTTCGACGGCCGCTTCGGCCAGGACGTCGAGCGGTACCGCATCGACGTAGTTCTGTTCGATGGTCTCGACCACCTCACACAGGATGATGAAATCCTCGTCTGCCGCATCGCAGCCGACGGTCTCGAGTGTGTCCGTCTCCACGGTCACTTCCGGAGGAAGGGTGGTCGTGGTCGGGGCAGTCGTCGTGGTCGGGGCATCGAGCGGCACAGTGTCGACGTCGCCGGGCACCGTCGTCGACGGCGACGCGATCAGCGAACATGCGGAGAGGAGCGCAACGAAGGCGAGGGGGCTGAGTCGGCGCATGGTGTCATTCAACCCGCGATCCGGGGTTAGTCGAACTATCGGATCACTTCGACGACATCGAGGACTGTCTCGTCCCGAGCGCCACGGCGCCGAGGAACACGAGGCTGAGTGCGATGCTGAGTGGGATCGCCGCGGCGTAGTTGCTCGTCGATTCCGGGAGCGCTGTGGCGATCTCTTCCTCCGACGGTGGGCTGACGACATCGAGGCCCAGCTCATCCGCTGCCGCCAGCAGCTGGTCCGGCTCCATCGACGTGCAGACCTTCGGGAGGATCTCTCCGGAGACCTGAACGGCGGTCACGCCGATCTGCTCGGTCGCGGTCAGGCCGAGGCCGCATGCACTGTCCGTCTCCCCGGTGACGATGATCGACGCAGACACGTCTCCCTTCACCACCTCGTCGACGGCGATGAGGCTCTCGGTCGACGTCCCGGCGAAGTCCAGCTGCTGGTCGACGACCGTGCCGATGAAGGCGAGATCACTCGACTCGAGCAATTCGACGGGGGAGCCGGCGGCACACGTGCAAGCCGTTGCGGGTTGGGGGAGGCCGAAGACGGTCGCCATCGCAAGGAGGGCGAAGATCGTGACGGCGGAGGTGACCCTGCTGTCCATGGAGACATGACGCTATCAGACTCCGAGAGGTTCCCGGCAGGTAGCGTCGAGTTTCATGCGATATCTCATCACCGGATTCGATCGCACGACGGTCGAGTTGTCTGTGTCCGGCGGGGAGTGGTCGAGCGCCGGAGATGGCGACGTCGTCGATCTGAGTGATCTGGCCTCGGTTTCGGGCTTGGCCGACGCCCACATCCACGTCAGTTCGGACCGGCCCGATTTCGTGCCGAGTGACCCGGCTCGAGTTCGGGAGCGGCTGGTGGCCGAACTCGCCGGCGGCGTGTTTCTGTGTCTCGACAAGGGTTGGTCCGACGACGGGGTGCTGGCCTTGCTTGACGATCCACTCGACTTCCGCCCTGCGCTGCGGGCGGCCGGCTCCATCGTTGCGGGGATCGGCGGCTACTACCCCGGTGCGGTCCGAGAAGTGGCGCCGGACGAACTGGCGTCCGTCGTCGCCTCGCATCCACGCTCCGGTGGGTGGTTCAAGATCATCGGTGACTGGCCGAAGCGGGGCCAGGGCGCCCCACCGTCGTTCCGGGTCGAGCCGCTGGCGGCTGCGGTCGAGACGGCCCACGCCCGGGGCCTGAGAGTGGCGATCCACACGATGGCGCCCGAGACCCCTTCGATCGCGGTCGCAGCCGGGGTCGATTCGATCGAGCACGGCCTGTACCTCACCGATGGCGACATCAGCGCGTTGGGTGCTCGGAATGGGGCGTGGGTGCCGACGGTGAGACAGGTCGAGCGGGTGATCGAACAGGTCGGGCCCGAGCGCACGGGCGGTCGGATCCTGCTGGCGGGCCTCGATCGGGTTCGCAGCCTGGCAACCCATGCGAGCGACGCCGGTGTCGTCGTGCTCGCCGGAAGCGACTTCGGCACACCACAGGGCCAGATCGGCGCCGAAGCGATCGGACTCGTCGAGTACGGCTTCACACCCGCCGACGCAGTCCGCGCGGTGACGACCGCCGCTTACGACTACGTCGATGAGCCCTGGGGGTTCGAGCCCGGGATCTCGGCCGATGTCGTCTCGTTCGAGCACGACCCCCACGAGCGCATCGGGACGCTGCTGGACCCCGTCTTCGTGATGCGCAGAGGACGCGTGCTCCTCGATCGGAGGACCGGATGATCCCGTCGCGAAGGTCGGGGATCAGCCCCTTCTACGTGATGGAGGTGATGAAGGCCGCCGCCAGGCGCGACGAGGCCGAAGGCGACGTCCTGCATCTGGAGGTGGGGCAACCGAGCACGCCCGCTCCGCGCCTGGCGCTGGACGCGGCGGCCGAGGCGCTGGAGTCGGATCGACTCGGGTACACGGCCGCGACCGGCATCCCGGAGCTGAGGCGCGGAATCTCCCGTCTCTACGCCGATCGCCACGGCCTGGACGTCGATGCCGAGCGGATCGCCGTGACCGTTGGCGCATCGGGAGGGTTCACGCTTGCGATCCTGGCGTGTTTCGACGTCGGTGATCGGGTTGCGATGACCGAGCCGGGCTACGCGGCGTACCGCAACATCCTGGAGGCGCTCGGGGTCGAGGTCGTTCCGATCACGGTCGACGCCACGAGCGGTTTCAACCTCTCGCTCGAACGACTCGAAGCGGCGATGCCGATCGCCGGGGTCGTGGTCGCCTCGCCCTCCAATCCGACCGGAACCGTCATCTCCGACGACGAGATGGGCCGGCTCGCCTCGTTCTGCCGGGACGCAGGGATCCGTGTGATCTCCGACGAGATCTACCACGGGATCACCTTCGATGCCGATCCGGCGTGCGCGCTCGCCCATGACGTCGACGCGGTGGTGGTCCAGTCCTTCTCGAAGTACCAGTCGATGACCGGGTGGCGGGTCGGCTGGATGGTGGTGCCCGAGCATCTGACCGCCCCAGTCGAACGGCTCGCCCAGAACCTGTTCATCTCGCCACCTGCCATCTCCCAGCACGCCGCGCTGGGCGCGCTCGAGGCCGGTGACGAGTTGGACGGCCATGTCGCCCGATACCGCACGAACCGTGACATCCTCGTCGAGGGTCTGGCAACGATGGGCATCGACCGTGTCGCTCCGCCGGATGGTGCCTTCTATGTCTGGGCGGACGTCGGTCACATGGGAATCGACAGCTCCGAACTGTGCCGACGCTGGCTCGACGAGACCGGGGTCGCCGTCACGCCCGGTATCGACTTCGACCGCACCGCCGGGCATCGCTTCGTGCGGTTCTCGTACTCGGATTCGACCGCCGACATCGAAGCGGCGGTTGCGAGGCTGCAGGACTGGTTCGACCGAGTGGTGTGATCCACGCCGCCTCGGAGCACCAACGGAGGACTAGTCCATTCGCGCGGACCACTTCTGTGTCTCCAGATTCCCCGGCTCACCGTCGAAGACCACTGAAAGTGGTCGATCGGCGACCGAATGTCACAGAGAGGTGGAGTGCATGAAGACGGGCCGGGGTCTCAGCTGGGATCACAAGACGGGTTCCGGGGGAAACGGGAAGTAGTGCACCCCTCGCTCGCACCCGTAGGCGGACGCCTCGCAGCAACGGCGCTCTCGCCCGCCCCGTGGTCCGGCTGGTCGTGGTCGAGTCCGGCTTCGTGAACCCCGTGCGGGAACGGCTGCGCTCCCTGATTCACAGGACCGACGGGTCCGTCAACGCCTATGCGAAGATCTGGGTGCTCAACGTTCTCGTGACCGCAGCCGCGCTCGCACTGCTGCCAGTGACAGAGATGCTGGATGGCCCGCGAGCCAACCTCGGAATCCCCCCGTGGTTGATGGTCGCGCTGGTGGTCGCCGCCGAGAGCTCCGTCGTTCACTTCCGGTTCCGGAGGGACTCGTACACCTTCTCGCTCAGCGAGATCCCACTGGTCCTCGGGCTCTACTTCATGGAGCCGGTGACCTTCGTGGCGGCACACGCCGTCGGGAATCTGATCGCGTTCGGGGTGCTGCGGCGGAACACCCCGATCAAGCTGGTCTTCAACGTCGCACAGTTCGCCCTGCAGGCCGGCATCTCGATCCTCATCTTCCGGAGCGTCATCCAGCTCGGCGACCCACTCGGGTTGTACGGCTGGCTGGGTGTGCTGATGGCAGCCGGGATGTCGCTCCTCATTGCCGACTTCCTGATCACCGTCGCGGTCGGCATCTCCGGCTCCCGGCCATCCAGGGCCGAAGCCAACGATGTCCTCAGGTTCAGCGCCGTTGCTGCAGCGATGAACGTCGCCCTCGGCCTGGTCGCCGTCACCATCGTCAACGCCCAGCCCGACGCGGCCTGGCTGGCGTTCATTCCGATCGCAGTGCTCTTCATCGCATATCGGGCGTACACGTCGCAGATGGACGAGCGGCTCCGCACGGCCGCGATGTACGAGATCTCCCGCGACCTGCACCGCAGTGTCGTCATCGACGCGTCACTCGAAGTGGTTGCCAGGGGAACCTCCAAGATGTTCGACGCCACCTATGCGTCGATCCTGCTCTTCCCCGAATGGGGCGGGAAGCTGGTCTATCAGACCAGCGTCGAGAGCGGTGAAGTGGTTGCTCGCATGCAGCCCGCCGTGTTCGACTACCTGGCCGACCCGTGGAACGGCATGGTCCGATCCACCGACGGTGTCATCGTTCGCAGGCCGGACGGCGAGCCGCTCGGTTTCCCCGGGGTGGGTCGGGTCAAGGATGCCATGGTCACTCCCATCCGAACCGAGTCGCGGATCGTCGGGATCATGCTCGTCGGCGGTCCGGTCTCGGAGATGACGGTGTTCGACGAGACCGATCTGCGGTCGTTCGCCACGATCGGACGCCAGCTCGCCGTGTCGCTCGAGCGCGGTCGTCTCGAAGACAGTCTCCACGAGGTCACCGAGCTCAAGGAGCAGCTGGAGGAGTCGATCAGGTCGAAAGACCAGTTCATCGCATCCGTCAGCCACGAGCTTCGCACGCCGCTCACCGGCATCGTCGGGCTGGCCGAAGCCCTCAAGAACGATCGAGAACTCTTCTCCGACGAGGAACTCGACGAGTTCATGGCGCTCATCACCGAACAGGGGGCCGAACTCGGCAACATCATCGAGGACCTGCTGGTCGCTGCCCGCGCCGACATCGGGACGCTGAGCGTCAAGCCCGTGACCGTCGACATCCGTGACGAACTTCGCAACATCCTCGCCCTCCACAGCGCCAAGTCGTCCGGGCGCCTCGACATCTCCGTCCGGGGAGATCGGGCCGAGGCCATCCTCGATCCGCTGCGGTTCCGTCAGATCGTCCGCAACCTGGTGACGAACGCACTGCGATACGGAGGCGACCGGATCTGGTCCGAGGTCGAGGTCCGTGGCCCGACCGTCGTCACCACCATCGTCGACGACGGCCCCGGGGTCCCGGTGGGGGCGGAGCGCACGATCTTCGAGGCCTACGGACGCGGTTCGAACAGCGTCGCCACCCCGTCGTCGGTGGGCCTCGGTCTGGCGGTCTCGCGCCAGCTCGCCGAACTCATGCAGGGCACGCTGGAATATCAACGGTCCGAGGGGCTGTCGCGGTTCGAGCTCACGCTTCCGCTGGCTTCGGTGCGACTCGACTCGCTCCACACCGACCGGGACTGATCGCCGGACGCGGCAGATACCCTGTCGGCCATGACGTCTGACCTCGAATCCCTGTCGTCGATCGGCTTCGACGGAACGCTCGGTCTCGTTCTCGACTCCGTGAGTGCCGGCGAGGTGACCGCCCATCTCGAGCCCGACGACCGCCATCGCCAGCCATATGGCCTGGTCCACGGTGGTGTCTACTGCTCGATCGTCGAGTCGTTGGGCTCGGTCGGGTCGGCCACGTACGCCATGGAGCGCGGCATGGCCGGCGCGGTGGGGCTGGCGAACTCCACCGACTTCCTGCGCTCGCATCGCGACGGCCGGCTAGACGCCAGGGCCACGCCGATCCACCAGGGTCGCACCCAACAGCTCTGGTTGGTCGAGATCGCCCGGGCGTCCGATGGCAAGCCGGTCGCTCGCGGGCAGCTCCGCACCTACAACCTGGCGTCCGACGAGGCGATCGGAGGCAGGTCCGCCTGAGCGGCCCGCCCTCGGATCGTCCACGCCCGTACCAGGATCGACGCTCCCGCCACGAGCCCGGTCAACGCGAACACCTGGATCGGCAGATCGTCGAGCAGCCAGCCGTACACGCCCCAGAGGAGGGACTCGACCGTGATCAGCGTCCAGGACCCGACCGACACACCTGTCGGGCTGGCACTGCGGTAGGCCGCCACCAATGGCGGTGCCATCTGGACGGCGTAGCTCCACCCCAGGACGAGCCCGAACGCACCCCAGCCGAACAGCACTCCGACCGTCGCGAGCGTCGACGCCCACAGCCCACCGCGGATGAAGGCCCGTCGCAACGGGGCGTGCCGGTCTGCCAGCACCTTGATGACCACGACGTAGAAGACGGCCATTCCCGCGGTGGAAGGAGTCGCCGCCCAGAGGGCCTGGCTCGCCAGGTAGAGGGTCCATGCCGCGTTCGAGACCAGCCCGATGAACGGCCAGGTGATCGAGACGCCTTCGATGTCACCGGTCCGGATGATCGAACGGATCTGCGGGACCAGCGTCGTCCACGCGAGCAGCGTGGCGATGATGACGAAGACGTCCGCCGCCCTCAACGGAACCGCGCCGGATCGAACGGTGCCCCGGCCGCCGACGGGCCTCCGATCACCAGGTCGGCCAACAGCGACGCCGCCGCCGGCGCCGTCTGGATCCCTGTCCCGCCCTGTCCGACCAACCAATGGAACGTCGGCTCGTCGGGGTCGGGGCCGATCACCATCGAGCCGTCAGGGGCGAACGTGCGCAGACCGGCCCAACTCGATCGGATCGATCTGATGCGCAGCGTCGTTGCTTCGTTGATCCGCTCGATCGCCAATGCGATGTCGACGTCTTCGGGGCGCGCGTCGACCGGTTCCGACGGCGTTTCGTCCGCTGGGGAGCAGAGCAGCTGTGTCCCGTCGGGCTTGAAGTAGAAGCTGTGGCCGGCATCGGTGACGAGCGGCCAGTGCTCGGAGTCGGGTGGAGCCGTCACCATGAAGGCGGTCCGACGTTTCGGAGTCAGTCCGACCGGCCGAAGCCCGGCCAGCCGCGCCACCTCGTCGCCCCAGGCGCCGGCGGCATTCACGACGTGGTCCGCCTCCCAGGTGCCCACCGGTGTGACGATCTGCCACGGCCGGGCTGCCTTCAACGCGACCACCTCGCTCGACGTGACGATCGTTCCCCCGTTCGACCTGAGCTGTCGGACGTATGCCTGATGGATGGCTGCGACGTCCATGTCGGCTGCGTCGGGCTCCCAGACGGCGCCGACGAGGAGATCAGAGCGAATTGCCGGCACGAGTTCGGCCGCTTCGTCGGGTGAGATCGGGACCCCACCCTCCAACTCGGGCACTTCACCCGAGAACACGACCGTCATGGCTCCCCGGGGCGTGAGCACCGGGTGATCGACATGGGGCGGGTCGTCGAACCACTCGAGCGAACTGCGCGTGAGCGGGAGCGTGTCCGGATGGCCGTACGAGCCGAAGAAGAGCGCAGCGGACCTGCCGGTCGTGTGATACGCCAGCGTCGGCTCTCGCTCGAGCAGGACGACGGTCCTGTCCTGCGAGAGCTCGGCGGCGGCGGACACCCCGGCGATGCCGCCTCCGATCACGACGACGTCGGCTCTCGTGTTCATCCGGTGGAGCGTAGACAACTGCCATGACCTCGCGATTTCGCGCCCGGCCGGGCCGGGTCATACTGTCTGGCCGGTATGAGCACATCCGAACGCATCCCCGCAGGATTCTGGGCCGTGTGGACCGCCGTCGCGATGGATCTGCTCGGGTTCGGGATCATCATCCCGCTGCTTCCGCTGTACGCCGACTCGTTCGGAGCATCCGCCACGACGATTGGCGTGCTGTTCGCCTCCTACTCACTCGCCCAGTTCGTGCTGTCGCCGGTCTGGGGTCGGATCTCGGACCGGGTCGGCCGCAAGCCCGTCCTCGTCGTGACGATCGTCGGGTCGGCGATCGGCAGCCTGGTGCTCGGGCTGGCAGGCTCGCTCACCGTGCTGTTCGTGGGCCGGATCATCGATGGGGCCTCGGGGGCGAGTGTCGCGGTCGCCCGTGCCACCGTGGCGGACGTGGCGACCCCGGAACAGCGTCCCCGCCTCATGGGCCTGCTCGGGGCGGCGTTCGGGTTCGGCTTCGTGATCGGCCCGGTGGTCGGATCGCTGGCTGCACTCGGCGGCCCGGCGATTCCATTCTTCCTCGCAGCGGGCATCTCGGCCATCAACGCGGTCGCGACCTGGATCCGGGTACCCGAGACCAGGGTCGTCACCAACGCGGGGGCCCCGACCGGATCGATCCTCGACCTGTCGTCGGTGGTGGCGCGGTTCGTCATCCTGACGTTCGTCGGGGTCACCGCCTTCGCAGCGTTCGAGGCGACCTTCTCGCTGCTCGCCGCCGAACGGTTCGGGTTGGGTGAGGCGGAGATCGGGTTCGTGTTCGCGGGGATCGGTGTCCTGCTGGTCGGCACGCAAGCGAGCCTGATCGGTCCGGCGACCCGGCTCATGGGGGAGCTGGCCCTCATCAGGATCGGGCTGGCGATGAACGTCGTCGGGTTCCTGATGTTGTCGGTCGCCGAGACCTGGACGCTGCTCGTTCCCGGACTGGCCGTGCTGGCGCTGGGGCAGGGGTTCATCACGCCGACTCTCGCTTCGGTGATCGCCGGGTCGGCCCGACCCGGGATGAGCGGGGCTGCGCTCGGCGTCCAGCAATCGGCGGGCGGCCTGGCCAGGGTGGTCGGCCCGGCGGTCGGCGGGGTGCTGTTCGCCATCGGAATCCCCGTGCCGTACGTCGTGGCGGCCGCCCTGACCCTCATTGCGCTCCCGATCGTGCCTGCAGCCGTGCGTGTCGACACCGCGGTCGGCTCGGGGGTCTAGCCGAGGCTCGGGCAGGAGAGCCGAAGCCGGCTACAGCCCGAGCTTGGCGGCGAGTGCGTCGTTTGACGGCTCGGTGAGGTGGCTTCCGTCGTCGAACACGATCACCGGGATCGACCGCATGCCGTCGTTCCGCCGGATCACCTCGTCGATCTGATCGGGGCGTTCCTCCAGGTCGACATAGGTGAAGGGGACCCCGCGCCGCTCGAGAAAGGTTTTCGAGCGGCGGCAATCGCCGCACCAGTCCGCTCCGTACATCACGATGTTCTCGGTCATGGCATTTCCTTGGTCGATCGACCTCTGCGCGAACGCTGGAAGAGGATCTCATGTACCCGGGACTGTCGGAAATCGAACAGGATTTCTCCGGCGACGGTCAGGAGGAGTTGATGGCGTGCCACACCCTGGACGGGGTGAGCGGCATGTCGAGATGGGCCACACCGAGATGGCCGATGGCGTCGAGCACGGCGTTCATGACGGCCGGCGTGGCACCGATGGTGCCGGCCTCCCCGATCCCCTTCGCCCCGAGGGCGTTCTGCGGCGTCGGGGTCTCGGTGTGGTCGATCGTGATCGGAGGGAGATTCACCGCCGTCGGCAGCAGGTAGCTGGTCAGGTTGCCGCTGGTGGGGTTGGCGGATTCGTCGTACCGGAACTCCTCGAGCAGCGCCTGTCCGACCCCCTGGGCGATCCCACCGTGCACCTGCCCGTCCACCACCATCCGGTTGAAGATCGTCCCACAGTCGTCGACGGCGACATGGGAGACCAACCGGACGTCCCCGGTGTCCGTGTCCACCTCGGCGACCGAGATGTGGGTGCCGAAGGCGAAGCTCGCCTCCTCCTGGATCCAGATGTCCTCGGCGTCCAGTCCGGGCTCGGTGTCGGCGGGCAACAGCGCTGGGTCGGCGGCCAGCACGGCCACCTCGGCGAGCGTCCGGCCGGTGTCCGGCACGCCCCTGATCCCGATCCGGCCGTCGTCGAACTGGAGTACGTCGTCGATCGCCGCCTCCGCCTGGTGCGCCACGATCGCTCTCGCCTTCTCGAGTACAGACTGTCCGGCCCGCAGCAGCGCGGTCCCGGCCATCTGCATCGAACGCGAGCCCATGGTCCCACCGCCGCGGACGATCACGTCGGTGTCGCCCTGCACGAACGCCACCTCTTCGAGTGGCACCTTGAGGACGTTCGCCACGATCTGGCTGAAGGTCGTCTCGTGGCTGTGGCCGTGCGACGTTGCCCCCGAATAGATCGTGACCTTCCCGGTCTCCGCAACCTCGACCCGCCCCCAGTCCTTGCGGCCGCCGGGAGCCGTGACCTCGACGTAGGAGCCGATGCCGATCCCGAGCTGATGGCGGTCGCCGGCGTCACGACGGCGTCGTTGCTCGGTGCGAACCGCCTCGTAGTCCACGAGCTCGAGGGCCCGATCGAGCGCCGCTGCATAGTCACCAGAGTCGTACAACTCGCCGGTGGCGGTCGTGTAGGGGAACTGTTCTGGGCGGATGAAGTTACGCCTCCGCACGTCCGCCGGATCGAGGCCGAGCTCGGTCGCCAGCATGTCGATGATCCGCTCCAGATCGACGGTCGCCTCGGGTCTGCCCGCTCCCCGGTAGGCATGCACGGGGGTCGTGTTGGTGACTCCCGACCGCCAGATGAACTCGATGCGCGGGATGTCGTAGGGGCCGGACGCCATGCGCTGGGTGAAGTTCGGCATGTAGGCGCCGTACACCGGATACGCCCCGGCGTCCTGGGTCGCCATGACCCGCAGGCTCGTGATCCGGCCGTCGCGGGTGGCGCCGATCTCTACGTCGTGGCTCTGGGCGCGACCGTGGGTCATGGCCTTGAGGTTCTCCGACCGGCTCTCCTGCCAGCGGACGGGCCGTTGCAGGCGCAGGGCGATCGCCGCGGTGAGGGCTTGCTCGGGGTAGCAGTAGATCTTGGCTCCGAAGCCCCCGCCCATGTCGGGCACTTTCACGTGGATGAGGTCGCGGTCGATCCCGAGCGCGGTGGAGATGGCGTTGCGATGGCCCGAGACCTGCTGCGTGCCCGCCCACACGTCCACGCCCCCGTCCGGTCGGGGGATCGAGAGGGCGTTGTTGGGCTCGAGCGGCATGGCTGCGACCCGTTGGTGGACGATCCGACCCCTGACCACGACCTCGGCATCCGAGTGGAGGTCTTCGATCCGGTCGGTGCCGCGGTGATAGATGGCGTTGGTGCCGAGTTCGGGGAACAGCACCGGTGCGCCGTCCTCGAAGGCCGCCCCGACGTCGACGACGGCATCGAGGAGGTCGTATTCGGGCCAGACGACATCGGCTGCGTCCCGCGCCTGTTCCGGGGATTCGGCCACGACGACTGCGACGATGTCGCCGACGAAACGGGCCCGGTCGGTGATCAGTGGGCGTCGAGTGCTCTCCGGTTGCTTCGGGGCGTCGATCGGCATCAGATGGCCGGCGAAGTCGGCATGGGTGTAGATCGCCACGACGCCGGGCATGGTCGATGCCGCCTCGGTGTCGACGGACGTCACGGTGGCATGGGGGACGTCGGATCGGACTGGCAGCATCCAAAGCTGTCCTTCGACGGTCCGGTTCGCCAGATAGGTGCCTTCGCCGCGGATCAGGCGGGGGTCCTCGATGCGCTTGACCGACGCTCCGTGGATGGTGACGCTCATGGAGGCGAGCGTAGCCTTCGGTCAGGAGGTGTCAGATCAACTCGTTGGTGCGCCGCAGGCGCTCGGCGACGATGCGCAGCACCTGAAGAGCGAAGAAGGGCGTGCGGTGGACGTGACTGAGGAATTCGTCCTCGTCGACCGGAACCACGATCGAGTCTTCCGCCGCCCGGACGGTGGCGCTTCTCGGTGTGCCTGATCGGACGAGGGCCATTTCGCCGACGATGCCGCCCGGCCCGACCTCGTCGACGACCTTGCCGTCGACCTCGACCGACAGGCGTCCTTCCAGCACGGCGTACATGACCTGTGAGTCGTCCCCGCGTTCGAAGAGCGTGGTCCCGGCGGGCACCGTCTGCTTGTTCTCGGACGTTCGAAAGATGTTGAGAGTCTCCACGTCGAGCGAAGCTATCCGTGCTGGGTGTCCGTTCGGTGACCGGGCCGTGGCCGGATCGCTAACTCAGTAGGCGGCGAGTGCGCGGATGGCGGATGCGATGGTGTCGGCGTTGGGCCGGTAGGCGTCCTCGAGCGGCGGGCTGAATGGGACCGGGGTGTCGGCGCCGCCGAGGCGGACGATCGGTCCGTCGAGCGATTCGAACGCCTCTTCGGCGACGATCGCAGCGATCTCGGCGCCGACACCCGCCATCCGGTTGGCTGCGTGGGCGATGACCACCTTGCCGGTCGACGTGGCGTGGTCGAGGATCGCGTCGGTGTCCAGCGGTTTGAGCGACCTGAGGTCGACCACCCTGGCCTCGATGCCGTCGGCGGCGACCTGGTCGGCGGCTTTCACCGCCTCGCGCACCATGGCGCCGTAGGCGAACACGGTCACGTCCGAGCCGGGGCGCCGCTCGACGGCCGAACCGAGCGGGATGACGTGCTCGCCCTCTGGGACGTGGCCTCTGAGTGAGCGATAGAGCGGCTTCGACTCGAAGAAGATCACGGGGTTGTCGTCCCTGACCGCCGCCGCCAGCAGGCCCTTGGCGTCGGCCGGCGTCGACGGGGCGACCACCTTGAGGCCGGGGGTGTGCACGAACCACGCCTCGGGGTTCTGAGAGTGGAACGGCCCGGACCTGATCCCCCCGTCGGACGGCGCCCGGATCACCCACGGGACGGCTGCGCCCATCCGATAGTGGGCGGTGGACGCGAACTGGACGATCGAGTCGAAGGCCGTCGAGATGAAGTCGGCGAACTGCATCTCCACGATCGGCCTGAGGCCCATGAGGGCCATGCCGTTCGCCATCCCGGTGAACCCGAGCTCGGCGATCGGCGTGTTCAGCACGCGGTGATCACCGAAGCGGGCCGCCAGGCCGTGCGTCACCTTGAAGGCACCACCGAAGTCGCCACCTACGTCCTCACCCATGACGAGGACGTTCTCGTCGCGCTCCATCTCCAACCGGATGGCCTCGGCGATCGCCTCGAGGTACGTCAGCTCGCGTCCGGAGCTCTCCGGTGTATCGGTGAAGCCGAAGTTGTCGTTCATGCGTAGACGCCGTCTTCGAGCGTGTCGGGATCGGGCATCGGAGCGGCCTCCGCCTCGGCGATCGCCGCAGCGATCCGTTCGCGAGAGGTGGCGTCCACCTGTTCGAGCATCTCCTCCGATGCGATGTCGGTGTCCAGCAGGTGCCGGCGATGGTTCGCCACGGGATCACGACGCTCCCATTCCGCGAGCAGTTCGGGGGGCACGTACTCGGCACCATCGTGGATGGCATGGCCGAGCATGCGCATGGTCGTCGCCTCGATCACGGTCGGGCCACCACCGTTGCGGGCGCGTTCGATCGCCTCGCGGCATGCCTCGTACACGTCGTTGACCGAGTTGCCGTCGACGATCGCCGTGGCAACGCCGTAGACCGAGGCCCGCGCGGCGAAGTTGGGGGAGTGCATCTGCTCCGACAGCGGGGTCGAGTAGGCGTACTGGTTGTTCTCGATGACCAGGACGAACGGGGCCTGCCACAGGCCCGCCATGTTGAGCGTCTCGTGGAACGCGCCGGCCGTGGTGCCGCCGTCGCCCACGAAGGTCATCGCGACCCGCTGCTCGTTGCGGTACTTGAACGACATGGCGACACCGAGTGTGGTCGGGAGGGATTGGGGGAGGTGGCTGATGAACCCGATGATGCCGAGGCCGAGATCCCCGACGCCGTGGAGGTTGGCGTCGCGTCCCCGGCTGGCCCCGCTGGCCCTGCCGAGCATGTTCCCGAAGATCCGTTCGGGGGTCATCCCCCGGACCAGATAGGTCCCGAGGTCCCGATGCATCGGAGCAACGACGTCCCTTCGACCCAACGCGAGACCAGCCCCGACCGAGATCGCCTCGTGGCCGCGCCCGCTGAACGTTCCGCCTAGCCCGCGGCCCTGTTTCCACATCGCGACCATCTGCTCATCGAAGGTCCTGGCGAGCTTCATCCAGGCGTACATCTCGATCTGCGTGCGCGGATCCACCATCGAACCCGAGCGTAGAGAGCGACAGCGGCGGATCGGCGCCGAACCCAGGGTTGCTGACGACATCTGGTGTCGATCTCAGGTCGAGGTTCGCCGCTCCGGTCCAGCGGCGAGACATCCTCGTGGCCGTGCTCATCGCCTCGTCCGAATCGGTATCTTCTGGGCATCGCCGAACGAGGTTCTCGCGAACCGCGGCGGGGGACCCGAGACTCAGGCCACATCTCCAGCCCGACTCCTTCTGCTAACCCCTCAGGCGCCGATCGAGGAGGGCGTCGATGGACGTTCCGTTTGCGCCGTTGGAACACGGTGAGGTGCTTCAGCTCGTCCTGCAGGTAGCGATCCTGTTGGCGGCAGCTCGCCTGCTGGGCGAGTTGGCGCGGCGGATCGGCCAGCCGGCCGTCGTCGGTGAGATCCTGGCCGGTGTCGTTCTCGGTCCGTCGATCCTCGGCGCGGTCGCCCCTGACCTCGCCGCCGCTTGGATTCCGACCTCCGCTGCTCAGGGCCGTCTCCTGGAGACCGTCGCCCTGTTCGGAGCGATGCTGCTGCTCGTGGTGACCGGCTTGGAGACGGACCTGGCGTTGATCAGGCGCCGCGCCGGTGCAGCCGTCGGGGTCGCACTCGGGGGGCTGCTGCTCCCGCTCGCGGGCGGTTTCGCGCTCGGCTGGTGGTTCCCGTCCGATCTCGCTGGCGGGGCCGGGCAGCGTCTGGTGTTCTCCAGCTTTCTCGCGATCGCGATGGCGGTCTCCGCGATCCCTGTGCTCGCGGCGATCCTGATCGACCTGCGCCTCATGCGACGCGACATCGGTCAGACGATGCTTGCGGCCGGTATGGTCGACGACCTCGCGGGTTGGACGCTGCTCGGGTTCGTGATCGCACTGACGGAGGGTGAGGCGTCGCTGGCCAGCGTGGTCGGCACGGCGGCAACGGTCGTGGCGTTCGTGGCGGGCAGTGCGCTGTTCGGCCCGATCGTCGTTCGGAGTGCGTTGCGGTTCGTTCACGGGCTCTCCGGCACGCGGCACCGATTCCTGACGCTGGCGTTCGTGCTCGTGTTCTCGTGGGCGGGTCTGAGTCAGGCGCTCCATCTCGAACCGGTGGTCGGAGCGTTCGCCATGGGGATCCTCCTTGGTCGCGCCCGGCGGCTTCCCCGTTCCGTCGCCGAGTCGCTCGAGCAGATGACCATGGGAGTCTTCGCACCGCTGTTCTTTGCAGTGGCCGGCCTGAAAGTGGACCTCGGCGTGCTCAGCACACCGCGGCTGGCCGGGCTGACGGCGCTCGTGATCGCAGTGGCGGTCGTCGGCAAAGTGGGCGGCGCCTACCTCAGCGGCCGATTGCTGACGGGCGCGGACCACTCGACGAGCCTTGCCTACGGGATCGGTCTGACGGCCCGTGGTGCGATCGGCATCGTGGTCGCCTCGATCGGGCGCTCACTGGGGATTCTGGGGCCGGAGGTGTTCTCGATGATCGTGGTCATGGCCGTCGCCACCTCACTCATGACGCCACCACTGCTCAAGGCGGCGCTCGTCCGAGTGCTCCCGAGCGACGACGAGGCCAGCCGGCTGGTGCGCGAGGAGGCAGCGGCCAACTCGTCGTTCGCAGCGATCCAACGCGTGCTGTTGCCGGTCCGTCCGCGAGACGAGATCGGCGACGGGACGGCCGTGAAGACATCTCTGCTGGAGCGGCTCTCCCATTCGAACGATCTCGCCGTCACCGTGATGGCCGCAGTCGAGTCCGGCAGGCGGGGGGCCGCGGAGGAGACCGTTCGTCACACCGGCCACGTGCTGGCGCGCCGAGCCGATGTCAGCACCCGGGTCGTGATGGGAGAACCGGTCATCTCCGTGGTCCAGGAAGCGCACAAGGGATACGACCTCCTGATGTTGGGTGCTACCGAGATCGAGCGTGGCTCCGAATCCGTGTTCGGGGCCGCCGTCGACGCAATGATCCGGATGTCGCCCGTCCCGACCATGGTCGTGAGTACCCGAGCCGTGTCACCGGGATGGGCTCCCAGGAAGATCCTGGTTCCCACCGACGGCACGGGCTCGGCCCAACGTGCCGCGGATCTGGCGTTCGCCCTGGCCGGATCCGAAGGGTCTGTCACGGTCCTTCATGTGCTCCAACCACAGGCCAGTCCGGCGGTGTCGGTGTCCGACACAGGCGAGGTCCGGCGGTTCGATCTGGCTCATCAGATCGTCTCCGACGTCCGCGACCGCGGCGAGGGTCTCGGTGTCGCCTCGTCGACCATGATCCAGATGAGTGACACCGTGGACCTCGGGATCGTCGACGCCGCCCGTTCGATCGACGCCGACCTGATCGTGCTCGGCACGTCGGCCCGGTCCGGGACCGTGCGTCTGTATCTGGGCCCGCGGGTCGAAGGCATCCTCGTCGGCTCGACCTGCCCGGTCGTCGTGTTGAACAGCTGACGCTCGAGCCGCGCCGTGTCAGCTGAGGAGCAGTTTCTCCACGCGGCGGGCGGCGACCGTCACCCCGATGGCGCCCATCACGACGAGGAACGAGACGTGGCCGGCGAGCGACCAGTCGAAGCGGCCCAGCGTGACGGCCCTGATGATCTCGACGCCGTGGTACAGCGGAGAGAGGCGGGTCAGGTTCTGCATGAGAGGGGGGTAGACGTCGAGCGGATAGAACGTGGCGGAGAACAGGAACAGCGGCAGCGTGATCAGCGTGATCATGTCGAAGTCCTGCCAGCTCCGCATGAACGACGTGGCGGCCATCCCGACCGACGCGAAGGCGAAGCCGATCAGGAGCGCAGCCGGCACCGCCATGATCGCCCACCAGGATTCGACGAGACCGAAGGCGGTCATGACGATCATGAACCCGATCGCATAGAGGCCGCCGCGCATGAGCGACCAGGTGATTTCTCCGACCGCGATGTCGACGGGCTTCATCGGTGTGGCGAGCACGGCGTCGTAGACCTTGCCGTATTTCAGCTTGAAGAAGATGTTCATGGTCGATTCATAGACGGCGCCGTTCATCGCCGACGCCCCCAACAGTGCCGGGGCAACGAACGTCGTGTACGGGACGACGGAACCGTCCGCCAGGGTCACCTCGCCGACGAGCGCGCCGACTCCGACACCGATCGAGAACAGATAGAACACCGGCTCGAAAAAGCCCGAGAACAGCACGATCCAGGAGCGTCGATAGACCATGAAGTTGCGCTCCAGCAGCCGGTGGGCTCGCAGTCCGGCGAACGCCGAGACCGGGACGGTTCGAGCGGTCAGAGTGCGGCTCACGAGATCAACCTCCCGGCGAGACGCCGGTAAGCGAGGACCGGAAAGACCGCCCCGACGCCGAACAGGACGAGCGAATGGGTGACCGGGCTGAGTGTCGGCTCCAGGCCCAGCGCCGCCCAGCGGGTCAGCTCGACCCCGTGCCACAGCGGCGTCAGGACCGCCAGCGGCTCCATCCAATCCGGCAACTGGCTGATTGGGAAGAACGTCCCGGAGAACAAGAACAGCGGGACGATCCCGAAGCGGAAGAGTGATGCCAGTCCCGTCTCCTTCTTGAGCCCCGCGGTGTAGGCCGTGACGGGCCCGATGAACGCGAAGCCGGTGAGCACCGCCGGACCGATCGCCAGGAGTGCTTCCGCCACGCTCGTGGCACCGAACACCGTCATCACTCCGGCGAACACGACCGAGACCATGACGAGGCGGAGCAGCACCCAGGCGACGTGGCCCCCGACGATGTGATGGACCTCGATCGGGCTGGCGAGGGCGGCGTCGTATGACTTGATCCACTTGATGCCGGCCATCACCGGATAGGCGGAGTCACCGGCGGCCGTCTGCATCGCGGCGGCGGCCAGCAGCCCGGGTGCCAGCCATGTGAGATAGGGGAGGCCGGCCGGAGCGTTGCGATCGTCGACGAGCGAGCCGAGACCGACACCCATCGCCAGCAGGAGCAGAGTTGGGCTCAGAAACGTGGAGATGATCGACGAGCGCCAGGTGTGCTTGTAGACGCGTGCCTGGCGCTCGAGTACCAGCAGCGAGCCCTTCAACGGTGTTGCCATCAGTCGATCAAGCTCCTGCCGGTCAGTGTGAGGAACACGTCTTCGAGCGTCGACCGACGGACGAGCGTCGACTCGGGCACGATGCCCCGCTCGTGGACCGCCGCCCCGGCGCGTTCCGCGTCATCGGTGTAGAGCACAACCCGATTGCGCAGTGTCTCGGAGCGTTTGGCGATCCCGTCGAATCGGGATTCTGCCGGCGCCGTCGACCCCGCCGGGAAACGCAATTCGAGGACTTCTTTGGTGGTGTGGGTGTCGATCAGCGCCTGCGGCGATCCCTCGGCGACGATTCTGCCCTGATCCATGATCACGAGCCGGTCACACAGCTGTTCGGCCTCGTCCATGTAATGGGTGGTGATGATCAGGGTGACACCCTCCTGTTTGAGCGCATAGAGGCGGTCCCACAGGATCTGTCGAGCCTGGGGGTCGAGCCCGGTCGTCGGTTCGTCGAGCAGCATCAAGTCGGGCTCGTTGATGAGCCCGCGGGCGATCGTGAGGCGTCGCTTCATCCCTCCCGACAGCGGTTCGACCCGGTCCCTCCGTCGGGTGCTGAGCTGGGCGAAGTCCAGGAGTTCGTCGATGCGCCGGGAGATCACCTTGCGTGGGAGGTCGAAGTACCGGCCGTAGATCATCAGGTTCTCTTCGACCGTCAGCTCCTGATCGAGGTTGTCCTCCTGGGGCACGACACCGAGCCGCGAGCGGATGGCGGGGCCGTGCTCCTCGGGATTCATCCCGAGCACCGACAACGTTCCCCCGCTGATCGGTGAGACGGCGCCGATCATCTTCATCGTCGAGGACTTCCCGGCGCCGTTGGGCCCGAGGAACCCGAATGCCTCGCCGGGCTGGACGTCGAAGTCGATGCCGTCGACGGCGGTGAAGGCGCCGAATTGCTTGCGCAGCTCTCGCGCCGAGACCATTGAGTCCACCATCGTCGTGACGCTACCGAACCTGGTGCCCGAGCGAAAACGAGTTCCTTCCTGCCGTCGGGCGACCGAATCGGTTAGCGTCCCCGACAGACCGAAAGGATTTCATGTTCTCCAAGATTCTCGTGCCCGTCGATCTCGAAGACGCATCGCGCGCCGGAGTCAAGATGGCCGCGGCGCTCGCGGGCGAATCGAACGGAAAGATCCTGGCCGTCCACGTGATGACCAGCGCGTCGATCGACGTGTCGGATGTCCCTCACGAAGCGAGGCCGCTCCGCGAGCAGGCCGAGCACAAGGCCAAGACACTCATCGACGACCTGCTCGGCGAAGTCGCGCCCGGTGTCGACGCCGAGACGTACCTCTTCTTCGGCGACCCGTCTTCGGAGATCGTCCAGGCCGCGAATGCGCTCGACGCCGACCTGATCGTCGTGACGGTCAAGAACAAGTCGCGGCTCGGCAAGCTCCTCATGGGCAGCCAGAACCAGGAGATCATCCTCACCGCAGGCAGGCCCGTCCTGTGTGTGCCCAAGGGCTGATCGTTGCGAATCGTCCTCGCCTCCAGCTCGCCTCGGAGGCGTTCGCTACTCGCTTCGATCGGCCTCGGCTTCGAAGTCGTGGTCCCCGACGTCGACGAGAGTCGGTATCCCGATGAGGAGCCGACGATGTTCGTCGAGCGGGTGGCCCGGGCGAAGGCTGCAGTCGTAGACGACCCCGACGCGGTGATCATCGCTGCCGACACCACCGTCGTGTTCGAAGGCAGGGTGCTCGGGAAGCCTGCTCATCCCAACGAGGCGATGGCCATGTTGTCGGCACTCGAGGGTGAGCGTCACACCGTCATGACCGGACTGGCCGTGCGTCACGGGGAGCGCATGGAATCGACGGTCGAGATCTCCGAGGTGCTCTTCACATCACTCACGCCCGATGAGATCGCCGGATATGTCGCCAGCGGCGAACCGCTCGACAAGGCCGGCTCGTACGGGCTCGGTGGGCTCGGAGCGATCCTGGTGGAGTCGGTGCACGGATCCCCCTCGAACGTGATCGGGCTCCCGCTCGCACCCCTCGCCCGGTTGCTGCGCGCGTTCGGAGTCGATCTGCTGACGCAGTGATGCTGCTCGCCCGCCTCGCCGAGGCGTCCTCCGCCGTCGCAGCCACTCGCAGCCGGAAGGCCAAGGCAGCCGTCATCTCCCAACTCCTCGCGGACGCGACGGAGTCGGAGATCCCGATCGTGGTGGGGTTTCTCTCGGGGGTCCCACGCCAGGGCAAGGTGGGCATCGGGTGGGCAACCGTCGCCGATCTGGAACACCCCGCCGAATCGGGTGCGGGTCTTCAGGTCGAGGCCGTCGATGCGTTCTTGGAGGCCTTCCCGACGATCACCGGGCCCGGGTCACAGGAGCGTCGAGCCAACGCACTCGCCACCCTGATCGCCGACGCGACCCCTGACGAGATCGGCTTCCTTCGCCGGCTGCTCACCGGCGAGCTCCGCCAGGGGGCGTTGGAAGGGGTGATGGTCGACGCCATCGCCGCTGCGTTCGACGTTCCGGTCGCCGCGGTACGGCGGGCGGCGATGCTGAGCGGCGACCTGGGTCGAACGGCGGCGGTCGCGTCGGCAGGCGAATCGGCGCTCGCCGACATCGGCTTGCGTGTGCTCACGGCGGTGCAGCCGATGCTGGCCGCATCCGCGCCGGACGTCGCCACGGCGGTCGACCAGATCGGAGTGTCCGGGATCGAGTGGAAGCTCGACGGCACCCGGATCCAGGCGCATCGTTCCGGCGACGAGGTGCGGATCTACACACGGAACCTCAACGAAGTGACAGATCGGCTCCCGACGATCGTGGCCGGTGTACGCGATCTCGCGGTGGATTCCATCATCCTCGACGGGGAGTCGATGGCGCTGGCGAGTGATGGTGGGCCGATGCCGTTCGAGCAGACGATGAGCGAGTTCGGTTCCGACGGCCCGAAAGGTGTGCTCGAACTGAAGCCGTTCTGGTTCGACATCCTCCACCTCGACGGCGAGGACCTCATCGACCGGCCGCTGGTCGAGCGACGCGAGCTCCTGGCGGCGGTCGTGCCGCCCGAGTCGCTGATCCCGCAGATCGTCACCGGCGACACCGGTGAGGCTGAGCGGTTCCTCGTCGAGGCGCGTGGTCTTCGCCACGAAGGCGTGATGGTGAAGGATCCAGAGTCGACCTACGAGGCAGGCCGGCGCGGCTCGTCCTGGATCAAGGTCAAGCCGGTCTACACCCTCGACCTGGTCGTCCTCGCCGCCGAGTGGGGGAGCGGTCGTCGCACCGGCTGGCTGTCGAACCTCCACCTCGGCGCTCGCGATCTGGCCGGCGGCTTCGTCATGCTGGGCAAGACGTTCAAGGGGCTCACCGACCAGATGCTGGAGTTCCAGACCAAGGCACTGCTCGAGTTGGAGGAGCGCCGGACGAAGCGGACCGTGTACGTACGACCGGAATTGGTGGTCGAGGTCGCGTTCGACGGGCTGTTGCCCAGCACTCGCTATCCGGGCGGGATGGCGCTCCGGTTCGCTCGGGTACGCGCCCACCGCCCCGACAAGGACCCCTCCGACGCCGACACGATCGACACCGTCAGGGAGATCTTCGAATCACGGCGTTGACAGCTGAGGACCGTGGATCAGGCTGAGTGCGAGGCCAGGAAGAACCCGAGCATGAGAGTCGAAGTCGAAGACGACGTGCTGGTACGTCCGTGGCCCCAGTCGCTGTAGATGTGTGCACGGCCGTCCTGCACTCCGGCTGCAGTCTGTTCGAACAGCTCTCGGGGGTAGAAGATGTCCTTCCCCCCGCCGACGACGAGGGTGGGCGCCGCGATCCGGTGCAACTGGTCACCGACGTCGAAGGCGTCTTCGGCATCGAGCGTCACCAGCAGGTCGCTCGGATCGTGAGGCGCCATCTTCCGCATGATCATCCGAGCCAGGGGCTTCGTCGGCCGCTTCAGCGGAGCTGGCAGCATCGCCGTCATCATCTCCGCCCAGCCCTCTGCACCCTGCCCGGCCCTGGTCAGCCGCGCCAGATCTCGTTGCACTTGGCGGCCACGTGGCCCGAGTCGGTAGGCCGAGGCAACGACGACGAGAGCTCTGACGAGTTCGGGACGGTCAACGGCAAGTTGCAGGGAGATAGATCCGCCTGTGCTGGTGCCGGTGAGAAACACCGGCTCGCCGATGTCGGCTTCGATCGCTGCTGCCAGGTGCCCGGCGATGTCTGACATCGACTCACCCGGGCGCAGCCCCTGTTTGCGGTTGACCACGTACACCCGGAAATGTTCGCCCAGCAGTGTTACTCGCGAGAGAATCATGCGCCGCTCCATGCGTGTGGGCGCCTCGTGTGTCGAGGTCAAGGCCATCGCCATCACCAGCGGAGGTCCATTCCCCACTGCCAGGTATGGAATCCCACCACTCAACAACCCAGTGGACACGTCCGTCATCACGCACCGTCCCTCCCTCTCGGACGTGTATCGCCTGTCTGAGTTAGTGCACAGTGCCGGTCGTCACACGGGCGCGTTGCAGCCGGAGAACGACGGGCTGTAGCGGTCCGGTGATCCCCAGTCCAAGGCGCTCTCCCTTCGTCGTCGACGGCCGTGAGGGATTCCGGCTCTGGCGCACCGCAGTGGGTTTCGCGACGGTCGGAGATGTTCGGACAGGGAGGACCCATGAACACCGCTGCGGCCACATCCACCACCGAGCTCACACTCCATCCAATCGGACATGTCGTCGCCTCAGACGAATCGCAGACCTATCTGGTCGTCATCGACGAGCCGTATCGGGAGGCGCTCCGAGGCCTCGATCAGTTCAGTCACGTCACCGTCGTGTGGTGGGCGACCCGGTGTGACACACCGGAGGCTCGCAACCACCTGGTGACCGAGCTGCCCTACGCACCGGGAGTCGAGGTTGGCGTGTTCGCCTGCCGCTCCGAGTACCGACCGAATCCGATCGAATTCACGACGATGCCGGTGTTCGACGTCGATGTCGACACAGGCGTGGTGACGCTCCCTTGGATCGATGCCTTCGACGGCACGCCGGTTCTCGACCTCAAGCCGTACATGCCGGTCTCCGATCGCATCAGAGACGTCGGCGTGCCTGAGTGGCTGGCCGATTGGCCGCTGTGGATGGAGGACGCCGGGGCGTATTTCGCAGAACATGCCACCGACTTCGGAGATTGAGCGGACGCTCGGCCCCGGCACTGTCGCCCGAGTTTCCTCGTCGAAGTGGTGATCACCAGCCTTGCGCAGTATCACGAATCGCGATACGTTGGCTGCATGACTCAGGCGATCTCGGTCCGACTGGATGAATCGGCTCTTCGCGCTCTCGTGCGACTCGAAGCGACCGGGATGACCCGTTCGGAGGCCATCCGAGCTGCGTTGGTGCAGGCGGCTTCTCGCCTCGGCGACAAACAGGCCCTTGCTGACGAGGTCGCTGCGCTCGAGGCCGACGAGGACGACCGCGCGGAGATGCAGGCAGTCGCAGACCTGATGGAGAGCCTGCGTGCGCCGGGGTGACGTCTTTGCTCTGCGACTCCCGAAAGGCGTCGGACACGAACAGCGAGGGCGCCGCTTTGGCGTCGTCGTTCAGTCCGATGCGATGCTTCCCCGCTCCGTCGTTCTGGTGGCCCCCACTTCGACCAGCGCCAGACCGGCCTCGTTTCGACCGGAGGTCGATCTCGATGGGACGACGACCAGAGTGCTCGTGGAGCAGACCGGGGCCGTGGACGTGGGTCGGCTCGGCGCCCTCGCCGGTCGTCTGACGCCAGAGGAGCAGTGGGGAGTGGACGCTGCCCTACTCACGGTTCTCGGACTCGGCTGAGTACCCGGTTCCGTTCTCGATTCGGTAGGTTCGAGACTGAGCAACGAGAGGGCATTCTGTGCAGATCCAAGGCGTCGATGTGAGCTGGCTCGGGACATGCCACGATCCGGTTGAAGATGGACGACGGGACCACCGTGTTGGTCGACCCCTGGCTCGAAGGCAACCCGTCCTGTCCAGAGTCGGAATGGAACCAGACCGGCGTCGATGCCATCTACATCACCCACGGTCATTTCGACCATGTGCTCGGCGTCGAGGCCGCCGCCAAAGCGAACGACGCCGCCGTGTTCGCCATCCACGAGGTCGCCGAATACTTCACCGCCGAGGGACTCGAGAACGTCACCGGCTCGAACAAGGGCGGCCGCGTCGAAGGGCCGAAAGGCATCTTCGGCACGCTGGTCGACGCCGTCCACTCGTCGGGGATCTCCGGAGACGGCGGCATCGTCGCAGGTGGCGAGGCCGGGGGCTGGATCCTCGATATCCCGTCCGGGCCCACCTTCTACTTCGCCGGCGACACGACGATCTTCGGCGACATGTCGCTCATCGGGGAGATCTACGAGCCCGACGTCGCCTTCCTCCCCATCGGCGGCCACTACACGATGGGAGCCGGAATCGCCGCCATGGCCGCCAAACGCCTCGGTGTGGAGAAGGTGGTGCCGATCCACTTCGGCACCTTCCCGATCCTGAGCGGAACGCCGGCCGAGCTGCGTGACGCCTCAGACGGCGCCTTCGAGGTGCTCGAGCTCGAGCTCCCGTGAGCTCGGCGGAGTCCGACCGCCTCCGAGATCCCGAATGGAAGCGATGGGGGCCGTATCTCGCCGAGCGCGCCTGGGGCACGGTTCGGGAGGACTACTCGGCCGACGGTGACGCCTGGAGCTTCTTCCCGTTCGACCATGCCGTGTCCCGCACGTACCGCTGGAACGAGGACGGTCTCGCCGGGCTGTGTGACGAGCAGCAGCGGCTCTGCCTGGCCTTGGCGTTCTGGAACGGCGAGGATCCGATCATCAAGGAACGCCTCTTCGGGCTTTCAGGCCCGGAGGGCAATCACGGCGAGGACCCCAAGGAGCATTGGTGGTTCGTCGACAGCACCCCGACTCACTCCTGGATGCAGTGGCGATACGCCTACCCGGTGGAGGAGTTCCCCTACGAGGGGCTTCGTTCGGTGAACGCTCGCCTCGGTCGCGAGGACCCCGAGTTCGAACTGGCCGACACGGGGATCTTCGAAGGGGGCTACTGGGACATCGGCGTGACCTACGCCAAAGCCTCCGCCGATGACATCTGCATCGAGATCTCCGCCCGGAACGCATCCGAGCGCGCCCGCACCCTCCACGTGTTGCCGCACCTCTGGTTCAGGAACACTTGGAGCTGGGGTCGCCGTGACGACCGCGGCTCCATCGAGGTCGAGGGGACCGAATTGGTCGCGACCTGGGACTCGGGCTCGATGCGGCTCGCCTCCGACGGCACCGCCACCGCGCTGATCTGTGACAACGAGACCAACACCGAGGCGCTGTTCGGGGTTCCCGGACCGACCCATCCCAAGGATGCGATCAACCGTCACGTCGTGGCAGGGGAGGACTCCGTCAAGGAGGGCGAGCCCGGGACCAAGGCCGCCTGGTGGTATCGACTCCAGGTGAAGGCCGGGGAGCATGCATCGATCCGACTGCGCCTCTCACCCGACGGCGGATCGCTCGACTTCGACGGTGTGCTCGCCGACCGGCGGGCCGAAGCAGACGAGTTCTATCACGACCTGCTCGCACATGTCGACGACCCCGGCCGACGCAACATCGCGCGCCAGGCGTTCGCCAACCTGTTGTGGTCGAAGCAGTTCTACCACTACGACGTCGAACACTGGCTGGAGGGAGATCCGGCCGAGCCGGCGCCCCCGCCCGAGCGGCTCTCGGGGAGGAACGCCGCCTGGCATCACCTCAACAACGCCGACATCATCTCGATGCCGGACACCTGGGAGTACCCGTGGTACGCCGTGTGGGACTCGGCGTTCCACTGCATCGCCCTCGCACACGTCGACGCCGAGTTCGCCAAGGATCAGCTCGTGATGTTCTGCCGCGAGTGGTTCATGCACCCGAACGGCCAGCTCCCGGCGTACGAGTGGAGCTTCTCCGACACCAATCCGCCGGTTCACGCCCGTGCCGCCATCGAGGTGTTCCGCATCGACGGATCCCGGGACTACGACTTCCTCGAACGGATCTGTCACAAGCTGATGCTCAACTTCACCTGGTGGGTCAACCGGAAGGACTCGCTGGGGAACAACCTCTTCGAGGGCGGCTTCCTCGGCTTGGACAACATCGGCGCCTTCGACCGGTCCGCCGATCTCGTCGAGGGCACGGTGCTGGAACAGGCGGACGCCACCGCCTGGATGGCGATGTTCTGTCTCGACATGCTGCGGATGACGCTGATCCTGGCCGACCACGATCACACCTACGAGGATCTGGCGACCAAGTTCCTCGAACACTTCGCCTACATCGCCACCGCCCTCGACGACCAGGGCATGTGGTCGGACGACGACGGCTTCTTCTACGACGTCATCAGGACCGACGCCGGGGCACATCAGATCGAGATCCGCTCGATGGTCGGGCTCATTCCACTCTTCGCTGTCGAGCACCTGTCCGAGCGCGTCTTCGAACGGCTGCCCGACTTCGCCAACCGGTACCACTGGTTCGTCGAACACCGCGATCAGTACTGTCACTCCATCACACGCGGCACCGACACCGGGGTGCTGCTGTCGGCCATCGGCGAGACCCGTTTCAGGCGGATCCTCGATCGGGTCTTCGATCCGGGCGAGTTCCTCTCCGACCACGGCATCCGCTCGATGTCGAAGTGGCACCAGGACCATCCGTATGTCTTCGAGGCGAGTGGGGCGACCGTCGGCTACGAGCCTGCCGAATCGAGGTCGCCGCTGTTCGGCGGAAACTCGAACTGGCGGGGGCCCGTCTGGTTCCCGGTGAACTGGCTGCTGCTGTCTTCGTTGCGCGAGCACGCCGAAGGGCTGCCGGACGATCTCACCATCGAGTACCCGACGGGCAGTGGGGTCGGGCACACAATCCCCGAGATCGTCTCGGATCTCTCCGACCGACTCTGTGCGCTGTTCGAGGGGGCCGCCCCACCGGCGATGGCGGGCGACCCGTTCCGAGAGAGGACCCGGTTCGAGGACCTCGTGATCTTCGCCGAGTACTTCGACGGCGACACCGGCCGCGGTCTCGGCGCGACCCATCAGGGGTGGACCGGGCTGGTTGCAGATCTCATCGTGCGCAGAAGCTGAGACCCCTCGGATCCGAGTACGGTTGCCTCATCGTCGATCGAGGACCGCATTCATGCCGACACCGCACATCTCCGCAGAGCCCGGCCAGTTCGCCGAGGCGATTCTCCTTCCCGGGGATCCGCTCCGCGCCAAGCACATCGCCGAGAACTTCCTCACCGACGCCGAGCTCGTGACCTCGGTCCGGAACGTGCTCGGGTACACCGGCACCTACAACGGCAACCGGGTCTCGGTGATGGGAACGGGCATGGGGATCCCGTCAGCGTCGATCTACGCCTTCGAGCTGATCACCGAATACGACGTCAAGCGTCTCATCCGGGTGGGGTCGTGCGGTGGGATCGGCGCCGACGTGAAGATCCGTGATGTCGTCATCGCCACCGGAGCATGCACCGACTCCCTTGTGAATCGCACCCGCTATGCCAACTGGGATTTCGCCGCGATCGCCGACTTCGGGCTCGCCAAGGCAGCCGTCGAGGCGGCCGAAGCCGGCGGATTCGATGTCAAGGTCGGCAACGTCCACTCGGCCGACCTCTTCTACAACCCCACCGAGAACGCAATCGACGTCATGGAGGCGATGGGCGTGCTCGCCGTCGAGATGGAAGCGGCCGGCCTCTACGGCGTGGCTGCCGAGAAGGGCGCCCGGGCGCTGACGATCGCCACCGTCAGCGACCACGTCCAGACCGGCGAGTCGACCTCGTCCGACGAACGGCAGACCTCGTTCAATGCGATGGTCGAGATCGCACTCGATGCCCTCGAACGTGACGGGTTCTGACGCTCGACGACTCCAACGGCGACATCCTGGAGTGGTTCCGCGACCTCCGGTCACGCGAGGCCGAACGGCGCGCCCGGGTCGGCGGCGTGTTCTACGGGGAGTCCCCGGGAGTCGTGGCCCGTCTGATCGAGGGTGGTGTCCACCTGCGTTCGTTGCTCGTCCTCGAGCGCAGACAGCATCTGCTCGCCGAGATCGACACCGGCGACGCCGAGGTCGTGCTGCTCACCGATCCCGAGTTGCATGACCTCGTCGGTTTCGACATGCACCGGGGCATGGTCGGCATTGTTCGAACGGCCACCGGCGCCGAGTCTCGACGATCTCTCGGACGCCCGCGTCATCTGCATCGTCGAGGGCGTCGGCGACGACGCCAATCTCGGGGCGATCGTGCGCACGGCCGCTGCGCTCGACGCAGAGGCGCTGGTCCTCGACGAGTCGTCGGCCGATCCGTTCACCCGCCGCGCCGTGCGGGTCTCGATGGGAGCGGTCGGTCTGATCCCGATCGTTCGGACGGCCCAGTGGCCGCCGCGACCTGCCCGGACAGGACCATCCTCGCCTTGACGCCGGGCGGCGAGACCGAGATCGGCCGATGTCGAGATCGATGGTCCCGTCGCCGTCGCGGTCGGATCCGAAGGTCCCGGGCTCAGCCGGACGATGCTCGACGCCAGCGATCTCCTGGTGCGAATCGAGATGGGTCCGGGGATCGACTCGCTCAGCGTCTCACACGCTGCGGCGATCGCACTGCATCACGTCAGGCGCGCGCTCTCGCCCAGGTGACGATCCCGGCGATGGCAACGACCGGACCGACCAGCAGGCTGGTGCCGGCGAGGACGGCGGTCTCGTCACCCGGTCCGAACACGAAGAAGCCGATCCCGACGACGAAGGCGATGGCCAATGAGACGATCGCGTCACGACGATCCTCGGGGCGACGGGTTCCGCCCAGCCAGCCCAGATAGAGACCGAACAGCACCGCAATCAGATACACCCGCCAATCGTCTGACATGACCGCAGCCTAGATCAGCGGCCCGATCGCCATCTCCATGTCGTCGGCAGTTGCGTAGCCCCGGGCGATGATCTGACCGGTCGATCCCCGACGGAGGACGATCGTCGGGAACCCGTTGATGCCCCAGGAGCGGGCGAGCGAGAAGTCCCGCCAGGTGGCCTTGACCGCGTCCTTGGATCCGAAGTTGTCGAGGAACTCGACTGGTTGCACGTCGAACCCTTCGATCAGCTCACCGTAGATCTCGGGATCCCACACGGCCAGGCCCTCGGCGTAGAACGCCTGCTGGAGCCGTTGGAAGAACCGGAACGTCTCGTGGGGTGCGAGCTCGCGCATGACCACGACCGCCCGGCAGGCCGGTTCGGTGTCGTACAGCCAACCGTGGCGGTCCAGCAGCGTGCGGTCGAAGGGCTGGCCGGACCGGCGCTCGACCTCCTCCCAGTGATGGGAGAGGTATGCCGCGAGCTCCGGCCCGACGGTCTGGGCGTTCGGTCCCGGTCGCAGTCCTCCGACCACGATCCTGAGCGGAATCTCTGGATGGGCGCCGACGAGCGTCTCGAGCTCGGGAGCGATCCCCCAACACCACGAGCACATGGGGTCACCGACGTAGATCAGCTCGCGGTCGGCGGTCTCTGTGTCTGGTCGCTCATCCATCGTCGATTCAGGGCAACGTCGGCGGCCGTGCCGTCATTCCTCCTCGTCCGATGCAGTCTCGTCCGAACGGCTCCCAGGGATGGGCTCGGCGATGATCACCCGAACGACGTCACCGAGCATCCCGGCCTTCGACCGGGTCACCGCCGGCCGCCCAGGAACAGGTCGAGCTCCAGGTACAGCATGGCGTCGGCGGGGATCGGCGCAGCGAGCAGGTCGAACGTCTCCACAGGAGCGGCCACGAAGGAGTCGATCTGGGCTGCATGGCGAGTACGGAACCAGCGGGACTCGTCGAAGGCGACCAGGGAGATGATCTCGCCGACCGCGGCTCGATATCCCTCGGTGTGTTCGATCACCCGGCCGCTCATGGCGATCTCGGCGACGGCTCGCATCGCTCCGCCGCTGATCCCCGGGAGCTCGTCGATCGACTTGTAGGCCAGCACCCCGCACGGAAGGCCGGCGCAGGCCGCGCTCTCATGCGGGGCATCCCCGCGCCCAGATGGGCATCCGGGCCGGAGCACCGGCTTGGTCCATGCGTGGTCGCCGTCGTTCACCGATCCGTCCCCGACCTCGAGGATCGTGAATCCGGGCACCGGATCGGGGGACCAGCTCGGGCCGTCCAGCGCCTCGAGCTTGTCGATGAGATCCACGAGCAGGGCTTCCGCACCGTGAAAACAGCCGAGGATCTCACCTTCGAGGCGGTCGCGCTCCTCCATCATCTGATCGATCTGCGAGTCGAGATGGCGGACTCTGCTGCGGCGCCGTTGGATCGACACGTCGAGGCGTTCGATCTCATCGACTCCGTCGGCGCGTCTCAACCGGCGTTTCAGCGTTTCGTAGCGAAGGCGCAGCCGTTCGACCCGCGCCACCGTCTCCTCGAGATTCTTCGACGTCCTGCCCATCCGACAAGACTCTCACGTCGAACATGTGTTCGCAAGCGTTTCGTTCGTCGATTTTTCGCGTTGGAGTGCTCAGAGCTCCGGAGCGATCCCCGTGTGCTGTTCACACCACGCCCAGAGCGCCTCCCGTCGGGCAGGCGTGTCGGTGCGAGCGGTCCTCTTGAACTTGTGCGTCGAACGCACCGCCCGATCGTGCCAGAAGGCGCCCGTGGTCTCTTGCAGCGAGTCGTCTGCTGCGAGCCACACCATCGTGTCGGCGCCCTGTTCGGGGGTACGGAGCAGCGGTCCCATCACCTTCCCGAATCCCGGGATGCCGGCATCGACCCCTGGGGTGTCCGCCCAGCCCGGATGCATGGCGTGGAACACGATTTCGGTTCGCGGCACCCGGGCAGCCCACATCTCGTTGAGGACGACCTGGGCCCGTTTGGCACGGGCGTATTGCTGGGCGCCGTTGTACGACTGCTCGTCCATCTGGAGCTTCGAGACGGTGAGGCCCGAGGTGTACATCCCTCCCGATGACATCGTGATCACCCGGCCGGGTGCCGCCGCCCGCAGCGGGTCGAGAAGGAGGCTCGTCATCAGGAACGGGGCGGCCACCATCACCTGCGTGGTGACTTCGGTCCCGTCCGACGCCTCACGCCGCTCCGGCAACAGGGCACCGGCATTGTGGATGAGCACGTCGATCGTCGGGTGTGCATCCTTGATGCGTCCCGACGCTGCGCGCACCTCGTCGAGATCGGAGAGGTCTGCGAGCTCGAAGGAGATCCGGTCGTTCCCGTGATCGGACTTCAACTGCTCGACCGCTTCCGCGGTCTTTTCGGGGTTGCGAGCCACGATCACGAGGGTGGCGCCGAGCTCGGCGAACTCCTCGGCCGCGGCGTATCCGAGGCCGGAGCTCCCGCCTGTGAGCACGATCGTGTGGTCGGTGAGGTCGAAGCTGTCGAGGGGCTTCCAGTCGAACAGTCGCGAACGCGCCGCGTACCCGATCAGCGTGAAGCTCGGCACGACGGGTGCCTCGAGTAGTGCATCCAGCGTGCGGGTCGACACTGTCAAGAGACCGTCACGCCGTTGGGCAGGGTGGACTGGAGACCCGCCTCGGCTTTGGCGCCGATCCGATCGAACATCAGCGCCAGCACCGGGGAGAACACCTTGAAGACGCCCTTCAATTCGAGCGTTGCGTCCCACGTGACGATCGATCCGTCTTCGGCCGGCTCGATGGTGATCACGTCGTAGCTTCGCAGTCGAGGTCCGTTCGCTTCGACGATCGCCCGAGACGGCCGATCGAACTCGATGACGACGTACGTGAGCTTCGCACCGCTTGCCACGACGTCGAAGGCGCTGCCCTTCTCGACCTCTCCGGCCCCGATCTTCTCGGCCGAGGAAACGCCTGGGTCCCAATTGGGGAGATTCCTCAGGTCCGTCATGTAGTCGAACGCTTCTTGCTGGGTCAACGATGTCTTGGCGCTTGTGACGAATTGCGGCATGTGGTGGTCTCCTTGTTCGAAGATGAAAAGACGACGTATCTGGGGGTGTATTCCCAGATCGGGCCGATGCCAATCCTCGAACTTCGAGATCGGGCCGGCGCGCCGCGTTCGGCGATAGTCACTCGGACGGGAGCCGCCCGATCAGCGCATCGATCGGGCGGCGTCGCCGGCGCGCTGGTCGATCCCGTTCGCCATGATGCCCAGGTTGCGTGAAGGACCGCCGTCGCGGGCTTGGTCGATGAACTCCTCGACCTGTGAGAGCACGGCGATGGCGCGGGGGAGCTGCTGGGCGCCGAATGGCGTGATCTCGACCTTTCGTGGCCCCCGGTCGAACAGGCGGCCTCCGAGGATCCCCTCGAGGTCGCGGATGCGGCGGCTCAGCGAAGGCTGCGACAGGTGGAGCCGCTCTGCAGCACGGGTGAAGTTCAGCTCCTCGGAGACGAGAACGAACGTTCTCAACAGATCGGTTTCCATGCGGCCATCTAAGCAGTCAAGGGGGTGCAGCCAAACTCACGTGACGTGCTCGGCTCGGGATCCCTCGGGTGGCGAGTATCCTCGCGCGTGTGCCGGCGTTCCGCCCGGCATGTCCTCTCTACACCGGGGTTCAGGTGACCTCACCCAGGCGAACATTCGCGATCATCTCGCATCCCGACGCGGGCAAGACCACCCTCACCGAGAAGCTCCTGCTGTATGCGGGGGCGATCGAAGAGGCCGGGGCGGTCAAAGCGCGTGCGGGCAGGCAGCGGGACGCTACGTCGGACTGGATGGAGATGGAACGCGAGCGAGGTATCTCCATCACCTCGACCGTCCTGCAGTTCGAGCACCGGGGACACATCTTCAACCTGTTGGACACCCCGGGGCACCGTGACTTCTCCGAGGACACCTACCGGGTTCTGTCCGCCGTCGACGCAGCGGTGATCGTGCTCGACGCTGCGAAAGGCATCGAGGCGCAGACGCTGAAGCTCTTCGAGGTGGCGAAGAATCGTGGGATTCCCCTCATCACGTTCGTCAACAAGTGCGATCGCCCTTCCCTGCCTCCGCTGGAGATCCTCGACGACATCGAGACCCAGCTCGGGCTCGAGCCGACTCCCGTTACGTGGCCGATCGGCACCGGGACCGAGTTCCAGGGCGTGGCCGATCGACGCGATCGATCCTTCTGGCGTTTCGAGCGAACCGCCCACGGGGCGAAAGCGGCGACCGAGGAGCAATTCGACTCGGACCGACTCGACGAGTTCGGTGACGTCGGGGTCGCTTCGGCACACGACATCGAGCTACTCGACGAGATCGGTGCAGACCACGACCAGAAGCGCTTCATTGCGGGGGAGACCACGCCGGTCTTCTTCGGGTCGGCACTGTGGAACTTCGGTGTGCGTCTGTTGCTCGATTCGGTGGTGGAGTACGCCCCAGCCCCGTCGCCGCGACCCGACATCGAAGGGAAACCTCATCCTCTCGAGGGTCAGTTCACCGGGTTCGTGTTCAAGATACAGGCCAACCTCGACCCCCGACACCGCGACCGCGTGGCCTACCTCCGGGTGTGTTCGGGCACCTTCGACCGGGGGATGGATCTCCTGAACCACCGCACCCAGAAGCCGTTCGGGACGAAGTACGCGCATCAGTTGTTCGGTCGTGAGCGTGACACGGTCGAGACGGCCGAGCCGGGTGACATCGTCGGTCTCGTGAATGCAGGCGACCTCGTGATCGGGGACACGCTGAGCGAGTCGGGGGCGGTCCGGTATCCGCCGATTCCGACCTTCGCCCCCGAGCACTTCCGCCAGGCCTACAACCTCGACACCGGCCGCTACAAGCAGTTCCGCAAAGGCATGGAACAGCTCGACGAGGAGGGTGTGATCCAGGTGTTGCGCCACCCGGATCGGGGCGACCAGCAGCCGGTGCTGGCTGCCGTCGGGCCGCTGCAGTACGAGGTGGCCGTCAAGCGGCTGGAAACCGAGTACGGAGCCAAGGTCGACCTCCAGCCCACCCCATACTCGGTGGCGCGAAGGACGGACGCGGCCGGCGCAGCCGTGCTCTCGAAGCTGCGCGACTGCGAAGTGTTGACGCGTTCGGATGGCGCATTGCTGGCGCTGTTCCACAACATCCACCGGCTCGACGCCGCCCAGCGAAACAACCCCGACGTCCTGTTGGACACCATCGTCGTCGCCTGATCAGGGTCATGTGGCAGTCGCCAGCACGCCGACCGAGCGGTAGGTTCAGGGCATGGCCAGAACAATCGCCACCAACACCACGGTCACCTTCGACGAGCTCCTCAAGTTCGTGCGTGATCGGCACGACGCCGTGCTCATCACCAGACGAGAGGATGGCTGGCCGCAGGCATCGCCCGTCACGCTCGGGGTCGACGACGGAGACCGATTGGTGATCGCCTCGTATCCGAGCCGGGCCAAGGCCAAGAACCTCCGCCGCGAGTCGGCCGCCACCGTATGCGTGCTGTCCGACGACTTCGGCGGACCCTGGGTGCAGATCGACGGCTACGCCGAGGTGATCGACGTCCCGGCTGCGGTCGAGCCCCTCGTCACCTACTACCGCAACATCGCCGGTGATCATCCCGATTGGGACGAGTACCGCCAGGCGATGCTCGAGCAGGGCAAGTGCATCATCCGCATCACGATCGAGCGCTGGGGACCGATCGCAACCGGCGGCTTCCCGCCGCACCTCGCCTGACCCGACGAGAGCTGCCATCATCGGGGTATGGCTCCCAAGGCGATCGAGTTCCCTGTGCTCTTCAACGGGCGCGCCGCGACGTTGAGTTTCGGCGAGACCGCGATCCGACTGTTCGATCGGACTTCGTTTGCGATGTTCAAGACCTTCCCCGATCCATCGGCGGTCGAACTCCGGATCGAAGGTGGAGCGCTCGTCCTCGACGACGGGGTCGAGCACATCACGGTTGCTCCCGACGGTGTTTCGGCCGAGAAGATGGTGGCGAAATCAGGGGTGACGGGTCGCCCGCTGCGTTCCGAGCAATCCGATGTCATCCCGCTTGCGACCACGCCATCGATGGCCGGGCGCTCGATCGTCCGCACGCTCGGCGTGGTGAGCGGCTCGGCGGTGGTGTCAGGGGAGCGCATTGCGTCACTTCCCAAGGGAAGCCTCAGGGTGTTCGACGGGCGATCGGAGCGCTACCAGCAGGACCTCTCGACCGGCCTTCGCACCGCCTTCGCCGGGATGCGGGCCCAGGCCGAGACCGGGGGAGCGAACGGGGTCGTCTCGGTGTCCATCGAGCACACACCGGTCGGCGAGGATCTGATCCTCATCGTGGCGACCGGCACTGCGGTACGGCTCGACTGAGGCGTCTTCGCCAGTCAGGAGGAGGGCGAGAGCAGTTCGATGAGTCCGTCGGGATAGAGCGGGACTTCGGACGCGTCGAACGGGTCGATCCGGTGTGCGGTGAACGGCGGCCTCCCACGGGCACGCGGAAGCTCTGCTGATTGGTGGCGTCGAAGGCCTCCAGAGTGAGCACCCGCCCACGATGAAGGAACACACACACTGCTTTGACGCGCAGGTAGCCGGTCAGTGGGTCTGGCATGTTCGGAACGATAGGAGGCCTGGTCAGATCCGGAGTGGTGGGGAGTTGGGGAGGTGAGTGCCGTTGGGGCGGGTGAACCTCGGGTCGCTCCCGGTACCAGTGAGGCCGAAATCGCTGTGGATCAGCGTGTGGTGGTGGCGGCACAACAGGATGAGATTGTCGACCACGGTCGGACCGTCGTCGGTCCAGTGGACGATGTGGTGGGCGTCGCACCAGCGGGCGGGGCGGCGGCAGCCGGGAAAGCGGCAGTGACGGTCCCTGGCGATCACTGCTCGTCGCATCGGTTCAGGGACCGTTCTGGTGGAGCGGCCGATGTCGAGTGGTTGCGATTCAGGCGACATGACGAGCCGAGAGATTGCGGCGTCGCATGTCAGGCGGTGGATGCTCGGGTACCCGAGCACGTGATCATCGATCTCGCCGACTCCGACAGCACCATCAGCCAGTCGATCGGCTGCGACATGCACCATGACGGTCGGCTTGGAGGGTCGCTCGCCGTCCGATACAACGACGTCGAACAACGAGTCCAGGCGGCGCTGGCTCGGGCTCCGGTTGTCATCGGGTGAGGGCGGGGGACTCGCCGATTCGATCCGGTCGAGGAACTCCTTGCCCATCTCACCCGGCATCCGACCCGAGAAGTCGAACATCCCGTCGAGCGTGAACGACCCGTGGAACATGCCCGGTCCTCGTATCGCCGGCGGTCGTCGCCGGGTCCGCACACGGCTTGGCGCCAGTAGTCGACGACCTTGCGGGCGTCCTTCACCCAATGAGTCGTCTCCACCGCGTCACACAACCCGGCCTCGTGGTCGGCGAACTCATCGGGGTGGGCCTCACGGGCGGCGATCAGCGGGCGAGCTTCGTCGAGAGACAAGCGCCCCGATCGGAGGCGGTCGGCGGTCTCCGGCATGTGCTGAAGTGCCCGCCCGTCGGCAACGGTCCGCTTGGCTCGACCGGCTCGCATCCGGGCCTTGTGCGCCAGGAACGACGTCATGGATGTGTATCCATCGACTCTGTGGACGCCCTGGCGGTCGGCCTCTGCGACCAGTTCGGTGAGCTTGAGCTGAAGACGGTCGACGATCCCGCTCACCTTGGTCACCGTCGCGGCGAGGCCTTCGTCCGACGAGGCGTAATCGAGATCGACGGCGATCTCGAGCGCCGACGCAACCAGATCGAGCGCTGACTGCGGAGCCGTGGCCGTTGTCTCATTCGAGAACATGGCGAAGTATCTCTCCCGCCTATGACAGAAACCGATTCCCCGACGGCTGCTTTCGGAGATGCATGGCAATGTTCATGGGAGCGTTGCCATGACCATCCTCAGCATCTTCTCTGATCGAGTCGTCTGCGAGACGTCAGTTCGTCGCCTCATGGTCGGAGTCGAGAGCCACGTGTCGCTCGATCACCTGGCCGTCGGTTTGGAAGATGCGGGCGGCGAAGGTCCTGTCAGTGGGCTCGATGTGAACGGGTCGCTGAATCCAGGTGGTTTCGTACCCCGGATAGAACGGCTCGTCGTAGGCGATGTCCAGAAGCTCGCCGTTGCGGTAGTACTCGACGAAGTCGACGGCCTCGGGGTGGAGGGCTGCGAGACGAATCCAGCGTTTCCCGTCTTGAACCATGTGTGGCTCGAAGCCCTGGAAGTAGTAGTGCTCCTCGGGGGGAAGCGGGTCGAAGGGGATGCCGATTCCTTCCGCCATGCGGTGCGCGAAGAACGTGTCCTCGCCTGCAGTCACCGACCAATCCGGCGGCACGTCCTGTTTCGTGTGGTTGTTGTAGTAGCCCCAGGATGTGCCGGTGTGGAAGGCGACGGTGAGGCGACTGTGGCAGGGCGAGTCCTCATTACAGACGATCGGTCGATCCAGCCGCCAGTTCTGAACCCGGCGAATCATGTTGTAGTAGCCCTGGCGTGTGAGGCCGTTGGCGTGAATCAGTATCACGTCGCTGACCTCTGCCACCTCACGGCTCACGTATCCGCCCACTCCGCTCGACCCGACCAGCATCCCGCCGGACTCCTTTCGAGCCAGGTCGATGAGCGAGGCGACACCTTCGTCACCGTGAATGAGCGGATGGTTGGCGAATCCGTCGAGGTTGTGCTCGTTGGCGACTTCGATGATCACGTTCGTGTACCCGGCGTCCCGAAGCAGGTTCGATCCGGTGATCACGGCGTTGCGAACGGCGCGCCCGCTTTCGAGGCGGTGTCCCTGTGATGCGTACAGGAGACTGACGATCACCGCCATGCCGAGTTCGTCGGCTGCGCGCACCAGTCGGTCGAGCCTCGCTGCGTACGCATCGTCGAACTCTGAGCCGGTCGGCCCATACGGGTTGTTGTCGATGCTCGCCCAGTCGTCAACGGTGAGCACCGGCCCGCCGCCCTGCAACCCGACGGTGAATGAGCGCAGTCCGTATCGATGCCACTCGGGAAGCGCCGCGATGAGCCGATCGGTATTCGTCTCAGGGTCCCACGTGTCATGTCCGAAGATCGCAAAGCGCTCCGGTGCGGCTTTGTCGTCGAAGATTCCCTGAATGAAGCGGGCGTTCATGAGAAGACCGTGCGCTTCGGGTCGGGAGCCTTCGATCTCGGTGTACGTCTCGCGACCGTTGATGAGGAACTTCGAACCGTGGACGTCCACGGCCGTTGTTGGCATGCGCTAGCCGCGCTTGAAGAGCTTCTTGATCCAGGCGATCAGGCCCTGGATGAAGACGGCGAAGCCGCTGACCTCACCGGCCTTGATCTCGGCGGCCTCTTCCACCGTTGCGGCTGAGAGCTTGCCTTCCACGCATGCCACGAACTCCTCGATGAGCCGGCCGGAGATCTCGTTGATCAGACCCGTGCGGCCGAACTGTGCGGCGGCGCCGGACAACGTGACGTCGGCGTCGATGTTGACCTTGGTGTCGGAGCCTTCGGGCGTGAGCTGATAGTCCACCTTGACCTGGCCGCGACTTCCGCCACGGCGATCCGCGCCCTTGCCGTCGATCTTCCCAGACTTGGCTGCGGCGTCGGGTGTGACGGTCGCCTCGCCCTCGAACGTCGCCGCCAGCGGGCCGAGCTTCACCGACACCTTGCCGGAGTACTGGCCGTCGCCCTTGTCCTCTGTGAGCTCAGCACCTGGGAGACAGTCGGCGACAGACGGGATGTCCTGGAAGTAGTCCCAGACCTGATCGACGGGGCGTGCAACGACGAATTCGTGGGAGATCTTCATTGGTGCTGGTTCCTCTCTCGCTCAGTGGCGACGGTAGCTGTTCACAGGAATGCGGCCGGGTCGTTCGAGAACGCCTTCTGACACCCGGGTGCGCAGAAGTAGTAGGTGGTCCCTTCGTGGTCGAAGGTCCAACGGGCGCCGGCGACGTCCACCATCATCTCGCACACCGGATCGACGGCCTGCTCGGGGGCTGCGATCGTCGGCCGAGATCGGATGGGCCGATGCCTCGATCGTCAACGAACTCGGCGAGGATCGACACGGCGATGCCGGTGTGGTCGGTCGGTCCCAGATCGATGCCGACGGGTGCCCGACCCGTCGCCAGGTGCTCGTCGGCAGAGTCCACTCTCGCGCAGCCACGACATCACCGAGCTCGCCCGCTTCTCCGATGCGACGAGCCCGATCGACCGGGCATCGGTCGACGAGCGCAGCCTCCAGGGCCTGCTCGTCGAAGTGGCCCTGGGTCGCGACGATCACGTGGGTCGAGGCGTCGACCCCGGCCTGTCGCGTCTCCTCGGTCGACGCCGCCCGCCATCCCATGCGCCCGGACGAGATCGACCAGCGTCGCGGTCATCGGGTGACGATCCGACGATGTGCACCTTCGGTGCGGCAGCACCGGTTCCATGTAGACCTCCATCGCACCCTCGCTCGAACAGGCCATCGGCACGTTCACGACGTCCGGCCGGTGATCGTGCTCGCCGAGCACGACCAGTCGTGCCCGTCCGGTTTCGAGCGACTCGAGCGCGGCCTTGACGAGCGTCGGCTGTGAGCATGCACCGCCCATCCAGCCTTCGACGTCCCCGTCCGGGTGGATGATCGCCCGAGAGCCGACCTTGGCGGACGAGGGCGCCCGTCGCCACGTCACCGTGGCGACGGCGAACGCCCGCCCCTGACTCCGCAGCTCCGCGATTCGATCAAACACGCTCAGCCGCTGTGCGTTCTCACGGCTTCACCTCGATGCCGTTGATGGCGCCCCAGACACGGTGCGGCAGTGCCGGCATGTCGATGTTCGTCACGCCGTAGTACTACACGGCGTCGACGACGGCGTTGATGAACGCCGCAGGCGAACCGACCGTGGCCGACTCGCCGACGCCCTTGGCGCCGATCGGATGGTGCGGGGACGGGGTGACCGTCTCGCCCATCTTGTATTTCGGCGTCTCGTAGGCGGTGGGGATCAGGTAGTCCATGAAGTTCGACCCGATGCAGTTGCCGTTCTCGTCGAAGGTGATCCACTGCATGTTCGACATGGCGAACCCCTCGGTGAGTCCACCGTGGATCTGACCCTCGACGATCATCGGGTTGATCCGGACCCCGCAGTCGTCGACTGCCGCCATGTCCAGCACCTTCCAACTGCCGTCGCCGGTGTCCACTTCGACCACCACGATGTACGTGCCGAACGGGTAGGTCATGTTCGGCGGGTCGTAGTAGTGGACGCCTTCGAGGCCCGCCTCCATCCCTTCGGGATGGTTGGTGTAGGCGGCGAACGCGATGTCCTGGATCGTCGCAGAGACGTCGGTGCCCTTCACGGTGAACTTGCCGGGCTCCCACTCGAGATCGTCTTCGGACGCCTCGAGCAGATGTGCCGCCAGCTTGCGGGCTTTCTCACGCAGCTTGCGCGAGATCACTGCCGTGGCGGCGCCTCCCACCGGCGTCGACCGGGACGCGTAGGTGCCGAGACCGTACGGGGTGTTGTCGGTGTCGCCGTACTGCACCTTGATGTCGGTGTAGGGGATACCGAGCTCCTGTGCGACGATCTGGGCGAACGTCGTCTCGTGACCCTGCCCCTGGGTCTGGACGCCGAGTTTCAGGATCGCCTTGCCGGTCGGATGGATCCGGAGCTCCGCAGAGTCGAACATCTTCAGACCGAGGATGTCGAAGTCCTTCGAGTTGCCGGCGCCGACCACCTCGGTGAACGAGGCGACGCCGATCCCGATCTTCGTGTGCTTGGACGGATCGGCGTTGTGCTCGGCCTGCCTGGCCCTCCAGCCGTCGTAGTCGATGAGCTCTTTCGCCACGTCCATCGCAGCGTGGTAGTCGCCGGAGTCGTAGACGAAGCCGGTAGGTGACAGGTACGGGAACTGGTCCTTCTTGATGAAGTTCAGCTCCCGGAACTCCGTCGGGTCCATCCCGATCTCGGCCGCGGCGACGTCGGCCAGGCGCTCGATCAGGTACGACGCCTCGGTCACCCGGAACGAACAGCGGTACGCAACGCCGCCCGGCGCCTTGTTGGTGTACGCGCCCTTGGTGGTGACGTGAGCGGCGCCGAAGTCGTAGCTGCCGGTGCAGATGTGGAACAGGCCCGCCCGGAACTTGGTCGGTTGGGCGTCTGCATAGAACGCCCCCTGGTCGGACAGCATGTCGGCCCGCATCCCGATGATCCGGTTGTTCTCATCGAGCGCCAGCTCGCCATGCATGTAGTAGTCACGGGCGAAGCCGGTCGAGATGAGGTTCTCTGTACGGGTCTCGATCCACTTCACCGGCTTGCCGATCAGCAGCGACGCCGCGGTGGCGACCACATAGCCGGGATATGCCGGCACCTTGTTGCCGAAGCCGCCACCGATGTCGTGGGTCTTGATCCGGATCTTCTCCTCCGGGAGACCGGTGACGAGGGCGAACACCGTGCGGATGGCGTGCGGTGCCTGACTCGTCATGTGGATGTCGACCTGACCGGTGACTCGGGTGCACGTCGGCCACCACGCCGCAGGTCTCCAGCGGGGACGGATGCGAGCGCGGGTAGTGGGTGTCCAGGCTCACGACCCTGGCCGCCCTGGCGAAGGCGGCATCGGTGAGACCCTTGTCGCCCGCCTCCCACTCGTAGGCGATGTTGTCGTTCTTGTCTTCCTTGTCCGTCCGGATGATGGTGTCGGTTGCGAGCGACTGCTGTGGAGTCGTGATCGGCTCGAGTTCGTCGTAATCGACCCAGATCAGCGACAGCGCGTCGCGGGCGATGTACGGGTCGGTGGCGATGACCGCCGCCACCTCCTGTCCCTGGAAGCGCACCTTGTCGGTGGCGAGGACGGCCTGTGTGTCCCCTGACAGGGTGGGCATCCAGGCGAGGTTGTGCTCGGCGAGCAGCGCCCCGGTGACGACTGCAACGACCCCCTCCATCGCCTCGGCCTCGGAGGTGTCGATGTTGGTGATCGTTGCGTGGGCGACCGGCGAGCGAAGGATCGCCATGTGGAGCATCCCTGGCAGGACGACGTCGTCGAGGTACTCGCCTGCGCCCTGGATGAAGCGGTCGTCTTCCTTGCGCTTGACCGAGTGTCCGATCCCGCCGACCTCGGGGGTGGTGGGCAGGTGGTCTGTGTCGGTGTGTTCCGTCAGTGCCATGTCAGTTCTCTCCCATCGCCGCAGCGGTCTGGATCGACTTCACGATGTTCATGTACCCGGTGCACCGGCAGAGGTTGCCCGAGATCGCCCATCTGACCTCGTCGTCGGTCGGGTCGGGGTTGTCCTCGATGAGGGCGGCGCCGACCAGCATCATCCCGGGGGTGCAGAAGCCGCATTGAAGGCCGTGCTCCTCCTTGAACGCCGCCTGGATCGGGTGGAGGTTGCCGTTCTGCTTGAGCCCTTCGACCGTCATCACCTCGTGGCCGTTGGCCTGCACCGCGAACATCGTGCACGACTTGACGGGCTTGCCGTCCAGCAGGACGGTGCAGGCGCCGCACGACGTCGTGTCGCAGCCGATGTGGGTGCCGGTCATACCCAGGTCGCTTCGGAGGAAGTCGACGAGAAGCTTTCGGTTCTCGACCTCCGCAGAGTGGGCGGTTCCGTTGATCGTGACCTTGATCTCCATGTTCACTGTCCTCCGTTGGCCTGGGCCAGCGCAGTTGCGAATGCCCGCTTGGTGTACTCGGCGACGACCGCGCGCTTGTAGTCGGCAGGGCCGCGCACGTTGTCTTCCGGCTCGCAGGTGCGGGCCGCGATGGCGCCCGCCTCGGCGAACAACTCGTCGCTGGGTGTCTGGCCGATCATCATCTGCTCGGCTTCGGTCACCTTGAGGTTGTGCTGGTAGACGGCCGTCAGTCCGAGTCCCGCGTCGGTGATCGTTCCCGAGTCGTCGAGCTGGAGGTGTGTAGCGACGCCGACCGTGGCGTAGTCGCCGATCTTGCGCTCGAGCTTGAGATAGGCGCCGCCCCCGCGGCCGGTGTATTTCGGGATGCGGATCTCGGTGACCATCTCGCCCGGCTGGAGCGAGTTGGTGAAGAAGTCGACGAGGAAGTCGGTGATGTGCATCACACGCTCGCCGCCATCCGCCGACCGGGCGACCACCGAGGCGCCGATCGCCAGCATGACCGAGTTCCAGTCGCCTTCGGGATCGCAGTGGGCGATCGACCCGGCCATCGTTCCGCGGTTGCGGACCAGGGGGTCGGCCACCCATGGGGCGCAGGCCCCGACGGTGTGGTTGGTGGCTGACAGCAGATCGGACGAGGCCACCTGGGCGTGCCGGGTGAGTGCGCCGACTGCCACGTGGCCGTTGACGTCGCGGATGTAGTCGAGCTCCGAGACGCCGTTGATGTCGACGAGGTGACCGGGCATCGCCAGCCGGAGTTTCATCATCGGGATGAGACTCTGGCCGCCGGCCAGGACTCGCCCGTCGTCACCAACGTCTTTCAAGAGGCCGAGTGCCTCCTCGAGTGACGTGGGCGCCGAGTATTCGAACGCCGAGGGGAACATGGAAAGGACCTCCTGGACGGGACACTCAGACGGTACGAGGCTTGGGCAACAAACGATTGCGAAAGTGGGGGTTTTGTTGCCCGGTGGCTGAGAAAACCGGCGCGACTCGGCTGCCTCACCGATCCGACGGGTTCGCTTTGCCTTCCTCCGACGCCTCCTGTTGCAACCCGCGGAGCATCGCCCGTCCGGCGTGTCGCTGGAGGTCCAGTGCCTGGCCCTCGTCGAGATAGCTCGACGTGATCATCATGGCCGCCACACCGTGGACCTGAGCCCACGTCTCGAGCGCCAGCATCGCCTGATCGACCTGCGCCGGGAGCACGCCTGCTCGCACGCCCTCGCTGATGGTCCATTCCAACGTCTGGAAACTCTCGATCGGTTTCGTCGACCCATCCGGAGGCTCGCGGTCGAGCAACTCGGGTTGGTCGATGAACATCAGTCGGTAGTGGTAGGGGAAATCCACCGCGAACCCGACGTAGGCGACCCCGAGCGCAACGTACCGCTCGGCGGGGTCGTCCTCGCCTTCGGCGGCCTCGCGCAGTCGGTCTCCGAACGTGCTGAAGCCCTCGAGGACCACGTGGAACAGCAAGTCGTCCTTGTCGTCGAAGTAGTTGTAGATCGTCGTGGCCGTGTACCCCGCAGCTGCGGCGATCTGTCTCATCGAGGCTTGTTCGGCGCCGACCTCGGCGAACAGCCGAGTGGCTGCATCGAGGATCGTTCGGCGGGTCTCGGATCGCTCCCGATCGCGACGGGCCGCTGCCTCGGAGCGCACCCGCTCGTCCAGGGTGGTCGCTGGTCCTTCGACCTCGGTTTCGTCCTTCACGGTCGTCATTGTTGCGTCGCTGCCACGGGATTCTTCGATTCGACGGGAGTGACGGTGCCGAGCGCGCCGTCGGCGCTCGGAGTGCCCAGGTGCAGCCAGGCGAGACCACCTGCCGTCATTGCGGCCAGGACTGCGAGTGCGGTCAACGTCACGCCGTCGGGTCGCAGGAGCGGCTGAGCGCGAAGCGCCTGCCAGGTGACGAGCAGTGTCAGGCCCAGGTAGCCGGCCGCGGCGATCCGCACGGTGCCCCGCAGGCGGGTCTCGGATCCGCCACGACGACGAAGGCCGAGGGCGAGGAAGGGGAGCACCTGCAGTGCGTGCATCCCGATGAAATGCCCGATCCTCAGGTCGCCGCCCTCGGTGGACCATCCCACGAAGGGCAGTCCAGGACCGCCGTCGACGACTCCGACGCTGTGCGCCCCGACGAAGTCGACGGTCTCTCCGCTGTCCATTGCTGCGAGCTGCTGTGCCGTGGGATTGGTCATCAGGAAGCCGAACGCCATTCCGATCGAGGCGATGACCAGACCGAGGCGGATCGCCGAGGCCATCACTCGGTCTTCGAGTCGTTCACGCAGGACGACGACTGCGACGACCAGGTTGGACAGGAACAGGATCACGATCGATGCGCCCATGATCGAGAACACGGCGGCGTCGAAGCCCGTCGACAGGTTGAAGTGACTGCTGGTCCCGCGCACCACCTGGACGGCAATGAGCACCAGTTCGACTGCCAACGTCGTGACCACGATCCAGCCGGTCCACCGCACGAACCGTTGCCTGCCCTGCGTGTCCCGGCGAATGAGCGAGAGGATCCACAACAGGGTGACGCTGTACACGGAAATGGAGATGCCGAACTTGGTCGGCTTCACCCACGCCGGCGCTCCGGTGATGACCCGCTGATCGATGAAGACGCCGACGAGGAAGAACGCAGTCAACAACGCCGTGATGCCAACGAAGCCGAAGAGGGCTCCGTGTGTCGAGCGGAGCGACTCGAGGCGGACGTTCCAGGGTCGCTCCGGGGTGTGAGTGTCGGGGTGTGGTGTGTCCTCCATCGCTCTGCTCCTAACGCTGATAGTTTAATTAACGGCGTTAACCTATCTCATGAACACCCCGGTGTCAACCCGCGTGTTGCGGCGCAGGCGTCGGCGAAACCACAGTGGCCGACCGTTTCGGAGGTCACCCGGATCCGATCTTCGATAGTGTCCGAGGCGGAGTTCTCACGGAGAGGGAGTCATGCAGGGACATCGAGTTCGACGGTCGCCGGCGAGGCCGGTCATCCATCTCGTACTGGCCATTGCGATGCTGGTTGGCACGTTCCCGACCGCCGTCGTGGCCGACCACCTTCCGGCGCCGAGTTCGGTCGCCGTTGCAGGATCGCTCCAATCCGAGCTCGGGTGCGCCGGTGACTGGGATCCCGCCTGTCCCGACACCGAGCTGAGCAACCTCATCGGCGACGTGTGGAAGTCGACGTTCTCCGTTCCCGCCGGCGACTGGGAGTACAAGGTCGCACTGAACGACACCTGGGACGTCAGCTACCCGTCTGGCAACGTTGCGCTCTCCGTCGGCGCTGTCACCGATGTCTCGATCTACTACTCGCATGTCACCCACTGGGTCGCCGACAGCACGAACGATCGGATCGTCACGGCTCCCGGTAGCTTCCAGTCCGAGCTCGGCTGTGCCGGAGACTGGGACCCCGGCTGTCTCGCCTCCTGGCTGCAGGATCCCGATGGCGACGACGTGTACTCGTTCACGACCGACGCCATTCCCGCCGGCTCGTACGAGGGCAAGGCCGCCATCTCGGAGTCCTGGGACGAGAACTATGGCGAAGGCGGCGTCGCCAATGGCGCCAACATCGCCTTCACCGTGGCCGACGGCGACACCGTGACCTTCAGCTTCGACTCTCCGACCAACACCCTCACCATCGACTCGTCGCCGGCTGGACCACCCACGGGGCCGACAGTGGCCCTCGTCGGCAGTCTCCAGGATGAGCTGGGATGCCCCGGTGACTGGCAGCCGGAGTGCGTCGCCACCGAGCTCACGAACGTGATCGGAGACGTCTATCGGGCGACCTTCACGATCCCCGCCGGCGACTGGGAGTACAAGGTCGCACTGAACGACACGTGGGACGTCAGTCATCCCGCCGACAACGTCCTCCTGTCCGTTGCAGCCGACACCGACGTCACCTTCTACTTCGCTGCCGGCACCACCTGGGTCGCAGACTCGGTCAACGACCGGATCGTCACCGCCGCCGGCAGCTTCCAGTCCGAGATCGGATGCCCCGACGACTGGCAGCCGTGGTGTCTGCTGAGCTGGCTCCAGGACCCCGATGGCGACGAGGTCTACACCTTCACCACCGACGAGATTCCGGCAGGCGACTACGAGGCCAAGGCCGCCATCGGTGAGGCGTGGGATGAGAGCTACCCAGCCGACAACGTTGCTTTCAGCGTCGCAGCCGGCGACAGCGTTGCTTTCTCATTCGACTCGCCGACCGACGCCTTCACGATCACCGTCGAAGGCGGAGGTGACTTCAGCTACGACATCGAGCCCGGCGACGAGGCGCTCGTCGGCGATCCGGCCCGTCCCGCCGTCGACGAGACCATCTACTTCGTGATGCCGGACCGGTTCGCCAACGGCGATCCGTCCAATGACGACGGTGGCGTGGCCGGCGACCGGCTGGCCAACGGCTTCGATCCGGTCGACAAGGCCTTCTATCACGGTGGCGACCTCGCCGGCCTGACCTCACGGCTCGACTACCTCGACGGTCTCGGGGTCACCGCGATCTGGATGACGCCGATGTTCCGCAACGACTGGGTCCAAGGCGAGGGCACGCCGTTCGTGTCGGCCGGATACCACGGCTACTGGCAGACGGACTACAGCCAGATCGACCCGCACTTCGGCACCAACGCCGAGATGCAGGCGCTCATCGACGCCGCGCACGCTCGCGGAATCAAGGTGTTCTTCGACATCGTCGCCAACCACACCGGCGACATCATCAGCTACGCCGAGGGCACCGACGCCTACATCTCGAAAGCCGATCAGCCCTATCCGGACGCCTCGGGCGACCGACTTCGACGATCGCGACTTCGCAGGGACCGGTACGTTCCCGCCCCTCGATCCGGCGGTCAGCTTCCCCTACACGCCGGTCGTGAACGGAGACAAGTTCCCCGACTGGCTGGACAACCCGATCTACTACCACAACCGCGGCAACTCGAGCTTCACCGGCGAGAACAGCCTCTACGGCGACTTCTTCGGACTCGACGACCTGTTCACCGAGCACCCAGACGTCCAGAACGGGCTGATCGACATCTACAAGGGCATGATCACCGACTTCGACGTCGACGGGTTCCGGATCGACACGGTCAAGCACGTGAACGACGAGTTCTGGGAGGCGTTCGTCACCGAGATCGACGCGCACGCCGCCGCCGAAGGCAAGGCCGACTTCTTCTACTTCGGTGAGGTGTTCGACGGCGATCCCGGCTTCCTCTCGCGGTTCACCACCGAGCTCGATCTGCCGGGCGTGCTCGACTTCGGCTTCCACGGCGCCGCCCTCGGGTTCGCCGCCAACTCGAACGCTGCCACAGGACTCCAGGGCTTCTTCGCAGGCGACGACTGGTTCACCGACGAGGACAGCTCGGCCCACGGGCTGCCAAACTTCATCGGCAACCACGATGTCGGGCGCTTCGGCTACTTCATCGACCAGGCGAACTCAGGAGCATCCGACGACGAGCGACTCGCCCGCGCCGAACTCGGATACGCGCTGATGTTCACCAGCCGGGGGATGCCGGTCATCTACTACGGCGACGAGCAGGGCTTCGTCGGCGACGGTGGCGACCAGGACGCCCGCCAGGACATGTTCCCATCACAGGTTGGCTCCTACAACGACGACGACCTGATCGGCACGGCGGCGACCACCGCCGACGACAACTTCGACACCACGCACCCGCTCTATCAGACGCTGTCCGACCTCTCTGCGCTCCGCGACGCTCACGGTGCTCTCCAGACCGGAGCCCAGATCGAGCGGTATGCCGCTGGGTCGGTCTACGCGTTCTCGCGGATCGACGGCACCGAGTATCTGGTGGTGCTGAACAACGCCGAGACCGAGACCTCGGCCTCATTCGACGTGTCGACGGTCGGCACCTTCACCGAGGTCTGGCCCGGATCCGAAACGCTGACCAGCGACGGTTCGGTCGATGTCACCGTTCCGGCTTTGTCTGCCAGGGTGTTCGCCGCCGACGTTCCCGTGCCGGCACCGGCGTCGGGGCCAGGTGTCGCAGCCACCGGACCGACCGGCGAGGTGACGGGTCGAGTGCCTGTGACAGCCGACGTCGACGGCCCCGACTACAGCGAGGTGACGTTCCTGGTGTCGGTCGACGGCGGCGGCTACGAGCCGCTCGGCACCGACGACAACGCTCCGTACATGGTCTTCCACGACGTGTCCGAGCTGGCGGTCGGAACCGCGCTGACCTACAAGGCGATCGTCAGCGACCTGGCCGGCGGGCTGGCATCGGACACGACCACTGCGGTGGTCGGCGAAGAGGTCACCCCGCCGCCTCCGAGCGGCGACGCCCGCTACGCCATCATCCATTACCAGCGCGGCGACGGCGACTACGGCGACCACACCACCGGCGACTTCAACGACTTCTGGGGTCTGCATCTGTGGGGCGATGCCATCGCACCATCGGAGGTGACCGACTGGCCGAACCCCAAGCCCTTCCTCGGTGAGGACGAGTACGGCCGCTTCGCCTGGATCGAACTCCAAGACTCGACCCAGCCCGTCAACTTCATCGTGCACCGGGGAGACACCAAAGACGGCACCGACGCCGACCGGTCGTTCGACCCCGGCGTCAACCCCGAGATCTGGCTGAAGCAGGACGACGGCAACTTCTACACCTCCCAGGCCGCCGCCCAGGGGTACGTGACGATTCACTACCAGCGGCCAGACGGCGACTACGGCGACCCGACGTCTTCGGACTTCAACGACTTCTGGGGCCTGCACCTGTGGGGCGACGCCATCGACCCGAGCGAGGGCACCGAGTGGGCCTCGCCGAAGAAGCCGACCGGCTTCGACGACTTCGGCGCCTATTGGGACATCCTGGTTCAGGACGTGAGTCAGCCCGTCAACTACATCATCCACCGCGGTGACACCAAGGATCGCGACGCAGACCAATCGATGACTCCGGCGGCCGATGCCTCGATCTTCGTGGTGGCAGGCGACCCCGCTGACTACGGGTCTCGAGGTGCGGCCGAGGACTTCGCCACGATCCACTACCACCGACCGGACGGGGACTACGGCGACTACACGTCGACCGACTTCAACGACTTCTGGGGCTTGCACATCTGGGAGGGGGCGGCCTCGCCGAACCCTGCGTGGCAGCAGCCGGTCAAGCCGGTCGGATTCGACATCTTCGGCCCGATCTTCGAGATCCCGGTGATCGACGGAGCGCCGCAACTGGCGTACATCATCCATCGTGGTGACACCAAGGACCCGGGGCCGGACCAGTTCCTCGAGTTCGCCGTCTACGGCTACGAGGTCTGGCAGCTTCAGGGTGCCGACCCCGAAGCTCCGTACATCCTGCCGCTGATCGGTGGCGGGGTCGTCTCGAGAGGCGACCTTGGCCAACAGCAGGCCTTCTGGGTCGACACCGACACGGTCGTCTGGGACGTCGAGGCCGACCGAAGCGAACCTCTGCTGGTCGGCGACCGCGGCCATCACGCTGAGCGACTCCGGCATCGATGGTGCCGATGACTGCCTGCCGTTGACACCCGACGGCAGCTTCTCGATGGCCTCGATGGAACCGAACGTCCGTGAGGGCTTCGACCACCTGGTCGGGCTGCCCGCCTGGAGCGTGACTGTTGCCTCGCTCGCACAGGCCGACGAGATCGCCACGTCACAGCACATCGTGGTGGCCTCGACCGACGACGTGCGGGTCGATGCCACCGGCATCCAGATCCCGGGCGTGCTCGACGATCTCTATGCCACCGACGATCCGCTCGGCGTGACGTGGGACGGCGATACCCCCACGATCTCGGTGTGGGCTCCGACCGCCCAGTCGGTGAAGCTCCACCGCTTCGAGACATCCACGTCCGACGCGGTCGAGATCGTCGACATGACCCGGACGGACGGTGTCTGGTCGATCATCGGCGATTCGAGCTGGAAGGGCCAGTTCTATCTGTTCGAGATCGACGTGTACGTGCCGTCGACCCAGAGCATCGAGACGAACATCGTCACCGACCCGTATTCGGTGTCGCTGTCGATGAACTCGAAGCGCAGTCAGATCGTCGACCTGGCCGACGCCTCGCTCCAGCCTGAGGGCTGGGACGGTGTCGGTACGCCGGCGGTCGGCAGCTTCGAGGACATCTCGATCTACGAGCTGCACGTGCGCGACTTCTCGGTGATGGATCCCGACGTGCCCGACGAGCTGGTCGGCACGTTCGCAGCCTTCACCGTCGAGGACTCGGCCGGGATGCAGCATCTCGCACAGCTCGCCGAGGCTGGCATCACCGACGTCCATCTGCTCCCCGCCTTCGACATCGCAACGATCGACGAGGACAAGAGCACGTGGCAGTCGCCCGACTTCGACCTGTTGGCCGGATACGCGGCGGACTCCATCGAGCAGCAGGCGGCGGTGACCGCGACCAAGGACCTGGACGCCTTCAACTGGGGGTACGACCCGTTCCACTACACCGTGCCCGAGGGCTCGTATTCGACGGACCCGGACGGGACCCAACGGATCGTCGAGTTCCGGGAGATGGTGCAGTCGCTCAACGACACCGGCCTGCGGGTCGTGATGGACGTCGTGTACAACCACACCAACGCCGGGGGACAGGCGGAGAAGTCCGTGCTCGACAAGGTCGTTCCCGGCTACTACCACCGCCTGAACGACACCGGTGCAATCGAGACGTCGACCTGCTGCGCCAATACGGCGACGGAGCACCAGATGATGGGGCGACTCATGATCGACTCGGTGGTGACGTGGGCCAAGGAGTACAAGGTCGACGGATTCCGCTTCGATCTGATGGGCCACCACACCAAGAAGAACATGCTCGACCTCCGGGCGGCGCTCGACGAGCTCACGCTCGCCGAGGACGGCGTCGACGGCAGCCAGATCTACCTCTACGGCGAAGGCTGGAACTTCGGTGAGGTCGCCAACGACGCCCGGTTCGAACAGGCCACCCAGCTGAACCTGGCCGGGACCGGCATCGGCACATTCAGCGACCGGCTGCGCGACGCCGTGCGGGGCGGCGGTCCGTTCGACGACGGCGAGGCGTTGCGCACCAACCAGGGCTTCATCAACGGGTTGTGGTACGACCCGAACGAGGTCGCCCTCCTCGAGGATCAGGCACTCGCCCGACTACTGCTGGCAGGGGACCAGATCCGAGTCGGACTCGCCGGGAATCTGGCGGCGTACGAGTTCGTCGACTCGAACGGCAACCTGGTGACCGGTGCACAGGTGGACTACAACGGCTCACCGGCCGGCTACACCGCCGATCCGCAGGAGAACATCGTCTACGTGTCGGCCCACGACAACCAGACCCTGTTCGACATCGGCCAGTACCACCATCCGCTCGACACGTCGATGGCAGACCGGGTACGCGCCCAGAACCTGGGCATCGACATCACCGCCCTGGCGCAGGGTGTGTCGTTCTTCCATGCCGGCGTCGACATGCTCCGGTCGAAGTCACTCGACCGTGACTCGTTCAACTCGGGCGATTGGTTCAACCGGCTCGACTTCACGTTCGACGCGAGCGGGTGGGGCGCCGGTCTTCCGGTGGCGGAGAAGAACGAGAGCAACTGGCCGATCATCGGCCCGCTGCTGTCGGGGCTCGACGCACCGACGTCCTTGGACATGGAGGCGACCTTCGACCACACGAAGGAGATTCTCGAGATCCGGACGTCGTCGGAGCTGTTCTCGCTCGACACGGCCGCAGATGTCCAGGCGAGAGTCGGATTCCACAACACAGGTCCCTCGCAGATCCCCGGCCTGATCGTGATGTCGATCGACGACACGGTCGGCCAGGATCTCGATCCCGAGGCAGATGGCATGTGGGTGCTGTTCAACGCCGGTGACGAGCCGATAGCGTTCGATGTGGCTGAGCTCGCCGATGCCGACGTGATCCTGCATCCGGTGCAGCAGACTTCGGCGGATGCGGTGGTGCGCGTTTCGAGCTTCGCCGACGGGACCTTCACGGTGCCGGCCCGCACGACCGCCGTTTACGTCGAGCTCGAGCCCGATGTGACTCCGCCGGTGGTGGATGCATCTGCCGAACTGGTCGAGGCTCGAGGCACCAACGGTGTGTTCGGGGTGGACGTCACCTGCTCCGACGATCGATCGGAGGCGACGATCACCTCGATCCTCATCAACTCGACGCCCGTCAGCAACGGCCAGGAGGTGTTCCTGATCACCTCCGGCGGCCCCGAGCGAGAGCGGGTGGTCAATGGCCAGCTGCGGATGTGGGCGCCGTCGTTCCAGTTGACCGCGACTTGCATCGACGAAGCCGGCAACGAGACCACGGTGGTCGTCGATATCCCGTTGGGGCCACCCGGGATGAACTGACCGTCAGTCGTCGGCCCGCATCGAGTTCCGCGGGTCGGCGACGACGGTGTCCAGGACGAGCGCGTTCAGCCGTTCAGGCCGAGGACGAGACGGAGGCCTCGGTCGATGTCATCCATGACGTCCGTAGCGAGACTCGATACCGCCTCTGTCAGTCGTCGTTTGTCGATGGTCGCGATCTGTGACACGTTCACGACCGACCGCTTCGGCAGAGCCGAGGCGCGTTTCGTCAGCAGCACGTTTCCTGGAGCGTCGGCGAGTCGGAGGTTCGAGGTGATGGCGGCCACGATGACCGTGTCGATGCGACTGGCATTGAAGCTGTCTGTCTGCACGATCAGGACAGGCCGCGATCGGGCGGGAGACGACCCCTTCGGCGGACCGAGGTCTGTCCACCAGATCTCGCCGCGCTGCATCACCAATCCTCGGAGAAGAGCGCGGCCTCCTGCAGCGAGTTCAACCCTGCATCGAGGACAGATTGCTCCTCCTTGTACAGCGAGTCGAGCGCAGCTGTCACGTGTTCGTCTCGGTGGTTGTCCAGATACTCGGCAAGCGCTTTTGCATAGAGTTGGCTGCGCGGCACCCTGCGTCGCTTGACCAACTCCTCGACTTCCTCGAAGATCTCGTCGGGAATGGAGACTGCGATCTTCATGCGTCCGAGTATAACTCCAGTCATACCCGGACGATACGGGTCGGCCATGACAGAATCGCCATCCGGTGACGACGAACCCCTGGTGATGTCACGTCGAACGTGAGTACGGACGCCGGCAGACCCCCCGAGCCGCGACCTGTGCTCGGGCTTGGCGCTCCCTCACTATCACGAGCCACCCACGTGACGGCTCCGTATCATTGAGCCTTGGGGCAGCTCTGATCACGGAGACAACAGGGAAGGGTTGGAGATGAGACGGATCTTCGTTTTGATGGTTGCCGTGCTGCTGGTAGCGGCATGTGGCAACGCCGCCGAAGAAGTGGCCGAAAGAGCAATCGAAGCCGGAGGCGGGGGTGACGTCGACGTCGAGTTCGACGACGACGGCGAGACCGGCGAGATCGTCATCGAGTCCGAGGACGGCTCGCAGACCGTCAACGTTGGAGACCAGGATCTGCCTTCGGAGCTGACCGTTCCGATGCCCGACGGGTACGAGGTCATCGCCAGCTCGGTGATCGAGCAGGCAGACGAGACGATCGTGACGGCCGTGCTGGTGTTTCCCGGCGGCGACATCGAGGAGATCGCCGCACACTTCGACGACTACTACGAAGGCGCCGAGGGGGTCAACCGCACCGAGACCAGCTTCGAAGGCGGCACGCAGTACGTGTGGCTGACAGAGCAGGGGGCGAGCGTCTCTGCCGTCTCACGGGACGGCGAGGACACCGTCGAGGTGACTGTCACCGACATCACGGGTTCTTGAGCGAAGAGCACTACACGCACGGCCACCACGGGTCGGTGGTGGCCAACCACGTTCGCAGAACTGCGACCGATTCCGCCGCCTATCTCGTGCCGTATCTGACACCGGAGATGCGGCTGCTCGATGTCGGATGCGGACCTGGAAGCATCACGCTCGATCTGGCCGGAATCGTGGCGGACGTCGTCGGTATCGACGGAGCCGACGCCGCAGTCGAGCGGGCGAAAGCGGAAGCCGAGCAGAGGAGCGTCACCAACGCCGAATTCCGGATCGCGGACGCTTACGAGCTCCCGTTCGAAGACGCCAGCTTCGATGTCGTCCATGCACACCAGGTTCTGCAGCACCTCGCCGACCCAGTGGGGGCACTCATCGAGGCGAGGCGGGTCGTGAAGCCGGGTGGCATCGTCGCAGCACGGGACGCCGACTACGGGACGATGGTCCACGACCCCCACGAGCCCAGACTCGACCGCTGGCTCGATCTCTACTACCGGGTCGCGCGTCACGACGGAGGTGAGCCCGATGCCGGTAGACGGCTCGCCGGATGGTTCGCGGCTGCGGGATTCGTCGACATGGAGGTCTCGACGTCGACCTGGACCTACAGCGCGGCGTCGGACGTCGAGGCGTGGCGCGACCTGTGGGTGAGCAGGTTGACCGAAGCTCGGCTGGGGGAGCGGGCAGTGGGCCTCGGGTTCGCGGATCGGGCAGAGATCGAAGAACTCGCCGACGGGTGGCGTGTCTGGGCGTCGTCGGAGCGTCCATTCTTCGCCCTTCTCCACGGAGAAGTCGTCGGGAAGAGATGACGGGGCGAGCCGCCTTGCGCAGTGGCTCGCCCCATCGTCGGGTCTACTCCTGTGGCAGATCGACCACCGGGCCGAGCAGGGCCCCACCGTCGACGATCCACTCCGATCCGGTGCTGTAGGTGGCGTCTGCCGCCATGAACATCAGCAGCTTGGTGACCTCTTCGGGCTTCCCCATCCGTGGGATCGGCTGGCTCAGGGTCATCTCGTCGCCCAAGTCCGCGGTCATCGGTGTTGCGATCGGTCCCGGGTGGATCGACATCACACGGATGTTGTCCTTCCCCAGTTCCATCGCCACCGACTTCGTCATGCCACGTACACCCCACTTCGACGCCGCGTAGGCGGCGATCGAGGCGTAGCCCATCATCCCGGCGGTGGACGAGATGTTGATGATCGCCCCGTTGCCGGCCTTGCGCATCGACGGCACTGCATAGTGCATGCCGAGGAACACGCCGATGAGGTTGATGTCGATCACCCGACGGAAATCGGCCGGATCCATCGCGTCGACGGGGCCATAGGCGACGATCCCGGCGTTGTTGACCAGCAGGTTGATCGGGCCGTACGCCTTCTCGGTCGCCTCGACCGCCGCCTTCCAGTCGTCGTCCTTGGTCACGTCCAGGTGGACGAAGTGCGCGGCGTCACCCAGCTCGGCCTCGAGCCCTTTGCCGTCCTCTTCCAGGATGTCGCCGAAGACGACTCTGGCGCCTTCGCCGACGAGACCACGAACGTGCGAAGCGCCCATGCCCCGGGCGCCGCCGCTGACGAGCGCGACCCATCCGTCGAAACGTCCCATGCCTACCTCCTCTGTAGGTGTCTCACAGCCCTCCTCCCCGGGAAGGCATGGTCTGACTGTGCAGTCGCGAAAGTCCCGGCGAACAGAGCAGAAGGACCCGTCTCGAAATTGATTGCAGCCTTCGATCGGCCTGCCAGCGCCTACCGTCACGGGATGCGTATCACGGGCTTCGACCACATCGTCCTCAGCTGTCACGACGTTCCGGCGGTCGTTGCGTTCTATCGCGACGTGCTCGGGTGCCGGGTGGGGGAGGAGCGGCCCGGCAAGTGGGCGATCTGGTTCGGCACCCACAAGATCAGCCTCCAGGACGAGGCCGACAAGCCACCGATGGCGATCCACACCCTGCCGGGAACCGGAAACTTCTGTGTGCTCGCCGACACACCGGTCGCCGAGGTCGCCGAAGAGTTGAGGTCGGCGGGCGTCGAGATCCTCACGGGGCCCGCCGAGAAGGTCGGGGCCACCGGCCCGATCCTGTCGGTCTACTTCCGCGACCCCGAAGGCAACCTCGTGGAGATCTGCAACCCGATCTGACTCCGTTCTTGTGACGGGAATCGCTGGAATATCGACGTTTCCGTCACAAGAACGGGTTCAGCCGGTCATGGCGACGGTTCGCAGGGCGGTGCGGATGCGCTTCTCCGACACAGTTCCCTTCACGCCGAGGTGTTGGGCGTACAGGCTGACCCGCAGCTCCTGGAGTTGCCAGCCGATGTCGATGAGCTCGGGCGACCGTGGCAGCGTGTCCAGGAGATGATCGTGCTCGGCTTCGAGGGGCTGAATGCGGGCCATGCGCTCTCGGTCTCTCGGCAGCGTCTCGGCCAGGCGCGACAGCCGGTACTCGACGGCCTGGAGATACCGGTGCAGGTCGTCGAGACGGCCGATCCCCACCGCCGTCAGCATCCCCGGATAGACCAGGCGGGACAGTTGGTCGCCCACGTCGGCGATGCTGGGTTCGAACGCCTCTGCGCCGAGCGGCTCGGCTGCGATGTAGGCGTTGCGGAGCGTCACCATGATCGCGATCGACGTGCGCCCCACGTCTTCTAGCCGGTCGGCGACGGTGTCGCGCATGTGCGAAAGCAGGCGTCCGAACCCGGCCTCGGTCCAGACCAGACCGCCGGCGTCGAGCATCACCGCGTCGAGTGCGCACGCCAGGCAGTCGTTGAGCCATTCGGTCTGATCGGCATACTGGCTCGTCACCAGCGCCAGCTTGGCGTCGTCGGTGAGCAGCGACCGGAGCAACTTGCCGGGGGCATTGAGATGGAAGGCGAGCAGCTTGCGCAGGCCCTCCCACATGGCGTCGGCCTGCTCCTCTCGGGTGGCCATCAGTCGCACGGCGACGAGCTCGCCGTCGTCGACGAGTGCGGGATACGCCTCGATGTCGTGACCGGGGCCTTCGATCGTCACGACACGCGGCAGATCGCCGATCGTCCACGACGTCAACCCCTCCACCTCGATCTGGTGACGGCTGGTCGAGACCGCCGCCCTCGCTTCCTCACGGAACGAAGCCCGCAGCTCGTCGAGATCACTCGACTCTGCGATCGGGTGTCCTTCGGAGTCCACGATCCTGAACCGGGGACGGAGGTGGCTGGGGATACGGCCCGGATCGAAATCCTCCGGCAGCACCGGGGTGTCGGCGATCGCCGACAGCGCCCGCCGGACGGCATCGACCGGCGATCCGTCACCCGGGTCGAGCGTCTCCACCAGACGGTCGACCGTCTGTGGGATCGGCGACACCGCCTTGCGGAGGCGCTTGGGGAGTGAGCGCACCATCGTCTCGACGAGCTCACGTCGCAGGCCGGGCACGTTCCACTCGAACACCGCCGGGTCGAGGCGGTCCAGCAAGGCGACGTCGACGATCACCGTGACCCCGTCCGACTGGCTCCCGTAGTCGAATTCGTACTCCAGCGGCAGCCTGAGATCGCCATGGATCCATTCGGGCGGGAACTGGTGCTCGTCGAGCGAATCGACCTCGGGGCGGATCAGCGCGTCGAGGTCCAAGTCGAGGAGGTGGGGGGTCTTGGGGCGCTGGCGCTTCCACCACGCGTCGAAGTGGCGGACGGTGGTGATGTCGTCGGGGATCCGGGCGTCGAAGAAGTCGTAGAGCTCGTCGTCGGTGATCATGAGATCGGTTCGCCGATGCCGGGTCTGCAGCTCCTCGACCTCGGCCATCCGACGCTCGTTGTGGGCGGCGAAGGCGTGGTGGGTCTCCCACTCGCCCCACACGAGTGCGTGTCTGATGAAGAGCTCGCGGGCCGCAGCCATGTCGATCCGCCCGTACTGGACGGTCCGGTCGGCGAAGAGTCGGAGACCGAACAGCGTGACGGTCTCGTTCGCGATGGCCGCCCCGAGATCGGCGTCCCACCACGGATCCGAATACGACCGCTTGACCAGATGGCCGCCGACCTCCTCGGCCCAGGCGGGATCGATCTTGGTGACGTCCTGCGCCCACAGCCTCGTCGTCTCGACGAGTTCTCCGGCCATGATCCACTCCGGGCCGCGCTTGAACAGCACCGACCCGGGGTTGATGGCGAAGCGCGCTCCGCGAGCACCGAGATACTCATAGCCGTTCGGGTCCTTGTGCCCGACATGCGAGAGCAGTCCGGTGAGCAGCGCCTTGTGGATCGTGTCGCCATCGGCCGGCTCACGGTCCCGAACGAGTCCCATCTCGTCGGTGAGCTGTCGAAGCTGGGCGTGGACGTCCTGCCACTCTCGGATTCGCCGGTGGTTGAGGTACTCGTCGCGGCACACCCGGCGGAACTGGCTGGACGACAGCTTCTTTCGCTGTTTGCGGATGTAGTCCCAGAGGCGCAACCAGCCGAGGAAGTCCGAACTCGGCTCGGCGAATCGTGTGTGCAGTTCGTCGGCCCGGGCACGGTGCTCGCTCGGCCGTTCGCGTGGGTCCTGGATCGACAAGCCGGAGACGATCACGAGCACCTCCCGGAGACAGTCGTGCTCGGCACCGGCGATCACCATCCGGGCGAGGCGCGGGTCGAGGGGAAGCTGGGCGAGCCGGCGTCCGAGCGGGGTGAGCCATGCCTTGGTGCCGTGCGCGGCCGGATCGAGCGCTCCCAGCTCCTCCAGCAGGAGTACCCCGTCTCGAATCTGCCTGGTGTCCGGCGGGTCGAGGAACGGGAACGACTCCACGTCACCCAGGCCGAGCGCCGCCATCTGCAGGATGACGCTCGCCAGGCTGGTTCGCTGGATCTCGGGCTCGGTGAAGTCGTCCCGACTCGCGAAATCGTCCTCTGAGAAGAGCCGGATGCAGATGCCCGGGCCGATCCTCCCGCATCGTCCCGCTCGCTGGTCGGCGGAGGCCCTCGAGATCGGCTCGATGGGGAGCCGCTGCACCTTGGTCCGTCGACTGAATCGGGAGATCCGCGCCGTCCCGGGGTCGACGACCGCCCGGATGCCGGGCACGGTGAGCGACGTCTCGGCGACGTTGGTTGCGATCACGATGCGTCGACCGGTGTGCGGCTGGAACACCCGATGCTGCTCGGCGGAGGACAGGCGGGCATACAGCGGCATGATCTCGGTGTGCTTCAGCTTCAGCTCGGCCAGCGCATCCGCGGCGTCCCGAATCTCTCGCTCACCCGAGCAGAACACGAGGATGTCGCCGCTGTGGTCGCGGATGAGCTCGTTGACCGCATCGCAGATCGCCTCGGGCTGGTCCCGGATCTCACCGCCCATCTCCAGGGGCCGGTAGCGGATCTCGACCGGATACCCGCGCCCGGAGACCTCGACGATCGGGGCGTTTCCGAAGTGCTTGGAGAACCGCTCGGTGTCGATCGTCGCAGAGGTCACGATGAGCTTGAGGTCGTGTCGGCGCGGGAGCAGCTCGGTCAGGAAGCCCAGCAGGAAGTCGATGTTGAGGGACCGCTCGTGGGCCTCGTCGATGATGATCGTGTCGTACCTCGAGAGGTCGCGGTCGCGCTGGATCTCGGCGAGCAGCAGACCGTCGGTGAGGACCTTGACGACGCTCCTGTCGCTGACCGTGTCGGTGAAGCGCATGGCGAAGCCGACCAATCCGCCGATGTCGGTGCCGGTCTCTTCGGCGATGCGTTCGGCGATGCTCCTGGCGGCGATCCGCCGTGGCTGGGTGTGGCCGATCCAGCCGTCGACACCCCTTCCCAGTTCCAGGCAGATCTTCGGGAGCTGGGTGCTCTTCCCCGAGCCGGTCTCGCCGGCAACGATCACGACCTGGTTGTCGCGGATGGTTTCGAGCAACTCGTCGCGCCGCGCCGTGATCGGGAGATCGGGGTAGACCAGTCGATCCGGGATGCTGCTCGATCGCAGCTCTCGCCGTCGCTCGACCGCTTCGAGGTCGGCGGCGATCTTGGCGAGGATCCGGGAGCGACGCTGGGGGTCCTCGATCCGACGGATCCCGGACAGACGCTTCGAGAAGCGGGTCTGTTGGTTGGGAGGGAGCCGGCGTATCGAGGCGCGCAGTTCTTCGGGTGTGGACATGATCGGTCTCAATGATCGCGGGTTCGCAGGGTGAACGTTCTATCGACTCACTCCGCAGGCGAAGCGGGCGGGAGCTTGCCGAGCAGCCGGGCGAGGGTGTGTTGATCGTCGGAGTCGAGGTTGGCGGCGAGCGGGTTGCCTCGATACAACAGGTCCTGGAGTTGCTCGTGGAGCGCTCGACCCCTGGGTGTCAGGGTCATCTGTTTGATCCGACGGTCGCCGGGGTCGGTCGACCGCGCGGCGAGACCCAAGGATTCGAGGTCGTCGGCGATGTGGGTGATGTAGGAGGCGTCGCACCGCATCGCCTCGGCGGCCGAACCCATGGGTCGGGGACGGCTGAAGAGATGAAGCGCATGCGCCTGTGGTGGTGTCAAGCCGAGTGATCCGACGTGCTCGTCGAAGAACTGGCGCATCTGGCGGCTCGCCTCGATGAAGTGTTCGAAGAGGTCGGCGCGGACGTCGGCGGCGACGTCGCTCGTCGGGTTGCGTTCGGTCACTGCACCGGAACGGTATCAGCTGACAGTTGAATTCATAAAGCTTCTTGCCGTTGATCGGTGTCGGGGCTCGTGAGTATCGTCCTCTCATGTCGCTGATGGATGCGCTCGGTTACGAGGTCAGACCGCAGGAAGGGCTGCGACGCAGGTTCTCCGAGCTCACCACCAACGAGACGATGAGTGCTCTCATCGCCAAGACCGCGATGCCACTCGACCGCGCCGTGCTCCGCACCACGTCCGGCCGATGGACGGCGACCGCACTCATGGCAGGGTTCCCGGTGCTCTGGCTGGCGACGACGGGCGCCAAGTCGAAGCAGACGAGACAGGTCCCGCTGCTGGGCATTCCGACCCCGTCGAGGAATCTGGCAGTGCTGGGCACCAACTTCGGAGGCGAACGGACTCCCGGCTGGGTCCGCAATCTGGTCGCCCATCCCGAGGCAGTCGCCGAGTGGCGTGACAACACGGCAGCGGTGACGGCGGTCCAACTCGAGCCTGCGCAGCAGGAGCCGATCTGGGAGACGGCGATCGCCGCCTACCCCAACTACGCCAACTATCGAGTCATGGCCCATCATCGCCCGATCCGTGTCTTCGAGCTCGTGCAGCGACACGGCTGATGGGTGTCGAAACCATCCCGATCCAACCGAGCCGAGACTTCGACGAGACCATCGGGTTCTATGCGCTGCTGCGCATCGGGGGATTCCTCCCCGCTCAGCCTTCGAAGTGATCGCGCAGGTGGCGGAGCTGATCCCTGAGCGTTCTGCGGGCCATGATCGGATACAGCAATCGACCCAGACCGGGTGAGCGGTGGAACGCCGCCTGGGTGGACTGGGTCACCTGCGAACCGTCTCCGTCGGGTTCCACCACACAGGTGATCGTCCGCTCCTGGAACTTGTCGACCACGCGCCAGGTGATCGATCGATCGTCGAGCGCAACCACTTCGACATCGCCGCTGAAGCTCACCCGACCCATCCCCGGCTGGTCGAGGTGTTGGGTGTAGTGGAATGTCGAACCGACCGAGATCGGGTCGGCCGACATCATCTCAGCCGAGTCGACGTTGGGACACCACATCGGATCGTTGCGGGTGTCGCTGATGAAGGCGAGCACGTCGGGGGCCGGAGCGGGGATGTGTTCAGACACGGTCACCGGGCGGACCGGATGCTTCGACATCGCGTGAGCGTACCGTTCATGTGGCGGAGCTGACCCGAAGCCCTCGCCATTGCGCGGCTGCGACTGCGGCTACCACGAACGAGACGGTTGCGAGGGTGACTGTCCGGTACCGGTCAGCCAGCTCGGCGCGACTGCGATGAGGATGCCTGCGGTGACCACCCAGGCGAGGTCGGCGGCGACGATCAGGATCGGGCTGTGTCTCGCCGTGGACCCCGTGCCTCTGCGGGCGACCAGGGCGGCGAAGATCAGGAGACCGGCTCCGAGCGTCTGGAGCGACCAGGCGGGCGGGCCGAGCGACTCCGCCAGACCGGCGGCAAGCGTGAGTGCACCGAGGCCGGTGATACCGCTGAATGCGGCGTTGGCCGACGAGGGCGTGCTTCAGGGTGTTGTCGTGGTTCATGTGTGTACCTCCTCGTCACACCGTGCCACATCGCAGGTAATGAGGGCAATGATGTGAGAGGTAATGGAAACCAGAAGGTCGCTCCCGTATCGTCGGAGCCGTGCAGGCGACCTTTGGTGACCATCTCCGGCTGTGGCGGAGTCGGCGTGGGATGAGCCAACTGGCGCTCGGAACCGCCGCTCACGTCTCCCAGCGGCACATCAGCTTCATCGAAACCGGCCGGTCGAAGCCGAGCCGCGAGTTGGTCCATCACCTCGGGGTCGTCCTCGACGTGCCCGCTCCGAGAGCAGAACGTCATGCTGACCGCAGCCGGATACGCGCCGGCGCACTCCGAGACCGACCCGTCGGCTCTTCCGGAACTGCTCCCCGCTATCCAGTTCGTCGTCGACGCACATGCCCCGTACATGGCGGTCGTCGTCGATCGAGGATGGAACGTGATCGCCTCCAACGGTCCCGCCCAACATCTCGCCGGACAGCTGCTGGAACCGGATGTGCTGGTGACCGACGGGATGCTCAACTTGATGCGTGCGACGTTTCACCCTCGCGGGTTGCGCCGGTTCATCGAGAATTGGGAGTCGGTGCGGCCAGTCCTCCTGGCCGGCCTGGAACGCGACGTGGCACGAGCGCCCGGCGAGTCGGAGCTCGTCGTCGCTTCTGGAGGAACTCACCGAGTCGACGGCATCGGCAGCCCCTCGCCGAGCGGCCGCCCACGAAGGGCGGCTGTTGATGCCGCTCCAGTACGTGATCGGCGATCATCGGTTCGAGCTGTTCACCACGATCGCCACGATCGATGCGTCGCTCGACGTGACCGTCGCCGAGCTGAGAATCGAGACGTTCTGGCCGACAGATGCCGAATCCGACGCCGCCTGGAGGAAGTTCATCTCCGAGCGGTCGTGATTTCCCCGATCGAGCCGACCCGGCGGCGTCGAGCGCGCGAGGATGCAGGAGTCAGCTATCGAGAGAGGCGGCGCGCCACATGGCATACGACCTGAGAATCGAGATCCCCAACGAGCCAGGCGCTCTCGAGCGCGTAGCGGCTGCCGTCACCGATGCAGGCGTCAACATCGCCGCTGCCACGTGCACGGGCCCGGCGGAGATGGCCGAGCTGCACATCCTCGTTCCGCACGCGGAACCGGTCAAGCACGCCCTGGCGATCAGCAACTTGGCGGTCACCGCGGAGCGCGAGGTCGTGGTCGTCGAAGCGCACGACGTGCCGGGGGAGTTGGCGGACATGGCGCGCAAGGTCGCCCATGCGGGCATCAACATCGACCTGCTGTACGTGGCGACCCGCAACCGCGTCGTGTTCGGAGCCGAAGATCTCGATGCGCTCCGAGCTGCCCTGGGAGTCTGACGTGGCGAACACGCCCCGTCTCATCGCAGTCACCATCGACTGTGTCGACCTCGAGGGGATGCTGGCGTTCTGGTCGGAGATGCTCGGTATCGAGGGTGAGCTCCATGAGCCGTTCGGGTTCATCCAGCGTCCCGGTGACGTGTCCGTCTGGCTCCAGCGGGTGCCCGAGCCGCGGGTCGGAAAGAACCGGCTCCATCTCGATCTCGTCGTCGAAGACCTGCCCGCTCTGGAGAAGCGGGTGCAGGAGCTCGCCGGGGGACTCGACGGCATGCACGAATGGCAGGGCTTCCAGTGGCGGACCTGCACCGATCCCGAGGGCAACCTCTTCGACGTGATGCAGGCGCAAGCTCCGGAATAGCCGCCATGTGGCATGCGTTCGGTATATCGATACGATGATTGCAGCGCGCAACTTTTGGAGCACTCATGTCTGACTCACCGATCCTCGAGGTCGTCCAACTCGGCTTTCCGTGGACGGGACTCGACCCGTTCATCTTCACCGTCCACCACCTCGACCGCTATCCGGCCGGCAACGAGCAGCAGGGTCCGGCCGCTCCGTTGACCGGCAGACAGATCGGCATGGACTTCTCCTACAAGGACGGCTGGTCGATGTATCACGGGGACCGCGTTCCCGGGTTCCCCCAGCATCCGCACCGCGGCTTCGAGACCGTGACCGTCGTCCGGCGCGGCTATGTCGATCACTCGGACTCGCTCGGTGCCACCGCCCGCTACGGCGAGGGCGACGTGCAGTGGCTGACCACCGGGTCTGGCATTCAGCACTCCGAGATGTTCCCGCTCATCGACACCGAGGGCCCGAACACGCTCCATCTGTTCCAGATCTGGCTGAACCTTCCCCCGAACTCGAAGATGGTCGACGCCCACTTCGGCATGCTCTGGAACGAGGACATCCCCACCGTCGAAGCGGATGGCGCAACGGTCGATGTCATCGCCGGCTCGCTCGACGGTCACGACGCCCCCGCACCACCGCCGAACTCCTGGGCGTCGGAGCCCGAGTCCGACATGGCGATCTGGGTCATCTCGGTCGAGCCCGGCGGAACCTGGAGGCTCCCCGCTCACGGCGAAGGTCTCAACCGGATGCTGCACTGCTACTCGGGTTCGGCCATCTCGATCGCCGGTCAGGCGGTCCGAGCCGATATCGGACTTCGATTGGCATCACACCTCCCGGCGGAGATTCACAACGCCGGGACCGAACCCGCCGAATTCCTGTTGCTCCAGGGTCGGCCGATCGGCGCCCCGGTGATCCAGATGGGCCCGTTCGTGATGAACACCTCCGACGAGATCCGGACGGCGATGCTCGACTACCGGCGAACCCAATTCGGCGGTTGGCCGTGGTCGGGGCCGGCTCCGGTGCACGATCGCACCGAAGGCCGCTTCGCCCTCCACGCCGATGGCAAGGTGGAGCACCGGGATCGCCCCAAGGTGCGCTGACAACGTCGAGACTCGGTTCGCCGAACCTGGGTGGACTGATGCGACAAAGGGCCTTTCGGACGGTCACGGCTCGCCCAAATCGGATATGTTTGGCTCCGAGGCAAAAGAGGGAGTCAGTGTGAAACGCCTGCTCGTCGCGATCCTCGCGACACTCATGACGCTGTCGACTGCGGCATTCGCCCAGGAGGCGCGCGATTACAGCGAACTCGTCTTCGATGATGTTTCGAGCGAGTATTTCTACGCCGATGCCGTCCTTTGGGCCGGGACGAGAGGGTTCTCGACCGGCGTCGACGGAGAGAACTTCGGCCCCGAGGATGCACTGTCCCGGGCCGATGCGACCACGCTGTTGTGGCGCTCGTTCGGTTCTCCGACAGCCGGTTCGTCGGAGCGATCACATTCGCCGACGTGGTCGTCGGTTCGTACTACGAACGTGCGGTCAGGTGGGCTTCGAGCATCGGGGTCGTCACCGGAACGTCGGCAACGACGTTCGCGCCGGATGCAACGATCTCCCGGGCGGAGTTCTCCACGATCCTGTGGCGCGCCTACGACTCGGTGGCCTCGACAACCGTCCCATCGTTCACCGACGTCCCCGCCGGTCAGTTCTACACCGACGCCGTCGCATGGATGATCGACAACGCCATCACCACCGGAACGTCCGCGACGACGTTCTCGCCCGGAGACTCGCTGACCAGAGGCCAAGGCGTCACGTTCCTGTGGCGGGCGGCAGGCGAGCCGGAGACGTTCAGCCTGAACATCTTCCACATCAACGACCATCACTCGAACGTCGAGGGCGCCGATATCGGCCTCGACATCGCGGGCTCGGAAGTCGAGTTCGAACTGGGCGGATTGGCCCGGGTCGCACAGGCGATGGAGCAGCTCGAGGGCGAGTACGCCGGTGGGAACAACGCCAAGGTCCATGCGGGTGACGCCATCACCGGAACGCTCTACTACACGTTGTTCGCCGGCGAGGCCGACGCAGCGGTGATGAACTCCATCTGCTTCGACATGATGACGCTCGGGAACCACGAGTTCGATGCCGGTGATTCCGGCCTGGTCACGTTCCTCGACTTCCTCGCCCAGGGCAACTGTGACACGCCGGTGCTTTCGGCGAACGTGGTTCCGGCGCTCGGTACGCCGCTGGCTCAGACATCGGCGAACCAGTACATCCAGCCGTACACGATCGAGACCTACGGAGACGAGCAGGTCGCCTTCATCGGCATCACCGTCGCACAGAAGACGCGTGTCTCGTCACAGCCGCTCGACACGACCCTGTTCCTCGACGAGTTGACGACGGCACAGTCGTACATCAACCAACTCGAGGCTACCGGCATAGACAAGATCGGCCTCGTGACCCACTACGGCTACGACAACGACCTCGAGCTCGCGGCGGCGCTCTCCGGCGTCGACTTCGTCATCGGCGGTGACAGCCACACCCTGCTGGGCGACCTGGCGCAGTACGGGCTCTCCCCTGAGGGGCCGTACCCGACCCAGCTGAACAACGCAGACGGCGATCCCGTGTGCGTCGGTCACGCTTGGCAGTACAGCCACGCCGTGGGTGAGTTGAACGTCCACTTCGACGCCGACGGCACCGTTGTCGACTGCACCGGCAACGTCAACATCCTGCTCGGAGACGTCATCGAGAACGAGGACGGAGTGTCGCAGGCGGACATCGACGCGGCGCTCACTGCGGACGACCAGCTCTACTCGGTCGAGCCGGATGGCACGGCCGCCGCCATCATCCAGGCGTTCTCTGCCGATGTCGATGTCCTCGCGCAGGAGGTCATCGGGACATCGACCGACGACCTGTGTCTCGCTCGGTTCCCACTCGAGGCGCGCAGCCAGATCTGCACGCCCGCAGAAGTGCCGAACGGCGGCGACATCCAGCAGCTGGTCACCGACGCCTTCCTGGCGCGGGCATTCAGGGCGGACATCGCGTTGCAGAACTCCGGTGGAGTCCGCATCGACATTCCGGCAGGCGAGATCACGATCGCCGATGCGTACGGGCTGTTGCCGTTCGCGAACACGCTCTACGAGCTGGAGATGACCGGCGCAGAGATCGTGCTCGCCCTCGAGCAGGGACTTGGCAACGTGCTCGATGCAGGCGGATCGACCGGTGCGTATCCGTACGGTGCCGGCATCCGCTGGGACGTCGACGGGACCAAGGCGTTCGGGAGCCGCTTCTCGAACATCGAGGTGAAGCCCAAGGGGGCGACCGCCTGGACGGCGATCGACCCCGCTGCCACGTACATCGTGGTGGCCAACAGCTTCATGGTCGGTGGCGGTGACGGCTACGCCGTGCTCGCCGACGTCAACGCCGACGGGCGGGGCGTGGACACGTTCCTCGACTATGCACAGTCCTTCATCGACTACGTCGTGGAGGACTCTGCAGGAACGATCTCCAAGCCCACCGATTACTCGACCCAGAGCTACATCCCGGCTCCCTGAGTCGGACACCACGCGAGTTCGGGGGCCGGTCCTTGCTGACCGGCCCCCGGCCGCGTCCGTTCTTGTGACGGAAACGCCGCTATTACGTGCATTTGCGTCACAAGAACGGGGTCGCAGGTCACCCGAAGAGGCTCAAGGAGACGGCGCGGGTCGCCGACATATCGTCGATGGCCTCCAACCACCGTTCGGTGCTCCGCTCGGCGTCCCTGAGCCTCATGGCGATGCTCGTCGTGTTCGGGGCGGCCTTCGCCGGTGCGCAGTCCGGCTTCGGGGACGTCCCCGAGGACGCCTACTACGCCGATGCCGTGCAGTGGCTCGTCGACGAAGGGCTCGCGACTGGCGGCGTCGACGGCGCCTTCCGGCCGGAGGATCCGGTCACCCGGGGTGAGACGGCCGTGTTCCTCTGGCGGCTCGCCGGCCAACCGGACGCCCCTGTGCACCGCTTCACAGACGTCACCGTGGGCTGGCAGGACGACGCGGTGTCGTGGATGTCCGCGACCGGCATCACCCAAGGGGCGACGCCGACGGCATTCGATCCGAACGGGATCGTGACCCGCGGTGCCCTGTCGGTGTTCCTACACCGTCTGGCCGGGGAGCCACCCGCCCCGCCCCACTCATTCACCGACGTGAGCGGTCCGGGCCTCCAGGCACCCGTGTCGTGGATCGCCGCAACCGGGATCTCTGCGGGGATCGCCCCCGGCGAGTTCGGTCCGGACGTGCCGGTGATCAGAGGCCAGATGGCCGTGTTCCTTCAGCGGTTCGGTGAGTCCGGCATCCTCGAGGTCGCGTCCGAGCCCGAGGCGCTCGTGCCGGCCGAGCCCGAGTTCGAAGACACTCAGCCGTCCACGGCCACCCTCACGGTCAGTCCGGCCAGCCCGAGAGTCGCGGAGCGAATGGAGGTCCGCGGATCGGGATTCACGACGGGCAGCGTGCTCGTGACGGTCGGGGACGAGGTCGCCGGAGTCGCCGAGGCGAACGCGAGCGGGTCGTTCGCGCTGTCGATCCCGGTTCCGGACGTCGAACCCGGAGTGCGAACCGTGGCGGCCGTCTCGGATGGCGAAGTCACCGCATCGGCTCAAATCGACGTTCGCCCCACAGCTCCCTCGTCCAACCTGCTCGCAGTCCTGGTGCTGTTGGCGGGTGCCGGCGGTGCCGGATGGTGGTGGTGGCGACAGCGCCGCAACCCGGGTCCCGCCGCCACGGCAGACACCGACGAAGCGTCTCCCGAGCCGGAGACGGCGGCGCCCGCCCGCGTCGAGCCGAGGACCTCGGACGTGTTCTCCGTCATGCCGGTGGCCGCCGGCATGCTCGACAATCTCGCCCAGCTCGACGGCACGCTGTGGGCCACCGCCCAGATCGACTTCGACGGCGTCGGCCACGCCATGGTGCTCACGACGGCCGCGCACGGCCAGGAATGGGACGTCATCGCAGACCTCGGCCCCGGCCACATCGACGCCGTCACGGTATCCGAGCGTGATGCCGTGGCGATCGGCTCGAGATTCGTGTTCGATGAACTCGGCGTGAGCCGGCGGGCAACGATGTGGCACTCGAACGACCTGCGGTCTTGGATCGCGATCGGCCTCCCCGGTGAATCGTTCGAAGAGGCGTCGTTCGACGGCATTCTCGGCGTGGGGGACACACTCGTCGCCTATGGCCGCAACGCGAGCGGTCCGTGTCTGTGGTCGGGCTCCGACAACGGCTGGAGCGCCCGCCGAATGATGGGGCCGGTCGACCTGGTCGTTGCCACCGGTCACGGCGCCTTGTCGTTCGGGCGCAACTCCGAAGCGCGTCAGGGCATCGTCCTCGCTTCGGCCGACGGACAGAACTGGGACCTCAACTCGCATCCGTCGACCGCGCTCTTCGGCTCGTCGACGGTCCTGTCGGTGGTCGACTTCCAGGGGGGCCTCGTCGCAGCCGGATATGACAACCTGAGGGGATCGGCCGCAGTGTGGGTGAGCGACAACGGCGTCCAGTGGCATCGCAGCCCGATGGAGTTCCCCGATGAGACCGGTATCGAGCATCTCGTCGTTGCCGATGGCGTCCTCGTGGCGATCGGCTCGATCCGGGCATCCGGCTCGGGAGCGAGAAGACCTCGGGTCGGCGTGTGGACATCGATCGACGCGGTCGAATGGTCGGTCGCCGACGATGACGGACTGGCGGTGGACGGTCGAGTGAACTCGATCCAGTACCAGAGCCCGAGTGTCTACATCGCCGGCAGCCGCGTGCTCGAAGCCGAAGGGACCCCGGTCCCGGTCGTTTGGCGCTACTTCGGCGCGGGGCTACAGACCTCCGCCAGCTGAAGTCGGGAACAACCGCCCTGACGGTCCTCCGCCCGACATGGAATACTCGGTCCTGACGGAAGGAGCGAGATGGTGGAAGTCAAAGACCTGGAGATGGGGCTGGGCGTCACCGATCGAATCATGGATCGGGTGCGCGAACTGGTCGGAGTCGAGCACGTGTTCGGTGCACCGATCGAGCGGGATGGCACCACGGTCATCCCTGTCGCGAAGATCCGCACGGGCGGCGGCGGCGGCGGTGGAGGTGGCGGTGACGACCACGCCGGCGGCAGCGGCGAGGGCGGTGGGTTCGGGGTGATCGGCAAGCCGGTAGGCGTGTACGTCATCCGCGAGGGCCGGGTGGACTGGCAGCCGACGATCGACGTGAATCAGATCGTGTCCGGGGCGTTCGTGACGGCAGCGGTCTACTTCATCTTCAACCGCGTCCGCGGTCGCTGACGTCATCGGAGCCCGGGTCGATGAACCTTGCAGCCAACACCACGCCGACGACTGATCCGGCGGTGTTGGCGACCAGATCCAGCATGTTGTTGCCGTAGTCGCCCACGCTGGTGTTCTCGAACACGACGCTGCCGACGTACTCGATGATCTCGACGAAGGCCCCGGCGCCCCCCGCCATCATGATCGCCACGAAGACGGCCGCTCCGGTTCGAGCGACGCCCCAGCGCTTGACGGCTTCGTAGGAGGCCCATCCGGCGACGCCGGTCGCCAGCGCATGGAACACCTTGTCGTACCGGATGGAGCCGATCACCGGGGCTCCGTAGAGGGTTCCATCTCCCACCAACAGCACTCCGCCGGCGAGGTTGCCGATCGCCGCCAACGCCAGGGCCATCAGAGTCGAGTCGGTGAAGCGCGCCGTGCGGTGTATCCAGCCGACGACGAACGCCAGCACGACGGTGATCGGCACGTAGTAGTAGACGAACGGGCTGTCGACGGCGACGCCGTAGATCCCGAAGCCGATCACCGCCACCGCCAGAACCATGATGGCCCGTTGCATGGGGTCCGAAACTAGTCGGTCGATATCTTCGGCGGCCGCGTCGAATCCCGGGCTGCTCTTCCGTCTGTAGGGCACGCAACGAAAGGGATGGAGATGCGTAGAGGAATCGCGGTGGCTGTTGCCGCGCTGATGGTCGTGTTCGGTGCCCTACCGGGGCTCGCTGCAGACCGGCCCACGGGCGAACGAGCCTCGGTCGAATCGATCGATCGTCCGGCTGAACGGCCAAGGCAGCAGACCGACGCTCCTGCAATCGACGTCGATCAGTCACGAACCGACGGGCCGTCCGCCCGAGTGTCGCCGTCCGCCCGCCCCGTCGACCGGGAAGTCGACCAGGTGACGGATCGACATGTCGACAGATATCGGTGCGTCGACGTCGTCACCGACCGCGACTGCATCGACGACCGGCACCCACACGTGAACGTCCGGCATCTGATCCAACGGTTGATCAACGCCGGTGAATGGGAGAAGCTGTTCCGACTGCTCCACCGGCTCGGAATCGTCTGACGAGGAGGCCGCTACGCCGACCACCGGCTCAGACCAGGACACGACCGGGGACCACGGCGTCGGATCGTCGTCCACCCACGCGCTCGACGCCTGGGTGGACGGCATTCGGCGCGGCTCGGACGACGCCTACCGGGCCGTGTACGACCACACCGCTTCGGACCTGCTTTCGTACGCCAACGGAATGCTCCGAAATCGCACCGCCGCCGAAGACGTCGTACAGCAGGCGTTTCTCGAACTGGTGGCGGCCGCTCCTTCGTTTCGTGGACGGGGCGAGGCACTGCGTGTCTGGCTCTTCAAGTCGGTGCGATTCCGCTGTCTCGATCAGCTCCGACGCGCTTCGTCCCGGGAGATCCCGACCGATCGGATCCCCGACCGGGGAGTCACCGACGAGCCGGTCCTCGAGGTCGACACCCGGCTGCTCGTGGCGCTCGACCAGCTGTCCGAGCGCCAGCGGTCGATGGTGCTGATGCGTCACGTCGCCGGGATGAGCGGCGCCGAGATCGCTTCGGTGGTCGGGCTCAATCGGGCCGCCGTCTACGCCGTCGTTCGGCGGGCCGAAGGCACGCTGCGGCGATCTGTCATCGGAGAGGAAACGTCATGAGGGAACGCGACCCTCTGGATCAGCTCTCCGCATTGCGCATCCGTGCCGATGACGAGACGCGCGCCCGAGATCTCGAGGCGATCCGAATGGAGCTCCGGCGGAGACCTCCCGCGCCGGCCGCCGCCCGCCGGCGCTGGACCTTGGGCGTCGTCATGGCGATGATGCTGGCCGGTCCGACGGCTGCGGTCGCCAGCGATGCTTCGCTGCCCGGCGATCTCCTCTATCCGGTGAAACGAGCCGTGGAGCCCATCATCCGACTCTTCGACGGTGACGTGATCGTCGAACACCGGGTCGAGGAGGTCGCGGCGCTCATCGACCTGGAAAGGGACGACGTCCTGATCCGGCAGCGCATCGACATCGCCAGGAGTGCGCTCGCCGAAGCGGACGCGCCGCGGCTGGAACAAGAGCTCGATCGGATCGTCGAGCGATGGCTCACCGACCGATCCACCCCGGTTGCGACCGACCCGCCGACCACGACGACCGCACCCCGGCAGGATGCGCCATCGCGCGGCGAGCCCGAGCGGGTGCCGGAGACGGCGCCGGTCGACGTACCCGATGCAACGACGAGCGATCGGCCGGTGGCCACCACCGATCCACCTCCCCCGGATAGGACCACGACCACGGTGCATCGAGACATCGATGATTCGCCCCCATCCGGCGATCGGCCGCGCGACACCCCCTGACACCTCGGGGATGACCGGGGGAGATCACCGATTGCCTTGGCGCGGCGTGGTCGCCAGGATGGTGCCCGATGGAAGCCATCGTCTCGCTCGAGAACCTCACCCACGACTACGGCAACCACGTCGCGCTCGACCGTCTCGACGTGGACGTGCCGCCGGGCGTGACCGGACTCGTCGGTGCGAACGGAGCCGGGAAGACGACGATGCTGCGGATCCTGTTGGGTCTGCTGCACCCGACGGCGGGTTCCGTCACCGTTCTCGGCCACGACGCGCTCACCGATCCGCTGTCCGTTCGCGCACTGGTCGGATACATGCCGGAAGGTTCCGCACTTCCGAAGGACCAGACCGCCGCGGATTTCGTCGCCTACACCGCTCAGATGGCCGGTCTCCCGTCTGGTGACGCGATGCGTCGCGCCTCCGAGACACTGTTCCTCGTCGGCTTGGAGGAGGAGCGCTTCCGATTCCTCGGGGACTTCTCGACCGGTATGGCACAGCGGGTGAAGCTCGCTCAGGCCATCGTTCACGGGCCCCGACTCATCCTCCTCGACGAGCCCGCGTCCGGGCTCGATCCGGACGGCAGGGTCCAGATGCTCGAGCTCATCCGGAGGCTCGGCTCGTTCGGGATCAACGTCATTGTTTCCTCCCACGTCCTGAGCGACATCGAATCGACCTGCGACTACGTCGTGATGCTCGACGCAGGTCGGCTCGTTCGGTCGGGGCCGGTCGTCGGGGCACACTCGACGTCGACCGTGTCGGTCGAGATCATCGGTCCGGCCGAGCGATTCACCGCGGCACTCACGGCGGCCGGCGTCGATTTCACCGTCGACCGCAAGGCGATCTCGGTGATCGCCGACGGCGACGAGGTGTTCGATGCGATCCGAGATGCGGCGGCCGCCGCCCGGGTCGGGATCATGCGACTGGAGCGGCGCTCGCTCACACTCGAAGACGAGTTCCTCGGGAGGGCCGATGTCTGACGCCGTCATCTACGACCGCGGCTACCGAAGCTACGACGGACCGGTCGGCGGACGGTCGACCACCCGAAGGGCGATCGTCGCCGATGGGATCCGTCGCATCCTCGGACTCCGTCGCAAGACCCGGAGGAAGCTGCTTCCGTGGGCCCTGTTGTCGCTGGCCATGCTCATGGCGGGCATCGTGGTCGGGCTCCATTTTGCTGCGGGTTCGATCAGTGCCGCCATCAGCGAGGGCCTCCCTCAATACGCAGAACTGTTCGATCTCTTCTCGCGTCTGGCCCTCCTGTTCATCGCCGTGACCGGTCCCGAGCTGATCGGGCCGGACCGCTCCCAGGGTGTGCTGTCGGTCTACTTCTCGCGTCCGATGACCGTGGGCGACTACCTGGGCGCGAAACTCGTGGCGTTCGTGTCGGTGACGTCGCTCATCTACCTCGTTCCCCAGATCGCACTGCATCTCGGTCTCGCCAGTCTCAGTGCAGACGGCTTCCTCGCCTACCTGGCCGGAAACCTGGACATCCTGTGGAAGATCACCGCCGTGTCGCTGGCGTTCATCGCCGTGCATGGCGGGGTGCTCGCCGTGATCACGTCGTACGTCGACCGCACCGGGTTCGCTGCCGCCGCCTTTCTCGGCACCATCATCGCCGGACGAAACCTCGCCGAGGTGTTGTCTGAGGCAACCTTTCCCGGGGCGCGCTGGTTCTCTCTCCTCGCACTCGACGACCATCCCCGCTACGTCCGCGACTGGCTCTTCGACAGCAATGTCGCCGAGGCCTACATTCCCGAGGCCGCCGGTTTCGGTCCCTGGGTGTCGGTGGCAGTGATCATCGCCGTCGGTGCGGGCGGCGCCGTCTGGATGGTGCAGCGATATCGGAGGCTCGCATGAGCCGCCCCGTCGAAGTCACCGACTTGAGCAAGTGGTTCGGCCAGAAGGTCGCCGTCTCCGAGGTCACCGTCGGGTTCGACGCCGGCGTGACCGGGATCCTCGGGCCGAACGGCGCGGGCAAGACCACACTGCTCCGACTCATCACCGGGCTACAGGTCCCGTCGCAGGGCACGGTCCGCGTGCTCGGCGTGGATCCTCGCAAGGACCCTGGCGTGTACTCCAAGATCAGCCTGGTCCCCGAGGACGAGGCGGTGTACCCGACACTCACGTGCCGCGAGTTCGTCGAGCTCAACGCGTCGCTCGCCGGCATCACGAAGCGATCGGCAATCGACGACATGCTCGAGCAGGTGGCGTTGACCGGCGATGCCGACCGCCGGCTCGGCGAATTCTCCAAGGGCATGCGGCAACGCGCGAAGGTGGCCGCCGCCCTGGTGTCGGATCCAGAAGTGGTCGTGCTCGATGAGCCCTTGAACGGGGCGGACCCCGTGCAGCGAGCCCATCTGATCGAGATCTTCCTCGAGCTCGGGCGAACCGGGAGAACGGTGCTCGTCTCGTCGCACGTGCTCGCAGAGGTCGAACGGATGGCCGAGCAACTCGTCGCCATGGTCGACGGTCGGCTCGCAGCGGAGGGAACGGTCGGCTCGCTTCGAGCGGCGATGACCGACAAACCCCGCATCGTGCACGTGTCGTCGGATCGCCCGAGAGAGCTGGCCGCACGACTCGTCGGGCTCGAAGGCGTCGAGAGTGTCACCTTTGCACCTGATGGTCTCGACGTGTCCACCACCGATGCCCCAGGGTTCGCCGTCAGACTTCCGGCCGATGCGGCCGCGGTCGGCGCCCGTATCACCCGCGTCGCTCCGTCCGACGAGTCGTTGGAGAGCGTCTTCCGCTATCTGGTGGGCTCTCGATGACCAACCTCCGGTTGATCCGTCACGTCTTCGGACAGCTGGCGCGCGGACGCAGATTGATGGGCCTCACGTTGCTCGCGTCCGTGCCCGGGCTCGTGGCGTGGATCGCCGGCGGCGGCGAAACCGACGTTGCCAAACTCGAGATCTACGACGTCGTCGTGGCCACGGTCTCGGGGGCGACGCTCTCGATCGCCGTGCTCGTGCTCGGGGCTGCGGCGATGCGGGACGAGCGGGATGCCGGCACCCTGCCCTTCCTCTATCTCTCGCCGATCCCGAGATGGCGCTTCGCCGTTGCGACCTGGCTCGGGGCTGCCGGTGTGGCGACGCTGGTCGCCGTCGGCGGCTGGCTGGTCGGCTGGGTCGGGCTGGGCATCGGATCAGGCGACTGGGGGCACGCCTGGGCGGCGCTCCCCGCCTACGTTGCCGGGGCGATCGGCTACAGCGCGATCTTCATCCCGGTCGGCTATCTGTTCAGCCGGGCGATTCTCGTGGGATTGGCGTACGTGTTCATCTGGGAGGGGATCCTGACGACGCTGATCTCGGGAATCGCCGCCTCGTCGGTGTGGAAGACGGCGCTCTCGATCTACGCCGACCTCCGCCAACTACCCCGTGACGCCCTCGACGCGCTCGGGCCGGTCTTGCCCGGGGCGGGGGGTGGGACGGCCAAGCTGGCCGGTGTGGTCGTCGTGTCGCTGGCGATCTTCACGTGGGCGCTCCGCACCCGCGACGCCCTCTGACCCCAGCCGGCCCTGCGATACTGGCCATCGATGGCCTCCGCACTCGATCAGCCGCTCGACGCCGCTTCCGCCCGGTTCAGTCGGGTCGTGGTCCCACTGTCGAACCCCGAGACGGCATCGCTGCTCATCCGGCTCGCCAAGGCGCTCACCGATCCCGAGGAGGGTCAGGTGCGTCTCGTGACGGTGATCACCGGCGACGCCGAGGCGGAATCCTCTGCGGGGGCGATCGAGGCACTGCGTGAGGTGGTCGAGTCGCAGTCCGACGAGCGCTTCGAACTCGAACTGGAGGCTCGCACGGCGCCGGCGATTGCTCGGGGGATCCTCGACTACAGCCGTGAGCAGAACGCCGATCTGGTGATCCTCGGTGTGAAGGTCTCCGATCGAGCGGGTTTCGGCGCGATCGACGAGGCAGTGATGGAGACGAGCCACTGCGGTGTGCTCGCCGTCAGGCCGGGCACCGAGATCGATGCCCTGGAGCGGGTCATCGTGGGAGTCGACGGCTCCGATCAGTCGCGCACCGCAGCAACGGTCGCGCTCCTCCTGGGCGAGTCGCTCGATCTGCCGGTGCAGGCCATCCACGTTCGAGACCAGGCCTATTCGCGGACGTTCGCACGGGCGATGCTCGACCGGTCACTCGCCGATCTGCCCGGTCCACAGCCGCGGGATCGCGTCGTGGTCGAGGCCGGGGTTGCCGGTCAGGGGATCGCCTCGCGCTCGAATCAGTCCGACATCGTCGTGTTGGGGTCGTCCCAGCACACCCGTCTCGACAACCTGATGTCGACTCACACGTCGGATGTCTTGTTCCGTCGTTCCTCGGCGACGGTCATCGTCGTCTCCCAACGTGCGGGGGAGACGAGGTCGCTGGTCGAGCGTGCGACCACGCGGATCCGGGCCCTGAGACCGAACCTCACCCGGCTCGAGCGGGACACCGTGGTCTGGAACTCCGCATCGGCAGCTCCCCTGAGTACCGACTTCGTGATCCTGCTCGCCGTGTCGGCGCTCCTGGCGTCCTTCGGGTTGCTTCAGAACAGCTCTGCGGTGGTCATCGGTGCCATGCTCGTCGCTCCGCTGCTCGGCCCGCTCGCCGCCGCTTCGGTCGGCTTGGTGACCGCCCGTCTCGGCCTGTCGATCCGGGCACTGCTGACCCTGGTGGTGGGGGCCTTCGCCACTGTCGGAACGGCGATGGTCGCAGGTCTCGTGATCCCGATCGGCGCGCCCACCTCCGAGATGCTCGCCCGTGGCAGCCCCTCGCTGATCGATCTCGGTGTGGCAGTCGCCGCCGGCGTCGTCGGCGCCTATGCAACCGCCCGAAAGGACATCCCGGCAGCACTGGCAGGAGTGGCCATCGCCGCGGCTCTCGTCCCACCGCTCTGCACGACGGGGCTCGCGATCTCGATCGGCGACCTCGACCTGGCGTACGGCTCGTTCCTGCTGTTCATCACCAACATCGTGTCGGTGGTGCTGACCGGAGGGCTCGTCCTGCAGTGGATGGGCATGAAGCCGAATGGAGAGGGATCAAGCGGCCGGGCCGCATGGGGCACCGCGATCGTGATCCTGATCCTGTCGTTTCTCATGGTCGTCGTCGGCCTTCGGTCGTTCCAGGGCGCCAGGCAGGCCCAACTGGCTGCCGGTGACCTCGCCGACCTGTTCCCGACCGGTGAGGTGATCGACGTCGCATCGCGCTCGAGCGATCCCGTCATCGTGACGGCGACGGTCAGAACGGCCGAGGACGTCGGTGCCGACGACGTGGCCGACGTCGAGTCGGCGCTCGAGGAGCGGCTGGGGCTGGACATCCGACTCGAGGTCGTGGTCGAGCGTGTCGTCGTCAGCGGAACGCCGTGACCGTCGCGCAGCAATGACGTCGGTGTTCGATGCCGATCCCACCAGACTGGGTGCCGTGGCGCACAAGACCCTCGAGGAACTCGAACACGAAATCCATCACGTGACGGCGGCGCCCGCCGACGGCGGAACGCTCGAGATGATCGTCATCAGACCCGATGTCGGGGAGCGAGCCGTGCTCGAGGAAGCCGAACTCCACCCAGACCACGGAGTCGTCGGCGACTCGTGGCGAGCGCGGGGGAGTGGCCGAACCGATGACGGTGTAGCTCACCCCGACATGCAGCTGAACGTGATCAGTTCCCGCGTGCTCGACCTGATCGCCGGTGACCGCGAGCGGTGGCCGCTGGCGGGTGACCAGCTGTGTGTCGATCTCGACCTGTCCGATGAGAACCTTCCTCCCTGGACGAAGCTCAGGATCGGAGAGGCCGTGATCCAGATCACCGACCAGCCGCACACCGGCTGCGGGAAGTTCAGCTCCAGGTATGGAGCCGATGCCCTGCGATGGGTCAATTCCGCAGCGGGGAAGGCGTTCAATCTCCGGGGGGTGAATGCCCGGGTGGTCGAGCCCGGGACGATTCGCCGGGGCGACCCGGTGAGCGAGTTGCCGTGAGCGGTCCCGGGGCGCCTCTCGCCTCGGTACGGTTGGTTCATCGATGAGCGACCACGAGTACGGCTTCAACACCAGATCGATCCATGCGGGCCAGCGTCCCGATCCCGAGACCGGTGCCCGCGCCCAGCCGATCTACGCGACGACGTCCTTCGTCTTCGACGACGCTCAACACGCCGCCGACCTCTTCGCGCTCCAGACGTACGGCAACATCTACACCCGGATCGGGAACCCGACCACGGCCGCTTTCGAGGAGCGGATGGCGTCGCTCGAGGGCGGCATCGGCGCGCTGGCCACCGCATCCGGCCAATCTGCGCAGCTCATCGCCGTGCTCACCCTGTGCCGGCAGGGTGATGAGATCGTGGCATCCCGGTCGCTCTACGGAGGGACGTACACCCAATTCGACGTGACCTTGCGGCGGATGGGCATCGACGTCACATTCGTCGACTTCGCAGACACCGAGTCGGTCGAACGGTCGATCACCGACAAGACGAAGCTGCTCTACGGCGAGACCATCGGTAACCCGAGGGCAGACATCCTCGACATCGAGACGGTGGCAGGCGTCGCGCACGCCCACGGGCTCCCGTTGGTCGTCGACAACACGTTCGCAACGCCGTATCTGTGCCGGCCGATGGATCACGGAGCAGACATCGTCACCCACTCGGCGACCAAGTTCCTCGGCGGACATGGCGTCGCCATCGGCGGTGTCATCGTCGAATCCGGCCGGTTCGACTTCGCCAACGGCAACTTCCCGATGCTGACCGAGCCGTCGCCTGCGTATCACGACCTGCGGTTCTGGGAGAACTTCCGTGAGTACGCCTACCTCACTCGGGCACGGGTCGAGTTGCTCCGTGACATCGGAGCATCGATGTCACCGTTCAACTCGTTCCTCCTGCTGCTCGGCCTGGAGACACTCGGGCTGCGAATGCAGCGCCATGTCGAGAACGCCGCTGCCGTCGCCGGGTTCCTCGCCGACCACGACGCGGTGAGCTGGGTCCGCTACCCGACGCTCAACGAGTGGCGTGAACTGTCGGAGAAGTATCTGCCCAAGGGGCCGGGCGCCGTGTTCACCTTCGGCGTCGAGGGCGGGTACGAGGCCGGCGTCCGTTTCATCGAGCGCGTCGATCTCGCTTCGCACCTCGCCAACATCGGAGATGCCAAGACGCTCGTGATCCATCCGGCGTCGACCACCCATCAGCAGGTCCCGGAGTCCGAGCGCGCCTCGGTGGGCGTCACCGACGACATGATCAGGATCTCGGTCGGCATCGAGGACATTTCCGACATCCTGTGGGACCTGGATCAGGCACTGGGTGGCGGGGCATGAGCCCGGTGTTGGAAGTCGATGCGCGTGAGCGTCTGAGGATCATCAGGAACTCGAGGTCGGTGGCCCTCGTCGGCGTGTCGGCCAACCCGATCCGCTCGTCGAACTTCGTCGCCAGCTACCTGATCCGAACCGACTTCGTGACCTACCCGGTGAATCCGATGTACGACGAGGTCCTCGGCATGGCGTGTTACCCGTCTCTGGCAGACCTTCCCGAGGCCCCGGACATCGTCGACGTCTTCCGTCGGGAGGACCAGATCCCCGGCGTCGTCGAGGAGGCGATCGCCGTCGGCGCCAAGGTGGTCTGGTTCCAGCTCGGACTCCGGCACGACGAGGCAGCCCGGATGGCACTCGATGCCGGTCTCTCCGTCGTCCAGGATCGATGTCTGAAGATCGAGCACGCCCGTTTCGCCGGAGGTCTGCATCTCGGTGGCTTCGACACCGGCGTCATCACATCGAAGCGGCGTCGGGCGATCTGAATCAGTCCGAATGGGCCTTGGTCCGCGGCGATAGGGCCTTCCGCAGCGACATCGGCCGTGCTCGGTGGATATCGTCGATGCATCGACGACAAGGAGATACGTGTTCCCGGCTGACAGGATCAGGAACGTCGCCCTGGTAGGTCATCATGGCTCGGGCAAGACGACGCTCACCGAAGCGTTCTTGTACCGAGCCGGAGCAGTGGATCGATTGGGCTCGGTCGAGGCGGGAACGACCGTCTCTGACTTCGAGCCCGAAGAGCACAGTCACGGGATGTCGGTCTCCCTCTCGCTGTGTTCGTTCGAGTGGCGCAACCACCGCGTCAACATCATCGACACCCCCGGCTACCCCGACTTCGCCGGTGAGGTGAGTGCTGCACTTCGGGTCGCCGACATGGCGGTGTTCGTGGTCGACGCCGTCAACGGCGTCGAGGTCGAGACCGAGAAGCAGTGGCGGCTGGCCGAGACGCTCAAGGTCCCGCGGATGATCTTCATCAACAAGCTCGACAAGGAGCATGCGTCGTTCGAGAAGACACTCGACGCGCTCCGGGAAAGGTTCGGCGCCGGGATCGCGCCGATCGAACTGCCGCTGGGCAGCGGGCCCTCGTTCCATGGCGTCGTGGACCTCTTCGAGGACGAGGCCCACATCTACGACTCCGGGCATTCGGAGCCGGGCGAGATTCCGGAGGAGATGAGGGACCAGATCTCCCAGGTCGAGGAAGCGCTCATCGAGGGGATCGTGGTGGCGGACGACGATCTGCTCGAGCAGTACCTGGGTGGCGACGTGCCACCGGTCGACACCCTCGAGCACGTGATGGCCGACGGTGTCGCAGAGGCGACTGTGTTCCCGGTCGTGTGCGGATCCGCCACCGGTCCGATCGCAGTCGACCGGCTCGCCGACTACATCGTCGAACTGGGGACACCCCCGACCGCACGCCCATCGGTGCCGGTGATCGTCGGTGACGAGACGATGGAGATCACCAGCGACCCGGAGGGGGATCCGCTGGTGTTCGTGTTCAAGACGGTCGCCGACCCCTACGTCGGCCAGATCTCGATGTTCCGTGTCCTGTCCGGGACCATCCGTCCCGACATGACCCTCTACAACGGTCGCTCGTCGAGTACCGAGCGTCTGGCGAAGGTCGGCGTGCTCCAAGGCAAGGAGTCGATCCTCGTCGATGCCCTCACGGCCGGAGCCCTGGGTGCCACGTCGAAGCTTTCCGACACGGCCACTGGCGACGTCCTCACGCCGCGCAACATGCCGGTGCAGGTTCCTCCGATCGACGTTCCGGATCCGGTGATCGGCCTCGCGGTCAAGGCGAAGGCGCTCGCCGATGAAGACCGGCTCGCAACCGGGTTGAGACGGCTTCAGGAGGAGGATCGCTCTGTCACCGTCGAACACGACGACGAGACCGGTCAGACGGTGATGCGGGGTCTCGGAGACACCCATCTCAAGGTGTCGATCGAGAAGCTCTGCCGCAAGATGGGGATCGAGGTCGAGACCGAGCCCGAGCGGGTCCGTTTCCGCGAGACCGTGACGCGGTCGGCCGACGCCGAAGGCAAGCACAAAAAGCAGTCCGGCGGCCATGGCCAGTTCGGCGTCGCGATGATCAAGCTCGAACCACTCCCTCGGGGTGCCGGCTTCGAGTTCTTCGACGAGATCAAGGGCGGGACCATTCCCCGCCAGTTCATCCCCGCCGTCGAACAGGGTGTCGTGCGGGCGATGTCCGAAGGCGGCGTCCGCGGCTTCCCGGTGACCGATGTCGCCGTGCACCTCTACGACGGGAAGTACCACTCGGTCGACTCCTCGGAGCTGAGCTTCCAGATGGCCGGGCGACTGGCGTTCCTGGAAGCGTTCCAGGCGGCGGGCCCGACGGTGCTCGAACCGGTTTCCAAGGTCGAGGTCACCGTGCCGCCCGACTATCAGGGCGATGTGCTCGGGGATCTCGCCTCCCGGCGGGGCCAGGTGCAGGGGTCGATGATGGACGAGTTCGGCAATCAGGTGATCACCGCCCTCGTTCCCAGGGCCGAGATCCTGACGTACGCCACGGATCTGCGTTCGATCTCCCGGGGCTGGGGATCGGTGAAGCTCGCACACGATCACTACGAGGAACTGCCGGCCAGCCTGGCAGCTCGGGTGTTGGCGGCCCACGCCCCCAAGGACGACGACTCAGGCTGAGGGAGATTGGAGCGAGAAGGGCCATCATGGCCGCATGCTGATCGACATCTCGCTCGATCCGACCGACGCCGATGCCGCGCGCCTCGTCGACGCAGCCGTAGCTGCTGAGCGAGCCGGCTTCGACGGGGTGTGGATCTACGACCACTTCTCCGGGTCGACGCTGGGCGGGTCGTCCATTGCAGACCCCTGGCCCCTACTGGGTGCAATCGCAGTGTCTACCGAGCGGGTGATGCTCGGACCGCTCGTCACGAATGTCACTGTCAGACACCCTGCACACGTCGCCGTGGCTTCAGCGACCGTGCAGGGCCTCTCGGGTGGACGCTTCGTGCTCGGGGTCGGGGCAGGCGCCGGCCCCGGCTCGCCGTTCGCCGACGAGATGCTGATGGTCGGCATCGAGCCCCTGCCCGCGCCGCTTCGGCGAGCAATGGTCGCCGAAGCGATCGAGGTGATCCGAAGTCTCTGGGCGGGTGGCGGCGAGGTCGACGGCGAGCACTACCCGCTACGGGGCGCCGAGGGGTTTCCGGTCCCTGCTCCGACTCCTCCAATCATCGTCGGTGCCAACGGACCGAAGATGGCGGCGGTCGCCGGCTCGCTCGGCGACGGTGTGAATCTCCACTCGTTCGAGGATGATCTCCCCGGCCTGATCGCCGTCGTGAGAGACTCAGCGGCCGCACGCGAGCCGATCATCACTGTGGAGGCGCCGATGGAGCGGCCGTGGCTCGACGGGGCTGCGCGGGCGGAGATGGTCGAATTGGGGGTCGACCGCCTGGTGTTGAAGTGGCACGGAGCCAACGGAGACCTCGCTGAGATCGAGGCGGCCGGGGAGGCGATCTCAAATCGTTGAGGAGGGCTCAGCCGAGGCTCATCCACTCCCGGCCGTCGGCCAGGACACCCCAGTGCGGGGGAGCGTCGACCCAGTCGTCGTCGTCGAGTTGGTCGACGATGTTGACGATCGGCGCCTCGGGGGTCGCCCAGTGATCGTCCGGATCCCATTGGGGGAGGAAGACCGACGCCGCTCCGAGTGCCACGGCGGCGAGGACCGTCCTGGTCTGTTTGGTGCGTCTCGTCGTCATCTGATGTCTCAACGATACGTGACCCGTGCGGATAGCGGTGAGAAACCGACCAATGGCCCTTGGCGACGGCCACTCGGGTTTCCAGGATGTGGGCGAAGGAGGACCCCATGACTGCACTCGACCATCGCACTCGGGAAGAGGCCGAGCGCTCGACCGCGGAGCGTGATCTGAACCGGACGCTGTTGCCCATGAGCAGACAGAATGATCGGACGCCGCCGATCGCCATGGCGAGCCTGCTCGTGCTCCACGGACTGGCGCACTTCGTGGGTGTGCTCGCTGCGTTCGACGCCTTCGAGGCGAACGAACCGCTCGAGTACCTGGGAGGGACCTGGATGGTCGGCAACGACGTGCTGATCGGTCTGCTGGGGATGGTCTGGGCCACGCTCGGACTGGCATTCGTCTTCTCTGCGATTGCCGTGGTGACCGAATTCCGGGGCTGGGAGCGTTCGCTCATCCTGCTCGGCACGCTGTCGACCGCACTCTGCGTGCTCGCACTGTGGGCGTCGTGGATCGGGATCATCGTGAACGCCGTCATCGTCACCGTTGCCGTCGTGAGCAGCAACGAGCGCCTACCGGGGCCACCCCGCATCGCCGTGTAGTCAGTGCCCGGGGAGACCGGGCGTCGGTGCAGTATTCGCGGCGCCGGCGCGACGGCATAGGATGCACAGATGTTCCCAGGACCCTTCTGACCGTGAGCGAGCCGGCACGGCCTTGGGGTGAGTTGGTTGCGCTCACGGTGGATCGGGTCGGCACCGCCGTCGAGGGGATGCACACTGCCATCGCCCGGCCGTGGTTCCGACTGGCAGGGCCGGCAAAGACGCCTCTCCGCGAGACGTACGACCTGGCGACGTCGGCGGTGTACGCGGGCATCAGGACGAGCGCCCGTCTTGCCGGACGACTGTCGGATGCCGCCCGGCATGGAGCGACGACCATTCCGGGGCACCGGTCCGATTCCGTGCAGGCGTTCGCAAATGCCGTCTGGGGCGACGAGTTGGCGCGTCGCGGGTCTTCGATGTCGATCGGCATGGCTGTTCGGGACCGGTCGGGAGCGGCCGTCTCGCTCGATCAGGCTTCGCTAGCGGAGGCATTCCCCGTTGCGTCCGGACGTCTCGTGGTTCTGGTACATGGCCTGGGCCAGACCGAACGCTGCTTCTCCTCATCCGACGGCGCATCGGGGTTGGCCGAGACTCTCTCCTCGTCGGGTTTGACTCCGGTCGCGATCCGGTACAACTCGGGGCACGCGGTTGCGGACAACGGGGATGCGCTCGCACGGCTCCTGGGGGAACTGCTCGTGCACTGGCCGGTTCGGCTGACCGAGATCGTCCTGGTCGGCTATTCGATGGGTGGCCTCGTTGCACGGGCGGCGATCGACTCCGCTCTCGCCGACGGCAGTCGCTGGATCGACATCGTGCGCAGAGTGGTCACCGTTGCAGCCCCGCACGCGGGCTCCCCGATCGAGAAGACTGCGGAAGTGGCGTCCCGCTCGCTGGATGTCGCTCCCCAGACCCGGCCGCTGGGAGACTTCCTGGGGAGTCGAAGTGCGGGGATCAGGGACCTTCGCTCCGGTGTGGATCTTCCGCCCTCGTTCGACGGCATCGAGCATCTCGCGATCGCCGCGGTCGTGACATCCCGCACTGCGAGCCCTGTCGGCTCACTCGTCGGAGATCTGGTGGTGCGTCCTGTCAGCGCCCTCGGCCGAATCGGATTGCGCGTCGACGGCCAGGCCGTCATCGGGGGGCGGCGCCATTTCGACATCCTCGAGGATCCCTCGACCGCCGAGCACATCCTCGGATGGATCGATCCCGAGCGCCGGCCGCCTACCGGCTGAGCTCCACGGTGACCACGTCACCGTCGGCGATCGATTCGGCCTCACGGACCGAGCGCTTGACGGGCAGCACGTACGAGCCGCGCTGCTTGTCGGGAAAGAGCGACGTCTCCCAGCTCGACCCTCCGATCCGAACCCGCACCGGGACGGAGCCGAACGCCTTCGGTTCGGCTGCAGCTGCGATGTCGTCGGCGACCTCGACAGGCACGGTCACGAAGTGCCACGGGGCGTCACCGTCGTACACCCAGAGGGTTGCTTGGAATCGGTCTGCCGCCACGTCACGAGCGTACGTCAGCGTGCGGTTGCGAGCAGCGCCGTCACCTCGTCGTCGGAGGTCTGTCGGAAGTCTCGGTAGAACGCCCCGATCGCTCCGAAGCGACGGGGCGACGACACACAGATCATCTCGTCGGCGACATCACTCATCCGCCGTTCCCAGCCGTCCGGTGCGACGGGCACTGCGATCACGACGCGTGCTGCGCCCTGGGCTCTCGCGACCTGGCACGCCGCCCGGATGGTGGAGCCGGTGGCGATGCCGTCATCGACGATGACCACCTGTCGTCCGGCGATGTCCGGGGCTTCCCCGTCTCCGCGGAACACTTCGACCCGTCGCTCGAGCTCGACAGACTCCCGCCGTTCGACGGCCCGAATCTCGTCCGGGGTGATCCCGAGCGGTCCGACGACCTGCGGGTGCAGCACCTTGACCCCGCCCTCGCCGATCGCTCCCATCGCCAGTTCCTCGTGACCTGGGACACCCAGCTTGCGTACGACGATGACATCCATCGGCGCATCGAGGGCCCGGGCGACCTCCGCGGCGACGGGAACTCCTCCCCTGGGAAGCCCGAGGACGATCGTCTCGGGACCGGCGAGGTGTCCGACCAGCTTTGCGAGTTGACGTCCTGCGTCGCGGCGATCCGAGAACATGGGGACTCCTTCCCCCTTCACGATCCCGCACACGGGAGTCCGTTGCGAGAGTCGATGGTCCTCGTCAGTCGGCGTGGAGCGCGCCGATGGCGTCGCTGATGTAGCGGGTCAGACCGGTCTCCCTCTTCTCGTAGTTCGCCTCGAAGCGCGGGTCGGTCACGTACATCTGGGCCAGTCCGCGATGGGCCTCCGGGCTGAGCGGATAGAACCAGCGGTCGATGATCGCCCCGTGCTCCCGGGCGGCTTCGATCGCCTGCGGGTCGGTCGGGGGCACGCCCGATCGAAGCAGGTCGACGAACGCTGCGACGTTGTCATCGGATTCCCTGCGCTGGCGTTTCCAGTCCTCTTCGGTGTACGAGCCGGTCCGGCGGCGGCTCACGGCGTGGCTGTCTGTGTCCCCCCACCGCTCTCGGGCTTCTTCGGTGTACTCGGAGGGGTCGAAGCCGTCGAAGACCTTCTTCACATGGTCGTCGGTCATGGTGTTTCCTCGGTCGATGGTGGCGATCGCAGCATCCAGTGCCGCGATCATGTCTTCGAGGCGGTCCGATCGCTCGGTCAGCCGCTCACGTTGTCGCTTCAGGCCGGTCGTCAGATCCTGGTCGGCGTCGTCCAACATGCGCGAGATCTCGGACAGGCCGAATCCCATGTCGCGCCAGTTGAGGATCGAATGCAGCCGAATGAGGTCGGCGTCCGAGTACAGCCGATACCCGGCGGCGGTCCGCTCCGACGGTTCCAGCAGGCCGATCTCGTCGTAGTGATGGAGCGTCCGCACGGTGACACCGGTCACCTCCGAGACTTCGCCGACGGTTCGCAACCTCATTGCCCGAACCGTACGGCATCACGCCGCGTGAGAGTCAAGGGAATCTTCGGATACGCTCGAGGGATGGTCGAGACGCACATGGATCCCGTCAACGCGGCCGGCCGGTTCGTGTTGGAGTTGGCTGCGCTCTACGGGGTCGGCCGCGGCGTGTGGGAGACGTCGCGGAATGTGGTCGCCGTCGTCGTGGTCGCCGGACTGGCGGCGTTCGTGTGGGGGAGATTCCGGGTGCCCGACGATCCCGGTCCTGCCCCGGTGGCCATTCCGGGTGTGGTGCGGTTGATGATCGAGGCGGTGGTCCTCGTGGGCGGAGGCGTCGGGTTGGCGACCGCGCACGAGCGATTCGCCGTCGTCTACTTCGTCGCGCTCGTCGTTCACTACGCCACGACCCGGCGGCGCCTGGCTCACGTGCTGTCGTTCCGTTGATCAATCGACCCGTTTGAAGACGTAGGCAAAGGGCGAACGCGTGTAGCCAACCCCCCGGCCCATCGACAGAATCTCCTCGCGGGTGGGATGCGGGGGGCGTTTCGGGATGAGATGGCCGTCGAGATCGGTCGTCCTGACCGTGTACTCACCCGATCGGCCGGTCACGGTTCCCGCGAGGATGAACCGCTCGTCCTGTGCGAGCAGCGCCACATCTCCGTGGCTCGGGTTCGCCAGGACATGGCCACCGGGGCGGACCAGATGGCCGCAGGAGTCGGACACCGGACCGGCATAGAGCGAGACGAGAAGGTCGAACGAGCCGGGCTCCAATGCCAGGTCGTTCCGATAGTCGGCGGCGATGAACTGCCAGGTGGCTTCGTCGGTGCGGTGTTCGGCGATGATGGCGTCCACCGTCTCGGCGTCTCCGAAGAACCTGGCTGCACGCCGGTCGATGTCGACGTAGGTGACGTCGTCGAACACGAACGACGCAGCGATGTCGACGAACGAGCCCGGGTACAGGACTCGATTCGCCGGGATCGCCTCCGCTACCGCGGCGAACAGACGCTGTCGGTCGCCCTCGTGTTTGTTCTGTTCGTTCCAGAGGCGGCGCGTCCGGGTCTCGTCATCCATGGCCGTCGGATTCCACGGTCACAGCCCCACGAGGCCCCGGGCGGTTCTGCCGAGGATGGCTTCGGTGGCGTCGGGTCCGAGTTCTGCGGACTCGACGAACTCGACCGGGTCGAGGCTGCCCATCTCGAAGGGATAGTCGGTTCCGAGCATGACCCGGTCACTGCCCATGAGATCGACGACGTACCTGAGTGCCGCCGGCTCGTGGAGCACGGTGTCGACGTAGATCTGCCGCAGGTAGTCGGACGGCGGCTTGGAGATGTGCTTGCCGGCGAGGCCCGGCTTCTGGCGGTAGCCGGCGTCCATCCGACCGATCTGGTACGGGGCGAAACCGCCGCCGTGGACGACGCACAGCTTGAGGTCCGGGAAGCGCTCGAAGACCCCGGAGAAGATGAGCCCTGCCAGGGCGATGGTGCTCTCGGCGGGGCGGGCGATCATGTTCTCCATGAAGTAGCGGCTGAGATCGATGCCACCGAGCGGCCGCATCGGATGCAGGACGATGAACGCTCCCAGGTCCTGCGCTGCCGCCCAGAAGTCGTCGAGGCCGGCTTCGTCGATGTAGCTGCCGTCGACCGTGGTCGCCAGTTCGACGCCCTTCATGCCGAGGGTCCGCATGGCGTGGTCGAGCTCGTTGACCGCCGCGGTCGCGTCCTGCAGTGGCACGGTTCCGATCGACGAGAAGCGGTCGGGTGCCTTCGCCGCTTCGTCCGCGAGGGACTCGTTCTGGATCCGTGCGTATCGGCTCCCGGCCTCGGAGGGCAGCTCGTAGGCGGTCAGGTCGATCCAGCCCGACAGCACCTGGTGGTCGAGTCCCATGCGGTCGAGCTCGGCGATGCGCCGATCGAAGTTCGTGAGGTCGTCGCGTAGCGGTTGCGTCGTCACGCGGCCGTCGATGCGGACCGCCGTTCCTCGCTCGGTGGGTACGAGGTCGATTCCGAGTGGATTGCCTTCGGCCTCCATCCAGGCTCGGAACGACTCGGGGATGCAATGCGCGTGGACGTCGATGTTCATACCGGGAATCTATGTCCCCTGAGCGGGATCCGCAATCGATTGCGAGTCTTTTGTCGCACCGTCGGAGATCCGACGATGCACCTGGCGTTCGGGTCTTCCATCGCCGTTTGCGGTGTCCTACAATCGATTGCAAACCACGCTTGGAGGAACCGTGCCGCGCATCCCGTACCCCGACCTCGACTCGATCACCGATCCCGAGATGCTGGCGGCCCTCGACCGGTCTCGCCGGGTCGGGACCCCCCGCCCGGAGTCACAGGCGATCCGGGCCCACGTCCCCGCAGTCATGAAGACGTTCACCAACGCCTGGATGCAGATCTTCGTCGACGGGATCGTCGACCACGAGCTGAAGGAGTTGTGCAGGGTGTACGTCACCAAGACCGTCAAGTGCGGATACTGCGCGGCGCAGCGTTCCACCGACGCCGACGTGGCCGAGGACCACTACGACGATCTCCTCGAGTTCCGGACCTCGGACAGGTACACGGACCGAGAGAAAGCCGCCCTGGCGTACACCGATGCCGTCGTGTGGGACCCTGACCTCGCCACCGACGAGGTGTGGGCGCAACTCCACGCCCACTTCACGGCACCCGAGATCGTCGAGCTCGGCTCGTTCGTCGCCCTGACGTCGAGCCAGCAGCGATGGATCAAGACGCTCGACCTCGGACATCGGGAGATCCTCGCCGACACCGACACCGGGCTCATCGACGCGGCCACGAGCTAGGAGCCACCATGGCCACCGAAGTCGCGAGTTCGTTCGACGTCACCGAGCCGATCATCAGGCGCAAGCAACTGACGGCGACCAACCACGCCGGGATGTTCACCGAGATCGACTTCGGTGACTACGGCTACTTCGCCACCGACGAGCCCGAGGCGCACGGCGGAACCGGAGAGGGCCCGTCGCCCCTCCAGACCGTGATCGGGGCGCTCTGCGGTTGCGAGGCGGTGACGTTCCACCGCACGGCCGCCGAGTACGAGTTCTCGTACGAAGGCATCGTGTTCGAGGCCGAATACACGATCGACATTCGGGGCAGGCTCGGGGTCGAAGGCGTCCGGCCGCACTTCCAGACGATCCGGGTCGAGGCGGTCGTGACGACGGCAGAGTCAGAGGAGCGGCTGGCCGAGGTGGTCGAGGAGACCGAGCGCCGCTGCCCCGTCTTCAACCTCGTCACCGACGCAGGCGTCAAGACCGAGATGCGCTGGATCGGCAAGCCGCCCGCAGGCTGAGGCCGTCAGGCCTCAGACCACCCGGTTGCGGAGGGTACCGATGCCGGCGATGGTGGACTCGAGCACCTGGCCCGGCTTCAGGAAGCCGGGGGGCTCCATCGACATGCCGACCCCCTCGGGTGTGCCCGTGAGGAAGATGTCGCCGGGTACGAGCGTCAGTCCGGCCGAGAGCTCAGCGAGCAGCCGCCGGATGGGGAAGATCATGTGTTTCGTGTTCGACGACTGGCGAACCTCGCCGTCGATCGTGCATTCGATGTCGAGATCCTGAGGGTCGTCGATCTCATCGGCCGAGATCAGCCACGGGCCGACCGGGCAGGTACCGTCGAGACTCTTGCCCTTGTACCACTGCCCGCCGTGTGCCTTCTGGAGATCGCGAGCCGAGATGTCCTGGGCCACCACGTAGCCGGCCACCACGTCCAGGGCGTTCTCCTCGGTCAACCCGGTCGCTTTCTCACCGATCACGACACCGAGCTCCACCTCGTAGTCCAGCTGGTCGGTGATGTCTGAGTGCGACGGGACGTCGTCGTTGGGCCCGATCACGGTGGTGGTGGTCTTCGAGAAGAAGGCCGGGCGATCGGGAAGTGGTCGGTCGCCGTGGATCTTGGCTCCCTCTTCGAAGTGGGGGAGGTAGTTCCAGCCGACGCACATGACGTTCCTCACCGGCTGGACCGGGCTCAGGAGTCGAACCTCCTCGAGGTCGAATGTGCGCCCGGTCTCGCGTGCCATGCCGTGCCCGGCGAGTAGCGCCACGGGATCGGAGCTCTCGACCTCGACGATCTTCTCGTCCGAGATGAACGCAGTACCCCTCGTTCCTTCGAAGGCGAATCTGACCCACCTCACGATCGGCGGCCCATCACACCGGGACACCGAGCACGGGACACGGGGTCGAGAGCAGGATCTGTTGCACGTCGCTGCCCATGAGGAACTTGCCGACCCGGGAGCGGTTTCGCAGCCCGAGCGCCAGGAAGTCGGATTCCTCGGCGCCCACGTAGTCGAGCAGGCTCTGGCCGACGTCGCCCTGAAGGACGAGCTTGCGCACCGCGTCGGGGCTTGCACCGACGCGCTGCAACTGATCGGTCAGTGCATCGGTGATCAACGTGATCACCGAGTCGGTGTACGCCTCCTCGGCACCCAGCGACTGTCGCAGGTCGTTCAGCCGGTGCTCGGTGAGCACATGGACAATGGTCACTTCTGCGTTGAGTTTCTGTCCGAGCTCGATCGCGGCGGCGACCACCGGATCGGAATGCTCGGATGCATCTGACGCTGCGACGATCGACGTCAATCCAGGGTCTCCTTCACTGTTCGAACGATACGCTCCACCGATGGTATCGCCATGTCCTCGAGGGCTTCGGCAGCGGGGAGCGGAATGTGCGGTGTCGTGATCCGGACGACCGGGCCGTCGAGATCCCAAAAGGCCTCGTGCGCGACGATCGAGGCGATCTCGGCGCCCCATCCGCAGAGCCGAGGATTCTCCTCCACGGTGAAGACCCGGCTCGTCTTCGCCACCGACTCGAGGATGGCGTTGGTGTCGAGCGGGACCAGAGTCCGGAGATCGATCACCTCGGCCGAGATCCCATCCTCGGCCAATCGCTCCGCGGCTTCCAGCGCTCGCGGCACCATGTAGGCGAGCGAGACGATGGTCGCGTCGGTGCCCTGCCGGACCGTCTTGGCCCTGCCCAATTCGTCGACGATCTCACCCTCGGGCACCTCGCCCTTGGTCGCCATCAGCGACTTGTGTTCGAAGAACACCACCGGGTCGGGATCGCGAATGGAGGCGGCCATGAGCCCGACCACGTCGGCCGGTGTCGACGGGGCCACGACCTTGAGACCGGGGATCATCATGCACCAGTTCTCGACGCTCTGGCTGTGCTGTGCGCCGAAGCGCGAGCCACCGCCGTTGGCGGTCCTCACGACGACCGGAACGCTCATCTGTCCGCCGGTCATGTAGCGGGACTTGGCCATCTCGTTGGCGACGATGTCGAAGCAGACCGCCAGGAAGTCCGAGAACATGATCTCAGCGATGACCGGCACGCCGGTCATCGCAGCGCCCATCGCCGCACCGAGGATCGCCTGCTCGGAGATCGGGGTGTCGCGAACCCGAGTCGGCCCGAACTCGTCCAGGAGGCCGACGGTGGTCTTGAAGACGCCGCCTGCGCCGGCGATGTCCTCGCCGAGCATCACCAACTGCGGGTCGCGGCGCATCTCCTGGGCGATGCCGTAGGCGACGGCGTCGCGATAGCTCAGTTCCGCCATGCCGACCCTCCATCCGTCCAGACGTCCGTCATGAGATGCTCGCCACCTGGGTGTGCGCCGGCCTTGGCGAACTCGGTCGCCTCGTCGACTCTCCGGGCCACATCCTGTTGGATCGCCGCCAGGTCGCCTTCCGACACACCGAGGCCGAGGAGCCGTTGGTGGTACATCGGGATGGGATCCCGCTCCTTCCAGGCCGCCACCTCGTCTTTGGGCCGGTACTTGCCAGGGTCGGCCCGGCTGTGTCCTTGTTCTCGGTAGGTCACTGCCTCGACCAGGGATGGGCCCCCGCCCGAACGGGCCTTGGCGATCACGTCGAGCGCGGTCATGTAGACGGCGTCGGCGTCGTTCCCGTCGACGATGATCCGCGGCAGCCCGTACGCGGCAGCCCGATCGGCTGCCGGGTTCGGCACGGCGGTGATCAGGTCGATCGGGGTGTACTCCATGTACAGGTTGTTCTCACACACGAAGACGATCGGCAGATCCCAGATGACGGCGAAGTTCAGCGCCTCGTGGAAGGCGCCGATGTTGGTCGTCCCGTCACCGAAGAAGCAGACCGTGACCTGATCGGTGCCCCTGATCTGCGACGACCAGGCTGCGCCGTTGGCGATGCACAGGTGGGCGCCGATGATGGCGTAGCTCCCCATCATCCCGTGCTCGACAGACGTGAGATGCATCGATCCGCCCTTGCCCTTCAGCAAGCCGTTCTCACGACCGAGCAATTCGGCCATCACCGGGCCGAGGTCGACGCCGCGCGACAGCGTGTGGGCGTGGCCCCGATAGGTGGCGAACGTGTAGTCGTCCTGGCGCATCGCTGCGCCGAACCCCGCCGAGACCGCCTCCATGCCGAGCGAGAGGTGGCTGGTGCCCTTGACGAGGTTCTGGAGGAACATGTCGTAGGCGCGCTTCTCGAACTGGCGGAGCACCTGCTGGCGCTCGTAGAGGTCGAGTCGCTTCTCGAGATCGATCCCGAACTCGGCGTTCCCTTCGTCGACGGGGTCAGGCAACCGCGGAGCGCGGGTGGCGTAGTCCATCAACTGGGGGTCGAACATCTCAGTACTCATTCGCCACCATGAGCTCTTCGCACGGGAAGAGCGTCGTTATCAGTGGTCCGTCTGCCGTCACGACCATCATCTCCTCGATCCGGGCGGCGGAATGGCCGTCCTTGGCGGGAGCGTAGGTCTCGAGGGCGAAGTACATGCCTTCCTTGATCTCGATCGGGTCGTCGAGGCTGTTGAGACGGCTGATGATCGGCCGTTCGTGGAGGCCGATGCCGACGCCATGCCCGAATTGCAGGCCGAAGGCGTCCATCTCGTCCTCGAATCCGAACTCGTGTGCTTGCGGCCACACTCTGGGCGATCTGATCGGTGGTGTTGCCTGGCCGAACTCGGTCGATGGCCATGTCCATCCACTCTCTCGCCTGCTTGAAGGCGTCCCGGTGTGCCTGGGAAGCGCGTCCGACGACGAACGTGCGGTAGTAGCAGGTCCGGTAGCCGTTGTAGGCGTGGATGATGTCGAAGTAGGCCTGGTCACCCGGGCGGATCATCCGGTCGCTGAAGACGTGGGGATGGGGTGAGCACCGCTCGCCGGCGATCGAGTTGATCGCCTCGACGAATTCCGAGCCCATCTCGAAGAGCCTCGCATGGGCGAGTGCGACGATGTCGCTCTCGCGAACCCCGGGTTTGAGGGCCTCGAAGATGTCGTGATACACGCCATCGACCATGGCGCTCGCCTGGGTGAGCAGCACGATCTCATCGGGGCTCTTGATCTCACGAGCGAGCATCATGGGCTGTTGGCCGTCGACGACGGTCAGGCCCTCTGCCTGGAGGGCCAGGAACACCGATGTCTCGGCCATGTCGACACCGAGGGGCTCGTTCGCCACTCCGGCATCGCGGAGGAAGCCGGCGATCTCCTTGGCAGCTCGGGCGTGGAGCCCGGCCTCGGGCCCGATCGCCCCCTGGAGTCCGGTGTTGCCACCGATCGAGTTCTCCTTGTTGTACATGTGAGGCAGTTGCAGGCGGTGGGCCTTGGCCGCCGAACCGAAGTCCCACAGCTTGAGGTCGTCGCGGGTCACGACCACCCAGCGTTCGCCCTTGTTGAAGGCCCAGTAGCCGATCGCGGTCGCGGACGCGTACCTGATGTTCGATGTCTCGAAGAGCAGAAGGGCACCGAGCCCGTGCGCCTCGAGTTGTTGGCGTACGCGGGCGATCCGATGCTGGCGGAGCCGCTCGAAGTCCACCCGGACCTCCCAATCGACCCCCATGATTCCGGGTGATGGCGTGGTGGCTACGGGAAACTCGGGCATGACTCCTCCTTGGCTGACATGAGCGCTCCGCCGACGACTCTCGCCTTGTTCTCTCTGGCAGAGCGCCCGCCCATCGTACCGCGTGAATGCAAACGTTTGCCGTGTGGCGCCGATTTCTTCGGGAAGATATCGGAAGAGTGCTGGATCCGCTGGTGCTTACCAGGGGTCACGGCCCGGCGGGGCGGTCCGCCCGACGGGAGGAGCCCCGCGGAATCAGGCTCACACCGAGCGTGATGTCGGCTGGCCTCTCACCGGACAGCATGCGCACGACGGTGTCACCTGCCGCCTTCCCGAGATCGAGAATGCGCATCCGCACGGTGCTCAGCGGTGGGGTGAGGTGTCGAACGAAGGGGAGGTCGTTGAATCCCACCAGTGAGATGTCCTCTGGGACACGCAGGCTCCGTTGTCTCAGTACCGAGAGTGCGCCGAGCGCCATGAGGTCGTTGTGGGCGAAGACCGCAGTGGGAAGCTGAGGAGAATTGTCGAGCAGCAACTCCATCAGTCGCTCGCCTTCGTCGGCGGCCGGTCGCTCGGCACAGTCGTCGATCGTGACCTCGCTCATTCCCCGAGCGGCGGCGACGGCGCGGAACCCCTCCGCACGACGCGGGAAGTTCAGCACGTCGTCGGGGCCCCGGAGCTGAGCCACGGTTCGGTGACCGAGTTGGTAGAGGTGTTCGGCCACGAGTCGGCCACCTTCCCGATCGTCGTGTGTGACGATTGCCAGGGACGTGTCCTCCAGAGGTCTGGAGGCGAGCACGACCGGTACGACCTTCGCGGCGGCCTCGAGCGCCTCCTGGTCCGCGGCACGTGCGGCGACGGCGATGATCCCATCGACTCTCCTGCTCAGCATGTGATCGAGGATGTTCCGCATTCGAGCGTGGTCATCCTGGGTCTCAGCGATCGTCGGCAACGCCTGAGCGGCTTCCAGCGATGCGGCAATGCCGTGCACGAGCGGAGTGACGAATGTGTTGCCGAGATCAGCCAGGATGACGCCGATCGTTCCGGTGCGGCCAGACTGCAGGCTGCGGGCAACCAGATCCGGCCGATATCCGAGACTGTCTGCGACCTCGATGATGCGTTGCCGAGTTTCGGTCCTCACCCGTGAGTGCTGCGACGGGTCCAGCGCCCGTGAAACCGTCGAGGGATGCACGCCCGATGCTCGTGCAACATCGTTGAGCGTGACCGTTCCTGACCAACCCTTCCCGCCGGTCGCCGTCTCTTTCATCGTGTTTGCGCGGGATGTTCGAGAGCGCCTGCAACGACATGCGCCGTGGTGCGGCGGCTGCATGCCGCAGTCTGAAGGGCCATCCGGATCCGTGCCTCTCGATCGTCGAATTGACGCCGCACTCCCATTCGAGAGGTGCAAGCGATTGCATTGTGGGTTGGCGTCGACGCCGCTGTCAAGCGCCGCAGCCGACCGCAGGCCCCGTGATGACGGTGTCATTGGGGCGTCCGGCTCGCCCTCTTGGGGATTGGGGGGGCAAATGTTCAGAAAAATCCAGAGATTCAGCGACATGGCGGGGGAGATCTGACCATGATGGGGCCCGTGGCAAACGTTTGGCAAGTCTCGTCGTGCAACGCGCTCGCATGTCCGGGAGTGACCCCATGATCGACGGGTCCGCGCGCAACGCCCCACCTGCCGGGACCACGCCCGTCATCGAAGCTCGTGGCATCGTCAAGCGGTTCGGTGGTGCGGTCGCAGTCGACGACGTCAGCCTGGCAGTCCCGGCCGGTGAGATCCATGGTCTCGTGGGTGAGAACGGCGCCGGCAAGTCCACGCTCATGCGGGTCCTCGCCGGCATATTGACCCCCACGGAGGGCACGGTCTACATCGACGGGAGGCTCCTCGAAGGAGGGGCGGGCGAGGCCATCGACGCCGGGATCTCGTTGGTCCACCAGGAGTTGAGCCTCATTCCCGAGATGACCGTCGCCGAGAACATCCTGCTGGGGGCGACTCCGACCAAGGCGGCCGGATTCATCGACAAGGCCGAGCTCAAGCGGATCGCCACCGAGGCGTTGAACGAGATGCACGTGTCTGTCGACCTCGACGAGCCCGTCGTGCGGTTGTCGGTTGCGCTCCGGCAGTTCGTCGAGATCGCTCGCGCGGTGTCGAGGAAGCCGAAGGTCCTCATCCTCGACGAACCCACCGCAACGCTCACACCTGCCGAGACCGACTACCTGCTCGAGATGCTGCAACGACTCGCCGAGAGCGGCTTGGCGATCATCTACATCTCTCATCGAATCCCCGAGATCTTCTCCATCTGCGACCGGGTCACCATCTTGCGAGACGGCCAGCACATCGACACGGTCTCGATCTCCGACATTCAACCCGACCGCCTCGTGGATCTGATGGTCGGGCGCGAGCTCAAGGAGGAGTTGGAGTCTCACCGAGAGCCCAAAGAGCCGGGGGAGGTCATGCTGAGCGCCCGCGGCATCAGGGCCGATGGCGTGAACGGAATCGACCTGGATGTCCGTGCCGGGCAGATCGTCGGTCTCGGCGGCCTGGTCGGGGCAGGTCGTACCGAGCTGGTTCGCGCCATCATCGGAGCCGACATCAGGACCGGAGGCACCGCAACGATCCGTTCCAACGGGAAGATCAAGCAGATCACGAGCTATCGGTCCGCCGTCAAGAACGGGCTCGCCTACATCCCCGAGGAGCGACGCACCGACGGTCTTGCGCTCACGATGTCCGTCGCCGACAACGTCGCCCTGCCCAATCGTGGAGTGCTCTCGCAGCTCGGCGTGTTGATCTTCGGCAAGATCGCCAAATTCTCGAAGCGCCTCGCCGACGCCGTCGGCCTGCGCCCTCCGGAGATCCAGCGGGATGCCGGCGATTTCAGCGGCGGCAACCAACAGAAGATCGTCCTGGCGAAATGGCTCGGGCGCGAGCCGAGCGTGATCGTGCTCGACGAACCCACCCGCGGGGTCGATGTCGGCGCCAAAGCCGAGATCCACAGGCTCGTGAACCAACTCGCCGACAACGGAGCCGCCGTGCTGGTGGTCAGTTCGGACCTGCCCGAGCTCCTCGACATCTCCGACGTCATCCACGTCGTCCGAGACGGGAAGGTCGTCGGCACGCTTCCCTCCGAGGTCGCCGACGAGAAGTCGGTCATGACGTTGGCGTCAGGTGGAACGGGGATGATCGGAGTATGACCGTCGTCCTGTCTCGACTGCGCACTTCCAGGGAGGCGACATGACGTCTCGCCGCCATCTCATCGCCGACTACTTCGAGCGACAGTACGAGACGAAGGAGGGCTCGACCGAGGACAACGTCACCGCGCTGTTCTCAGAGGATCTCGTGTTCCATCTCACCGGAGAGAAGTCGATGGGGCGGGACGGCCTGATCACGCTCTGCGACCTGATCCGCAGGACGCGGCACGATCGCACGACCGCCGTGACCGACTTCCGTGAAGACGGTGACACGGTCTCGTTCGTCCTGTTCATCATCGGCAAGGATCCGGTCACGGGACACGAGGTGTCCGTCAGCACCAGAACCGAGTACCGGTTCGACGGTGATCAGGTGGTGGAGGTCTGGCAGGAGAACCCGTTGGCGGTCGAGAACGCCGTCCGAGCCGCAGGAGTCGAGCTGTGACCGAGCAACAGTCGGGTCAGTCGATGACCGTCGAGTCCGTCGTGGGCCAGCAGGAGGGCATCGAGAAGCAGCCGTTCAACCTGTTGGTGTGGATGTCGTCTCGGGGCATCTTCGTGTTCACGACGTTGCTGGTGGTGATCGCGGCGATCTTCGTCGACGGCTTCGCTTCCCTCGACAACATCACCGACGTGTTCAACCGGGCGGCACCGATCGGGATCGTGGCGGTCGGGATGACCTTCGTGGTCATCAGTGCCAACTACCTGGATCTGTCGGTGGTTGCACAGGTGGCCACCGCAGCCGTCGTCCTCATCGCCGTGAGCAATGAGACCAACATCCCCACGGCCATGGCTCTGGCCTTCGTGATCGCCCTTCTGTACGGCCTGGTCAACGGTGTCGCAGTCGGTGTATTCCAGGCCAACGCGGTCATCGTGACCCTCTCCACCACCTTCATTGGACTGGGGATCCTGCGATGGTTCTCGGGAGGGAGCATCTACTTCGGTCCCCAGGACGGCGCCATCCGGTCGTTCGGGCTCGGGAAGGTCGGCCCGTTCCCATGGTCGATGATCGTGCTCATCGTGATGACGCTGATCCTGTCGTTCGTGCTGACGAGAACGAACTTCGGGTTCCTCGTTCGGTCGTACGGCTCCAATCGCGCGGCGACGCGCCTGGCAGGCGTCAACACGGCCTGGGTCGTCATCGGAGCCTTCACGGTTACCTCGATCGCTGCCATGATCGGCGGATTCGTTCTCGGAGCGTTCTCCAACACCGCCGTCTCCGCAATGTCGACCGGGTACGACTTCCGGGCGCTCGCAGCGATCATCGTCGGCGGCACCAGCGTGTTCGGTGGTCAAGGCAGCGTCCTCAGGACGCTGCTCGGCGTCGTCTTCGTCAGCGTCCTCACGAACATCATGGTCCTGTCCGGTCTCGGATTCGGCGTCCAACAGATGGCGATCGGGGCGTTGATCGTCGCAGCAGTCTCGGTCGATTCACTCGCGAGAAGGGCGGCCGGATCGTGACCGACCAGCAGACGATTCAACTGGGCGCCGATCAAGAGACGAGTTTGGTCGGCAGGATCAGGGTCACCCTCGCCCGGCGTACCGAGGGTCGGGCACTCGCGTTGCTGCTCATCGTGGCGATCGCGACGTGGTTCACAGAGCCGATCGTGTTCACCTCATACGCCGTGACGCTCGGCCGGGTGGCGCTGATCGGTCTGGTGGCGCTCGGGCTCACGGCCGTGATCCTGATGGGCGAACTCGACCTGAGTGTGGCGAGCACCCTCGCAGTCACCGGCGTCGTGATGGCGAGCATCGAGAACCTCACCGTCGGAATCCTCGCGGCGCTGGCGGTGGGACTGCTGATCGGTGTGGTGAATGCGTTCTTCGTCGTCGTGGTCGGAATCAACTCCTTCATCGCCACGCTCGGCATGCTCTTCTTCCTGCGCGGTGCGGCATTCGTGATCTCGAACGAGGAGCCGGTACGGCTGGCCGCCAGAGACGCAGGGCTGTCGTTCGGCAGGCCGCTGATCGGGCCGCTCACGCCCCGGATGCTCATCTTCATCGCAGCGTTCATCGCGCTCCAGATCTTCGTGACCCGGGTGCGAGCGGGGCGAGAGTTCTACGCCGTGGGCGGCAACCGCCAGGCGGCGTACGACGCCGGAATCCCGGTTCGGCGGCGCATCTTCACGGGATTCATGATCTCGGGTTTCGTGGCTGCCCTCGCCGGCGTGATCAACACCCTCGAGCGGACCGCTGCAGACCCAACGGCAGGGGCGGCCGTGCTGCTGGCCAGCTTCGCCGCCGCCATCATCGGTGGCGTGCTCTTGACCGGTGGCAGGGGGTCGATCTTCGGAACCCTGCTCGGTGCAACGTCGCTCGGCATCCTGCAGGTCGCGGTCGACGCTCTCCGGCGTCCAGGTGGACGTCCAGAACATCGTGATCGGATCGGTCCTGTTGTTGGCAGTGATCACCGATCCCAACAGTCTTCGGGCGGTGCTCGGGAACGCTCGGGCGTTCTTGCGTGGCCGCTCGGGAACTCAACCAGCGAGTTGAGACGAGTGGCCCGCTGAAATCCGGCGGGTCGGAGGAAAGGGAAACAAACCGATGAGAACGAGATATCTGAAAGTGATCAGCCTGTTCGCGGTGCTGGCGATGATCCTCGCCGCGTGTGGAGGCGACGACGACTCCGCCGACACCACTGCGCCCGCAGACGGCGGCGACGACGACTCCGCCGTCACCACTGCGCCCGCAGACGGCGGCGGCGAAACCTACGAGGTGTATGCGCTGCTCCCACAAGGCAACGATCAGCCGTACGGCAGCACGTATCTGCCCCCGATGGAGGAAGAGGCCGACCGGCTCGGCATCAACCTGACGATCACCAACTCTCAGTACAACGCAGACACGCAGGCCAGTGACTGCGAGGTGGCGGTTGCCGCCCAGCCCGACCTGATCATCCTCTGGCCGGCCGTCGGTGACACCGTCCGCCCGTGCCTCGAGGCCGCCAACGCTGCCGGGATTCCGGTCACGGTGACGAACTCGGACGTGAATCCCGAGGACCAGGATCTGACAGAGGCATACTCCGGTCCCGACACCTACGGACAGGGCGTCGCATCCGCAGAGATCTTCTGTGAACTCGCAGGTGGCGAAGACGTCGGCATCATCATGGTCAACGGTCTCACCGGCAACTCGACCGCCATCGACCGCGAGAACGGGTTCGAGGACACCATCAACGAGCAATGCCCGAACGTCACGATTCTCGCAAGGCAGCCGGGCAACTGGAACAAGGATGAATCGCAGATCGCAGCTTCCGAGATGATCACCGCCGTCGGTGCCGAGAACATCGGTGGTGTCTATGCAGCCGACGACACGATGGTCGCCGGCGTCATCGACGCCCTCAAGGCTCGTGACATCGATCCTGCGTCGCTGATCATCACCTCGATCGGGAACACGTTCCTCGGCAACCCGCTGGTGGTGTCCGGGGAGCTCGACGGAACGGTCTTCCAGTCGTCGTCGTGGGACGGTGGCAACGCGGTCACGACGGCATACGAAGTTCTGACCGAGAATCCGAGCGATCGGATCGTCAAGTTCATGCCGTCGGTCAAGGTGACGGCCGAGAACGCAGACGACCCCGCCGTCGCACCGGAGTGGTAGGACGAGGGCACTGACGAACGAGTGATACAGGAGCCCTGGGCGGGACGGTCCCGCCCAGGGCTCACTGCCACGGGCTTCACTGCCCAAAGACAGAGGAAGGAATCTCGAACACGATGGATACGACACGACTGGCCGGCAAGCACGTACTGATCACCGGCGCCGCACAGGGGATGGGCGCTGCGGTCGGCAAGCACTATGCAGCGCAGGGGGCGAAGGTGTGTCTGGGGGACATCAACGTCGAAGGGGTGGCACAAGTCGCACAGGAGATCCGCGACGCCGGCGGGGTGGCCACCCACATCAAGCTCGACGTCACCAATGAGGACGACGCCGAAGCGGCTGTGGCGCACACGGTCGCCGAGTTCGGGAGCATCAACGTCCTCCTCAACAACGCCGGCATCAACAAGCCCATGTGGTTCCTCGACATCACGAGGGACAACTACGAGAAGATCAATGCGGTCAACGCCTGGGGCAAGCTGAACGTGATGCAGAAGGCTGCCCGCCAGATGGTCGCCCAAGGCAAGCAGGACTATCCCTACAAGATCATCAATGTGGGTTCGATCCTGTCCCGCGACACCTTCATCGACGTGGTCGTCTACGGGATGACCCAGCATGCGGTGCTCGCCCTCATAAAGGGTGGCGCCAAGGCGCTCGTCGAGCACAACATCACGGTCAACGGCTACGCACCCGGCGTGGTGCGCACCGAGATGTGGGAGCAGCTCGATCGCGACCTCGTCGAGATGGGCATGTTCGACAAGCACGGAGAATCCATGGACAGCATCGCCGAGAACATGATCCTCATGAAGCGCTACTCGTACCCCGAGGACATCGTGGGCACCGCCTCGTTCCTGGCGAGCCCGGAGAGCGATTACATGACCGGTCAGCTGCTCCAGATCGATGGCGGCATGGTGCTCCACTGAGCACAGCACAACAGGTGACGATTCGACGGTGCGGACCGGTGTCCGCACCGTCGGTCGTTGCCCGCAGCGCTCGGCTGCCCTCGGGAACGAGTCCGGGCCTACGCTGCGCAGAGCGGCGGTCGAATCCCCGGTAGGGGCGGCCGACGCCCCATGATCGGCGAGGTGGAGGTTCGGAGATGTCGGTGGAACGAGTGGCCGTGATCGGGCTCGGTCGGATGGGTGCGGCCATGGCCGGCACGCTTTCCCGATCGGGTTTCGATCTGGTCGTGTGGAACCGTTCGCACGAGGCAGCAGAGCGAGTCGCAGGAGATGTCGGTGCTGCGGTGGCCGACTCGCCGGCAGCGGCGGCGTCTGCTGCCGACGTGGTCGTGTCCAGCCTGGCCGACGACGCCGCCCTTCTCGCCGTTCATCTCGATGGAGAGGGGACCGTGGCCGGTCTCGCCCCGGGCTCCGTGGTCGTCGAGACCAGCACGGTGGATCCCGTGACCATTCAGCGATTGGCTCCCGAGTTCGAGTCCCGGGGAGCGCATCTTCTCGATTCCCCCGTCTCTGGCAGTGTCGCCCTGGTCGATCAGGGTGCATTGACGTCGATGGTCGGCGGCGACGCCCGTGCCCTCGAGAAGGCCCGCCCGGTGATCGATGCGCTCTCCAAGGCCGTCTTTCACATGGGTGGCTCCGGTTCGGGGGCGACGATGAAACTGGCGGTGAACGCCCTGGTCCATGCCATCAACGTGGCGCTGTCGGAGTCGCTGGTGTTGGCGGAGGCCGGTGGAGTCGATCGAGCGCTCGCCTACGACGTGTTCGCCTCGAGCGCGGCCTCGTCGCCGTTCATCCAATACAAGCGTCCCGCGTTCGAACAACCCGACGAGACACCGGTGGCGTTCAGCCTGGACCTGGTCGCCAAGGACCTCCGGCTGATCCTGGGTCTCGCCGACCGGCTCGGCGTCCCGATGGCACAGGGTGCCGTCAACGCCGCCGCAGCCCAGGCTGCGATCGAGGCCGGCTTCGGCGGCAAGGACATGAGCGCCCTGGCGGTGCATCTGCGCAGCTAGCGCTGCGCTGTTTCACGTTCCACGTTTCACGTTTCAGCGCTAGATAGCCTCGGGGGATGGACGGGTCATCCTCGGTGCGGACGCTGGTGTTTCGTGTCGTTGTTGTCGGATTGATCCTCGCGATCGCCTGGTTCTTCGTTCGCCCGCCGATCGTCGAGGTCTCTGTGGGTGATGTCGCGATCGTCCAACATTCGCGACCGTCGTTCGGCGGCGACGATGCATTGGTCTCCGGTTCATTGACCGTCGATGAAGAAGGCTGTCTCGGTCTCGATGGTCGTGTGACCGTGTTCCCCTTCTGGACGCGGATCACCGACACAGATCCGGTCACGATCCGAGTGTTCGGCGAAAGCAAGACGCTCGGCGATCGGGTCGAGGGCGGTGGCGGCTACGGGTACGGACCCGTGACATGGCTCGACCGATGTCGTCCCGACCCCGGCGTCGAGGTCCCGTACTTCAACCCGTGAAACCTGGAACGTCGAAACCTCAAACACCTCAGGCGAACTCGCCGGTTGCGTGCACGATCTGCCCGCCCAGCAGTGTCAGGTCCGCCGACACCGCCGGGAGGTCGTCCGGATCGATCTCGAAGGGGTCACGGTTCAGCACGGCGACGTCGGCGAGCGCTCCGGGCTCCAGGTGTCCGCGATCGGACTCGTCGAAGCTGAACCAGGCACTTCCCCGGGTGTAGGCGGTCAACGCCTGTTCGATCGACAAGCGGTGACGTTCGTTGCGCGGTGGCGCTCCGTCGACGGACTTCCCGGTGACCAGCCACCAGATCGAACGCCAGGGTCGAACGGGGAGACGACAGTGGCGTCGGTGCCCCCGCCCAGCGGAATACCGAGTTCGAGGATGTCTCCCAATGGGGGGGCGTTGTGGCCGACCTCTTCGCCCCACAGGGCGGTCGAGTCGGCCGAGCGGAACATCAGGCGGTTTTGGATTGCGATGCCCATGTCCAATGCCTTGACACGCTCGAGACTTGCACGGCTGATCGGCTCGGCGTGACCGAGCGACCAGCGCCGCCCGGCGAGCCCGTGGCGACGGTCGATCTCCTCCCACGTGTCCAGTACGGCCGAGATGGTCGAGTCGAAGATGGCGTGCATGTGGATCGGCCAGTCGTGCCTGGCGAGCAGGTCGGAGATCTCGAGCAGCTCCGACCTGGCCTGGTCCGACACCTCGAACGGGCGGACGCCCTCCATGTCATGACATCCGAAGGTCAGGATCTCGCCCATGCCCACGTAGCGCAGCATGTCGTCGCCGAATCGGGGTTGGATGAACTTCACCCAATCCCTCACCTCGGCCACCTCGTTCCCGCGAGTCTGGGGGACCAGATAGAGGCGGGTGCGCACGGTCAGCTCGTCGCGTCGCCACATGTCGAACATCGTGTCGTAGGACCGCTGGTCGATCCCGAACCCTCCGGGATCGATCGCACCGGTGAGGCCCTTGGCGTTGAAGTCGGCCATGACCGCCCTGGTCGAGGCTTCGCGATCTGCCTGCGACGGCTTCTCGAACAGTGCGGCAACGCGTCCGAATGCGACCGGTCCGGTCACCCGGCCGGTCGGGGACCCGTCGTCGGCTCGCTCCACGCCGGGTACGTCACCATCGGCGAGCAGCAGTTCGAGTCCGCGCGTGTTCAGGATGCCCTCTTCGTAGAGGAGCTGAACGTAGGCGGGATGCCCGTCGGCGGCCTCGTCGAGATCCGCGCGGGTGGGACCCCGGCCTTCGGGGAAGATGCCCGGGTGCCAGCCGCCGAGCACTCGTACCCACGACTCGGCGGGCCGTGACGCGGCGTCTCGACGGACGGCGGCGAGGCCCTCCTCCAGCGAGGTGACATCGTCCCAGCTGGTGATGTGGTTCCACGTGAGCCCGGCGCGCAGGATGTGCACATGAGAGTCGATCAACCCGGGGATCGCCCGGCGGCCCTCGAGATCGATCAGATTGAAGCCGGCGCCGAGCGCGGAGCGTGCTTCATCGGCAGACCCCGCAGCGAGGATGCGGCCGTTTCGGATGGCCAGCGCTTCCACATCACGGTCCCCGGTCCAGATGGCGCCGTTGGCGATCAGGCTCTCTGACATCTTCACACCCCCAGGTAGGCGGCCCGGACCGCAGGATCCTCCAGCAGAGAGTCCGCCGATGCCTCCTTGACGATGTTGCCCTGTTCGAGGACGTATCCGCGGGAAGCGAGCTCCAGGGCCTCGACCACGTTCTGCTCGACGACCACCACCGAGACACCCTCGCCGTTGATCTGTCTGAGCACATCGAAGATGTTCTCGACGATGACGGGTGCCAGCCCGAGCGACGGCTCGTCGAGGAGCAGGTACCTCGGGCGGGCCATCAGGGCACGTCCGATGGCGAGCATCTGCTGCTCGCCGCCACTCATGCTCCCGGCGAGCTGGGTCGCCCGGTTGGCGAGGATCGGGAAGATATCGATCACGCGCTCATAGGTCTCGTCGCGATACTGACGGACGGACGGGTGGTACCCGCCGATCTCGAGGTTGTCGGCGACTGTCATCTCGGGGAACACCTGGCGTCCCTCCGGCACGACGGCGATCCCGGCGCCGCAGACATCGTGGGCAGGAAGTGAGGTCAGTTCGACCCCGTCGAGCTCGACCGAACCCGACCAAGCCGGATGGATGCCCGCGAGCACATTGACCAAGGTGCTCTTGCCGGCGCCGTTGGGGCCGATGATCGTGACGATCTCACCTTCGGCGACCTCGAGCGAGACGTCCCACAGCGCCTGCGCACGGCCGTAGCCACTCGTCACCGACTCAACCTTCAGCACGTTTCGACCTCTTTCCCAGGTAGGCGGTGACGACGGCGTCGTCCTGCATGACGACCGTCGGGTCGCCGTCGGCGATGACCTTGCCCCGGTCGAGCACCATGATCCGCGATGCGAGCTCGGTGACGACGCGGACGAGGTGCTCGACGATGACGAGAGTGATGCCACTCGAGTGGATCCGACGCACCATCTCGATCGATGCGGTGATCTCTGTCGGGTTGAGACCCGAGAGGACCTCGTCGAGGAACAGCAGTTTGGGTCGAGCGGCCAATGCCCTGGCCAGTTCGAGATACTTCAGCTGGTGCAGGTTGAGGCTTTCGATCGGCTCGTCCGCAAACCGGTCCAGGCCCGTGAATGCGAGCCACTCCATGGCTGCTTCCCGCGCCGCCGGCGGGGAGACGGGGTCCGATCCGAACATGAAGGGCACCGAGACGTTCTCGAGCGCCGTCATGGTCGAGAACGGTCGTGGGATCTGATAGGTCCGGGCGAGGCCGGTCTCGATGATTCGGTGCGGCGGCATGTCGGTCAGGTTGATGTCACCGTAGGTGATGGTCCCGTCGTCGGCTTCGTAGTGGCCGCTGAGGACGTTGATCAGCGTCGATTTGCCGGAGCCGTTCGGCCCGACGAGACCGAGGATCTCGCCCTCGTCGACGTGACCGTCGACTCCGTCGAGCGCCCGTACGCCACCGAACCGTTTTCCGATGCCGGTGAACCGGAGATCAGCCACGGCTACCGACCTTCTCTGACTCGGCCTCGGGTGTGGCCCGTCCGGCCGGGCCCCACGACAGCGGAAGCATGACTGCGACCACGGCGATTCCGAGCCCGTAGGCGAGCAGTGTGATCAGCGACTCGTCGAGCGCACCGAGCACGAAGCCGATCACCAGGCCGCCGACGAAACCGATCGCTGTGCGAACCGGCCGAGCGCGCATCCGAAGGTACAGGCCCTCCTTGACGGCGACGATCATCAAGATCAACAGCCCTCCTGTGATGAAGTCGCTGATCTCTTGGAACCCCGCCCGATTGAGCCGGTCGTTCAGGGTCACGACGACGATCGCTCCGACGACCGGGCCCATCCAGTGCTTGGTGCCTCCCAGGATGCTCATCAGAATCACGAACAGCGGGATGCGGATGCTGAACACGTCCTCGATGGTGACGTATCCGATCTGGAGCGAATGGATGGCGCCGGAGATGCCTGCGATGAACGCCGTGAGCAGCAGTGCAGTGATCTTGTAGCGAAACGTCGGCACGCCGAGGGTCTCGGCCACGTCCTCGTCGTCTCGGATCGAGAAGAGGCCCCATCCCAGGCGCGACCGCTGGACGGTCTGTGCGGTGATGATGGCGAGCGTCGCCGCGAGCAGGCCCAGGCGGAAGATCATCGTCGGGAAGTCACCGAGGAAGTCGGGGAGGTCGACGGTGTTGACCGGCACCCCCTGTCCACCGTCGATCGTGGGGGAGACGCGCGCGACCGACGCCATGACGAAGGCCACCGCCAGGGTCATGAGGGCGAAGATCTCGCCTCGCAGTTTCCTGAGACGAAACACGACCACGCCGATGATGAGACCGATCACCGCAGCGACGAGGCCGCCGACGAGAAACGTGAACAAGAGCGGCCACTCCCGCTTCACCGCGAGCACGGCAACTGAGTAGACGCCCGCTCCGAAGAACGCTCCCTGGCCGAAGCTGAAGTAGCCAGAGAAACCGGTGAACGTGTTCCAACTCGAGGCTTGGGCGATCCAGAAGAACAAGCTGTAGCCAAACAGGAGGAAGAACACCGGGAAGCCGAGTGTCTCGCGGAACGTCGGCATGAACCACAGGACGACGGCGACCGCAAGCGTGATCAGTGACGTGTTGCGATTGGTCGAGGTCATACGCCGCCCTTTGCTCCCAGCAGTCCGTCCGGCCTGAACAGCAGGGTGGCGATGAGGATCAGGAACACGACCAACGGGGCGGTCGACGGGCCCCAGACGACCGTTGCGATCGCGCTGACGGTTCCGATGATGACACCGGCCAGCAGCGTACCCATCGTGGAGCCGAGCCCCCCGAGGATGACAACCGAGAACACGATGCCGAACCACTCGACGGCGATCCCAGGGAACAGTGAGCTGCTCATGGCGATGAACACGCCGGCCAGCGCCGCGTACGCACCTGCGAGTCCGGCCAATTGCATGGAGACGGTGCGGTGGTTCACCCCGAACGCGCCGGCGATCTCACGATCGTGTGCGAGGGCTCTGACTGCTCTGCCGAAGTGGGTTCGCTCCAGGAGATGGCGGGTGCCGAAGGCGATGCCGATTGCCAGCACGAACGCTGACAGCGTCGGAATCGACAGTGAGATCGACCCGATCGTCAGCGAGGACGATGCGTAGGGGTTTGCGACGGAATCGATCCTTCGGAAGTCGGCCGACCACACGGTGGTCGCGAGGCTCTCGAAGATGATGAACAGCCCGAAGGTGAGGAGCAGCGATTCGAATTCGGAGATGCGGAAGCGCTCGAACGCCCACTGGAGGGCCATGCCACCGAGTCCGAAGAGGGGCACCGTGACGAGGATGGCGAGAAACGGATCCCAGCCGTACACGGATGCGAGCTGATACGTGACGTACGCGGAGAGGAGGATGAAGGAGAAGTGGGCCAGGTTGATGATCTTCAGGACGCCCCAGTTGAGCGACATACCGAGGGCCATGAGGGCGTACAGGCCCCCGGCGAGGATCCCAGATGCGATCGACTGGCTCAGCAATGACATGACTGGCGTGCTCCTCGTGTCGAACGCCGCCGGGTGGCGGGCGCCACCCGGCGGCGTTCGACGGTCAGGGTCTCATTCTCCAGGTGAGTACTGAATGGACCGTCCCGGAGCGGCGAATTCCTCGGGGTAGACCACCCACCAGTCGCCGTCCTGGATCTGCTTCACGAACGACAGATCGCCGTAGTAGTTCGACTGGTCTGCATCGAAGTCGACCGCACCGAAGATCGTGTTGATCTCGTTGTTCACCAGGTAGTCGCAGACCTCGCCGTTGTCGAGGCTGCCGGCGCCTTCCACTCCATTGATGAGGATCTCCCATGCCGCCCATGATGCGCTGGCCTGGGTCTCCATGGCCGTGTAGGGGATGCCTGCTTCGGCGGCCGCTTCGCTGAAGGCTTCGGCCACGGCCGCGTACTCGGGGTCATCGGTGAAGGGTTCGTGTGCTTCGAAGGCCGTTACCGACATCGCTCCATCCGCGTTCGCTCCGAGCAGCGGACCGGGTGCGGGCCACTGGAAGAACATGCCGTCAGGCCGGTAATCGAGCGCGTCCATCGCGGCGATCAGGTTGGGCCCATCGACACCGAGAGCTCCGACGTACAGGAAGTCCGGGTCGGCGTCCCGCACTTGTGCGGCGATCGGGCCCCAGTCGCTGATGTTCGACGGGAACTGGACGTCGAGGACCACCTCGTACCCGCGCTCCTCGGCGATCTGAACTGCACCGGTGAGGTCGTCGCCTTCGCCGTCTGCGTAGCCGTAGGCCACGAACACCGTGCCGGGGAACTGGTTGATGACGAAGCCGATGGTCTCCGGTGGTGTGCCCGTGGACTCGAGTGCGTCATAGACGAGATTGGGGTTCGTCAGGTTCGGGTAGCGGCCGGTGGGCCAAGCGGGGAACTGACACTCGTAGTCGAACGCATAGGTGAGCGATCCGGTGTGCTGGGGGAACACGTATCCGTACCGTTGCGCGACCGCCATCCCGGCGGTGATCGTCCCGGTGCCGTATGGGCCGATGATCAGATCCACTTCGTCTTCGGTGATGAGGCGCTCGTACAGCGCCGCGGCCTGGTCGGGCGCGGACTCGTCGTCGAGCACCAGCCACTCGACCGGCCGGCCGAGCAGTCCGCCGTTCTCGTTGAGCTGCTCCACGAACAGTTCGCCTGCCACGCGGTGGATGGCGGCGGTCGGGGACAGGAATCCGGTCAGAGCGAGAGTGCTGCCGATCACGATCGGGTCACCGCTCGGCGCCTCGGTCGTGGCTGTCGTGGTCTCGGTCGGTCCTGATGTGGTCTCGGTCGGTGCCGATGTGGTCTCGGTCGTGTCTCCGGCGTCGGTGTCTTCGCTGGCTGAATCGCCGCAGGCAGCGAGAACCATCGCCATGATGATCGCCAACACCAGTGCAAACCGGTTTCGTTCTGACGTTCTCATTGTTCCTCCTCGGGTTCCTCGTTCACGGCATCCCCCGACGGAGTCGGGCTCAGGCACCGGAGCGCGGTCGGAGCGATCCTACCGCAATCGTTTGTAGCGCCGCCCGGCAAAGGCCGGATTTCCGGTCACGCCGATCCTGAGCGGCGCTTTGTCAGGTGCCGTCGGCGTCCCAGTCGTGGACGAACAGGGTCCCATGGCGGGCCGTGGGTTTCGGAGCCTGGGCTTCGATCCAGCGCACGGGCTCGTCGCCGGCGTTGGTGAAGCCGTGGGTGGCGTTGACGCCGGCGAACACCAGGTCGCCGGCTTCGACCCGGCACGGTTCGCCGCCGACGACGCCGTTGGCGGCGCCGTGGGTGAAGTAGTAGAGCTCCTCGTATGGATGGAAGTGCTCTTTGGCCGAGAACACGTCGGCGGGCTCGAACTGCACGATGAAGAGCGTGTGGTGCTCTGCGCCCAGGAACTCGTCGACCATCATCCGGATCGAGACGTTGTTGATGCCGTATCCGCGGTACCCCGGCATGGCGATCGGACCGGGCGGTGGCACCTGGCTGTCGTCGAAGTGCCCGACGTACCGCTGGTGCGGGGCCCGAGGGTCTACCGCCGGGCCGCTGCGAGCGGGGACGAAGCCATCGACAACACGCGACACCACGGTCCTCCCGTCGACGCGCGGCGCCGGCGCGCGGACCCGGAACCACTCTGCGGGCTGTTCGAACGGATTCGACCACGCGTGCGGGACACCGAGCGGCACATAGCCGAAATCGCCCTCGCCGAGGTCGTATGACACATCGGCGATCGTGACGACCACTCGCCCCTCGAGCACGAAGAACGATTCCTCGAAGGGGTGTTCATGGCCGGGGATCGTGCCTCCCGACGCAAGTCGGGAGGTTGCGGCGGCCAGATGAGCTGCGCCCTGTTCGCTGCCGAGGATCCGCGACACGGAGAGACCCTCGGCATCGACGGCGGGTATCTCGGGGATTGCCTCGGTCCCTCTGACGATGGCGTGCGGGGAAATCATCATGCCTCCAGGGCTCGGCTGGCTGGTGGCGAGTATGGTCCGATCTGCAAACGTTTGTAGGTTCGAGGAGGATCATCATGACCCCGCATCGGCACATCGTGGCGTTCGCCGTCGACGCCGAGTTCGTCGAGGCCCCCGAGTACGCCGGGCATCAGAGCGGGTTGACCAGGTGGTCGATCGTCGACGAGGGCCATCCGAGTGCGGTACACACGGGGTTCACCGAGTGCCGGCTGGACGCCGGGCGGCTCGATCGACGCACACGTCCACTCCTTCGAGGAGAGCCTCTACGTCATCGAGGGCGAGCTCATCGCAGAGACCCCCGGTGGGTCGGTTCTGATGCGGCCCGGCGACTACGGCCTGTTCCCCGTCGGTGTCGAGCACAGGCTCCGCAACGCCGGTGACACTCCCGTGACCTGGGCCGAGATGCTTGCGCCCCAGCCCCGCAGTTCGCACCAGGGTGACACGTACTTCGTGCCGGACTTCGATGGCGGAGACGTCGTCGAAGTCGACGTCCGCGATCCCCGGACCCGTCGGTACGGTCACATAGCCCCCGAGAACATGCTGGTCGATCAACAGACTCAGGATCGTCTGGCGGTCTCGGCCAGCATGCGCACCGCCCTGCTCGTCTACAGCGGCATCACCGTCAAGATGATGGTCGACACCGATCTGGGCGCGCAGCTCTCCACGATGTTCATGGTCCAGTACGAACCCGACGGTTTCGCCGGGGCTCATGACCATCCGCTCGAGGAGACCTATCTGATCCTCGATGGCGGGGTCGATGCCAAGTTCGACGGCGTCGAGTACCGGCTGGAGGCCGGCGACGTCGCATGGGCGGGCGTCGGCTGTGTGCACGAGTTCGCCAACCCCGGAACCGAGCGTGTCATGTGGCTGGAGACCCAGGCGCCGGGACCACCGTCACGCCACTCCTACCGATTCGCCCGCGACTGGCGCTACCTCGAAGAGCGGCTGACATAGCGTTCCACGTTCCACGTGAGACGTGAGACGTGAGACGTGAGACCTGAGACGGCCCGCCGGCAGGCGGCCTCAGTCGAAGATCAGGTTGCGGGCCTGATGTCCGCCGTCGATCTGGAGGTTGACGCCGTTGGCCGACGGGTTCTCGAGCAGGAAGACCGTGGCGTCGACGATGTGGTCGGTCAGCACCGGCTTCTTGGTCGGTGTCTTGGCGAGCACGGCGTCGAGCACCGGCTGCTTGTCCTCCCAGAACCAACTGTCGGCGACGATGCCGGGGTGGATGGCGTTGATGCGAATCGGTGCGACCTGGAGGATGAGCCCGTTCATCATCTTCTCCACGGCGCCGTTGACGCTGGTCACGTTGGTCGAGCCGGGGTAGGGCTTCTCCTTGGCGAGGCCGCCGAAGAGGACGATCGCTCCGTCGTCGCTCATCCGGTCGAGGAGTTGATGGATGGTTTCGGGATATCCGACGACCTTGAGCACGGCGAGCTTGGTGGCGCCGACGATGTCGTATTCCCTGAGGTTGTTCGAGTCTCGGAGCACCGCGGGGATCACGAGATAATCGACGGGGCCCTCGATGGGGGAGAGCCCTGCGGCGATCCCGGCAGGTTCTGAGAGGTCGACGGCGATCCCGTGGGTGTCCCCACCGATGCGTTCAGCGGCCTCGTCGGCGCGCGCTTGCTCGCGACTCGACACGTAGACCCGGCGCCCCTGGTCTGCGTAGTGCTTGGCGATCGCCTCTCCGATTCCGGACGAGGCTCCGATGACCACGACACTTCCACTCATTTGAGGCTCCTTCTTCCGGTCTGATCGACGGAATCGGATCATGTCACAATCGATTGCACGATCACCCTAGCAATGCCTGGGTCGCGCGATTCAGACGAGGAGGGATTCATGTCCGATTTGTACGAGGAGATCCACCTGAAGGGCCGCGGCGATTTCGTCATGCCCTACACGCCCGCGATCAAGGTCACCGGTGGCTCACTGGTGTTCGTTGCCGGTGTGACCGCGGCCCCGGTCTATCACAGTCATCCTCACGTCGCCGCCGAGTTCGACGGCATCCCGGCGGACTCGGGAGCGCAGGCGGAGATGGCGATGGACAACCTCGAAGCCGTGCTGCGTGCCGCCGGCACCGACCTGGGTCACGTCGTGGACCTCACGAGGTTCATCCAGGACATCGAGATCAATCAGGACGCCATCAACCGGACGATCGGTCGGAGGATGGGAGGGCATCTCCCTGCGAGCACGACCGTCGAGGTCACCCGCCTCGCCACCGACCCCAGGTTGGTGCTGGAACTTCGAGCGGTGGCCGTCGCGCCCTGAAGCGCAGGTGAAGGCTGCTCACCCGCGAAGCGCTGGGCGCGGGCTCCTACCAGTCGGCGGCGATGTACTTGGTCTCTTGGAACTCTTCCATTCCGACGTGGGCGCCTTCGCGCCCGAGCCCGCTCTGTTTGACGCCGCCGAAAGGAGCGGCCGGATCGGAGATCAGGCCGCGGTTGATGCCGACCATGCCGGCCTCGATTCCCTCGGCGACCCGCATGCCCCTGGCCAGGTCCTCGGTGTAGACGTACGAGGCCAGGCCGTAGATGGTCGAATTGGCCATCTCGACAGCCTCTTCCTCCGATGAGAAGGTGACGATCGGCGCCACCGGCCCGAACACCTCGGTGTCGAGGATGGGAGAGTCCGGTGGCACGTCGGTGAGGACGGTGGCCGGGAAGAAGAATCCCGGGCGGTCGAGACGGGTCCCGCCTGTGGCGATCCTCGAGCCGCTCGCCGTTGCTGCGGCGACGCTCTGAGCCATGTCCTCGAGGGCGCCCTCGTTGATCACGGGGCCGAGGTCGGTGCCGGCTTCGTGGCCCGGCCCGGTGCGAAGCGACGCCATCGCCTGGGTGAACCGCTCCGAGAAGTCGGATGCGATGGCCTCGTGCACGTAGATGCGATTGGCGGCGATACAGGACTGCCCACCGTTGCGCATCTTGGCGATCATCAATCCCTCGACTGCGGCGTCGAGGTCCGCATCCTCGAAGACCACGAACGGGGCATTGCCCCCCAATTCCATTGCCGTCTTCATGACGGTCCCGGCCGCTTGCTGCAACAGCACCCGACCCACCTGCGTCGAACCGGTGAACGAGAGCATTCGCACCCGGTCGTCGTCCATCATCACCGGGACGACCGTCGAGGAGCGCTTCGACGGGATGACGTTGAGGACACCCTTCGGAAGTCCGGCCTCCTCCAGGATCGCGGCGATGGCCAGCGCGGTGAGCGGGGTGTCGGAGGCGGGCTTGAGGATCATGGTGCAGCCGGCCGCGATCGCAGGGGCGATCTTTCGAGTCGCCATGGCGGCGGGGAAGTTCCACGGAGTGATGAGCAGGGACACCCCGATCGGCTGGTGCATGGCGATGATCCGCTTGTCTCCGGCCGGTGCGGTCGAGATGGTGCCGAGGCTCCTGACCGCTTCGCCGGAGAACCAACGGAAGAACTCCGCCGCGTACTTCGCCTCGGATTGGGCCTGGGGGAGTGTCTTGCCCATCTCGGCGACGATGAGCTGCGCGACCTCGTCGGAGCGTGCAGTCAGCATCTCGAACGCTGTTCGGAGCAGTTCGGATCGTTCGAGCGGGCTCAGGGCGGCAAAGGCCGGTCCCGATTCGCTCGCCGCGTCGACGGCGGCCTTCGCGTCATCGGCGGATGCGCTCGCCACCGTGGTCAGCATCTCCCCGGTGGCGGGATCGAGCACGTCGATCGGCTGTGCGTCAGACGATTCGCGCCACTCGCCGTCGATGTAGAGGTTGGTTTGCCGGATTCCTTGAGTTCGGTGAGGAGAGTCACGCCACCTATTCAAGTCCAGTGGGTACTTCTATGCCCTCGGGCTCGATCTGCATACCGGAAACGGCGGCGTGGCGGCTCAGGAGATTGGCGAAGTCGGCGTCGCCCTGGCCGAGCCCGATGTTCTCCATCACGATCTGGTGCGTCAGTGCCGTGAGCGGGAGCGGGACGTCTTCGAGTCTGGATGCTTCGAGTCCCAGCTCGAGATCCTTACGCAGCAGGTGGGAGGTGAACGTCGGCGTGTAGTCGAGGTTCACGAACGCCGGGGTCTTGTACCGGGTGAAGGTCGAACCCATGACGCTGTCGTTGAGGAACTCGAGGAAGTCGGAGCGCTTCACGCCGGCCTTCTCGCACAGCAGAGTGATCTCCGCCATCGACTGCGTCACGACGCCGAGCATGAGGTTGTGGGCGATCTTGACCAGGCGTGCCTCGTCCCCGGCCCCGACGTAGGTGACCTTGCGGCCGAACTGCTCCAGGTAGGGGACGGCAGCGTCATACGCCTCTCTCGGGCCTGAAGCGACCACCGTGAGACGACCAGACTTGACCACCTTTGGGTTGCCCGACACGGGAGAGGCGAGGACGGACGTTCCCATCTCGGCTGCCCGAGCAGTGAGCTCCTGTGACGTGATGGGGTCGATCGTCGTCGAGTCGATGAGAATCGATGGGTGTGAGTCCGGGTTTGACATGACGCCGTTTTCACCGAACGTGACCTCGAGGACGTCCTGCGGCCCTCCGACCATGATGAAGACGATGTCCCGCTCGGCGAGTTCGGCGGGAGTGTCCACCACCTTCGCCCCCTTGGCCTCCAACGCCTCGGCCTTGGAGCGTGTCCGGTTCCACACCCAGAGGTCCACTCCTGCATCGAGCAGGCGGGTGGCGATCGCCGACCCCATCCTCCCGGTGCCGATCCATCCCACCCGATGAGGGAACTTGTCAGTGGACATGCGTGCTCCTTGTCGATCTCTCTCGGTGTCGTCCCAAAAACCCGGTGCGCCAGGCGCGCTCCTGCAATCGATTGTAGTCTGGGGGCATGATCGCTCGCTGTCAACAGGGACTTGTCCGACAAGCCGATGAATCGGGAGACAACGCCACCGCATCATCGGATCAGCCCTGGCACGATGAGAGCCGGACATGATCCACGATCTGATCGTCATCGGGGCCGGACCGACCGGCCTGTCGATCGCCGGGGACGCCCGCCAGTCGGGCCTCGAGCACATCCTGGTGCTCGAGCCGAGCTCACAGGCGATTCCCGCCGAGGCAGTGGGACGGTTTGCGCTCTCGGTCAGATTCCAGGCCGAGATCCAGAACATCGACACACTGACTTCCGATCGTGTCCTCGTGGAGACGTCGGAAGAGAGCTTCACGACGCGCATGCTCGTGGAGGTCGCAACACCGGACTACCGCCCGCCGGAGTTCACGTACGAGCAGTCGGTGTCCGACCGGATCCACATCCGTCGGCTACCGACGAGCGTCGAAGCGGCGGGAACCGATGTCCTCGTCGTGGGGCGAGGCGACGAGGCCGTGTCTGCCGTCGTGGAGTTGATCGGGGCCGGCGCCAGCGTCGTCCTGGCGTTCTCGGGTCAGATCACGAGTCTCTCGAGGTTGGCGCGTGAGACCATCGCAAGCCTGGAGCACCGCCGTGAGGTGACGGTGCTGTGGCACGGCCAGGTCGAAGAAGTCGTCGACTCCCACGGATTCCCGATGGTCTACTGGGTCGGGCGGATGACGCCTGCACTGCAATTCGATCACATCGTCACGATCGCGCCAGCCGTCCACTCCCACGAGCACGACGAGCACCCCGACCCGCCGTATCTCGTCGTCGACCCTCTGGCGGACGAACGGCACGCCCTCGGCCCGGCTCGCATGTGGGAGACGCTCACGGCCATGCCTGGCGTCCTCGAAGGTCGCCGGGCCGTCACCGCCACGAGACCGAGGACGCGAGAGGTCGAACAACTCCGGTTGGAGCACTACAACGCAACGATCACACACTTCGACCATTCACACGACGACCTATGGGTCATCCGGGTCCAACCGGATCGGGCGGATGTCACTCATCGCGCCGGCCAGTACACGACGCTCGGACTCGGATACTGGGAGCCGCGGGTCGACGACGCCGACGAGGGCTTGAGCGACGAGGGTCGCCAGCGTCTGATCCGGCGGTCGTACTCGATCAGCAGCCCCATCGTCGACGACGTCGGCTACCTGCTCGATCCGGGAGCCCACGAATGGATGGAGTTCTACATCGTCCGCGTACCGCCGTCCGCGGATCGGATTCCGGCCCTCACGCCTCGTCTCGCCGCCAAACGTGTGGGTGACAGGGTGTATCTCGGCCCCAAGATCGCAGGCAGATACACCCTGGACGCCGTGACTCACCCCGACCTCGATGTCGTCTTCCTCTCGACCGGAACCGGCGAAGCGCCCCACAATGCGATGCTCAACGAGCTCCTCCGCAAAGGACATCGCGGAGGCATCGTCTCGGTCGTATCGGTGCGCCATCTCCGCGATCTCGGCTATCTCGAGACGCATCGCGAGCTCGAGGAACGGTATCCCAACTACCACTATGTGACGCTCCCCACCCGGGAGCCCGACATCGTGAAGCGGTATGTCCAGGACTACATCGGATCGGGAGAACTCGCCGAACTGCTGCCCTCGGGTCTCGACCCCAGGCGGACCCACGTCTATCTGTGCGGCAACCCGGCGATGATCGGCCCGCCCGAATGGGAGGGCAGGAACCCGACCTTCCCGGAACCCGACAGCGCCGTTGCGGTGCTCCATCGACTCGGGTTCACCCCGGACCGTCGGAAGGTCCCCGGCAACGTCCACTTCGAGGAATACTGGTAGGGCTCCGCTACGAGTCGGCGCCCTTGGTCTCCGGTACCCAGATCAGGCATCCGAGGAGGACGACTGCCGTCAGGACGACCAGCGGCAAGGTGGCGACCGCTCTTCCCTCGATACCGAGCAGCCATCCGGCAAGGACAGGGGCCACCAGGAAAGCTGCATCGCCGGTGAATCGGAATGCCCCGAGGCGAGGGCCGAGACGGCCGCCCTCGCTCAGGTCCGCCAGCAGCGTGGCACCGACGTTCACCGACACCGAGCCCAAGCTCACGAGCACCACCGAGAGCCACAACGCCGTCAGAGTGCCCTGGGCGGCGAACAAGGTGACTCCGGCGAGTTGAAGGAGGAGACCGGGGATCAACGCCGCTCGCCTGCCGACTTTGTCCATGATCCAGCCGGCGCCGAGCGCAGAGACCAGCCGGGCGAGACCTCCCACGCCGAGCACCGTACCGACGATGCCGACCCCGAGCCCGAGATCCTCGTCGGCGACGATCGGAACCAGTGTCTGGATCAATGCCGCGCCCATGGCGAATTGCAGTGCGGGGAGGAGATAGATGAACGACAGAACGACTCTCGTGTCTCGCCCATCGGGAGGCCGCGCCACGTCCTTCTCGGTCCGTGCCGAGGGTGACGGCGTGGCTCCGAGGCGGCTGAGGGGGATGATCACCAGGATCGAGATCACCGCTCCCGCCGCGATCGCAGTGCGCCAGTCCCACACGCTCCCGATCGCCCCGCCGACGACGGGCCCGATCGCCTGGCCGGTGAGCAGCGCAGCTGCGAAGAAGGACATGGCCAATCCTCGCCGAGCCCGCGGCGCCGTCGCGAAGTGCGCCTGTGCGGTGGTGAGCGTCCACGTCGACCCGACGCCGAGCACGAACACGGCGACGAACGCCACGGTCGACGTCGGGGCCGCCGCCAGCGCCAGGCTCCCCACTCCGACCATCGACGCCGAGGCGATCATCATCGCGCCCGGAGCCCGGCTGTCGGACAGGCGCCCGGCGGGGATGTCGGCGGCGAGTCGCCCGAGTGCGAACACCGAGCCCAGCGCTCCGAGGCCGAGCGAGCTGAGCGTGAGGTCCCGACCGATGTCGGGGAGCAGAGGCGGGCGCAGGAACGCGGCGACCGTGATGGCGAAGAGCGAAGCGGACACTGCCCACGTGACCCGGCGGGCAGAGGTCATCGAGGTGGCGGTCAGGAGGGGGGTCCGCTCGAACCGCGCACGGTCAGGGTGGGGGCCAGACGCATCGAGACCGGTCGATCCTGGCCGTCGCTCGATGTGAGCATCGAGACGAGCAGGGCGGCCGCCTCCGATCCCATCTGTCGGTACGGCACCCGCACCGACGTCAGTGGCGGCTCCAGCAGGTCGAGGAGCGGGATGTCGTTGTAGCCGGTGATCGCCACATCGGCGCCCACGGTGAGCCCTCGCTGTCTGACGGCGCGGTAGGCGCCCATGGCCAGGAGGTCGTTGGCGCACACGATGGCGGTGATGTCGGGCCTCCGATCCAGCAACGCGTCGGCCGCTCCGAGCCCGGCCTCGACCCGATACCACTCGGCCTCCTCGATTGCGCTGGAGTCGACTTCGATCCCGAGGCTCTGGGTCCACGACAGGAATGCCTGATATCGCCCATGGCCCGTCGACATGGTGTGAGGCCCGGAGACGTGGCCGATCTTGGTGTGCCCCATCTCGACGAGGTGCTCCACGACGAGACCGATGCCGGCATGGTCGTCGCCGACGATCGATGGGAGTGGCGACGAGTCGGCTGTGCGGTTGACGAGCACCGCTGGGATGTCGCGCTTCGCCAGGTCGGTGATGATCGGGTCCTTCCTGGCGGAGGTGGCGAGGATGAGCCCATCGGTCCGCCGCTCGATGAGCGTCTCGATCACCCGTGAGGTCGAGGCTCGATCCTTGAGATCTGCGTCGGCGATGAGCAGCGAATATCCGTCGCTTCCGAGCCTGGCCTCGGCTCCGGCGATGATGGGACCGAAGAGGGGGTTCTCGATGTCGGGGATGATCATTCCGACGGTCATCGTCCGGTTCGTGCGGAGGCCGCGGGCGAGCGGGTTCGGGGTGTATCCGAGCTTCTTGGCCGCTTTCAGCACTCTGGCGACGGTCTCGGCGTTGACGACGTCGCGGGTCTCTTCGTTGAGCGCACGCGAGGCTGTCGACATGTGGACGCCGGCCGCCTCGGCGACTTCTCGAAGGGTGATACGGTCGGTCATGGTGGGTCTAGCTCTCTCGGAGAAGAGGGAATGATACAATCGATTGCGGACGTCCTGCCGCCTTGCTCGGGTTTTCGCGACCGAGTGTCGGCAACGCAACCGTAGACCATCGGGAAGGCGAAGTCATGGCACGCATCAGTTACCGAGCACCGTCGGAGATCGACGATCCGCAATGCCGGGCATGGCTCGAGACGGCCATGGCGGCCGGCAAGCCGGGCCCGGAGTTCCAATCGATCCGGTCGCATGTGCCCGGTGTGATGCGTTCGTTCACCGAGACCCGAGCATGGATCTATCACGATGGGGTCCTCGACTTCGAGCTCAAGGAGCTGGTCCGCGCCTACATCGCACTCTCGGGTGACTGCACCTACTGCTCCAATCAGGGGGTCGCCAGGGAGTTCAATCAGGACCGGGAGAAGCTCGACGAGTTGCTGGCGCACCACAGCTCCGAGGCGTACACGCACCGGCAGCGACTGGCGTTCAGGTATGCCGACGCGATCATGTGGAACCCCGACGATGCCGACGACGCCATGTGGGCAGGAGCTCCACGCCGAGTTCACCGAGGAGGAACTCGTCGAACTCGGCTACTGGATCGGGTTCACCTTCGGCGGCCAGCGTTGGCTCAAGACGCTCGGATCGAGCCAGGGACAGCTCCAGGCGGCGATCGACGCCCGCGGCGAGCAGGCGACCGTGGCCGGACCCTTCGGGCACGAGCGACTGATGCACCCGGCCGACATCTCAGGCTTTCGTCAGCTCGGTCAGTCGACGCTCGGCGGATACGGGGACGGCATGCAGGTGATGCGCACCGGAGAAGCGCTCTATGTCGCCCACTTCGGCCCTTCGGGCATGGGGACCAGCGTCCTCGATGTCTCCGACCCCACCGACCCGGGGCTGGTCTTCCAGATGAAGGCCCCGGAGGGCTCGCACACCCACAAGGTCCAACTGGCGGACGGTCTGCTGCTGACCAATCACGAGGCCTTCCGAGGCGGGGTCCCCGACCGGGTCGGGATGGCGATCTACGACACGAGTGATCCGTTCGCTCCGACCGAGATCGGCTTCTGGGACTCGACCGGGCTCGGCGTGCATCGAATCGTCTACGAGGGCGGGCAGTACGCCTACGTCTCGGCCCGGCCCGACGGTTTCCCGGAACGCATCTGGGTGATCGTCGATGTCAGCGACCCCGAGCATCCGGTCGAGCGAGCGCGCTGGTGGTGGCCGGGCATGCACGAGTCGGAGCACCGGACTGGCCGGAGTCGGAATCACGGTCGGTTCATCACGCAATGGTGGAGGGCGATCGCGCCTACGTCGGTTTCTGGGACTCCGGGATGGTGATCCTGGACATCTCCGATCTCGACGACATCGGCGTGGTGAGCCATCTCCAGTGGGAGGTCGGCGGTCACACACACACGGCACTTCCGATGCCGGGCCGTGACATCGTGGTGGTCACCGACGAGGCACTCTCGAACAACTGCGAGGGAGACCCTCACATGGTGAGGGTGGTCGACATCTCCGACGAGGCGAATCCGGAGGTCGTGTCGATCTGCCCGGTGCCCGAGGGGGACTTCTGCGAGCGTGGACTCCGTTTCGGCGCCCACTGCCTCCACGAGAACCGGCCCGACAGCTACCGGAGTGCCGACGTTGTGTTCGCCACCTACTTCAACGGTGGACTGCGCGTCTACGACGTGTCGAATCCGTCGACGCCGACCGAGATCGCCCACTGGATCCCCGAATGCCCCCCGGGCCAGCCCGCAGCCCAGATCAACGACGTGTGGGTGGGCGAAGACCTCCTCGTCTACGCCACAGACCGGGTCAACGGCGGCGTGTACATCCTCCAACCCGACGAGACCCTCACCGTGAGGATGCAGGCGGCCCAGCTCTAGGCACCCCAGCTCATTCGGCATCGAGCACCGTGTCCACGACCACCTGGATTCCACCTTCTCCCCAAGCCATGTGCGTTGCGCCCGGCAAGATCGTCAAGGTGGCGTCGTATCCTGCCTCGATGAGCACCTGATAGGCGTACTCCGCCGAGTCGAAAATCCCGAAGGCACCGTCGGCCAGGAAGCCCCGCGCCTCGAGGTCGGCCACGAGGTCGATGTCCGGATGCCGATACGACAACCAGGAAGTCGACGGGTCTGCGCCTACGCTCCGCACGTAGTCGGCGCCGGGGCTCTCGGTGACCATGACGTGGATCCGAAGCGGTTGGCTACCGTCGACATGGCGAAGCGGCGTGGCTTCGTAGAAGACCTCGGGGTCTTCGGACAGTTCAGGATCCAGAGCCTCCGCCGAGCATCCAGTCGGCGTCGATCGGTACGAGCGCTTGCGGAATCACCGCATCACCCTGCGCCGAACACGTTTCGAGCGGCGTTGGAGCGGCCAGACCGACGACCAGCATCATGTTTGCTCCGGCTGAGAACCCATAGACCGTGATGTGGTCCGGTTGACCCCCGTACTCGGCTGTGTGGTCGTGGGCGAATCTGACTGCGCATGCCAGCTCCTGCGCACTCAGCTCCCATGCCGAGCCTTGGTCGTTCGTGTCGGGCCCGGGGGCAAGGTGACCCCAATCCGGGAGGAACACGACTCGGCCCCGTTCGGCGATGCGAGTCGCATCGCGACGATGCCATGATTTGGTCGCGACGATCGGATCGCCGTGGACGGCGATCACCGTGGGATACGGCCCCCCCTCGGTGGGAGCGATGACGTCGACCATTCCCGACTTCCCTGTGAACCGGTCGTCCTGTGGGTGATACACGAGACCGGTGATCAGCTCGACCTCCAGTGATCCGCCCGTGTCCGCTGCCGTCGCAGCCTGCTCCGGGTTCGTGGATGTCGTGTTCTGTGCGGTATCGACCCGGCTGTCTGCCGGTAGCGTCGTCGTGGTCTGCGCCACCTCGGCGTTGCCACACGCCGCGAGCGCAACGAGCATTGCGATCAGTGCCACGGTTGTTCGGGATCTCATGTGCAGCCCCCAGTTTCGGTTGCCTCCGTCGAGGCCGGTTGGCCCGTGCCGGTGGGTGAACTGCCCTGCCATGTTCGGTCGTCGCCGTGGGCGTAACAAGAGGACTTCGGCTCTTGTTCGGTCGGCCCCTCCGGCCATCGACGAAGGTGCGCCCGAGAGAAACGAAGAGGGCTAGATGAACTCGCCTTCTTCGGCCGACTTGACGCTGAACAGCCGGTCGGTGCAGAAGTTGAGGTGGGTGAGCACCTCGTCCTCGATGATCGACGTCATCTCCCGCGCCCGTTTCTCGAACTGTTCCATCCGCTTGATCAGCTGTCCGTTCGGTTCGGCGGCTCCCCGCTGCTCCGCTGCGACGTGGGTCACCGTGTCGAGATAGCCGTCGATGGCGTCGAGTGCGGCGTAGATGGCGTCGGACATCTGTTCGGTCGCCATGGCGACTCGTTCGTGTGCGGTCACAGCCATTGGTTCCATCTCCTCCATCGGAACGGCAACTCTACGAAGGTGGGCGCGTCGGCGTCCTCCAGGACCTGCAGGAGCGCCTCGAACACCAGGTGGTGCTGCTCGGGATGATGCGGTTCCCCGAACGGGTTGCCGTGCGGGAACCTGGCGTAGGCGGCGCGTGGCACCCGGACGCCGTACGTCACGTCGGGACGCATCGAGATCGTGACGGTGGGGATGCCACTCGCCTCCACCGTTCCCTGAACCAGTCCGACCGACCGGTGGCACATCGGTCAGCCGGGCACCATGATCGCCACGTCCACTTCGGCGTCGGCCAGGATCCCGGCGACACGCGGAGCCAGGTCGTCCTGGATCGGTGACGGGTCGGGGTTGAAGCCCATCATGCCGATGTGGACCGGGCTGGCCTCACCGATCCTGCCGCGCTCCACCAGTTCGTGCAGTCGATCGATCGGGAACACACAGTTCGGGTCCTGTTCTGCGGACGACGTGTCGTAGTGGGTGTGGGTGAATCGGAGGGCTGCGGGGTCCAGGTCGTCGGGAAGGATGCGATGGGTCGGGTCGCCGGCGACGGTCTCGACGTGGAACGGCTCCTGGGTGTCGAGGTGGGCGCCGGCGGTGGTCACGAGCGCGACCCGGGATTCGGCGAGCGGCTTGGTGAGCGGCGTGAACGCCGAGCCCTCGTTGATCCTCGGATTCGAGCCGTGGTGCGAGCGCTCGATGAAGCCGATCCATTCGTCGAACTTGTCCTGCAAATCGGTGTCGTCGATCGGGGAGAGTGGGATGGGCATCGAGAAATGCGTCCTTGGTCGGTGCTGCAATCGATTGTAGAAGTACGATGGCGCGAACGTCGATCAGAGGAGTGCCCATGACCGCCGAGCTGACCTTCGCCCCGTCCGAGGACCCGTTCGTCGTGCAGCACGGCGGGTTCTACCGCCGCTGGCTGTCGATGGTCGACGATCTCGATGAGCTCAAGGAGATCGTCTCCCGGCTCGAGGCCACGACCCAGGACAAGTGGGTCCCGGTGTGGAAGGAGGCGGGGAAGCGTCACGAGGACGAGGGCGACCGGCTCGAGGAGGCGGGGGACCACGAGGGCTCGCGTCGCGAGTATCTCCAGGCGAAGACCTTCTACGCGATCGGGCGGTTCCCCGCCGAGATCACCGATGTGAAGCAGGCGATCTCCGAGGACTGTGCCCGCGCCTACCGCAAGGCGAGCGCCCATCTGGATCCACCGCTCGAAGTGGTGGAGGTGCCCCATCAGGGGAAGTCGATCCGCTCACACTTCAGAGCCCCATCCGACGCCTCCGTCGACAACCCGGTCCCCGCCGTCCTCATCATGTGCGGGGCCGACGTCTTCAAGGAAGACCGTGGCTGGGCCGGTGAGATGTGCATCGACGAGGGCATGGCTTCGCTGGTGATGGACGCACCCGGCACGGGAGAGAACCCGTTCCCGTGGGCGCCGGAGTCGGTGTCGGCATGGGAGGCGGCGCTCGACTGGCTCGCCGAGCGGCCCGAAGTGGACGCCGAGAGGATCGGAGCGTTCGGCATCTCGCGCGGTGGCTACTCGGTGATGCAACTGGCCGGCACAGCCCCGGACAAGGTGAAGGCCGTCGCTGCAAACGCCGGCCACCCGTTCGGGTACGTCATGTCCGACGAGGAGATGGCCGAGTTCGTCGACCATGCCAACAAGCGGGCGTCGTGGGCGTTCGGTGAGCCGGGCGGCCCCGGCTTCTTCCAGCCGACGTCGGTCGAGAACGAGCGGGAGAAGTTCAAGACGTGGGCGCTGTCGGAACAGGGGATCCTCGAGAACATCACGATGCCGGTGTTGATGGTCAACGGCAAACTCGACCACCTGGCCCCGATCGGCAACATCTACTTCATGTTCGAGCACGGCCCCGTCACGGGGAAGGAGGCGCGTGTCTACGCCGACGCTGGGCACTGCGCCTTCAAGTACTTCGACGATTGGGCCCCCGCCACGTTCCGCTGGCTCTCCGAAAAGCTCGGCTGATTCCGTTCTTGTGACGGAAACGCATGGAATAGCGATACGAGCGTCACAAGAACGGACGCGCTGATGGGGTGGCTGTTCGGGGTCGCCTCGGCGTTCTTCTTCGCATCGGGTTCGGTGCTCGTGAGGATCGGGCAGCGTCACCGCGCCAAGGACGACGGCGTGCTGATGACGGTCTTCGTCAACGTGCTCGTGCTGAGCGTCACGGCGGCCTTCGTGGCTCGCCCGCCCTGGGACTGGGGCGGGGTGCTGGCGCTGCTGCTGGGAGGGGTGATCGGCACGGTGGGCGGCCGCTCGTTCAACCTCCGGGCGGTGCGACTGATCGGGCCGAGCCGGGCGAGCGCGTTCATCACGGGGACCCCGCTGATGGCGGCGATCGTCGGGTGGATCGTCCTGGGCGAGTCGTTGACCGCGCTCGAGGCCGTCGGGGGTGCGCTCGTGATCGCCGGACTGCTGTGGCTGGTCCGAGTACGTGCCGGCGCAGGAGGGCGGAGCGGTGAGAAGGTGCCGATCTCGTTCTATCTCGTCGCGTCAGCGGCCCCGATGTTCTTCGGGACCGCGTTCGTCGTGCGCAAGTTCGGACTCCAGTACTTCGACAGTTCGGTGTGGGGTGCGCTCCTGGGCGTCGTGGCGGCGTTCACGGTGCTCACTACCAACGACGTCGTGCGAGGCAACCTCGGCGAGCGCATCGCCATGAACGTGCGCTCGGTCCCGTGGTTCTTCGTCGGCGCCGGGGTCGCGACGAGCCTGGCGCTGTTGAGTCAGTACACGGCGTTCGGCTACCTGCCGGCGTGGGTGGTGGGGATCCTCCAGGCGACCCAGGGCATCTGGGCGATCCTGCTCGGGATGATCTTCCTCAAGGGCGACGAGCGCGTCGACACCGCCTTGATCGGGTCGGTGCTGCTCGTCGTCTCCGGTGTGGTCCTGATCGCGCTCCAGTGAATCCGTTCTTGTGACGCTGGCGCCGGTATTTCCGATGTTCCCGTCACAAGAACGGAGAGATCAATCCGATACCGGAGTCGGCATCGCGGGTCCTGCGGCAGCGATCGGGGCGTGCGCGGGTGGGATCGAGGCTCGGGGCCCGGTGAACTGGGCCTTGTACAGGGCCGCATAGGCACCGTCGGCGGCGATCAGCTCGTCGTGGTCTCCTTGCTCGACGATCCGACCGTCCTCCATCACCAGGATGAGGTCCGCGTCGCGGATCGTCGACAGTCGGTGGGCGATGACGAAGCTCGTCCGGTCGGTACGGAGCGCGCTCATGGCGTGCTGCACCAGCAGTTCGGTACGGGTGTCCACCGAGCTGGTTGCCTCGTCGAGGATGAGCAGCGCGGGGTTCGCCAGGAACGCCCGGGCGATCGTGATCAGCTGCTTCTCGCCGGTCGAGATGTTCGCACCCTCGTCGTCGACGATCGTGTCGTACCCGTCGGGTAGCGAGTGGACGAACCGATCCACGAATGTGGCTTGGGCCGCTTCGAGGATCTCGTCCTCGGTCGCGTCGAGCCGGCCGTACGCGATGTTCTCGCGGATCGTTCCTTCGAACAGCCATGTGTCCTGTAGCACCATCCCGATCTCGGAACGCAGGTCCTCCTTGTGCATCGAGGCGATGTCGATGCCGTCGAGCGTGATGCGTCCGGCGTCGAGTTCGTAGAAGCGCATGATGAGATTGACGAGCGTGGTCTTACCCGCCCCGGTCGGCCCGACGATTGCGACGGTCTGGCCAGGGGTCACGGTGAGGGAGAGGTCTTCTATCAGCGGGCGATCCGCTTCGTATCGGAACGAGACCTCCTCGAAGCTGACCTGCCCTCGTCGAACACCCGTCGTCCGGGCACGTTCGTCGTCAGTCTCCTCTTCGTCTGCGTCGAGCAGTTCGAAGACACGCTCTGCGGAGGCCACGCCGGACTGGAGCAGGTTGACCATCGATGCCACCTGTGTGACGGGCTGCGTGAACTGACGCGAGTACTGGATGAAGGCCTGAACGCTTCCCAGGCTCAGCGTCCCGGAGGCGACCCGCAGACCGCCGAGGACGGCAATGATCACGTAGTTGAGGTTCCCGACGAACATCATGATCGGCATGATCAACCCCGACAGGAACTGAGCGACGAAGCTCGCCTGGAACAGCTGTTCGTTCTCCTCGTCGAACCGGGCCTGGGCCTCCGCCTGACGGCCGAACACCTTGATCAGTGAGTGGCCGGTGAACGCCTCCTCCACCTGGGCGTTGAGGGCGCCGGTCCGGCGCCACTGGTCGATGAACCGCACCCGTGATCGCTTCATGACCGCTCCGGCCAGCGCCATGCTGACCGGAATCGTGACCAGCGCGACGAGCGACAGCAGCGGCGAGATCGAGATCATCATGCCGACGACGAACAAGATCGTGAGGATCGACGTGAGGGCCTGGCTGAGTGTCTGCTGGAGGCTCTGAGCGACGTTGTCCATGTCGTTGGTCACACGGCTCAGCAGCTCTCCGCGTGGCTGGCGGTCGAAGTAGTGGAGCGGCAGTCGATTGAGTTTCTCCTCGACCTCCTCCCGCATCCGATACACGGTGCGCTGGACCACGTCGTTGAGCACGTAGCCCTGGAAGTACGACAGGAGGGCGGAGCCGGCGTAGAGGGCGAGCACGAACCACAGCACCCGGGCGACCGCCGCGAAGTCGATTCCCTGACCCGGTACGAGGTCGATGCCGGTCAGCAGATCGGCGAACTGGTTCCGCCCTGCGGCGGCGGCCGCCTCGATCGCCTGTTCCTTCGTCATTCCGGCCGGAAGCATCTTTCCGACGGCGCCGGCGAAGATCAGGTCGGTCGCCCGGCCGAGGACCCGAGGCCCGACGGCCGAAAGGGCGACGCTGACGACCGCGGAGATGAAGATCAGGCCGACCCGGACCCGCTCTGGCCGGAGCCTGCGCACCATGCGCTTCGACGAGCCCTTGAAGTCCATCGATTTCTGACCCACCATCCCCATGGCGTGGGGGCCACGCCCGCCCATGGGTCCGCCCTGGATGCGCTCGGTCTCCTTCATCTTCGCCGGTGTCTTGGGGGCGGTCACGAGGCCTCCGCCTTCAGCTGGGATTCGACGATCTCCCCGTAGGTCGGGCAGGTGTCGAGCAGCTCCACGTGTGTGCCGATTCCCACGATCTCGCCGTCCTCGAGCACGATTATCTGGTCGGCGTCGGTGATGGTGAACACGCGCTGGGCCACGATCACGACGGTGGCGTCGGCGGTGATCGGCTCCAGCGCCCGCCGCAGCCGGGCATCGGTGGCGACGTCGAGCGCCGAGAACGAGTCGTCGAACAGGTAGATCTCAGGGCGGCGGATGAGCGCGCGGGCGATGGCGAGTCGCTGCCGTTGCCCGCCGGAGACGTTGGTCCCGGCCTGGGCGATCGGGGAGTCGAGGCCGTCGGGCATCGCCTCGACGAAGTCGCGGGCCTGGGCGATCTCGAGGGCTTCCCACATCTCATCCTCGGTTGCGTCGGGTTTGCCGTAGCGGAGGTTCGAGGCGATCGTCCCCGAGAACAGGTACGCCTTCTGGGGCACGAGCCCGATCCGCGCCCACAGCGTCTCCTGCTCCAGCTCCATCACGTCCACCCCGTCGACCTCGATCGATCCCTCCGTGGCGTCGAAGAGGCGTGGGATGAGGTTCAGCAATGTGGTCTTGCCGGCGCCGGTCGATCCGATGATGGCGGTCGTCTCGCCGGGCCGAGCAGAGAAGGTGATGTCTTTCAGGACCGGGTGCTCGGCGCCGGCGTACGTGAACCCGACACCCCGCAGGTCGAGTTCGCCGCTCGTCTGCACCTGGGTGACGCCTCGTGCCGGCGGAACCACCGACGAATCGGTCTCCAGCACTTCGCCGATTCGATCCGCCGAGACCGAGGCGCGAGGGATCATGACGAGCATGAAGGTGGACATCATGACCGCCATCAGGATCTGGATGAGATACGCCAGGAAGGCGGTGAGCGCACCGATCTGCATCGCTCCTGTGTCGATCCGCAAGCCCCCGAACCACAACACGGCGACGCTCGAGGCGTTCATCACGAGCATGACGGTCGGGAAGACCGCCATCATCCACCGTCCGACCGAGATGGAGACGTCCGTCAGTTCGGCGTTGGCGGTCCCGAACCGGTCGGTCTCGTAGGGCTCACGGACGAACGCGCGGATGACCCTGATCCCGGTGATCTGTTCTCTCAGGACCTGGTTGACCGTGTCGAGTCTGGTCTGCATCAGCCTGAAGCCCGGCACCATCCGGCTGATGATCAACCCCACGGTGACACCGAGGATGGGGACCGCTGCCGCTACGAGCCACGAGAGGCCGATGTCCTCCCGCAGCGCCATGATCACGCCTCCGACGAGCATGATCGGGGCAGAGATCATCATCGTGAACGTCATCAATGCCAGCATCTGCACCTGCTGGACGTCGTTGGTGTTGCGGGTGATGAGCGACGGGGCCCCGAATCTGGCGACCTCCCGGGACGAGAACGACCCGACCTGGTGGAACAGCGCTCCGCGCACGTCCCGGCCGAACGCCATCGCCGTCCGGGCACCGAAGTAGACGGCGGTGATGGTGCAGGCGATCTGCACGAGCGAGACGGCCAGCATCCATCCACCGGTGCGGATGATGTAGTCGATGTCGCCCTGGACGACCCCGTTGTCGATGATGTCGGCGTTGAGGCTCGGGAGGTACAGCGATGCGATGGTGCCGACCAATTGGAGCAGGACGACGATTGCGATCAACCGCTTGTACGGAGCGAGGTATCGCCGCAGGAGCTTCTGGAGCATCAGGTCGCGCCATCCGGTGCGTGGGCGGCGACCCCTTCGGCGAGGACGGAGAAGGCGTCTTCGAGCGCGGTGCGGAGCGGTCCGGGCTGGCCGCTCTCGTTCCACCACTCGATGGTCGCTCGCAGTGTGGCGACCGACCAGACGACGATCAGCTTCGGGAACGGGTCGGTGTTCGGGTCGACGCCGATCCTGGTGGCGATGGCGTCGGTGAGCTCCCGTTCGAGTTGGACGACAGCAGCCATGTGGCGGGGGATCAGCTGTGGATACCGGGTCGTCAGCTCGGTCCTGATCATCCACCGTCGGGCGAGTTCGGAGTCCTCGTCGGCGGCCAGCACCGCGAGCAGCGCGGCGAAGGGGTCCTCTTCAGCCGGGCGGGCCTCGACTTCGCGGGCGATCTCCCGGAGCAGTGCCGGCTCGAGGCCGACGACCGCCTCCTCTTTGCACGAGAAGTAGTTGAAGAACGTCCGCGGCGATACGCCCGCTGCGTCGGTGATCTCGTCGATCGTGACGTCGTCGAGTCCTCGTTCGAGGGTCAGTTCCCGGGCGGCCGACGCCAGAGACCGGTACGTCATCAACTTCTTGTGCGTTCTCCGATCGACGGTCTCGCTCACGATCACGATCTTACGCGAACTTGCACAATCTGCAAGTTTGCAGTTCACGCATGTTCCCGCTCGACCCGAGACGTCAACCGAGCTGAGAACGGTGTGATTCGATCCAGTCGGCAACGATCATGAACGTTCGCTTCGACACCGGGTGTTCGGGCACGACGCTGGCCCAGGCGTGGAACATGTCGTCTTCGATGTAGAGCGTGGCCTCGACGCCAGCAGCCCAGGCCCGTTCGGCGAACCGGGTCGAGTCGTCGAGGATGATCTCGCGGCCGCCGGCTGCGATCAGCATCGGCGGCAGCCCCGACAGGTCGGCGTACAGCGGTGAGGCCCACGGGTCGGTCGGTTTGGCGCCTCCGAGGTAGTGCTCGGCCGGATCCGCGTCTCTGACCGGGAGGTAGTCCGTGCCGGCGTTCGACTCGATCGACGAGCCGGTCACCGCCAGATCGAGCCACGCAGAGAGGAGCACCGCTCCGGCGGGGAGTGGCAGTCCCTCATCCCGCAGCCGGACGAGGAGCGCCGCTGCGAGGTTGCCACCCGCCGAGTCGCCTGCGACGAAGATCCGGTCCGGTTCGATCCCTCGTTCCAGCAGCCCGAGGTACACCTTCGTCACGTCGACGAGTGCCGCCGGATACCGATGTCGCGGCGAGAGGCGGTAGTCGACCGAGAAGGCATCGGCACGTGATGCCGCCGCGAGATGGGCGATGAATGGCCGCTCCATCCCGGGACTGCCGACGACGAACCCCCCACCGTGGATGTAGAAGATGACCGGTCGTCGAGTCGGGAGCCTCGGTGTTCGGAGCCACTCACCCCCGACACCGTTGATCGAGTCCTCCTCGACGTGGATCAGGCCGCGGAGCGAGCGAGGGAGCGGCGCCTCGAATCGCAGGTCCGCCCATCGGTCGGGGCGCCCGATCTCCACCGCCGTGTCCAGCAGCCCGTACAGGGTCGCACGTCTGAGCTCCAGCCCCCAGCTCCAGCCCGGGACGAGCGGCCCGCGGCGGAGCCTGTGACCGATCGCGGTCACGACGGCGATGATCACTGCCAACAGGAGTCGAAAGGTGATCCACATCGAGCGCATCATCTGATCCTCACGGACGGTTCGATCCCGTGCCAGGGCCGGTGGACCGGGCCGGCAGTGGCCTTTGCCTGGTCGATGACGTCAGGTCCAGGACATGGCATCCAAGCGCACCTTCTCTCCGCGCCGAGGCACCACCGCGCTGAGGCCGAACCCCTCGTGGAGCGCTTCGGCGAGGGCTCTCGAGGCGTCGGGTTCCCCATGCTGGACGTAGACCGTGCGGGGGAGCGGCGTGGCGCCGGTCAGCCAGTCGACCAGTTCGCTCTGGTCGGCATGTGTCGACAACTCGACCTGGCTGACCTCGGCGTGCACCTGGTGGTAGCCGCCGAGCATCTTGATGCTCCGTTCGCCTCTGGCCAGCCGATCGCCGCGAGTCCCGGGCGCCTGGAAACCGACCAGGACGACCGCATTCCGCTCGTCCCCGATCCGGTGGATGAGATGGTGGATGACGCGACCGCCCGTCGCCATGCCCGACGCCGAGATGATGATCATCGGGCCCTCCTGGTCGTTCAGCGCCTTCGACTCATCCACGGTACGAACGGTCGTGAGGTCCAGTGAATCGAAGAGACGCCGCCCGTGGAACTCCGGTCGGATCTCGGGCGACCCCGCGGTTGCGGCCTCCTGATAGACCTCGAGTGCACGGTTCGCCATCGGGCTGTCCAGATAGACGGGAACGGCGGGAAGCCGCCCGGTCGCGACGAGGCGGTCGAGATGATGGAGCACCACCTCGGTTCGGTCGACGGCGAACGCCGGGATGACGGCAACCCCGTCGCGCACGAGCGCCGCTCCGACAGCAGCTCCCAGATCCTCCTCGTGATCCGTTTCGTGGTGCTCCTCGTCCCCGTAGGTCGACTCGACGACCACGATGTCGGCGCGACCGATGCTCACGGGCGGGAGCAGAAGCGGGTGTGTGGGCCTTCCCAGGTCCCCGCTGAGCACCGTCCGGATCGACGGGCTGTTCATCTCGACGGCGATCCAGGCGGCGCCGAGGATGTGGCCGGCGCCGGAGAGCGTGGCCGTGATGTCCTCGGCGACCTCGATCGGCGTGCCGAACGGCACGGTCTGGAACAGCAGGTTGCAGCGTTCGGCGTCGTCCCGGGTGTACAACGGAAGCGCCGGATCGTGTTTGGAGTAGCCGTGCCGGTTGGCGTGCGAGGCCTGCTCCTCGTGGAGCTTGGCGCTGTCAGCGAGGACGATCTCTGCGAGTCGGCGGGTCCCTTCGGTGCAGTACACGGGGCCTCTGAACCCCATCTTCACCAGCCGCGGGAGGTATCCGCAGTGATCCAGGTGTGCGTGGGTGAGCAGGACGGCGTCGATCGACTCCGGCTTGATCGGGAACCGCTCCCAGTTCAACAGGCGGAGGTCCTTGCGCCCCTGAAACATGCCGCAGTCGATGAGGATTCGCTCGTCCCCGGTGTCGAGCAGGGTCCGGCTACCCGTCACGGTTCCCGCGGCGCCGAGAAACCTCAGCGTCGGTTCGTGCCGCTCGGCCATCTGTCGCCTCTCGTTGCCTCCCTCGATTGTCCATCCACACCGGCGTTCGCCCCATTGACCTAAGTCATCATCTCGGGTCTTCGGGTGAGGGAAGGACTCGGCCGGCTAGCTGAGGGCGTCCGCGAGTCTGGGCGGGAGTGACGGATCGGCCGGGGGTGTGAAGCTGACGAGGACGTGGTTGGCGCCCGCATCCTCATATACGCGGATGCGGTCGACGGACTCGGCGAGGTCGCCCGAATACCGGAACTGCACCGACACTTCGATCTCGTTGCGGTCGCGGCCGATCTTCTCGCACTCGGCGTCGAGCAGGGCGAGGCGATCTCGGAACAGGTCGAGGTCCCATGTGTAGTCGGGGAAGTTCCATTGGTCGGCCCACTTCGCGGCGAGCGGGATCGTCTTCTTCGGTCCTGTCCCGCCGATGACGAACGGAGGCCGCGGCTGCTGCACCGGCTTCGGCTCGAAGTGCGCCTCGGTGATCGTTCGGTGTGCGCCCTCGAAGCTGAACACCTCCTGGGTGAACAGCCCGTCGAGGATCGTGAAGGTCTCGTCCAGCGACTCGAACCGTTCCTTGAGTGGTGGCAGGTCGATCCCGAAGGCGGCATGCTCGCCCTCGTGCCATCCGGTCCCGATCCCGATCTCCAGCCGGCCGTTGGACATCCGGTCGAGGGTCGCCGCCTGTTTGGCGAGGATCACGGGATGCCGGAACGTGTTGGCGGTCACCATGGTTCCGAATCGGATGCGTTCGGTGACCGCCGCCAATCCGCCGAACAGTGTCCAGGCGTCCATGATCGGGAGGTTCGAGGCCGCCTTGGGTGGATACAGGTGGTCGTTCAGCCACACCATGTCCCAGAAGCCGCTGCGGTCGGCTTCGATCCAGACGTCGCGAAGTTGCTCCCAGGTGGCCTCCTGCGCCCAGACCTTGAACGAGTGTCTCATCGGTAGTCCTCGGGTTGACGGCCACTGCGCGCTGAGCCGGGTGACGACGCCCCCCTGGCTGCCCGAGAGGGCAGCCTGTCCCCCCTGAGGGGGGACAAACAACCCATGCCGTTCTCTCGGAAGCCGCCCTGATCCGCCTCGATCCAGACGTCGTGGAGCTGTTCCCAGGTGGCCTCCTGCGCCCAGACCTCGAACGAGTGTCTCATGGTGTCTCCGTGGTCAGCTGCGTCGGCGCGACGCCCTGATGTCGCCGCGCCGACGCTCCGTTCTGCTTCAGGCGCTCTCGTACAGCCGGGTGAGCACGAACTCCCGATGCCCGAGGACCTCGGCGGCCGTGAGACGGCCACTGGCGGTCGCCAGCACCATTTCGATGAGGGCGTCGCCGGCATCGTCCATGGTCATCTCCTTGCGGAGGAGGCCCGAGATGTCGCTGTCGATGTGCTCGCCCATCGTGCGGACCGTGCGGGGATTGGCGCAGGTCTTGATGACCGGCAGGATCGGATGCCCGACCACGTTCCCCTGGCCGGTCGTGAACATGTGCACCGTGAAGCCGGCGGCGGCGCAGAGCGTGACCATCTCGGCGGCGGCGGACGACGAGTCCATGAACCAGAGACCTGGTCCGGTCGGCTCCTCGGCCTTGTCGAGCACGCCATCGACGGGGGCGGTCCGTCCGATCTTCTGGATGTTGCCGAGCGCCTTCTCCTCGATCGTGGTGAGGCCTCCTGCGATGTTGCCCTTCGTGGGCTGCGAGTCGGACAGGTCGCTGGTCTTGTGTGCTTCGATGACGTCCTGATAGCGGTCGAACATGAACTGGAACTTCTCGCGGACCTCGTCGTTCTTGCAGCGGGCCGCGACCAGGTGCTCGCCACCGGTCAGCTCGGTCGTCTCGCCGAAGACCATCGTGACGCCGTGCGGGTGCAGGCGGTCGAACATGTTCCCGACGGCCGGGTTCGAGGCGAGCCCCGAGGTGGTGTCGGACTCGCCGCACTTGGTGGAGAGCCACAGGTCGCTGATCGGGCGCTCCTCGCGCTGCAGCGTGGACGCCCAGTGGACGAACTCCTTGGCCTTCGCCGAGGCGCGCATGATGGTGTTGTGGTCACCGTGCTGTTCGATGCCGAACCCGGCGACGGGTTTGCCGGTGGCGGCGATGCCGTCGACGACGTGCTTGGTCCACTGCTCTTCGATCCCGACGACGACGACGGCGGCGACGTTCGGGTTCGAGCCCGTCCCGATGAGGGTCTTGAAGTGCAGTTCGAGGTCGGCGCCGAACTGCAGCCGGCCGTACGGATGCGGGATGGCGATGGTGCCCTTGATGTTGTTCTCCACGGCCTGGATGGCGGCGTTGGAGATGTCGTCGACGGAGAGGATCAGGACGTGGTTGCGGACTCCGACACGTCCGTTCTCACGGACGTAGCCCATGAATGTTGCGTTTGCGAGATCGAGTGACACTGAATGAACTCCTTGCGGTTGGGGATCGGCTCGGCGGGATCGGGGCTGCTACCAGCGCTTCGTCTTGACGTTGTGGACGTGGAGGTGCTCACCTGCGGAGATCGGGGCGACGACCCGGCCGATGTCGGTGGCGTACTTGATGACGGTGTCGCCCTCGGCGAGATCGGTGATCGCCACCTTGTGTCCGATCGGGATGTCGTCCTTCGCCACGATCCCGATGTCCCGCTGCTGGTCCATGATCCAGCCGTCGAGTTGGTCGCCGGCCGAGATGCCTTCGACGACGATCACTCCGACGGAGTCGTTCTCGTCGTGCACGATGAAATGAATCATTCGTTTCCTTTCGTGTTGTCGGTTCTCAGTCAACTCGACTCGGGCCGGAGGTGGCGATCGAGGTAGGCGATCATGAACGCGATCGCCTCTTCTTTGGCGCCATGCAGGTCGTACTCGCCGTCGGCGCCCCGCATCGGATAGATGTAGCCGTGGAGGCCGTCGTCGTAGGACACCCACTCGACGTCCTTGCCGGCCTCCGCCAACAATTCGTAGTTGAGGCGGAAGATGCCCTGCAGCTCGTCGGTTTCCCGTCCCATGACGAGGATCGGAGTCTGGATGCCTGCGATCCGCTTCGCGGCGATGTCATGGTCGATCCGTCGCCTCACCTTCTCGACGTCGGTCATCATCATCGATTCGATGTCGCGGAGGCCGGTCTCCTCTTTGACGTGCACCGTCTCGTCGGGGGTGAGCCAGAGATACTCGTGGCTGGCGGGCTCACATGCGACCCCGACCGCCGCGCCGTTGTACTCGGAAGTGAGTTTCATGATCATCTCGCCGCCGTGGCTCACGCCGACCAGCCCGACCCGGTCGGGATCGACGAAGTCCAGCGTCTTGACGAAGTCGATGATGGCGATCTCGTCCTCGTACTCGAGCGGGGACCGGTTGAACATCTCTCGTCCCTGGCGCATGTCGCGGATCAGCGGCCCGCCGTCGTTGTAGCCGAGCTCGACCTCGGTGCGATACCTGAGCCAGGCAGCGGCGTAGCCCGCCTCGACCAGGCGGTCGATCACGTAGCTGCGGTTCTGGAATGCGTTGCGCAGCCATCTGAGGCCCTCGCCGCCGTTGCCCGAGGCCAGGAGCACGATCGGGAACGGTCCCTCGCCTTCCGGCCGAACAACGCCGATCGGCGTGTACAGGCCATCCCAGGTCTCGACCAGGATCATCTCGACCTCTCGGCCGTCGATCGTCTCGGTGAAGCTGACGGATTCGGTACTCATCATTCTCCTCTCACACCATTTCCATGATCTCTGACGGGTCCCGCCCGAGGTCCTCGAGCAGCACGATCGCAGCGTTGCGTCCGGGAGCACCGGTGATGGAGCCGCCCGGATGGGTGGTCCCGCCGGTCTGGTAGAGACCCGGGATCGGCATCCGGTGCTGCGCCCAGCCGGGCACGGGACGGTGGGAGCCCGTGAAGGTGATGCCGCGGTCGCCGCCGTGAGGCGCACCGTGGACCATGTGCCGGTTCGTTCGTTCGATGTCGAGCGGCGATTTCACGAGCCGGGCGATGATCGTGTCGTCGGTGAGGTTCGGGGCGAACCGCCGCAGATACTCGAGTTGTCGGTCGGCGTGGGCCTCTTTGATGTCGTCCCAACGGTTCGGGCCGCCGCCGGGGTCGTACGCGTTGAAGGTGACCATCTTGACCGTGTGGGTGCCTTCCGGGCTGCGACCGGGATCGACGAGGGTCGGGGTCGCGACCAGCAGGAACGGCTCGGTTTCGGTGAAGTGCCCATCCGACACCTTCCGGGCATTGCGAACCTGATCGTCGAGCCATCCGGCGATCCCGGCGGAGACCGCGGAGCGGGATCCGTCGTGGGTGGTGAACGCCGGGGCCTCGGTGGTGGCGAAGTACGCCGCGAAGAACGGCACTCCGACGTGATAGGTGTCGACCCCGTAGACGAACTCCTCTCCCCAGGCATCCGACGGGGCCATGTCCACCAGGTGTTTGACGTGGATCGTCGACACGACGGCGTGGCGCGCCCGGTACTCCTCGCCGCCCTCGGTCCGGATCCCGACGCATCGCCCTCCTTCGAGGATCAGCTCCGAGACCACCGTGTCGCAGTCGATCGTCGCTCCGTGGTCGGTCAGGTAGCCGACGAGGGCGTCGACGAGCTTGCCCGAGCCGCCTTCGGGGATCGACCAGCTGCGCGCCTGGCGCCCGCCGATGATCTGATACGCCAGGAGCCCGGTTCCGGCTCCGTCGATCGGGACTGCGGTCTGCGATGCCATCCAGCCCATGAAGGCTCGAACGTGCTCGGATTCGAACTCGTGACAGATCACGTCGCGGGCGCTCATCATCGAGCGGCGACGCCAGATCCCGCCGCGTGGGTGCTCACTCAGCAGCTCTTCGGCGGTCGGCCCGTACCCGACCGGCCGGAATCGACCCTGGCCGACCAGGGACTTCACCTCGTCCCACTCCTCGAGCAGCGAGGCGTATCTTGCGGCGTCGTTCTGCGAGAAGCGTCCGATCTCGGTGATCGTCTTCTCCGGGTCGAGCCACATGGTGAGAGCTTCGCCGTCGGGGAATGCAACCACCTCGACGGGATCGGGGTCGATGTACGACAGCCCGTACTTCTCGACCAGGCCCAGCTCGTCGAGCCGGATCAGCGGATTCACCTGGATGAGCGTGTGGCCGGTGGAACACGTGTCGACCCACATGCCGTCCATCAACATCTGTTCGGTGGTGGCGCCACCACCGGGAATGGGGCGGGCGTCGACGATGGCGCACTGGTACCCCGCCGCCGTCAGATAGGCGGCGGTGATGAGAGAGTTGTGGCCGGCGCCCGCGATGACGATGTCAGCGGTCTGGGTCATGTGGTTCCTCCGATGATCATGCCATCACGTTCCGTACCAGCCAGTCGCGGGCGTACGGCACCCACCGGTACGACAGGTTGTTGATTCCGTGGTTGCCCCCCTCGACGAGCAGGAACTCACCGTGTGGGCCGGCTTCGTCGACGATCCTTCTGCCCTGTTCCCAGGGGATGAGCGGGTCGACCGAACCGTGGGCGACGAGCAGCGGGCGCTCCAGCGATCCGAGCACGCCGGCGAGGGTGTATTCGGTTGCCTTCTCTCGCGCCTCCTCGGCGTTCGCCGAGCCCGAGTAGTGGGTGAACGCCTCCCGGGTGACGACGGGCAGTCCGTCCCAGCATTCGGACCAGTCGTACGGCCCGCAGTTGGCGACCGTGGCACGGATGCGGGGTTCCCGCGCCGCTGCCCTCGGGGCGTAGTAGCCGCCGAGACTCGAGCCGAGCAGCCCGATCCTCGATCCGTCGAGGTCGGGGTGGCGCTCGATCCAGTCGACCGCCGACGAGATCGCGGTCTCGTAGTCGGGTCGGGTCGTCGACCAGGTGCTCGCCTCGCCCTGCCCAGGTCCGTCCAGGCTGAGCACGCTGAACCCCACCTTCATCCATCCCGCGCGGGAGAAGTGTCGCGTCTCCTTCGTCGAGTCGAGGCCCGGAAGCACGATCAGCACCGGGGCTCCGGGAGCGGCCACGCTGAGCAACCCGACCATGCGGGTGTCGTCGGGTCCGTCGATGTCGACCTTCTCGACAGCAGGAGTCATTGCAGGCCTCGCTCGATCGTGGCAGCGGAGCATCGCCCGGAGACCGGCGTCGTGTTGTTCGTGATCGCGCACCGATAGGAAGTAGCCCAGGTGATGACAGCGGGCGGCATCCTCCCAGGCGGCCGTCGCCGACGCCGTTCGGCCTTTGGTCTCCGCCTCGGTGGCGAGCCGCTCGTGGACCTCGGCGGTCCGGAACCACTCGCGTCCCCAATCGTTCCAGCTCTCGATGCGACGCAGCGTCTCGATGATGTCACCGATGGCGATCCCGCTCCCCAGGAAGCGCGGCAGCCAGGTGTCGAGCACCTCCTGCACCACGGGGTCGCCGTGCAGGAGGTCCCGCTCGACGGACATGAAGGCTTCGCCGCTCGAGTTCACTCCGCGTCGACTCCCACCTGGTCGAGGAACGGCTGGACCTCGACTGCCTTGCCGTTGAGGCGGTCGGACTCGATGGCCGTGTGGACGATTGCGAGCGCCCGAATTGCATCGTCCACCTGGACCTCGACGGTGGCCTCTCCGCGCGCAGCGAGGGCGAACTCCTCGAGCTGCTCGCGGAACATGTCGGTCGGCGGAAGATCGACGGGGGAGCGATCCTGCTGTCCGTATGCCTGGCTGACGAGCGTCGAGTAGGCGTCGGCCTCGTGCGCCTCGTCCCAGTGGGTGAAGTCCAGGTCGTACATCAGGTTCTGCTTGGTGCCCTGCAGACGGATCTGATAGATGCCGGGGGAGGCCCACCCGCATCCGAGATAGCCGAGTGCTCCCGACTCGAACTCGAGGATCGCCATGGTGGCATCGGGCACCTCGGCCTCGGTGAACAGCTTGCGTGTGTGCGCCGAGACCGCCTTCACGGGACCGAGCAGGTACTGGAGGTTGTCGGCGTGGTGGACGCCGAGCTGGATCAGTGGCCCCCCCGGGGTCTTCGAGAGGTACCAGCGCCAGGTCTCGGGAGTCAGCTCGAGCCCGCGTTCGTTCGAGAAGTTCGCTTCGACCATCGAGACGCCGCCGAGCGTCCCGTCGTCGATCCACTGCTTCATCACCCGGTTGCCCGAGAGGCGCCGGGCGCTGTGCCCGACGGCGAACACGCCGCCGGTCTTCTCGACCACCTTCTTGATGGCGAGTGCGTCCTCGAGGGTCTGGGCGATCGGCTTGTCGGTGTAGACGGCCTTGCCCGCCTCCAGAGCTGCGGTGATGACCTCGCGGTGCGTGTCGTTGGGGGTCGTGATGATGACGCCTTCGACATCGGGATCGTCGAGAAGCTCCTCGTAGGTGGCGGCCGATTTCGGCACGCGGTACTCCTCCATGAACGCCTTCCGCTTGTCCTCGGAGCGGGAGAAGCAGGAGTACAGCTCGATGACATCGCCGCGTTGGGCGCCTCTGGCCAGCACTCTGGCCCATCGGCCGAGCCCGACGGATGCGAGTCGGATCTTGTCGCTCATGGGTGTTCCTTTCTCATATGACTGTGATGTCGGTGTCTTCGATGTTCTCGGGAAGGTGGGGGTGAGGGAAGAAACAGATGAGCCGCATGCGCTCGCCTGCCGAAGGGACGGTTGCGTGAGTGACGCCGGTCGGGATGTGCACGACGTCGCCTTCAGTCACCGGATGGGGTTCGCCGTCGATCCAGACTTCCCCGTGGCCGGAAGCGATGTAGACGATCTCCTCGGAAAACGGATGCCGGTGGGCGGTGCGGCCTTCGGTGCGTTCGAGCTCGACCACGCGGACACTCGCTTCGCTCAGGATCGAGACGAGCGGGTTCGCCGAACGGCGTCCAGGCAGATCGACGAAGTCGAGGTCGCCCCTTCCGACGATCGTCATCCGTCGCTCCGGAGCGCCAGGATCGACTCGACCCGTTTGGCGATCTCCGTCGCGGTCGTCGTGGCGAACGCCTCGGCGAGCTCCGGTGTCGCCCACGACGGGTTGCCATACCAGCCGTCGTCGTCGATCTCGGTGACGTCGGTGATGTACCCGTGGGTCTCGGGGTCTCGCCTCATCTCGTCGAGGGCGATCGCCAGGTCAGGACGGGTGGCATCGCCGGCTCGCTCGACGTGAACGAGGGCGGGATCCCGGGCCATCACCGCCATCGCCTCGATCCCGCCACCATGGGTGAGCTCGCCACCCTGCGCGGCGTAGATCCGTTGCGCCACGTAACAGGCGTGCGACGTGATGACGTAGACGTCGTCGTGGGAGTTCTGGATCTCGGTCGCGACGCCGTCCATCGAGGCGATGTTGCCCTCGTGCCAGTTGACGAAGACCAGCCGGTTGACTCCCATCTCGATCAGCTCGTTGCAAATGTCGGTGAGGAGCGCTTCGAACGTGGTGCGGCTGAGGTTGATGGTGCCCGGGTGTCCCGCGTGGATCGGCGTGACCCCATACGGACCGAACGGCACGTACAGCGCATCCAGTGCCTCCGCCAGCGCCTCGGCGACCACTTCGGCAGCGATGGTGTCGGTGCCGTTCGGGAGGTGCGGCCCGTGCTGTTCGATACTGCCGAACGGGATGATTGCAACGGGATTTCGGGCGATGTGGTCTGCGACCTCGCGGCCGGTGAGTTCGCTGATGGAATGGCTCATGTCGTTGCCTCCGGGGTCACGATCGGGTTCTGCGGTTCGAGTCCGTCGAGGATCCTTCGGGCTTCGGTTGCCGACTTGCGTCGCATCTCCAACTGGCTCTCCTCGGTGTACCAGGCCATGTGGGGGCTGAGGAGCAGCCGGTCGGTCACTCCGTCGAATACGGAGAGATCGGGCGGCTCGGGCGTGAAGACGTCGAGGGCGGCGACCCTCGGGGCACCGGTCAGCAGCGCGTCGGCGAGGGCGGCGTCGTCGATGAGCGCCCCTCGGGAGGTGTTGACGAGCACGCTTCCGGGTTTCATCAGAGCGAGTTCGGAGGCGCCGATGAGCGGCCGGTCGGCGGGAGCGGGGGCGTGCAGACACACGACGTCGGATTCCGAGAGCACCTTCTCGAGCGTGGCGGGCTCGACCCCGTGTGCGTCGGGATCTGCGTAGGGGTCGTGGGCGAGGAGCCGTCCGAATCCGACGAGCAGCATGAGTCCGGCCACCCGACGGCCGATCCTCCCGAAGCCGACGACACCGGCCGTCATCTCTCCCGGCACGTGGATCGGGCGGAGCGGGTCGAAGCCCCAGCCGCCGTCGCGGACGATCCGATCGGCCTCACCGAGTCGCCGAACCGCTGCGAGCGCCATCGCCAGGGTGTGCTGGCCGACCGCCTCGGTGCCGTAGTCGGGGATGTTCGAGACACCGATCCCGGCGACCCGGGCTGCGTCGAGGTCGATGTTGTCGATGCCGATCCCGGCTCGCACGATCGCCTCCAGCTTCGGCAATCGAGGGAACACGTCGGCGGTGAATTTCGGCAGCGACCCCGAGATGATGACGCGGGCGTCGCCGGCGACCTCCACGATTTCGTCTGCGGTCCCTCCGGGAGCGGAGACGATCTCCACGTCTCCGAGGATGTCTTGTTCGATCGAGAAATCCGGGTAGCGCGACCCGAGTACGGCAATGGTCGTCATGTGTCCAACTGTATCCAAGAACGCAAACCGATCGCAATCGATTGCAGCATTTTCTGTGAGCGGAGCGACTATTGACGGATCAGGCGCCATCGACCCCGCTCGATGTCTCGGGTCTCAACTCCCAAGTGGGCGTGGCATCTGAGCACCGGAGTCTGGCGTGGGACGTGGGACGTGGGACGAATCAGCCCATGGCGTCGGCGAGTTGGGCGAGATGGGTTGGCTCGTGATTGGCGAAGTAGCTGGTCTGCTCGGCGAGCGTGACCGTCCCGAACTCCTCGTGATGGCCCCGGTTCCACCAGGCGCCGGCCTCGATCCCCGACAGCAGATCGACGATCTCGCTCCGCAGGGCTCTGTACGCCTCGAACAGTGCATCGGTGTCGCCTGCCGACCCGTCCATCCGCCACACCATCACCGACGTGAGCTCCGGCACGCCTCCGGCGATCAGCTGGTCGAGTCGCCCGCGGAACACCCCCTGGGCGTTGTGGAGATGCTCCAGGGTCTGGTGCGCCGTCCATCCGCCGTCGGGGCCCGGGGCGGTCGGGTCACCCGACCGGAGAATCGCCCCGATCGTGGTCGGTGTCGCTGCCAGCAGGGCGAGGGCTTCGGGCGGGCTCGATGCCCGAAGCCAGTAGATCGCCCTGAAGGGCTCGGCCGCCGTCGACCATCGTCCACATTCAGGACATCGCTCCCCGCTCGACTCGAGCATCACGAACCCGCAGATGCGACACACGAACGGGTCGGGCGTATCGACGTACAACGGCACCCCGCCCGAGTCGAGCGCGTCTGCCGCCGACCGCATCGGTGCGGCCAAGGCAGCCGCATTGGACTCGCTCAGGCCGTCGGCGATCTCACGGAGGGCATCTGCCTGCGCTTTCGGAGACACCGGAATCTGTGACCTGGTGGAAGAGCGGTTGATCGACGATGTCGCCGCGGCGCGCAGCAGCTTGGCGATGTTGTACTGGCCCTCCTTCTCCAGCTCGCCGGCCAACGCGATCAGATGGTGTGGGGATCGTGACATGCGATTGCTCCTCTCTGTGCGGGCTGTTGGTGGATGGTCACGAGTGATCCGGCACGAGCACGTCGCGGCCGATGACGACTCCGTCGACGACCCGCTGCTGGAAGTGCTCCGCCTCTTCCAGGCCCCCGGTCCGATCGATGATCGGGTCGATGAGCCCGCGGTCGACCAGGTCCACGACGGTGCGCAGTTCGTCTGCCGACACGTTGCGTGAGCCCCGGATCTCCCACTCGTTGCGGTAGATGTCACCGGGATCGAGGGTCCAGTCCTTCCCGGTGTGCGACCCGACGATCACCATCTTCCCGCCCTTGGCGAGGCCGCTCAGCGTGGTCGGCATGGTCGACGGTCCGACCAGTTCGAGGACCCCGTCGGCGCCGACGCCACCGGTCCATTCTTCGATCGCCGTCGCCAGGTCGGTTTCGGTCGGGTCCACCGCCGCCGAGGCGCCCAGGGATAGGGCGTGGTCCAGCTTCGGACGGCCCAGATCGACCGCCATGACATCTGCGCCGGCCATCGATCCGATCTGAATGGCATGGAGTCCCACGCCGCCTCCGGCGCCCGTGATGACGAGTCGATCGCCCGGCCGGATCCCCATCCGCACGATGATGGCGTGGTACGGCGTCCCGATGGCGTTGGCGAGAATCGATGCCTCGGGCAGGCCGAGGTCGTCGGGGATCGGGACGAGGTTGCGAGCAGGGACGACGACGTACTCGGCATAGCCACCCGGGATGTTCACGCCGACGTGCCCGCCGAAGTTCTCGCAGATCGTCTCCCGCCCTCGCAGGCACCAGCGGCACTCACCGCAGACGAGGTAGAGGGTCGATGCCATCCGGTCGCCCACGCTCAGCCCGGTCACGTCCGGGCCGATCTGTGCGACGGTTCCTGCGATCTCGTGTCCGAGGATGTGGGGGAGTGTGGTCGCCCGCTCGCGGACGCCTCTGCGGATCGCCACGTCGAACCGGTCGACCGCGCACCCTCCGACCCGGAGCAGGACATCGCCGGGGCCCGGTTCGGGGGTGGGGACCTCACCGAGCACGAGCGGTCCGTCGGGTTCCTCGATGAGCACTGCTCGCATGGAAGACATGGGTTGGATCGTATCGCTCGAGTCCCGCCGGGGCGGCTGATCCAGCAATCGATTGCGCCGATACCCACGGTCCAGTGCCTACGATCGCGGCCCGCGCACAGGAGAGTCGATGGGAATGGAAATCGAACTTCACCAGATCGAAGGCCGCCGGTTCGCCATCAGGGCGCGCGGCAACCAGGTGATCGTGGACGACACCGTCGAGGCCGGCGGGCCGGGAGACGGCTTCCGGCCGACGGAACTCCTGTTGGGCGCGCTGGCGGCGTGCATGGCCGGGACGATGACCAACTTCGCGACCGACCAGGACATCACCATCGACGGAATCACCGTGTCGGTGTCCGACCGGGTCGAGAAGGCCCCGACACGCATCGGCGCCATCACCGTTTCGATGGTCGTCCACTCCGACGTCGATGAACGGCGGGCCGCCTCCCTCGAGCGAGTCGCCTCTGCCTGCAAGATCCACAACACCCTGAAACGCCCCCCGCAGATCGACGTCGACTTCGAGGTGGTGTGATGGCCGGCCTGGTCTCTCCGGAGTGGCTCGAGGGCCATCTCGGGAATCCCGATGTCGTCGTCGTTGAGGTTTCGTTCTACACCCCGGAGAAGGCGGCGTGGTTCGACGGCCACATCCCGGAGTCGCAGTACGTGTGGTGGAAGGACCTCTGCTGGGCCGACGATGTCCGGCAGTTCCCCTCTCCGGAGGTCATGGCCGCTCGGCTCGGTGCGCTGGGTGTCGGAGACGACTCCACGCTGGTGCTCGTCGGCGATCCCATCCAGTTCGCCACCTATGCCTACTGGGTGCTGGCGATGACCGGGTTCGAACATCTCGCCGTCGTGCTCGACGGAGGTCATCTGGCCTGGAAATCGGCTGGACGAGCGCTCACGCACGCGCCTCCTCCGTCGCCCGGGCGCAAACAGCCGACCCCGGGAACCGCCGTGACCGATGCCAGAGTGGGCCGGGACGAGGTCCTCGCCGGACTCGACGACGACAGTCGCGCGCTGGTCGATCTGCGCTCGGCCGAGGAGTTCCGGGGGGAGCGGGTCGCTCCGCTCACGGCGCCGTTCGACCACGGCGCCGAGCGCAAAGGCCACATCCCTGGGGCCCGGCATCTGCCGCACGAGCGGCTGCTCGCTCCTGACGGGAGATTCCTCGATGCGAGTGGCATCCGAGCGGCGTTCGCCGGCGTCGGGGTGGGGTCCGAAGGGGAGGTCGTCACCTACTGCCGGTTGTCACACCGGGCGTCGCTCGCCTGGTTCGCCCTCACGCGACTGGCCGGCAGGGACGACGTCCGGGTCTACGACGGATCGTGGACCGAGTGGGGCTCGATGGTTGGGATGCCGATCGAGCGAACGTAGAGAAGTTTCCCCGAGAAACCATTGACCGACCTGTATTGCGTCGGGTAGCCTCTATCACTGCAATCGATTGCGGTCCCGGTCAGCCACCCACTGACGAAAAGAAACAGGGCTGCAATCGACCCGCAAACCGGAGGAGAGAACCAAATGACCCCAGGCACGAAGGGCGGCACGCTGAGACGCTGGCTCGCCATCATGCTCGCGCTCGCCATGGTCGCTGCGGCATGTACCAACGCAGACGACGAAGGCGGCGACACGACAGCAGCGCCGGATGACGGCACCACCGAAACCACCACGGGTGGCGGCGGTGGCGACACCCCGGCCACGACCACCGGCGGCGATGGAGGCGGCGACGTGAACAACCCCGGGGTGTTCGTGTTCGGAGCGGACGACGAACCGCTCTCGCTCGACCCGGCCGAGGTCGAAGCAGGAGAGTACGGCGAGGCCGTGATCCTGCAGGTCTACGACCGCTTGGTGGACTTCGCAGCCGACAGCCCAGACCTGGTTCCCTCGCTCGCCACCGAGGTGCCGACCGACGACAACGGCCTCATCTCCGAAGACGGTCTGACCTACACGTTCCCGATCCGCGAAGGCGTCACCTTCCACGACGGCAGCCCGCTCACCGCCGACGACGTCCTGTACTCCTGGGACCGCGTCATCACGACTTCGCTGCCCGGCTCGAGCGCCGAGCTTCTTTCCGAGAACATCGCCGACATGCAGGTCGTCGACGAGTTCACCTTCGAGGTGACCCTGGCGGAGCGCAACGCCGCATTCCTCAACTCGGTCGTCACCCAGATGGTGGCCTCGATCGTCAGCGACGAGGTCGTCGAGGCGAACGGCGGCTACGCCGAGGGCGAGCGCAACGAGTTCGTCGCCACCAACCCGATCGGCACCGGTCCCTACGTCTTCGAGACATGGAACCGGAACGAGAACCTGATCTTCACGGCCAACGACGGCTACTGGGGCGGCGCTCCGGCGCTCGACCTGAGGATCGAAGTCGTCCAGGATCCCGACGTTCGCGTGCTCGGGCTCCGCGCCGGCGACTTCGACATGATCGAGACCGATCCGTCATTCATCGGCGACCTCGAGGGCGCAGAAGGCGTCGAGGTCTTCACCGGGGGACTGCTGGTCGAGCCGATCCACATCGGCTTCAACATGAATGTCCCCGAGGATCAGCTGCCGCCCGAAGACACCATCTCGGGCGACTTCTTCGCCGATCCGCTGATCCGTCAGGCCTTCAACCACGCGTTCGACTACGACGCCTTCCTCAACAGCGCACTCGGCGGGGTGGGCGACTTCAACTCCCACTACATCCCACAAGGGATCTTCGGATACGACCCGGATGCGCCGAAGTACAGCGCCGCCGATCCTGCGAGAGCCGAGGAACTCTTCCGTGAGGCCGGCGTCTGGGAAGAGGGATTCACCGTCTCGGTGATCACCGAGGCCGCCAACCTCTTCGAGACGGCCGCCCTCGTGCTGAAGGACTCGATCGAACGGCTCAACCCGAACTTCCAGATTCGGGTCCTGGCAGTCGCCGAGGCACAGTTCGACGAGGCGCATGCCTCCGATCCGGTGCCGTATGCGATGTGGGTCAAGAACGCCGACCCGTTCGCCGACCCGCACGCCTACATGCAGGCCTATCAGCACCCCGACGGCGAATGGGGGCAGGTCCACGGCTTCGCCCAGGCGTACCGGAATCCCGACCAGATCGCATCGCTCATCGACGAGGCGAAGGTCGAGATCGACGTCGAGCGTCGGGCCGAGCTCTACTCGGAGCTGCAGAACCTGCTGTACGAGGACCCGATGTGGCTCATCGCAGCGCAGGAGGGCGTGGCGAACGCCCACCGCACGTGGGTCGAGGGCTTCACCCTCAACACACTGTGGCCACGACCCAACATGAAGTTCTCCCTCTTCGACAAGTAGAGAGAGTGATCCGGGCCGGGGCGCACCGGCGCCCCGGCCCGATCGACCAGAGAGGCGAAGACTGAGATGCAGATCAGGGACTACGTGCTCCGCAGGCTGATGGTGCTCCCGCTCCTCGTGATCGGGACGTCGATCATCGTGTTTGCACTCACACGTGTGGGCGGATCCCCGATCGGCATCTACCTCTCACACGAGATGTCGCAGGACGAGATCGCCCAACTCGAGGAGCGCTTCAAGCTCAACGAGCCGCTTCCCGTCCAGTACATCTACTGGGCCTCCGGCGTGCTGCAAGGCGATCTCGGATGGTCGGGTGTCGCCGCCGCCCCCGTGACCGAGGCCTTCCCCCCCAAGTTGGCGGCAACCATGGAATTGGCGGTGGCATCTGCCATCGTCGCGGTCACACTCGGGATCGGGCTCGGGACCTTCGCCGGTGCGCGAAGAAACCGATTCCCCGATCACTTCACGCGGATCTTTTCGATCAGTGGCGCGAGCATGCCGCTGTTCTGGTTTGCGATCCTCATGCTCATCGTGTTCTGGGTGTTCCTCGGGTGGTTCCCGATCGGGCGGAGTGACGCCGACATCTTCCAGAGCATCGCTCATCCGACGAATCTCTACACCGTCGACGCCATCCTCGCCGGGAGCTGGCGGGCGTTCGTCGATGCCATCTGGCACCTCACCCTGCCCGCCCTGACCCTCGGCTATGGGGCCACGGCGATCATCTCGAGGATGATGAGGTCGTCGCTCGTCGAGGAGCTCCAGGAGGAATACGTCGATGCCGCCAGGGCCAAGGGCCTCCCGGAGCGGATCGTGCTGCGGCGCCATGCACGTCGGAACGCACTCATGCCCACCGTCACCGTCATCGGGCTGAGCTTCGGGTTCCTGCTGCAAGGGACCGTCGTCGCCGAGATCATCTTCCGATGGCCGGGCTTGGGCCGATGGATGGCAGACGCCGTCCTCCGGGGAGACCAGGCCACGATCATGGCCTACGTGATGTTCACCAGCATCCTGTTCCTCTTCGTCAACCTCGCCGTCGACGTCATCTACGCCTATCTCGACCGTCGCGTCGTCCTCGGAGTCTGAATCATGGCCGATGTCACACGACCGCTACCGAGAGTCGGGGCGCTCCCCGAGTCGGCGCTCCAGACCCGGATTCGACGGGCCAAGGAGATCACGTCGAACGTCATGTCCAACCCGCTCACCGTGGCCGGCATCGTCATGATCGGTGCCATGCTGGCGATGGCGGCCCTCGCCCCGGTCATCACCGAGGCGAACACGCCCGACCCGTATCAGATGCCGAGGGACTGGGGAGCCCTCAACGCCCCACCCGGAACCGAGGGGCACATTCTCGGCACGACCGGCACCGGAGGCGACGTCTTCTACGGCGTCGTCTGGGGCGCCCGGACGTCGCTGCGCCTCTCGCTGATCGTCGTCGGGATCACCGTCACGGTCGGCGTCGCAGTGGGCAGCCTGGCCGGATTCCGCGGCGGCAAGTTCGACGAGATCCTGATGCGGATCGTGGACGTGTTCCTGTCGATCCCCGAGCTGATCTTCGCGCTGGCGATCGCCGCAGTGCTCGGCCCTTCATTCGGCAACATCATCCTCGCCCTCGCCGTCGTCTTCTGGGTGAAATACGCCAGGATCATGCGCGCCCAGGTGATCCACATCAAGGAGAACGAATACGTCGATGCCGCCCGCGTCATCGGCGACTCGCGATGGCGCATCTACCTCAAGGACATCCTCCCGAACTCGATCACCCCGGTCATGGTGCAGGCGACCCTCGACATGGGCCACATCGTCCTCGTCGGAGCGACTCTCAGCTTCATCGGGCTCGCCGAAGCCGGACTCGCCGAATGGGGTGTGCTCGTCTCCGAGGGGCAGGCCGGCATCTCCGCCGGCCGCTGGTGGGCGTCGACCTTCCCCGGCCTCATGGTCTTCTTGTGGGCGCTGGCCTTCAACCTCGTCGGAGACGGGCTTCGTGACATCCTCGATCCCCGCACCGAGTCGAAGCGATGACACTCACCGGACCCAGCGACGCCGTGGCTCGCGACACCCGCACAGATGCGATCGCCTCCGTGGTGGACCTCCAGGTCCACTTCGCGTCCAAGGAGGGGACCGTCCACGCCGTCGACGGTGTCTCCTTCGACATCCGAGACGGTGAGACGCTCGGACTGGTCGGTGAGACCGGGTGCGGAAAGAGCGTGACGGCACGGTCGTTCCTCCGACTCGTGCCCATGCCCCCGGGCATCCACGTCGGCGGTTCGGTCCTGTTCCGTCCGAAGGCGCCGTGCGAACGGTGTCATGGGGCGGGTTGCTCGCACTGCGACCAGACCGGTCGGGCCGCGGTCGCCTGTGCCAGCTGCAACGGCACGGGCTGTGCAATCTGTGACCAGACGGGCAACGAGACCATCGACCTCACGTCGATCCCCGAGAAGCGGCTCCGCGAGATCCGCGGCAACCGCATCGCCATGATCTTCCAGGATCCCGCCAAGGCGCTGAACCCGGCCCTCTCGATCCGAGACCAGATCGGGGAGGTCTTCTACGAGCACCGCGAATCGGAGATCCTCGAGCGCGCCGGGATGAATCCCGAGGAGACCAGCACCCTGTTGCACCGACATGCCGCGCTGCACTCTCGTGTTCCCGAGCGACTGTTGCTGTCGCTGCCGCCGCTGCGCTCGAAGCGTGACCGGATCAGCCGTGCCGTCGACGAGATGGTGATCGATGCGCTTGCCGAGACCCAGATCCCCAATCCCCGCAAGGTGATGGATCGCTACCCACACGAGCTCTCGGGTGGCATGCGGCAACGCGTGATGATCGCCCAGGCGCTCGCGTGTAACCCCGATCTGCTCATCGCCGACGAGCCGACCACGGCGCTGGACGTCACCGTGCAGGCTCGCATCCTCGAACTCGTGCGTGAGCTCCAGGAGATCCACAAGACCGCCGTGCTGTACATCAGTCACGATCTCTCTCTGGTTCGCCGGGTGTGTGATCGGGTCGCCGTGATGTACGCCGGGCGGATCGCCGAGGTGGGACCGACCGAGCAGATCTTCCACGATCCGCTCCACCCCTACACCCGCGGTCTGCTGGCCGCGTTGCCATCCGCCCAGCACGAGCGCGGCAAGCTCGTCGTCATCGAGGGGACGGTGCCCGAACTCATCGACCCGCCGCCGTCCTGTCGCTTCTCCGGGAGGTGTGCCTTCTCCACGGAGGCGTGCGAGACCATCGATCCGCGACTCTCGAACGAGGGAGTCTCGCACCCGGTCTCCTGTTTCATCCATCATCCGCCGCCCCACGGTGAACAGCCGTCCTTCACACGGAGCACGCCATGACCATCGCAGAAACGTCCCCCGGGCCCCGCGAGGCGTCGACACCGGGAGAGATCGTGCTCGGGCTGCGCGGGCTCGAGAAGCACTTCCCGATCCGTGAGGGTGCCCTCCAGCGGGTCGTCGGAAGCGTGCGAGCGGTGGACGGAGTGTCGTTCGACATCAGGCGAGGGGAGACCGTCGGGCTCGTCGGTGAGAGCGGCTGCGGCAAGACCACGCTCGGAAGGTGTGTCGCCGGGCTGATGGATCCGACCGGCGGCGGTGCCTTCTTCGACATCTCCAAGGGGGAGCGGGATCGGCTCGACGCGCTGCTGGCGATCCCCGAGGCCGACCGGACGGCGGAACATCGCTCCGAGCTCGACGAGATCGAGCGCCTGCATCGTATCGACCGACTCGAGGGCGAGGCGTGGAAGCGCTATCGCCGCAACTGCCAGGTCGTCTTCCAGGACTCATTCTCCTCGCTCAACCCCCGTCAGCTCGTCAAGGACATCGTGGGCAGGCCGCTCAAGGTCCACAACGAGGCGTCGGGGTCGGAGTTGACCGAGCGTGTCGTCGAGTTGCTCGAACAGGTCGGGCTCGGACGCCAACACCTCTACCGCTATCCCCACCAGTTCTCCGGCGGACAGCGCCAACGGATCTCCATCGCCAGAGCGCTGGCGCTCGATCCCGAGCTGGTCGTCCTCGACGAGCCGACCAGCGCACTCGACGTCTCGGTGCAAGCACAGATCCTCAACCTGCTCCACGAGTTGCAGCAGGAGCGCGGCCTCACCTATCTGTTCATCACCCACGACCTGTCGGTCGTTCGGCACATGGCAGACCGCATCGTCGTCATGTATCTCGGGAAGGTCGCCGAGGCGGGGAGTACGGAGGTGATCTTCGAAGATCCCAGCCACCCGTACACCGACGCCCTTCTCGGAGCCAGTCCCGACGTCACCGAGAGCGCCGACGTGCCGATGCGATCGCTCGAAGGCTCCGTCCCCGATCCGGCCCGGCCGCCGCAGGGGTGCCGGTTCCACACCCGCTGCCCGGTGGCGACCCCGATCTGCGGGTGGGAGCTCGACGACGTGGTGCTCTGGCTCCAGGACCAGGAGGGCATGTTCGACACGATCGCCGGTGTCGAGCGGACCCACGCCTTCAGAGGCACCCTGTCGTTCGAGGACGAGGAATCGGCGAATGCCCTGGCCGGCGCGCTCCGAACCGACGACGTCCCGTCTGCCATGCGCTCTGCCCTCGAGCGCCTCGAGGTGACTGGCACCAACGTCCACATCGGATTCCGGCCGGTGGACGAGGTCGAGCTCACCGTCCGGGGGCCGGGTCACGAGGCGGCCTGTGTCCTCACCGAGCTGCCCGATCAGATCGACGCCTGAACCTCCGGCGCGGCTGCGCCGAACCGAAGCGGGCGGACCCTCATGACGGATTCGAAGCTCAAGCGACTCTCGCAGCTGCTGTTCGTCGACGTCACCCCGCTGAGGCGTTCGCCCGGATTCCGCTGGCTGTACGGGGGCCTTGCACTCGCCTGGTTCGGCCGGCAGCTGACCGTCGTCGCGGTCCCCTTCCAGGTCTACCAGCTCACCGGGTCCACCTTTCTCGTCGGTGTGCTGGGTATCGCCCAGCTCGTCCCGCTGCTCGCCACGTCGTTCGTCGGAGGAGCGATCGTCGACTCCGTCGATCGTCGTCGCCTGCTCGTCGCTGCGCAGTTGGGGCTGATGCTCACCGCCGTTGGATTGGCGGTGAACGCGGCACTCGCATCGCCGATCGTCTGGATGATCTTCGTCCTGAGCGGGGCGAACGCCGCGATTTCGGCCATCGACAACCCCGCGCGCTCGGCGTCGGTGCCCGCGCTGGTCGGTCACGATCTGCTCCCGTCCGCACTGGCGCTCACTCAGACGCTCGGCAACATCGCGAAGACCGTGGGGCCGGCGATCGGCGGTCTCCTTATCGCCCAGACCAGTTTGACGCTCACGTTCGCGATCGAGGCGACCGCATTCGCGATCGGGACGATCTTCATGTTCCGCATAGGCAAACTGGAGCCCGAGGGCGGCGGCCAGCGGTTCGGCTGGGAGTCGATCAAGGAGGGATTCACGTTCCTGCGCGAACGCCGAGTCCTGCAGGCGAACTTCGCCATCGACCTCAACGCCATGGTGTTCGGTATGCCTCAGGCCCTGTTCCCGGCGATTGGGGCCACCGTCCTCGGGGGCGACGCCTCCACGGTCGGACTGCTCTACGCCGCCCCGGGGGCGGGTGCGCTCGTCGCAGCGGTGACGTCTGGGTGGGTCGGTCGTATTCAGCGCCAGGGTCGCGCCGTCGTGATCGCAGTCGTGGCGTGGGGCGCCGCGATCGCAGCGTTCGGGCTCGCTCGCTCCGTCGTGGTTGCGGTGGTCCTCCTTGCGATCGCCGGGGGAGCCGACGTGGTCTCGGCGGTGTTCCGCAACACCATCCTGCAGCTCGCAGTCCCCGATCGACTCCGTGGAAGGCTGTCGTCGATCCACATCGCCGTCGTCAGCGGAGGCCCCAGGGTGGGCGACTTCGAGGCCGGTGCCGTCGCCTCGGTGACCACCCCCCAGATCTCGGTCGTTTCGGGCGGGATCGCCTGCATCCTGGGCGCCATCCTCATTGCCCGGAAGATGCCCGAACTCCCGAACTACCGTATGGGCGACGACACGACCACTGCGGGCTGACGCAGGGATTCCGGCCGTGTCCTCGCGGTATTCCGCGTCCGGTGGAGTGTGGCTACCGTTGCCCGTCACGCCGAGTGGGTGGGTCCATGCAACGATGCGGAGAGGGAGATGAACGATGAGCGACCGAGTGGCGGTGCTCCTGTGCGGATACGGTGAAGTCGAGGACTACGACGACTTCCAGGAATACAACGAGAAGTCGTTTCGGCTGCTCGTCTCGAAGTCGATCAAGTTCCCCGATTTCTCGATTCCGTGGCTGTCGCGTCGGTTGGAGCGGAGCCAGCGCAAGGAGTGGCATGCCGCCAATCACTACCACTCGCCCCACAACGACATCTTCGAGCGCCAGCGCGCAGGCATCGAGCAGAGCCTCAAGGCGACCTACGGCGATGACGTGGCCGTGTTCAAGGCGTACAACTTCGTCGAGCCGTTCCTCCCCGAGCAGGTGCTCTCAGAGATCCGTGAGCAGGGGTTCGAGAAGATCCTCGTCTATCCGTGGCTGGTCGTGGATTCGGTGTTCACCAGCGGCCTGGCACTCCAGCAGATCAACGAGGCGCTGCACCCCGATGGCTCCTGGGTCAAGGACATCCGCTACCTCCCGTCGTTCTGGGAGCGCCCCGATTTCCAGGAGTTGCTGGTCGACCACATCCTCGACGGGGTGGCGCCGCTCCTGGACAGCCATGTGCCGAGCCAGGTCGGCATCGTCCTGTGCCTCCACGGGTGTCCGCTCGAGACCAAGGGGATGGAGACCGGTGTGCGTGAGAGCACCGCGTTGTACTACGCCATGCAGGAACGGTTGATCGGTCGGTTCCCCTTGGTCAGTCCCGGCTGGATGAACCATCCGGTTCCGGGGAAGTGGACCACCCCGGATGTCGATCAGGCCGCAGCCAACCTCATCGGGCTCGGCGCACGCGCACTGGTGTTTGCGCCGATCGGGTTCGTCACTGAGAACCACGAGACGCAACTCGACATCAGGTACACGCTCGACAAGCTGAACGGCCAGGTGGAGACGGTGCACCTGCCGACGCTGAACGAGCACCCCGAACTGCTCGAGATGGGTGCAGGTTGGGTCCAGCCACTGATCGACGAACTGCGAGCCGGTTAGGAACGGCCCGACGAGTCCGGTCGGGTAGCTTTGGGCGATGGCGCTCTTCAGGAAGCGAGACCCGAGGGAGCAGTTCGTCACCGCGGTCGAGAAAGCCCTCCGGGGACTCGGCGTCACCGGTCCGATCGAATACGACGAAGACCTGTTCGCCCTTCGTGCGGCCGGAAACCGGATGATCATGCTCGGCAACCTCTTCGACCGCTGGCAGTCGCTTTCCAGGGCGGACGCCGGCGCCTACCTGCAGACGGCCGTGGCAGGGCTCGTCGCCGAAGCCGACCAGCCCAAGACCTTCGCCGAGGCCCGGGACCGGCTCTTTCCCGGCGTTCGCGACCGCGCCACGATCGAGTCGACCCGGTGGATGGCCGAGATCGGCGGATCAGCTCCGGCCGCGATCCCGCACCGACCGTTGGGTGCCGGCATCGTTGCCGCGGTCGTCCTCGACTCGCCCACGACGATGATGATGTTGAACCAGACCCACCTCGATGAGTGGGAGGTCGGTTTCGACCAGGTACTCGATGCTGCGATCGCGAACCTGGATGCCGCGACAGATGTGGCCGAATGGGGTCGGCTCGCGCCCGGTACCCATGTGTCGCTCTGGCACGACGACTACGACGTGTCTCGCATCCTCGTGGCCAAGGTCATCGATGTGCTCGAACTCTCCGGTGATCCCGTGGTCTTTGCCCCGCATCGGAACTGCTTGATCGTCACCGGCTCGGACGATGAGCATGGGCTCGCAATCGCCATGAGTCGAACAGAGACCGAATTGGACAAGCCGAGTCAGGTGTCTGCGCTTCCGCTCGTTCGGCGAGATGGAGAATGGGCCGACTTCGAGCTTCCAATGGGCCATCCGGCGTCGGCGGGACTCGACCGCCTGAAGGCGATAGATCGCTCGCTCGCCTACGACGCCACCACGGCGCTCATCCAATCGGTGTTGGGCGACGAGGTGTTCGTCGCGAACTCGATCCTCGCCGAGCGCAACGGTGTGATCACGTCTGCGTGCACGTGGATCGATGCTCCGTGCATCATCCCCGAGACCGACCGGGTGATGTTCTTCCGCAGTCAGGACGAGAACTGGCTCGTCGGCTGGGACGACGTGGTCTCGTCGGTCGGCGAGCTCATGACACCGACCGACTTCTATCCACCGCGGTTCAGGGTCGAGGGCTTCCCCACGGCCGACCAGATCGCGTCGATGCCGGTGATCTCCGACTGATCCGAGTGGGGCCTTCGGCCTTGGTCGACGTTGCAGCGTGACGCCGTGTTCGGATCCGTGTCTACTCGTTGAGCTTCTGATCCCGGTCGGACAATCGCTCTGCGATCGCCGGCGGGAGAGCCGCAGCGAGGAGCGCGTCGGACCGGGCCAGACGGCGGAAGGAGATCGTGTCGATCGCGAGCACGCGGACCGGCGTGACCGCTGTCACCGTGGCGTTCCGCTTGGCGTCTTCCACGATGGCGATCTCCCCGAAATGGTCGCCGGGTCCGAGCCGTGCGAGGGTTACACCGTCGGCGGAGACGTCGGCCTCACCGTCGACGATCAGATGGAACGCATGGGCCTGGCCGCCCTGTCTGACGATCGTCTTGCCGGGGGCGTGCTTCTTCTCGGAGGCCATCCCGGTGACCTTCTCGAGCGTGGCATCGGGAACCGCGGAGAACATGGACGTCGATCGCAGGAACGCCAGGTGTTCGGGTTGTGCAGCCATGCCAGCTCTCGATCGGTTGAGGCATCCTACGACATCGAGACGCGCCGCGTCCGCTCAGTCGGCGACGATCGAAACCGGTTCGAACGGGTCGAGCGTGAACGTGAAGTCGCGAGCGTCGTTCACCGAGACCGGCGGAATCACCGATCCGGTGATGATCACGTCGCCGGCGCGTAGTCGCTCACCGGCGGAGGCGAGGGTCGACGCAACGGTGGACACGATCCAGGGGTATGCGCCGGTGATGGCCTCGAGTTCGGTCACTGTGGCGAACTCGTGGTCGTCGAGGCGGATGTGTGCGGTCAGACCGGAGATGTCGAGCCCGGCGCGACCTTCGTCGCGCGCTCCGAAGACCACTCCGCGATGGAAGATGTCTCCGGCCATGATGTCGGCTATCCGATCGGGGCCGACCGGAAGGTCGACATCGGCGACCTCGATCGCTGGCCCGACGGCGGCGACCGCCGCTGCGGCCTCTGCCTCGCCGGCTCCGGCTTCGACATCGGCCCCCATCCACACCGCGACTTCGAACTCGACGACCCCGCGGGTCCATCCATCGGTGTCGAAGGTGGCGCCGTCGTCAAAGACCGTCGTCGCGGTCAGGTAGCCGAGCAGCGGGGCCGTGATCTGCATCAACTCGAGCGAGCCTGGTGCGCCGAAGCCCACCTTCCATCCGACGTGGCCGGCCCCGTGTGCGAGTGCGTCCGACCGCGCGGCGAGCTGGCGGCGCAGGCCTTCGACGATACGGGCGTCATCCCATGGACTCATCCGACGACCTCGGGATCGACCTCGTACCCGGAGGCTTCGAGGGATCCGGCCCCGTTCCACCCCCACACCAGCACGACGTCGTCGTCACCGGTGTTGTCGAACCCGTGGTACTTCCCTCGCGGCGTCCAGATGACGTCGCCCTCCGATGCCGGTTCCGTTCCGTCGTCGGTGTAGATGCTCCCGGTCCCACGAAGGACGACGAAGAACTCGTCGGCGTTGCGGTGGAGATGACGGTCGTGCCTCGCTCCTGGCGGCAGCACCGTCCAGCCGAGCAGGAAGTCGTCGGCGCCGGTGGCGGCGGCGTCCAGCAGGAACTGGACTCGCATGTCGACCCAACCCTCGTCTTCGTCCAATCCGCCGACGAAGGGGACATCGGCCAGGTTCTTGTGGATTCTCATCGCATGCCTGCCAGCAGGTGGTAGACGTCGAAGACGGTGACGAAGTCTCGGTGGTCGATCCCCAGCCCCCGGCAGGCGTTCAGGAGTTCGTTGGCGACGGCGCCCAGCGGAGCAGGCGAGCCCTGCCGGCGTGCCACTTCGAGCGCCAGGATCATGTCCTTCTGCTGCAGTGTGACGTCCGCCAGCGGCTTGTCGGGCATCTCGAGGATGAACGGGCCTCGATAGCCCATCACTGGTGAGGCGACCACGCTCTTGAGCATCGCATCGACGGCCACCTTGCGATCGACCCCTCCCTTCTCGGCCAGCGCCACAGACTCGCAGAAGACCACCATCTCGACGATGAGCGTCAGGTTGATGGCGACCTTCATTTGGACTGCGGTGCCGGACGGGCCGATGTAGCTGACCTTGGATCCGACGTCGTAGAGGAGCGACTCGACCTTTTCGAAGGCCGCCCGTTCGCCGCCGACCATTGTCGAGGCGGTGCCCTGTGCCACGGTCACCGGGCTCCCGGACAGCGGTGCGTCGAGCATCGCGAGTCCTCGCTCTGCGAACGCCTCGGAGACGCTGCGGCTGACGAGCGGATCGATGGTCGACATGTCCAGGTACACGCCGTCCGGGCCGAGACCGGCGATCACTCCGTCATCGCCGAGTGCGATCGCTTCGACCGCCTCGGCGTTGGTGACCATCGAGAAGACGAAGTCCGATCGTTCGCGCCACCTCCCGTGGTGTGTCCGCCCACGCCATGCCTCTTCTCGATGAGGGCGTCGGCCTTCGATGCGGTGCGGTTCCATCCGGTCACCTCGTGGCCCGCTTCGAGGAGCCGGGGGATGATCACCTGGCCCATGTCCCCGAGTCCGATCCATCCGAGCTTCATGTCTCACCTCGCAATCGATTGCAGTCGCATGACGCTACCGGACGTCGAGACGCCGTGGCGACCGGAGTGGGATCAGCGTCCGCGAAAGGTGCCGTCGTCGCCTTCGAGCGGGTCACCGACGTTCTGCCCAGGAGGTTTCACCTCTGGCCGGGGGAGTCATCGGGCGTACAGCGGGCGAAGTGGGTGCCGTGCCGTTCGCCTCACTCGGGGTCCTTGCTCGATGTGTCATCTGTCATCTGTCATCTGTCATCTGTCATCTGTCATCTCTACGTCGAGAAGTCGGCTGTGCCGTGAGGGGCGATGTCCTCCCGGTACCGTTCCTTCATCTCGGGCCAGGTGGTCTCCCCGGTCCAGACGCGGATCGCCTCGACGAAGTGCCACAGCACGTAGGGGTGGGCGCCGAGCCGATAGAGCTCGGCGTGATCGCGGCCGATGAGGGCGGCCCGCTCTCGAGTCGGTGAAGCGTGCCCGAGTCCGGAGTCGGCAGCCGTGAGTCCGTCGCCCGCCGTTCCCACGCGGCCACATAGGTCTCCGGGTCGGCGACGTAGTCCAGGACCGCCTGGTCCGATCCCTCGACGTAGCTGATGAACTTGTCGATCTGGAAGCGACTCATGGGTCCCACCGGAAGAACGGGCCGTTGGCGAAGCGTGACGGAGTGCCCTCGGCGAAGGAAGCCGGCCGGTCGGCGGCGGCGAGAGCGGTGATGAAGTTGAGGAACTGCCCGGTCACGTTCCCTGCCGCGGCCAGACGCTCGAAGCTGCAACCGGCGACAGCCGCATCCAGATCCCCTTGCTCCATCCATCGGACGGCGTCGTCGTCGAACGCCTGGTCGGGCGAGCCACCGCCCAGGAACTGGCGGGGCCCGCCGATGTCGGTGGCGAGATGGCCCGAGGCGATCAACGCGACCCGGCGGGAGAAGGGCGCCGCCTCGATCCTGGAGCGGAGATACCGGCCGAGTGCGGCATATCGCTCGGCACGAGGGATCGGCGGGATGTTGGCGTTCGTGTGGATCGGGACGATCGGGACGTCGAGGTCCGGCGTGAGGAACTTCGCCGGGAGGGTGAACGAGTGGTCGAGGACCCACTCGTTCGACATCGCGAAGTCGATGTCCGGCTGCAACTCGGCGTCACCCAGGAGCCAGCCGGCGAGTTCGGGGTCTCCTCGCATCTCCCAGGGGTCGAGACCGAACGTTCGGATCTCGTTCTCGAACGTGCAGGCGAAGTGTTCGGCCTTGCCGATGCAGAACGCCGGTGAGTTGGCCCATCCGAACTGCCGGAGATGATCCGAGCCCACGACGACCAGGGCGTCGACTCCGGCAGCGGTGATCTCATCTGCGAACCGGTCGAAGTTGGCCCGTGTCCGCGCGAGATCGTCGGGAACCGGGTCGGTGTTCATCGTCCGCCACAACAGCGGGTTGTGCGGGACGCCGAGGATCGCTGCCAGTTCAGCCAACGTAGGTCACCGAGGTTGTGATGCCGATCTGCGGTGAGATCGAACGGGCGACCGGGCATTTCTCGGCATGGAATCCCAGCACGCGTTCGACGGTCTCGTGCTGTTCGGGGTCGACCCCCTCGAGTTCGTAGTCGACGTGGATGCGTTTCACGACGAGCACCGATCCGTCCTTCTCGATCTCACCGGTGACCCGACCGATGAGTGCTCCTCCGCTTGCGTTGATGCCGCGCGCCTCCAGCGCGCCCCCGAAGGTGCCGGTCAGTCAACCGCCGGCCGCCGCCACGAGGTAGTCGAGCGTGGTGGCGTCGGGTGGGAAGTCGTCGGGCGAGACGCCGTAGTGCTCGGCGACCTCGGAATGCACCCCGAAGGTGATCGGTTCGTTCCGGGCCGGGATGGTGGCGTTGCGGATCGGGCCCCGCACCCGTTCGATGGTCACCCGGGAGGTGTAGGCAGCAGTCATTGCGAAGCTCCTTGATCGTCGAGTCGTGCACCGAGTTGGTCGGCCATCCAATCCGCCATGTGTGGCCGGTATGCGTACGCCTTGTTGGTCGCGACGTGGTTGGCGTCCTCGATGATCTGGAGGTGGACGGGGCCGGTGATCGCGGCTGCGATCCGACGCGTCTGGTCGGCCGGAACGATGCGGTCGTTGGCACCCGTCACCACGAATGATGGACACGAGACCAGCTCTGCGACCCCGGTCAGGTTCATCGAGGTCAGCTTCTGCTTCGCCGTCTCGAAGTCGGGGGAGTGGGTCCTGACCTGGAAGGCCAATTGGGTCATCGGCGGGGTCTGATCGATCGTGTCGTTGATCGTGTGCGGTCCCGACAGCGAGATCATCGCCCGAATCCGCTTGTCGAACGCCGCCGCCCGCACCACGTAGTAGCCACCGAGGCTGACCCCCATCGCTCCGAGCCGGCTCACGTCGAGGTCGTCTCGAGCCTCCAACGCGTCGATCGCGGCGCCCGCCGGCTTCTCGTATGCCGTCTCGATCGACAGGTCGTACTCCGCCTCGCCCTGACCCGGACCGTCGATCGAGAACGTCGCCATCCCGCGATCGAGGAACCAGAACTCGAAGCCGGAGAGCTCCTCCTTGGCCGAATCGAGCCCGGGGATCAGCAGCACAACCGGTGGACGGTCGATCCCGTTCGGCTTCCTGAGGTTCCCGACCAGGGTGTGGGTGCCGAGATAGTCGAACTCGATGCGTTCCATCGGCGGGTCGACGAGCGGATGGGCCTTGCGGTGTGCTGCGATCGCCAGTCGGTGGGTTTCCCGCATCTGGTCGATGTCGTGGCAGAACAGGAACTTCCCGAAGTGGTACTCCACCGCGGCAGTGAGGTAGTGGTATCCGGCCGAGCGCAGGTATCCCTGCGCCAGTGCCTCGTCACCCAATCGGTCGTGGACTCGCCCGGCTGCGGTCCATGCCGAACACCAGTCGTCCCATGAATCGATCGATCGGGTGACGTCGAGGAAATCGCCGATCGGGACACCGTGCTCGACGTACCTCGGAGCCCAGTGGGCAATGGCAGCTTCGACTCTGGCGTCACTCACGTCCGGGACGATACCGCAATCGATTGTCGGTGGGTGCCCGGAGCGGTCCCTATCAGGCCCGATCGAGAAACTCGATCGTTCTGCGCCACATCTCTGCGGCCGCCGCCGGATCATGGCGCTCCGGCCGGGTGTGATCTGCGAACGCGTGGCGGGTGCCGGGATACGACTCCAATGTGATGTCGGTGTCGCTCCACGCCAGCGCGTCGCACAACGCCCCCAGGGTGTCGTTGACTCGCGGATCGTCCTGGGCATACGTGGCGAACACCCGTGTCCTGGTTGCAGACACCGCACCGGGGTCGGGGCAGATCCCGTACCACAGCACGGCGAGCTCGGGTGTTCGACGCTCGAGAAGGCGCCAGCCCATCTCGGCGCCGAAGCAGAACCCGACCACGGCCAGCCTCGGTTCGCTCGACGCCATCCAGTCATAGGCGGCGACCAGATCGGCGACATGGGTGTCGCCGTCGATTGCTCGCGTGGACACCGAGGTCGGGTCGTCGGCGTAGGCGGCCGTACCGCCGATCCGGGTGAGCAGATCGGGTGCGACCACCCGGTGGCCGCGCTCGGTCAACCGTGTGATCTCGCCGATCATGTACGGCACGAGTCCGCGGTTCTCGTGGATGAGGAGGATCGGGATGCGATCGGTGTCTGTCGCCTCGGCTTCGACTGCGCTCAGTTCGATGCCCGCGCCCGGGACCGTGATCGAGCGGATCACCGCTTCCTGATCAGGGTCAGACCGTCGTACACCGGCAAGATCACCACATCGACATCCGGGTGGTCGGCGACGTAGGCATTGAAATCGCGAAGCGCCACCGCATTGCCGTTCTCGGTGTGGGGATCGAGCACGTGGCCCCGCATCAGCGTGTTGTCCGCCACGATCAACCCGCCCGGTTCCAGCATCGGCAGGACGAGGTCGACATAGGAGATGTAGCCGGGCTTGTCGGCGTCGAGGAAGACCAGGTCGAACGTCTCGCCGGCCATCGATGCGAGCGTCTCCGCGGCGGGTCCCAGTCGCAGCTCGATCCGATCGCCGAGGCCGGCGGCATCCCAGTGCTCCCGGGCGATGGCACCCGTGTCGGGGTTGATGTCGAGACAGGTCAGATGGCCCTCCGGGCCGATCGCTTCGGCGATCACCATCGCCGACAAGCCGGTGAACGTACCGACCTCGAGCACCCGGCGAGCACCGGTGATCCGCGTGAGCATCCTGAGTGCGAGCGCCTGTTCGGGCGGCACCTGGTACTCGGCCAGTTCGGGGACCCGGCTGTCCGTCGCCGCGATGAGCGCCAGGTGGTGCGCCTCGAGTGGCTCCGAATGCTCGAGCACGTACTGCTGAAGCTCCGGTGATCCCGCGATGGCCTTCCGCTGCATCTGTCTCCTCTCTTCGCCCCATCGTACGGGGAGCCGCTCCTAGGATCCCGACAGATGCAATCGGTTGTGTTCGATCCCCTGCGAGCAGCTCGCCCATGAGAGCCGCCGTCACTGCCGGGCCCGGCGGTCCGATCGAGCTGACCGACGTGCCCGATCCGGAGCGGAAGTCGGGGGAGGTGCTCGTGCGGATCGAGGCGGCGAGCGTGAACAGACTCGATCGCATGGTCTTCGAGCGAGGCGTTGGGCCAAACGGCCCTGTGGCGTTTCCGCTCGTACAGGGAATCGACGCCGCCGGGATCGTCGAGAGCGGTTCTGGTTCCACCCCCACGGGTCTCCGGGTCGTCGTCAAGCCCTCGATCCCATGTCGGCGATGCCGCTGGTGCAGGGCCGGCAGGGCAGCCGATTGCACGGCGTCGACATCGTTCGGGATCGATCGCCAGGGTGGGTTCGCCGAGCTCATCTCGGTGCCCCGCACCAACCTCGTGAGACTGCCCGACGAGGTCTCGTTCGTGTCGGGCGCGGCGGCCGCCCACACCCACGCCGTCGTCCTGCACATGATCCGATCCGCCGGAGTGCTGCCCCCGGATCCGATCACGATGGTGACCGGCGCAGGCGGCGCACTCGGCACCGCTGCCGTCCAGATCGCGGCCGCACTCGGACATCGGGTGATCGCCGTCGCCTCGACGGACGAGAAGCTGTTGGCCACCCGCGACCTCGGAGCAATGGTCGGCCTGAACCGGGTGACCGGGGACCTCGTCGACGACGTCATGACCAGCACCGATGGCCAGGGCGTCGACCTGGTGCTCGAGACGACCGGTGCGTCGGACGTGATCGCCGAGACGCACGAATCGCTCGGCCGGTGCGGAGTCCTGGTCCTGGTCGCAGCGGTGCCGGGCGCAACGTTGAGGATCAACGCCCTCGAGATGTATCGATCGCGCCATCGGATCATCGGTGCGGCCAACTCGAATCTCGCCGACTTCTCCGACGTCTACAGGATGCTCGCCGAGCACGCGATGGAGCCGATCGTGGCGAAGACGTTCCGTCTGGAGGATGCTGCGACCGCCATGGACGCCGTCACCGATCGAAATCGAATCGGAAAGGTCGTCATCGAGATTGGAGAGAGCACATGAGAGTCGACCTCGAGAAGCTGCGTTCCAACGTCGAGGAGACGGCCGAGCTGCTCCTGACCGACAGCGCCGCCGGACACGTCCGGCCCCGCGTGACGACTCGACTGGTCGAGAACGTCAACGCACGATCCGAGTTCGTCCAGTACGACCGGGAGTTCGCCTTCGAGTGTGACGAATCGGAAGGGCGCGCCGGGACGGGGAGTGCCCCGAGCCCGCTCCGATACTTCCTTTCCGGGCTCGCCTTCTGTCAACAGGTCTGGTACGCCAAGGGTGCCGCACTCGTGGGATGTGGGATCGAGGATCTCCGGATCGACGTGCTGACCTACATGGACATGCGCGGGGAGCATCTGATCGACGGTATCGCTCCGAATCCGCAGTGGATCGTGATCGAGGCGGACGTCACGACGGCCGGGACCGACGAACAGGTGCTGGCGCTGGTCGACGAGGCCAACGCCCGCTGCCCGGTGTACAACCTGGTCGCTCGGGCGGTACCGATCTACGAGCGGATCTCACGCAATGGAGCCGTGGTGCGGAACACGGTGCCGGAAGGACTGAGCGAATGACCGGTGCACTCGAAGATGTCCGCGTCCTGGAGCTGTCCCGATACATCGCCGCGCCGGTCACCGGGAAGCTGCTCGGCGAGCTCGGCGCCGACATCGTCAAGATCGAGACGCCCGGCACCGGCGACCCGATGCGCTACTGGCAGTCGGGGGACCGTGCACACAGCCCGCAGTTCGCGGTCTACAACCGAACCAAGCGGGGGATCACCCTCGATCTCAAGCATCCGCAGGGGGCGGCGACCTTCCTCCGACTGGTCGACACGGCAGACGTCGTCGTCGAGAACTTCCGTCCAGGAGTGATGGACCGCCTCGGCATCGGCTGGGAAGTGCTCTCGGTACGCAACCCGCGCCTGATCTACTGCGCGATCACCGGTTTCGGTCCGACGGGCCCGTACGTCGACCGCCCCGCCTACGACACGGTGATCTCGGCCATGGGTGGCCTGTTCTCCCAACTCATCGACCTCGAGCGACCTCAGCCGGTCGGACCGGCGTTCTCGGATCTGCTCGCCGGGCTCACGGCGGCCCACGGGATCCTCGCCGCCCTCCACGCCCGGCAACGCACCGGCCGTGGCCAGATGGTCGACGCCTCGATGCTTCGGGCGATCGTCGGGCTTCTGGCCGAGCCCGGCTCGGTGTTCCTCGACCAGGGCCAGGAGACGATCTCAAACACGCGGCAACGGCGAGCCCAGGCCTACGGATTGGTCTCCTCCGACGGGCTGCCGTTCGTGGTGCACATGTCGGTTCCGGAGAAGTTCTGGCTGGCGGTGACCGAGGTCTTCGATCTCGTCGGACTGCGCGATGACCCGCGATTCGCAAACCGGATGGCGCGCTACGACAACTATGCGGCGCTCGATGAGATCCTCAAGCGATCGGCGCTGAGCCGGACCCGCGCCGAGTGGTTCGACCTCCTCGAGCGGGCCGACGTACCGCATGGTCCGATCAACGGCTTCGAAGAGGTGTTCGATGATCCTCAGGTCGCCGAACTCGAACTGATCGAGACGATCGAGATGCCACCGGGCGAACGGCCCCTCAGACAGGTGGGCCCGGCGCTGCGCCTGTCGGAGACCGAGCTGCGCGTTCAGCCACCCGCACCGAACCTTGGCCAGCACACCGACGAAGTGCTCGCCGAATCGGGGTTCTCGCCGGCCGAGATCGAATCGCTACGTGACCAGGGAGTGATCTGATGCCACTGCACATCGACGATGTCGTCGCGATCGACATCCACACCCATCCCCAGACCGAGGAGTTCCTCGCTGCGATGGGGGCCCGGAGACGGCAGATGGGCGAGCACTTCAAGAGCGAGCGCACGCCGGTCTCCTTCGCCGAGCAGGCGGACCTGTTCCGGGAGCGCAGGCTGATGGCGGTGCTCTGCAACTCGGACGACGAGACGATCTCGGGCGTGCCCGGCGCGCCCAACGACCTCATCGGCGCAGCGGTGCGATCGCACCCCGACGTGTTCATCCCCTTCGCCGGGATCGACCCGCACAAGGGCCCGGCGGCGATCGAGGAGATCCGGCGCTGCCACGCCGAGTTCGGGATCAAGGGGATCGGCGAGCTCAATCCCGTGCGCCAGAAGTTCTTCCCCAACGACGAGACGTTCTATCCGATCTGGGAGACGTGCCAGGAACTCGGAATCGTGGTGATGTTCCACATGGGGTTCGCCGGCGCCGGGGCGGGGCGCCCCGGGGGCATGGGGTACAAGCTCGAGGCCGCCCGCGCCATCCCACATCTCGACGACATGGCCGCCGACTTCCCCGATCTCCAGATCATCCACGCCCACCCCGGCTGGCCGTTCCACCACGAGGCCGTTGCGGCGTGCTGGCACAAGTCGAACTTCTGGATCGACCTGTCGGGTTTCGCCCCCCGCTACTTCCCCGATGAAGTCGTCCACTACGCCAACAACCTCATCCAGGATCGCGTCCTCTTCGGCACCGATTGGCCGGTGATCGGCATCGATCGATGGATGGACGAGTTCGCCGAACTGCCGATCAAGGACACGGTCCGGCCGAAGATCCTCAAGGAGAACGCCCGAAGGCTGCTGGGAATCTGACGGTCGGCATCGTCGAATCGAAACAAAACCGTCACTTCCGCTTGAAACGTTCGAAACCTCGGAGTAGCTTCGACTCTGCAAACGATTGCGGTTTGGAGCAGAAACGTGTCCACACAACCGACGGTCAACACCTCGAAAGGCGCCCCTCTGGTCGTCGCCGAGAACATGACGGTTGGCTACGAGCTGGAACGAGAGCGCAAGCTGCTCACCGCGCTCACCAACATCAACCTCACCGTCCACGAAGGTGAGTTCCTGGTCCTCGTCGGGCCCTCGGGCTGCGGCAAGACCACGTTCATCAACGCGGTCGCCGGCCTGCTGGAGCCCTGGGAGGGCACCATCACGTATGAAGGCAAACCCATCAGAGGGACGTCGAAGGACCGTGCCATGGTGTTTCAGGACTATGCGGTCATGCCCTGGCGGACCGTCGAGAAGAACGTTCGGATGCCCTTCGAGTTCCGCGACACCGGCGCTTCCCACAAGGAGGTCGGGGAGCGGGTCCAGGCAATGATCGAGAACGTCGGCCTGCAGGGATTCGAGCAGTCGTACCCGCACGAACTCTCCGGCGGCATGCGCCAGCGCGTGGGCATCGCAAGGGCAATGGTCACCCAACCGAAGCTGCTGCTCGCCGACGAGCCGTTCGGTGCGCTCGACGCCATGACCCGAGAGGTGCTGCAGGCACAACTCGAGACGCTCGTCATGAACGCCGGCCAAACGGTCGTGTTCATCACCCACTCGATCGACGAGGCCATCAGCCTCGGCGACCGGGTCGCGGTCATCTCGCACCGACCCGGCACTGTCCGTGAGATCGTCGAAGTGAACATCGAGCGGCCCCGCCTCGCGGAAGGTGAGATCACCAAGCACCCCGAGTACGGGAGACTGCGCGAGCATCTCTGGGGTCTGGTCAAGGACGAGGCGCTGGGAGCCAAGTCGGGGGCCCTGGCATGACCGACCAACTCGCACCGAAGAAGGCCTCGGACGGCGGCTCGATCGCCTCGCAACCGCGGCTCCGGGACGCCGAATGGACCTGGGAGCGGATCTGGCGACGAAGCCGGTACCCGGTGATCACCATCATCAATCTCACGATCTTCGCGTTCATCTGGCAGCTCGTCGCCAACTGGTACGGCAACTTCAACTTCTTCCCGAAGTTCACCGACATGATGAGCGCCTTCTGGACCGGGTGGTTCGGTGGGGGCGATACCACGAACGAGACGTTCGACCTCCTTCAGGACTTCGTCATCGCACGCAACTTCTGGGTGACGCTGAAGCTGTATCTGCTCGCCATGGGAGCTTCGATCGTGGTCGGCATTCCGCTCGGTCTCCTCATGGGAGGCAGCAAGTGGATCGACGCCATCTTCAGCCCGTACGTGTGGACCCTCTCGTCACTCCCGAGAATCGCCATCGCCCCTATCCTCATCCTGTTCCTCGGACTCGGCGATTCCTTCAAGTTCGCCGTCATCATCTCCACGGCGATCTTCCCGGTGATCATCAACACCTGGGCCGGTGTCAAGACGACGGAGCAATCACTGATCAACGCAGCCCGGGTGTTCGGCGCGTCCAAGGGGCAGATCTATCAGAAAGTCGTGCTGCCATACACGTTGCCGTTCGTGGTCAGCGGCGTCCAGTTGAGCCTGAGCCGCGGCCTGGTCGGCGTCGTGATCGCCGAGTTCTTGTCTGGAGCCAGCAAGGACGGCGGCATCGGTTGGCTCATCTTCCGCTCGGCCCGCACATTCAATGCTTCCCTCACCTACGCAGCGCTCTTGAGCCTCGCGCTCTTTGCGCTGTTGTTGGTGCAGGGCACACGGTCTATGGAAGCTCGGATCGCCCCATGGAGACAGGTCAGCAAGACCTGACACGAAAACGGAGGAGAACAACATGACGGACAGCAATGAGCTCTTTGGTCCGGTTTCGCGAAGGCGATTCCTGGGTCTGAGCGGCCTCGCCGCCGGTGCAGTCGCCCTCGGCGCCTGCGGCTCGGACGACGCAGCGACGACGACCACGGCAGCCGGCGACGCAGCGACGACCACCGCTGCGTCCGACGGGATCCCGCGGGTCCAGGCCTCAGGCATCACCGTCGGGTACAACAACCCGAACCGGATGCTGCGCTCGCCGCTCTATCTCGGACAGTCGGAGGAGCTCGGCTTCTTCGAGGAGGTCGGGATCACCGACGTCACGATCAACGATGCAGACGACCCGGTCCCCCCGATGCTCGCCGGTGAGTACAAGATCGCCGGATTCGACTCCGACGTGCTCTTCGACGCAATCGGCAAGGAAGTGCTCGACGCCAAGATGCTCAACATCAACCTCGGCAGCCAGGCGCTGATCCTGCTGGGGGCGGAGGGCATCGCGACCGTCGACGATCTCCGCGGCAAGCGAGTCGGTATGGGCCGAGCCGGACAGGTCAACGAGGCGTTCGCCAAGTACATGGTCGAGGACCTCGGGCTGTCGGTCGACGACGACATCATCGCCACCGAGATGACCGGAGGCTCGAACGACTGGATCCAGGCGCTGCTCACCGGGCAGATCGATGCATCGATCGGGTTCGCCCGGCACATCCCGCTGGTCACCGAGGCAGGCGGAAACGTGCTGTACAACGACTTCCTGCCACTGCCCCAGTACGGGTTCGCCATGCGGACCGAGGACATCGCGGCGGATCCGGACTTCCCGGCTGCGTGGGCGTATGCCTACATCCAGGCGCAACGCTGGGCCAAGGATCCGGCGAACTTCGACGACCTGGTCCGGATCCTGTCCGAGGAGTTCGAGATCGACCTGCCGGACGCGTTCTTCGTGGACGAGGTCTATCAGATCGACAACAACACGATGACCCAGGACCTGGGCTTCGACCCGGCCGAGATGGACAACCTGATGAACTTCGTGATTCCGTACGGCAACGTGCCGGCGGACATCAACGACAAGTGGCGCGGGTACTTCGACATCACCGGTCTGCACCGGGCGCAAGCGGCGCTGGGCCTCGAGCTCAACCCGTCTGCCGACCTCAGCACCGGCGAGGAGAAGGTCGCCCCGCTCGGCTGAGCATACGCAACACGCGATACGCAATACGCCCCACGCCCAGCGCGTGGGGCGTGTTGTGTCTCACGTCTCACGTCTCACGTTCCATGTTCCGCGTGAGTGAACACGAGGGCGGGATGGCGTCGCCCCGTCGACCTCCGGCGGGGATGGGGCAGATCCCCGTGAGACGTGAGACGTGAGACGTGAGACGTGAGACGAAGGCGGCGGCGCGCCAGCGCCGCCTACGCCAGGATCACGATGATCGAGCCGGCCATGATGAGGCCGGTGCCGATGACCAGGGGTGACGTGATGCGCTCCATCTCGGTACCGATGATGAGCGGGGCAGTGGCGACGACCACCGGTGCGGACAGCTGCATGAGGGTGATGGCGACGGCGATCTCGATGAGGTCGTACGACGCCCATTGCGAGGCGATGGCGATCGCGACGATCAGCCCGGCGAGCGTCAGCCACAGAGCGTTGCTGCGTGGGATCGCACCCGAGCCCCTCCACCGCCCGGTCACCGTCAGCGAGACTCCGTAGGCGAGTGCGGCGGCGGTCATCCCGACGGTGACTCCCAGGAGTGGGTAGGGGAGGCCCTCCAGGCCCCAGCGGATGAACAGCGGGCTGGTTCCCCAGCTCAGGGCGCACAGCAGTCCGAACCATGGGATCTTCGTGCCGTCGGCGGCGACTGTCTTCATTCCTCGCAGCGACAGGATCGCCAGCCCGCCGACGACCAGGACGACCCCGGCACCCGTCGCGAGCGTGAGCGCCTCTCCGAGCACGAGGGCCGCGAGCAGCGTACCGACCAGGGGCGTGGCGGCGGCGGTGGCGCCGGTGCGTGCGGCGCCGACCTGTTGCTGGCTGATCGAGAGGAACGTCCAGCCGAAGTAGAAGTGGACGATCCCGGCGCCGGCGAAGAAGGCGAGCGACGAGAGGGGTGCAGCCCACAGTTCCTCCACGTCCTGAGTGATGGCGGACACGATCGCCAACGCGATCGCGCCGATCAGCAGAAGGCCGAAGGTCGCTCGGTATGCGTCGATGCCGGCATTCGCCCGTCGGTTGACCGCCTGGAAGATGCCGAAGCCCACTCCGGCGATGATGGCGAACACGATTCCGCTCAGATGGACCGTCCTGATATGCGGCCACGCACGGTAGCCGTTCCTGCAATCGATTGTATCCCTGTGGGGTGAACGACCGAGTGTGGCGGTGTCAGTCGGGGGGAGCCTCGCCGTCGGGGAGGAGTCGCCACGCAGCGGGACCCGGCCCCCGGGACCCGAATGCGAACAGGTCGCCCCGGAACTCGAGGACGGACATGATGCGCGGCGGCGGCCACGGGGTCAGCCCGGAGGTCACTTCGACGCCGATCCATTCCGTGCCCTGCTGGCTCACGAACACCTCCGGGCCCATCGAGATCACCGATCTCGTGAACGCAGAAGCGGCGAAGAGTTTGCCGTCGACGGCTGCCACCCACCCGCCGATGCCCGGGCGTTCGATCCCGGTGGGTGTGGGGCTCCAGGTTCCGTTCTCGCCCACGGACCAGACGAACACGAGCGCCTCGGGGTCCGACGCGCTCCTCGTGAGCGCGGTCAGTGTTCCGGAGCGCCACGTGAGCGCGGTCACGGCGTCACCGTCCGGCTCGGGTGTGGGGAGATGCGTCCACTCACCCTGTTCGAACGTCCAGATCGAGGCTCCTTCGTCGTCTGCCCCGCCGACGGCGAACCCGGATGGAGTGACGGCGACATCGGCGAACCACGTTGCGGGGCTGTCGGGCGTGATGTCGGTCCAGGTGATCCCGTCCCTACTCGACCACACCCGGGGCGTCGCCTCGGGGATCGGCGCAGTGAGCGGCTCGAGAACGGCGGGGCCCTCCCATCCGATGGCGATCACGGCCTCGGCCGCTGCCGCCAGGTCGGTGACGACGCCGTTGGCGGGGAGTCCGGTGACCGGGCTCGGCTCCCACGATGTGCCGTCGGGCGAGCTCCAGATCCTCGGCACGGCATCGGTGATCGTGCCTCTGAACGCCTGGTCGATCTGGTAGCCGCCTGCGAGGAATCCCGCCGGTCCTTTCACGAGGGCAGCGATGAGCTCGCCCATCTCCCACGGTCCCGACGCTCGATTCCACGACACCCCGTCCGTCGAGGTCCAGACGAACGGGGTGGAGTCCACTCTCCGTCCCGTGCCGGCGGCGATCAGGCCGACGCCGGAGTCGAGGACCGACGTGAACGCCCCCTCTCCCGAGAACTCGATCTCGGTCCACGTGCCCTCGGGGGGTGAGAAGGGCTTCGGTACGAGCGTCGGGTCTGGCTCCGAGATCTCCGCCGTGTCTGGTGATGAGACCGACCAACCGATGATCGCAACTGCAACGGCTGCGAACAGTGCGGGGATTCTCCATCTGCGACGTCGTCGCACGGCGCCCGGAGCATGCGATTCGGCGGTTTCGATGAGGATCCGGTCACTCACGGGATCAACATATGGCTCGGTGTCGGCAACCGGGAATTCTGCTCAGTCTTCGGTCGGAACCTCGAGTGCGCCGGGCTGGGTCATGTCGAGGATCGGCGTCGTCGGAGCTGCGAGCTCGTCGCCGGCGACCGTCTGCATCAGCGGGAGTGCGCCCTTGTTGACGAGCAGACGGAAGACGTCGGGCCGGTTGTAGTGCCCGGCCAGATCGTGACGCAGCTTCATCTTGACACCGATCTCGAGGTCCATGTCGGCGTACAGGATCAGCTCCTCGTTGCCGACGGTGGGGCCTGCGACGACGCGGGTGTCGGGGGCGACGATGCACGAGCCGCCGCCGATGTCTTCTCTGCCGAGGAACTCACGATCGGAGTCGGTCTCGGCGATCATCTCGCGGATCCGGTCGTCGACGACCGCCGAGGCGCTCATCACCCACGCCTTGGACATCTGGGCGAACGCCCTCGCCGCCGTCAGCGAGATCTCGGGCATCGGCAATGCCGGCTTCGGGAAGTGGTTCGGCCACGCCATCACATGGATCCGGGTGGCCTCGGCCGTGAGGGCGAAGATCGCCAGCGGGTTGGAGTTCTCCCCGCACATCAATCCCGACACCGGACCGAACGGCGCAGGGAACACACCGAAGGTCTCCGGCCCGCCCGCCCGATGGACGAGACGCTCTCCGACGGTGGGTACGAGTTTCTGGTGTTTGCCGACATACCCGCGAACGGGGTCGATGAAGACCTGGGTGTTGTACATCGTGCCGAAGGTGTTCGGGAGTTTCTCACAGACACCCATCACGACGAACGTGCCGGCTCGGGCGGCGGCGGCCTCCAGGGCGGCGATCTCCCTGCCGGGGACTTCGACCGAGTTCTTGAACAGCTCGACGGCCAGCGTGGTGCCGACCCGGTCGGTGCCCGAGTGGAAGTGGAACCAGATCGGGTGGGCCGGGATGAAGCCTTCGGGGAATGCGACGATCTCCGCGCCCGCTGCCCCGGCTTCCTCGATCAGGGCGATCGCCTTCTCGAGCGTGGCCTCCCGGTCGAGGAACACCGGTGCCGCCTGGACGACTGCGCCCCTCACGACCGGCTCGACGTCACCCACCGGATGCCGCCTCGATCGCCGTCCACACCCGGTGGGGCTGGAGCGGTAGCTGTAGGTCGGTCACGCCGAACGGGGCGAGGGCGTCGATGGCGGCGTTGAGCACCGCGGCGGGCATGCCGATGCATCCGGCCTCCCCGGTTCCCTTCGCCCCGAGGGGGTTCGACGGGGCGGGGTGCTCGAGATGGTCGGCCCTCGGAGCGGGCACGTCGGGAGCGTGAACCATGGAGTAGTCCATCATCGAGGCGGTGAGCGGCTGACCCGACTCGTCGTAGCGGATCGACTCGAACAGCGCCTGGCCCAGTCCCTGAGCGAGGGACCCGTGGAGTTGCCCCTCCACAAGCATCGGGTTGAGCACCGTCCCGCAGTCGTCCACCGTGACCATGTCGAGGATGCGCACCTCGCCGGTCTCGAGCACGACCTCGACGACGGCAGCGTGTGCTCCGTAGGGGAATGTCTGTGCTCCGGGGACGAACATCTCCTCGTCTGCGAGCGGTTCGGTCGCGACCAGGTCGAAGAGCGAGACCTCGGTACCGGGGACGCCGACCACCCGGAACGAACCGTCCTCGTATTCGATGTCGGCGAGTGCCGCCTCCAATTCTTCGGCGGCCCGCTTCTTGGCTTCTGCGAGGACCGAGTCGGACATCCGCCTGACCGCCGACGCCCCGATCTGGGTGGAGCGTGAAGCGAACGTGCCCACGCCGTCGGCGACCTCGTCGGTGTCCTTGGCGATGATCCGCACCGGGATGTCGCCGAAGACCTGTTGGGCGACCTGGGTCCATGCGGTGGCGTGGCCCTGTCCGGTGTCGGTGGAACCCGTGCGGACGATGACCTCACCGTCGGTGACCTCGACCTTTGCGTACTCGCCTGACTCGATCGCGCCACCGGCGCGCTCGATGAACGCTCCGAGTCCGATTCCGATCGGGTTGCCACCTTCCGACAGGCGGCGCTGCTGCTCGGCGCGCCGGCCCTCGAGGTCGAGCATCTCCATCGCCATGTCGATGGCCGCCACGTAATCACCGGAGTCGTACACGGCGCCGGTGGGCGTGGTGTGGGGGAGTTCGCGAATGGCGTTCTTCCTGCGGACCTCGATCGGGTCGAGGCTCGCCTGGCGTGCGAACGCGTCGATGGCTCGTTCGATCGCCAGTGCCGCCTCGGGTCGGCCGGCGCCACGGTACGAGCCGGTGGGCGCCCGATTGGTGACGACGATCGTCGTGTCGAACTCGAGGCGAGGGATGTCGTACATCCCGGTCGCCACGAGGCGCGAGAACATCGGGATCGCCGACCCGTTGTGCGGGTAGGCGCCGGTCTCGGCGAGGAGGTCGATCTTCGCCCGCGAGATCCGCCCGTCGGCAGACCCTTCGAGCGTCACCCGGTGACGCTGGGCGCGGCCGTGGGTCCCGGTGGTGAACTGTTCGCGCCGGGTCTGGATCCAGACGACGCGCCGGCCGAGCCTTCGAGCCAGTTCGGTGACGACGAGATACTCGGGGAAGAGCATGCCCTTCATGCCGAAGGCGCCGCCGACATCGGGGACCGTGACTCGCACCGCGTCGATTCCCAACATCTTGGAGAGCTGGTTTCGGAGGCGATGTGGCGCCTGGTGTCCGGCCCAGACGTGGATGGGGGACGCCGTCCCGTCGGCGAGGATGGCCAGCGTCTCGATCGACACCGGCGCCAGACGCTGGCTGACGACCTCGACGGTCGAGGAGACATCCGGCCGGCCGGCAGGCTCTGGACCCTCGGCGAGCCTCAGCGCCGCTGCCACGTTCGGGCCGCCCTCGTACAGGTGGACATCGCTCTCGGCGGCGGTCTCGGGATCGTCGACGACCGGGAGTTCGTCGACCTCCACCCACACGAGATCGGCGGCGTCGGCTGCAGCCAGGGCGGACTCTGCCACGACGACGGCGACGGCGTCTCCGACGAATCGGACGCGGTCGCGTGCCAGCACCGGCCGTTGCATGTATTCGGCTCCGGGGCCGCGGCCGGTGACCGATGCGATATCTGCGATGTCGAGGTCTTCGGCGGTGTAGATCCCGATCACTCCGGGCTCGGAGGTGGCCATCGCAGTGTCGATCTCGGTGATCGTGCCGTGGGCCACCGGGCTGCGGACGAAGGCGCAGTGGAGCGTGTCGGGCGTGACGAGGTCGGCGACGTATGCCCCGGTGCCACGCACGAGGGGGAGGTCTTCGAGTCTGCGGGTTGGTGCTCGACGTGAACTCACGTCGCCGGTTCCCACGTTCATATGTCGTCGGCCTGGATCCAGACGGTCTCTGTCGGTGCCGGGACCCACAGCTCGTAGAACGAGAAGTCCTCGTCGCTGGTGTTCTCGAACCAGTGAACCTCGCCGTCGTCGGCGAGCGCCACGTCGCCCTTGTTCAACGTGTAGGTGCGGTCGTCGAGGTGGAGCACGCCCGTGCCCGAGTCGACGAAGAAGAAGTGCTTGGCCCCGACGTGGTAGTGGGCGGCGGCCGAGTCGCCCGGGTGATAGGTGATGTGGTCGGCCTTGATGTCGGTCGTGCCGAACAACCCTTCGGTGATGAGGTCCACCCGATCCCGGCTGTCGCGGGTCGATCTGATCTTGGGAAGCTCCGAGAACGGGATCACCGATGGCATGGGAGAAAGCTACCCGCTTCCGCCTCACCCTGCAAACGATTGCAGGGTCCTTTCTGCGAAGGCCGACGCGCCGAAGTCGCAAACGAATGACACCCGGATGGGAGCGGCGGGTGTTGCGGTGTCGCCGGGCTCTCCTCCCGACGACACCCACTTTCTGCGTTCGCGCCCTCCCAGTCCTCGATCTGCCAGGTGGTCGGCCCGATCACGATCCCGATCGGACCGTTGTGTTCGGTGATCGGATCGTCGGTCTGGCCGGTCCATGAGGCGATCAGACCGGGCTTGTCGGGGATGACGATCGGATCGTCCGGCGTGTCGTTGCTCTCGTCGTATTCCTCGCCGTCGATGGTGACCGTGCCGGAGCACGGACCATCGACGACGCCGAGCGCGATCGCGGGGAAGGTGAAGATGGTGGCGATGACCGCCAGTCCAAGCACCAATCCGAGGCGCCGCGCGAATGCTGGTCCTGCTCATGATCAGAAGATCACCGACCTCTCCTCTCGATACATGAGTGCCGGTCGCTCACGGTCTGACCCGGGATCGGGTGTGGACGGAGGACCTGCGAGCGTGCGCGCGGACCCAGTGCCCACGCTCGGCGGCGAGAGACCGGACAACTCCCATCTCACAACCATGCCGGTGAGGTCTCGGGAGGCAATGGGTCGTCGGTCGGGTTGTGGCTCGGGCCGGGTCGGGTGGCCTCACGTCAACGGGAACGGCGACTGCACCCACCAGGGCACGTTCGACGTCTCGATGCGAACCACCCACTTGACCCACCAGAAGCCGCGTCGGTCCGGGGCGACGATCCGCGCCGGGAAGCCGTGTCCGGCGCTCAGCGGCTCGCCACCCGCGTGGGTGACCAGCCACAGCCGGTCCAGATCGCGAATCGGGAACCTGCGCGAGTAGCCGGTCGCGGATCGGACCTCGATGCTGCGGGCCGACCCGGCATCGACGAGACGGTCGAGCCGGACCCCCTCCCAGTGCTGTTCGGAGTACCAGCCGCTCGTGCAGTCCAGAACTGCAGTGATCGTCTCTCGACCGGCGTCTCCGATCTCGCCGATCCCGTAGGTGACACCGTCGATGTCGAGGCGCCAGTCGGCTGCCTCCATGCGCTGGACCCGGTCGTCGAACCATTGTGTGACGGGCATGCCGGGCGGGTCGAACGAGGATCGTTCGTGCGAGCCGGTGAATCTCCGTTCTGCACCCTTCGAACCGGCCGCCGCCAGGCTCTGTTCCCACGCCGCCCAGGTGGTGGTCGCGAGCGCTGCCAGCCCGGCGGTCCGGAGGAAGGTGCGGCGGCTGAGATCGCCGGACGTGGGTCGCACCGGATGGGATCGATAGTGCACCAGCAGCATCGTCAGAGCGATCAGGCCACCACCGACGTGGATCTGCATGACGGTCAGCGGCCCGATTCGGGTGGTGACGTCGGCCGCATGGATCAGCCCGGACGCCAGCGTGGTGACGATGAGGCCGAGCAGAAGGTAGGACGCCCAGCGCGTCGGCCGCCGACGTCGTGCTCCACTCGAGATGATCGCCGACTTCCAGGGTGCGGTGGCTGCCACGGCAAGACCGGTCACGGCGTGGACCACTGCTGGGTCGATCGTCCAGTCGCGACCGACCGTGTTCGAGAACAGTCCGCTCAGGACGGCAGCCGGACCGAGGACCAGCAATGCCAGATTCGTGCGTCGCCTCGTGGCCGAGTCCATTCCCGTCAGGGTACGGCCCGGGCGAGGTGTTCACGCGGGTCGCAGGAGTCCGATCCGAGGTCCTCGAGGACGATCCGAGGATCCATGTCTAGCGCACAGCGAAGAACCCGAGCGCGATCGCTTGGTTGCCACTGCTCTCGACGGCGAGGACCTCCAGTTCGTACGTCGCGCCGGAGCGGAGGAATCCGTCCGGGACGGCAACAGACGTCGTTGTCGAGGGCAGGTGGATATCGAATACGGGGACCGATGCACCATCGGCGTCGACGTCGTCGATCGACGTGACGATCACCTCGTACCCGGTGATGGTGACATCGTCCGACTCCAGGCTCTCGGTCACGGGCTCCCAGGACACCGTCAGCTCGCCGGCGTTCACGAAGGCGTCGACTCGATCCTCGTCGTCGCTCAGCGCCGGCGACGTGATGACCGGTGCGGCCGGGATGACCGAGGTGAACCGGGCCGACCCCGTCCAGCTCACACCGTCGACGTCGACAGCCGAAGCTTCGTAGGTCCCCTCGGGGAACTGCCCGAGGAGGTTGTCGATCGGGTATTCGTCGTTCGGGGGCTCGCGTGACTCGAAGAACAGGTCGGCCAGACCCAGCTCGCCCAACGGTCCGTCAGGTGTCACCGCCAGAAGCATCTCACCCGATGGGCTCCGGAGACAGAACACAGCCCATCCATCGCCGCCGAACAGGCCATGAACCCCCGTGTCCGCGTCGGTCGCGTTGTGCTCGATGTACAGCTTCGCCTCCGCCATCGGCTCGCCTTCGGTCGGGCAGAGGTCGGCCGTGTCCTCTGCGCCCGATGATGGTGCGCCAGTTTCGGCGGTGGCGGCACACCCACCGATGATCACGACCAGACCCAGAGTGGCGATGAAACGTGTTGACATGACGGTCTCCTCCTGAACGGACGCCGACACGATCGCTCCCCGGCGCTGACGTCCGGCTGACGCGTCAGCCGGCGTTCAGCTGATCGCAGGCATCCGTAGTTCGAACGTCGCGCCTCGCCCGTCGACGAGGCGCAGCGATCCGTTGTGGCGCTCGGCGATCTCCCTGGCGATCGCGAGCCCGAGTCCGGTTCCACCGTGTGTCGGCGTCCGCGAATCGTCGGCCCTTCCGAATCGCTCGAAGATGACTTGTGCCACGCTGGGGTCGACACCGGCACCGTCGTCGGTGATCTTCAGCACGGCTTCGCCCTCGACTTCGTTGAGCGCAACCAGAACGGTGGAGGACGCGTGTCGTTCGGCGTTGTCCAGGAGGTTCCTGATCGCCCGTGCCAGCTGGGCGCGATCTCCGAGGACGTGCGCCCCGGAGAGGCCTGAGCGATCGACGAGGACCCGGCCGCGAGTGGAGAGTCGTTCGAGCTCCCGCATCACGATGTCGTCCAGGTCGAGCGGAGTCGGATCGAATCGGAGCGACCCACCGTCGGCTCTTGCGAGCTCGAGCAGGTCTTCGGTCAGCCGTTGCATGCCGACCACCTCCTCGAGGGCTTCTCCAAGGACCGTCCGAGGATCGTCCGGATTGGCTTGCTCGACCTCGAGAGACGTTCGGAGACGGGTCAACGGGCTGCGCAGTTCGTGCGATGCGTCGGCCACGAAGCGCTGTTGGCGGTCGATGGAACGCTGCAGACGCTCGAGCATGCGGTTCATCGTCTCGGCGAGGCGCTGGACTTCGTCGTCTGAGCTTGGAACCGGGACCCGGCGGTCGAGTTCCGTCACTCCGATCGTCTGAACCTCGTCGGTGATCGCCTGAACCGGCCGGAGGGTTCGACCGACGAACACCCATATGAGCCAGCCGAGGGCGAGGTCGAGCAGCGGGACGGTGATCGCGAGGCCCCCGATGAGAGCAGCGATGCTCTCGCCGACGACGTCGGCGCTCGTCCCGACATGGATGACGCCACCGGCGTCGAGGCGACGTGTGAGCACTCGAAACGAGTCGTCGTCGACTGGAAGCCCGTCGAGCGTTCGGAAGACGCGCTCCGACGTCTGCGGCGTCGGGATTCGCAGTGGTGGGGCTTGTGACAGGTTGGGACTTGACGCGACCACGCGGCCATCGACACCGATGATCTGGACGAATTGCTCTGGGGCCGCTCCCGCCTCGAAGTCGGCTCCGAATCGTGCGAATTGAGCCACCGCATCGGTTGCTCGCCGTTCGAGTGTCTCGTCGAGCGTTGCGGTCAAGCTCGCCCGTTGAAATACGGTGAGCCCAACCGACCCGATTGCCAGGACCGCCGTCGTGGCGGCGACCGCGCTCAACGTGACCCGAAGCCTGAGCGACCGACGGTTCATCCACCCTCCGGGTCGAGTCGGTAGCCGACACCTCGCACCGTTTGAATGCTGTGTCGGCCGAACGGTTCGTCGATCCGGGTGCGCAGTCGCCTGATGTAGACCTCGACGATGTTGAGGTCGCCGTCGAAGCCATAGTCCCAGACGCCGTCGACGATCTGCGTCTTCGACAGCACTTCGCCCGCTCGGCGCATCAAGAACTCGAGCACGTCGAACTGTCGTGCCGTCAACACGACTTCGCTGTCGCCTCGCCAGACCCTGCGCTGGAGTGGATCGATGCGGAGGTCACCCGCGGAGACCGGCGCTGGGTCTCTGCCAGCGGATCGCCTGAGCAGGGCTCGGATCCTCGCGACGAGGACCGCGAACGAGAATGGCTTCGTCAGGTAGTCGTCCGCCCCGGTGTCGAGTGCTTCGGCCTCGTCGAGATCGCCACTCTTGGCCGTCAGCATGATGATCGGCGTCCAGTTTCCGGCGTCTCGCAGGTCGGCGCAGATCTCGTAGCCGTTCCGCCCCGGCAGCAGGATGTCGAGGATGATCACGTCGTACGTGCCCTCGGTCGCCATCCACAGGCCGTCGGTCCCGGTCAGGGCGACGTCGACCGTGAATCCCTCCGCCTGGAGCCCGCGTTTCACCGACGCGGCGATCCGCTTGTCGTCCTCGACGATCAGCACCTTCACACGCTGCATTCTTCCACGGTGTGCCTGACGCGAGCCTGACTCTGCGCTGACCGGCCCCGTTCGAGGGTCAGCGCACCGTCAGCGTTCGTGTCGTACGTTGACCCCGATCATCGATCCCGCTCCATGCGGGCCTTCGATCTCAGGAGGTCGAGAATGCAGAAGAAGACGAAGATCATGCTGGGGGTCGCAGCTGTCGCCGTGGCGGGGGCCATCCCGCTCAGCGGGATCGCCGGGGCCGTTGCAGGAGAGATCGACCAGCCAATCACCGGAGACGCGCTCGAGAAGGCCAGCGATGCCGCGCTGACCTTCATCGGCGAGGGGCGAGTCACCGACACCGAGGTCGGTGACGAGGAGAGCTTCTACGAAGTCGAGATCACCCGCGAGGACGGCACCCAGGTCGACGTGCAGCTGGACGAGGCGTTCGTCGTGGTTGGCTCGGAGGACGAGACTCCGGGCGAGAACGAAGCGAACGCAGATTGACTGCCGCGCGGCCGGCGCGAGTTCACCGGGTCGCCGAACGAAGTCTCAACACGACCATCGCGATGGTGCCGATCAGGAGAAGCATCGGGTCACCTCCAAGAGACGATCATCGCGACATGAGCCGTTCCTCACGGGCGCCGACGTTGAATGCGTCTGCTCCCGGGATGGCGAGATAGACGACCTCATCCCCCGGTGACAGCCGGGCGCTGGTCGCGTAGGGGGCGGACTCGAACCGGTTGACGACTGCCAGGGGGAACATCCCGGGGTCGTCGGGCCACGGTGCGACCGAGAAGTCCGTCTCGACCTCGGAATCGCCGGTCACTGGAACCGTGCCAAGTAGCGCCCTGCCGGTCGCAGTCGCGTGCTCCCAATCGAGGAGATCCTCTGGAGCGCGGATGATCGAGATGCCGGACGCCTTCAACAGGCTACGGAACGTCTGGGAGTCGGAGTCGCGGAGGATCACCGACACGTTGGGCACCCCTGCCTCGACTGCCATTTGCGCGGCGAGCACGTTCACCTCTGCGTTCGGTGTTGCTGCGATCAGCGTGTCTCGCTTGTCGATGCCTGCGGACTCGAGTGTGACGTCGTCCAGACCGCTCCCGGCGAGCACGTCGAGCCCCTCCATTTCACCAGCCACCTGGTGTTCCCGGTTGGTGTCGATCAGCGTGACCGGTGTCGAGCTGCGCAGCGCCAAAGCGAGATCGCGGGCGATCGGACCGGCCCCGACGATGAGCGCACCTTTGCGTCCGCCCGCCCGGACCAGGTCGCCGGTGGAGCGGAGCCACTTCACACCCAGGGTGAGGAGAACCGGAACGGTGGCCGTCGTGAACAGCGCCATGAAGACGAGGATGGAGAAGACGTCCTGATCGATCAGGCCCTGCACGAGTGCGATCTCGGCCACGATGATCTCGACGGCTCCACGCCCGTTCATCCCGGAGCCGATCACCAGCCCCTCGCGCCATCCGTTGCGGCTGGGCAGGTAGAACAGGGCGGTGCCGACGATCTTGCCGACGGTCGCGAGCACCACGATGCCTATCAGCAGGGCGAGATCGGTGCGGAACACGTCGAGTGAGACCTGGAAGCCTGCCGAGACGAAGAAGAACGGCGCCAGGAGTCCGACCGACACCGTTCGCAGCTTCTGCTCGGTGTCGCGCGCCACCTTGGCCCCCAAGAGATCGCCGTCGAGAAGGAGTCCGGCGACGAATGCCCCGAGAATGGCGTGGATGCCTGCGAGTTCGGCCGTCCATGCGACCGCCATGCCGAAGACGATCACGGCGAGGAGTGCAGCGCCGTTGTCGAATTCCCGATCCTTGACGAAGCGCTTGACCCTCGGCAGCACCATGGTGGTGACGAGTAACGCTCCGAGCACGAACGCCATGGCGCGAAGGCCGGCGATGGCGCCTGTCGCCAGCGAGATGCCGTCACTCGTGCCGGGACCGATCACCGCGGCGAACACGATCAGAACGGCGAGGTCGGACAGCAGAGCTGCGGCGACGAGCACGTGGGCGATCCTGGTGTCGAGGATCTTGAGATCCACGAGGATTCTCGACTTCGTCGCGAGCGACGTGACGCCCATCGCAAGACCCACGAACAACGACTCGAGCAGTGAACGGCCAACAGCCAGCATGAGCGCCATCCCGAGGGCCGTCGGGACGATGAAGCCGCCCACCGCTGCCAGCAGGCCGGGCATCGAGGCTTTCCGGAGATCGCCGAGATCGAGATGCATCCCGATGTACAGCATCATGAGCAGGATGCCGAACTCGCCGAGGATGGTGATCGCCTCGTCGCCTGCGAGGAGCCCGAGCATCGGTGGACCGAGAACGATTCCGGCGACGATCTCTCCGAGGATCGACGGGTAGCCGATCCTCGTGGCGAGGCGTCCGCCGGCGAGCGCAGCCGCCAGGACGAGGGCGATCATCAGGATCTCATGGTGCATGCCGAACCTCCTCGTCTCGTCTCCGTCTCGTCTTCATCCGATTCCGGCTCCGGACAAGTGGATGCGGCGGTCGGCCGGTTGGGATCGACACAGCGCGAACACCGGTTCGAGGAGCGCCTCGGGCCGGCCGAAGATGCAGTCCGGAATCGTGACGTCGACCGGGAGCAGATCGGAGACCGGGGTCGATGCCACCAGTGGTTCGGTCCAGAATCGTGTCGCGCCCGGGCAGACGCCGGAGGCGATCACCACTTTGGGCTCGGGTATCGAGTCGTACACCTGTCGGCAACTCGGCCCGGAGCCTTCCAGGACCCGCTCGGAGACCACCAGGAAGTGCAGTCCGACGTCGCCGAGGTCGATGCGGTTGCTCCGGAAGCGGATCAGGTCGAAGGAGCCGGACTCACCCGGATTGCCGCGACACCAGCACGGGCCGTGTTGGAGGAGCCACACGTTCGGCCGCCCAGGCAACGCCTCGGCGGGTTCGAGGTCTCGCAGCCGGGAGATCACGATGATCCGTCCCGGGTCGGTCGGGCCGGACGGTGCGTGGTGATGGCACGATCGTGCGAGATCCGTACGACGCTCGCCGAGGAGTGCGGTCCCGTACAGTGGGCTTCGATCTGGCGTCCCATGTACAGAGTATGGGAAGCGCGGTTGACGACGATCGTCCGGTCATGTGACGTTTGTGTGACATCTCGGCCGGCGTCGGGGTCCCTCGGTAGCGTCGGATCACAGCAACGGCGCAGAGCGAGAGACGATGGAGGAAGATGCCGACTCGATCCATCACGGTGCGTGGCGAGCGGCGGAGATGACGTCGGCCACCTCACCTGCGCATGTGCTCATCGTGGAAGACGACGAGGGCGTCCGCCGGTCGCTCGTTCTCGCTCTGCGCGACGAGGGCCACACCGTCGACTCGGCCGGCGACGCGACCTCAGGATTCGCATCCTTCTCGAAGCGGGTGCCCGACCTCGTGCTGATCGACATCATGCTCCCGGGGGAGAGTGGTCTCGACCTGTGCCGGCGGATCCGTCAGGTCAGTCAGGTGCCGATCATCATGGTCACCGCCAGAGACGATTCACACGACGTCGTGGCAGGGTTGGAGGCGGGTGCCGACGATTATGTGACGAAGCCCTTCGTCTTCAAGGAACTGGCGGCGCGCATCAGGGCCCTGCTGCGCCGAGCGAGGGGATCGAGCGACACCGGGAGCACCATGCGCTTCGGAGGACTCGAGATCTCACGGAGTGAGGGGCGGGTGTCCCGGGACGGTGAGGACATCTCGCTCACCCGCACCGAATTCCTCCTCCTCTGCGAACTGGCAGGAAGCCCGCGCAGGGTCTTCTCCCGGGACCAGCTGCTCTCCAGCGTGTGGGGGTACGACTACTTCGGCGACGGCCGGGTCGTGGATGCCCATGTCCGCCGTCTGAGGAAGAAGCTCGAGCCTTCGCCGTCCGATCCGACGTACGTGCAGACGGTGCGCGGACTCGGATACAAGTTCGATCCCACCGGTGCCGATGCCGAGGGGTAGCGCCGGCCTCCCGTTGCCAGCGCGACTCAGGTCGCGACTCGGGCTGAGGACGAAGATCATCATCCTGTTCGCTGCGATCGGGTTGATCCTCTCCTCACTGCTCGGAACGATCACCTACTTCGCGGCCCGCCAGCTGTTGCTCGACGACCGCGAAGCGATCGCCGTGGAGCAGGCCGCAGGCGACGGGCGGCTGGTGTTCACTGCGCTTCGCGGCGGTCAGGCCAATCCCGCCGAGGTTCTGGCGTCCCTGCGGCCGCCGACGAGGTCCACGCCGATGCTGCTGCGCGACGCCCAGTGGTTCGCGGCGTCGCTGCAGGTCCGCCCCGAGGACCTGCCGCATGCGTTGACGTCCATGGTCGAGGGCGGCACCCCGGCCCTTCAGCGGACGACCGTAAACGGAGTCCCCGTGCTCGTGATCGGGTTCCCGCTGCCCGACGACGCGGGCGCCTATCTCGAGGTCTTCTCGCTCGCTGACGTCAGAACCATCCTCTCGACGTTGCAGCGGGTGCTGATCCTCGCCGGAGCGGTGGCGACCGTCGCAGGAGTGGTGCTCGGGGGCTGGATGGCGGGTCGCGTGTTGCGTCCGCTCCGAGAGGTCACGGAAGTGGCGAGCCGGATCGCCGAAGGCGAGCTCGACACACGTCTCGACGAGCAGCTCGATCGCGACCTGACGGTGCTCTCGGGAGCGTTCAACCGCATGGCGGACACGCTGCAGGCCCGGATCGCCCGGGAGGCTCGCTTCGCCTCCGACGTGGCCCACGAGCTCCGGACCCCGATCACCAGCCTGGTGACGTCGCTGGCGGTGATCGAGGGGCGACGACCCGAGCTGTCCGAGCAGGGGAGAGAGGCGTTGGGAATCCTGTCCGACGACGTTCAGCGTTTGCAGCACACGGTGGCCGATCTCACCGAGATGGCGAAACACGATGCCGGGGTCGTCACGGCCGATCTCGAGCTGTATCCCGTCCCCGCCCTCATCGGTGGCATCCTGAACCGGCTTCACCGTCACGACATCAGGGCCGACTTCGATCAGGGCGCGTTGCGGGCGCTCATCCGCGCAGACGAGCGACGGCTCGAACGGATCATCGCGAATCTGATCGAGAACGCCGATACCCACGGCGGCGGAGTGATGCGCCTTGCTGTCCGATCCGGGCAATCGGTCGTCACGATCGCGGTCGAAGACGAGGGGCCCGGAGTGCCGGAGGCGGAGCGGAGCCGGATCTTCGAACGCTTCTCACGAGGCTCGTCAACGTACCGGTCGGCGAGAGTGACGGGGAGCGGGCTCGGACTCTCGCTCGCCGCGGAGAACACCGCGCTCCAACGTGGCCGGATCTGGGTCGAGGACCGGCCGGGCGGCGGGGCCCGATTCGTTGTGGAGTTGGAGGCAGAGACCGCATGAAGTCCCGATTGCTCGCGTTCGTTCTGGTATTGAGCGCATGTGGTATCCCGCTCGACTCCGAGCCCCGGCAGGTGCCGCTCGAACTCCCGGTCCCGGGCGGCTTCGAAGAAGCAATCGGCGTCGAATTGGAGTCCGTCAGGATCTTCCTCGTTCGAGACGATCAACTCGTCGGGGTCACTCGAAACGTCCGGGCGCCGGCGAGGCTGGTCGACGTGATCGAGGCGCTGGTGGCGGGGCCAACCGATGCCGAGGAGCGGTCCGGACTGCGGACGTCGATCCCCGCCGGCACCACGATGTCCGATGTACGGCAGCAGGGTCCGATCGCCGTCATCGACCTGAGTGCGGACTTCGCCGCCGTTGGTGGCGCCCAGGAGATCCTGGCGGTCGCCCAGTTCGTCCTCACGACCACCCAGGTCGAGGGGATCGAGTCGGTCAGCTTCGAGTTGCAGGGTGTCCGCACCGATGTACCGATCACGGACGGCGCCCTCTCGGTGGAGCCGGTCACCGCAGCCGATTACGCGGACCTGGTCGACCGTTGACCTGGTCTCCGTCCCGTTCGGCGGATGTACGCTCTCGACATGGCCTATCGATGCGCGCACTGTGGCAATCGGACGAGGTTCGATGTCGTCGACACTGTCCGCCGCAAGCGTTTCCACCACTACACCCTCGGCGGGGAGCTCGACGTGGAATCCGAGGAGATCCTCGAGCAGCAGATCGAGTCGATCACGTGTCGCTGGTGCGACCGTGCCGACGGCATCGAGGAGTACCGGATCGAGTCGTCTTCGACTTGAATCCTCGATCACGCCCGATGTCACGGGTGCCTGGTCAGCTCTTGGGCGGCGTGTCCCAGTCGTGGACGTCCTTGCCTGCTTCGCGACTGAGGATGTCCAGTGCCGCCTTCGCTCCGTCACCGGCAGAGATGATCGCCTGGCTCCGCCCGGGTCGAGCGCTGCGTCCGATCACGTAGACCCGTGGCTCCGAGCTGCGGGCCTCGGTGTCGACGAGGATCGCACCTTCGTCCTCGTCGAGCCCGAGTGAGCGGGCGAGCTCGGGGTTCTTGCCTTCGGACAGGATCAGGTAATCGCCCTCAACCATCTCTCCAGATTCCAGGGTTGCAGTGACGCCATCGCGGTCTGCGGTGACCGCCGTGACCGTGGCCGCATCGATCGAGGCTCCGACCGCCGTCGCCTGTGAGCGAGCCCGCGCCTGGAAATCCGACCCGGAGATCTCTTCGATCCCGAGATAGTTGTGCAGGTAGGCGTAGTGCATCGCCGTCTCGTCCTTGCCGTACACGGTCACATCGGTCCCGTTCTTGGCCAGGAACAGTGCGGCGCTGAGGCCTCCGGGGCCGTCTCCGATCACGATTGTGCGGGTCATGTCTTCTCCTCGGGTGTTGTAGAAATGAAATCGGGCACGATGCGCTCGGCCGGGTCAACGGCTGCGCAGGGCGTTGCGAGCAGACTCGTGCGCCGCCGAGCGTATCCGTACTTCGCGCGGATCGTCCACCAGATAGAACCCCATGCGGTTCATGGCGTAGCAGAACCCCATCCTGAGGTCGGGGTCGGCGAACCCCATCGAACCTCCTGCGCCGGGCGTTCCGAAGGCGGCGGGCGATCCAAAATCGAACCCGGGCCACGGCTTGCACATCCCGAGCGAGAACGCCGTGTCCATGTGGAGAACCTCGTCGTGTGGGCCTTCGGTCGGTGTCGTCGCTGGGACGGTGAGACTTGCCAGCGTTTCCTCGTCGATCCCGAGGCGGCGCCCGCCGGTTGCGAACTCGCCGTATGCGATGGCCACGCTGCGCGACGTGCCGGTTCCGTTCGCTGCCGGTAGCTCGATGCGCCGCACATCCCGGTCGTTGTACCTGACGGGCATGCCCACGACCTTCGGGTTCGCAAAGGAACGCGCGGTGATCGACTTCGGGTTGAGGAACTTCCTCACGAAGGCGGTCGGGAGGGTGCGAATGTTCGCAATCATCTTGACCCGGTACCAGTCGCCCATGACTCGGGCAAGACGGTCTTCGGGGATGTCGTCGGGTAGACCGATGTGGAAGTCCAACCCCAGCGGCGCCGCGATTTCGTCGGCGAAGTAGCGGCCGACGGTGCGGTGCTTCGGATCGACCCGGCGGATCAACTCGGACTCGTACCACCCGAGCGTCACACCGTGGTAGCCGTGCCTCGTGCCAGGCTCCCACGCCGGGGCCTGTTTGCCGATCGCCGCTGCGACCGCGTCGGGGTCCCCGAGTGTCTCGAGATCCATCGGCTCGTCGATGGCGCACAGCCCTCCCTGGTGCGACAGCAGCGTCCGGACGGTCATCTCGGCCTTCCCGTTCGCCGCAAACTCCGGCCAGTACGCGGCAACCGGATCGTCGTAGGCGAAGAGTTGTCGCGAGTGAGCATGGGCGACGGCGAGAGCCGACATGCCCTTCGTAGTGGAGAACATGTTGACGAGCGTGTCCCGCTGCCAGGCCAGTCCGGTTCTCGGGTTGGCGACGCCGGCCCAGAGATCCACGACGAGCTCGCCATCGACCACCACGGCGCAGGCCGCCCCGACTTCATGCCCATCGGCGAAGTTCTGCTCGAAGGCCTCCCGCACTCGCTCGAAGCCAGGCTCGGTGAAACCACCGATCGGTGTGTCGGTCATGGCAGGACTGCTTCCGGGAGACTCACCGGGACACTATCCGGACTGCGGCGACCCTGCCCTCCGTATCGAGGACAACGCGCTTCTGTCTCACGAGGCGTTGCACGGATCTCCGGGAATTCGAGCGGCGGTGTCCCCTAACGTCGGTCGATGTCCACCTCTCCGGTCGAACGGCTTCCGCGTCTCGTCACCGTTGTCCTCGGTCTCTCGGTCGTGGTCGGATTCGGGGTGTGGTTCTACGGCTACGGGGTCCTGCTCCAACCGATCGGTGTCGACACGGGCTGGTCGGAGGCGCTGCTGTCGTCGACGTACGGGGTTTCGATGTTCGGGTCCGGTGTGCTTGCCACGGTCGTGGGTCGTCTGCTGCCACGGAACGGATCGCGTGCCGTCTACGGAGTGGGTGCGGCCGTGGTCCTGCTCGCCTACTTCACACTCGCACAGGCGAGCTCACCGTGGCTGTTCGTGATCGTCGGCGTCGCGGCCGGGAGTGTCACCGGAGCTCTCGGGTACTACGCCGCGGTTCACACGATCATCGGCCACCTCGTTCCGCCCGCTGCCCGGGCGCGGACGATCACCACGAACACGCTGTGGGGTGCGATGGCCAGTCCCGTCTTCCTGCCGTTGATGGCATGGCTCGTCCTGGAGTTCGACTGGCGGACGACTGTTCGGCTGACCGGTGCAGCGGTCGCCGGAGCCTTTGCGCTCGTCGCCGTCGCTGTCCCCGACATCAGGGGAGCAGCGGCTGTGACGCCATCGTTGCGGGCGGCGATCGCCTCCGCGGTGAGCGACCGCACGACGCGGGCGGTCCTCGCAACCACTCTGATCGGCGGAGTCGTCACGGCAATCGTGGTCCTCTATCAGGTGCCGGCGATGGTGACGGCCGGACTCACGTTGGCGGTGGCCTCGTCGCTCGCCGGCGCGCGTGGATTCATGCAGTTGGGCGGCCGGATCCCGATGCCGTGGATGATCACCCGGTTCGGTTCGAGGACGACCCTGCGTGGAGCGCATCTCCTGACAGGTGTGGCCTGTCTGATGTTGCCATTCACGGGCGTGCTCCCGATCGCCGTCATGTTCGCGCTCGTCGCCGGACTGGCGATCGGCGCACTCGTCCCGGTCGAGAGCATCTTCACCGCCGACATCATCCCAACCGAGTCGCTCGGAGTCGTGCTGGGTGTGGCGTCATTGGCGCGCGGCGTCGGAGCGGCGCTCGGCCCCGCTCTCGGTGGCGGGCTGGCGAGTGCGGTCGGCAGCAGGACACCGACACTCGTGGTCGCTGCGTCCCTCACGGCGCTGGCCGCGGCAATCGTCCCGATCCTGCGTTCAGGCCCGTCCTGATCGGTCCGGTACGGGTGCTCGCCCTGGCGTGACATACGGGGTAGCGGTAGATTCCGGTGGGACGGAAGGAATACTCGATGTCCATCGCAGAAGCCCGTGAAGCGCTCCAAGCGGAGAAGCGCTCGCTCCAGCGCCAGATCGAACTGATCGATGAGGCGCTCGCCGTGCTCGGCCGTGGGGCCAAGCCGTCACAGAACGGGCGCTCGAAGAGCTCCGGCACGAAGAAGACCTCACGGGCCGACCTGACGCAGGAAGAGGCCCTCGAGCGCTACGGCGCGGTCGCGCTCACGTGTCCGCAGTGCGGAAAGATCGCCCGTGCACCGCAGGGGATGAAGGCTCACCTTCGGTCGCACTCCTCCTGATCCGTCCGTGTTGTCGAGCGCGGTCGCACCGGCCGTGGCAGCGGTGCGCTGGAGCGGACTTGGGCTGAGATGCGTCGAAATCCGGACCGGCGCTTCGTCGGAGAGTGACTCGACAGAAGGGATCATCATGGAGCCAACCATCGGGACGTACAAAATGTGGCGAACAGCCCGGCTCCGCCTGCTGGAACACGAGAAGCAACTGACCCGGTTGCGAGACGAGGTCGCTGCGGAACGGCGTCGACTGCCGTGGGTGCCTGTCGACACCGAGTACGTGTTCGACACGCTCGACGGTCGGCGCACGCTGGCTGAGCTGTTCGACGGCCGATCCCAGCTCGTGGTCTATCACTTCATGATGGGGCCGGACTGGGAAGAGGGTTGTCCGTCGTGTTCGTTCTGGTCGGACACCTACGACGGACTCGACGTCCATCTCGCCGCCCGTGATGTGACCTTCCTCTGTGCGTCGCGTGCGCCACTCGACAAGATCCAGGCGTACCGCAAGCGAATGGGATGGGCCTTCCAATGGGTGTCGTCGGAGCCGTCGAGCTTCAACTTCGACTATGGCGTTTCGTTCGAACCTGGCCAGAAGACGGGGGAGTACAACTTCGCCGAGATCGCCGACCCTGGCGAGGAGAACCCCGGGATCAGTGTGTTCGCCATGCACGACGGCGTGCCGCACCACACCTACTCGGCCTACGCCCGAGGTCTCGATGCACTGAACGGTGCCTATCAGATCCTCGACCTCGTTCCGAAGGGGCGGGACGAGAGCGGCCTGCCGTGGACTATGGCGTGGCTTCGCAGACACGACCGAGTACGCGACGGTCCTGATCCGAGCGCCGAGGTGGAGCACGATTACCTTGCAGCTTCTAGATATCCTGGATCTACTATGTACATAGCAGCTCTAGGTATCGATCGGTAGGAGCCCGGTGTGCACATCGACAAGGATCTGGTGGCTGCTTCGGCCACCCCACTGGTGCTGGCACTGCTTTCCGAAGGCGAGAGCTACGGCTACGAGATCCTCAAGCGGGTACGCGACGTGTCGGATGGCGAACTCGAATGGACCGACGGAATGCTCTACCCGCTGCTCCATCGGCTGCGCCGGCTCGGGTACGTGACGACGGAGTGGCGGATTCCGCCTGAGGGTCGGCGCCGCAAGTACTACTTCATCACCGACGCCGGCCGAGATGCCTTGGCCGAACAGCAACGGCAGTGGGTCACCGTCACACGGACCCTCAGCGACGTGTGGCGGGGTTTTGGTGGGCTGATGGCCGCACCGGGCGAAACATGACCACCGACACCACCGAGTCACAGATCGCTGAATGGCGGAGGTTCGTCGCCGCCGCTCCCGCCGTGAACGGCCAGGATCTCGATGAGCTCGAGGGCCACCTCCGCGACCAGATCGGGGAGCTGGGAGACGCCGGGTTGTCGGACGACGAGGCGTTCCTCGTCGCCGTCAAGCGGATGGGCGACGTCGACAGCCTGTCGCGGGAGTTCGCACGCGAACACAGCAACCGACTGTGGAAACAGCTGGTCCTGAGTAGTGACGAGGACCAAGAGATGGCGAGCACCGAATGGCTGGCGCCCATCGGCTTCGCCGTGGCGGCGGCGGTCGTGATCCAGGTGGCGCTTCGGGTGGCCGGCTTCCCTGGCGAGCCGTCGGACTGGCTGGCCCGCAACCTCGGTCTCTTCGTGTTGCCGTTCCTTGCCGGCTATTTCGCCCTACGGCGAGAACTCGGTCCCCGACGGTGGCTGGTCACGGCGGCTCCGTTCGTCGTGGCAGGGATCGTGGTCAACCTGTACCCGTACTCGGATGAGTCGGCCACCGAACTGCTGGTCGCACTCCATCTGCCGGTCGTTCTGTGGTTCGCGGTTGCCTACCCGTACACGGGAGGGGCGGTCCGATCGCATGAGCGGCGGATGGATTTCGTGCGTTTTACCGGCGAGTGGTTCATCTACTTCGTGCTGATCGCGCTCGGCGGCGGCGTGCTCATGGGGCTCACCGGATTGATCCTGGATCCGATCGGGCCGGACATGGCGGAACGGGTGATCGAGTGGGTGCTGCCGTCAGGTGCGGCCGGTGCGGTGATCGTGGCCGCTTGGCTGGTCGAGTCGAAGCAGCGGGTAGTCGAAAACATGGCGCCGGTCCTCACGATGATCTTCACCCCGCTGTTCGCTCTGATGCTGACCGTGGCCGCCGTCACATATGCCGTGTCCGGAGTCGCAGGTGACTTCGATCGTGAGCTACTGGGTGTCTTCGACGCTCTGATGGTCGTTGTCTTGGGGCTGGTGCTGTATTCGCTGTCGGCCCGGGATGCGGCGCAGCCGGTCGGGTGGATGGATCGTATCCAGCTGCTCGCGGTGGCGGCTGCGCTCGTTCTCGATGTGCTCGTCCTCGTCGCCATGCTCGCCCGGATCGGTGATCTCGGATTCACTCCGAACCGGGTAGCCGCCCTCGGACTCAACCTGGTGCTGTTGGCGAATCTCGCATGGACGGCATGGCTGTCGCTCGGGTTCCTCCGTGGGCGAACTCCCATGCACAGGATCGAGCGATGGCAGACCGCCTACCTGCCAGTCTTCGCCGCTTGGGCGACCGCAGTGGTCGTGGTGCTCCCCCCGCTGTTCGGCTTCGAGTGACGTTTCGAGCGAGCGCCGCTGGCTCTGTCAATCGGGGGCGGGTCCGTCTGCGGGGAACACCGGAGGCCCCTCTCCGAACCTGACGACGATCGCCTCGGCGACCTCGTCGGAGGAGTTGCCCTCTCGATGGATGGCCCCCGGCGGCACCGTGAAGTACTCGCCGGGCCCGACTTCGGCGCTCTCTCGACCACCGGGACCGAATTCCAGGCGGATCCGACCCTTCACGATGTAGCCGACGGTCGTGTTGTCGCCGTGGTGGTGCCAGCCGGACATCGTGTTGGCGGCGGCCTCGGCGTGACCGAACCAGTGGTCGTCACCCTCGAACGCCGTCATCCGTTTGATGCCCGGGGTGCCCTGCGCCTCCGTCAGCTCGCCGGCCCTCCGCACGCTCACGCCATGTTCCATTGCCCTACCTCCTTCGGATCGAGAACCGAACCTAACGCTCTCGTGCTCGCCGAGGCCGCCTGAGACATGGCAGCGTCGTAGGTGTGCGCCGGAGATAGGGTCGGCGCCGTGACCAGGTCGATCGTGTTCGTGCTGCTGCTGCTCATCCTCACGGCCTGTCTCGACGGCGGCGACGCCCGGCCCGTCACCACACAGCAGACAAGGGAACTCAAAGGAGAAGACGCACTCTCGAAGATCCCCGAGGATCCGAAGGACGAGATCAGCATGGTGACTCAGGGTCTGGACGAGGTTCGGATCGAGGTGGACCAATACCTCGAGCGTGTCCCCGGGTATGCCGAGGGATCGGCGCGGACCGAGGCGATTCATCCCGGTCCCGGCGGGCCAAGCGCAATCGTGGGATACGAGGCCAACGACCGCATCCTCGGACGAGTGTCGTGCGTCATGGTTGCTCCTCCCGGAGCGGCGACGGGATCTCCGCCCAGGGCGGGTGGTGGTTGTGTCCCGCTCGCCGACGTCTCAGCCAACCAGTTGGTCGGCATGTCGTATCAGTCCGAGGGGGCCGAGCCGTACATCCTCGTCAGGCATTCGCCGGACGCCGAGACGGTGGTCGTCGAGCTGGCCGACGGTGAGTTCTTCGTGATCTGGCCGAACGGATCGACGGTGTCGTTTCATCGGTGGGTCGGCGAGGTACCCGTCGGTGTCACCGTCTTCTGGTCCGATGGGACGACCTCGCATGAAGCTCTGTCGGGGTGACGGGCCTGGCCTCGCACAGGAGGATTGTCTCGCTTCGGGCCGTCGAGCCACTGCCGGGCGACGGCAGGACGACGTGAGCGACCGATTCGTGCACTGCTGTTCCGGTTCGCGGCGATCGTTGCCTCTGGCCTCCGCGCCTGGACCGGAGGCGACCCCGCCCGAAACCCCGAAAACGCCTGTTGCGACGGCGCATTTTGTGTCACACCCCGTTGGTAGGTTGGACCCCAGATGGAACACCTCACCGCCGATCTGATCGCCGACCTCACCCCCGACGAGCTCGATTCCGTGCTGGATCGTTTGGGCGGTCTCGAGTCGCAGATCAAGGCGGCGCAGGTGAGGGTGTTGCGGGAGGTCGACCGCCGTCAGGTGCCGCTCGGTGACGGGATGCGCACCCTGTCGGATTGGATCGTCGGCCGCATGGACGTCAGCCGACACACCGCCCGCAAACTCGTCGGTGTCGCCCGGGCCGATTCGGCCGAGCTCGACGCGCTGTTGGCTGATGGTGTCTCGTTCGAGCGGGTCGCAGAGCTCGTCGCCGCCGGGGAGACCGACCCGCATCACGAGCTCGACATGATCGGACTCCGGACAGAGCTCGCTCGACGCAAGCCGATCTCGGGTGATGACGAGCGGGACAGCTTCGAGGATCGGTTTCTGGCGATCCAACCGACACTGGACGAGTCGGCGTGGAACCTGTGGGGCAAGCTGCCGGCGCTCGAGGGCAAGATCGTTGCAGACACCCTCGATGAGGTCGCCGATGAATTCCCGAGCCGCCCGCCGGGCATCGTGAGTCCCGGGCGACCCGTCGCGCCGATGCGCTGTTCGTGGTCTGCGACCGGCGGGGTGAAGGTGCCGGCGGCATCGGGGTGAAGGCCACCGTGTTCGTCGATGCCACCGACTCTGCCCGACCGAACGCCTGGATCGCTTCCGGCCCTCGAGTTGGCCCCAATACGCTTCATCGGCTGCTGTGCGAGTCGGCGATCGACGTGGTCGCCCTCACCAGCGACGGCGAAGCACTCCGGGTGGGCAACGCGACGACGGCGATCCCACCGGCCACCCGCCGGTTCGTGCTGTGGCGGGATGGTGGGATGTGTACCGCCGACGGCTGCGGGTCGAGCTACCGGTTGCAGCCGCATCACATCCGAGAACGATCCGACGACGGAGACCACCACCACACCAACCTCACCAGTCTCTGTTGGTATCACCACCACGTCGTCGTCCACGGTCGCGGCTTCCGCATCGACCCAACGAGCCCGACACGACGACGCCGCTTTCTCCCACCCGCCAGATCAAACAACGACCCGCCCATCTGAACGACGCGCACCCGCGTGTCATCAAAACGGAATCGTCGAGTGTGTGGGGCGTTCCAGGTCAGCCCATCCAGAAACCCTTGCGATGTGATACGCCGAGCACCTTGTTGCACGATGGGCAGGAGTAGATGTACCGCTTCCCGAAGGCGAACACGCCCGAGCTCGATGCCGCCAGCAGGTTGGTGTTGACGCCGTCCAGGTCATACTCGCAGTGAGGACATCTCACTGCCGCACCGCCCTTCACGATCCTCAGCACTCCACCCTCCGGCTGCCCGCCGCCTCCGCTCAACACCACCGTTCCTCCTTCACCGACCCTCACGAAAGGTACACCGACTCGCCGTGCGTGGTCCCGGGCCGACCCTATCCGACGGCGAGTCAGAGCACCGGGAGCGCCTATTTCGGGGGGAGACTCTGGGCGTAGGCGAGGCCGCTCCGGACCCAGGCTTCGAGATCGGCCCTCGACTCGACACGTTCGATGGCCACATGTAGCCAGCCACGCATGGGGCGACCTCCATCGACTCGACGCCGGGCTCGAGTAGCGCTTCGCACGTGTCTGGATCGGCCCGCACGATCAGCCCGCCTGGCTGCTGGCGCCGACTGCGAGATTCCCGGCCGCCATGAATGCCACACCCCCGAACATTCTCTGTTCGGTGACGTTCGGTTGATCCTCGAGAACGTCTCTCAGCCGACTCGGCCTCCCAGCATGTCGAGGCCGATCAGGGTGTGTCTGTCTATGGGCTCGAGAACAGGGTGAGTTGCATGCCGTCTGGCGACTCGACCCGTGCGTTGCGATCGCCCCATGGTGTCGACACGGGTGGGGCGACGGTTCTGGCGCCCGCACCGACGAGTCGTGCCGCCATGTCGGCGGCGTCGTCGACCTCGAGGGCCAGCCTGATCGTTCCTGCCACCCGGCGGCCCACCTCGACCCGATCCACGAGCTCGGCCTGGACGTCGTCGAGGATTTCCAGCGTCGCACGGCCGGCGGAGAGGAGAATCACCCTCCCGTCGTCGGAGCTCCAGTCCTCGATCTGTTCGAGTCCGAGTGCGTCGCGATAGAAGGCGACGGCCTGCTCGAAGTCCTTCACGGTGAGCGCTACCCGAAGCTCTGTCACGTCGGCCATGTGAATCTCTCCTCCGTTCGATGCAAGTACAGAAACGCCGGAAGGGAAGGACCGAAGTCCTCCCCTCCCGTTTCTCAGCCCAACTGAGGCGGTCCGGTCCCCCCGACCGGGAGAACCTCAGCCCCCCTGAGATCTAGCTGCAGCCGGTGGTGTCACCGCAGGTCAGGCAGACGTAGCAGCTTCCGTTGCGGATCGTCATGTGGCCGCAATTCGAGCAGACCGGCGCATCGCCCATGTTCTCCGACAACGCCACGTCGGCCAGGTCGGCCTTGGTGGCTGTCGCCGTGGCCGACGGTGCGGTCCCATTGGACGAAGCCGCAGCACTCGCTGCGACGGCCGTCAGACCGGACCCGCCACTCACCGGCACCGGGGAGTCGTCGGCGTCCACGTACTGGGCAGCACGCTGCACCAGGTCGACGTCCGCCTCGGCGGCGGCGTCGCTCAGGTCGAGCTGCACACCGGCCTCGACCGCCAGACCGCTGGGAGGCTCGGGCAGGTCGGTGTCACGGTTCGGCGGGACCTGGGCGAGTTCGTCACGCTGCAGGTATTCGACCCCCAGTGCCCGGAACACGTAGTCCACGATCGAGTTCGACATCTTGATGTTCGGGTGCCCCTCGACCATGCCCCGAGGCTCGAACGTCTGGAACGTGAACGTGTCGACGAACTCCTCGAGCGGCACGCCGTACTGGAGGCCCTTGCTCACTGCGATGGCGAAACAGCTCAGGATGCCCTTGAGCGTGGCGCCCTCCTTGGCCAGGTCGATGAAGATCTCACCGAGGGTCCCGTCCTCGTACTCACCGGTGCGGAGGAACACCTTGTGTCCGCCGACCCGCGCCTCCTGGTTGAAGCCACGACGACGACCCGGGAGCAGGAACCGCTGGGGATGCATGCCCTGGGCGTACGCCTGGCTCGGCGACAGCCCGGCCGGCACCCGGCCCCATGCGATCTGGACGTCGTTGTCGACCGCAGCGGCGACCTCCTCGGTCTCCTCGTCCGATGCGCCGTCGTCACTGGAGGACGAGAGCGGCTGACTCGCCTTCGAGCCGTCCCGGTAGAGCGCCATCGACTTGAGGCCCAGATCCCAACTCACCTTGTAGGCGTCCTGGATGTCCTCGGGAGTCACCTCGTTGGGCATGTTGATCGTCTTGGAGATCGCACCCGAGATGAACGGCTGGGCGGCGGCCATCATCTTGATGTGACCGAGGTGGTGGATGAACCGGGTGCCGTACTTGCCGTTCTTGTTGGCCGTGTCGAACACCGAGAGATGCTCGTCGGCGATGTGCGGTGCGCCCTCGATCGTCTGACGACCGCAGATGTGATCGTTTGCCGCGGTGATCTCCGCCCGGGAGAACCCGAGCGCGGCCAGCAGATCGAACTCCCAGCTGGTGTACTCGTCGACCTCGAAGCCGAGCCGCTGCAGCGCCGCCTCGCCGATGACGAACACGTTGAAGGCGTGCTTGAGCTCGAACACGCCGGGGAGCGTCTTCTCGATCTTGGCGATCTCTTCGGCCGTGAAGCCCTTCGCCGACAGCGACTCGGTGTTGATGAACGGAGCGTTGTCGAGGCTCGAGGTGCCGACGATGTAGGTGACGATGTCGGACTGCTGGTCGGGCGTGTACCCGAGGTTGGCGAGTGCCGGCGTCACCGACTGGTTGACGATCTTGAAGTAGCCGCCACCTGCCAGCTTCTTGAACTTGACCAGAGCGAAGTCGGGCTCGACACCGGTGGTGTCGCAGTCCATCAGCAGACCGATGGTCCCAGTCGGTGCCAGCACCGTCGCCTGGGCGTTGCGATAGCCATGCACCTCGCCGAGGTCGAGTGCGAGGTCCCAGCTCTGACGCGCCGCCGAGAGCAGGGGAGCGGGCGCCAGGTCGGCGTCGATCCCCATCACCGTGTGGGTGAGGCCCTCGAAGTCCTCGGCCGGGGCGTCATAGGCGGCCCGGCGGTGGTTGCGGATCACCCGCAGCATGTGCTCGCGGTTCTCGGCGAACTTGGGGAACGGCCCGACCACCGAGGCCATCTCCGCAGAGGTCGCATAGGAGTATCCGGTGAGGATGGCCGTGAGGGCACCGGCGATCGCCCGGCCCTCGTCCGAGTTGTAGGCGAGGCCCATCCGCATCAGCATCGAGCCGAGGTTGGCGTATCCCAGGCCGAGCGTGCGGTAGTCGTACGAGCCCTGGGCGATCGGGGCGGACGGGAAATGCGCCATCGTCACCGAGATCTCCAGCACCATCGTCCAGAGTCGGATGGCGTGTTGGTAGCTGTCGATGTCGAAGCTGCCGTCTTCGTTCATGAAGCGGACGAGGTTGAGCGACGCCAGGTTGCAGGCGGTGTCGTCGAGGAACATGTACTCCGAGCACGGGTTCGAGCCGCGGATGCGGCCGCCCTCGGGGCAGGTGTGCCACTCGTTGATGATCGTGTCGAACTGGAGACCGGGATCGGCGCACGCCCAGGCAGCCTCGGAGATCTGACGCCACAGATCGCGGGCTTTGACGGTCTTGGCGACGGCACCGTCGGTGCGGCGGGTGAGATCCCAGTCGCCGTCAGCGATGACGGACTCGATGAAGTCCGAGGTCACCCTGACGGAGTTGTTCGAGTTCTGGCCCGAGACGGTGGCGTAGGCCTCGCCGTTGAAGTCGGCGGGCATGCCGCCCTTCTGGATGAGGATGCGGGCCTTGTCCTCTTCGGCCTTCTTCCAGTCGATGAACAGCTCGATGTCGGGGTGGTCGACGTCGAGGATGACCATCTTGGCGGCGCGGCGGGTGGTGCCACCCGACTTGATGGCGCCGGCGGCGCGGTCGCCGATCTTGAGGAACGACATGACGCCCGAGCTCTTGCCGCCACCCGAGAGCGGCTCGTTCTCGCCGCGGATGTTGGAGAAGTTCGAGCCGGTGCCCGAACCCATCTTGAAGAGGCGGGCCTCACGCATCCAGAGATCCATGATGCCGCCCTCGGAGACGAGGTCGTCGTCGACGGCCTGGATGAAGCAGGCGTGCGGGGCGGGGCGGCTGTAGGCGTCGGGGGAGGGGGCGAGCTCCTCGGTCTCGGGGTCGATGAACCAGAAGCCTTGCGGGTTGCCGGTGATGCCGTAGGCGTGGGCGAGGCCGGTGTTGAACCACTGGGGGCTGTTCGGTGCGGCCATCTGGTTGGCGAGCATGTACTTGAGCTCGTCCTCGAAGGCCTGGGCGTCCGCATCCGATGCGAAGTAATTGTGGGTCTGGCCCCAATGGCGCCAGGTGCCGGCGAGACGATCGAAGACCTGCTTGGCCGACCGCTCCGGTCCGGTCACGACCGCGCCGCTCTCATCGGTGATGACGTCGCCGTTCTCGTCGACCTGGGGCACGCCCGCCTTGCGGAAGTACTTGCTGACCATGATGTCCGACGCGACCTGGCTGAAGTTGGCTGGGATCTCGGCGCCGGTCATCTCGAACACGACCGAGCCGTCGGGGTTTGAGATGCGGGAGTCTCGACTCGACCACTCGATGCTCTCGTAAGGACTGGAACCTTCGGTGGTGAAGCGGCGCTCGATGCGCAGACCGTCGGACATGATGTGGGGGCTCCCTCTTCTCTCTGGCTTCCGCTGACAACTGACCCTGGGCGGGAGATTCCCCGGCCAGGGCGCTGTATTCGTGTCCCAACCACTACATGTTGTGGTCCTCTGCGTATCGGACACCACATATTGGGGTGGGACACACGACTGTAATTACACAGGTGTCACTCAGTCAATGGTTTCTTCGGCCCAGATGAGGTCGTTTTTCGCGACCTCGCCCAGAGCGCGAGAAAAACCACGCGGCCGGGTGACGGCCTTAGTTGGGGAAGTCATCCGAAGATGCGAGCGGGAAGGTATCGACCCGTCGACCAACGCGAAAACCCAACAGGCCTGGATTTTTCGCGCTCCATCGAGGGGATCGTCCCCTCACAGCTCGCGGGACATCCAGCCGGTGTCGTACCAGGTGTCGAACTTGTAGCCGACCTTGGGGAACGTGCCGACGTAGGAGAACCCGAGCGCACGGTGGAACTCCACGCTCTTGTCGTTCGGCAGCGTGATCCCTGCCACGGCGGTGACGAATCCGAGGGTGGCGAGTTGATCGAGGAGCTCCTCGTAGAGACGTCGACCAACCCCTCGGCCGTGGTGTTCGGCGGCGACGTAGACGGTGGTCTCCGCGGTGTAGCGGTAGGCGTGTCTCGAACGCCACGGCGTTCCGTAGGCATACCCGCGGATCTCTCCGTCGGTCTCGTCGACCAGCCAGACATGGGCAGCCTCCACCCGCCGGGCGATCTCCTCCGCGTCGGGAGGTGTCTCTTCGAACGAGATCGCCGAGTCGGTGACATATGGTGCATAGATCTCGGCGATGCGCCCTGCATCGTCGCGGGTTGCGGTCCGGATGTGCATTGGCCGAACGTAGCGGACTTCAAGTCGCGCCGACCGACCTCCTCGAGCCATATGCCCGGTGTCTGGTGGCCACCGGTAGGTTCGGTGGTATGGAACATCGATATCTCGGCAACAGTGGAACACCGGTCAGCGTCCTCGGCCTCGGCACGATGACCTTCGGTGCGGAGACCGACGAACCCGACGCTCACGCCCAGCTGGACCGGTTCGTCGAGGCGGGCGGCACCTTCATCGACACCGCCGACGTGTACTCGCGGGGCGTGTCCGAAGAGATCATCGGCCGATGGTTCGTTCGATCGGGGAAACGCGATCGAGTCGTACTCGCCACCAAGGCCCGCTTTCCGATGAGTGGTGAGCCGCTCGATCGCGGTGCCGGGCGACTGCACCTCCGACGTGCGCTCCACGCCAGCCTGCGGCGTCTGGGAACCGAGGACGTCGATCTGTATCAGGTGCACGGCTGGGACCCCAACACCCCACTCGACGAGACGCTTGCGACGCTCGACGAATTCGTGAGCCAGGGGACCGTGGCTCACGTCGGCTGGTCGAATGTCACCGGCTGGCAGATGCAGCGGATCGTCGACCGATGCGAGATGCACGGGTGGGCGCGCCCGGTGACACTCCAGCCGCAATACAACCTGCTGGATCGCGGCATCGAGTTGGAAGTGATGCCGATGTGTCTCGAGGAGGAGATCGGGATTCTCCCGTGGTCGCCACTCGGCGGGGGGTGGCTCACAGGCAAGTACTCCCGCGACACCCGGCCGACGGGAGAGACCCGCCTCGGCGAAGACCCGAATCGCGGCGTCGAGGCGTATGACGCCCGCAACACGGATCGCACCTGGAGCATTCTCACGCTGATGGAGCGTATCGCCGTTCGTCGGGGCATCACCCTGGCGCAGGTCGCGCTCGCCTGGGTTCGGCAACGGCCCGGCGTTGCGTCGGTGATCCTGGGGGCCAGAACGGTCGGCCAGCTCGATGACAACCTGGCTTCGGCAGACGTGACCCTCTCCACCGAGGAGATGACCGGCCTCACCGCCCTCTCGGCGCCGGGGCTGCCTCCCTACCCATACGGCGTGGTCCGATCGATCTGCGGCGAGGATGTCTGGGACGCCATCGGGACCGCCGAGATGGAGGGGTAGACCCGGGTTGCTCAAGGGCCGATCGAGGTGATGGGTTGACCCCAGAAGGCCGACATGGCATCGAGGAACGCGTCGGCTGAATCGCCGATCGGATTGCCCGGGGGCAGCAGCGGGCCGAGCGCCACGAACGCCACGGCGCCCAGCACCACCAGGCCGACCAATCGGTAGAAGGTCTTCATGGGAGACACGTTAGGTGGGCCGTCTCATCTGTGTGCCCGTTTGCGAAGCGCCGCGTCGACGGTCTCGGTAGCGTCTCGGTGTCGTCGAATGAGGTGCGGATGTGCCAGTCCTGAAGCGTCAGTCGGAGAAGATCGATCTGCTCGCCGGCGTGCCGCTGTTCGCAGGTCTCACGAAGAAGGAGCTCACCGGCCTCGCCCGACTGGTGAGTGAAGTCGAGTTCCTCCCCGGTGATCACATCGTCCACGTGGGCGATATCGGGGATGCCGCCTACGTGATCATCGAGGGCCGAGCCACGGTCCGAAGGTCGCGACGCAAGGTCGCCGAACTCTCCTCCGGTGACGTGGTCGGAGAGATGAGCCTGATCACCAAGATGCCGCGGAATGCCGGTGTTCGAGCAGACACGTTCGTTCCCGCCCTTCGCATCGAACGAGCGCAGCTGGCGCTGATCATGGATGAGTATCCGAAGGTCGCGGTCAAGATCCTCGACACGGTTGCGAGCAGGCTGATCCAGTCGATCAAGACATACTGACGCTCCGTTCCGGAATCGAATGGAACTCGGACCCCTGAAGGTGACCCCGATGTTCGATGGGAGGACGGCAGTGTCGGTTTCGTCCTCCCGAGGGTGGGTGATCCAGGTGTCCCCCTCGACCGGCTGTTGTTCCGGGCAACAGGATCAGACGACCTCGTACCTGGTGCGCCGCGCATCGACATCCACATCCCCGACCTCGGCGTGGTCGTTTCGGTCTGGTTGCACCTGGGAACGGATTCGCTGTTCGAACTGGTCGACGGGCTCCGCCTGGCCGACCCGGCTCTCTGAGTTCGGGGGCGGCTTGCGCGGCGAACCTTGACCTGAGATCGACATCAATTGTCACGAGCAACCCTGGGTTCGCACAGATGAGCGAGGCGGACCATCATCGGATAGGACATCGATCGACGGAGGTCGGCAATGAACGCCAGGGCGCAGCAAGCAGCACACCAGATCACCGAGGCGGGCGTCAGAACCGGCGAGCGACTCACCGATGTCGGTGAGATGATCGCCTCCGAAGCAGCCGAGATCGCCGATCGAATCGGGACTTGGCTCGCCGACAACGATCCGGTGGGCCAAGCCCGCGAGGTCGCCACAGAATCGCTTCACGTGGTCCGGGACTGGTCCTCGGCGCTTCCCGAGCGGATCGCAGCCGCACTGCCGGTCGTCGCCACGGTTCCTGCCAAGCCGAAGAAGCGGACGCTCATCGGGATGTTCGCTCTGGGGGCGGCGGTGGCCTACTTCTTCGATCCGGCCTCGGGAGCGGCACGCCGGGACGCCGTCAAACAGCGGATTTCCGGGCTCTTCAGGCGCAACGCTCCAGATGAGGCCGCTTCGGGGTGAGTGATCTCGAGCCGATCGATCGGCGGTTTCTGTCCGAGGCGATCGCCGAAGCCAGGCTCGGTCTCGAGGAAGGTGGAATCCCGATCGGCTCGGTGCTCGTCATCGACGGCGAAGTCGTCGGCCGCGGACACAACCGCAGGATCCAACGCGGCAGCGTCGTGCTTCATGCCGAGATGGACGCGCTCGAGAACGCCGGGCGGCTCAGAGCCACCGACTATCGGCGCTCGGTGTTGTTCTCGACGCTCTCACCATGCGACATGTGCACGGGGGCGGTGCTGCTGTATCGGATCCCGCGAGTGGTGATCGGAGAGAATCGCACCTTCCGGGGCCCTGAGGACTATTCGGCGTCCCGGGGTGTGCGCCTCGACGTCGTCGACGACCCCGAATGCACCGAGATGATGGAGGCCTTCATCGCCGCCAAATCCGTCCTCTGGAACGAGGACATCGGCGAATGATCAGCGTCGGCTGAACGTCGAGGCGCCGCCTTCGAACGTCACTCCGAGTGTGTCGTCGTCGCAGGTGAACGGCCCCGTGCCGCCGAGCTCGCGTGACGCCACCGTCTCGGGGCCGCCGAACGGGAGTTCTTGAAGCACGCCATCGACCTCGGCTGCGAAGCTCACCTGGAGGGTCGACGACTCCGACGTGACGGTCAGCTGGTTGCCTTCCGTCGACCAGGTGCCGGCTTCCTCGCCGTTCAGCGTCGTCACGAAGGTTCCCTCGTCGGCGCTGAGACGGATCTGCCAGTCGTCGCGCTCACCGACATAGGAGCCGTCGTCGTTCATCGTCACGATGAACGAGCCGCCGCCGTGCGAGACCGTCACTTCGCCGAGATCTTCGAAGCCGGTCTCGTCGGCTGCAGCGAAGATCTGCTCGATGAAGGCCTCCGAGTCGAGTTCCCAGGTCCCGACCAGGCAATCCGCCGAGACCGCCGCCTCGGTGGTCGTCGGAGCCTCGGTCGTGGTCGTCGTGGGCGCTTCGGTTGTCGTCGTGGTCTCGGCTTCCGTGGCCTGTGTCACATCTGCCGCGTCGCCACCAACCGTGGTGGTCGTGGCGGCGTCGTCGCCACCACAGGCCGCGATGCTGACGGCGATCGCCATGAGCATCGCTATCGAGGTCCTGGCATTCATGGAGTCCCTCCCAATGTGTCTCGCAAGCCGACGGTGCGGAGCCGTCGCTGTACACCCGCTCTGGGGCAACCATACGCTGACCTTCCGGCATAGGGTCGACTGATGGAGATCCTCACCACCCCGCTTGCGCACTTCGACGCCCTCCCCGACTTCGGATACGAGAGCGCCTCCACCGACATCGGTGACGGCCTGGAAGTGCACCACGTCGAAGCCGGCGAAGGGCCGACGGTGCTGCTCATGCACGGTCAGCCCACCTGGTCGTTCCTCTATCGGTCGATGATCGGGCCGTTGGTCGAGCACGGCTTCCGGATCGTGGCTCCCGATCTGATCGGCTTCGGCCGGTCTGCGAAGCCCCGTGAGATGAGCGACCACACCTACGAGCGGCACGTTTCGTGGATGTCGCGCTGGCTCGACGCGGTCGATCTCGACGGCGTCACGATGTTCGCACAGGACTGGGGCGGGCTCATCGGACTTCGCCTGCTCGCATCTCAACCGGATCGCTTCGCCCGGCTCGTCGTCGCCAACACCGGGCTCCCGACCGGACACCAGCGGATGCCGGAAGCCTTCTTCGCATGGCGCGAGTTCGTGCGCACGACACCAGACTTCGACTGCGGGCGCATCGTGCAGGGGGCGACGCTGCGGACGTTGAGCGACGAAGAGGTCGCCGCCTACAACGCTCCGTTCCCGGACGATTCGTATCGGGCGGGTCCGCGGGTGATGCCTTCGCTGGTCCCGACCTCGCCGGACGATCCCTCGTCGGAGCCGAACCAGGCGGCGTGGGCGGTTCTGTCCCGATGGGAGCGGCCCACGCTGACGTTGTTCTCCGACAGCGACCCGATCACTGCCGGGGGAGAGCGCGTGTTCCAGTCGAAGGTGCCCGGCGCGTCCGGTCAGCCGCACACGACGATCGAGCACGCCGGCCACTTCCTCCAAGAGGACGCCGGGCCGCTGCTGGCCGATACGATGGCCGCATGGATGCGTTGACCCGGGTCATCGACGCCGTCGAACAACGGCACGACTCGTCGCCGAGTGTCGTGATCCGTTCGCCCGGACGAGTGAACCTGATCGGGGAGCACACCGACTACTCGCTGCTCCCCGTCATGCCCTTCGCCATCGACCAGGCCGTCTACATCGCAGTCTGCGAAGGACCGGACGGCATCGAAGTGGATTCGCTCACCCACCCCGACCCCGTGACGATCGAACTCGGGGGGGACCGATCCGAGCTCACCGGATGGCACCGGTACTTCGCCGCCGCCGTCGACGTTGTCGGATTCGTCGGCGGCGCACGAGTCCTCATCGATGCCGACCTCCCCGCAACCGGTGGTCTGTCGTCGTCGTCTGCCTTCACGGTCGGCGTGTTGATGGCACTCGGGACCTTCGCAGGTGACCCCCCGCAACGAGAGGAACTGCCGGAACTCGCGCTCGCCGCAGAGCGCTCGATCGGTGTGGAGAGCGGGGCTATGGACCAGACCGTCATCTCGTTGGCGACCGAGGGGCATGCGCTCCGGATCGACTTCGACCCGTTCGGGACCAGGCACGTCCCCATCTCCGAGGATCTCGGAATCGTGGCCGCCTATTCCGGACGGGCGGCGCCGAAAGGCGGCGACGCCAACCACGCCTACAACTCCCGGGTGGTGGCCTGCCGTGCCGCCGCGATGCTGTTGGCCGCGGAGGAGGGCGTCGACCCCGGAAGCCCGCCGGTGCTGTCGAAGGTCCGTTCGTCGAACCTGGTCGAGACGCTCCCGACCGAGGCGAGCGCGGCCTCGGTTGCAGAGCGCCTCGGCGTCGACGTGGGCCGGATGGTCAGGCTCACGGCGACCGAGTTCGATCCGGACGTCGAGCTTCCGATCCAGAACGTCGCCGCCCATGTGCTGTCGGAGGCGAAGCGGGTCGACGAAGCCGAGGCGGCGCTCATGGCCGAGGACTACATCGAACTCGGCCGGCTGTTGGATGCCTCCCACGAGTCACTCGGGCACTTCGGTGCGACGTCGCCTGCGCTCGACCGGCTCACCGGGGCGATGAACCAGGCGGGCGCCTACGGGGCTCGGCTCACCGGCGCAGGATTCGGCGGCTATGCCATCGGCATCTGCGCACTCGACCGCATCGACGCGGTGATCGAGGCCTCCGAACAGGCAACCGGCGGCCCGGCATTCCGGGTGCGGCCCTCGGCGGGCGTGTCCGGAGTCTGATCGGGAATGGGCCGGTAGGGTGCCGGCATGGCGAACGACGCAACCCTCATCGACCAGGCCGGCAGACCATGGAGGCTCTCCGAGCAACTCGACGGCGCGGCGCTGCTGGTCTTCCTACGCGGCGACTGGTGACCGTACTGCAACGGCCAGCTGGTCAGCCTGGCATCACGACACGACGAGTTCCTCGCGGCCGGCGCACGGCTGTTCGGGGTGAGCATCGATTCGCCCGCCCAGAACGCCGCCATGGTCGAGAAGCTCCTCCTTCCGTTCCCGTTGCTGTCCGACCCAGACCGCAGCCTGATGATCGAGCCGATGGGTGTCGCCGACCCGAACGATGTCCGCCGGCTCGCCAGACCGGCGATGATCCTGGTCGGAACCGAGGGATCTGAACACTGGCGGTTCGTGTCGCGGGACTTCGCCGACCGGCTCCCCAACGACGAGGTCCTCGAGCACGTCAGACAACTCGGTCTGCCATCTGCAACCCAGCCGCCGCCAGACCTCGGTCCCGTCGAGCCGGGGGAGAGGGCGATGCCGTTCGAAGGTCTGTTCCACTACCTCAGGGGTGCCCGTTTCGCCGCGCTGGCCATGGGTCTGCGACACAAGGACCTCGGCGAGGTGATCAAGGAGGACTCGAAGGCGTACGTCGCCGAAATGGACGAGATGCTGGAGGCGGTGAAGTCGCTCACCGAGCGTCGCCAACGATGATCGATGGCCGGGCTCTCGGCCCGGCCATCGTACGTATCGGTGTTGGTGAAGACGCTCAGTTCTTGTCGACGAGCACGACCGTGTAGTCGTCAAAGGGTGATCCGCCGAAGTCGACGGCGTTCACGGCAGCGATCTGGCTGCCCTTGGCCGCGATCGTCGTCGGGATGTTGAATGCAGGATCGGTGATCGTGTCGACGATCGTGCCCGACGTGAGCGTGCCGGACAGCTTGATCTTGGCGATCTGGTTCAGCCTGTTCTGCATCACGTACAGCGTCCTGCCTTCGAGCAGGATCCCGTCACCGGAGACAACGGTGTCGCCACCGAGATCGATCAGCGCACTCTCACCGGTCTCGGGATCGACCGTGTACAGCTCTCCCTTCGACGAGTTGACGATGATGAGGGTCCCGCCGTCGGCGGTGGCCTCGATGCCGTTCGTGTTGAAGCCCGGCACGAAGGCTGCTGCAGGCCCGCTGAGCGAGATCACCTCGACACCGTCGGATCCGTCGGCGCTCACGCGATAGAGCACTGGAGCGAACGAGTTCGTGAAGTAGACCGAGTCGCCCGCCACGATGGCGTCGTTGACGAATCCGAGCCCGAAGTCGTACGTGTTGACCGTCTCACCGGTCCGGCTGTCGTAGGCGGCTGCACTCCCTGACGGACCGCCGGCGGCCCAGACGAACTTGGTGGCGTTGTCGTACGCCAGGCCAACCGAGGGAACGATTGCTGGTTCGGTGACCAGGTAGCTCGTCTCGCCGGTCCGGTAGTCGCCGACGACGATCTGACCAGTGGTCAGCGAGCCGGTGTAGAAGGTGTTGCCGTCGCCACTGACGATGCCTTCTGGCGCCAATCCGTTGGGGGAATTCCCGGCGGGCAGTGCGATGATCGACGGGAAGGACGCCGCCGCCATCGACAGGACCGCGACGACCGAGATGATCATTGTGCGCATGTTCTCTCCTCTGATTGCACTGTGGGATGGTCGACGGGCTGTTACCCGATCAGCCGAATCTGACACCTGAGATGTCGATCGGCTTCAGACCGACGTCGAACTCGATCCGGTCGGACCCGTCGGCAACACCGAGGATCGGTATCGCCGGCGTCAGGCCCGAATTCGACCCGAACGATCCGCCTGACTCCGTTCGGGTGCCGCAGATGAGGTCGGAACCAGACGGCCTCCGGGGTGTGATGAACACAGAAGAACTGTTGCGGGTGCCCCGTGATCGGCAGCAGGGTGAAGCCGGCGGTCAGCTCCGATCCATCGGTTCGGGGCGCCGGCCGGCTGAACCACGTCGGTTCGCCCGCATCGAGTCCTGCATCCCTGACCTCGGATCCGGCGTCGACGACCGATGTCGCCCGACAGGCGAAGTGGCTGAACCCGCTCCGCTCCGCCTGCGAGGTGGTCGGCGACCCGTCTCGCGAAACCGACTGCTGGGATTCGAGTTGGATCGACGACGGTGACCAGTTCGATGTAGACGCGTTCGAACACGACGAGCCGGTTGGCGGTGCCGAACGGGTGCGCTGCCTCGGGGGTGACGACGAATCCGAGGTCGGCGAGCGCACCGGCGGCCGCGTCCAGCTCGGCGACGGGAAGGACCAGATGGTCGAGCTCGGTCATGTCGCACCCGGGGCGGATCGATTTCGAGACGACAGGTAGCCGTGCCAGAGGATCTGGGCCGCGATGGTGCGGAGCGGGCGCCATCGTTCGCCGATCTCTCCCAGGACGACCGGACCGGGGACGGCATCCAATCCAAGTGCCTCGGCCGTGGCCACCTGGAGCGCGCGATCGCCGATCGGCCAGATGTCGGACCGCCCCAGGCTCGACATGAGGAACACGTCGGCGGTCCAGGAGCCGATCCCGGGCACCTCGGTCAGGGCCGTGCGAACCTCGTCGTCCTCCAGGGTGGCGAGCGCCGCCGGATCGAGACGCCCGTCGAGCACTCGGGCCGCCAGTTCGCGGGCGTACCGGGTCTTCTGCCTGCTGAATCCGACGTCACGGAGTTGTTCGTCCGAGAGATCGGCCAGATCGGCGGGCCCGACACCTGAAATCAGCCCGTCGAGCCGGTCGTAGGCGGCTCTGGCCGAGTCGAGGGAGACCTGCTGTTCGAGGATCAGCAGGATCAACGTCTGAAACGACGCCGGCCGGACGAAGCGTTGCGGGAGCCCGTGATCGTCGACGATGCGTCCGAGGTGAACGTCGGACGAGGCGAGGCGGTCGACCGCCGACCGGAAGGTCTCGGCATCCATGGCTTAGGAGTCTGCCACGGCTGGTCGGTAGTCTGGCCGGCATGGTGGTGCAGCTGTTCGTCACGTGTCTGGTGGATGGTTTCGCGCCGCAGGTCGGCAGGGCGACCGTCGCGGTGCTCGAGTCCAACGGGCAGACCGTGGAGTTCCCGGTCGACCAGACCTGCTGTGGGCAGCCCGCCCTCAACGCCGGGGTTCGTGACGACGCCCGCGCGATGGCGGCTCACACGGTTGCCGTACTCGATGAGACGGATGGCCCGATCGTCGTCCCGTCGGGATCGTGTGCCGAGATGATGATCCACCGCTATCCCGAGCTGCTGTCGTCGGGGCCCGAGGCTGCCGCAGCCAAACGAGTGGCCAATCGCGTTCGCGAGCTCACACAATTCCTCACCGACGACCTCGGGATCGAAGTCCAGGCGCAGGGATCCGGGACGGTGACCATCCACAAGTCGTGCCACGGACTCCGGGGGCTCGGCATCGACACCGAGATCGAATCACTCGTCGACGGCGTCGACGGCATCGAGCGATGCGAGTTGCCAGGCGCCGACGAGTGCTGTGGGTTCGGCGGTCTCTTCTCGATCGAGCTTCCGGAGGTCTCGTCGGCCATCCTGCAGACCAAGATCGACAACATCATCGCCTCGGGCGCCGACACCGTCGTGGGCGGCGACATCAGCTGTCTCATGCACATCGGCGGTGGCCTGCATCGCCAGGGGGCGAACGTCGAAACCCGCCACGTGGTCGAACTGCTGGTCGACGAGACATGACGCCGGTCACGTTTCGCGAGCGGTCGACCAGAGAGCTCGGCACCCAGAAGGTGGTCAACATCGGCAAGGCCACTCGACGGAAGACCGCTGACCGACTCACCGCCTCTGCCGCCTACCCGCCGATGGAGGCTATGCGCGATCGGGCTCGGGAGATCCGGCTCCAGACGCTGGCGAATCTCGAGCGAGTACCTCGCCCAGTTCGCCGATGCGGTGGAGCGAGCCGGCGGGCACGTCTACTTCGCCGGCGACGCCGACGAGGCCAACCGCTACGTTTCCCAGCTGGCGGCCGATCGAGGCGTGCGCTCGATCGTGAAGTCGAAGTCGATGGTCACCGAGGAGATCGAGCTCAACCATCATCTCGAGTCGAACGGTCTCGACGTCGTCGAGACCGATCTCGGGGAGTTCATCGTCCAGATCTCGGGGGATCGGCCGGTGCACATCATCTCACCGGTGATGCACAAGAACCGCTACGAGGTCGCCGAGCTGTTCGCCGACGTGCTCGGCATGGAGTACAGCGACGATCCGGTCGCACTCAACGCCGCTGCACGGCAGCACCTCCGATCGATCTTTCTCGGCGCCGACATGGGGATCTCCGGCGTCAACTTCGGGGTCGCCGACACCGGAACCATCTGCACCGTCACCAACGAGGGGAACGCCCGCCTCACCACCACGGCGCCGCGTATCCATGTGGCGATCATGGGCATGGAGCGGCTCGTGCCGAACGCCGGCGACCTGACCGTCATGCTCGAAGTCCTGGCCCGATCGGGGACCGGCCAGGCGCTCACCGTCTACACCAACATGATGACCGGGCCACGGGCGCCGGACGAACAGGACGGTCCGGACGAGCTGCACGTCGTCATCCTCGACAACGGCCGGAGTCGAGCCCTCGCCTCCTCCTCGGCGGAGATCCTCGCCTGCATCCGCTGCGGCGCGTGCCTCAACGTGTGCCCGGTGTTCCGCGAGGCCGGCGGGCACGCCTACGGCGGTGTCTATCCCGGCCCGATCGGTGCCGTTCTCACACCGGCATTGTTCGGTCACGACGAATGGGGCGATCTTCCGTTCGCGTCGTCGCTGTGCGGCGCCTGCAAGGACGCGTGCCCCATCCGCATCGACATCCCGAGCCTGTTGCTCGAACAGCGAGCCGAAGCCATGAACCGGCGCGGCGGCGAGTTCGCCTGGTTGAAGCCGGGCATGGCCGCCTACCGCCGAATCGCCACGAACCCGGTGCTGTGGCGCGGATTCCTGGCAGCCGGGGGCGTGTTCGGCAAGGCATCGGGAGATTGGGTGACGCGGCTCCCGTTCCACGCCGGCAACTGGACGAGCACGCGTGACCTGCCGGCCCCGGCGACACAGTCGTTCCACTCGTGGTGGAAGGAGCATCGGGCCTGATGGAACGGTCCGAGTTCCTCGCGCGGGTCGCGACCGCCCAGGCGGCGGCGATCCTGCCCGACCACCCCGCCGAGGACCCCGGGCAGTGGGTTCCGGACCTCCCCGAAGTCGATCTTGTCGGCCGGTTCGTCGAGATGGCCGAGAAGATGGCCGCCGAGATCCACACCGATCCGGTCGACGACGTCATCGCAGAGGTCATCGACCGATACGACATCGAGAACTACATCAGCTGGGACGCCGATCGCATCGAAGGACTCGACCGGCTCCCCGACGGGCTCCGACGAATCGTCACGGAGACACCCCGTGGCCCCGAAGGGCGAACCGAGCACAACGCCGGATACATGGACTGCCAGCTCGGGATCACCGGTGCCGAGGCCGCCTTCGCCGAGACCGGCACGATCGTGGTCAGATCCGGGCCCGGACAGCCCCGGATGGCTTCGCTGGTGCCACTCGTCCACATCGCCGTCCTCCGCAAGGACCGGGTCTTCCGATCGGCCTCACACTGGGCGGCAGACCCGTCTGCGCCAATGTCCGAAGGCTCGAACGTCGTCTTCATCACTGGGCCATCGAAGACGGCAGACATCGAATCGATCGTCACCCTCGGCGTGCACGGGCCGAAGCACCTCCACATCGCGTTGGTGTGACCCTCCCGCCATATGTCGGCCATATCTGGTCTTGATGCTGGTAACAGCCGCGCTCTCGTACGTTGGTTCGATGATGCTGACGAATAGGAACCGCCGAACGCTTTCGATCGCCGTTGCAGTGACCCTCGTCGTCGCCGCCTGCGGTGGCAGCGAGACCGAGGACACCGGGTCGGGGCTCGCCACGCTCACCGACGACACTGCAGCGACCGAGACCACCGCCGCCCCCGCAGAGCAGAGCGACGAAGAAGCCCTGCTGGAGTTCTCCGACTGCATGCGCGAGAACGGCGTGCCCGATTTCCAGGATCCGATCATCAATGCCGACGGGTCGATCGAATTCATCCCACCGGCAGGCGCCGGTGACGGAACCGGCCCGTCACCGGAGCTGACCGAAGCGTTCGAGACCTGCTTTCCGTTGCTGGAGGGGGTTGCGCTGGGTCCGGGCGGCCAGGACTTCGACATCACCGAACTCCAGGACGATCTCCTCCTGCTCGCCGAATGCCTCCGAGACAACGGGCTCGATGCCGACGACCCAAACATCCTCGAGAGCTTCGGCGGCAACCAGGGAGACGGCCCACCGCGCGGAATCGCATCGCTGTTCGGGGACAACGTCGACCTGACCGATCCGAAAGTGATCGGGATCATCGAGTCCTGCGCCGAGAAACTCGACCTCGCCGGACCCGGAGGTGGGCCGGGCGCGGGACCAGGGAATGGCGGATGACACAGGAGGAACACCCGGCAGCTGTCCAGCTGCCCTCGCCGGATCCACTGGCCGAACGGAGAGCAGAGCTGGCGACGCTCCAAAGCGAGGCGGATCGCCAGCGCCGGCAACGCCTGGGCATTGCCGCCGTCGTCGTCATCGCAGTGGCGGTGGCGGCGTTCGTGGCGCTCAACCGTGAACCGGCGGAAGAAGTCGACTCCGAGTCGGTGGAACTGACGACCACGCTCGTTCAGCGCCGTGACCTCGCCGAATTCGAGCAGCTGGACGGAACCCTCGAGTTCGCCGAGGGCATCAGGTTCGACGCGTCGACGGTCGGTTCGCTCACGTTCCTCGCCGCCGAAGGCACCGTGCTCGAACGAGGAGACGTCGTTGCGGTCGTCTCTGACGAACTGACCGAGTTGGAACGAGCCCAGATCGCCCAGTCTGTGCAGGCGGCCGAATCCCAGGTCGCCAGTGCTCAGAACACCCTGTCGAGCGTGCTCGATGGTGCCTCTGGGTCCGAGATCGCCAGCGCCGAAGCAGCGGTCCTCGCAGCGCAGACGTCACTCGACGACCTGCTCGAGCCCCCGTCGGAGAATGCCGTGACTCAGGCCGGCATCGCAGTGGAGGACGCCAGAACTGCGCTGAACGATGCCCTCGACGGTGCCGACGAAGCTGATCTGCGGCCGCTCCGCCAGCAGGTCGATCAGGCGGAGGCGAGTGTCGAATCGGCTCAGAACGCCGTCGACACGGCCTTCATCTCCGCGTTGACCGCCCAGAGCGCCTACTGCGCGCTCGACCCGCTACCGGTCGACGCCTGCGACTCCGGAGATCTGCCGCTCAGCGGCGCCGCTATCGACGAATTGACATCCGCCATCGACGACTATCTCGGCAATGGGGATGCCCCATCGGCCCAGCTGACTCAGTCGTTCATCACGGCGAACGCGTCATACGACAACGCGCTGACGAACCTGTCCAGCGCCCAGAACGGCCTCGATGTCGCTCAGGCGAATCTCGCAGACGCCGAGGGCGGCGCCACCGAAGACGACATCGCCCGGCTCAGACTCAACCTCAGCCAGGCCGTCGAGGCGTATGAAGACCTCGTCGGGGGGCCCGATGAGAGTCGAATCGCGCTTGCGCGGGCAGATCTCGCCACCGCCCAGGCGCGCCTTGCCGACCTGTCGGCGGGCGCCGATGCCGCAGCGCGCAACTCGGCGTATGCGGCGCTCGAGTCCGCCCAGGCCAATCTCGCCACCCAGCAGATCCAGGCGGCAGAGCAGCTGGCGGTCGGGCCGCGACCGGCCGTGCTCATGTATGGCACAGCACCGGCATGGCGCACGATGAGCGCAAGCTCCACCCCGGGGCCCGACATCGAACAGCTGGAGGCGAACCTCGTCGAGCTCGGGTTCGACGTCGGAGGAACCGTGGTCACCGATGGCGTCTTCGACGACGCCACCGCCGCCGCAGTCGCCGCCTGGCAGGAATCGCTCGGCATCGAACCCACCGATGATGTTCCGCTCGGGTCCGTGGTGTTCGTCTCCGGACCGAGCCTCGTGGAGGATCAGCTCGCCTCGCTCGGCTCGAACATCAACCCCGGCCTGCCCCTGCTCAGCCTCACGCCCACCAGAAGCGGCGACGAACTCCTCACGACTCAGCGGATCGTCGCCGAGCTTCCGCTGTCCGACCGGTCGCTGCTCGACCTCGATTCGACCGTCACCATCGAGCTGCCGGATGGGACCCGCCTGTCTGCGGTGGTCGTCGACATCGGCAACGTGCCGCTCGGCGGTGGGCTCGACGGCACCGATGCATACGTCGAGGTCGAGATCCGCCCGGACGAGCCGATCGACGAGGTCTGGATCGGCGCATCCGTCGATGTCGAGGTGACGGCCGAACTGGCCGAGAATGCACTGTCGGTTCCCGTCAGTGCACTGCTCGCCCTGGTCGAGGGCGGGTACGCGATCGAAGTGCCGGAAGGCGACGGCACGCGCCTCATCGGCGTGGAGACGGGCATGTTCGCTGACGGTTTCGTCGAGATCAAAGGCGACGGGATCAGCGAGGGGCTCGAAGTGGTGGTTCCGCGATGAGCGGCGAGGCCCCGGCGCTCGAGCTCCGGAACGTCACCAAAGCCTACGGGGGCACCCCACCGGTGAAGGCACTCGACGACGTGTCGGTCGCGATCCGGAGCGGAGAGATGGTCGCCGTGGTCGGGCCTTCGGGGAGCGGGAAATCGACGATGCTCCATGTCATGGGCACGCTCGACCGACCCACATCCGGGCAGGTGCTCGTCGACGGGGTCGACACCGGCCGACTCGACGACAAGAAGCTCTCGGCGTTGCGCGGACGCAAGATCGGATTCGTCTTCCAGCGGTTCTTTCTCCTTCCCGGCGTCACCGCCCTCGACAACGTGGCCAACGGCCTGCTCTACCTCGGAGTCGACCAGGCGGTTCGGCGAGAGCTCGCCTTCGATGCCCTCGCCAGGGTCGGGCTCGCTCAACGAACGACCCATGTCCCGAGCCAGCTGTCCGGCGGGGAGCGTCAGCGTGTGGCGATCGCCCGGGCGTTGATCCACTCGCCGGCGTTCATCCTCGCCGACGAGCCGACGGGCAACCTCGATTCGGTCTCGAGCGGGGCCGTCATGGAGCTCCTCGAGTCGCTTCACGCCGAGGGCAGCACGATCGCCGTCATCACCCACGACACGGACATCGCCGAGGGGCTCCCGCGTCAGGTTCGACTCCTGGACGGCCGGGTCACCGAGGACACCGGTGTGGTGACGATCTGATGGTCGCCCCGGCAGTCCCGTCGACCCCGGTCGAACCGAGCCGCTTTCGGTTCGTCGACGTGATGCGGACAGGCTCGTCCGGTCTCGGCACCCGCCGCGGGCGCACGATTCTCTCGGCACTCGGCATCGCCATCGGGATCGCATCGCTGGTCGGTGTGCTCGGGCTGAGCGAGTCTTCGAAGTCCGATCTGCTCGCCGAGCTCGACGCCCTCGGGACCAACCTCCTCACCGTCCAGGCAGGCACCGGATTCGGGATCGGCAACGCCGAGCTCCCCGAGACCACGGTGGGCATGGTCGGCCGGATCGGGACCGTCCGACAGGTGTCGGCGGTGTCGTCGGTCAACGCGAGCGTGCTGCGAACCGATTTCATCCCCTCGGGTCAGACAGGTGGAATCAGTGTTGTCGCGGCCGAACCGGACCTGCTCGACACCCTGGGGGGCTCCGTGGCGAGCGGGGCGTTCCTCGACGGTGCTGCTCTCGAGTATCCCGCTGCCGTGCTCGGCTCCGTCGCTGCCGAGCGACTCGGGATCGGAGATGTCGAGAACGGTGTCGCCGTGTGGCTGGGGGAGACCTGGGTCGAGGTGATCGGCATTCTCGACCCGTTCCCGCTCGCCGCCGATCTCGACCGGGCCGTCCTCGTCGGCACCGAAGCCGCCGAGCGGTTCCTCGACCAGGAACTCGTGCCGGGGACCGTCTACCTTCGGGTCGACCCCGGCTTCATCAACGAGACCCGTGACATCATTCCGAGAACGGTCGATCCCGAGAACCCCGAGGAGGTCGAAGTGAGCCGGCCGTCGGATGTGCTCGTCGCCCAGGCCGCCGCCGAGGATGCCTTCTCCAGCCTGTTCCTCGGCCTCGGCGCAGTCGCCCTCTTCGTCGGCGGCATCGGGATCGCCAACATCATGGTCATCTCGGTGATCGAACGGCGGGGTGAGATCGGGCTCCGGCGGGCGATCGGCGCCACCAGAGGCCACATCATGCGACAGTTCCTCACCGAATCGCTCATGCTGGGACTGATCGGCGGTGTCGCCGGAGTGCTCCTGGGGTCGGCCGTCACCGCCGGCTATGCGACTCTGCAAGGGTGGGGCATCATCATCCCGACCGTTGCCGTGACCGGCGGTCTCGCCGCGGCGGTCCTCATCGGAGCGGTTGCCGGGATGTATCCCGCCATGCGGGCAGCGCGACTCTCCCCGACGGAGGCGCTCCGTGCCGAGTGAACGAGAGGCGATCACATGAGGGTCCTGGTCGTCGAGGATGATCAGGCGCTGGCAGATGGCGTGGCGCGCGGTCTCCGGCGCAAGGGCCTGGCCGTCGACGTGGTCGGTGACGGCGACGAGGCGCTCTTCAAGACGTCGGTCACCAGTTACGACGTCGTCGTGCTGGATCGCGACCTGCCCGGGACGCACGGGGACGAAGTGGCGCGCGCGCTCGTCGCACGAGACGACTCCCCGAGGATCATCATGCTCACCGCCGCCGGATCGCTCGACGAGCGCGTCGAGGGGCTGTCGATCGGGGCGGACGACTACCTGTCGAAGCCGTTCGCCATGGCCGAGCTGGAGGCCAGGGTCAGGGCGCTGGCCCGCAGACCCGGCGCTGCGGTCCAGCCGGTGCTCAGGTACGCCGACGTCGAACTGGACCCGGGAGCGTTCCGGGCTTCGCGGGGAGAACGGGCCCTCCACCTCACCAAGAAGGAGTTCGGCGTGCTCGAAGCGCTCATGTCATCGCATCCGAGAGTCGTGTCCGCCGAGGAGCTCGTCGAGCGGGTGTGGGACGAGCATGCCGACCCGTTCACCAACGCCCCACGAATCACCATGGTCACGCTGCGGCGCAAGCTGGGTGACCCGCCGTTGATCGAGACCGTGACCGGTGTGGGGTATCGGCTCCTATGACCACGAGAACCTCCATTCGACGGCGGCTGGCGATCCTGTTCGGGGCATCGTTCCTGGTCGCCGGCCTGATCCTCGTCGCCCTGAACTATTTCCTGGTCGACGCCGAGATCCGAGACCTCCCGCAGGGCGGCCGGCAGGCGTTCGCCGACGAGTTCGGCCTCGACCCCGCAGGCTTTCCCGGCTTCGAAGGCATCGAGGGTCTCCCACCGGTGATCGGCGACATCGTCCTCGAGGACGGTCGAACCATCCGAGAGGCAGCAGACAGTTTCGAACGCCGGCTGCGTCGGGATCTGCTCAACTCGATCCTCGTGCAGTCCCTGATCGCTTTGGGAATCGTGGCGGTGATCGCTGCGGTCGTGGGCTGGATCATGTCCCGGCGCGCACTGGATCCGGTCGCCGAGATCACGAGGACCGCCCGGAGCCTGACCGAATCGGATCTGTCGCAGCGGGTCGGCCTGCAGGGTCCGTCGGACGAGATCAAGGAACTCGCCGACACGTTCGACGAGATGATGGATCGTGTCGAACGGGGCTACACCAACCAGGCCAACTTCGCCGCTTACGCCTCGCACGAGCTCCGCACCCCGCTCAGTGTGATGCGTGTGGAGGCGGACAACCTCCTCGAAGCGGGTGAGGCACCTCGGGAAGAGCTCGACCTCGCACGGACCGTGCTCAAGGAGGTGGATCGGAGCGAGCGGCTCATCTCTCAGCTGATGTCGATCACCCGGTCCCGTAGCGGCAGCCTCAATCCCGAACCGATCGACCTCGCCGAGATGGTCGGCGAGGTAGTGGCGGACGCCGTGATGCTGGCCGACGCCCACGGCATCCAGCTCGACCTGTCGCTCCGCGACGCAGTCGTGGTCGCCGACCGTTCGTTGCTGCGTTCGCTGATCCAGAACCTCGTCGTCAACGGCATCGTCCACAATGTCGGAGGCGGAGAGGTGGTCGTCGAGGTGGGGAGTGTCGATGGTCACGCGATCTTGACCGTGGAGAACACCGGTGACGAGGTCGAAGGCGCAGAAGTCGAGCGCATGTATCGCCCGTTCGAGCGGATCGAACGAGACCGAACCGGCGGTGTGGGTCTCGGGCTGGCGGTGGTCGCGGCGATCGCCGAAACCCACCAGGCCTCGGTGACGGCCACGCCTCGCGTGGGTGGGGGCCTCGTGACGACCGTGCGATTCGCGCAGTCGAGCCCCGACTGACCGCCGCTCACCCTTCGTCGTGATCCTGCGGCGTCTCCAGCAACCCTGGCCTGCCTGCAGTGGGGCTCGGACGGCGGTGCGGTTACCCTTTCCGCATGCCCCCGGCACCCCTCGAGATCGGTCGATTGTCGGTCGACCCGCCCGTCGTGCTCGCCCCGATGGCGGGTGTCACGAACGCGCCGTTCCGTCGGCTGTGCCGGCAGTTCGGGGCCGGGATCTATGTCTGCGAGATGATCGGTGCCCGCTCCCTGGTCGAGGGAGACGAGAAGACGAGGCTGCTTGCGACGTTCCCCGAGGACGAGTCACCGCGCTCGATCCAGCTCTACGGGACCGACGCGCACTACGTGGGTCGGGCCGTGGAACACCTGGTCACCGAGGGTGGCGCGGATCACGTCGACCTCAACTTCGGGTGCCCGGCACCGAAGGTGACTCGCAACGGTGGGGGAGCGGCGTTGCCGTTCAACCGCGATCTGTACCGTGACATCGTTCGGGCCGCGGTCGCCAACGCCGGTGACGTGCCGATCACCGTCAAGTTCCGCAAGGGCATCGACGACGAGCACCTCACGTACCTGGACACCGGCCGGATCGCCCAGGACGAGGGCGTGTCGGCGGTCGGGCTGCACGCCCGGACCGCCGAAGAGCTCTACTCCGGTCATGCCGATTGGAACGCGATCGCCACGCTGAAGGATGCCCTCGACGTCCCGGTGCTGGGCAACGGCGACATCTGGGAGGCGAGCGATGCCATCAGGATGGTCGACGAGACCGGCTGCGACGGGGTGATCGTGGGTCGCGGTTGCCTCGGGCGGCCGTGGCTGTTCGGTGACCTGGCGAAGGTCTTCGCCGGTGAGGAGGTCGTCACGATCCCAGACCTCGGATACGTCGCCGACACGATGGAGACCCACGCTGCTCTCCTCATCGACTGGTTCGGCGAGTACCGGGGCATCCGCAGCTTCCGCAAGCACACGTCGTGGTACCTCAAGGGGTATCCGGTCGGCCCCGAGATCCGCCGCCGACTCTCGACAGTGGAGTCACTCGACGAGTTGGCCGCCATCACTGCGACGTTCGATCGCCACGCCCAGCCCCACGATGGCGCCTCACGCATGGCGAGAGGCCACACCCACGGCCCCCGCCCCGTCAGACTCCCACACCGCTATCTCGAGGGCGGCTGGAACCACCCGGTCCCCGAACTCGCCGTCTCCGGCGGCTGAGTCGGTATCGACCAGGGGGACGATCCCCCTGAACCCCCCTGATGGCATGTCCGCCGTCGGGTTGCACGGCCCGCAGCCAGCATCCCGGGTCTGTGTTGGTCTGGGGGACGATCCCCTTGAACCCCCCTGATGGCATGTCCGCCGTCGGGTTGCACGGCCCGCAGCCAGTATCCCGGGTCTGTGTTGGTCTGGGGGACGATCCCCTTGAACCCCCCTGATGGCATGTCCGCCGTCGGGTTGCACGGCCCGCAGCCAGTATCCCGGGTCTGTGTTGGTCTGGGGGACGATCCCCTTGAACCCCCCTGATGGCATGTCCGCCGTCGGGTTGCACGGCCCGCAGCCAGTATCCCGGGTCTGTGTTGGTCTGGGGGACGATCCCCTTGAACCCCCCTGATGGCATGTCCGCCGTCGGGTTGCACGGCCCGCAGCCAGTATCCCGGGTCTGTGTTGGTCTGGGGGACGATCCCCTTGAACCCCCCTGATGGCATGTCCGCCGTCGGGTTGCACGGCCCGCAGCCAGTATCCCGGGTCTGTGTTGGTCTGGGGGACGATCCCCTTGAACCCCCCTGATGGCATGTCCGCCGTCGGGTTGCACGGCCCGCAGCCAGTATCCCGGGTCTGTGTTGGTCTGGGGGACGATCCCCTTGAACCCCCCTGATGGCATGTCCGCCGTCGGGTTGCACGGCCCGCAGCCAGCATCCCGGGTCTGTGTCGATGTCGGAGACGATCGATTGATGGCCTGGGTGATCGGGCGGTCAGAGGGGCGTTGTGATGCGCCGCGAGCCCTCCGGGTTCGAACCCCCCTTGGCTTGCTGGCGCAAGCCTGTTCCCCCTGAGGGGGAACGAACAACGAGTCCGTCGTTTGGGGGGCATTGTGTGTCCCCTCTCTGGGGGGGACACGCTGCCGCCAGGCAGCGAGGGGGGCGTCGGCGCCCGGGGTAGGAAGCCCCGAAGGCTTGCGCCAGGCGGCCAGGGGGGAGTTGTGGTCATGACGCAACCACATCGGTTCTGCAGCCGCGGCACGCGACCCCCTTGTGTGCGGGTTTGCCGAGTGGCATATCGAGCAGATGAAGTTCAGGACGACACCGGATCTGCAGTATCACGCACGAGAGATGCGAGGGGAGATGACCGTCTCCGAGCGCGCCGCCTGGAACGAGTTGAAGGGCAAGAAGCTGGGCGTCAGGTTTCGTCGGCAGGTGGTGATCGGTCCGTACATCGTCGATTTCGCCTGCTTCGATCCGCGCCTCGCGATCGAGATCGACGACCCGTCCCACGAGTATCGAGACGAGACGGTCCGGACGTCGTACATCGAGAGCCAGGGCTTCACCATGCTCCGATTCACCAACGAGTTCGTGGCGAAGCACGGTGTCGGGAACTCGATCGCGAACTGGCTCGAGCAGAACCACGGACTGCACCAACCCTGGCGGTGACAACCCCCGTGGCTTGCTGGCGCATTGTTTGTCCCTTCTTTGGGGGGACAGGCCGCCCTCTGGGGCGGCCAGGGGGGTGTCGTGCCGGCGGCGCCACACGCTGACACGAGCGATGGCGCCTTGGGGTGACAGCCGCCGCGTGGGAAAGGCTGCGCGTACCCTGCCTGGCGTGTCTGAGCTGGTTCGTGTCTTCGTCGATGTGCTCACGCCGGTGTTCGTCATCGTCGGCGTGGGCTACCTGGTCGCAGGCCGGATGAAGGTCGACGCAGGGACACTGTCGAAGCTGGCCTACTGGATCCTGGGACCGGCGTTCATCTTCGATGTGCTGGCGGGCACCGACCTCCAGGGGGACGTGGTCCTGCGGGTCGTGCTCGTGAGCCTCGCCACCATGGTCGTCACCGGCCTGGGAGCGACCGGCGTCGCGCGGGCGATGGGCAGGTCGAGCTCGCAGACGAGTGCGACGATGCTGACATCGGTTCACGGGAACGTCGGCAACTTCGGGATCGCCATCGCGGCGTTCGCCTTCGGCGAGGAGGCGCTTCCGCTCGCCGGCATCGTGATGGTCACGGTGAACACGGCCGGGATCCTCGTCGGTGTGGCCGCTGCCACGTCCCGTACTGCGCGTCCTGCGGTCGCCGTCAGAACCGCCTTTCTCGCCCCGATGGCCTTGGCGGTCATCCCTGCGGTCATCGTCAACGTGTCGAACTCGACGCTGCCGGTGTTCGCCGATCGGCCGATCGGGTTGCTGGCGAATGCGCTCATCCCGATGATGCTGCTCACGCTCGGGATCCAGCTCGGTCAGATGGACCGCCCTCACGTCGGTTCGGTCGTGGCGGTCCCGATCGCAGCCAAGCTCATCGTGGCGCCGTCGGTCGCGGCGCTGATCGTGGCGATCGTCGGTCCAACGGGTCTCGCCGGTCAGGTCGTGATCGTGCAGGCGGCGATGCCTGCTGCGGTGTTCACGTCGCTGGTCGCGTTGGAGCACGACATGGAGCCCGATCTGGTCACGACCATCGTGCTCGCCGGCACGCTCGTCTCCGTTCTGACTCTCCCTGTCGTCCTCACCCTCGTCTGATCGGTAGCGTGCGCTCGATGGCGCCCGAGCACCCCCGTCCAGGCCGCGCCACCCTGGCGGTGGCTCTCGCCGCCGCCTTGTTCGCCACCACCGGCACGGCGGCGGAACTCGGCCCGGATGCGCTGGCTCCCCAGACGGCGGGGGCATGGCGAGCGGTGATCGGGGGATGTGGGCTGCTCACGTGGATGTGGCTCCGTCATCGTGCGATCCCGATCAGATCGCTGGACTGGCGGTGGGTGCTGCTCGGCGGTGTCGCGGTGGCCGGCTATCAGCTGACTTTCTTCGATGCCGTGTCGCGGACCGGAGTGGCCGTCGGCACGCTGGTGACGATCGGGACCGGCCCGATCGTGGCGGGACTGATCGACCTCATCGCCGCTCGCCGGCCCCCGTCGGCGCGGTGGTTGGCGGGAGCCTTGTCCGGGATCGCCGGTGTTGCGTTGCTCACCGTGGATGCGCCCGACGTCGATGTCGTCGGAGTCGGGCTGGCACTGATCGCCGGGACCACCTTCCCGGTCTACGGTCTGGCCGCCCAACGGCTGATGCGGCGGGTCGAGCCCGATGTGGCGATCGGCGTGGTCTTCGGGACGGGAGCCGCTCTGCTGGCTCCGCTCGCCGTCGGTTCTGCGGCCGAAGCACTCGACTCGATCGAGTCCTTCGTCACCGTCGTCTATCTCGGAGTCTTCACGCTCTCGATCGCCTACATCCTGTGGGGGCTGGGTCTGAAGCAGCTCACACTCGGCGTCGTGGTCGTCGTCACACTGCTCGAGCCCGCCATCGCTTCGATGCTCGGCGTGGTCGTCCTCGGAGAGCCGTTCACCGGTCCTCTGGCCTTCGGCATCGGCCTGGTGGCGGCCGGCGTCTGGTTGGCGTCGACGACCAAGCCGGTGTCGGGGACGGTGTAGGCCGGTAGCCTTCGACGCCATGGTCAGTCAACGCCTCGAGCCGTTCGGGTCGACGATCTTCACCGAGATCTCGGCGCTCTCGCGTCAACACGGCGCGACCGACCTCGGCCAGGGCTATCCGACGTTCGAAGGCCCCGAGTCCGTCAAGCAGGCCGCCATCGAGGGCTTGCGCAGCGGGTGGAACCAGTATCCGCCGATGATGGGGATGACCGAGCTCCGCACCGCCGTGGCGGACCGCTGGCGCAAGGACACGGGTCTTCTCGCCGACCCGGACAGAGAGATCACGGTCACCTCCGGCGCGACCGAGGCATTGGCGGCCACTTTCATCGGGACGTTCGATCCCGGCGACGAGGTGATCCTCATCGAGCCCTACTACGACGCCTATCCGGTGGGCTGTGCGCTCTCTGGAGCCGTTCCGCGGTACGTGACGCTGCACACCCCCGAGTTCCGGCTCGATCCCGAGGCGCTCGAGTCGGTCGTCTCGGAGCGGACCCGGGCGATCCTGATCAACACTCCGCACAACCCCACCGGGAGGGTGTTCGATCGGACCGAGCTCGAAGCGGTCGCAGATCTCTGCCGTCGCCACGACATGATCGCCATCACCGACGAGGTGTACGAGCGGATGGTCTACGACGTCGAACACGTCCGGCTCGCGACCCTGGAGGGCATGGCAGAGCGCACCATCACGATCTCGTCGATCGGCAAGTCGTTCTCGTTCACCGGATGGAAGACCGGCTGGGCGATCGCCCCACCCGAACACACGGCCGGGATCCGAGCTGCACACCAGTTCCTCACCTTCACGGTGCCGAATGCGATGCAGTACGGGTCGGCGGCCGCGCTCCGGATCGACGACTCGTACTACGCCGAGTTGACCGATCTGTACCGGTCGAAGCGGGACCGGCTCGTCGCAGGTCTCCGATCGATCGGACTCGAGGTCTACGAGCCACAGGGCACCTACTTCGTGCTCGCCGACCATCGCCCATTCGGGTTCGCTGACGACGTCTCGTTCGTCCAGCATCTCATCACCGAGGTCGGGGTCGCCGCCATCCCGCCCTCGGCGTTCTACACGAACTCCGACGAGGGCTCTCGATTGGTCCGGTTCGCCTTCTGCAAAGACGACCGGATCATCGATGAGGCGCTCGAGAAGCTCGCAGCGATGAAGTGAGGGGTAGGTCCTGACGTCGCACGGAGGCGTTGTGTAGGGTCGCCGGTGTATCACGAGGAGCCGACGATGCTCCGCGATGACGTCCGCAACGAGGGGAACCCATGGTCATAGGAAGGCAATACCCGCACAACCACGAAGACCTCGTCACGGTCGGCGGGAAGGAGGTCGTCTTCGATTCGAGGGGTTTCGAGTACATCGACGACGAGGTGATCGTCGCCGCAGACGATGTCGATGCGGCACTCCGCGTGCTCGCCAAGCGATTCGACGCACGCGTCGCAGAGCAGGATGGCGCCACCGACGTGTCGATCATCGAGCTCGCAGCCAACGGGAAACTCCTAGAGATCGTTGCCAGGCTCGAGGCGGCGGGGATACCGGCATCACCGAATCACGTGCTCCAGACGACTTGGCACTCCACGGTCATCGGCACCGGACGACCGAAGCCGGCTCGGCCCAACGCCTGGCTCACGAGTCAACTGAAGAAGAAGCCGAGCGCCCGCCGCCGTCCGGTAGTGGCCGTGATCGACACCGGAATCGTCAAGCACTCGCGATTGGTCAACGTGCGAGGCGTCGGTCAGGCCACGGATCGCCAGACGGACCCGGCTGCGAAGTCGTTCGGGCACGGCACGTTCGTCGCAGGTCTGATCGCCGCAGAGTGCCCTGACGCGGACATCAAGGTGTTCCGCGCCGAGTTCGGTTCCACCGATGACAACTGGTTCGGCCTGATCACCGACGCCGACCTCGCAGCGTCGATCGATTCCGCGCTGGCCCGGTTGAAGGTCATCGACGTGATGAATCTGTCGATCGGCGGCTACACGCACGACAACCGCCCATTGTTCGCCACGAGTCGGAGCGTCGCCCGGGCGATCCGGCGCAACGTCACCGTTGTAGCGGGTGCCGGGAACGACGGGCGCCGCGACCCCTTCTACCCCGCTGCAGAACCCGGCGTGATCGGCGTCGGCTCGATCGACGCGTCCGGCAAACGGTCGTGCTTCTCGAACATCGGTCCATGGGTCGACGTCGAAGCCGTGGGCGAGGACGTCGTGTCGACGTTCCCGGAGACCGAGGTTCACACCATTGCACTCCCCGAGGGCGGCTCCGCCGGGTGTCCCCCGGAACCCGCGTCGCCGGAACAGACCGTCGACTTCACCGGAGGATTCGCGCGGTGGTCCGGCACGTCCTTCTCGGCGGCACGAGTATCTGGTGCGATCGCTGCCACCCGAATCGGACGCTGAAGACTCCGGGCTGAGGCTGGCGGGGGAGGCCTGGGACGCGGCCACCTCCGATCCCGACTCCGCCCGTGAGTTGGCGGCTTGGGTGCTGGCGCACAGCGGCTCCCCTCGGGCGCGGGCCCTTGCCGCGCGTGCACTCGGTGTGGCACTGCGAACGCTGCGTGACCTCCCAGGCGCCCTCACCGCCTTCAAAGAGGCCATCGAGATCGCAGATGGGGACGACCTGCCCGCCGAGCGCGCATTCGCTCAGGTGCTCCTCGCGGGCGCCGAATTCCTGGCCGGCCGACCCGACCGCTCGCTGGAGCTGCTCGACGCCGCAGTCCCGGACCTCGAGGGGGAACAACTGGTGCTGGCGCACATGCAGACGGGCATCGTGCGGGGGCTGTCCGGCGACTTCGCGAACGGTCTCGCGGCGCTGGACTCGATCAGCGATCAGGTGGGGTCGCTGCCGCTCATGCGGCAGGGGATGTATCACACGAATCGGGCGGCTTGCCTCCTCGGGATCAACCGGGCGACCGAGGCGATCGAGGTCTTCGAGCAGGCGCTGACGCTCTACGAGCGGGTGGGAGAGCCCCACCTCTCGTCGAACGCGCTCCACAATCTCGCTCGCGCCTACGCCGCTTCAGGTCATGTCGTCGGTGCGTTGCGTTGCTTCGAACGGGTCGATGCGCTCGGCATCGGGCCGCCGTCCGGTGTCGACCTCGTCGACCGGGCCACGGTGTTCCTTTCGGCCAGCCTCCTGCAGGAGGCCGAGGACTCGGCGCGACGGGCCAGACAGGCGGCAGCGCGGGCTCCGATCGAGGAGTGGCACCCGGTTGCTTCGATGATCCTCGCCCAGGCGCTCGAAGCCCTCGGCGACGTCGCTGGCGCCGTCGAGCCGGCGCAGCATGCGATGGAGTTGTTCGAACAGCAGGACCGCCCGAACCTCCGCGATCTCGCCGAGGCCGTCGAACTGCGCTGCCTCGCTGTGGTCCACGGCGGCGACGGTGTCGCAGAGCGGGCCCGTGCAACCGCAGCCCGGCTGGCCGAGTGGGGTGCTTCCGCCGAAGCGATCACACTCCTGCTCGGCGTCGTACGACGTTCGATCGATGAACGGTTGATCCGGGCGCAGCTCGAGGCGGCAATGGACATTCGGACCGCCGGCCTCGGACCCGACGTCCTCCGGGCGGAGGCATTCGCTCGGCTCGCCGTACTCGATGGCGACATCGACAGCATGGAAACCATGGTCGCCGAAGCCTTCGAGTCGCTCGACGAATGGCGACGGACGATCGGCTCGACGGAACTGCAGGCTGGCGTCGCCCGCCAGGGCGTGCATCTCGCCGATGTCGCGATCGGGGTTGCGATCGGGCGGCGAGACGCAGCGTCGGCGCTCGAAGCAGTCGAACGCCCTCGGGCGCTGTCGCTGGTCTCGACGAAGGATCGCCCCCGAAACGAGGAACTCGACCGTCTGCTCGTCGAGTACCGGGCGCTCGCAGGGCGGTTGGAGACGGGCGGCCACCAAGCCGACAGAAGCCGTCTCGAACGAAGGATCAGGGAGCTCGGCAGGCTGGCGGACCACACGACGGAGACATCTCGACAGCCGGCAGTCGACACGGCCGTCGAGCGTCTGGTAGGTCGGCGATTGGTGGAGTTCATCGATCATCGTGGCTCGATCTTCGCGATCACGGTCTCGGGCGGTGCTCCGATGGAGATGGTCGAGGTCGCCTCGGTCGCAGATGTCCGCTCCGAGATCGACTCATTGCGCAGCGCAGTAGCTCGATTGGCGAGTCCGCAGATCTCTCCTGCCGCACGTGACGCGTTCGCCACCGTGCTCGATGCGTCGGCTGGATTCGTCTCCGACTGGCTGTTCGGCTCGGTCGACCTCGGAGACGCTTCGTCGGTCCTCGTGGTCCCGTCCCGGTCGCTCGGGTCGCTCCCGTGGTCCGCGCTCCCAGCGCTGTCCGGCCGTGCGTTCACCGTTGCGCCGTCCTTTCGCCTGTGGGCAGCGATGGATTCGCGAGCGCCGTCAGACTCCGGGCGTGTCGTGGCAGTCGGGCTCGAGGACCCCCCGTTGGCCTCGATGGAAGCCCGCGCCGTTGCCGAGCTGCGTGGTGGGACGGCCATCGTCGGGGACGAAGCGACCGTGGACGTCGTCGTCCGCGAGATCGACGGTGCCGGCGTCGCCCATCTGGCCTGCCACGGGGTCTTCCGCGGTGACAACCCCCTGATGTCCTCGCTCTCCATGGCGGATGGGCCGATCACGGTCTACGACCTCGAACACCTGCGCGATCCGCCGAGGACGCTCGTGCTCTCCGCGTGTGAGGTCGCGCAGTCCCAGCGCCTCGCCGGAGATGCGCTTCTCGGCATGACGGCCTCACTGATGGCGGCGGGTACACGGTCGATCATCGCCGCGACCACGGTGGTATCGGACCAGGCGGCGCCCGAGTTCATGGAAGAGTGGCACCGGAGCCATTCGGAGGGAGCGTCACCGGCCGAGGCATTGGCGCATGCCCGATCTTCGATGTCCGGCGATCCTCGCGCGCGGGCGGTTGCGGCCTCGTTCCTGTGTCTCGGGGTCTGAACCGAAACGCGCGTATCAGATGCCGACCGACCGGCTCTGTTGATCATGTCATCCGTCGCCAGGGACGCACGCCACCGATCTCTAGGATCGTGCCGTATGTCGGAACGATCGGTCGCGCTGTTGCTCGAGGCTGCCTCGGAGGGAGATCAGGCAGCCTGGAACGCGCTCGTCGACCGGTACGGCCGGCTCGTGTGGTCGGTGGTGCGCGGTTTCCGGCTGGACGACGCCGCTGCCCACGACGTCTTTCAGACGGTGTGGCTCCGACTGGTCGAGCACGTCGATCGGATCCGTGAGCCGGAACGACTGCCGGGATGGCTGTCGATGACCGCCAAGAACGAGTGCATCAGGGTGCTGAAGCGGCAGAAGCGGCAGATCCCGAGCGACTTCGAATACGACGTCGCCGATCCCACTGCCCGGGACTTCGCCGACCCGCTCATCGATCTCGAATCCATCGAGGTGGCGATCGACGCATTCGAACAACTCTCACCCGAACATCAGCAGTTGATGCGGCTGCTGTGCGCGGACCCGCCACTGGACTACGAGACGATCGCATCGATAATCGACCGTCCGATCGGATCGATCGGGCCGACGAGGGCGAGATGCATCGCCAAGCTCAGGGCCATCATCGGAGAGGAATCGTGAACGAGCACATCACAGACGACGAGCTCGTCGAAGCAATCAAGGCAGGGCTGGAACTCAACGACCCGGTGCCGACCTCCGCGCTCGAAGCGGCCAAAGCCGCCTTCACGTGGCGGACCATCGACGCCGAGCTGGCGGAGCTGGTGTACGACTCGGCAGAGTCCGGTCTCGTCGGGGTCAGGGGGGAGGCGGCGCGTCAGGTGACCTTCCGCAGCCCCGGAGTCGAGATCGAGGTCATGGTCGTCGACGAGCGAGCCCGGAGAATCGTCGGACAGCTCGTCCCACCGCAGCAGGCGACCGTCGAGCTGCACACGTCGGCAGGGGTCCGGGAACAGGGCTCGGACTCGCTCGGCAGGTTCGGCTTCGAAGGAATCGCACCCGGGCCGGTGAAGCTCTCGGTGCAGACTGCCGACGGCGGTACTGTCGTCACCGAATGGACGATCATCTGACATCCCCACCCCACCTGCGTTGGGGCATCATCGGGACCGGTGGCATCGCCGCCGCGTTCGCCGCCGCCATCGCCGAGCACGGCTCGGCGGTCTCCGCCGTGGCTTCGCGGTCCGCCGAACGTGCAGCCGCCTTCGTCGAACGCCAGGGGATGGATGTCAGCGCGGGGACGATCGACTCCCTCGTCGAAACCCGGCCGGATGTCGTGTACGTCGGTTCGTCGCACACCAACCACCTCGGCGATGCGCTCGCATGCCTGAACGCGGGGATCCCGGTGCTCTGCGAAAAGCCGCTCACCCCCGACCTCGCAACGACCGACCGGATGATCGAGGCAGCCCGGGACAACGGCGTGTTCTTGATGGAGGCGATGTGGATGCGATTCCAACCCGCTTGGATGCTGCTCGAGTCGCTCGTCGCCGAGGGCCGAATCGGTCCGCTGCGAACCATCCACGCCGACTTCGGGATCGTGGCCAACGATGATCCGGAGCGACGTTGGTTCGACCCGTCCCAGGCGGGAGGGTCGCTGCTCGACGTGGGTATCTACCCGGTGACCTTTGCGCAGCTGCTCGCCGGACCTCCGTTGGAGGTCCAGGCCACCCGTGCGCTCACCGGCACCGGTGTCGACGCCCAGTACGCAATCACCATGAAGCACGAGAACGACGTGCTCTCGTTGCTGGGGTCGTCGTTCGTGTCGGACACGAACCTCACGGCCACGGTGTCGGGTCCGCTCGGTCGGCTCCACCTCACCTCACCGTTCCATCACAGCTCGCGGGTCGAGCACTGGAAACGTAGTGACCTGGTTGGATCGTGGGAGGTCGAGTACGAGGGATCCGGCTACACCTTCGAGGTCGCCGAGGTCGAGTTGTGCCTCGCCGCCGGCCTCACCGAGAGCCCCCGCCACCCCCTGGCCGACACCCGCGCCGTCATGGCCACCTTGGACCACCTGTTGGGGCTTGCATGATGTTCCCCACGCAGTACCGAAAGGTCCCTGCCGCCTGGGTGTTCCCCACGTAGTGGGGAAAGGTCCCTGCCGGCGAGGAACGAGCCGGGAGGTAAGGGGCCAACTCCCACGCATCGGTGGTCGCGCATGGCGTGTGCGCTGGAGTTGTCCCCCTTCCTCCGAACCGCCTCGCGATGGACCGCCGCCGTCGGATCTACGCGACGCTTGATCCTCTCGAAGGCGGTTCGCAGGGACCTTCCCCCAGCGAGCTGGGGGACATCTACGGGATGAGCAGGACCTTGCCGGTCGTGTTTCGGGATTCGAGGGCGGTGTGGGCGGCGGCCGCTTCCGAGACCGGGTAGGTGGCGCCGATCCGCACGTCGAGGTGGCCCGATTCCATCCAGGCGAAGAGATCGGCCGCCCTCGATCTGAGCTCCTCGGGGCCGGAGATGTAGTCGAACAGCGTCGGGCGGGTGAGGTAGATCGAGCCGTTCGTCATCAGGTCGAGCGGCGAGACCGGGTCGACCGGCCCCGAAGCGTTGCCGAACGTGACCATCATCCCCCTCGGTCGCAGCACCGTGATGCCCTTGGCGAACGTGGTCTTCCCGACTCCGTCATAGACGACGTCGATCGGCCGATGTCCGGCGATCTCGGTGATGGCGTCGGCGAAATCGACGTCCCGATACTTGATGACGTGGTCTGCGCCCGCCGCCTCGGAGAGCTCGGCCTTCTCGTCGCTGCCGACGGTCGTGAACACCTCGGCACCCTTGAGTTTGGCGATCTGGGTCAGCAAGAGACCCACGCCACCTGCTCCGGCATGGATGAGCGCGGTCTGGCCGGGTTGCAGGGGGAACGTGTCGGTGGCGAGATAGTGGGCGGTCAGGCCCTGGAGCATGACAGCAGCTGCCGTGTCCAGCGGCACGCTCTCGGGAACGTGGACCAGGCTGTCCTGTGCTGCGGCTTTCCGCTCGGCGTAGCTCCCGATGGAACTGGTCCAGGCGACCCGATCGCCGACCGAGAAGCCCTCGACCTCCGAGCCGACGGCGGTGATCGTCCCCGAGCCCTCGAGGCCGGGCGTGAACGGCAGCTCCATCGGGTAGAGCCCGCCGCGGTGATAGGTGTCGATGAAGTTCACGCCGGCTGCGGCGACCTTCACGACCACGTGCGACGGCTCGAGCTCGGGCTCTGGGAGTTCGCCGTATTCGAGAACCTCCGGTCCGCCTGTGGACCTGACCGAGATCCCACGGTTGGGTGTGCTGCTCATGTCTCCTCCGGTTCCTCGACGGTCCATCCTCGCCTCGTGAGCTCTTCTGCGAGCGCGTGATCGGAGAACCCGAGGAGGTCCGGCGCCCACTCCCGGTGCGTCGGGATCTCGTCCATCAGGAGCTCCTCGACCGGATCGCGGAGTGTCCGCGCCCACGCCCGTCCCCTCGCCTGACCGTGCTCGCTCAGCGTCGAATCGGGGTTCACCACGAAGACCCGCGCCTCGGATTGGGGGTTCGCCCGCGATCCGCGTTCTCCGTACACCAGCACCACCGAACCGGCCGGGACGTCCTGGATCCCGCCGGTTGCGATGAAGTCGCCGATGAACGCCCACCCCGACGACTTCGTGGGGTCCACCGAGTGCACCACCTTCGCCCAGTTCTTGTGTCGTTCGTCCCCGACCTGGGGGATCTCGACCGCGACGACCGGTGTCTCGTTCATCCGTATGCCCCGGATCCGTTCATGCCGCCGGAGCGTACCGCTGCGGTTGCGGCAGTGGAACCCGCGCCAGGATCGGGAATCCCGTCTCTCCGCCGGGTTAGTGTTGCGCCGATGGCACGACTTCGACTGTTCGCCGGCTTGCGCGATGTCGCCGGCACGAGCTCGATCGAGATCGACGAGCCCACCGTGGCGCAGGTGATCGAGTCTGCCGCCGCTCGGTTTGGGCCGGCATTCTCAGAAGCTGCCCAGCGGGCGCGCGTCTGGGTCAATGGTGACGAAGCAGAGGACGGGCAGGCAGTCGGCCCGACCGACGAGGTTGCGCTGATCCCGCCGGTGTCGGGTGGTGCAGGTCCGATGACCGAGCTCCCAACGGGTTCGGAGGCGATCGTCGGACTCGTCGTCGGTCTCGTGCTCATCTTCGTCAACACCCTCGAGGGCAGCACCTGGTGGTCGGTCGCCGTCGTCGGCGTCGTCGTGGCCTGGATGGCCGATGTTGCATCCATCGCGGCTCAGCGGGCACGAGACATACCGCTCATCCCGGCGATGCTCTCCGTTGTCGCCGCGGTGGTGTCCACTCGAACCCTCGGGACCGACGGGGTAGGGATCACGTTGATGGTCTCCGTGGTCGTGCCGCTCGCCTGGTCCGTGGCCTCCGACGAGTCGAGAGCGCTCGTGGCGCTGGTGCCCTCGCTCGTGGTCTCCGTCGTGTCCTCGGCGGCGGTCGCCTCGCTGCTGCTGTCTCGGGACTCGTTCACGCCCACCAATCGCGCCACCGGTGTGTTGATCACCGTCGCGATCGCAGCGATCGCGATCGGCGCGGTGATCGAACGCTTTTCTCATCTGCCGTTCGGTGATCCATTCACCGCCACGACGCTGGGGGCGATCGGGACCTCTCTTGCGATCGCCAGCATCTGGGATCTGGACCTCGTCACCTTCCTGATCATGGGAGTCGTCATCGCTGCGTCGCTGATCGCCGGGCGCGGGTTGGGTTCGCTCCTCAGGACTCGGCGGGTCGAATTGATCAACCGGCCACCTGGGCTGTTGGCGTCACTCGACGGTCTGATACTCGCTGCAGCGGTGTTTCTCCCGGTGCTCCGCCTGGTCGCCTGACGGATTCAGGCACGGCCGAGCGAATAGCCGATCGCAGCTGCCGCGAGCCCCACCAGCACAGACACGAAGACGTTCATGAGCGCAAGTTGCCACCGTCCGCCATCGAGCAACAGCACCGTTTCGGCGGAGAAGGTCGAGAAGGTCGTGAATCCCCCGAGAACTCCCGTCAGGAGGCCGATCTGAATCGCCGGATCGGCGGAACGGTCGGAGAACCAGCCGATCAGGAACCCGAGCGCGGCGGAACCGAGCAGGTTCACGAGGATCGTCCCCCACGGTGACATCCGCTCGTTGATCGGCGTCGACAGCAGATACCGGCCAACCGCTCCGATGGCCCCACCAACCGCGACAAACAGGACGATGCGCATGGACGGCAGCCTACGGCTGCTGGCTCTTGGCTCTTGGCTCCTGGCGGGCGGTGGAGGCTTCGACGTCGTGACGTGTGACGTGAGACCCGGCACGATCATCTGTCATCTGTCATCTGTCATCTGTCATCTGTCCTTTCGCGTCTGGCGTGTTTCGCGCACCGGGGTACCATGCCGGGTATGCGAATGAAGTCCGCGCTCCGCGGTCTGGTGTTCTTCGTCTCTGTCGCTCTCTTCGGGTCGGTGGTTCAGCTGCCGGCCCTCTCTGTCACCAAGAGCCAGGTCGATGCCGCCTGCGCCAGCTCCAGCGCTCAGTACGGCATCTACCAGGAGAAGCAGCGAGAAGCCGACGCGGCCCTGCTCGCCTGGGAACAGACGCTCGGCGAGATCGCGGCGCTGGAGGATCAGCGCGCGTACATCGACGAGTCGATCGACCGGCGTGCCGGCCAGATCGAGGCCTCGGGCGACGAGATCAACGAACTGGCCGTCGAGCTGTACATGGAGGCCGGGGGAACGTCGTCGATCGTGCTGTTCGCAGGGTCATTGGACGAGGCGCTGACGGGAAACGAGCTGCTGGACGCCGCCACGGGAGACAGCATGGCGGCCCTCGACGACCTGCTCGCCATCCGCAACGACCTCGATCGCTTCCAGGGTGAATTGGTGCAGCTCGACGCCCAGTTGCGCGAGGTCGAAGCCGAGCGGGCAGCGTTCACCGAGACGCTTCGTGCGATCGAGGAGGAGGCAGCGACCGAGTTCAACAAGCTCTCGTCGGAGTGTCGGGATCTCACCACTCAGTACAACCGTGAACAGGCCGCTGCCGAGGCTGCCCGCAGGCTCGCCGCCGGCGGCCGCTCGGCCGGCGTGGGGGCGATCAGCGGCTTCCGATGCCCCATCCCAGGGTCGTCGTTCATCGACTCGTGGGGCTTCCCGCGCTCCGGTGGTCGTTCACACAAGGGCACCGACATGTTCCAGTCGTGGAACGCCAGCATCATCGCCGTGGCCGACGGCACGGTCTCGCTCAGGAGCGGCGGCCTCGGCGGCAAGACCATCTGGTTGAACGGCGACGATGGCCACGCCTACTACTACGCCCACCTCTCCGACTACGCGGTCTCGAACGGTGCCCGTGTTTCCGCAGGCCAGCTCATCGGCTACAACGGTGACTCGGGCAACGCCTACGGCGGGCCACCCCATCTCCACTTCGAGATCCACCCCGGTGGACGTGGCGCTTCAGCCGTCAATCCATATCCGACCGTCGCAGCCGCCTGCCGGTAGTCTGTTCCCATGCCGCAGCATCGCAGACGTCTCGACCGTGTCCTCGACCCCGAGTACCTCGAAGGGCTCGACGACATGACCCTCGACGAGCTCCGCGAGCACAGGGGCACCGCAGTCGAAGTCGAGAACGAACTGTCCTACTACCGGCGACTGCTCTACGGCCGCATGGATCTCGTCAAGTTCGAGCAGCGGCGTCGAACGGGTGAAGAGGATCGTTCGCTCATCGATTCGCTCGTCGACATCCTCACGGACCCCGAGCGGGAAGATCGCACCGAACCGCGCGGGACGCGCCACATCGTCACCGACCTCCCTCCGCTGCCCGACACCGGCAAACGCGACATCGACGAGGTGATGGGCGATGGGGTCCTCACCCGCCTCGACGAGGCAACGGAAGAAGAACTGCAGGCATCCCTCGACGGATTCGAGCGGATGCTGTCCGAGATCAACGCTCAGCGTGTCGACGCCCAACGCGTCATCGACACCCTCAGCGAGTTGATCGCCGAACGCTTCAAGGCCGAGGTCTCGGCCCCTGGCGACGACTGAGCCGACGTCGAGGTGTTGGCGAGGGTCACCCGCTCCGGCGTGACGGAGTCGGTGCACGACGGTGCCGTCGCCGTCGTCGACACCAACGGCAGACTGATCGCTTCGTACGGAGACATCGACTGGCCGTTCTTCGCCCGGTCATCGATCAAGCCCTTCCAGGGCACCGTCGCCCTCGAACTCGGAGCCGAGCTCCCACCCGAGTGGCTCGCGTTGGCATGCGCCAGTCACACGGGTGCCCCGATCCACATCGCCATCGTTCGCGAGATGCTGCGGTCCGCAGGACTGTCCGAAGGCCAACTCCGGACACCGCCTGATTGGCCAGATGGCGACAACCGTGATCGCCTGCTGCGCGACTCGCAGCGTGAGCCCGAATCGGTGTTCCACAACTGCTCGGGCAAACACGCCGCCTTCCTGATGGCGTGCGCCGCGTCCGGCTGGGACCTCGATACGCTACACCGAACCGTCGCATCCGCTCCAGCAGAGCGTGCGCGTGACGCTCGAGGACGTGACCGGCTGGGCAGGGCTCGAGGTCGGTGTCGACGGGTGCGGAGCTCCCACGTTCACGGTCTCGACGAGGTCGCTTGCGAATGCGTTCGTCCATCTCGGGAATGACGAACGGTTCAACCGTGTTTTCGATGCGATGCATCGATTCCCCCGATTGTCCTCCGGGATGGGCCGTCCCGACGCCGAGTTCGCCATTCACACCAACGGCGTCTCCAAGCGCGGAGCAGAAGGCAATCTCGGCCTCTCGATCAGAGGTCGAGGCGCCATCGCCATCAAGGTCGCCGATGGAGACAGTCGGGCCATCGGCCCGGTCGTCACTGCCGTCCTCACCCAGCTCGACTGGCTGACCCCGACGATGTCGAACGCCCTGTTCGCCGCCACCCGGGTGCCGATGTCCGGTGGTGGGCGCGAGGTCGGTACGGTGGAATCAGTCGTTCGACTCAATCTGACATGACGATCCCCGCCACCACCCTCCCGCGACTTCCTGCACTCCGGCCCCTCGCCCCGGCGGTCGGCCCGTTCCCGCTCGCCACCTTCGTCGACGCGGTCACGACGTTTCGGGGCGAGAGCGTCGACATCGTCGGCGACGAGCGGGGTGCCTTGCCGCTCACCGTGACCGATGGTGCGGTGCGCATCGCCGGACATCCAGATCTGACCGACTATCACTCGCCGCTCGGCGACGACGTCACTGCGATCGCCGACGCGCTCGCGAGGATGATCGACGACGGCTGCGCATTGGACCTCGACTCGCTCCCCGAAGAGGCCTGCGGTCCGCTGGCCGCTGCGCTGAGCGCACGGAGCGTCGACATCGCCGTCGAGGAGCACACCGTCACGGCGATCGTCGCCCTGCCCGACACCTTCGACGACTACCTGGGCATGCTGTCGAAGAAGCAGCGTCACGAAGTGCGTCGCAAGCGGCGCCGCTACGAGGACGTCCTGGGCGAGGTGGTGCACGAAGTCCACCACGAGCCGGACTGGGCGTTCGACGAGTTCGTGCGGCTCCATCGGCTCTCCGAAGGCGACAAGGGAGAGTTCATGACGCCGGCTCGAGAAGCCTTCTTCGCGACGCTGGTGCAGCTCGAAGGCTGGAGACTCGACGTCTTGCGGGTTCCCGGGACCGACCGGGCCGCCGCATGCCTGGTCTCCTTCTCGGACGATCAGGGGATCTATCTGTACAACTCGTCGTACGACCCCCATCTCTCGGAGGCGTCGCCCGGGATCGCCATCGTCGGGACGCTCATCGAGCAGGCCATCGCCGAGGGCCTGCCCCGCTTCGACTTCCTCAAAGGCGATGAGACCTACAAGTTCCGCCTCGGAGCAGAATCCCGCCCGCTGTACCGGATCTCGGCCGGAGTGAAGGCATGATCCAACGAGTCGCCTATCTCTCGATGCACACCTCGCCGCTCATGCAACCGGGCGTCGGCAACGCCGGCGGTATGAACGTCTACATCGACGAACTCGCCCGAACCATGGTCGGTCGTGGCGTCGCCGTCGACGTCTTCACCCGGCGCACAGACCCCGATCAACCGGATCTCGTCGAGGCGGGCGATGGCTACCGGGTGTTTCACGTCGATGCCGGCCCGCCGGCGCAGGCTCCGATCGGCGACATGGTCGACTGGGTCCACCAGTTCGCCGAAGGTGTGATGGCGGTCCTCGACCAGGATCCCCCCGATCTGGTGCACAGTCACTACTGGCTGAGCGGTTCCGCCGGGCTCGTCGTCAAGCGCAAGCTCGGCATCCCGCTGGCGAACTCGTTCCACACGCTGGGCCGAGTCAAGGATCTCGCCAAACGATTCGACGAGGCACCGGAGTCGACCGCCCGGATCGCGGCGGAGATGGAGGTCATCGCCGAGTCGGACTGTGTCGTCGCCGCCACCCCGCTCGAAGCCCAGGAACTGATGGAGCACTACGGAGCCGATCCGACACGGCTGTGCACGTCACCCCCGGGCATCGACCACGAAGTGTTCTCCCCAGGTGACCGGACGAGCGCGCGGCGGGCCGTCGGCTGGCACATCGACGGGACCCACGCGGTGGTCGCCGGGCGGATCCAGCCGTTGAAGGGGGTCGACGTGGCACTCGAAGCGGCTTCGATCATCGCCTCACAGATTCCCGAGTTTCGGCTCTCGGTGATCGGAGGAGCGTCGGGACCGAGCGGCGAGGCCGAATTCGAGCGGCTCACAGCCCGCGCCGCCGAACCCGACCTCGCCGGAGTCGTCGACTTCCACGATGCCGTGCCCCACACCGAGCTCGCAGAGTTCTACCGGGCCGCCGACGTGGTGATGGTCCCTTCCCGCAGCGAGTCCTTCGGCCTGGTCGCGGCCGAGGCCCAGTCGTGTGGCGTGCCCGTGGTCGCAGCACGCGTCGGTGGGCTCGAACATGTCGTAGCCGATGGTCGATCCGGCATCCTCGTCGACGGCTGGGATCCGAAGGACCACGCAGACGCAGTGGTCTCCGTGCTGTCCGACCCGAAGCTCTCGGCCCGATTGTCGTTGGGAGCGCTGCGCTGGTCGGAGCGGTTCAGCTGGGACTCGACCGCAAACCGGTTTCTCGAGCTGTACGAGGGAGCCGTCAACCGTGCCGGGCGCGGCTGAGACCCTCTGGGAAGCGATCGAGCGCTGGATCGCCGACGAGGAGTCATCCGTCGAGTACGCCGAGCAGGTCGATGACCAGATCGCTGTGCGGATGCGTCAGGAAGCGAGAGACGCGTCGACCGTGTGGTGGTCTCCGGGACAGCGATCTCTGACCGCCGAGCTGTTCGTGATCCCCGAGCCGCACGTGAATCAGGAATCCGTCTACCGGCTGGCGCTCGACCGGAACCGATCGACCTTCCGGGTCCACTACGCCCTGGCGCGAGATGGCGGCATCGTCCTCCGGTCCCGCCTTTCGAACGAGTCCGTCTCGCTCGAACTGCTCGATCTGGTGCTGGGTGAGCTCTACGACCAGGTCGAGCTCACGTTCAGGCCGCTGGTGCGGTTGGCGTTCGCCTGAATCGCGAAAGATCTCGCTCGCCCGACGCCAGATTTCTTTCCACAGCCACTGTGGAAAGCAGCTGTGGATCCGGCCTCCGGTCGCTCGGGTTGGACGAAAGGAGCCTCGTTCTTTCCCGGACGGCGCGACGCGACGCCAAACCCGGGCCCGAACAGAGTCGGAGGAGGGGTAAGACACGGCAAAACGACCGTGTTGACCGGGTCCCGGCGGGTCGATACGTTCCGCACCACAACGCCCGAGGTGCTCGGTCGTCGATCCTCCGCTCGGGGAAGTGCGGTCCGATCGTTCGACATGGGTTCCTCGGGCGTTGGCAGTGTCGACCCGGGGGACGATCCCCCTGGAACCCCCTGATGGCACACCCGCCCCGCATGTCACGCGGCCCGCGGCCAGCAACCCGGGTCTGTGACATGATGGGGGCGATGTCGACCTGGGGGACGATCCCCCTGGAACCCCCTGATGGCACACCCGCCCCGCATGTCACGCGGCCCGCGGCCAGCAACCCGGGTCTGTGACATGATGGGGGCGATGTCGACCTGGGGGACGATCCCCCTGGAACCCCCTGATGGCACACCCGCCCCGCATGTCACACGGCCCGCGGCCAGCAACCCGGGTCTGTGACATGATGGGGGCGATGTCGACCTGGGGGACGATCCCCCTGGAACCCCCTGATGGCACACCCGCCCCGCATGTCACGCGGCCCGCGGCCGGCAACCCGGGTCTGTGACATGATGGGGGCGATGTCGACCTGGGGGACGATCCCCCTGGAACCCCCTGATGGCACACCCGCCCCGCATGTCACGCGGCCCGCGGCCAGCAACCCGGGTCTGTGACATGATGGGGGCGATGTCGACCTGGGGGACGATCCCCCTGGAACCCCCTGATGGCACACCCGCCCCGCATGTCACGCGGCCCGCGGCCAGCATCCCGGGTCTGGGCTCGCGCAGCACCGTGAGACGTGAGACGTGAGACGTGCCGGTCTACTCGATCGTGACCGGGGTGCCGTTGCTGGTGAAACGGACGATCGGGTCGCTGCCGGCCACCGCGAGCATCGAGAAGATCGGGCGGAAGACCACGTGGCTGCGCTCGTTGATCGCTCCGGCGACCTTCGCCGCCGGGCGTTCGCCGGTGGGGGCGTCGAGTCGAGCGAATGTGAGTTGCGCGGCTCCTGACTCCGTTGTCGGCGCCGAGTCGGCTTCGGGGGAGGGGGCCGTGGTGGTGACCACCGGGACCGTGGTGGTCGGGGTGGGCGGAGCCGTGGTGAGCACCGGGACCGTGGTGGTCGTGACTGGTGGAGCGGTGGTGGTCGTGACTGGTGGAGCGGTGGTGGTCGTGACGGGAACGGTGGTGGTCGTGGTCGGCGGGGCAGTGGTGGTGGTCGTCGGGGCAGGAGCGGCCGACTTCATGAAGACCACCGTCACGAACATGACGCCGTCTCCGGATCGATCGACGCCGACGCCCACGAGGTCGTAGTCGCCGAGGATGTTCGCCTTGTGGCTCGGCGAGTTCATGAACGCCTGATGGAGGAGGGTGGGATTCGGGCCCATGCCCACGTTCTCGCCGAGGAGAGACCAGCCCGACGCATAGGAACCGAGTTGGGCGGCCGTGCTGTGGAAGACCTGACCGGCTGCGATCATGTCGGCCGTGTGGACCCTGGCGTCGTCGGTGAGATCGGCGTGTCCGCCGAGCGGACTCAGCCCGGCGGCGGCCCGACTCTGGTTGATCAGCGAGATGAACTGCGCTTCGTCTCCGGGGCTCGCTGCCACGGGAAGTGCGGCAGCAGTCATCGCCATGACAACACTCAGAGTGAGAATTGCGCGAAGAATGTGACGCATAGTGAGATCTTCGACCAAATCCCCACAAACTTGAGAGGCTGTATCTACTCAGCTGTCCCCCACGCAAGTGGGGGAAGGGACCCGAGAGGCGAGGAACGAGCCTCACGGGTAGGGGGCGAACTCCAATTCATCCTCGTTCGCGCCACCGGCTCCGCGGAGTTGGCCCCTTACCTCCCCGGCTCGTTCCTCGCCGGGCAGGGACCTTTCCCCACTTCGTGGGGAACATCCCGGTTTTGATCCAGCCGGGCGGATGCCCAGACTGCCCTTCATGCGTCCTGCGACTGCCATCGTCGTCATCGTTCTGCTGCTGGTGATCGCCGGAGCGGCGATCTACCAGACGGTCGAGCTGCTCAACCCGCCAGAGTCAGTGCCGTCCCAGCTGCCAGATTGAAATACGACGTGGCCGAACCCGCTCGGACGGCCAGCGCCATCAGGCCGGACGAATCGACGTGCAGCAGTGGCTCGCCTTCCTCGACGTCGCCATAGACCTCCACCCAGGGGACCTCGTACTCGCTGGCACCGACGCGAACGGTGACGGTCACGTCTTGCGTGATGCCGGCGACCGCCAGGTCTTCGGGACCGACGTTGGACTGGACATTGCCGAATGTGTCGACCCACCAGGCCTCTCCCACGACCTTGCCGGCTTCGATCTCGGGCAGCGGGATCAGCAGGGGAGTGACGGAGTCTGGTGAGACCTCGTCTCCGAGATCCTCGAGTGAGGCCTCCCCGGAGGCGAGCAGCGCTGCCGCCGGTCCGAAGATGTCACGACCGGCGAAGGTGGCACCGGCACTGGGGATCTGCGCATCGGGATTCGTCAGCTCGACGATCTTGGTGGCGCCGCCCATCGTGGCCACCGCCGGTCCGAGCAAACCGTTGTCCGGTCCCACGAACAGCATCCCCGAGTCGGTCCCCGCCGCGATTGCTCGACGACTGGTACCGACGCCGGGATCGACCACCGCCAGGACCACGCCCTCAGGCAGATACTGGATGGATCGAACGAGCGCCAGCGCTCCCGACCGAACGTCCCCCCGGGGGATGCCGTGGGTGATGTCGATGACGGTCGTCTCGGGAGCCAGCTTGGCGATGACCCCGTGCACGACGCCGACGAACTCGTCGGTCAGGCCGAAGTCGGACAGAAAGCTCACGTGTGGCATGGGTGGTGAGGCTACGCGCTCGTGCGGGCAATCCGCCATCGATCGGTGGCCGAAACAGGTGGCGCTGTGGGGTCGGTACCATCGCCGCCATGGGTGAAAGGCACACCGAGGTCGTCTCGAAGGTTCTTGCGTCGACCTCGGTCATGTTCGTCGGCGCCCTCGACACGGGGAAGACCACCATGGCGCTCGCCTGCGCTCGTGCAGCCGTGGCTGCCGGGAAGGTGGTGGGATTCGTCGATGCCGACATCAGCAACGGACGAGTCGGCCCTCCGGCCTGCGTCGGCCTGAAGTACCTTCGTACCGAGGCAGACATCGACTCTCTCGAGGTCGCCGATGCGCTGCATTTCGTGGGAGCGATCTCGCCCAACAAGCTCGTGCTGCAACAGACGATCGCGACGGCGGCGATGGCCGGCCGGGCACGCGAGGAATCGGATCTGGTGATCATCGACACCTCGAGCGTGGTGTCCGGCGTCATCGGCGAGACACTCAAGTATCACAAGGCGGAGCTCGTGAAGCCCGATCTGGTCGTGGCCATGCAGCGAGGCGCCGAGATGGAGCCGATCAGCGGCATGCTGAAGCGGTTCTTCTCGGTGGAAGTGGTGTCGATCCCTGCCGATCCAGACATCATTCCGAGTGCCCCGGACGAGCGGGCCGAGCGGCGCACGGCGGCCTTCAGCAAGGCCTTCGCTCCGGAGCTCGGACGGTGGCGGGTTCGCTCCACCGTGTTCGCTCCGACGCTGCCGCCTGCGCTCGAGCAGTCGAGGCTGCATGGGATGCTGGTCGGGGTACAGGACGGTCATGGCGGATGTCTGGGACTCGGGAGGCTCGAATACGACGACGATGGCGCTCTTCGGGTGAGCACCAACGCCGGGGAGGGCATGCAGGGCCTGCGGATCGGCTCCCTCTCGATCGACCTCGAGACCTTCATCGTCACCCCCGTGAACCTGAGAGACCTCATGTTCGGCGTGCGGTAGGCCTCGTGCCGTCGGCCAGTTGATGTTGTGAGTCCAGGTTCTGTCAGAACCTCCCGCATTCGGCGGCAGGACGTTGAACTTCGGCCGATTGGCGCACCTCAGGACCCAGGACTCAGTCCTCGCATCACGGTCCGTCATGGCGAGCGAAGCGAGACAGGCCTCACAATTGATGAAGCCTCCCGGGGCAGGGGAGGCTTCATCCTGGAGAGAGGCGGTACCGCCGTGGGGCGGGCTGGGAGGCTATCCGATCACACCTTGGACATTGTGCCCAATCGGCATGACTGGCGGTCCTTTCCTCTCTCGACCGGGTTGCAAGCAATCCGGCCATGTCATTGTAGATCGGAGAGTTGCCGTATGCACTTGAATGCTTTTCTGAGATGATTTTTTATACGCGCACTGCCTGCCACCTGTGTGAGTCCGCCCTGCCGTACGCCCGCCGGGCGGCGAGGATCCTCGGACGCCGGCTTCAGGTCGTCGACATCGACTCAGACGATGAGCTCGTCGTCGAATACGGGTTGCGCGTCCCAGTGCTCACGACGAGCGCCGGTCAGCTGATCGCCGAGGGCAGCTTCGGGATGCGAGAGATCGTCCGCGGTCTGATCGGTGGACGGAAGCCGTAGGGGCCGGGCTTGCCCTGCCCGCAGCGCATCCCGGCGAACACGTCATTCAGCCGCAGGCGCGAGGTCAGCCTTCGGGCATCCCGTCAGCCGGCATCTCTCCGGCCCCCATACCGTCGGCGGGAGCTTCTTCGCCCTCGGTCGATGCATCGGCTGCTTCGACCAGCCCGCAGTTGGCGAGCTCGGCGTCGACGGCGCCTCCACCGAAGCGGATCCGCTCGAAGGCGATCACCGCAGCGATCTCCTGGTCGGACAGGTTCGGGAATCCGGGCATGCCGCCCCCGACGGTTCGTCCCGAGGTCGCCATAGGTGCTTCTCCCGGCGGCGAGGAATCCGGATGATCCGAGCCGGACCCATTCGATGTGGTCGGAGCACGAGCTGAAGGTGTTGTTCACCCCGCCGAACGCCGGACCGACACCTCCGCCGCCGTTGACCCCGTGGCAGCCGGAGCAGGTGGCGTACAGCTCCTGGCCGAGAGCGATGAACTCGAGGCCCCCGCCGGATGCTCCTCCTCGGCCGGTGAACTCCGAACCGTCGCAGTTCTCGAGCACACCGGTGGCGCGGTCGACCCGCAGGACGACGCCGGTCTCAGAACAGGTGGCGTCCGCAGTTCCGTTCGAGGCCAGATACAGGAGTCCGAATGCCGGAACGATGAGCAGTGCGGCGACCAGCCACTGCGGGATCGTCGTCGAGGTCCGTTCTTTGAGTCCGGCGGTCGGAACCGATACGACGACGTCGTGATCCAGCGCCTCCTCCGGTGAGACCTCGCTGGGGGCGGGTGGAGGTGTGACGGCGGTAGGAGCGGCTGGGGCGGGCGCCGCAGGTTCGGGAGCGGACGGTGTCTCGGCCGGTGCCGGCGTCGGCTCTGGCTCGGGGGCGGCGTCCGGCTCGGGCGCCGTTGCCGCTGCCGCTGCCGTTGCGGGGCGGGGGCAGCCTCTCCACCGGCCCATGCTCCGAGCACGGTGTCGGTGTCGGTCCCTGCAGCGGCAGCCCGTGCAGCGGCCGAGCGCTGCACCAACTCCTCGGGCACTCCCATGGCCTGGGCTGCGGCGGACAGTTGATCGCTCATAGCTCGGTTCCCCGGTCTCTCATTTCGATTCGAACAGATAGGCGGTGAGGTTCTCGAGGTCGGTGTCCGAGAGCCCCGCGTAGGAAGGATGATCGTTGGAACTGGTCAGTACTGCCAACAGCGACGACTGGGATTCGACCCGGCTTCCGATGTGGGCGAGGTCCGGACCGTACCGGCGGACACCCAGCACCTGGTTGCTGTCCGAGATCGTGACCGGGCCGAGACCGACATCGGCGACGATCGGTCGCACCACCTGCGTGTGACAGGACGAGCACCCTTCGCTCCGATACAGATCCCGTCCCTCGATCGCCGCTTCGGTCAGCGGCACGGCCGAGGTGTACACCCCGTTGCCTTCCTGAGGGAGGGCAGGCGCCAGGAAGCCGACGAGCAGCGCGACCACCAAGAGGGCAGCCGCGCCGGCAGCCATCAGGAATGGATGCTCCGTACGGCCGCGCAGCACCGGGGGTTCAGCCGAGGCCGCCGGCATCGGCACAGAGGCCGGCGCAGCGGCAGCGACTGGAGTCGGCGCCGGGGCCGGGGCTGGAGCGGGCTCGGCGGGCGCCGGCGTCGCAGGTTCCGGGTCCGGCTCGCCGGCCGGGGCGGGCTCGGCCGCCGGTTCGGCGGGTGCTGCCGCCGGGGCGGGCGCTCCTCCCGCCCAAGCAGCGATGACTTCGTCCTTGGTCGATCCGGTCGCAGATGCCCTGGCCGCCGCAGATCGCTCGACGAGGCTCTCGGGGATGTTCATGGCAGCCGCTGCTGCGGCAATGTCGCTCACGAGACCCCTCCTTCCGTGCTCCGCTCAGTCGGCGTGTACACGAGCACCTCCTGTGCCGTCGCCGTCCCGCTCGTGATCGCGGCGGTCACGATGCGGACGAAGAGGAGCTGCCCGACGAAGGTGACGAGGGCTCCGAGCACGGCCACGCCGATGAACACGTTCGGAAGCGCCATCGCCTGGGCCCAGCCCTCGCCAGTGTCGGTGTACGACGCGGTGTACGAGCCGCCGGTCCAGGCGAAGCCGGTGAGAATGCCCGCGATCACCAGGAAGAGTGCCGTGGTGATCGAGCCCCAGGCGACCAGCTTGATCTGTCGTCTTGCCGTGGTGATGTCGCCGATCTGACGTCCCGTCATCGGAGGGATCGCCTGGTAGGCGAATGCGGACAGGAAGGTCCCGCCGACGCCGAACAACACGAGGAACTGGATTCCGTCCCAGAAGGCCGTGTATCCGACGAGCGCCGCCGCGGACGAGAAGGCCCCGAACACCGACAGCACGGAGGCGACGATCGCCAGCGCCAGCCCGTATCCGACTGCGAGGAGGGGCGGGCGCTCGGCAGCATTGGTCCAGTCGTCGTCGATCGTCGTCGCGACGGCTGCGGTCGTGGCGATCGCCGAGACCGGGAGGGCGAGCGACAGCACCGCGGCGATGGAATCGAGCCAGTCCGGGGTCGGGCCGAACGCGACCTGGACGGGACCGAGGAACGCTCCTGCGAATGCCAGCGACCAGAACCCGGCCTTGGCGACCTGGCGGTTGGCGAGCGGGTTGTCGGTCTGCTTGACGGCCACGTAATAAGCGGTCCCGAAGCCCATCGCCGTGACCCACAGGGTCTGGAAGCCGCTGGAGAAGACCACTTCCTGGAGTTGCCGCCCGATCGCTGCGAGGTTGGGCAGTGCCGACACCAGCGCGAGCCCGGGCAACCAGATGACCGCGGCCATCACGAACCACAGCGAGGCGAATACGCCTTCCTCGGTCCGATTGCGGATCGTGCCGAGGGTGACCACCGCCGGGATCGAGACCGTGCCCAGAACGAGAATGTCGAGATACCACGGCAGGCCGAACGGCTCGGTGCCGTCGCCGAGCCCGAGGGCGAGCCACAACACTCCGAACACGGTGAGCCCCGAGGTCCCGAGCAGGCCGAGTGCGGCGAGCCTGGGCTGGAAGAGGGGAGCGCCGGTCAGGCGGGGAAGGAGGTAGTAGGCGGCACCGGCGAACGCCGGGACGAGCCAACCGAGCATCACGACCAGCATCGTCATCGGACGGAGCCGGCCGTACGACAACGGCCCGGAGAGCGAGAGGAACGACACCGACGCCATCGACAAAACGGTCAGGAGGCCGCCGAGGGCGAGGAACGCCGAAGACACCAGTAGGTGCGCCGTCGCCACGTTCTCCGTGGCCACCCGGCGTCCGCTCCGTTGTTCAGTCGCAGTTGTGGTCACCTTCACCTCTGAGTCGGCCGCAGCGGCGAGGTTAGCCTGACCGAAGTCGCGCTCGCCACGATGTGAACTCGTTCCCGAAGGCTTTACCGCCAGTTCGGATCCCATGGCTAGAATCACGCCCCGACCAGGGAAAAGACCCAGGAGAACTGATGTATCGACTCGGTGAACTGAGCCCAAGCCAGCGAATCACATACGGCAGCGCCATGCTCGCTCTCGGCACCGTCGCAATGGTTCTCGGCGTGGTCATCGTTCACTGGGCGCAGTTCCCGGTCGAAGAACTCGTCGATGGGCAGTTCGTGCCGTTCGAGGTCGACTACCTCAACTGGATGCCCCGCGGGATCTGGTGGAAGGTGCTCGGATATCTGATCGCCTTCGGTGCATCCCAGTTGATGATCGTCGGGGCGGCGTTCATCTTCATCCTCGGCCGGAAGATGTCCTGGGCGGTGGCATCGATCGCGGCAACGCTCGCCTGGATACAACTCGTCATCATCTTCGGCATCGTCCCGTCCGAGTTTCTCAACTTCACCCAGACCGACCTCGACTGGAGCAGCCAGCGGTTGGTCCCAGGCCTCGACCCCATTCCGTCCTTCCTCGTCCTCGGCAACGACATCAGCATCAGCTGGGCCGTCATCAAGGATTCGATCTCGATGGGCTACAACCTGGCAATGCTGGTCCTGGGTGGCTTGTTCGCCTACAAGATCCAGGACATCTACAGCGGGCGCCCCGACTCCGCAGCCTCCCCCGACGAGGTCACCTCTCCCTACGGCCGCACCCTCGTCAAGGGTGACCGCTGATGCCGAAGGGAATCGTCGACGAGACGCCTCCCTTTCGGGACGACTACCAACTCGCCCTGGTCGAAGGCGACTACTTCAAGGACAAGCTCCGCCCCAAGCAGTTCCTGCACATCGATCAGGCGGAGTGCATCCTGTGCGAAGGCTGCGTCGACATATGCCCGTGGAAGTGCATTCACTATTTGAGTGTGAACGCCATCACCGAAGCCGTGAACGTCGACAACCCGAACGACGACGAATCGAACTACGGCTTCTTCGTGGTCGATGAGAACGAGTGCACCCGGTGTGCCCTGTGCATCGATCGCTGCCCGACCGGCGTCATCTCGCTCGGCAAGTTCGAGGGTTCGCTCGCCGACCAAGCAGCGGAACTCGGGTTGAATGCTCGTCCGTGGGACGTCGACACCGGACAGCGGGATTTCAAGAACGGTTACTCATACGGAATGCGTTGGTAGGAGGATTAGCGAGTGGCGAATGGCAACACCAGTTTGAGAGAGCGACTGTCCGAGGCGACTGACAAGCTCGCCTCGAGCAGCTTCGTGGAATCGGTGCTGCGCCCCGGGTCCCCGTTCAAGAAGGGGTACTCCGACAGCCCGAGGAACCGGTCCTACGTCATCATGAACAACGTGCTGTACCACCTCCACCCGGTGAAGGTGAAGCGGCATGGTGTCAAGCTCAGCTACACGCTCTGCCTCGGTGGGTTGAGCTTCTTCCTCTTCATCCTGTTGACGATCACCGGCATCTTCCTGATGTTCTACTACGCCCCCACGGTCGAGAACGCCTACACCGACGTGCAGGCGCTGTCGACGTCGGTGGCATTCGGGTCGCTCGTACGGAACATGCACCGATGGGGCGCCCACCTCATGGTGCTGGTGGTGTTCCTCCACATGAGTCGCGTGTTCTACCACGGTGCCTATAAGCCGCCGCGCGAGTTCAACTGGGTGGTCGGCGTGATCCTCCTGCTCCTCACCCTGCTGCTCTCCTTCACCGGCTATCTGCTGCCCTGGGACCAGCTGGCACTGTGGGCGGTCACCGTCGGCACCAACATGGCCGGATTCGTGCCCGTGTTCGGCGCACAGGTGAAATTCGCGCTCCTGGCAGGTGCCGAGGTCACGGCCGGCACCATTCTTCGCTGGTACGTCCTGCACGTGCTCTTCCTACCGTTCATCATCGTGCTGTTCATGGCGGTCCACTTCTGGCGGGTCCGCAAGGACGGCGGGATCTCCGGACCCCTGTAGATCGAGAGGAATCCTCACATGGCAGACATCCCAGAAGATCTCCTCAGACGATCCGCCGAGGCAAAGGCGAAGGCGCTCGGCCTGCCCGTCGAACAGGTCCTTGCCGAGATGAAGGGTGAGGCTCCGCCGACCCCAGCTCCCAGCGCTCCCGAGCCGGCGGCCGAAGCCCCCGCCGAGGCGAAGACTCCCGAGCCGGCACCCGAGCCCGAGCCCGTAGTAGAGCCCGAGCCCGCCGCCACCCCGCCTGCCGCCGCTCCCGCCGCAGCTGCCGCATCGGAGGCCGATGTCGATGTCCTGCTCGCCAAGGCCGCTGCTGCAGGAGGCCTGCCCGAGTCACTCGTGAAGCGGTCCGCCGAGGCGAAAGCCAAGTCGCTCGGTGTCCCGGTCGCCACGATCCTGGCCGAGATGGCCGGCGAAGCGGCCCCGGCCCCGGCCGCAGCCGCGCCCGAACCGGCTGGACCAACGACTCCGCCCGCCGAGAGCCCGGCCCCCGCAGCCGAAGCTCCTCCGGTCGAAGCGCCCGCCGCCGCTGCCGAGGCCCCCGCTCCCGCCGCCGCAGCCGTGGCCGTCGAGGAGAAGCCCACCGAACCGGCCGTCCCGACGTCCAACGGCGGCTCGAACGGCAACGGTGCCCGGGCCGCGATCGTCAACCCGCGGCCGGTGGCTCCCGACGCCAACGTCCCAGAGGGTGTCCGCACCCAGCGGCTGCTGACGGTCGTCAAGGCACGGGCGATCCAGCAGGTCAAGGCCGACCCCACCGACAAGGTGAACACCTGGCCACACCTGATGATCGCCGAGTTCACCGCCCTGCTCGCGATGACGGCCTTCGTGATCCTGCTGTCGGTCATCCTCCAGGCGCCACTGCTCGAGCAGGCGAACTTCAACGCCACCCCGAACCCGTCCAAGGCGCCGTGGTACTTCCTCGGTCTCCAGGAGTTGCTCAGCTACTTCGATCCTCAGATCGCCGGCGTGACGGTCCCGACGATCATTGGTCTGATCGGGTTCATGATGATCCCGTACATCGACCGCAACCCGTCGACCAAGCCCTCTGACCGCAAGTTCGCAATCATGCTGTACACGATCTTTCTGACCGGCTCGGCGACGCTGACGATCATCGGCGTCCTGTTCCGAGGGGAGGGATTCAACTTCGCCTATCCCTGGCGGGACGGCATCTTCTTCGACGACCTCAAGGACTGGGTGAACTTCGAATGAGTGGCGATCAACTTCTTCTCGTCGGCATCGCCGTGCTCGCTCTGGCGGCGGCCGTCGGCGCATTCGCCATCGCCGCCCGCCGGTCCGGTGTGGACTGGCGCAAGAGCCTGTCGGACGAGACCCGGGCAGCCGATCGGTCTGTCGGGGTCGAACTCCCCCCGGTGCCGGTCGCAGCCCACGAGCCCGCACCCGAAGCCCCGGTGCTTCCGGTCGGCGCAGAGCCCGAAGCGGCCGAAGAACCGGTTGCGGTGGCCGTCCAGGTCGAGACCGAGCAACGCCTCGTCGAGGTTTCGCCCGAAGAGGCCGGTGTCACGCGGCGTCAGTTCTTCAACCGTGCGCTCGGCGTCACTTTCGGCACGTTCAGCGGACTGTTCGGCACGAGCTTCCTCGCCTTCCTCTGGCCCCGCATCTCCGGCGGCTTCGGATCCGACGTCAACGCCGGTCAGGTCGGTGACCTGCTCGACCAGGCGATCAATGACGACGGGTCGATCACGCCGGTCTTCGTTCCCGAGGCACGCGCCTATGTGGTGCCGGGCCCCGCAGCACTCTCGGATCAGTTCGACGGACAAAACGTCGAAGCGGGTGGCGTGATGGCCGTTTGGCAGAAGTGCGTCCATCTCGGATGCCGGGTGCCGTGGTGCTCCACCTCTCAGGGCTTCGAGTGCCCGTGCCACGGTTCGAAGTACAACTCGATCGGTGAGTACAACGCCGGGCCTGCGCCACGGAACCTCGACCGATTCGTCGTCGAGGTCACCGACGGCGGTGAGCTCATCATCAAGACCGGGTCCGTGGTCGAGACGCCTCGAGCCTTCCAGCCATCCGTCAGCTACCCGCAGGGCCCGTCCTGCATCGGAGGCTGACTGATGACCTCGAGCATCGTCATCACCGTCGTCGTCCTGGCAGCGATCGCCTGGGTGTCCTACCTCGCCGTTTCGGCGCTCCGCGGTCGCGGCTCCGAAGAGGTGGCGGCCAACCTCGCACCTGGAACGACCGACGACGAGATGGAGACCAAGCGCCTCGAAGGCATCCAGCTCAGCGCCGTCGTACTCTCGGGCATCCTCGCTGTGTCCATCCCCGTCTACTACCTGACCGAGACCAATCGGCAGGAGGGATTCGTCGAAGAGTTCAGCGAGACGGCGATCGAACATGGCCACGAGTGGTACCTCGAGTTCCAGTGCGGCTCACTGCCACGGTGCCGATGGCGGCGGTGGCGCTGCCAGCTACGTCGAGAAGCGGACCGGTGTGACCGTCACGTGGGAGGCCCCTTCGATCAACGACGTCTTCTATCGCTACGACCGCGACGAGGTCAAGTACTGGCTGATCTACGGCCGCGGCAACTCTCCGATGCCCGCGTGGGGCCTCGAAGGTGGCGGGCCGATGAACGATGCGCAGATCGAAGAGCTGCTCGACTACATGCAGTCCGAGGAGTTCCAGATCGAACAGGAGGCGGTGCTCGCCGAAGTGGAGGGCGAGATCTCCGGTGAGCTCGCTCGCCTCGAGGGTGCGCAGGCCGCCGTCGAGGGAGCGCTCCTGGACCAGCAGCAGCTCATCGCCGACATCCTGCGCGCCAACGACATCAAGGACGAGCTGACGAGGATCGCAGCGGACGCGGCCGACGTGCTCGACGGGGCGTCCGAGGGCATCGACACCGACGGTGACGGCCTGTCCGACACGGCCGAAGCCGACATCGTGGCATTGACCGTCCAATCCCGGGAGGTCATCCTCATCGATCCGTTGAGCCTCAACCTGACGTTCCAGAGCGACGATCCCGACACCAACGGCATTCCCGATGCCGACGCTGCCCAGGACTTCCTCGACACGTTGCGCGCCTTGGCCGACAACCCGCTCGAGGACGACGTGCAGAGCGCACCCATCCTCGGGCCGATCGCCGACGCCGTCGAAGCCATCCTCGCCGGGGTGGCTGACGACGATGGGACCGACGATGACGGTGACGGCTTGACGAACGCCCAAGAGCAGCAGCTGGCAGGACAGGCAGGCAACGTGGTGTCGACGCTCGTCGACTCCCAACTGACGACCGTCTCCCTCGACCCGACGATGGAAGAGACGACGATCGGTGTCCCCGATCTCCAGGCGGCACGTGAGGCGGTGGCGGCGCTCAACACGGTGGCGCTCAACGCTCGGGTGACGGACGAGAACGTCGACCGCATCCTCCCCCCGGCACGAGTCAGCCTCGACAACCTGGTCGACGCCGCCATCAACCAACGGTGGGAGTTCGACTTCGAAGCCATCGCCGCCAACAACGACATCTCGGTCGAAGAGGCCGAGCGAGTCGTCGGGATCTACAACGGCTACTGCGCCCGGTGTCACACGTCCGGGTACTCGGCCGGTCTGGCGTTCACTCAGGTCGCCGGCTCCGGCGGTATCGGTCCCGCTCTCTGGGACGGGCGCCCTGCGGTGCAGTTCCTGTCCGATGAGGACCTCACGGACTTCCTCATCGTCGGAGCCGTGCCGAATCAGCCGTACGGCGTCAACGGCTTCGGCAACGGGCGGATGCCGGCCTTCGGGGCGATTCTCTCTGAAGAAGACATCTCGCTTCTCGCCCACTGGCTCCGCAACGGTGACCTGACGGGCCGGGGAACCTTGGGAGATGATCTACTCGAGGCGGGAGCCACACCATGATCAGAGAAGTATTCAGAGAGCTGCTGTCTGCGAACCTGTTCGTCACGGGCATCCTGCTGACGGTCGCGTCGATCGCGATCTTCTTCGGGTCGGTGTTCTTGATCACCTACACCAACCTCGGCAAGAAGCTGGCGTTTCTGGTGACGATGACGGGGATCTTCGCCTGGAACAGCATCGGCAGCCTCCTGTTCGTGATCTACGCGCCCCGAGGCCCCCGCCCGGCGAACATCGAAGGCCTCAACTCGTTCGAGGTGCGGATCATCCCGATCACGTTCACCGCCGTTTCACTGATCCTGTTCGTCGCCTTCCTGTTCGCCCTCAACCAATACGAGGAAACCCAAGAGCGGGTGTAGCGCTCGGCGCGTTCGGTTCGGGCGCCGCCCGCCGGAGGTGCTGTCAGCTATCCGCAATCCGCCTTCATGATGTTGCGGATCCGCGCGCTCTTCGCGCTGGCTGTTGCCGTCTTCGTCGCTGCATGCAGTTCGAACGGCGAGCCGAGATGGAGTCCCACGCCGAGTACCTCTGCCACCGTGCTCCATGGGCTTGGGGTCGACGACCGCACCGGGTTGGTGCTCGAGTGGGAGTTCGCCGAAGACGTCGACAGCTGGGCCGACGTCCCCGACGACTTCGACTGGGGGATCAGGCAGGTCGACGAGCAGGCGATCGAGGTCGGTTGGTGGGCACTCGGGTGCGACGACGACCCGCGCCTGTTGATCGAGGCAGATGTCATCGAGCTCACGCTCGACGGCTACCTCGGCGATCGGCCCGATCCAGAGGTCGGGTGCGCATCGATGGGCATCTGGCGAGAGTTCCACTTGACCTACACCGAACCGGTGGACACGGAGACACTCACGCTGACCGTCGTCGAGCCGCTCTCCTGAGTTGCGCCGTCACAGACTGAAGACTGTGAGCTGTGAACTCACGTGGGCTGCGAATTTGAGGACGTCATCTGTCATCTGTCATCTGTCATCTGTCATCTCCACTCCCAGATTCCCCCTTCACCTACGACTCACCTATCCTCACACCCGTGACGCTGAACGATTATCTGCCGCTTCTGGTCATGCTCGTGCTGGCCCTCGTGTTCGTTGCCGCCGCAGTTCTCATCAGCAGGATCTTCTCCCCGAAGCGGCCGACGGTCGAGAAGTCGGCGCCGTACGAGTCCGGCATCCTGCCCGAGACCGAGCCCGCCCAGCGGTTCCCCGTCAAGTTCTACATGGTGGCGATGCTGTTCGTCATCTTCGACGTCGAGATCATCTTCCTCTTCGCCTGGGCGTCACGATTCAACGACCTCGGCTGGTATGGCATCGGAGCCGTCGGGATCTTCACGCTCTTCGTCTTGGAGACACTCGCCTACGTCTGGAAGCGGGGCGCGCTCGACTGGAACGTCAAGCACCGTGCCCGCTACCTGCCCACGACGGACCGGGAAGCCGCCTGATGGCAGTCGCACCGACCACCACACCGGGTCTGCTGATGACGACGATCGACAAGGCCGCGCGTTGGGCGCAGACCAATTCGATGTTCCCCGCCACCTTCGGCCTCGCCTGTTGCGCCATCGAGATGATGGCCAGCGGAACCGCCCACTACGACCTGGCGCGGTTCGGCATGGAGGTCTTCCGGGCCTCTCCCCGCCAGGCCGACCTGATGATCGTCGCCGGACGGGTCAGCCAGAAGATGGCTCCGGTGCTTCGGACCGTGTACGACCAGATGCCCGACCCCAAGTGGGTGATCTCCATGGGGGCCTGCGCATCGTCGGGCGGCATGTTCAACAACTACGCCCTCGTCCAGGGCGTGGACCAGGTGGTACCGGTGGACATCTACGTCCCCGGATGCCCGCCGGGACCTCAGAGCCTCATGCACGGGATTCTCACCCTGCACGACAAGATCATGGCCGGCGAGATCAACCGATGAGCACCGAGACTCCACGCGGCGAAGAGCAGCAGAGCGAGAAGGGTGAAGGCCTCGAGGAGGCCGGCGAGGGTCGGTCCGGCAAGAACACCGCCCCAGGCGGGATCACCGATCCACCGCCGGCGGACGCTCACGCCGACAACGCCTCCGCCGCCTCGGCCGAGATCGATCCTGAGATCGCCGATGCACCCCGAGACACCGAGGTGGTGGACGAGCCCGAACCGGGAGCGCGCCCCACCAGCGACGTCATCCAGGGCCTGCTCGACGCCTTCGAGGACGTCAGCTGGCACCTCTCACACGGTCAGGATGTCGTCGTCGTCCCCGCCGAGCACTTCGCAACGTTCGGCGAGGCCGCACGCGACGCCGGGTTCGAGGTCTGTGTCGACGTCACCGCCGTCGATTGGATGAGACAGCGCAAGCTGCGGTTCGACATCGTTGCGAACCTGCTGTCGCACGAGCACCGGCTGCGTCTCCGCATGATCACGTCGGTCGGCCGTGAGGAGCCGTCCGTGCCTTCGCTGACACCGATCTGGCCGGGTGCCGGATTCTCCGAACGCGAGGTGTACGACATGTTCGGTATCGCCTTCGACGGTCACCCGGACCTGACGCGCATCCTGATGCCGGACGACTGGGAAGGGCATCCGCTCCGGAAGGACTTCGGCGTCGGATCGGTACCCGTCCAGTTCAAAGACTCGCACAAGGTCAGATGACAGATGACAGATGACAGACGACAGACGACGGTCGACGAGGGTCCCGAGCAGACCGAAACAGTCGACCTGTGGGTTTCGGGGACGGAAGAGCCAGGATCGGCTTGGCATGCAGAGACCACCGACGAGGGCGCCCAAGAGATGTCCTGGGATGAGACCGAGGCTCGGCTGCGTGATCAGTTCGGCTCGGTGATCGATCAGGACGCCGGTCTCATGGCCGAGATGATCTCCGATGACGAGCGGATGGTCGTCAACATGGGCCCGCAGCACCCGTCCACCCACGGCGTGCTCCGACTGCAGGTGGAGCTGGAGGGCGAGATCGTCCGGCGCACGAAACCGATCATCGGCTACCTGCACACCGGGATGGAGAAGACCGCCGAGACCCTCACCTACCTCCAGGGTCCCACCAACGTCACTCGCATGGACTATCTCGCTCCGATGGTGAACGAGCTGTGCTACTCGCTCGCCGTCGAACAGCTCCTCGACATCGAGGTCCCGGAGCGGGCGAAGGTCATCCGGGTGCTCATGACCGAGCTCAACCGGATCTCGTCGCATCTCGTCGCGCTGGCGACCAACGGCATGGACATCGGTGCGCTCTCGATGATGATCTACGGCTTCCGCGACCGCGAGATGATCCTCAACTTCTTCGAGAAGACCTCCGGTCTGCGGATGAACAACAACTACATCCGGCCCGGCGGTGTGGCGGTCGACCTGCCGCCCGGCTGGAGGGCCGACGTGCGGGAGATCCTCGACATGCTCCCCGAGAAGCTGGGAGAGTACGACGACCTGTTGGAGAACAACCCGATCTGGCTCGAGCGGACCCAGGGTGTCGGCGTCATCACTCCCGAGGAGTGCCGGGCGTACGGGATCACCGGCCCGACGCTCCGCTCGACCGGCGTCGAGTGGGATCTTCGCAAGGCCTTCCCGTACTCGGGGATCGAGGAATACGACTTCGACATCCCGGTTGGAACCCGTGGCGACGTCTACGACCGCTATCGGATCCGGGTGGAAGAGGTCAAGCAGTCGATGCGGATCGTCGAGCAGGCGATGGAGCGGATGCCGAAGGGCGACTACCGGATCGACGACCGCAAGATCACCCCGCCACCTCGCGGCCGGATCGACGAGTCGATGGAGGCGCTGATCCATCACTTCAAGATCTTCACCGAGGGCTTCACCGTTCCGGCAGGGGAGACGTACGTGGCAGTCGAGTCGCCTCGTGGCGAGCTCGGGTGCTACCTGGTCAGCGACGGCAGCGGCAAACCGTGGAGGATGCACACCCGTGCCCCGTCGTTCAACAACCTCCAGGCGCTTCCGATCATGATGTCGGATTCGCTCATCGCCGACACCGTCGCCACGATCGCCTCCCTCGATCCCGTCATGGGCGACGTCGACCGCTGATCGCAGCGGGTGTCCCGGTCAGGACCTCTGCGCGCCGGACGTCCGATCGCGCCTGGTCCGGGTCTCATCGTCTGGACGGCCCGAGCTGCGGGCGCCGCAAGCGGACGTCCCTACCTTGTTGCAGCCGGCGTCGGGTCCGCTACCGCATCGACGAGTGCACGGGTCGCCGCCAGGCGGCAAGGGGGTACTGCGGCCCAGAACGTCGGCGAGGCGGCGAGCTTCAACTCTCCTGGCGGCAGACGTCGCCTTGAGTTCCTCGGCGATCGAGTCGCAGACTTGGTGTCGGTGTCGCAAGAGACGATCCACGTGTCGCCGTGGGCAACGGCGGAGCCCTCGTCGCCCGTGCGAGCTGTCGAAGCCCGAAACACGGACTGAACCACCGGGCTCATCTCACAATCGAGCCGGCAGTACTGCGATCATCACGCCCGATCTCGCAGGAGTGCCGCTTCTGTGCGAAGTCGCCTTCTGCCGCGAACTGGCTGGGGTCGATCGGCTCGAAGTCGGCGCAGTCGACGCCCACGGACTCGACCTCTTCGCGCAACTGCTGGAGCGTCGAGATCTCGACCGGTGCCGGTGTGCGCGCACTGCATGCGCCGAGCAATGCAACTGCGACCACCAGGACGACTCGTCTCACCATCGGCACGCTGGGGGCGTCGCGCTGTGCAATGGATTCTCGGGTGCGGCGATTCGTCATTCGGGTAGGGGCGGTGCTTGCGCCGCCCGCAGCGCATCACGGTGAACCTGTACGTGCACCCGCAGGCGCGAAGTCAGCGGGTCTTCGCCAGGGGGCGGGGTTCGCCGGGGCCACGTCTGCGTTCGATGGCGAGGATGACGGCGGAGACCACCGCGGCCAGGCCGAACGTGACTGCGACGCCGCCGAGGTTCTGCATCATGTCGGGGGCGAAGATCAACACCGCCGCCAGGACGATCATCAGCGTGCCACTCACCAGCTTCAGCGCCCGTCCGTGGCGCTCTTCCAGCTTGGCCGCCCGCATCGCGACCACGGCGGTCCCGAAGACGGCGAACTCGTCGAGTAGAAACACCGCCATGTACAGGCCGAACAGACCGACGGCGGTGGAGGTGGCGACGCCCTGGCGAGTGACGAGATCGGTCCACAGGAGCGGGTACCCGGCCGTGCACGGTGTCTCGAGGAGAGACACGCCGGTGGCGAGGACCACCGTGCCGGCGAGCACCGTCTGGATCGGCTTGTCGTCGGCGACGGTCCGCATCCGTTGGTACAGCTTCGGCTTGGCGCGGTCGGAGATGGTCAGGCTCGGCCCTCGCTTGAAGGCGAAGAAGTCCTTGACGTTGATCAGTCCGAACGTGAGCGCCACCGCCGCCATCGTCGCTCTGATCCAGCCCGCATGCGCCGCCAGCTCCAGGACCCCGTAGAGCCCCACGATGTACAACGCATAGAGGCCTGCAGTCACCACCAGGAACGTGGTTCCGACGGCGATCACCCGGCGCCGCGACCCGGTTCGCAGCACGAGCGCCAGCAGGATCGACAACGCCCACAGCGAGCATGGGTTGAAGCCGTCGACGAACGCGATCAACAGAGTGCTCACGAACAACGAGGTCGAACCGACGTCGCGTTCGCCGAACAGCGGCAGGTCGATCACCTCTGCCGCCATAGGAGCCTCACCGCCGTCGAACGCCGCCGCCACAGCCACGTCGATCTGTCTGGCGACCGAGTCGCTGAACCCGACCCACATCTCGTCGCCGAACAGTGTGGTGGGCACACCGGACGGCTCTTCGCCCCGTTCGGCGAGGAGTTCGATCATGACCTCGCGGTTCGCCTCGGAGTGCCAGACCTCGTAGCCGATGATCTCGAGTTCGGGGTATTCGGAGCCGAGGTCGGCCAGGAACGCCCACTCGGCCTCGCAATGTGGGCATCCGTCACCCCAGAACAGCACCAGCGGAGGCGGCGAGTCGGGTGCTTCGGATTGAGCAGCCGAGGCCGGCGCAACGGGTGATACGAAGGCGATGAGTATCAGAGCGGCAACGAGCGCGCGAGCCATGACCCGACCGTCGCGCTGGACGGGGTGCAGTTGCAAGGTTCACAGGTCAGATCGCAATGAGTCGACTGGCCGATTGTGTTCTCGGGGTTCGCCGTTGCAACGGCGGCCGGAGAGGTGCGGTTGGTTTCGTCTGGGCTCTCGGTGACTCTTACAATCCGGGCCGATGAGCATCTGGTCCGAATCCACTCAGACACGTGCCAAGGAGATTTTGGCCAAGTACCCCGAGAAGCGCTCCGCCGTCATGCCTCTCCTCTACCTGGCGATGGCGGAGGAGGGGTGGCTCACCGAAGAGGGGATGGCCGAGGTCGCCGAGTGGGTCGGCATCACTCCTGCACAGGTCCAATCGGTCGCCTCGTTCTACACGATGTACAAGCGGGAGCCGACCGGCAAGTACCTGGTGTCGCTGTGCACCTCGATCTCGTGCATGCTGCTCGGGAGTGACGACGTGCTCGCTGCCATCGAGGACGAATCGGGCGTTCCCCACGGTGAGACCGACACCGAAGGTCTCATCTCAGTCGAGCACGCCGAGTGCATCGGCGCCTGCGGGGGAGCGGTCGCCTGCCAGGTCAACTACGAACTGATCGAAGGCATCACCCCCGAGAAGGGGCGTGAGCTGATCCGGTGGTTGAAGAAGGCCCGTCCCGAAGCCGTCAACACCGACGAGATGCAGGAGCTGTTCGGTGGCCGGCGCAGCTTCGATTGGGCTTTGCCGTCCGATGTCGGGGCCGCCGGCCCGTACCCGGCCTTCGAACCGTATGGCACCGCGGTGGAGGAGCCGAAGTGAACTATCCGAAGGTCATCACAAAGCGGATGGAGGACCATCCGACCGACAGCCACACGATCGAGCGCTACGAGGCTACGGGCGGGTACGTCCAGGCCAAGGCTGCGCTCGACATGACCCGGGACGAGCTCGTCGACGTGGTCAAGGAGTCTGGGCTGCTCGGCCGTGGCGGCGCCGCCTTCTCGACCGGGCTCAAATGGAGCTTCTTGGCGCCGGCCCGTCCGGCGTATCTGGTCGTCAACGGCGACGAATCCGAGCCGGGCACGTTCAAGGACCGTCAGCTGCTCGAACGCGACCCTCATCAGATGCTCGAAGGCATCATCATCACGTCGATCGCAAACGAGGTGCACCACGCCTTCATCTACATCCGTGGCGAGTACCCCAAGCCCGCCCGGCGGGTTCAGAAGGCGGTCGACGAGGCCTACGCCAAGGGGTACTTCGGCAAGGGGATCTTCGGTTCGGACTTCGACCTCGAGCTGACCGTCCACCTCGGCGGCGGTGCATACATCTGCGGTGAGGAAACCGCACTCATCAACTCGTTGGAGGGTCAGCGCGGCGAGCCCAGGCTGAAGCCCCCGTACTTCCCGGCCGCCAAGGGCCTCTACATGATGCCGACGATCGTCAACAACGTCGAGACGATGGCCAACATCCCGCACATCCTCGACATGGGGGTGGAGGCGTACAAGGCGCTCGGGCACGGCGACGACACCGGAACCTTCATGACGTCGCTCTCGGGTCACGTGAACAAGCCCGGCAACTACGAGTTGCCCCACGGCATCACCTGGCGTGAGCTGATCTACGACGTCGGCGGAGGCATCCCCGGCGACCGTGAGCTCAAGATGTGGATCCCGGGCGGTGCGTCTGCGCCGTGGTTCAACCCAGAAGACCATCTCGACCTGCCGATCACCAAGGGCGACACCGGCCAGGCGGGTTCGATGCTCGGGTCGGGTGCCGTCGTCGTCATGGACGACACCACCTGCGTGGTCAAGGCGGCCGAGCGGGTCGTCCGGTTCTTCAGTCACGAGTCGTGCGGCCAGTGCACGCCGTGCCGCGAGGGCACAACGTGGCTCGAGATGATCCTCTTGCGGATCGAGGCCGGTCAGGGCCGACCCATCGATGCCGATCTGCTGCTCGACGTGTCCGACAACATCAGCGTCGGGCTGGCCTGGCCCCCGAAGCAGACCACCATCTGCCCGCTCGGCCCGTCGGCGGTGTCTCCGATCACATCGATCATGCGCCACTTCCGGGACGAGGTGATGGCCCACATCACCGAAGGCGCCTGCCCGCTCGCCAAGACCGAGGTGCACGCGTGACCGACGTCAAGCCAGGGGCCGAGACCCAGCTCGTCACGATCACGATCGACGGGGTCGAGCACGAGGTGAAGAAGGGCGAGCTGCTCATCAAGGCCGCTCAGGAAAACGGCACGTACATCCCGCGTTTCTGCTGGCACCCGCGGATGAACCCGGTCGGGATGTGCCGGATGTGTCTCGTCCAGATCGAGACGCCGCGCGGTCCCGCCCTCATCACCGCCTGTACCAACCCGGTCGCCGACGGCATGGTGGTCGACACGCAGAACGACACCGTCAAGAAGGCCCAGGAGGGGATCCTCGAGTTCCTCCTGATCAACCACCCGCTCGACTGCCCGGTCTGCGACCGCGGCGGTGAGTGCCCGCTCCAGGACCAGACGATGTCCTATGGGCCGGGCGAGTCGCGCTTCGTCGAGGAGAAGCGGCACTACGAGAAGCCGATCCCGATCTCCGATCTCGTGCTGTTGGACCGGGAGCGCTGCATCCTCTGTGCCCGCTGCACCCGCTTCTCCGACGAGATCTCCGGCGACCCGCTGATCGAGTTCAAGGACCGGGGCAACAACACCCAGGTCAACACCTTCCCTGACCTGCCGTTCAGCTCCTACTTCTCGGGAAACACGGTGCAGATCTGCCCGGTCGGGGCACTCACGGCGACTGCCTACCGCTTCCGCGCCCGGCCGTGGGACCTCGGTGCCGTCGAGTCCACGTGCGCGCACTGCACCGCCGGTGACCGCATCACCATCCAGTCGTCGCAGAACGAGGTGCTCCGCTTCCTCGGTGTCGACGCCGAGCCCACCAACCACGGATGGCTCAGCGACAAGTGCCGCTTTGGATTCGAGTACATCAACTCGCCGGACCGCCTGGACATGCCACTGGTCAAGGGCTCGGACGGCGCGTTCCGCGAGACGTCGTGGGCCGAAGCGCTCGACCTCGTCTCCACGAAGCTCAAGTCGACGATCGAGGCCGCCGGACCGGACTCCGTCGGAGCGATCGGCGGGGCCCGCCTCACCAACGAGGACGCCTATGCCCTCTCCAAGTTCATGCGGGTGGCCGTCGGGACCAACAACGTCGACGCCCAGCTCGACGACGGCCTGGACCCCCAGTTCCTCGCCGCCACCGCCGACCGTGGCCTCATCTCAGATCTCGAGACCGCCAAGACCGTGCTCGTCTGGGGCCCCGACCTCAAAGAGGAGCACCCGACGCTGTATCTGCGCGTTCGGCGGGCGGCCCAGGAGCTCGGCGCCACACTCATCGTCATCCACCCTCGGGCCACCGGGCTGGACGATCGCGCCGACCACAAGTTCACCTACCGGCCCGGCGCGGGCACCGAGGTGCTGACCGCGTTCTCGGCCGGCGAAGGCCGCTACGCCGACGCCCGTGCCGCCCTCGACGCCGGTCCCGTCGTCGCGCTGATCGGTCGTCCCGGATACACCGAGGACCCGAAGCTCGCAGAGGCCGTGGCGGCGTTCGTTCGCACACTGCCAGACGCCTCGATCCTCCCGCTGGCGCGCCGATCGAACATCTTCGGTGCCCTCGACATGGGACTTGCGCCCACACTGCTGCCCGGACGGGTGACGGTCGCCAGTGGCCACGAGTCGCTGACAGAGGCATGGGGCGAGATTCCCTCGACGCTCGGGAAGTCGACGCGCGACATGCTGTCCGACGGGGCGATCGAAGCGCTGCTCCTGGTCGGCGCCGACCCGGTGCGCGACATGCCGGACGGCTCGACTGCTGCCGAGGCGATCGAGAACGCCGGGTTCGTGGTGGCGATCGATCAGTTCCTCACCGATTCCAGCCGGCTCGCAGACGTGGTCTTGCCGGCCGAGGGGTTCGCCGAGAAGGACGGCACACTGACCAACATCGAGGGCCGGGTTCAGAAGGTCAACAACATCGTTCCAGGCCCAGGCCAATCACGTCCCGACTGGTCGATCATCGACGACATCGCCTCCCGGATGGGTATCCCGCTCGGTTTGAACTCCGCCGAGGGCATCAACAAGGAGATCTCCGAGGTCGCACCCGCCTACGCCGGGGTGACCTGGGACCTGCTCGACTGGGACGAGCGGGACGGTGTGGTCGTCCCGTACGGCGACGCCGTCCAGCCGCTCGAGTACATCCCGATCGACACCGGCGGCAAGACCGTCAAGGGCGACCTGGTGCTCCATCATGCGAGGGTGATGTACGACGACGGCGTGCTGATGCGCAACGGTCTGTCCCAGCACGACCTGGCACCAGGAGCGTCGCTCCACGTCCATCCCGACGACGCAACCCGGTTGAATCTCACCGAACGCGCCACGCTGACGGCCGGCGACGTGTCGGTCACGCTGCCAGTGGTCATCGACGAATCCCTCGCTCGCGGCGTGGTCTACGTCCCGTTCAACCAGCCGGATACCCCGCCGCTCGGGTCTGGTCCCGTCGTCGAGATCACCGCCGCCGACTGATCTGTGAATCTGCTGCACAGGTGCGGTACCGGCGGCGGTGAGTGTCTGTTCCCCCTCAGGGGGAACGGGCTTCCGTCAGGAAGCCAAGGGGGGTTCTTCTGACGCGGTGAAGCCCCAGCGCAGACTTGGTCTGAGAGGTGCGCAGCCGTAATCTCCCTCGCGGTGTTGTTGAGGAAGGCCGACCACTGATGGATCTCATCGATTTCGGACTGATCGTGCTGCGCGTCGTGGCCACGTTCGTCCTCCTCCTCATCGTCACCCCCATGAACATCTGGGCCGAGCGAAAGCTCCTCGCGGACATGCAGAACCGCGTCGGTCCCGACCGCGCCGGGCCGTGGGGCCTGCTCCAGTCGTTCGCCGACGCCATCAAGCTGTTCTTCAAGGAACAGGTCATGCCCACGAAGGCCGAGAAGTGGATGTTCCTCTCGGCGCCGATCTTCGCAGTGGTACCGGCCTTCCTGCTGTTCATGGTCGTTCCCTGGGGCGCCCCGCTCACATTCACGATCGACGGTGTCGAGCGCGTCGTTCCGCTGCAGGGGACCGATCTCAACGTCGGGGTGCTGTTCGTTCTCGCCATGTCGTCGATGGCCGTCTACGCCGTCGTCCTCGCCGGCTGGTCGTCGGGCTCGAAGTACCCACTTCTCGGTGGAGTCCGCGCCACGGCTCAGGCGATCTCGTACGAGGCGGCACTCGGTCTGTCGATCGTGGCCGTCGTGCTCTACTCCTCGACCGCAGGCGACACCGGTGGCGGCACGCTGTCCCTGGCGGGGATCGTCGAGCGACAGTCCGGAACGCTCGAGGCGGTGCTCCCGCAGTTCGGTGCCATCACCCAGTTCATTCCCCGCTGGAACCTGATCCCGCAATTCGTCGCATTCGTCATCTTCGTGATGGCGGCGATCGCCGAGACGAACCGGGCGCCCTTCGACCTCGTCGAGGCCGAGCAGGAGTTGGTCGGCGGGTTCCACACCGAGTACTCGGGCTCGAAGTTCCTCCTGTTCTTCCTCGCCGAGTACGTCAACATCTTCTCGATGTCGGCGCTCGCCGCCACCCTGTTCCTGGGTGGGTGGAACGGTCCGACCTTCGACTCGATCCTCCCCGGCTTCCTGTCCGCAGCCATGCCGACGGTCTGGTTGTTGATCAAGACCTACCTCATCGTCTTCGTGTTCATCTGGGTGCGTGCCACCCTTCCCCGTATGCGATACGACCAGCTGATGACGCTGGGCTGGAAGCGCCTGATTCCCGGTGCGCTCGGCTGGCTGATCGTGTCGGCGTTGGTGATCGGGATTCGACGATTTGGGCTGCCGTTTGTCTGAGGTGATGTGAGATGGGTGTGATCGGTGAACTGCTGAAGGGCCTCCGGGTGACCGGCTCGCAGATGTTCAAGCCGCGCGTCACGGTGAAATATCCGGCCGTCTTCCGTGAGAAGCCGGAGCGGTTCCATGGTCGCCACGTCCTCAACCGCTATCCCGACGGGATGGAGAAGTGCATCGGGTGCGAGCTGTGCGCCGGTGCCTGCCCGGCCCACTGCATCTACGTCCGCGGAGCCGACAACCCGGTCGACGATCCGGTGAGCCCCGGTGAGCGTTACGGATTCGTCTACGAGATCAACATGCTGCGCTGCATCTTCTGCGCGCTCTGCGTCGAGGCATGTCCCACCGAGGCCATCACCATGACCCATCTCTTCGAGATGTCGACGACCAACCGCGAGGACGCCATCTACACCAAGGACACGCTCCTCATGAACGCGGACGGCTCCGTTCCGCACATGTTCCCCGACGATCGCCTCGCCGATCAGGACGAGTTGCTCGTTGCCGACGGATGGGTGAGGGCCACCGCTCCGTCGGGCAACGCCGCTTACGAGGGTGTCAAGATGTGGCAGGGGACGCCGGGTCCGGCCGACTGGGCGCCCGAGCCCAGCCAGGAAGAGCGGGACGCCTGATGGTCGAGCTGGTCATCTTCGTCCTGGTCGGGACCGCCGCCATCGCCGGAGCGTTGGCGGTGATCTTCGCCAAGAACCCGGTGTACGCCGCCATGGGCCTGCTCGCGACGCTCTTCTCGCTCGGGGTGTTCTACGTCGTGAACCTCGGGCACCTGATCGCCGCGGTCCAGGTCATCGTGTACGCCGGGGCGGTGCTGACGCTCTTCCTGTTCGTGATCATGATGATCGGAGTCGATCGGGTCGAAGACACCTCCGAGCCGCTCAAGTACCAGCGCCAACTCGTGATCGGTCTCGGAGCGATCCTCGTGGTCACGATCGGAGCGCTCATCGTCGGCGGCGAGTTCGCCTGGGTGCCGCTCGCGGTCGACGGGCCGATTCCCAACGGCACCGTCGAGAACATCGCCGGGATCATGTTCACCGACTGGCTGCTCCCGTTCGAGGTGACCGCCCTGCTGCTGACGATCGGCGCCGCCGGCGCCATCGCCCTGGCCTACTACCCGGCGAACGTCCCGGTCGAGGAGCCGGAATGATCGAAGTCACCGCAGGCTGGTACCTGAGCCTGGCAGCCGTCCTCTTCTCGATCGGGCTGCTCGGCATCCTCGTGCGCCGGAACGCCCTCATCATGTTCATGTGCGTCGAGCTGATGCTCAACGCCGTCAACCTGACGTTCGTCGCCGCCGGGCGCGCCCTCGGCAACCTCGAAGGTCAAGTGTCGGTGTTCTTCGTGCTGGTGGTCGCCGCCGCCGAAGTGGTGGTCGGCCTCGCCATCATCGTGGCCATCTTCCGCCGCCGCGAGAGCGCCTCGGTAGACGAACTCTCGAGCTTCGCGGATGATCTCGATGCTCGTACCTCGCACCGAAGACGACAGGCCAGAGACGACAGATGACGGTCAATTCGGGTCGGCTCCGCCGACGCAGTCTCTGCTGTTCTCCTCGTGATGGATCCCTCTGTCATCTGTCATCTGTCATCTGTCATCCGAGCCGAGGAACGAGGCCGCCGATGATCGACCTGATCTGGCTCGTCATTGCTCTGCCGCTCGCCGGGGCTGCGTTCCTCCACTTCTTCGGGCGCAGGCTCGGTGAGCCGCTCGCCGGGATCGTCGGCACGCTCGCGGCGGCGTCGTCCTTCGTGGTCGCGTTCATCGCCGCGATCCCGTTCATCGTCGAGGAGGGCAACCACGGTTCGACCGTCATGCTGTGGGAATGGATGCCGGCCATCGGGGCGAACCTCGAGATCACCTGGGATCCGCTCGCAGCGGTGATGGCGTTGATCGTCACCGGAGTCGGCAGCCTGATCCACGTCTTCTCCGTCGGCTACATGCACGGTGACGAGCGGTTCGCACGCTTCTTCACCTACCTGAACCTCTTCCTCGCCTCGATGCTCACGCTGGTCCTCGGCGGCAACTTCGCCATGGTGTTCCTCGGCTGGGAGCTGGTCGGCCTCTGCTCGTATCTGCTGATCTCGTTCTGGTACACCAAGCCGTCCGCCGCAGCCGCCGGCAAGAAGGCCTTCGTCGTGAACCGCATCGGCGACTTCGGGTTCATGATCGGCCTCATGCTGGTGTTCAAGAACTTCGGGACGCTCGCCTTCGATGGCATCTTCGAGCGGGTGCCCGAGATCCTCGACAACGGCACCGCCACCGCCATCGGACTCCTGTTCCTCGTCGGCGCTGCCGGCAAGTCCGCACAGATCCCGCTGTACGTCTGGCTGCCCGACGCGATGGAAGGCCCGACCCCGGTCTCGGCGCTGATCCACGCTGCCACGATGGTGACCGCCGGCGTGTACCTGGTGGCTCGCTCTGCCACGATCTTTGCCGCCGGCGACGCCGGCATCGTGGTCGCCGTCGTCGGTGCGCTCACCGCACTGTGGGCTGCATCGATCGCCATCGCCCAGTCGGACATCAAGCGGGTGCTGGCCTACTCCACGGTCTCCCAGCTCGGCTACATGTTCATAGCGGTCGGCCTCGGCGGGTACATCGCCGGCATCTTCCATCTCATGACCCACGCCTTCTTCAAGGCGCTGCTCTTCCTCGGCTCGGGATCGGTGATCCACGGGATGCACGAGGAACAGGACATGAACAAGATGGGTGGCCTGCTCAAGAAGATGCCCGTAACCGGAGTCACGATGGGCATCGCGACCCTCGCCATCGCCGGTATCCCGCCGCTTGCCGGGTTCTGGTCGAAGGACGAGATCCTCGGCGTCGCCTTCGAGTACGGGGGCCTGGGCATCGTCCTGTGGGTCATCGGTCTCGTCACCGCCCTCATCACGGCCTTCTACATGACCCGCCAGTGGTTCATGGTGTTCACCGGCGAGCCTCGCTGGGAGAAGGGGGTCGAGCCGCACGAGTCGCCCCGCTCGATGACGGTGCCGCTCGTTGTCCTGGCCGTGTTGTCGATCGGCGCCGGTTTCCTCAACACCCCGTTCCGGCTGACGCTCGAACACTTCCTCGAGCCGAGCTTCGAACTGGTCAAGGTGGCACACCCGCCCGAGGGCTGGGGCATGTTCGCACTGCTTGCGGCGATCTCCGTCGGCGCCGGTATCGCTGGTGCGGGAATGGCGGGATTCGTGTACAGCCGACCCCGCGAGATCTGGGAGCGGTTCCAGCGCGGATTCGGTGGCCTGTGGGATGCATGGCAGGCGGCCTATCGGGTCGACGACTTCTACGGCGCCACCATCGTCACGCCCGGCCGCAAGCTGTCGGAGCGTCTCGCCTTCAGCTTCGACGCCGGCGCAATCGATGGCCTCGTGAACGGGGTGGGCCGTACCGTGCGCTCGGTGGGTGCCCGCACACGGCTTCTCCAGACCGGCCTGGTCCGCAACTACGGCGTCAGCCTCGTCGCCGGCCTGCTGGCCGTCGTGATCTGGCTCGTGATCGCAGGAGGAGGAGTCTGATGCTCAGAGCGGTCGAGAGACGGTCGAGGGTGTCCCCCACGAAGTGGGGGAAGGTTCCTGCGAGGCGAGGAACGAGCCTCGGAGGTAGGGGGACAACTCCAACGGTCCGCGCAACACGCGGCGTCCCCGAACGAGGTCCATCGTGTTGACCGCGCTGATTCTCGTTCCGGCGGTTTCTGCACTCGTCGTGATGCTGCTGCCTTCCCAGCGGAAGGAGTTGGCGCTTCCGGTCGGGTTCGGGCTGTCGTTCATCCCGCTGGCGATCGCCGGGTACCTCTTCTTCCACTTCGAGACCGGTGTCGCCGGCTACCAGTTCACCCAGCAGGCCGTCTGGTACGAACCGTGGGGGATCTCATGGAACATCGGCGTTGACGGAATCTCATTGGGCATGGTGGTGCTGTCGACGATCCTCATCCCGATCTCCCTGGCGGCATCCACGTCGATCACCGACCGCACCAAGGAGTTCGTGGTCTTCGCGCTGCTCCTCGAAGCAGGTCTGATCGGGTCGTTCCTCGCCCTCGACCTCTTCCTGTTCTTCGTGTTCTTCGAAGCGGTCCTGGTCCCGATGTACTTCATCATCGGCATCTGGGGTTCGGAACGCCGCATCTACGCCGCGTTGAAGTTCTTCGTCTACACGGCGTTCGGTTCGGCGTTCCTGCTCGCCTCGATCGTTGCGCTGTCGGTGCTGCACAACCGCCAGTTCGGCGTGCCGTCGTTCGACCTCATCGACCTGATGAACCTCGATCTCTCACAGACTCAGGCCCGTTGGCTGTTCGCCGGGTTCGGCATCGCCTTCGCCATCAAGGTGCCGGTGTTCCCGCTTCACACGTGGCTGCCGGACGCCCACGTCCAGGCTCCCACCGCCGGGTCGGTGCTGCTTGCCGGCGTCATGCTGAAGCTGGGCACGTACGGTCTGCTCCGGTTCAACCTGAACCTCTTCCCGCAGGCGGCGGTCGACGCCGTGCCGATCATCGCCGCTCTGGCCGTCATCGGCATCATCTACGGTGCGATCGTTGCCATCGTCCAGCCCGATCTGAAGAAGTTGGTCGCCTACTCGTCGGTGAGCCACCTCGGCTTCATCGTCCTCGGTACCGCAGCGCTCACGTCGGCCGGTTTCCAGGGTGCGGTGATCCAGAACGTGAACCACGGCCTGACCACCGGCGCCCTCTTCCTCCTCGTCGGCATGATCTACGAGCGCCGGCACACCAAGAAGATCGAGGATTTCGGCGGCATCGCAAAGGTGATGCCGATCTTCGCCGGCCTGTTCCTCTTCACGGCCTTCGCCTCGATCGGGCTCCCGGGGCTGAACGGCTTCGTGGGCGAGTTCCTGGTGCTCATCGGCAGCTTCCCGACGCTGCCTGGATTCGCTGCGGTTGCGGCGTTCGGTGTGATCCTCGCCGCCATCTACCTGCTGTGGGCGTACGAGCGGGTCTTCACCGGCGTGCCCGACAAGCCGGAGAACCAGCAGCTGACGGATCTGAACGCCCGCGAGATCGGTCTGATGGTGCCGCTGGTCGTCCTCATGCTCGTGCTGGGCATGTACCCGAAGATCCTGTTGGACCGGACCTCCGCCTCGACCGAGGCGCTGCTGGATCGCATCGAACAGGCGACGACCTACGAGGTGCCCGAGCCCGGGCGGCTCAGTGACGTCTTCGCCGGCGTCGTGGAGGGTGACGAATGATCTTTGCGCAAGTGCTCACGCCACCCTCGGTCGGATGGGTCGCCATCGCACCCGAGATCGTGCTCGGCGTCGGCGCCGCACTCATCCTGTTGTACGACGTGCAGTTCAAGCCGAAGCGCTCCCACCTGGGTCTCGCTGCCGCAGCGGTGATCGCTACCGCCGTTGCCTTCGCCTTCGTCCAGTACGACCGCGTGCTGACGTTGCGCGATGCGACCGCGGATCAGGCGGCGAGCCTGGTCGCGCAGGCGTTCCCGTTCGATGCGATGATCGTCCTCGACGGCAATGCGGTCTTCGGTCGCTTCGCCATGCTGCTGGTCACCGGTCTCGGTCTCGCAGCCGGATGGCGACTGTTCGAACGGCTCGGCGGACGCGCCGCCGAGGGCCTGGCGCTCATGCTGATCTCGGCTGCAGGGTTCATGTTCATGGCGTCGTCGACCCATCTGATGATGATCTTCCTCGGCCTCGAGGTCGGCTCGATCGCGCTCTACGTCCTCGCCGGCATCACCCGCGAGCGGACCGAATCGGACGAGGCGGCGATCAAGTACTTCCTGTTGGGCTCGGTGGCCTCGGCGGTGTTCATCTACGGAGTCGCCCTCACCTATGCCGGCACGGGCTCGATGAACCTGCTCGAGATCCAGGGCGTGCTCGCCCGCAACATCTTCACCCGCCCCGCGGTCCTGCTGATCGGGATCGCCCTCATGATCGTCGGCATGGGATTCAAGGTCTCCGCCGCGCCGTTCCACTCGTGGGCTCCGGACGTCTATCAGGGCGCGCCGGGCGGCATCGTCGGATACATGGCTGCCGCCGCCAAGATCGGCGGGTTCGCCGCACTGATCAGGATCCTGTTCACGGCGTTCCCCGAGCTCGTCTCGACGTGGGCGCCGCTCATCGCCGGGATCGCCGCACTGTCGATGCTGCTCGGGTCGACCGTGGCGCTCGTCCAGGACGACATCCGCCGCATGCTGGCCTACTCGGGTGTCGCCCATGCCGGCTTCATCCTCACCGGTGTCGTCGCCGGGGGAGCGGGCACCAGCGAGATCTGGTTCTATCTCGGGGTCTACACCGTCCAGCTGGTCGGAGCGTTCGGCGTGGTCGCTGCGGTGACCGGAGCCACCAGCTCCGGGGCCGGCATCGATGCCTTCCGCGGGCTCGCCAGGCGGGTGCCGTTCCTCGCCGCCACCTTCAGCGTGCTCCTCTTGGGCATGGCGGGGCTGCCGCTCACGTCCGGGTTCGTCGCAAAGTTCGGCGTCTTCACCGAGGCGTGGCAGGCGGGCTACGAGTGGCTCGTGATCGTTGCCGTGCTGGCGTCGGTCATTGCGTTCTTCTTCTATCTCCGGGTCATCGTCGCCATGTACATGGAGGAGCCCGTCGACGAGGCCGTCAGCATGCCGGGCCTCTCGGTGCGTGCCTCCCTGGCGATCGCTGCGCTCATCACCATCGTCATCGGGATCGTGCCCGGTCCGTTGCTCTCCCTCGCTGGAGAGGCATCTCCGCTCTGAGCGGCGGCATGTCGCGCCCCGCCACGCTCGTACTCCTGTTGCTCGTGCTGTCTTCTGTGACGCTCGGAGCGCTGCCGGCCGCCGCAGAGCGGACCCAATCCGACTTCGTTCTGATTCGTGAGGATGAGACCGTTGCGGAGGACCTCTATGCCGCTGGCGACGTCATCCTGATCGCCGGACTGATCGAAGGTGATCTGGTCGCGACGGCCTTCACCGAGATCCGCATCACAGGCGAGGTGAGAGGCTCGGTGTTCGCCCTGGCGTCGAAGGTCGTGATCGACGGTGCCGTCGGCGGGTCGGTACGCGCAGCCGCCGGCAGCGTCGAAGTGAACGGTGATGTCGGCGAGGACGTGTTCGTCGCAGGGGTCGACGTGTTGTTCGGATCCGAGGCAGAGATCGGTCGCGATGGGCTCGTCTGGGCCAACGACGCCGCGCTCGCGGGGCGGGTCGCGCGCAACATCGAAGGACAGTTCAGGCGAGGCACGGTCGCCGCGAACGTCGACGGTGACGTCGACGTCACTGTCGGGAGGCTCGTCGTGACCCCCACCGCGGAGATCGGTGGAGACCTCATCTACGTCAGTGATGATCCCGCAGAGATCCGGGACGGCGCACTGATCGACGGCTCGGTCATCGCCGAATCGGTGCTGGCCCCCAACGTTCGGATCCGTGCCTTGTACCTGATGGTGCGAGTACTGATCGGGCTCGCGATCGTGGCGCTCGGCCTGGCATTGATCTGGTCCTTCCCGAAGCGGAGCCGAGAAGCAGCCGAGGCAGTGTTCGAACGGCCGATCGTCGCGTTGGCCTGGGGTGCCGGGCTCGCATCGATCCCCGTTGCGATGACGCTCATCGTGTGGTTGTTCGTGTCGCTGAGCCCGGCCGCCACCGGGTTGCCTCTGCTCCTGGTGTTCGCGCCGTTGGTGATCGCCGCATTTGCGGTGCTGGTGGTGGCGTTGCTGTCGGCGCCCGTCCCGGTCGGTGCAGCGATCGGCCGCCGAATCGGTCCGGCGCGATCGATCTATGCGTGGTTCGTCATGGGCGCGGCGGTGCTCGCCGTCCTGTCGCTCGTTCCGATCCTGGGTGGTGTCGTGCTGGTGCTCGGGGCGCTGGTCGGCCTCGGCGGATGGTTCGTCGAGCCCCGTACCACGACCGCCCGGGAGGCCGAGCAGTCAGCGGTCGCTGGGTGACGCTCCGGCGCTGATCAGGCTCTTCGCCAGGACGTCCTTCTTGACCAGGCCCGAGGCGCGCCATCGCTGCGTCGCCTTGTTGGCATCGGGCTTCTTGGTGAGCAGCACGAACGTCGGCGTCGAGCGGACCTTGAAGGTGTCGAGCGCCTCCGGCACGTTCACCACGTTGGCCTTCACGACGATGGCGCTCTCGCTGAACTCTTCGGCGAGTTCGTTGACGATGCCGTCCATCACCTTGCAGGGGCCGCATCCATGCTGGAAGAAGTCCACCAGGACGGGCTTTCCGCTGTCGACGAGTTCTTGCAGGTGCTGATACGACTCGAGGGCAACCGGTTTGGGTCGTTTCTTGAACAGGGCCATGAGCTCACTTCTTGGGCGTGTGTCGTTGACTTCGACTGTTCAACGTACCGCGCCGCACCGTTCATTCCCATTCCGCTCGTCGCAGCTGCGAGACGGTGCGTGACACCGGGTCGATTCTCCACTCACCGCTCCGTTCGAGCGCCTGGCTCGCAGTCGCCGAATCCGGGTACCCTCTCTCCATGGCAGGTGTCACCGACACGATGGGAAGACCGGTACGGGATCTGCGTATCTCGGTGACCGATCGCTGCAACTTCCGCTGCACCTATTGCATGCCGAAGGAGATCTTCGGCAAGGACTACGAGTTCCTCGCCAGAGACCAGCTGCTCTCGTTCGAGGAGATCACCCGCATCGCCACCGTCTTCGCGTCCGAGGGTGTCACCAAGATCAGACTGACCGGGGGAGAGCCACTGCTGAGAAAGGGGATCGAGGACCTGATCGCCATGTTGGCCGAGGTCGAGGGCCTCGAAGACCTGACCCTCACCACCAACGGCTCGCTGCTCGAACGAAAGGCCGAAGCGCTGGCCGAGGCCGGCCTGAATCGGGTGACCGTGAGCCTCGACTCGATGGACGACACCGTCTTCATGGCGATGAACGACGTCGGCTACCCCGTCGATCAGGTCCTCGCCGGAATCGACGCCGCTGCCGCAGCGGGCCTCACGCCCGTCAAGGTGAACACGGTCGTCAAGCGCGGCGTGAACGAGGACTCGATCGTCGAAGTCGCCGAGCACTTCCGGGGCACCGGGCACATCGTCCGGTTCATCGAGTTCATGGACGTCGGAACCACCAACGGCTGGAACATGGCGTCCGTCGTGCCGTCGGCCGAGGTGGTGGAGCGCATCAACGAGAAGTTCCCGCTCGAGCCGGCCGACCCCAATTACCGCGGCGAGGTCGCCAACCGGTGGCGCTACGTCGACGGGGAGGGGGAGATCGGTGTGATCTCGTCGGTCACCCAGCCCTTCTGCTCCGACTGCACCAGGGTCCGCCTGTCCGCCGAGGGCCGGCTCTACACGTGCCTGTTCGCCGTCGCGGGCACCGATCTGCGGGCTGCGATCCGCAACGGCGCCGACGACGCCGAGCTGCATTCGATCATCACCGACGTGTGGTCGGGCCGAACCGACCGCTACTCCGAGATCCGCTCGAAGGCCACCAACCGCACCAAGATCGAGATGTCCTACATCGGCGGGTAGGCCCGCTCGCTGCGCTCGCATCGCCGTCGGTCGGTCGTCGGTTGTCAGTCCCCGAGAACGGACATGCGCAGGGGCGTCCGCTTGCGGCGCCCGTGGCTCGGGTCGTGGCGGTCTCCGGACCCGGACCAGGCGCGAACGATCGTGCTGTGTCCTCCTCCGGGGGCGTATCGGGTCCGGTGTGATGCGCTGCGGGCGGGCAAGCCCCGCCCCAACTGGGCGACGGTCGACCATTCGGGTTCTTGGGACAGAGCGAACACCACGGTTCTGGACCCACCAACTGCAGTTAGGGGTGGTCGCTGTCCTAAGAACAGACGCACCCCAGCGAGCACGCAACCCGCGCCCCGAACCTCGTCGTAAAGCGCACCCGCGCGTCGCGCCTCACGCTGAGCCCACTCCCCCCGAAGGAGTTCTTGTTGGGCGGAGCGCAAATGGCGGCAGCTCGATCTCCTTCGAAGGGATGGTGCCCCGACTGACAAGAACGACGGTCGAGCACGGAATCCCCGTGGGGCACCACTCCGCCGGCTCGGTCCCCGAGCCGGCGGCTGATAGCCTCCTCAGCTCTACAGCAGAGAGGGCCGAGTGGGGGTTCGAAGTCTCCGGTTCCTGAACGCATTCATCGCAGCGGTGGCGTTGTCCGCAGCAGCTACACCAACCGCTCGCAGTGGAGTCGGCCCCTCCGTCTACGGATGTTCCTGTCATTGTCATCAACTTGCCGGATGCGCCTGACCCGGCGAGCGAAGAGGCTCGCGTTGCCTTCGACCGTGCTCGTGTCGCCAGCCTCCGAGCAGCCGAGATGATTGAGGCCTTCGAGTCGTCGAGGTCGAGCGATGCGATGACGACACTTCCACTCTTCTCCGACCAGGTGTGGAGTTTCTCCGTTGACAACCTCGACTCATACGAGACCGACCCGGCGGGTGGTAGGACGATTGTCGCTTCCGGGGATGCGATCCAATCGACGGGCGAGGCACGAGGTTGGTTTATGTATGTGCAGAGCCCCGAATCGTCCTACTTCCGCCTGACACGAGACAGCGGGGGAGCGATCCATTTCGCCGGAGAAAGCGGCCGGGACGTCATCACGATCTGGGATGTTCCCGAAGCGAGCATGCAAGACCTCGGTAGCGATGAAGAGCTTCCGATCAGCCAGAGCCGCAACTGGCCGCGGGTACTCGGCATCGTCGGAGTTGCGGTGGCAGTCGTCTACGGCGTGCAGCGGTTGCGGTCAGGCGGCCCATCACCGACACCATGAAGGCGCCTGCGGGTGCTCTTTGGGGCCCACCGGGATGCGTTGCGGGCGCCGCAAGCGGCGCCCTACCTGTGGAAGCTCGATGCAACACACCAACGCCTGAGCCAGCACGCTGCGCCCGCCCAAAGGCGTGGAGCGCAGCGAGCGAACCTACAGCGCGGCGTTGATCAGGAAGACGACGCCGAGGGTGAGCATGACGGTCACGGCGAGGGCGAGGAGCACGGCGAGTGCGGCGTCGTTCATCGAGACGTAGGAGATGTGCCGGAGGACGAGGATCGTGGCGGTCAGCCAGGCGATCCCGCCGATGAACACGCCCACGACCGGGATCACGGCCAGCAGCAGGGGGAGGGCGGTGATCGAGACGACGGTCGTCGCCTCCCACCAGGTCATCTGCGACTTCACCCAGCGGGTCGTGACCGCCAGCGCCAGCCCGTAGAGGGCGGCGACGACCAACCCGACGGGGATGGCGAGTGCGTAGCTGATCCAGCCCGACGCCTGAGTGAGCGCAAGCACCAGGCTGACGATCGCAACCAGTACGAGGCCGTCGAACAGGCCGGTGTCGTCGTCCCGGACCTCCTCGGCGGTGCCCTGGTCCGCGATGGCGGCGCGCCACCAACGGTTGACTGCTCTCAACGGGAATGCCTGCGGGTCCATGGGCCCATCATGCTATTCGAGGGATGGCGCTCCGTAGCGATCCAATCCCTCGGCGAGGTCTTCGGGGGTGTTCACCGAGAACCACGACCGACCGTCCTCGTCACACGCCTCGATGTCGGATTCCGTGAAGGGATCGAATGCGGTTCGGTCGAGCATCGACTGGATCGAGCCTCCGGCGTTGAGTTCTCTCGTCGCAACCGGCAGGTCGTTGGCCGGGTAGACGGCACAGGTCGTCTGGCGAACCCCGTCGGGGACCGGCACCACGGGCAACCCGGTGAAACGCCCGGACATCTCGGCGAGCGTGGCGGGCCGGACCCAGGGCTGGTCCACGCCGACGACGAGGAGCAGGGCATCCCGATCGGCCTGCTCCATCACGGCGACGATCCCCGCCAGCGGTCCACGTCTCGGCGCGCCGTCGTCCTCGATGAACCGGAGGCGGTTCCTCCACAGAGGTCGAGGCTCACCGGCGACCACGACCTCTGTGGCCACCGTTCCGAGGGCGTCGACCGCCCAGTCGAGCATGGGGCGCCCAGCGACGTCGACCAGTGCCTTGTCCCTCCCCATGCGGCGGCTGGCGCCGCCGGCGAGCACGACGCCGATGAGGTTGCCGGTGTTGGTTTCTACCATGGCCCCATGATGTCACATCGGACCCTCGCAGCGCTGATCGCCATCTGGGCGGCAATCACATGGGGTGGCCGGATCGGCCTCATGGTGGGCGACGAGACACTCGTGGCCAAGTCCCGGATCGCGATCTCGCTCCTCGCCGCCGCCGTGGCGGTTGCCGGTTTGTTGCTGGGTGGTTCGTGGCGGAAGCCTGCCGTCCGCTCGTACGCCGTTGTCACTCTGGCGGTGTGGGTGACCTCGGTCATCTCGGTGGTCGGCGATGCGGCTTCATCGTTGGCGTTCAAGGGGGTCCACCTGGTGCTGGCGGCGGTGTCCATCACACTCGCCGGCGTCGCCTGGAGAGCAGTCGTCAGGCGGTCGGGATCGGAGCCGGTGCGTCAGTCGGAAGCACCGACGCCAACTGGTCGGTGATGTCCGGCAACGAGTGGTAGTAGATCTCGAGGTCGGAGATGCCTCTGATCGGTCGAGGAATCCGGTATCCGGCGGGTGATGCCGTGATCACCGGTATTCGCTTGGCGTTGGCGTAGCCCGCCGCCACCACGCCGTAGCCGTGTGTGAGATCGACCAGCACGATGGCGGCGTTGTCGATCGCCTGATACGTCTGGCGCATCATCTCCGCGGGCGAGAACGTCACCTGTCCCCAGTCCTCGATGTCACGCGCAGGGCACATCACCGAGTAGCCACGCTGCTCCAGGCTGGTGATGAGCAGTTCGGCGTGGGCTCGCTCCGGCGACTCCGTCGAGGGACCGATCAGGACGACGCGGGGCTTCTCGGGCTCCTTCGGGCGGGCGTTGCGGGTGACGCGGTAGCCGGCCCACAGCAGGATCGAGGTGACCAACAGCGAGAGTACGAATCCGGAGTCCTCACCGATCGCCAGGCCCGTGCCGCCCCAGCCCGCCACGAGCGTGCCGGTGAGGATGAGGCCGTTCCCGACGACGATCCTCGGATTCTTCCTGCGGAACCGGATGACACTCACCAGTGCCAGCGTGACCAGGAGGACCGTGCCCGTGCCCGCCCCGATGGCGGCGAGCAGGCGCGGACCGAAGCCATCGGACAGGGGAGGGAACACGTCGGGTCGCACACCTGACTCCGGCAGGGGGTTCTCGAAAGGCACCGTGGTGACGAGCGTCGTCGAGATCGCCGCGAACCCGGCGAGCAGCAGCGTCATGATGTGCCCGGCTCTCGGGCCGACCACGAGGAACATCGATCCGAGTGCGAGGAACGGGATGTTGAGCACGGCTCCGAACAGAAAGAACGTCCGATAGCTCGCCGACGTCCAACCGGTGGCGAGTTCGACTGCGAGCGCAATGGTCGCAACGGCGAACATGGCGATGCCGGTCGCGAACGCGGCGACGTGCGGTCGCGGGCGCCTGCGATAGTCGACGAAGAGGTCGATCGCGAACAACGTGGCCGCCGAACCGGCGATGATTGCAAGGATCGTGTCCATCACCCGCCACGGTACTTCGCGCGCAGGACCATGAATCCGGCCGGAGCGTTCCACGTTCCACGTCGCGTGCAGAACGATTCTGTCCGTTGGAGCCGGCCTCGCGGATAGGAGCGGCACCACTGAATCAGCGGGTCTTCCTTCGACACCGGGCGTGGAGCGTGAGAAGCGTGACGTGGAACGTGTGACGTGGAACGTTCACGCAGGGAACGTCACCGCATGGCCGACCTTGAGCCAGACGCGCTGGTCGGGGGTGACCACGGTTCCGGGCCCGCTCCGGGCCCGAAGGACGATGCCGCCCGGCAGCGTCACGGTGATCAGTTGGTCGTGACCGAAGAACTCGCGATCCACCACGACGGCGTCGCCATCCGGATCGGGGATCACCGAGATGTCCTCGGGTCGAAGCATCACCGTGACCTTGCCCTCATGGGGCGTGGCGAAGACTCCGACCGGTGTCTCGACCCGCCCCTGGTGGGCGTGTCCCGGGAGGAAGTCTGCGTCGCCGAGGAAGCCTGCCACCCACGCGTCTGCCGGTGAGGTGTAGAGCTCGCGTGGTGTCGCTGCCTGTACGACTCGGCCGTTGCGCATGACGGCGACCATGTCGCTCATGGCCAGGGCCTCTTCCTGATCGTGGGTCACGAACACCGCGGTCGCCTTGGCCTCCTGGAGGATGTCCCGCAGGTCTCTTCTCACACGCTCTCTCAGGGATGCGTCGAGATTGGAGAACGGTTCGTCCAAGAGGATGACATCGGGATTGGGTGCGAGGGCGCGGGCGAGCGCAACCCGTTGCTGCTGGCCACCCGACAGCTCGCTCGGGAGCCGATCCTCGAGCCCGGCCAGACCGACCATTTCGACCGCGTCACGGACCCGTGTGCGCCGGTCGACCTTCGAGGCCACGCCGTATGCCACGTTTCTCGCCACCGACATGTGAGGGAACAGGGCGTAGTCCTGGAACACCATGCCCACTCTGCGACGCTCGGGCGGTGTCATCGTGTCGGGGCCGACGACCTGCCTGCCCCGGATCTCGACCGTGCCTTGGTCCGGTGCTTCGAAGCCGGCGATGACCCTCAGTGCCGTCGTCTTGCCACACCCCGACGGTCCGACGAGCGTCAGGATGCCGGCGCTCCACACGTCGAGGCTGAAGTCGTCCAATGCAACGGCGTCGCCGTATCGCTTGAACAGCGAACGCGCCCGGATCGCCAGAAGATCTGGGGCAGATGGGGAAGTGTGGTCAGTCATAGAGGTCACGCAGCGTCACGAGTGCGAGCGGGATCGCGGACACGGCCAACAGCACCAGCGCGGCAGCGCCTGCACGAGTGTAGAAGCCCTCTCCGGTGGTCGCCCAGATGCGGATGGCGAGGGTCTCGAAACCGTTGGGTCTCAGCAGCAGCGTCGCAGGCAGCTCCTTCATCGCGGTGAGAAAGACGAGTGCGCTGCCGGCGAGGAGACCGGGCCACATGAGCGGAACGGTGATCCTGAACACGGTCGACAGAGCAGAGTGACCGAGTGACCGACTGGCGTCTTCGGTGTCGGGAGAGATGCGCCTGAGCGCGTCGGACGCGGTGCCGACCGTGATCGGGAGGAACATGGCCAGGTAGGCGATCACGACGAGGAACGTGGTCTGATAGAACGGCCTGGCGACCTCGAGCGCGAAGGTGACCAGGGCGATGCCCACCGTGATGTGGGGGAGCGAGTACGACGTCCAGGTGGCGGTCTCCACGACCGGGGCGATCCTCGTCCTGTCCCGGACGATCACCACCGCGACCGGGATCGCGACGATCGCAGCTGCCACGGCGGCGGCGAGCGACACTCCGAGTGATCTGGCGGCATCGACCCAGACATCACCGAGTGCCTGCCCCGACCCCATCCCCCGGACGACCCAGGCCACCAAGACGGTGATCGGGATCACCAGGCTGACGGTGACGAGCAGTCCGAGTCCCGAGTAGCTGGCGATCCGGCCGAGCGGTCCGAGATGCTGGAGCACCTGACTCCGTCCCGGGCGGTTCCGGTGGTAGGTCGCCTTCCGGCGAAGCCGGCGCTCTCCGATCACGATGGCGACTGCGACCACCATCAGGATCACGGCCAGCGTCAGGGCGGGCCTGCGGTCGATCCGGCCCTGGAACTGGGCGTAGATCGCCCGGGTGAACGTGTCGTAGCGGAGCAGCGAGACGGCTCCGAAGTCGGAGATCGTGTACAGGGCGACGAGGAGCGACGATGCCGCGATCGTCGGCCTCAGCAGCGGGACGGTCACTGTTCGAAAGGCGGTCCACCTGTTGGAGCCGAGGCCGCGTGCCGCCTCCTCCAACGAGGTGTCCAGCTTCCTGATCGCCGGGACGGCCCCGAGATGCACGAACGGCACGGCGAACACCGTCAGCGCCAGCCACGACCCCCAGAAGCCCGTGAGGATCGGGAAGGACTCCAGTCCGAAGAGCTCGGTGATGACTCCCCGGGTGCCGCCGGCACCCAGCAGTGTGAGGGCGACCACGTATGACGGCATCACGAGGGGGAGTGTCACGAGGATCGAGAAGAACCGAGCCCCGGGTAGGTCGGTGCGGGTTGTGACCCACGAGGTGCCCAGCCCGATGGCGACCGCCGTCGCAGTCACTGCGGCCGCCAGGAGCAGCGTGTTCGCCATGAGCTCGGCGAGTCGGCCCGCCGGCACGCTCGACACGGCATCCCCGGTCAGGACCGCACCGACCAGGGTCAGCGTCGGGATGAGCGTCGGTGCGATTCCGATCGCGGCGAGCGCCCACCACCATCGGGGCAGCGGGCGTCGCCGTTGGGCGGGCGCGGGTCGGGGCAGGACCGCCGACTGGGCGGTCACGGTCTCGCCCCGGCGCTCACAGCAGTCCCGCCTCGGTGACGAGGTCGGTGGCCCGTTCGAGTTGATCGGCGAGGTCGGAGAGGTCGATGTCGGGCGTGGCGATGTCGGCGATGGCCGGGAGCCCGGCGGGTTGTTCGATGCCCTCGACCAGCGGGAACTCGAAGGTCTCGGTGGCGAAGTACTCCTGGCTCGACTCGCTCAACAGGAACTCGACGAACGCCTGCGCGCTCTGGGCCTGATCGCTTCCGGCCAGGATCGAAACACCGGCCGGCATCACGAGGCTGGAGGCGTCACCGGACGTCGGGAAGTGATTGGCGGTCTCGAGGCCGCCGCCTTCGGCTTGGAGGCGGAGCAGGTAGTAGTGGTTGACCAGACCCAGGTCCACCTCGCGGGCGTCGACCGCCGCCACGATCGGTGAGTTGCCGGGGTAGTCGATGGGTTCGTTCGCCGCGAGGCGCTCGAGCCATTCGAGTGTGTACTCGTCCCCCCGTTCGACGATGATCGCCGCGACGAATGCGAGGAACGACCCGTTGGTCGGCGCCACCGCCATCCGTCCGTTCCACCTCGAGTCGACGAGATCCTCGAGGCTGTTGGGGAGAGCGGAGGCATCGACGGCGTTGGTGTCGTAGACGACGACCCGGGCTCGTCCGGAGGTTCCGACCCAACGACCGTCGGAATCGGAGAAGCGCTCGGGTACTCGTGAGAGGATCGATTCGTCCAGTTCGGCCATCAGCGGGGCCGCCGCGCCCAGGGATGCGGGATCCTGGGCGAAGAAGACGTCGGCGTCGGTCGCTTCACCTTCCTGGAGGAGCGTGGTGGCGAGCTCGGTGCTTCCGCCGTAGCGCACGCTGACCTCGATGTCGGTCTCTTCGGTGAATCGATCGATCAGCGGGCCGATCAGTTCTTCGCTGCGGCCCGAGTAGACGACCAGCTGTGAGGCATCCGTCGAGGTGTCGGAATCCCCGCCAGCAGAGCTGGCGTCGTCACCCGACGCGGCCGGGCTCGAGTCCCCGCAGGCTGCGAGTACGAGCGCGAGCACGACGAGCAACGTGGAGAGCGTTCTTGGCATCGAGACTCCTTGGTCGGGCGGTCGCCGAGTTCTAAACACTATGGCAGTAGTGGAAAGTTAATTTCCACTACGGGGGTAGTGCAAATGCTATGTCGCGATGGCGGGCGACGCCACGTCGGCATGTCAGCCGGACACGAGGAGCGGTATCGTCCGCTCGGCGGCGGTGTCGCCTCCGTGATAGCCGATCAGTCGCCGGTCCATCCCCCGCGGCAGGAGCAGCCGATCCGGCGGAGCGAGCAGCAGCGCGTCGGGGAGTCTCTCCGTCAGCTCGGGGTGGTCCTCGCCGTCTCCGAGCATCGACCGGAGCTCGGCCGGCTCCACGAGTGTCGCGTCGGTCTCGGCGGCGAGTTCGTCGATCACGGACCGGTCGCCCTTGACGTACAACGCTCTCGGATCTCCGTAGAACGTGAGGCCGGAATATCGGGAGTCCCGGATGAGGACCTTCGACGACTCGGCGAAATCGACATGGCCGTGGTCCGATGTCCCGATGAGCACGGCGCCGGTGGGGAGGCGGCGTGCGAGCGCGGACCACGCCCGATCGGCGCCGACGAGCGCGTCGTCGTACATCGGGGACTGCTGGCCGTACACGTGGGCTGCGAAATCGACCTCGGCGAAGTAGACGAACACGAGGCGTCCTGGCTGGGACGCCAGTTGGATGGTTGCCTCGATTCGCTCGTCGTCGGTGTAGACGGGCTCGAACCTGGCCCCCCGATAGAGCGCTCGGGTCAGGGGAGAGGAGGCGAAGTGGCCGGGCTGCACCGTGATCGCGTCGACTCCGTGCTCTTTGAGCCGCTCCCAGAGGTTCGGGCTCGGCAGCCAGTCGGTCGTATCGACCTCGATCGACTCTCCCGTCGGTGCCCTCCATTTCAGGACGTTCACGACCCGATCCAGATCGGGCACCCACATCTGGTGTCCGATCGTCCCGTGGGTCGCAGGGTGCAGCCCGGTCGCGACGGTCGCCATCGAGACGGTGGTCGTCGTCGGGAACGGCGCTTCGATCGATCCGGCCATCGCACTCTCGCATCTCCGCCGTCCGAGCGTGATCCAGTTGGGCGGTCCCCAACCCATCGAACAGCGCGAGCACATAGGTCTCGCCTTCGGGAATCGCATGAGCGACGTTCGGCGTCAGCCGATCGACTTCGCTGCGACCACTGAGCCGGAACTCGAGCTCTGCGATGAGGTTGGCGAGCGATGTGCGCATCGCTGCCGCACGCTACTGCCGGGAGCTCGATGAGCCGACGTCGGTTGCCCGACATCACAGATCCTCCAGGCTCAACGATCAAACCCCGATCGCAGATCGCACATCGCATGGCGCAGATCGCAGAACACTCACCCCGACCCTGGATCCCAGCGCATCAGATAGACCCGATCGTCCATCGATGTGGTCAGACGTGCCGTGTCGCCAATCGGCAGCAGCATCGAGTACCCACCTTCGACACCCGTCTCGGAATCGATCGGGTACTCCTGCCACTCGACTCCGTCGAGCGACGACCACGCCGCGGTCGACGACTGCAGCCAGATGGTTTCATCTTCGAGCCACAAACCGAGGATCGGCCACTCTGGTGACTCGAAGATCCTCTCGTCACCGGGCAGCCTCAGCAACGACGCGTCGTCGGTGTCGATCACGAACGCCGGGAGCGGGCCGGGCGAGCGTCGTCCGGCGGCGGCGCGATCCGATTGCCAGGTCCATTCGATGCCGTCGCTCGAGAAGAGGTATCCGAATCCACTGCCATCTGTGGCGTTGCCGCGCCCGACGAAACCGCCGGGAACCGAGACGAGCCCGCTGTCGGGCACCCTGCTCAGCTCGACGAACGACCAGCCCGTGGCAGCCTCTGTCGCAGCGACATAGGTGAAAGCCGGCCCGTTCCTGGCGATTCCGATGAGTACCAGCCCGCCGTCGATCTGGGCCGCAGCTCGGACGGTTCCATCCCACGGCAGTGTCTCGAGCGTCCAATTCGCGTTGTCGGACGACCGCCAGACGGCGGGGCTCGTGGACGAACGTCCGAACGCAATCGACTCGTTGCCCGCCGGAATCGCTCCGAACAGGACCTCGAGCTCGGGTAGTTCGACCTCCAAGACCCTGTCGTCATCGGTGATGATCGTCGGGGTGTCGTCGACGAAGAGGTATGCGCCTGCGATGCGGTGGCTCTCCCATGGCTCGCCGCGGAGTTCGGCCACGACTCTGAACCCCGCCTCGATCTCCGGTTCGACCAGGGCAGCGGGCTCGATCGCCTCCGGCTCGAGTGCGTCACGTTCGGGTGCCAGTGTCGTGAGGAGTCCGAACGCGGTGACGGCGACAGCGACGATGGCCATCACGGCCGGACGGGGCGCGCCGGCCCGACGCTGCGTCCCGTCCGAGCCTTCCGCGGTGTCCATCCGGATTCGCTCGTCCACGTGTCAACCATATGCACGGATTGGACGTTTCATGCCGGGAGGATCGGTTTCATGACACATCTGGGGTGGAGTGTGAAGTCGACGCGCGGTTTTCTATACTCCCACCACCCGAGTCCGGAGCGGAATGAGCCAGTATTTCCAGGAATACATCACGGTCGGCGCATTCGCAGCGGTGGGTGTCCTCCTCGTCCTGGCGATTCTCGGTGTCGCATCCGTCATCCGGCCGTCCAATCCGACACCGGCGAAGAAGATGACCTACGAGTGCGGTGTCGACCCGGTCGGATCGGGGTGGTCTCAGACGTACGTCCGTTACTACATCTTCGGGCTGCTGTTCGTCATCTTCGACGTCGAGGCCGTGTTCATCTTCCCGTGGGCCATCCATGCCGAGGAACTCGGTGTGGGAGGCGTCATCGCCATCACGTTGTTCATGCTGACCCTCGTCGAGGGCCTCGTCTACGCGATCAAGAAGGGGGTGCTCGTATGGGAGTAGTCCAGAAGTTCGGCGTCCCCAAGCCGGTGTCGGCGCTGTTGAACTGGTCACGCAAGTACTCGCTCTGGATGTTCCAGTTCGGGCTCGCCTGCTGCGCCATCGAGATGATGGCCGCCTCCGGGCCGAGGTACGACTTCATGCGTTTCGGCATCATCCCGCTGCCTGCCTCACCCCGTCAGGCCGACCTGATGGTCGTCGCCGGCACCGTCACCGACAAGATGGCTCCGTCGGTGAAGCGCCTCTACGACCAGATGCCCGACCCCAAGTACGTGATCTCGATGGGCTCCTGTTCGAACTGCGGCGGTCCGTATTGGGACTCGTACTCGGTGACGAAGGGCGTCGACCAGCTCATCCCCGTCGACGTGTACGTCCCGGGATGCCCGCCTCGCCCCGAAGCGCTCATGGACGGCATCGTCATGCTCCAGAAGAAGATCCAGGCCGAAGACGTCAAGGAGAAGTGGAACACGCGTGACCGCCAGCCCGCCTGACACCGAACAGAACGAGCCGGGACAGGACGAGGCTGCCGAGCCGAGTCCTACCGAGGCGTTCGCCTCGGCCGTCGCCGCCGCGATCGGCGGTGAGGTGACGCCTGCCGTGGGCATCGCCAAGGTGACCGTGGACCCCGAATCGTGGGTCGCCGCGATCACGAAGGCCCGTGACGAGTTCGGTCTCGTCTACTTCTCGTTCCTTTCTGCCATCGACTGGGCCGAAGATGTCGCAGTCGGCGATCCACTGCAAGGTGAGGTCGACGAGCGGTACGAGGTGATCTGCACCCTCACCGAGTTGATGGAGGGCAAGCGGGTCACGATCGCAACCAACCTCGACAAGGAGAACGCCTCGCTGGGCAGTCTGGTGTCGGTGTTCCCGGGAGCGAACTGGCACGAGCGTGAAGCTCACGAGATGTTCTCGATCGTCTTCGACGGGCATCCGTATCTCCAGAACCTGTACCTGCCGGACGGATTCATCGGCCATCCGCTCCAGAAGTCCTACCCGCTGCTGAGCCGTGAGGTGAAGCCGTGGCCTGGCACCGTCGACGTCGAGGCGATGCCAGACAAGGACGATGACGCCGATCCCGACTCCCCCTCGACCGAGAACCCGGAGGCCTGATGACCATCACGACTGACCCGGACGTCATCAGGCACCTCTCCGAGGTCTCGGTCTCCGTCGAGATCGAGACGGCGGACATGACCCTCAACATCGGTCCGCAGCATCCGTCGACGCACGGAGTGCTCCGGCTGGTCGCCAAGGTCGACGGGGAACGGGCGTACGACGTCCAGCCCGTCATCGGCTACATGCACCGCGGATACGAGAAGCTGGCAGAGGTGCGCACCTATCCGCAGGTGACCGCCCTCGTCAACCGGATCGACTGGGTCTCGGGCTTCGCCAACGAGGTGCCCTTCATGGTCGCGGCCGAGCGGTTGATGGACATCGAGGTACCCGAGCGCGCCCAGTACATCCGGCTGATCCTCTCGGAGATGGCCCGGATCTCCTCCCACCTGGTCTTCATGGCGTCGTACCCGCTCGAGCTGGGTGCCGCCACGCCGCTCTTCTTCGCCCTCCGTGAGCGCGAACGCGTGCTCGACCTGATCGAGAGCGTCACCGGCGGCCGCTTCCATCCCAACTTCAACCGGATCGGCGGCGTCAAGCCTGCGGCCGGCTCGGGTTCGACTCAACGAAAAGTCGTCCAGGACCTGCCGAAGGGGTTCCTCGCCGAGACCCGGGAGGCGATGGACGAGGTGCTTCACGCCGCCGATCAACTCGAAGACCTATTCGCCACCAACGAGATCATCCTCGCCCGCACCAAGGACATCGGTGTGCTTCCGCCCGAGGTGGCGGCCGCCTACGGCGTCTCCGGACCGAACCTCCGGGCATCCGGGGTGCGCTACGACATCCGCAAGACCGATCACTACCTGCCGTACGACAAGTTCGATTTCAAGGTCCCCGTCGGGGAGAACGGCGACTGCTGGGATCGTTGGTACGTCAGGCTCGCCGAGATCCGGGAGTCCGCCAAGATCATCCGGCAGGCCATCGACGGGATCCCGTCGGGTCCGCTCCAGGCGAAGGTGCCGAAGGTGATCAAGGTTCCCGCCGGCGAGACCTACGTCGCTGCCGAGAACCCGAAGGGCGAGATGGGCTACTACCTCGTGTCAGACGGCGGCCAGGGACCCTATCGCCTGAAGATTCGGTCGGCGTCCTTCTCGAACATATCCTTCCTGCCGTGGATTCTGGAAGGCGCCCTCGTTCCCGACATCATCGCCATCATGGGCTCCCTCGACTTCGTCCTGGGAGACGTGGACCGATGAGCTCGCGGGTTTCTGTCATCTGTCATGTGTCATCTGTCATCCCCTCTGACGAGAGGCTCGTCTGAACGTGGAAGCCCTCCTCGACAACTTCTGGGTGGTGCTGATCGGGAAGGTGCTGATCGTCGCTGCATTGATCCCGGCCGCCGGTCTCGCCGTCGGGTTCGCCGAGCTCAAGCTCTCGGCGAAGATGCAGAACCGGGTCGGGCCGTACTTCGCCGGAGGTCGATGGGGCTGGGCTCAGCTGCTCGCCGACGGGATCAAGTTCTTCCAGAAGGAGGACCTGATCCCCGAGGACGCCGACGAGCCGGTCTTCAAATTCGCCCCGGCACTGGTGCTGCTCGGAACGGTGGCGTTGTTCGTCGTCGTCCCCTTCGGCCCGGGACTGATCGTCCAGGACCTCGACGTCGGCATCTTCTATGCGTTGGCGATCTCGTCGATCTCAACGATCGGCGTGCTGATGGCCGGGTGGTCCTCGGCCAACAAGTATTCGCTGATCGGTGGGCTGCGCGCTGCCGGCCAGCTCATCGCCTACGAGCTCCCGTTGGTGCTCGCCACGGTGGGGGTCGTCGTCATGGCCGGCACCATGAGCCTCGACGGGATCGTCCAGGCCCAGGCGGGATGGTTCTCCGAGACCGGCTGGCAGGGAGGGCTCCCCTTCGTGATCCCGCAGCTCATCGGGTTCGTGATCTTCTTCATCGCTGCGCTCGCCGAGCTGACCCGGACCCCGTTCGACATGCCGATCGCCGAGTCGGAGCTCGTCATGGGGTACCTGACCGAATACTCCGGCTTCCGGTTCCTCTTCTTCTTCCTCGCCGAGTTCGCCAACATGTTCACCCTGTCGGCGATCGCCGCCACGCTGTTCCTTGGCGGCTATTGGGCGCCCTTCATCCCCGACGACGTCCTCACCTGGGCCGGGCCGATCATCCTGCTCTCGAAGGTGGCCGTGCTGGTGTTCGTCATCATCTGGTTCCGCTGGACCTTCCCCCGCTTCCGTGAGGATCAGCTGCAGACGCTCGCCTGGAAGTTCCTGATCCCCCTGGCGCTGGTGAACATCATCGGAACGGCGATCCTGAAGGTGGTGATCTGATGGCAACGCCAACCATCCCCGGTAGCGGCATGCTCACGGGCCTCAAGGTCACGTTCACGACGATGGTCAAGACCTTGTTCGCTCCGAAGAAGAACCTCAAGACCGTCAACTACCCGGTCGTCAAGGAGGAGCCGCATCCTCGTGCCCGAGGCGTGATCGCGCTGGATCAGGAGGCCTGCACGGTGTGCATGTTGTGTGCGCGTCAGTGCCCGGATTGGTGCATCTACATCGAAGGCCACAAAGAGGAAAAGGCCCCGGACAAGCCCGGTGGACGGATCAAGGTCCGCGCCGAGCTCGACCGCTTCGACATCGACTACGCCCTGTGCATGTACTGCGGCATCTGCGTGGAGGTCTGCCCGTTCGATGCCCTGTTCTGGAGCCCCGACTACGAGTACTCCGAGCTCGAGATGGGCAAGATGCTCCACGACAAGGACCGCCTCCAGGACTGGCTCACCACCGTCCCCGACGCCCCGGCCCTCGAATCATGAGATCTGTCATCTGTCATCTGTCATCTGCCATCTGCCGGGCCGAGGAACGAGGCCGCCCATGACCTTCGCCGATTGGTTGTCGGAGCCGGTGAACTGGACGTATCTCGCCATTGGGGCGGCGGTGGTCGCTTCGGCGTTCCGAGTCGTCACGTCACAGAACGTCGTGCATGCAGCGCTGTACCTCGTCGGCACGCTGGCGGGATCCGCCGCTCTCTTCCTGATGATGTCCGCCGAGTTCGTCGCATGGACGCTCGTCCTCGTCTACATCGGCGCCGTCATCGTGCTGTTCCTCTTCGGCATCATGATCACCAGGGCGCCGTTGAACGTCGAGCCCGGTCTCGACAACCCCAAGGCGCGCCCGCTCGCAGCAGTCGTGTCGATCGGCCTGTTCGTGCTCCTCGCCTACACCTCGCTCCAGGCGTTCGGCTCCGATCAGCTGACCGACGTGGGAACGCCCACCGACACGGTCGTGCTCGCCGAGTCGCTGATCGGCCGGTTCGTCATCCCCTTCGAAATCGTCGGCTTCGTCTTGCTGGCCGCGTTGGTCGGCGGTATCACCATCGCCCGACGCGACCTCACCCCGCTCGAAGAAGAAGAGAGGGGATCGGTGTGATGGCGAGCTCACAGTTCACACGGCACATCTGTCATCTGTCATCTGTCATCTGTCATCTTCGTACCGAGGAACGAGGTCGCTGATGTTGGTGAACCAGTTCCTCATCGTCGCGGCGTTGCTGTTCTCCATGGGGACGTACGGCCTGCTGGTCCGACGGAACACCGTGATGATCCTCCTGTCCGTCGAGTTGATGCTCAACGCCGTGAACATCAACCTCATCGCCTTCGAGGCGTACCTCCGCACGAGTGAGGCGATCGGCCAGGTGTTTTCCCTCTTCGTGATCACGATCGCGGCCGCCGAGGTCGGGATCGGTCTGGCGATCGTCCTCATGATCTTCCGGAACCGCCAGTCTGCCAACGTCGACGAGTACAACCTGATGAAGTTCTGATGATGGCTCGCTTCGCTCGCCAGGATGACAGTTCAAAGATGACAGATGACAGGCTCACCGTGTCGACTCCGTCGACGCTGAGATCCTCGTCCGTTGCGGTACGACGGTCATCTGTCGTCTGTCATCTGTCATCTGTCATCTCAGAACGGGCCGCAGCATGAACGATTTGCTCTATCTCGCTGCAGAGGGGCCGACCGAGTTCTCCGAGGGCGGATTCTTCGCCGACACGGCGGGGATCATGCTCATCTCGCCGTTCGTGGCGTTCTTGCTGATCATCTGGCTCGGCAAGCGCATGCGGAACCACGGCGCCGAGTTCGCCATCGGGTCGATGGCGATCAACCTGGTGTGGGCGTCTGTCCTCTTCTTCCAGAACATGACAGAGGGCATCGTCCGAGAGGTCTACTTCGAGATCGCCAACATCGGGCTCTTCGAGGGTCGTGAGCTCGTCTTCGAGCTCGGCTGGATGGTCGACGGGCTCAGCATCATGATGTACTTCGTCGTCTCATTCGTAGGCCTCCTGGTGTTCATCTACGCCGTGGGGTACATGCACGGCGACCGCAGAGTTCCGTGGTTCTTCGCCGCCTTCTCGCTGTTCGCCGGCTCGATGCTGATCCTGGTGGGTGCCCCCAACCTCATCCAGCTCATCATCGGCTGGGAGGGCGTCGGCCTCGCCTCGTACCTGCTGATCGGCTTCTACTGGGAGGACGTCGACAACGTCAAAGCCGGAAACAAGGCGTTCCTCACCAACAAGGTCGCCGACGTGGGACTGATTCTCGGCGCAATCCTCGTCGGGATGTCGATCGGCGACTTCTCGTTCTTCGCCGTGAGCGAGGCGGCAGCGGCCAACAGCGAGGCGCTCGGAGCCGTCGCATTCGCCGGCGGGTTGCTGTTGTTCTTCGGGGCGATGGGCAAGTCGGCTCAGTTCCCGATGCACATCTGGCTTCCCGACGCCATGGCCGGCCCGACACCGGTGTCTGCGCTCATGCACGCCGCGACCATGGTCACGGCCGGCATCTATCTCATGGCCCGCACCTTCCCGCTCTATCAGGCGTTCGCGGAGGAGAACGGGATCCGCGAATGGATGGTCCCGATCGGCGTCATCACGCTCTTCGCCATGGGTCTGCTGGCGTTGGTCGCTGACGACATCAAGAAAGTGCTGGCGTACTCGACGGTGTCGCAGCTCGGCTACATGATGACGGCTGTCGCGGTCGGCGGTTACACGGCCGGCCTGTTCCACCTCTTCACCCATGCGTTCTTCAAGGCGCTGCTGTTCCTCGGTGCCGGATCGGTCATCCACGCGGTCCATTCGAACAACATGTCGGACATGGGGGGCCTGCGGAAAGACATGCCGAGGACGTTCTGGACGTTCGTGATCGGCTCGGTGTCGCTCGCCGGCATCATCCCGTTCGCCGGATTCTTCTCGAAGGACGAGATCCTCGCGACCATGGACCACGAGGGGTACACGGCGTTCATGTGGGTGGCGATCGCCGGAGCGTTCGTCACTGCTTTCTACATGACCCGCGCAGTGGCACTGACCTTCTTCGGTTCCTACAAGGGTCACGGACATCCACACGAGTCGCCTGCACTCATGACCGTCCCGCTCATCCTGCTCGCAATTCCCTCTGTGCTGGCCGGGTTCCTGAACGTCCCTGGTGTCAAGCTGGGCTCTCTGGGCAACTTCACCGATTGGCTCGGCGCTCGCATCGTCCCGATGGGGGACTACCACCCCGAGTCGATCAACTGGACACTCGCGGCCTACGGTCTCGCCGCCGGTATCGGCGGCATCGTGCTCGGATGGTTGCTGTTCGCACCTGATCGCGACACCCAAGCAGCGCGCGATCGAGTCGAGATCCCGCTCCTGTACCCGCTGCTGCGGCGCAAGTACTACATCGACGACCTCGCACTCGGCCTCGTCGGATTCACGGGTGGCCCGCTCGCCAGGGCCACGGACTGGTTCAACACCTACGTCCTCGACAACATCGTCAACGGCGTCGGCGGGGCAGTCCGCTACGCCGGGCGGTTCGTCTACGGAGGGCTCGATCAGCGCGGCATCGACGGCATCTTCAACGGGCTGTCGGCAGTCGCCGATTCGGCCGGGTCGTCACTCCGCAAGCTCCAAACCGGCCGGGTTCAGCAGTACGCCACGAGCGTGGTGATCGCTGCAATCGTCCTGGTGGTCGTGGTGGTGATCATCCAGTGATCGAACCCGTGCAAGTCGAAATCGAGAAGTCTGAAATGAGAGAGGGAGAAAACGATGGAACTGTTTGAGAGCGGATGGGGTCTGAGCCTCATCGTGTTCCTGCCGCTCCTCGGAGCGGTGGCGCTTCTGATGGTTCCCAAGGAGAACGAGTCGCTGGCCAAGCAGTTGGCGCTGACCGTCTCACTGGTCACGTTCGGCCTGTCCCTGGTGCTGGTGTCGCTGTTCGACTACGGAGCGGGCGGAGCGTTCCAGTTCGAGGCAGACGCCTCCTGGATCAGCGCCATCGACGCTCGATACCACCTCGGGGTCGACGGGATCAGCCTCCCGTTGCTCGTGTTGTCCACCTTCGTGCTGGTGCTGGCGATCATCTACTCGTGGGATCACTGGGAGGAGCCGCGCAACCCCAGGGCGTTCCTGATCCTCATGCTGATCCTCGGGACCGGCATGAACGGCACGTTCGTCGCCCTCGACCTGGTGCTGTTCTTCATCTTCTTCGAAGTCGTGCTCCTGCCGATGTACTTCATGATCGGCGTCTGGGGCGACAAGTCGATGCGGAAGATCCCCGGCTTCAGTCGTGATATCGAGACGCGGCTCTACGCCTCGATCAAGTTCTTCCTGTTCACCCTGTTCGGTTCGGCGTTCATGCTGTTGGGCTTCCTGGCGTTGTACTTCAACTCCGGCCCGCTCAACGGGGGAGCGCGCACCTTCGACATCCCGACCTTGATCTCACTCGGCCTCGACTCGGTGCCGGAGGCAGCGGGCGGGCTCTCGAGCACCACCGCCTGGCTGATCTTCGGCGCCATGTTCCTCGGCTTCGCCGTGAAGGTCCCGATGTGGCCGCTCCACACCTGGCTGCCCGATGCGCACACGGCTGCACCCACCGTCGGCTCGGTGCTGCTGGCGGCCATCCTCCTGAAGCTCGGCACGTACGCCTTCATCCGCATCTCGATCCCGATCCTGCCCGAGACCTCCGAGATCTGGGCCCCGGCGATCGCGATCCTGGCGGTCATCGGCATCATCTACGGCTCGCTGGCGTGTCTCGCCCAGACCGACATGAAGCGCCTGATCGCCTTTTCGTCGGTCGGACACATGGGCTTCGTGATGCTCGGCATCGCCACGCTCACAGACATCGGCATCAACGCCGCCATCATCGGCATGGTCGCCCATGGTCTCATCACCGGCCTGCTCTTCTTCCTCGCCGGATCGATGCATCACCGGTACCACACCCGCGAGATGTCGCGCCTCGGAGGCAACCAGAAGCTCATGCCGATCATGGGTGGGATCCTCGCCTTCACGGCCATGGCGTCTCTCGGCCTCCCGGGTCTCGCCGGATTCTGGGGTGAATTCATGGCCCTGCTCGGTGCCTACAACCCGCTGCCATCGCTGGCGGAGTCGAGCCTGGGGATCTTCCGGACGTCGATGGTCCTCGGTGCGATCGGCACCGTGCTGACCGCCGGCTACATGCTGTGGATGCTCCAGAAGGTCAACCTCGGTGAGCCGAACGAGGAGTGGCTCGGCAAGGAGTTCCACGACGTCGACCGCTACGAGATGACCGCCTGGGTGCCGTTGATCGTGCTGATTCTCATCATCGGCTTCTACCCCAGGGTCGTGTTCGGCGCCACCACCGACGCCGTCGTGAGCCTCGTCGAAACCGCCTACGGCGCAACCGTCACCGCTTCGACGGGAGGCTGAAGTGAGAGATGACAGTCCGAAGATGACAGATGACAGTTTCTCTGTGTCGACTTCGTCGACGCTGCCAACCCTTTCCGTTGCAGCGTTGCGCGCATCTGTCGTCTGTCATCTGTCATCTGTCATCCCGGCAACCGTCGCGCCCGGTGAAGCTGCATCAGGCGGTGCTTCGTGACGTGGGACCTCGACTATCTCGCGCTTGCGCCTGAGATCACGATCGCCGTCACGCTGCTCGCAGTGCTCGGTCTGGATCTGGTGCTGCCGCGTCGGACCAAGTACCTGACGGCGATCGTCGGACTGGTCGGCCTCGTGGTCGCCGGGTTCTTCCTGATCGTGCTGGCCACGTCCGATGTCTCGGTGCGGTCCATGATGGACGGGTCGTATGTGGTCGACGATTTCGCCATCGTCCTCAAGGGCCTCTTCCTGCTTTCCGGCTACATCGTCCTGCTGATGTCGGTGAGCTACATCGAATCGGAGCGGTACTACCAGGGCGAGTACTACTTCTTGTTGATCGCGTCGATCCTCGGCTCCGTCGTCATGTCGTCGAGCCGCGATCTGATCGTGCTGTTCATCGGCCTCGAGTTGACCACGGCCCCGCTGTTCATGCTGGCCGGCTGGCGCAAGGGCGACATGAAGTCGAACGAGGCGTCGGTGAAGTACTTCATCCTCGGCGTGCTGTCGACCGCGATCCTGCTGTGGGGCATGTCGATGCTCTTCGGCCTCACCGGTGCAGTGGGATTCGACGAGATCGCCGTGGCGGTGCAGAACATCCCCGACAACGCCCAGCCCCTGCTGGGTCTTGCGATCATCTTCATCCTCGTCGGGTTCGCGTTCAAGGTCTCCGCCGTCCCGTTCCATTTCTGGGCACCGGACACCTACGAGGGGGCGCCGACGCCGGTCACCGCCTACCTGTCGGTGTCCTCGAAGATCGCAGGGTTCGTCGGGCTCTTCGCCATCGTCTATCTGGCGCTTCCCAGCCAGGCAGACATCTGGGGCCCGGGCATCTGGGCGCTTGCTGCCCTGTCGATGACCGTCGCCAACCTCTCGGCCCTCCGGCAGACCAACATCGTCCGCCTGCTCGCCTACTCGTCGATCGCCCAGGCGGGCTTCATGCTGGTCCCATTCGCCGCCGCAGCCGTTTCCGGCGAAGGGCTGGGGGATGGGCTCGAAGCGACCGTCGTGTATCTGGTCATCTATGCACTGATGAACCTGGGTGCGTTCGCAATCGTGATCCAGGGCGCACGCCGGATGGGCTCTGGTGAGGTCGCCGATTGGGCCGGGCTCGGACGGGTAGACCCTCGCCTCGGCGTCCTGACGGCAATGTTCTTCTTCTCCCTCGCCGGTATCCCGCCGCTGGCCGGCTGGTTCGCCAAGTTCATCATGTTCCGTGCCGCCATCACCGCTGGGTCGACCGGGGCCACGGTTCTCGCGGTGATCGCCGCGGTCAACGCCGTGATCGCGTTCTACTACTACGCACGTGTGATCAAGGTCGTGTGGTTCGACGAGCCGCTCGCCGGCTACACCGAGCGCGAAGTGGTGCCGGCCGGGTCGCTGTCGCTGGCCGTCGGTATCGCTGCAGTGGCGACGGTCGTGATCGGGTTCTTCCCAACGATCTCCACGTTCTTCGGCGAAGCCACCCGAGTCCTCGTCGCCGCCGCCGGCGGATAGCTGTCTGCCCATGAGTTGGGGAGGGGCCGACGGAGCTGCTGGCTCCATCCCAGCTCCTCCAGGGCTTGCACAGGGCTGGTCAATGGGACGCTCGGTCTTCGGCGGTGCCTCGAGATCCACGAGCGCTCGAAGCAGCAGTCTCACACGGTGACCTACCGGGCGGTCCGTCCCTCTTGAGGGGGGACCGCTGAACGGTATTCCTGTTCGAGCATGGAGTAGAGAGTGTGGTCGAGCCAGGTGCCGTTGACTTTCAGCTCCTCGCGGAGCACGCCCTCCCGGGTGAAGCCGAGCTTCTCGGCGACCCGGTCGGATGCGTCGTTGCCGACGGCGATTCTGAGGGTGATCTTGTGCATCCCGAGTGTTCCGAACCCGAGCTCGAGCATCGCCTGGGCGGTCTCGGTGGCGATCCCCTTCGACGTTGCGTCGGAGCGCACCCAATAACCGATCTCTCCGACCTTCCCGAGGCGGGAGACGTGCCAGATCGACATGTTGCCGAGATGGCGTCCCGGATCGTTGGGTGATCGGATGGCGAAGTCGTATGCGCGACCCTCTTTCCACGACTGGGTCGAGTCCCGGATGTAGGCGATCGCCTCGTCTCGACCGTACCGGCCGTGCGCCCAGGGCAGCCACTTCTCGAGCTCAGGCAGTGAGGACTCGACCGCCTCGAGGATGGCGTCGGCGTCCTTGCGCGCGAAGCGCCTGAGGGCGAAACGCTGCGTGTAGATGCGATCCGGCGGCTTCATACCCGGGGCAGATTAGGTCGGAGAGTCGGGCTGGCGCCCTCCTGCTACTGGCTGTTGGCTCTCCGCCGTTGGCTTCCTGTCCGGCTCGGGAGGTGATGCGACCTTCGGTACCTCCGCAGAGCCAGGAGCAGGAACCGAAGAGCCAAGAGCCAAGAAGCCAAGAAGCCAAGAAGCCAAGGGCCCGTCCACCTGCGCGAGGCCTTGCAAGCCCGCGAGACCCGTACCATCCCATTTCATGTGGGACCGGCTCAACTACGTCGCTGATCTTCCGCCGACCGGTGGAGAGCCGAGGGCTGCCGTGTTGGCTCCACTGTTCGAGGACGCCCAGGGGAGGCTCCGCCTGCTGTTGACGAAGCGGCCGATGACGATGCCCACGCACGCCGGCCATCTGGCCTTTCCGGGCGGGCGTCCCGATCCGGGCGACAACGGGCCGGTCGAGACGGCGCTGCGTGAGACCCACGAGGAGGTCGGCATCCGCCCCGAGGATGTCGACGTGCTCGGTTTCCTTCCGCCGGTGGACACCGTGTCGTTCTCGCTGATGGTCGTCCCGGTGGTGGGACGGCTGCAGCCCGAGCCGGAGATCAAGCCCGACCCCTGGGAGGTCGACCGCATCTACACGCCCCTCGTGTCGGATCTCGCCGACTCGGGAGGGTGGCGGCACGAGATCTGGCAGGGGCGGACGGTGTGGTTCTTCGACATCGAGGGGGATGTGCTCTGGGGCGCCACGGCGTGGATGACCCGGAGACTCCTCGGACTGGATGTGTCATGAGTCCAAGAGGTCAGGCAGCGTTCAACGTGGTCGCGCGCCCGAGATCGCTCTTCAGGTTCGAGTTCGACTGCTTCGACACCCACGAGCAGATCATCGCTTCGTTCCGGCATCGAGCCTTCCGGTCATCCGGGGAGATCGAGGTCTCGGGCACGCGTTACACCGTCGCTCGCCGAGGCGTCGGCCTGGCTGTCCGCCCAGTCGACTTGGAAAACGATGTGGTGTCGATGGCTCCGGAGGGCAGGGGCCAGATGACCGTCTCCTGGGATCGTCGCTCCATCACGCTCGCCCGCGCCGGGATCGGCTTCAGGATGATCCTCATCTCCGAGGGCCGGCCGATCGGGCGCCTCGGCCTGCGCGATCTGTTCGGGAGGACGATGATCCTCGACAGCGACGAGGAGCTTCCGCCGGTGGTCGTGGGTTCGCTCTTCTGGCTCGCCGTTGCGCGACGGAGGCAACTGCTGATGGTCGGAGCAGGATGAACGGATCGGGGGCGGCCGCACGGCCGCCCCCGATGGGTCGCTCAGTTGTGAGAGGTGCCGCTCCCGGCCTCAGCCGGCGAGCTTCTTGGCCTGGGCGATCCAGTCCTGTGCAACGTCGATCGACGGAATCTGGTCGAACCCGAGCGTTTCGAGGTGCGCGAGGCGCTTCTCGAGTTCGGGCTTCGTCATCGAGGCCATCGCGTCGATGGTGCCGATCTTCGCCGCCTGGAGAAGGTGCTGATACTCGGCGCCGACTCCCGTGATCCGGGTCAGGTCGGCCTTCGCCTGCCAATCCTTCAGCAGGTCGGTGGAGATGCCGGTCTGCTCAGCGAGCATCGTGATGTCCCTCTGGCTGTCCGTGCGCTCGAGAAGCCCGCTGATCGTCGTGACACCGGCCTTGGCCAGCTTCTTGGCCGTCGCCGGGCCGATCCCGTTGATCTCGGTCACGTCGATGCGAGGCTCGGTCACGCCCTTGGCCACGGCACGAGCCGTCTCGGCAGTCTTGGTCGCCGTGCTGCCGGCCCGCATCTTCACGCTCTCGGCGGCCTTCTCTACCCGTTCTTCGGTGCGATGACGGAGGTCGACGACCTTCTCGACGTTCTCGCCGCCTGCGCTGATGAGAGAGTCGACCAGCTTCTCGCCCTCGGCGACCCACGCTTCGAAACGCGTGTGCAGGTCGGCGCTCATCTTGTCTCCGGACTTGGAGAGCTCGGCACGCAGCTCGCGAGCCTTCTCCTTCATCGCCTTCGTAGCGCTGATCGGGAGTCCGACTGCCACATGTGCAGATTTCTGGAGGAGATTGGTAGCCATTGGTTGCCTCTTTCGGTATTCGATGTCGTGCTCTCTGAGCACCTACCCGCGTGACATGGCTGTCAAACGACACCGTCGCTCCGGAACGGGCGATCCGACAGGGTCGGGAGTCCTATCCGTGCTGGGGGAACCCCAGATCCACACCCCGATGGATCGGATCCGGCCACCGGGTGATGACCACCTTCTGGCGGGTGTAGAAGTGGATGCCTTCGGGGCCGTAGATCGCATGGCTGCCGAAGATCGAGTCCTTCCATCCGCCGAAGCTGTAGAAGCTGAGCGGAACCGGGATCGGGACGTTGATCCCGACCATTCCGACCGAGATCTCGCTCTGGAACTTGCGCGCGGCGCCACCGTCGTTCGTGAACACCGCGGTCCCGTTGCCGTAGGGGTTGTCGTTGATCAGATGGATCGCCTCGGCGTAGGTCTCGACCCGTACGACGGACAGCACCGGACCGAAGATCTCGTCCCGGTAGATCGACATCTCGGGCGTCACGCGGTCGAACAGCGTTGGACCGAGGAAGAAGCCGTCCTCGTGGCCTTCGATGACGAGTGAGCGGCCGTCGGCGACGAGATCGGCGCCTTCGTCGACGCCGGCGTCGATGTACCCCTTCACCCGCTCGCGGTGGTCGGCGGTGACGAGCGGTCCCATCTGGACGCCTTCGGCCGAGCCAGGACCGACCCGGAGCTCGGCGAGACGCCGATTCACGGCGTCGATCAGCCGGTCACCGGCGTCGCCGACGGTCACCACGACCGAGATGGCCATGCACCGCTCTCCGGCAGAGCCGTACCCGGCGGAGACGGCAGCATCTGCAGCCAGGTCCATGTCGGCGTCGGGCAGAACGATCATGTGGTTCTTGGCGCCGCCGAGCGCCTGCACCCGCTTCCCGGCGGCCGTGCCGGCCGTGTAGATGTGACGCGCGATCGGTGTCGACCCCACGAAGCTCAATGCGGCGATGTCCGGATGTGCGATCAGGCGTTCCACGGCGATCCGGTCTCCGTGGATCACGTTGAACACTCCCGCCGGGAGGCCGGCTTCGGCGAACAGTTCGGCGAGCAGCATCGACGGGGACGGGTCCTTCTCCGACGGCTTCAGCACGAAGGTGTTGCCGCAGGCGATCGCCATCGGAAACATCCACATCGGGACCATCGCAGGGAAGTTGAACGGAGTGATTCCGGCGACCACCCCGAGCGGCTGGCGGATCGTGAATGTGTCGACTCCTGTCGAAACCTGCTCGGAGAAGTCGCCCTTCAGGAGATGGGGGATGCCGCATGCGAACTCGACGACTTCGAGTCCCCGCTGCACTTCGCCGAGGGCGTCGTCGATCGTCTTGCCGTGCTCCGCCGTCAGGAGCTTGGCGACGTCGTGCTTGTGCGCGTCGAGGAGTTCGCGGTAGCGGAACATGATGCGCTGTCGGGCGGTCACCGGCGTGTCTCGCCAATCGGGGAAAGCCGCCAACCCCGATGCCACCGCCCGGTCGACATCGGCTTCCGAGGCCATCAGTACCTCGCCGGCCTGTGCACCCTTCGCAGGGTCGAACACCGGAGACGTTCGGGCCACCGGGTCGTCGAATGTGGAGTTGTCGATCCAGTGGGGAATGCGGGTCATGAACGTCTCCTGCCGATTGGATCCCTCATCGTATTGCCTCGGGGGCTCGGCTGGCTGCGATCCGGCGCACCTCGCCGGCTTGCGGCGCCCGAGCGGTAGATTGTCGGATCGTGAACGAATCGCCCCGTCACGTCCCTGCGGATCGCCCCGACGTCACGGTGTTCTGGCGGCCCGGATGCGGGTTCTGTGCCATGTTGGAACGAGGGCTCTCCAAAGCCGGTGTCGAGTACGAGCGCCGCAACATCTGGGAGGACGCCGAAGCGGCGCAGTTCGTCCGGATGGCGAACAACGGGAACGAGACCGTCCCGACCGTTGTGATCGGCACGGACGTCTACACGAATCCGCCTGCGCGTTTCGTGCTGGAGAGGCTGGGAATCGATCCGCCAGACGGCCCGTTCGCCAAGCTGCTCAAACGCTGACCGGTTCGACGCCCGCCCTGAGGAGACCGACGACGATGCCCTCGGTCAAGGCGTCCCACGAAGCTTCCAGCACGTTCTCGTGGACTCCGATCGTGCCCCACGAGTCGTCGTGGTCCGAGGTCTCGATCAGCACCCGCACTCGAGCACCGGTGCCGTCGGACGAGTCGAGGACGCGAACGCGGTAGTCGGACAGCCGCAGGTTGTCGACAGCCGGATACCGGCTGCGGAGCGCCGCTCGAAGTGCCTCGTCGAGGGCGTGGACCGGGCCGACACCCTCGCCATGCGTGATGACCCGTTCGCCGCCGACGCAGAGCTTCACGGTTGCCTCGGCGATGACGTCCTCTTTGGCGCGCCGCTCGATGAACGTCCGGAACGACTCGAGCTCGAAGTAGCTCTGTGTCCATCCGGTCGCGGCGCGGACCAGGAGATCGAACGAGCCGTCGGCTGCCTCGAAGTGGTACCCCTGATGCTCGAGTTCCTTCACGCGTCCGAGCACGTCGCGGGCGAGGTCGTCGTCCATCTCGAGTCCGAGCTCCTGCGCCTTGTTGAGGATCGAGGCCCGTCCGGCCTGTTCGGACACCAGCATGCGGGTGTGGTTGCCAACCAGCCCGGGGTTGGTGTGCTCATAGGCGTCCGGACGCCGGGCCAGAGCCGATGTGTGGAGCCCGGCCTTGTGCGCGAACGCGGATCCGCCCACGTAGGGACGGTGTGGGTCCAGATTGATGTTGACGACTTCGGCGATGTGATGGCTGATCGGTGACAACATCCCGAGTTGCTCCGACGACAGCACTGGGCGGTCCATCTTGAGCACGAGGTCGGGGAGGATGGTGGACAGGTCGGCGTTCCCGGTCCGCTCGCCGTACCCGTTGATGCATCCCTGCACCTGGCGGACGCCGGCGTCCACGGATGCGAGGGAGGAGGCGACGGCGCACCCGGCGTCGTTGTGGAAATGGACGCCGATGTTGTCGGCGTCGACTTCCCGTTGGACCTCATCGATGACCCTGGTCACGACGTGGGGGAGCGTGCCTCCGTTGGTGTCACAGAGAACGAACCGCTCTGCGCCGGCTTCCTTGGCCGCCCGCAGCACGGAGAGAGCGAACTCGGGGTTGGTGCGGTAGCCGTCGAAGAAGTGCTCGGCGTCGAAGAAGACCCGACGGTCGTGCTTCTTGAGGTATTCGATCGACTCGGCGACCATGCGGATGCCCTCGTCGAGATCGGTGCGGAGCGCTTCGAGCACGTGGTAGTCCCAGGACTTGCCGACGATGCAGATCACCTCGGTCTCGGCGGCGAGCAGGGCATCGAGTTGTGGGTCTTCGGTGACGCTCACCCGCGGGCGTCGAGTCGAGCCGAATGCGGTGAGGGTGGCGTTCTTGAAGTCGATCTCGGTCCGTGCCCGCTTGAAGAACTCGTCGTCCTTCGGGAGCGCGCCGGGCCAGCCGCCCTCGACGTATCCGACGCCGAGATCGTCGAGGAGCGAGGCGATTCGCAGCTTGTCGTTGACGGTGAGCGAGATGCCCTCCTGTTGGGAGCCGTCTCGAAGGGTCGTGTCGTAGATCTCGAGGTCGCTGGTCATGTTGGGTCTCCGGGCATTGAAAAACCCCCTGCGTGTGCAGAGGGCGAGAGGCGCACACCGGGAGTGGTGTGTGCCTAGTCGGTAATGATGATGATGGTTGCGGTGCTCATCGAGCAGTGAGTATGGCGGCTGAGACGCAGCGAGTCAACGCAGTACGGGGAATCGGGGTCGCCTCGAAACCAGGACACGGGCCCGGACCGTCTTTCCGTACCTGTTGGCGGTTCTTCGACCGGGCTGTCAGCGGGAGCGGGCTAGGCGATCTGGGTACCGGCGGTGTCGAAGGCCATGGCCCGCTGCAGGGCCGCCGCCCGCATCTCCGCTGGGATCTCGACCGGGCTCCCGATGGCGAAGGAGTCGGTCGCCGCTCGGGCCAAGTCGGCGGTGCGGTGGTGGACGAGCACCCGTGGTTGGCGAGGAGCAGTGCAGAACCCTCCGACGTGAGGACCGACCGGCATACGGCGAGTGGGTGTGGATGACACACTGGACTTCGGGCTTGTTGCGATAGAGGGCGGCGTGCATTTCCACGACTGCCCCTGGAAGGGAGGGAGGTCGCCCTCCCTGAGCTTGCTGTCGAGACCCACCCTCGCGACCGCCTCGGGTCGTAGCCCGTTGAGGTCGGAGCGCTGGTGAAGTACATCTCGTCCTCACCGTGAGCTCGGACACTGATGTTGCCGTGCCCGTTGGTGCCGATCGCTCCACTGGCGATGACCTTTGCCGCCGTCTGCACCACCGTGTCGACATGCGCTTGGTCCATCATCTCGCCACCTCATCCGTCTTGCGCGGTTGCTCGTTCGACCCTGGAGAGAACGACCTGAATGTGATGAGTGTCTGCCGCGGGTCCAGCGAGAGATCGTCCCTGATCCGTCGAACACGAGGGTTCATCTCCCACCCACCGCCTTTCGCGTAGAACCCAGAAGTGTCATACCCGTTTGGGACAATGGGGCATGTCGACAGAGACGCGGCTCCGCCAACGAGATCTCCATCAGGCCACCGCCGATGACCTCGATCGGTTGTTGGTCGAGTCTGAGGCGGCGATCGCCCGGCTCCGGCACCTCCAGACGCTGGTGATCCGGGAGGCCGATGCCCGACAGATTCCGCTGGGTGACGGCTGTCGGACGTTGACGGAGTGGGTGTCGGGTCGGGCGGATGTCGGCCGCTCCACCGCCGACGCACTCGTTCGGGTCGCCCGTCGTGATCATGCCGAGCTCGATGAGGTGCTCGCCAGCCGGCCGAGCCGGCTTCGAGCGGGTCTCGTTGGCCGCCGCAACCGATGAGGCCGATCTCGCCCCCCATCTCGACGTCGCCGGCCTCCGCCGTCGCGCCGCCCGCAAGACCCGACTGTCCCGGCTGGACGAGATCCGACGGTACGGACGACGCTCGTTCTGCTATCAACGTGACCTGTTCGGCTCCACCGGAAGGTTCTGGGGCGAAGGACCGGCACTCGAAACCGACGCCATCTTCTCCGCCATCGAGACTGCAGCCGACGAATTGCCGAGCCCACCGGCCGGCCATCCCGAACCTCGGTCAGCTCGCCGGTTCGACGGCCTGCTTGCGCTCGCGCTGGGCGAGGGCGGCGACCAGCACGTGAACACGACGGTGATCGTGGAGGCCGCCGATGCGGCTCCGTCCGGCGGCGAGGCGGGCGCCTGGATCGCCTCCGGACCGCGGATCGGGCCAGGAACGCTCGAACGGATCCTGTGCGACTCGACCTGTGACATCATCGCTCGCACCTCCGACGGGGTCCCGCTGGCGGTCGGGGACTCGCAGGCCGCCATCCCGCCCCGGACCCGGCGCTGGGTGCAGGCTCGTGACGGTGGAATGTGCACCGCCGACGGCTGCCGCTCCACCACCCGGCTCCAACCTCACCACATCCGCCATCGAGGCTCCCACGGCGACAACCGCGAATCCAATCTCACCACACTGTGCTGGTTTCATCATCACGTCGTGATCCACGGCCGGGGGTTCCGGATCGATCCCGACTCTCCGCCACAGCGCCGCCGTTTCCTGCCACCAGAACACCGCTCCAACGGCCCACCCTGATTCCTGCCACGTTCCGATCGCTCCAATCCATCTCACCGCCAACCAAATCGCAGATCAGCTCGTTCGGGCTGTCGGCGCGGGCAGACGCTCCGCCCTTGGCGGACCGCCATTTTCGGAACGCGTCCGACGCACAGTCCATAGGATCCCCAGACCCAGCCAACGGAGGCGACCATGGACTTCTCGACACCCCTCGACGGCATGGAAGCGCGGGTCGCCCGACCCGACGGCACCGAGATCCGAACGGTGGTCGTCGGCGACGGCGACCGGGACGTGGTGCTGGCGCACGGGTACGGCTTCTCGCTCGACTCGTGGAACCTGGTCGTGCCGCTGCTGGTCTCATCCGGTCACCGGGTCATCACCTTCGACCAGCGGGGTCACGCCGGGTCGACGATCGGTTCGGACGGCGTCGGCTCGACGCAGATGGCGTCCGACTACGCCGCCGTGTTGGAGCACCACGATGTTCGCGACGCCGTCCTCGTGGGCCATTCGATGGGCGGCTTCCTTTCGGTTGCTTTCCTGCTCGAGCATCCTGACGTCGTATCCGAGCGTCTGCGTGGCCTGCTCCTGATGGCCACCTTCGCCGGCGATGTCAGTCGGAAGAACCCGCAGAACCGCCTCCAGATCCCGCTGATCAAGTCGGGGATCCTCGTCCGGATGATTTCGATCCCGGCAGTTGGTCGAGTCTTCACCAAATCACTGGTCGGCGAGTACCTCGACGGGATGGCCGAAGCCTTCGTGCCGATCTTCACGTCGCACGACCACAAAGCGTTGATCCCCATCATGGAGGCCATGACCGGGGAGAACCGCTACCCGCAGCTCGGTGCGATCGACCTGCCAACGACCGTGCTCGTCGGCACCGCCGATCACACGACGCCACCTTTCCACACCGACGACCTCCATGCGGGCATCGCGGGGAGCAAGCTCGTACGCCTCGAAGGCAGAGGCCATGCGCTCAACTGGGAGTCGCCGGACGTCGTCGCCGCCGAGATCTCCGGCCTGTCGGGCGCGGCGGGACCGTCATGATCGATCGCCGAGTGGGCTCGAGACGGCGACGGGCGGGTACGAGCTGGTCATCAGCGGCTTGCGTGGCACGGGACGGCGTGAGCGGGTCGATATCGGCGCCGCCGGCCTGATGACGCTCCCCGGTCGGTGCTCCACGGTCTCGGTTTCGTGATCGTCGAGAGCGGACGAGAGATCAGCTCCGTGCTGCCGGCTCGAGGGGTTCTTCGCCGTTGCTCTGAGCGCGACTCGCCGTCACGCAGGATACGCTTCGAGGTGCGCGACGAAATGGGGGTATCCGCGTGAGGCAGCGCTTCATCAGTTCAGCGCTGGTGGTCGCAGTGGTACTGCCACTCGCCTTCTCCGGGGGCCCATCAGCGGATGCGGGAGTCCTGTTGGGTGGGGTGGCAATCGTGTCGATCGACGCAGCAGGTGCACCGGTTCCGGACGCTCAGGGGCAGTTCATTGCGGCCGACGCGGACGCGGTGGTGTTCACCGCTGCCGACATCTTCTCGGTCGGCCGAATCCAGGTCCGCCGCAACGGCCTGACGGCCGTGGCCTCGGTCCTTCCCGACGGGTCCATCGTCTCGGCCACTGCGCTCGGGATCTCACCGGATGGCGGCAAGGTTCTCTTCTCCGTCACAGACGAGGAGACTCTCGACGATCGAGAAGCGCGGGTCTACCTTCGCGATCTCGACTCTCTGCAGTCGACGCTCGTCAGGACGATTCCCGACCCGGTCGTCGCCGCTCCCGGGACCGCACGACCGAGCCTCTTCGTCGTGGCGTCGGACGACATCTCGACGTTGTTCATCCAGTACGGACCGCCGACGGCCTGGACCGTGACTCGCGTCGATCTGGACGCCGGGACGGAGCAACAGTCCGAGCTCATCTTCTACAACCAGCCGAGTCCCTACTCGCGGCTGTACTCGGCGGACGGAGTCTTTTCCGCCTGGAACTCGAACTGGGATGAGGAATCGTTCGTGTTCTCGGGTGACGTCTACCGGCACGACTTCACCACCGGTGCCGATGTCCTCCTCACGATCGGGTACGACGGATCGCCGGCGAATGGACCGAGCATCGCTGAAGCGATCTCCGGCGATGGCGACCGCATCTTCTTCGTGTCCGAGGCCTCGAATCTCGTGGTGGGCGACACCAATGGGACGATCGACCTCTTCATGGCAGACGTGACCACGGGAGAGATCGAGCGGCTTGCCGTCCCAGTCGTCGAGCTCGGCTGGGGCCTGGCGGATTTCGGCACCCCTGAACTCACGGTTGATCACGCCGGCAACAGGCTTGCGATCACGGCGGCCGATCAGATCTCGCTCTACGACCTACCCTCGGCGACCTGGTTCCCCAGCCTCCCGACGGAGGACGGTCTTCCTCCGAATGGGCCGGTCACTTCCGAGGACTTCAACCGCAGCGGTACCGAACTGCTGTTCACATCGCCGGCCGAGAACCTGGTCGACGTGTCGATCCCACGATCAGGGGCGTTCCTGCTGTCGCTCGACCAGATCCCGTTCGACGACATCTCCCTGTCCATCTTCGCCGGGGAGATCCTGTGGCTGCGTGACCAGGGGATCACGCGCGGATGCTCACCCGACGGGCGGCTCTTTTGTCCGGATGACTTCGTGACGCGTGGTCAGATGGCGGCGTTTCTGAACAGGGCGTTGGCGTTGCCCGGGGCGGAGGCGGACACGTTCGTTGACGATGATGGGTCGATCTTCGAGGGGGATATCGAGGCGTTGTTTGCTGCGGGGATCACGCGGGGCTGTACGCCTGATGGGTCGTCGTTCTGTCCGGATGACTTCGTGACGCGTGGTCAGATGGCGGCGTTTCTGAACAGGGCGTTGGCGTTGCCCGGGGCGGAGGCGGACACGTTCGTTGACGATGATGGGTCGATCTTCGAGGGGGATATCGAGGCGTTGTTTGCTGCGGGGATCACGCGGGGCTGTACGCCTGATGGGTCGTCGTTCTGTCCGGATGACTTCGTGACACGTGGTCAGATGGCGGCGTTTCTGTTCCGGGCGCTGAATGGCTGATCGCGGCCCGGCGGAGCGAAGAGAGGGGCTCTGAGCGATCTCGACATGAGCGTGCCCCGCACCTGACCTGAGCCGGCGGGCGCACCAGATGGGGGCGATCGATTCGAACGCGGCTCAATCTGCTCGGACCGACGTCAGGCAACGATCGGGTGTGTTGGCGATCGTCAGCCGGTGAGCACCACTGAATTGTCCGTGCCCATCTCGTTCGGCCAATAGGCGTCGGCCGCTTCGTCGTTCTCCCAGACCTGTTCGTCGAACAGATACCGGAATTGAACGGGACGGTCTTTCGGGAGTCGAACTCTGAGACGCCACGGGCCCTTGCCCCGGTTCGCCCGCTTCATCTCGATCGGCGACCAGTCCGTCGATTCGGCGACCCACTCGGCCTTGCCGGCCTCCGGTCGCTCGATCTCGAATGTCACCTCGACCTCATCGATCGTCTTGAAATACCTCTTGGAGAGCATGCGCCCCTCCTTTCCAGATTCGGCCATCTCGGGGATGACCGGACAAAGGTTACGAGCGCGCCGCATCGCGGCCAACGACCGCGAGAACTCCGCCGGAAGACTCCCCGACCTGCCGTAAGCTCTGGTCTCCATGTCCGAGCAGGTGTCGGTACGACAGATCGCTCGCGACGGTGCCGGGCTCATGTCCAGGTTCGTACGCGCCCACCCGGTTGCATTCGCCATCGGCGTGTTCGGCGCGGCCAACTTCGCCGCCGCCATCGTCGCTTCGGCCGTGGTCGTCGGTCGGATCACCGACGAGCTGATCGTCCCCGTCCTGACCAACGGGGAGGACATCAACGGACGCATCACCGGAGCCGTGGTCGCGCTGCTCGGGATCTCGCTCTGGAAGGGCATCGGGATCGTCGTTCGCCGGACCGGCGCAACCTGGATGTCCGGACGCAACCAGGCGGATCTGCGCTCCCAGCTGGTCGATCATCTGCTCACCCTCGAGCTGTCGTGGTTCCGTCGTCAGTCGACCGGTGACCTCCTGGCCGTCAGTGACTCCGACGCAAACCGGGCGACATCGGTGCTGGGTCCATTCCCGTTCGCCACCGGCGCGGTCCTGCTGCTGTTCGGTTCGATCGGCATCATTGCGTTCATCGACATCCCGCTGGCGCTCGTGTCGATGGTCGGTCTGGTGGGCAAGGTGATCATCGACATCTACGGAGCCAAGCGGATCTTCCCGGGGTTCTCCGAGGTCCAGCAGCGCCAAGGCCGCGCCAGTGCAGTCGCCCACGAGTCGATGGACGGTGCCCTGACCGTCAAGGCCCTCGGGCGCGAGAAGAAGAGACCGAGCGATTCACCGGAGCATCGGAGAGCCTGCGTGACCAGCTGATCCACGTCGCCCGGCAGTTCACGTTCTACGACGCCATCCAGGACACGATCCCGGCGCTGACCACCGTCCTCATTTTGATGCTCGGTGTGATCAGAGTCGATGCCGGCGCGGTCACGGCGGGCGACCTCGTCACGATCACCTATTTGCTGTCGCTCATCGCGTTCCCGCTTCGCCTGATCGGATTCGTGCTGTGGGAGATGTCCGGCAGCCTCGCCGCTCTCGGCCGGGTCGATCGGGTGCTGGAGATCACCGACGAGGTGTCGTATGGCGAAGCGGTTGCGTCCACCGAGGCAACCGGCGCCCGGGTCGAGTCGAGCGGAGTCTCGTTCTCGTACGAAGGCGGAGAACTGGTGCTCGAGGATGTCCAATTCGACATCCCTGCCGGGAAGACCGTCGCCGTCGTCGGGCCCACCGGATCCGGGAAGTCGACGCTGGTCACCCTGCTCGCGCGGCTGTGGGACCCCAGCAGCGGGGTCGTCCGTCTCGATGGCCGTGACCTCCGCGACTTCGCCAGATCGGCGCTGCCAGGCGAAGTGGCGTTCGTCGGACAGGACGTGTTCCTCTTCGACGACACGGTCACCGGCAACATCGCGTTCGGTATCGACGTGCTGCAGGATGAAGTCGAAGCCGCCGCCCGGCTCGCCGGTGCCCACCAGTTCATCCTCGAACTCCCCGAGGGATACGACACGCAGCTGGGGGAGCGCGGAACCACTCTGTCGGGCGGCCAGCGGCAGCGAATCGCGCTCGCCCGGGCGCTTGCCCGCAGACCCCGCCTGCTGATCCTCGACGATGCAACGTCCGCGGTCGACCCGTCGGTGGAGACCGAGATCCTCGCCGGATTGAAACGGTCCGAGCTCCCGTCGACGGTCATCGTCGTGGCGTACCGGCAATCCTCGATTGCGCTTGCCGACGAGGTGGTCTTCGTCGAGGACGGACGGATCGCCGCTCACGGAACGCATCGGGAGCTGCTGTCGTATCCCGGATACGCCCGGCTGCTCCAGGCCTACGAACGAGATGCAGCCGAGCGTTCCGCCGTCGAGGCCTCCGATGAGTGAAGCACTGACCACCCGCAAGGCCCTCGGGCGGCTGCTCACGATCCCCTCGGTGCGGAAGGGACTGTGGCTCACGCTCGTGCTGGCGTTCCTGGGCACTGCGCTGAACGTCGCCATCCCGATCATCGTGCAACAGACGGTCGACAACGAGATCGTCGCAACCGGCGGTCCGGACATCTCGGGCACGCTCACCCAGGGGTTGATCGCCATGGTGTTCATGATCGGCGCCGGGTTCGCCCGCCGGTACTCGACGCTGCGGCTCCAGGCGACCGCGGCCCGAGGGCTGTCCGATCTCCGGGTTCAGGTGTTCGGACACCTCCACCGCATGTCGGCGCTCCACGTCCAGTCCGAGCGTCGCGGGTCACTGGTCGCCCGTGTCACCAGCGACATCTATCGCATCCAGGAGTTCATGGGCTGGGGCGGTATGGGCATGGTCATCGGCATCTCACAGCTCACGTTGACGGTGATCGCCATGCTCGTCTACCAATGGCAACTGGCGCTGCTCGTGGTCGCCGGAGTCACCGTCTACGGCGCTGCGCTGTTCTGGTTCCAGCGGATTCTCGGCCGAGCCCACGACAGGGTCAGAGAGCGCGTCGCCGATTCGATGAGCGCGTTGGGTGAATCGATCACCGGTCTCCCGGTCGTGCGGGCGTACGGCGCCGAGCTGATCACCTCTCGGCGGGTTCGGGCCGCAGTCGATAGGCAGTTCGATGCCGAGTTCCGCACCTACACCCTCGGCTCCGCCCTCTTCAGCTCGGCCGAGATCTTCGCCGGATCGCTGACCGCCGGCGTGATCGGAGTCGGTGTTCTGCTGGGTACCGACAACGGCGTCACCACCGGCACACTTCTCGCCTTCATCTTCTTGGTCAACCTCCTGGTCCAGCCCGTGCAGACCCTCGTCGAAACCCTCGATTCCGCTCAGGCCGCGGCGTCCGGCATGCGGCGGGTCATCGGCGTGCTCGACACGCCGGTCGATCTCGCCGACCCACCGAACGGTCGATCGCTTCCCGACCGTCAGCTGGACGTCGTCGTCTCCGGGCTCCGGTTCCGGTATCCGACCGGAGGTGACGTCCTCACGGACGTGGCCGTCGAGATCCCGCCGGGGAGCCGGGTCGCGGTCGTCGGCGAAACGGGATCGGGCAAGACGACGTTTGCCAAGCTGGTCGTCCGGTTGTTGGATGCAACCGAAGGCTCGATCGAGATCGGCGGGGTTCCGGTGGACGAGGTCTCGTTCTCATCACTCCGCTCGAGGGTGGCCTATGTCCCGCAGGAGGGCTTCTTGTTCGACACGACGGTCGCCGGGAACGTTCGCTACGGACGACCGGACGTGGACGACGCCGGGATCGCCAAGGCGTTCGACGACCTCGGCCTCGGTCAGTGGATCGGTTCACTGCCGAAGGGGTTGGACACCGAAGTGGGGGAGCGGGGATCGCAGCTGTCTGCCGGCGAGCGTCAGCTGGTGGCACTCACACGCGCGTGGCTTTCGCAGCCGGATCTGCTGGTGTTGGACGAGGCGACCTCAGCAGTCGATCCTGCTCTGGAGGTTTCACTTCGTCGGGCGATCGATCGGCTCATCGCCGGACGGACGTCGATCACGATCGCCCACCGGCTGTCGACGGCGGAGGCTTCAGACTTCGTGCTCGTCTTCGACAACGGGCGTCTTGTGGAACGCGGGAACCATGCCGATCTGTTCGACGCTCGGTGGCGTCTACGCCGGCCTCCATCGGGACTGGGCCGCCGGCACGGCGCTCCTTTGAACGTTCCACGTTCCACGTTCCACGTTCCACGTTCCACGTGAGACGTGAGACGTGAGACGTGAGACGTGTAGCATTCCCGCCATGACTGGAACAGAGCGGTGGTGGCGTCGGGACTGACCTGACGTCAGCGCGTCCACACGCTCAACGTCGGGCCCGCGCCCGACGTTTTTTCGTAAGGAGCACTTCATGACAAGAAAGCGGGTCTTCTCCGGTGTGCAGCCCACCGGAAACGTCCACATCGGAAATTACATCGGGGCGTTCCGCAACTGGGTCTCGATGCAGGACGAGTACGACTGCATCTACAACGTGGTCGATCTGCACGCCATGACGACGCCCTACGACCCCGCCACCTTCAGATCCGAGCGGATCAACATGGCCCGGTCCGTGCTCGCCTCCGGTGTCGACGCGGAGCGCTCCTTGCTGTACTTCCAGTCCGACGTGCCACACCATGCCGAGCTGGCTTGGATCCTCTCGACCATCACCGGGATCGGCCAGCTCGAACGGATGACCCAGTACAAGGAGAAGTCCGACCGGGCCGGGCAGAACCTCGGTCTGCTGTCCTACCCGGTGCTCATGGCTGCCGACATCCTGCTCTACAAGGTGCACGCCGTGCCGGTCGGCGACGACCAGACCCAGCATCTCGAACTCACCAGGGATGTCGCCGAGCGGTTCAATCACCGGTTCGGCGACGTGTTCCCGATTCCGGAGCGGATCACGCCCGAGATCGGGGCCAGAGTCATGTCGCTCCAGGATCCGTTCTCGAAGATGTCGAAGTCCGATCCGAACGAGAAGTCGCGGATCCTGCTCGACGACTCGCCGGAAGTCATCCTCAAGAAGGTGAAGAGCGCCGTGACGGATTCCGATCGGTTCGTGCGCTACGACTGGGAGGAGAAGGCCGGCATTTCGAATCTCCTCGAACTCTTCTCGATCTTCTCCGGCCGGTCCATCGATTCGCTGGTCGACGAGTACCACGAGGCTGGGTACGGCACCTTCAAGATCGCCGCCGCGGAAGCGATCGCCGAGGGTCTGGCTCCGGTGCGTGAGCGGATGGCCTCGATCGAGGACGCCGACGTCATGGACATCATGACCGAGGGTGCTGCGGTTGCCAGGGAGAAGGCGGAGGAGGAGATGGTGTCGATCCGGGCCGCCGTCGGCCTCGGGTAGTCGAATCGGAGGGTTTTGGGGCCGACGGCGCTCTGTCGGCCTCGGGTAGTCGAATCGGAGGGTTTGGGGCCGACGGCGCTCTGTCGGCCTCGGGTAGTCGACTCGGTCAGCGGCCCACGGCTCTCCGTCGGCCCTCGGATGGTCCGGTCGGTTCCGTCATCCTCGGCTTCGCTACGTGAGACGTGACGACAGTCACGAACCCACCAACTCCGGCGTGAACAACACCGCCAGGATGGCGACCAGATTGAACCCGGCGTGGATGAACACCGCCGGGCCGAGCCGCCCCCTCCGACGTGACGTGTTCGCCAGCACCGCGCCCACGATGAACAGTTGGGGGAGGGTGATGAGCGCCGCCAGGAGGAAGTTCTCCGTGGACAGGCCGATGATGTGGAACGACGAGAAGACCAGAGCAGAGCCGAACACGGCGACTCGGAAGGTGCGTCGCTGCTCGAGCAGCTGGTACAGCACCCCGCGGAACATCAGCTCCTCGGTCACCGGGGCCACGAGGGCGACCAGCAGCACGAGGAGGATCTGGGCAGCTGGGGACGCATCGGGCGTGATGGAGTCGGTGATCTCCTGGGCGGATCCCTCGAACTCGAGACGCTCGACGATCGGCACGACGAGCAGCGAGAGACCGATCTGCAGACCGGCGCCGAGGAACAGGAAGATGCCGTCGCTCGGCTCGATCTCCAGACCGATGCGTGTCAGTGTCGAGTTACGACGCCGTGTCACCGTCCATATTCCGAGGAGATGTCCGGCATTCTGGAACGCCAGCGACACGATGAGGAGGGTCAGCGGTTCGGCGTTGAATGCCAGTGCAGCGCCGATGAAGGCTCCCGCAAAGCCGCCCATGATCGTCCAGACGAAGTCGGACGGCCGCCACTCGGGTGCAAGCGGATACGAGGGTCGCGCTGAGGTCGCCGATTGCATCACGACAGCCTATGACGGTCGTGAGCCTGGGCTGACATCGGGCGTCAGAGGATCACGCGCGTTCGGGATGCGTGTCTTCTGCTCCGGCCCTGGAGCGCCTCCGCAGAGCGCGCTGCCTCAGCGAGGAGGAGACGCTTCGGCCGCCAGGCCGGAAGACACGCAGCGGGGCGCAGCGAGCCAGCAGCCGACCGGCGGAAGCCAATAGCTCCGCAAATCGCGATCTCGTCGGTCCGGCGGCAGAGTGGTAGCCTCGGCGCTTCGGAATTACACCTGTGTGAGGCGGAGGATCACGGTGGAGATCTCAATCGGCATCGGCAAGGCCGGGCGACAGGCCTTTGGATTCGACGACATCGCGATCGTCCCCAGCAGACGGACCCGCGACCCCGACGACATCGACATCAGCTGGCAGCTCGATGCCTTCAGTTTCGATCTCCCGATGCTCGGATCGGCGATGGACGGTGCGCTCAGCCCGGCGACCGCGATCTCGATCGGTCGCCTCGGTGGTCTCGGGGTGCTCAACCTCGAAGGCCTCTGGACGCGATACGAGGACCCGCAGCCCTATTTCGACGAGATCGCCGAGCTAGACAACGAGAAGGCGACGAAGCGGATGCAGGAGATCTATCTCCAGCCGATCAACCCCGATCTCGTCGGTCAGCGCGTCTCGGACATGAAGGCCGCCGGGATCGTCACTGCCGCCAGCCTCACGCCTCAACGTGTCGAAGAGCTGTCGCCGTATGCGCTCTCGGCAGGTCTCGACATCCTCGTCATCCAGGGCACCGTCGTCTCCGCCGAGCACGTCTCGACCAGGGGTGGCGTGCTCAATCTCAAGGAGTTCATCGCCAATTGTGAGGTTCCGGTCATCGTCGGTGGCTGCGCTTCGTACTCCACGGCCCTCCATCTGATGCGCACCGGCGCGGTCGGTGTCCTCGTGGGCGTCGGGCCGGGCGCCGCCTGTACGACCCGCGGCGTGCTCGGTGTGGGCGTGCCGCAGGCGACGGCGATCGCCGATGCCGCTGGTGCCAGGATCCGGTATCTCGACGAAACGGGTCGCTACGTGCACGTCATCGCCGACGGCGGGATGCGCAAGGGTGGAGACGTCGCCAAGGCGATCGCCTGCGGCGCCGATGCCGTGATGATCGGTTCCCCGCTCGCGTCGGCCGAAGAGGCCCCCGGGAAGGGATATCACTGGGGCATGGCCACGTTCCATCCCGATCTCCACGCGCGGAGCCCGGGTTCGGGTCGGCAACCTCGGATCGCTCGAAGAGATCCTGGTCGGTCCGGCCGACGAGAACGACGGGCGCAAGAACCTGTTCGGGGCACTGCGGGTCTCGATGGCGACCACCGGTTACTCGGACATCAAGGAGTTTCAGAAAGCCGAAGTGATGATCGCGCCCAGTCTCCAAACAGAGGGCAAAGCCCTCCAGCGGAGCCAAGGCGTGGGGATGGGATGACCACCGACTTCGACCAGATCCTCGTCGTCGACCTCGGTGCCCAGTACGCCCAGCTGATCGCCCGCCGGGTGCGAGAAGCCAACGTCTACTCGGAGATCGTCCCGCGAACCATCACCGCCGCCGAGGTGTCCGCTCGCACGCCGACAGGGATCATCCTGTCCGGCGGGCCCGACTCCGTCTACGCCGCCGACGCCTACCGGATCGACCCCGGGATCCTCGACCTCGGAATCCCGGTGCTCGGCATCTGCTACGGCCACCAGTTGATCGCCGACCTTCTGGGCGGCGAGGTCGCGAACACCGGGCTCGGAGAGTTCGGCAAGGCCGAAATGGACGTGTCGTCGGAAGAATGTGTGCTCTTCAGTGAGCTTCCGCTCAGCCAGACCGTCTGGATGAGCCATCGTGACTCGGTGGCGCGGGTCCCGGACGGCTTCGTGGCGACCGCCTCCACGCCGAATGCCTCCGTCGCCGCCATGGAGAACCCCCAACGGGGCATCTACGGCGTCCAGTTCCACCCCGAGGTCGTCCACACGGAACGAGGCATGGACGTCCTCAAGCGGTTCCTGTACGACGCGTGCGATGCCCTGCCGAACTGGACTGGGCACTCGATCATCGAGAATGCGGTCGCGTCGATCCGTTCCCAGGTCGGCGATGAGCGCATCATCTGCGGGCTGTCGGGTGGTGTGGACTCCTCGGTCGCCGCTGCGCTCGTCCACGAGGCCGTCGGCGATCAGCTGACGTGCATCTTCGTCGACCACGGACTCCTGCGGAAGGGCGAGGCCGAACAGGTCGTCGACACCTTCCGTGACCACTTCAAGATCGATCTGGTCCACGTCGATGCAGCCGATCGATTCATCGATCTGCTCGCCGGGGTCACCGACCCCGAAGAGAAGCGCAAGATCATCGGCGAGACATTCATCAGGGTGTTCGAGGACGCGGCTGCCGAGCTGTCCGACGCCAGATTCCTGGTGCAGGGCACGCTGTATCCCGACGTCATCGAGTCCGGAACCGGATCCGCGGCGAAGATCAAGAGCCATCACAACGTCGGCGGGCTCCCCGACGACATGACCTTCGAGCTGGTCGAACCACTGCGCGACCTGTTCAAGGACGAGGTCAGGGCGGTCGGGGCCGAGCTCGGGCTGCCCGAGGACATCGTCTGGCGCCAGCCGTTCCCCGGGCCCGGACTCGCAGTGCGGATCATCGGTGACATCACCCGGGAGCGACTCGAGATCCTGCGGGAGGCCGACGCCGTCGTCACCGAGGAGATTCGCCGTGCCGGGCTGGAACGCGAGATCTGGCAGGCATTCGGCGTACTGCCGGCGATTCGCTCGGTCGGAGTCCAGGGTGACGGTCGGACGTACGCGCACCCGCTGATCGTGCGGGCGGTGACCAGCGAGGACGCCATGACCGCCGACTGGGCCCGTCTGCCCTATGAACTGTTGGAGAAGATCTCCAACCGGGTCATCAACGAGGTCGACGGCATCAACCGGGTCGCCTACGACATCTCCTCCAAGCCCCCCGCCACCATCGAGTGGGAATAGGCGCTTCACGCAACACGCTCCACGCTTCACGCCCGACTTGGGACCTGAGGTCTGTCATCTGTCATCTGTCATCTGTCATCTGTCATCTGTCATCTGTGAACCCTCTTCAGGTGGGCTAGTCACCGTCCGATAGCTACGGTGTAGCTGAGAGGTGTGACCGTTGAATTGGGCCGAATCGCCTGACCTTCTTGAGATCTTTCTGACCGAAATCGACGAGCGCTCCGAGCGTCTGATCAGCGGCGCCGGGGACCTGTTCGGGACCGTCGTGGACCCCGAACGGCTCGAAGAGCTGGTCCGTGACGCACACACGTTGAAGGGCTCGGCGAACATGATCGGGAAGGCCGATCTCGGGGCGGCCGCCGCCGGATTGGAGCGCGTGTGGAAGCTGCTCGAGAGCAAGGACCTGCAGCCGACCGGCGAGATCGCACGAGCGCTCGAGTCGACCGCCAAGCTGTTGCCGGATGCCGCCCGCGACGTCCGCCATCGATCGGATCTCGAAGACGCCACCGACGAACTGTCACGGATCGCCGAATCGGTCGACGACGACCCGGTGGCCAATCCGCCTTCCAGGCCGTCGCCCGTGCCCGGACAGAGTGTTCGGGTCGTCGAGGCTCCGCTTCCCCTCCCGAGCCCGCCACAGGAGATCGAAGAGCCACAGCAGATCGAACGCCATGTGCGCCCGGGAATCCCCGAGCTCTCCGAATCAGAGCTCGGAGGGCTGCTCCGCGGCCTCAAGGACGAACTGTCGAGCACGGTGACCCGGGTCGACACCGGTGACCTCTACCAACTGATCAACCGGGCCGTCGAGATCGGGCTCGAGACCGAGGCGCTCGCAGATCTCACGCACGTTGCGATCGAGGGCGCCGACCCCCGAAAGCTGATGGTCGCATGGAGAGGACAGCTGTCACGACTCTCCACGGAGGTCGCCCAACTCCAGGACTGGGCCGTTTCGCTGGCCAACATCCCCGTCGGCGAGGCCGCATCGACCTTTCCCCAACTCTCCCGGTTCCTGAGCCGGAAGCTCGACAAGGACGTGACGTTCGAGATGAGCGGCACCGACATCATGATCGACCGCCAGATCGTCGATCTCATCCGGGAGCCGCTCAGGCACCTCGTCGTCAATGCCATCGATCACGGAATCGAATCTGCTGCGGAGCGGCTCTCAGCCGGAAAGCCGGCAACCGGAACCGTGACGCTCGCAGCCGAGATCCGCGATGAGCGACTGATCATCGAAGTGACCGACGACGGCCGCGGTATCGCCTGGGAGGAGGTCGAAGCTCTCGCACGGCAGCGAGGTCTCAGCACCGGAAAATCCGAGGTCGAGTCCCATCTCTTCCGTCCCGGCTTCACCACCGTGTCGAAGGTGACCGAGTTCAGTGGCACCGGAGAAGGCCTGGCACTCGTTGCAGACGCCGCCGACAAGGTCGGCGGATCGGTCGAGATCCGCTCGGCTCGAGGTCGGGGCACATCGGTCACACTCGACCTCCCCCGATCGCTGATCCTTCAGGACGTCGTGATCGTGGCCGTGGGACCGACGTTCTTCGCGCTCCCGGCGGCCTCGGTCCTCGGCAGCGTCACGATCTCGTCGTCGAGTCAAACGATCATCGATGGTGCACGGACCGTCCCCTTCAGGAACGAGAGCGTCCCGGTCATCAGCCTTGCGAAGGTCGTCGGTGTGAGAGCAGAGTCCGGGGCGGATCAGGATGCATTGATCGTGTCCACCCGTTCGGGTCTGATCGCAGTCACCGTCGACGAGATCATCGACCAGCGCCGAGTTGCGGTGAAGAGCCTCGGGCCGATCCTCGAAGGCGCCGACCACCTGGCGGGTGCCGCATTCCTCGGTGGTGGCGACGTGCTGGTCGTCGTCGACCACAACCACCTCGGTGAACAGGCCCGCCGGCCGCTCGGCCACCAGGGAACCAAGCACCGCGTGCTGGTCGTGGACGACTCGGCCGGGGTGCGTCAATTGATCGCGGCCACGCTTCGGAGCAAGGGGTTCGAGGTGGTCGTCTCGTCGTCGGCGCGCGAAGCGGTCGTGGAGATGGCGAACCGCCACTTCGATGCACTGGTTGTCGACTACTCGATGCCGCAGTCGAACGGCGTGCAGCTCGTCAAGGCGCTCCGAAGCTCTGGTGTCACCATGCCGATCGTGATGGTCTCCGGTGTCGCCGACGAAGCCGACAAAGCGGCTGCCTGGTCGGCCGGCGTGGACGCCTACCTCGACAAGTACGACCTCAGGCGGGGCGCCCTGCTCACGTCACTCCGGCGACTGCTGGAGGAAGCGAGCGTTCGATGAGGCGAGGCGAGAAGCTAGCGTTCCCGTGACCATGGACCCGATCCTCGTCATCAGCGGGCTTCTCGCCTTGATCGGTGCCGGTTCGTTGACGTGGGCCGTGCGCAGCACGGTCAAGTGGCGTCGCGACGTTCGGCGGGCCGAGATGGAGCGCGACGACGCCCACACCATCAAGAACGACTTCGTGGCGATGGTCAGCCATGAACTGAGGACCCCGCTCACGTCAATCGCAGGCTTCGCTGAGACGCTCGGCGCCACCTGGGAGGACATCTCCCAACCCGAGGTCGACGAGTTCCTTTCGATCATCACCGAACAGGCGTCCATCCTCGGCGAGTTGGTCGAGGACATTCTCGTCATCCCTCGGCTGGATGCCGATCGGCTCCGCCTCTGGCCAGAGGTGTTCGACCTGTCAAATCTCGTCCACGAGGCCGTGACGGCGGCATTCCCCGATCCGGGAGGCACCGTGACCTCGGCCGACGCCAAGAAGACGTCGAAGGCCGACATCTCCGTTCCGGGCGGAGTGATGGCGTACGGCGACCCGCGAAGGGTCAATCAGGTGTTGCGAAACCTGATCAACAACGCGATCAAGTACGGCGGAACCCAGGTGTTGATCGAGGGCTTCCCGTTCGGCGAGCACTTCGTCGTCGTGGTCTCGGACAACGGGTCGGGGATCGACGAGCGCGACACGAATCGTGTCTTCGAGCACTTCGAACAGGTCTCCAAAGGCGACTCGCGTTCGTCCTCTGGGATCGGGCTCGGGCTTCCGATCGCACGCAAGCTCGCCCGAGCGATGGGTGGTGACGTCTGGTACGAGAAGCGCTTCCCGACAGGGGCACGCTTCTGCTTCTCCGTCACCCAGACGGCCGAGGTCCAGGATCGGATTCTCGCCGAACGCGCCCAAGCCGAAGCCGACCGCCGCGAAGGCGCCATCGCGCGTTGACCGTTCCCGGTCATGGGTACTCAGGTCGCGCTCTGGGTGCTGTCGGCCCTCAGCTCTCAGCTATCAGCCTGGGTCGAGCCCTGGTGGAGAGCCGATAGCCGATAGCTGACAGCACGTCCTCACGAAACACGGTGAACCCGACGGTCCGCCGCGCCCGCGTTCTTACATCCATGTGATTCCCGTGGGCGAGGCGAGTAACCTCGCGCACATGCAGGCTCAATGGTTCGAGCCGGAGTGGATCGGGGACGATCCCACCGACTCGCCGCTCTTCAGAGATCTCAATCCGGTTCAGCGCGAGGCCGTTGCCGCCACCGAAGGGCCCGTGGTCGTCGTGGCCGGCGCCGGTTCGGGCAAGACGCGGGTCCTCACCTACCGTATCGCCCACCTGATTCGCGATCTCAAGGTTCCACCGGCGTCGGTGATGGCGATCACCTTCACCAACAAGGCTGCCAACGAGATGAAGGAGCGCGTCGCCAATCTCGTCGGCGGTGCGGTCAAGCAGATGTGGGTGTCGACCTTCCACTCGGCCTGTGTCCGGATCCTCCGCCGCGACGCGTCCCGCTTCGGATATCGATCCGGGTTCTCGATCTACGACGAAGCGGACTCTGTGCGGCTCATCACCCAGTGCATCAAGGACCTCGACCTCGACCCCAAGCGGTTCCCTCCCAGGAACCTCAAGGCCGCCATCTCCAACGCCAAGAACGAGTTGATCGACTTCGAGAGTTTCTCCAACACCGACTCGGGGTTCTATCACGAACAGGTCGCAGACGTCTACCGGCTCTACCAGCAGCGTCTGCTCCAGGCCTCGGCGATGGACTTCGACGATCTGCTGATGGTGACCGTCGAGTTGTTCGGGGCGTTCCCCGACGTGCTGGAGCACTATCAGAACCGATTCCGCTACGTGATGGTCGATGAGTACCAGGACACCAACAAGGCGCAGTACATGCTGGTGAAGATGCTCACCGACTCCCATCGCAACATCTGCGTCGTGGGTGACAGCGACCAGTCGATCTACCGTTGGCGCGGCGCCGACGTCAGGAACATCCTCGATTTCGAGAAGGACTACTCCGACGCCCGGGTGATCGTCCTGGAACAGAACTATCGCTCGACCTCCAACATCCTCGACGCCGCCAACGCCCTGATCGCCAACAACCCACGTCGGCAGGCGAAGCATCTCTGGAGTGACAAAGGGCCGGGCGACCGGATCATCCGGTTCGAGGGAGAAGACGAGCACGACGAGGCGGGCTACATCGTCGATCAGGTCGAGAAGCTGATCGACGAGGGATACAACCCCTCCGACATCGCCGTCTTCTACCGGACGAACGCCCAGAGCCGAGTCATCGAGGACGTCTTCGTTCGGCGGGGCCTGGCCTACAGCGTGATCGGCAGTGTCCGCTTCTACGAGCGGCGTGAGATCAAGGACGTCATCGCCTATCTGCGTTCGGTCGTGAATCCCGACGATCAGGTGGCCCTCAAGCGGATCATCAACGAACCGAAGCGGGGGATCGGTGACACGACGATCGCCCACGTCGACCGATTCGCCCAGAAGCATCAGATCACGTTCTTCGAGGCGCTCGGCCGCGCCGAGGAGATCGATGCGCTCAATTCTGGAGCCGTCCGGCGGATCGCCGAGTTCATGGCCGTCATGGACCTGATCCGGGAACGGGCCGAGAACGGCAGCGTCGAGGCGGTGATCATCTCTGCCATCGAGGATTCCGGCTATGCCCAGTATCTGGAGTCGGAGCGGACCATCGAGGCACTCGGGAGGCTCGAGAACCTGCGGGAGCTCCAGAGCGTCGCCGCCGAGTTCGAAGAGGTCAACGAAGGGGCGATCATCGACGAGCGGCCCTTCGACGACATGAGCACCCTCGAGCGGCTCGAGGTCTTCCTCGAGCAGACGGCGCTCGTCAACGACGTCGACGCACTCGACGACGGAGCGGGGGCCGTGACCCTGATGACGCTCCACACCGCCAAGGGCCTCGAGTATCCGGTGGTGTTCCTCGTCGGCATGGAGGACGGGGTGTTCCCGCACATGCGCGCGCTGGGCGAGCCGGTCGAACTGGAAGAGGAGCGACGCCTCGCGTACGTCGGGATCACTCGCGCCGAACAGAGGCTGTTCCTCACGTCCGCGTGGAGCAGGACGCTGTGGGGTGCGACCAACTACAACCCGCCGTCGCGGTTCCTCAAGGAGGTCCCCACCGAACTCGTGCAGGCGGCCGAGAAGCGCGATCGTTTCGCCCGGGCGGATGCCAAGACCGGACCAGCGCATACGGTGTCATCGAACGAGATCTCGGCCGGCAATCGCGTCCGCCACGACAAGTGGGGCCTGGGCACGGTGCACGAGGTCGTGGGTGGCGGCGATCGCGCCGAGGCGGTGGTGATCTTCGACACCGAGGGCCGGAAGCGGCTGCTCTTGGCCTGGGCACCGCTCGAACTGGTCGGCTGAGACTCCGTTCGGAGACGTCGGCTCAATCGACTGGGTCCGACCTCCGTCCGACCCGCAGGTCCACCGAGTCACCGAGCAGCAGCAGCATCGGAGCCCACAGCGCGGTCGTTCCGAGCATCTCCAGCCACTCCTCGGTGGCGCGGAAGCCGTGGCCGACCGTGTACTCGGCGACGCCGAGATCCTCGGCCCACCCGTCGAAGAGCCCATCCACTCCTTCGAGCACGTCGAACGATTGTGAGATGGCGAACGCCGCCAGACCTGCTCCGACCAGGAGCAGCGTGCGCCGGGTTGGGATGCGTCGCCACTGGTACACGGCGACGGCAAGCAGGCCGGCCGCCAGGAAGGGGGCCACGAGCAGGTGCCACGAGAAGCTCGGGTAGTTCTCCAGGAACGGGAGTGTGGGGAATGTCTCGCTCAGTGCCGTCGCGACCCGCTCGTGCACTGCGGCCGCGTCGTCGATGCTCACGTACAGGAAGAACAGCGACACGAACAGCCACCCGCGGGCGCTCTCGAGCCGCCACAGCGCCCATGCCGTGACCGACACGAGCAGCGCCTGGAGGGAGGCGAACCATGTCGGCAGGCTCTCCTCTCGCGCCACGTTGAAGATCCTCCGGATGCTGATGTGTCCGGTGACGTCGAAGAAGTTGAAGACCAGGTTGGCAACCATGATCCCAACCTGGATCCAGAGCACAGTGACGAGGATCCGTCTGGCGATCGCCGCTGCATCGATCTGGACCGTTCCCCCGGGCTTCATCCCGAGCACTGTAGAGGACCCCGGCTCCCCGACGGCCGAGCCGTCGTCGAGAGCTCAGAGCTGCGATTCCACGTCCGAGACGAGATCGTTCCAGCTGGAGATGAACTTGTCGACGCCTTCGGTCTCCAGTACCTCCATCACGTCGTCGTAGTCGACGCCGACGTCGGCCGTCTTCTCGATGGTGTCGTGCGCCGCAGCGATCTCCTCCGGCCCGAACGCACTGGGCAGCGGACCGTGATCCTGGTAGGCGTCGATCGTCTCCAACGGCATCGTGTTGACCGTGTGCGGAGCGATCAGCTCGTGGACGTAGAGCGTGTCCGGATAGTCGGGGTTCTTCGTCGATGTCGATGCCCACAACGGGCGCTGGATCCGGGCGCCCGCGGCGACGAGCCGCTGCCAGCGTTCGCCGCGGAACGTGTCGAGAAACGCCTCGTAGGCGAGACGGGTGTTTGCCACTGCCGTCGTTCCAGCGAGGGCAGCCGCCTCCGGGGTTCCGATCTCGGAGAGTCGGCGATCCACCTCGACGTCCATCCTGGAGACGAAGAAGCTGGCAACGGATGCGACGTTCGAGGGGTCGCCGCCCGAAGCGACATACCGCTCGACGCCGTCGAGGTACGCGTCCATCACGTCGCGATAGCGATCCAGGCTGAAGATCAACGTGACGTTGATCGAGATGCCCTCGCCGATCAACTGGGTGATCGCCGGAAGCCCGGCCCTGGTCGCCGGGACCTTGACCAGCAGGTTCGGGCGATCCACCCGCTTCACCCACTCCCGAGCCTCCGCGACGGTGGCGTCGGTTTCGTGCGCGAGGGTCGGTGTCACCTCGACCGACACGTATCCGTCGCGACCATCGGTGGTCCGGTGCACGTCGGCGAGCACGTCGCAGGCACGCTGGATGTCGGACGTCATGAGAGCGGCGATCACCTCTTCGGCCGATGCCCCCCGGCCTTTCATCTCTCCGAGTTGGTCGTCGTAGTCTGCGGAGCCGACGATCGCCTTGGCGAAGATCGAGGGATTGGACGTCACTCCGGTGACGGCGTCTTCGTCGATCCGCCGCTGCAGCTCTCCCGAGTCGAGCATCGACCGAGAGATCTGATCGGACCACACGCTCTGACCTGCGATCGCGACCTGTTCGAGAGGTGAAACCATTGTGTCACTCCTGACGTTCGATGAGGTCGACACTACACCGGGCCGCTGAGTTCGCCGATCGAACCGGCGAGCGGTCGACGGCGTCCGAGCGCTACGATCCAGACCCTCATGCCCCGCAGGATTCTCATCGCCAAACCGGGCCTCGACGGTCACGATCGGGGGGCCAAGGTCATCGCCAGGGCCCTGCGCGACGCCGGTCATGAGGTGATCTACACCGGCCTGCACCAGACACCTGCCCAGATCGTCGAGGCGGCGCTCCAAGAGGACGTCGATGCCATCGGCCTCTCGTCGTTGTCGGGCGCCCACATGTCGCTGTTCCCCAAGGTCGTCGAGTTGCTCGCTGCCAACGACGCCTCGGAGATCGTGGTGTTCGGGGGCGGGGTCATCCCCGACCAGGACGTGAAGGCCCTGATGGCGGCAGGTCTGCTCGGGGTGTTCACACCGGGGACCCCACTCGGCGAGATCACCGCCTGGGTCGAGGAGAACGTACCGGCCCGCTGACTACGGCTGACGGCTCGGCTTCCGGAGCCCTCCTCGGTCGGCCTCGACGAAGGCCTCTCCTCTCACGACGACTAGCGTCGTGCCTCGTAGCTCATGCGAAGGTGGACATGAAGATTCACGAGTACCAGGCCAAACAGCTGATGGCGCAGAAGGGGATCTCGGTTCCCCTCGGAAGGGTCGCCACGACGGTCGACGAGGCCGCTGCGGCGGTCGGCGCCCTCGTTTCCGAGTCGGGTAATCCCGTCGTGGTGGTCAAGTCCCAGATCCACGCCGGCGGACGGGGTAAGGGGCGCTTCAAGGAACACCCCGAGCTCGGCGGCGTGAATGTCGTCACCGACGGCATCTCCGGGGGCGTCGAGGCGGCGGAGGCGAAAGTCCGCGAACTGGCCGAGGGCATGCTCGGATCCACCCTCGTGACGATCCAGACCGGCGAAGAGGGCAAGAAGGTCAACACCCTCTACATCGAACAGGGGATCGACATCGCCGACGAGCTTTACCTCTCCGTGCTGCTGGACCGGGCCCAGAGCCGGTTGATCGTTATGGCGTCGACCGAGGGCGGCATGGAGATCGAGAAGGTGGCCGAAGAGACACCCGAACTCATCCTTCGAGAGACGATCGACCCGGCCATCGGTCTCGCAGGCTTCCAGGCGGCCCGCCTCGCCTTGGGCCTCGGGCTGTCGAAGGACGCCACGAAGAACTTCAGGCGGTTCGTCTCGGCGCTCACCGAAGCCGCAGTCGAATGGGACACCGATCTCATCGAGATCAACCCGCTCGTCGTCACCACCGACGGTCAGGTCATGGCGCTCGACGGGAAGATGGCGTTCGACGACAACGCCCTGTTCCGTCATCCCGACATCGCGGCCATGCGCGACGAGAGCGAAGAGGACCCCGCGGAGTTGGAGGCCAAGGAGTTCGGCCTCTCGTACATCACGCTCGATGGCACCATCGGCTGTCTCGTCAACGGCGCCGGCCTGGCGATGGCGACGATGGACACCATCAAGCACGTCGGCGGCGAGCCCGCCAACTTCCTCGACGTCGGGGGAGGTGCAAGCGCCGAACAGGTCGCCAAGGCGTTCCGGATCATCACTGCAGACCCGAACGTCAAGGGCATCTTCGTCAACATCTTCGGCGGGATCATGTTGTGCGACGTGATCGCCACGGGCATCGTCGAAGCGGTCAAGGAAGTCGGGCTCGAGGTGCCGCTGGTCGTGCGACTGGAGGGCACCAACGTGGAGATGGGTCGTCAGATCCTCCAGGAATCCGACGTCGACGTGATCACGGCCGAAGACATGAAGGACGGAGCCCAGAAGATCGTGGAGCTGGCGTCATGAGATTCGTCCCACGTCCCACGTCGCACGTCTCACGCCGAGAGGACACACCTTGAGCATTTTGATCAACAAGGACACCAGGGTCATCGTCCAAGGCCTGGGCAAGACCGGTGAGTTCCACACGGACAAGGCGATCGCCTACGGAACCCAGATGGTCGGCGCCGTCCACCCGACCAGGGCGGGGACCACCCACACGTTCACTGGCGAGACAGACCACTCCGGGGTCCCGGGTCGGCCAAACACCTACGAGGTCGAGATCCCGATCCATGCCACCGTGCGCGATTCGGTCGAAGCGACCGGCGCCACCGCCTCTGTGGTGTACGTCCCGCCGCCGTTCGCCGCCGACGCCATCATGGAAGCGGCCGAGGCCGGCGTCGAGTTGATCATCTGCATCACCGAAGGCATTCCCGTCGCCGACATGGTGAAGGCGAAGCGATACCTGGCGGACAAGCCTTCCCGGTTGGTGGGTCCCAACTGTCCCGGTGTCATCACTCCCGCCGAGTGCAAGATCGGGATCATGCCCGGATACATCCACCAGAAGGGCAAGATCGGCGTGGTCTCGCGGTCGGGAACGCTGACGTACGAGGCGGTCCACCAGTTGACCCGCCTCGGTCTCGGCCAGACCACGGCGGTCGGGATCGGCGGCGATCCGGTCAACGGGACGAACTTCGTCGACGTGCTGCGGCTGTTCAACGAGGACCCCGAGACCGAGGGCGTCATCATGATCGGTGAGATCGGCGGGACCGCCGAGGAAGAGGCTGCCGAGTTCGTCCAACGTGAGATGAACAAGCCGGTGGCGGGCTTCATCGCCGGGACGACGGCTCCCCCCGGCAAGCGGATGGGTCATGCCGGAGCGATCATCTCCGGGGGCAAGGGGACCGCGGCCGCCAAGATCGAGGCGATGAAGGCGGCGGGCATCGTGGTGGCCCCGACCCCGACCGACATGGGCCAGGCGATGGTGCAAGCCCTGGGCTGACCACCGTCAGTAGTGGCGAACCCAGGGTTCCTCACGACAATTGGTGTCGAACGCGGCGCAAGGTTCGGCGCGATCCGACCGCTCGCTCGAACCTTGACCTGAGTTCGACACCAGGTGTGTTCAGCAACCCTGGGTTCGCAGGAAGGCCGTCGGGGGTTGAACCACGCTGAGTGGTCGGGCAACATGGAGGGTGACGCAACGCGGGGACCCTCGATGGAATGGTGGCTGATACCGGTCGGGATCGGAGTTCGTTGCGCTGCTCGGGTACTCGGTGGGTTGCGCGTTGCTCCCGGGTGAGACCGTGAGCGCAGTGCCGAAGCTCGACGGCTACACGCCAGGCCGCAACGCGGAAGCCCGAGATGCCGGCGAGGTTCTCGAGCAGACTTCGGGCGAGGTCGATGCGATCGCCGAGGAGACGGCCGATGACCTGGCGGGCACAGACGGTCTGGGGACCTGGATCGAGATCGACATTCAGCCGCTGTTCCCGTCCTCGGACAGTGCAGTGACGCATCTGGTGGACCTGACCGAGGATCACGACCCCGAGGCCATGTCGTAGGTGGCTCTCAGATCACCTTGTCGGTGAACCCCGCCAGGCCGCGAAGCAGCTCTGTCTGGCCGGCGTGGTACGTGTCGTGGAAGTACCAGAAATGCACGCGCTTCCACAGCGGCGCCTGCCGCTCGCCAACCATTTGGAGCTCTTGGAGATCCGCACTCGCGACCGATTCGGCAAGCCGATCCTGCGATGCATCGAGGAGGTCGAGCAGCGTTGCGAACGATTCGACGTCGTCGCCGTCGGCGGTTATCGGATCGGATTCGTTCTCGTAGCGGGCAGTCTGTGCTGTTGTCATCACCGGCTCGCCGCCACATGCCCCGATCACCTTGTCGCGATGCACCACGATGTGGCCGAGCACCCAGTTGAAGCAGTTCCCGGCGGGTGGTTGGAGGAGGCTCTGGTCGTGATCCAAGCCCTCGGCCATGCTGTGCAGCAGGCGTCGGTTGCGTTCGAAGTCGCGGATCATGTCCTTCGCTGGGTACATTCCGAAACCATACCGCCGCCGACTGTGGCCCGTCCGCCGTTGTGCCTAACGTCGCAGCACATGGAATGGAATCTCGATCCGACGGTACGTCATCTCAACCATGGCGCCTTCGGGGCCGTTCCTTCGACGGTCGCCCGAACGCAATCCGAGATCCGAGCCGAGATCGCCGGTAACCCGACCCGGTTCTTCGCCCGAGAGATCGAGGGGCGTCTCGACGCCGCCCGCCGCGATCTCGCCGCCTTTCTCGGGTCCGATCCAGATGCCCTGGCGTGGGTCGACAACACCACGACCGGGGTGAACACCGTCCTCCGCTACCTCGAACGCCGCCTCGGTCCCGGTGACGAGGTGCTGATCACCAGCCACGAATACAACGCCTGCCGAAACGCAGTTGCGGCGATGGCCGCCCGCGTCGGTGCAACGGTGCGCACGGCGGAGATCCCCTTCCCTGTCGCCGAGGCGTCGACGGTTGGCGAGGCAGTGCTGTCGAACGTGACGGCCAGTACCCGGCTGGTCGTGCTCGACCACGTGACCTCGCAGTCGGCCATTGTGCTCCCGATCCAGGCCCTGGTCGACCAGATCGAGGGCTCGGGCATCCCGACACTGGTCGACGGTGCGCACGCTCCCGGCATGCTGGAGCTCGAGCTCGACTCCCTCGGGGCGTCCTTCTATGTCGGCAACTGTCACAAGTGGCTGTGCGCCCCCCACGGCGCGGCGTTCCTCCGTGTGGCCGAGCAGTATCGGGACACGATCGAGCCGCTGGTCATCTCTCACGGATGGAACGACACCCGCACCGATCGGAGCCGCTTCCGCAAGCTGTTCGACTGGGTCGGAACCGACGACCCGTCGGCGTTGCTGTCGGTTCCGGCCGCAATCGAGTCGATCGGCTCAGGGTTGCCGGAGGGATGGCCCGGGGTGATGCGGCGCAACCGCGAGCTCGCGTTGCAGGGTCGTCGGATCGTGCTCGAGCGGATCGGCGGAGAAGCCGCCGTGCCTGATCACATGATCGGCACGATGGCGGTCGTCGAGCTCCCTCCCGCCGAAGAGCCGAGCGAAGGAATCGTCGATCCGCTCACCGGAGCGATCCGAGAGTCACATCGGATCGAAGTGCCGGTCTTCTCGTTCCCTGAGAGCCCCCAGCGGGTCGTCCGGCTGTCCGCCCATCTCTACAACACAGCCGACGACTACGAGGCGCTGGCGGACGCGCTGGCCCACCACCTCTAGTCGGCGAGGAGATCGAGAAGGTCATCGCCGTATGCCTCGAGCTTGGCCGGTCCGATCCCGGGGATCTCGAGCAGTGCCGAACCCGACGACGGGCGTCTGGCTGCGAGTGCGTCCAAGGTGGCGTCGTTGAAGATCACATAGGCAGGTACGCCCTGTGCGGTGGCCTGAGCCAGCCTCCATCGCTTGAGGCGATCGACGAGGTCGGGGTCGGCCGGGCCGGCGCCGGGGCTGAGCCGCCCGGTGGTTCCCCCCTTGGTCACCGGTTCCCCCCACGGAACCGCCATCGTCGCGCCGGTCGGTTCGAGCTTGATGAGCACACCCGTGGTCAGGATCTCGTCGACCGTGCCGGTGTACCCGCCGGTGACGGTGATCGTGTCGCCGATCGTGGCGAAGACCCCGCCCGCTGTCGGAGGGCGGCCCGGTTTCGAGACGGGGGGCGGCGGCTCGTCGCTCGGCAGGGGTGCGGTCCCGTCGAGTTCGGTCATGAAACGCGACGGGCGATCCCGGTCCACCAGCACGGTCACCGAGATGCGACCGCGGGTGATCGCGACGTGAAAGACACGTCGCTCCTCCTCGGGGTCATCCGATAGGTCGTGCGGCATGGTTCCCCGGTCCGCGCCGAAGACGAGGACGTGATCCCACTCCAATCCCTTCACCCGATGGACGCTCGACAGGATGACACCGCCCGGTTGGCTCGCAGTGCCCAGGCGTTCGCGGAGCCACGGCCCGAAGCGAGCCGGATCCGGCTGCATCGCCGCCACCCGCATCAGTGCAGCCAGGTCGTCGGCCTGTGCGGAACGATCGGCCCTCGTGCGCCCCGCATCGAGCGCAGACGCAGCTCGCCCGAGGCCGACTCTCGACTCGAGCACCTCGAGCAGGCCCGGCGTGTCGGAGGCGTGACGCGCCGCCAGCAGGATGTCCTCGCAGAAGCCGTCCCAGTTGGTGCGCCGTCGACCGTCGAGACCCCTCCCCATCGTGACCAGCTCGTCGATGTGGAAGGGGCCCCGCTGACGGCCGATCGAATCGACGAGCAGTCGGGTGATGCCCCGCTGGGGTCGCCGCACGATCTCGAACAGGTCGTTCCTCGCGATCGCCTCAGGGGCGAGTGCCACCCGGATCCACGCCAGTGCAGCCCGGATCAACGTCCGATCCAGCACCGATGCCGACAGGGGCGACTGGAACGCGATCCCGGCCTCGGCGAGTGCGACGTGGACCGGGATCAGGCTCGAGTTGACCCTCGCCAGCACCGCGACCGAGCTCGGATGTGCTCCCGAGTCGATCAGCTCGCGAACGCGAGCCAGCGCCCGATCGCCGAGCTTCGAACCGTCCGCCCGCACGACCGTCAGCCCGTCCTCGACTGCACCTTCGGCGGCATGGATGTCCTTGTCGACGCGGCGCCGGTTGTAGGCGAGCAGCGAGGTGGCCGCGTCCACCACGTCCGAAGGGCACCGGTAGTTGATCGTCAGTGCGTGCGATCCGGCTCCGGGGAAGAGATCCTCGAAGTCGAGGAGGAAGCGGGGGTCGGCGCCGGCGTATCCGTAGATCACCTGGTCGTCGTCACCGACACCGAACACCTCCATTCCGGGGGAGGCGAGGAGGCGCAACAACAGCATGTAGGCGGGCGTGAGGTCCTGGAACTCGTCGACCAGCAGATGCCGGCACTGGCGCTGCCAGTGCGCACGGAGATCGGCGTCGGAACACAACACTTCGATGGCGCCGTAGATCTGTTCGTCGTGGTCCGCTTCACCGTTGCGCTCCAGCACGTCCCGATATCGTCGGAAGGCGTCGGCGAACCCGGGCACGTCGTCCCGTGACGCCTCGACGTCGATGGGATCGGCGAGACCGATCCGAACCTCACCGAGGGCCTCCAGATAGGGCCCGATCACGTCGGTGTTGGGCCGCGGCGGCGCCGTTGCCAGCGGTTCCATCCTGCGACGCTGCTCGCGGTCGCCGATCAACGTCAGATGTGGCTTCGCCGAGCGGAGGATCGCCCACCCCAGACCGTGGATCGTCCGGATCTGGAGGCGGTGTCCCTCGGGGATTCGTTCGATCATCTCGTCGGCGGCGCGCCGGTTGTAGGCGACCGCCGTGATCGTGGCGGGTTCGATGTCGCGGTCGGAGATGAGATGCCTCAGCCGGGAGGTGAGCACCCGGGTCTTCCCCGAGCCCGCGGGGGCGATGATCCGCGCCGGGCCCACCCGATGTGTCACGGCCTCCAACTGATCGGGTGCCAGCTTGTCGTCGGGGACGGCGCCGCTGGGGACGTAGCGGAGGTTGCCGAGATCGACCGACTCGTGATGGACCACGTACGGCAGGTCCATCGGCTCGCGCGGCCCTCCGTCGATCCAGATCTCGGCTCCACCGGCCCCCGTCACGTCAGCCGATCCTCCGATCTCCACGCCGATCCGGGCGGCCGCCTTGTGCGCCCACCACCACACCGGCGGGTCCCGGCGGGCGTCGTACGAGTTGTGCCACACGCACTTGGCCAGCCGTTCGGTGAGGAACGTGAAGTCTGCGCCCAGCTCGTAGGGGGCGACGTCGGTCGTCGGTGGTGAAGAAAGGGCGTCTTGGCGAACTGCCAACTCATAGACGGTTGGCTGCCGACGCACGTATCGACGTTGGGCGTGAGCGACGACCGACTCGAGCCGTTCGGGGTGTGCGAGGAGGGCGTCGTCGATGAGGATGCGTTCACAGTCGGCCCAGGCGGCCGGCGGCTCTGCGCCGGCGCCGACGACGACCGACCGTCCGAGGCGGGATGGGCCGGGTGCGGTCACAAGCGCCAAGCCTACGGACGGCGAGGGACAGAATCGGCACTGGCGTCCGCCCCTACACTCCCGGACATCCATGTCGGCCGTACGAATCGCTGTGCTCATCTCGGGATCGGGGTCGAACATGTCGGCCATCGCCGAACACCTCGCAGACCGAGACGACATCGAGATCGGAATCGTCCTGTCGGATCGGCCCGACGTGACGGGACTCGACCGGGCCGAGGCTGCGGGACTGCCGACCGACGTGGTCGACTGGCGCTCGTTTTCCGACCGGAGTGCATTCACCTCCGCCGTGTGTGACGCCGTCGAAGCACACGGCTGCACCTTCATGGTCCTGGCCGGGTTCATGCGGATCCTCGCACCCGAAGCGGTCGAGCGTTTCCCGGGCCGCATCGTCAACATCCACCCTTCGCTGCTGCCGTCGTTCCCCGGCGCCCACGCCGTGGATGAGGCGCTGGCCCACGGAGTCAAGGTGACCGGTGTCACCATCCACGTCGTCGACGAGCTGGTCGACAACGGGCCGATCCTCGCTCAGGCCGCAGTCGATGTCCTCGACGACGACGATGCCGAGACGCTCCACGCCCGGATTCAGGCCGTGGAACATCGGCTCTACCCTCGGGTCGTTGCCGACTTCGTACTCGGCAGGTTGGAGCAGCGATGATCGAGGTGAAACGGGCGCTGGTGTCGGTGTCCGACAAGACGGGGCTGGTCGAGTTCGCCACGCGCCTCGCGAAAGCGGGTGTCGAGTTGGTGTCGTCGGGCGGGACGGCGGACGCGCTCGAACGGGCCGGTCTGACAGTGACACGTGTGTCCGATGTCACAGGGTCCCCCGAGATCCTCGGTGGCCGAGTGAAGACGCTCCATCCATCGATCCACGGCGCGATCCTCGCCGACCTGTCGAAGGAAGACCATCACCAGGACCTGGCCGACCGAGGCATCGAACCGTTCCAGCTCGTCGTTTCGAACCTATATCCGTTCCGACAGACCGTCCAGAAACTCGACTCGACCGAGGACGACATCATCGAACAGATCGACATCGGCGGTCCCGCAATGGTCCGTGCGGCGGCGAAGAACCACCGGTGGGTGGGCATCGTCACGTCGCCGGAGCAGTACGGGGCGGTGGCCGTCGCCATCGAGAGCGGCGGCCTCGATGCCGGTTTGCGCCGCACGCTCGCGCGAGAGGCCTTCTTCCACACGGCTTCGTACGACGCCGCGATCGTCACCTGGCTGGAGGGTCTCGAGTCGGACTTCCCCGACCGGATCGCCATCGCACTCGAACGCGATCCGACACCGCTGAAGTACGGGGAGAATCCGCATCAGCGAGCGGGGAGATTCCACGAGCCCGACCGGGTGACGTGGTGGGATCAGGCTGTGAAGTTGAGCGGGCCCGCTGCCAGCTATCTCAACGTCTTCGACGCCGACGCCGCCTGGTCACTCGTTCACGACTTGGCGGCGGTCACCGCAAAGCCGTCCGTGGTGATCGTCAAACACGCCAATCCGTGCGGCGCCGCATCGGCCGACACGCTCGCCGACGCCTATCAGCGGGCATACGAATGCGATTCGAGATCGGCGTTCGGTGGAATCGTGGCATTCAGCGAACCGGTCGATGCCGCAACGGTCGAGCGGGTAGTCGCCGCCGCCCAGGCCGACGTGATCGTCGCCCCCGCCTTCGATGCCGGGGTTCTCGAGGCGATCGTCGAGCGACGGAAGAACACCAGGGTCTTGCAGGGCCCCCCGCCCGAGGCGCTCCCACTGCACCTGCGGCCGACATCGGCAGGGTGGTTGGTCCAGTCGCAATACGGGTTCGAGTCCCAGCCGTCCAACTGGAGGGTCGTCACCGAGCGCGCACCTTCGGATGCGGAACTGCGCGACGCCGTGTTCGCGTGGCGGGTCTGTGGATCGACCACGTCGAACGCCATCGTGATCGCTCAAGGCGAGACGGCCTGGGGGATCGGGGCCGGCCAGCAGAACCGGGTCGAGGCATCCGAGATCGCCCGCAACAAGGCGGCGGGCCGGGGACGTGGGGGAGCGTTGGCGAGTGACGCCTTCTTCCCGTTCTCCGACGGCATCGACGTTGCGGCAGAAGCCGGCGTGGCGGTCGTCGTGCAGCCCGGAGGCTCGATCCGGGACGACGAGGTCATCGCACGCGCCAACGAACTCGGCCTCACCATGCTGATGACCGGCGAACGCCAGTTCAGACATTGAAATGACACGTCCCACGTCCCACGTCCCACGTCCCACGTCTCAGGTGGGACGAGGCTTGCCTCGCCCGCGGCGCACGGCGGTCGTGCACCCGACCCTCCTTGCCGCGGTCTGGCGCGACCCGGGACCTCTATCTACGCCTGCACGATGACGAGCGCTCGGCTTGGAGGCCAGAAGTGACTGCGATGATTCTCGACGGGAAGGCTGTTGCGGCGGCGGTGAAGGAGGAGGTGGCGGCGCGGGTGGCCGCGCTCGGTGCGCCGGTCGGGCTCGCCACGGTCCTGGTCGGCGACGACCCCGCCTCGCACGTCTACGTCCGCAACAAGCGGCGCACCGCCGAGGCAGTGGGGATCACGTCATATCACCATGAGCTGCCCGCCGACTCGACCCAGGACGAGGTCGAAGGACTGATCTCGGATCTGTCGGCCGACGACCGGGTTCACGGGATTCTCCTCCAACTCCCACTACCCGACGGGCTCGACGGCGAGGCCGCCGTGCAGAAGATCTCGCCTTCGAAGGACGCCGACGGGCTGCACCCCCAGAGCCTGGGGTATCTGCTGCTCGATCGCCCGACCTTCGCGCCGTGCACGCCGTCGGGTGTGCTGCGGATCCTCGACCACTACGAGATTCCGACCGAAGGCGCCGACGTGGTCGTCGTGGGCCGTTCGTTCCTCGTCGGACGCCCTTTGGCGGTCCTGTTCGGCGGCAAGCGGCGGAATGCCACCGTCACGCTCGCCCACTCCCGCACGGTCGACCTTCAGGAGCGTTGCCGCCGTGCCGACATCCTCGTTGCGGCGGTCGGTAGGCCGGAGATGATCACCGGTGACTGGGTCAAGCCGGGTGCGACGGTAATCGACGTCGGCATCAACCGCACCGAGGGCGGTCTCGTCGGCGACGTCGATTTCGACTCCGTGGTCGAGGTGGCGGGTGCGATCACACCGGTTCCGGGCGGCGTCGGTCCGATGACGATCGCCATGCTCATGTCGAACACGGTCACCGCCGCCGAGCGCGCTGCACGACCCGGGCTCTGACCACGCCGTCACGGCTCCTGTGGGCGCCTCGCGACGAGCGCATCACGGAGCCAGCGATGCGGAGGCGAAGAGCACATGGAACGGCTCGCAGTAGATGACGATGCTGCCGAACTCGCGAGATGTCGATGTCCGGCGGGATCTCGTAGTTCTGGTTGCCGACGTTGCCCTTGAGGCTGCCGAGATCGACGTATCCGGTCAGGTCGTCGCGATCGGCCGGCGCCTCGTTCGGGACCAACAGCACGTGCAGGTCCGGGCCGTTGGTGACTTCGAAGTCCTCGAACCGGAGCACGTTGGTCCCGTCCTCGAGTTCGTAGACGGTGGCGGTGCCTGATCCCTGATGGAAGTCGTCGGCGCCCTGGAACGATCCGGTGAGTACGGCGACCGGCCCGGAAGGCTCGGATGGCTCGGCCGGCATCGGTTCGTCCTCCATCACCACCGGCGTCTCTGCGGCGGCTTCCATCTCGGTCTCGACCTCGTCCTGGGTCATGTCGTCGGGGATGACGGCGGTCGCCGAGAGGGGAAACGCCTCGTCGACCTCATTGTCGAGGAACAGCGGTGAGCCGAGCCACCACCCGGCGGCGCCGACGGAGATCACGGCGACGGCGAGCAGGGCTCGCATCGCGGGTCGTTGCAGCAGTTGTCTCATGTTCAGCCCTCCTGGGTGAGTTCACGATCGGAAACCGGCATTCGACCACAGGCAGTCCTCCACGTCGATGAGTTCATCGATCGTTCACAACTGGCATCAGTCGAAGCGATCCGGACGGCAGCCGGTTGTGACCTCTCTGTAACGTCGAACCTCCAGGATGTCTGGATCGATCGAAGAGGGCCAATGAGCGAATCGGGCACACGTCGAGCTACCGACATGCTGATTCGCGTGTTCGGAGGGATCGACCTCCTCGTCGACGGAGAGATCCGCGGGGTCGGCGGACCTCGTCAGCGGCGCCTGCTCGCCCTGCTCTGCGTTCGGGCCAGGCAGGTCGTCGATGTCGATTGGCTTTCGGAGTATCTGTGGAGCGACGAGGATCGGCCGGACGCAACGAGTGGCGCGTTGCGGACGTATGTCTCTCGCCTCCGCAATGCGCTGCCTCCCGGCGCTCGCGACTGGGTGGTGACCGAGCCTGGGGGATACCGGCTGGACGTTCCCGCGGACCTCCTCGAGAACGAGCTGTTCGTGTCGCTCCGCAAGCAGGCGCTGTTCGCCCGCGAGTCCGGTGACCCCGACCGAGCCGGTCGGCTGCTCGATCAAGCCCTCGAGCTGTGGAGAGGAGCGCCCTACCGTGAGCTGGAGGACCTGGACTGGCTCCGTGGCATCTCCGAGCGGCTGGAGATCGATCGGCTCGAGATGCTCGAGGAGCGCTGGGAGACCGCACTCGACATGGGCCGGCACACCCAGATCACCGGCGAGTTGGCGGCATTCATCTCCGAGCACGGACATCGGGAACGTGCTGCCCGCCAGTACGCCCTTGCACTCCATCGGAGCGGTCGCACGCAGGAGGCGCTCCGGGTCATCGACGGCCATCGCCGACTGCTGTCCGACAGCGGCCTCGAACCGTCGTCGGAGATGCTCGAACTCGAAGATGCCATCCTGTCGGGTGACGCCTCGCTCGACCTCGAGGACGAGGCCACACCGCTTCGCGGATACCGGCTCGTCGAACGCGTGGGTGCCGGGGCATTCGCGGTCGTCTGGAAGGCCATTCAGCCGTCGGTCGACCGCCCTGTCGCGATCAAACAGATCCACGAAGAGCTCGCGACCCAGCCGGACTTCATCAGGCGCTTCGAGCTCGAGGCACAGATGGTGGCGCGAATCGAGCATCCGCACATCGTCCCGTTGATCGACTTCTGGCGCGACCCCGACGCTGCCTATCTCGTCATGCGTTGGCTCGCGGGCGGCACGCTCGAGAGGAGGCTCGACGGCGGTCCGCTCACGGTCTCCGAGACGCTTCGGATCGCTGAACAGGTCGGCGCAGCGCTCGCTGCGGCGCATTCACAGGCGATCGTTCACCGAGACGTGAAAAGCGCCAATGTGATGTTCGACGACGCAGGCAATGCGTTCCTCACGGACTTCGGGATCGCCCTCGCCGAGGCCGAGTCCAGCGGCCCCGCGGCTGCGCTCTCGATCGGCTCGCCGGCCTACGCAGCACCGGAGCAGCTTCGGCGGGAGCCGCTCGGTCCGGCATCCGATGTCTACAGCCTGGCGGTGGTGATCTACGAATGCCTGACCGGTGCGACGCCGTTTGCCGACAGTTCGGACGCCGCCGAGCTTCTGGATCGTCAGCTCAACGCTCAGCCTCGTCTCGACGACATCGAACGCATCGCCGGCCCGCACATCGCTGCCGGACTCCGGCAGGCGCTGGCGAAGTCGCCTGAGGACCGATTCGGGTCGGTCGAAGCGTTTCTCGACGTGCTGAGAGGTTCTGCGGCTTCCCCGGAGCGAGAGCCGAAGCGCGCCCTCGTCGGACCGAACCCGTACGTCGGGCTCCGGGCCTTCGATGTCGGCGACGCCGACCGATACTTCGGCCGGGAACGCCTCGTCACGGAGTTGCTCGAACGGCTTCGCGCCGGTGACATGGCGTCGCGGGCGCTTGTCGTGGTCGGTCCGTCTGGTTCGGGCAAATCGTCGGTGATGCGAGCCGGGCTCCTCCCCAGGCTGTATCGAGGTGATGTGCCCGGCTCCGATGGGTGGTACACGACCACGATGATCCCCGGCAACGATCCGTTCGAGGCTCTCGAAGCCGCACTGCTCCGTGTGGCGGTCAATCCTCCGGCCTCGGTCCTGGACCAACTCGAAGGCGGGCCCAGGGGGATCCTGCGTGGGATCCGACGTTGCCTCCCGTCCGACGGTGACACGCTCTTGCTCGCCATCGATCAGCTCGAGGAACTGTTCCTCGGGCGGGCCGCGCCTCTCGCAAACGACTTTCTCGATGGCCTCAGTGTCGCCGTGACGGATCCGTCGAGCCCGTTGCGGCTGGTGGCAACGCTCCGCGCCGACTACTACCACCGTCCTCTCGAGCACCCAGCGTTCGCGCCGATCTTGAAGGCCGGAGCGGTCGAAGTCACTCCGCTTGCACCCGATGAGCTGGAAGAGGCGATCGTCGGCCCGGCCCGCGCCGGCGGCGTCGAGTTCGAGCCGGGACTGGTTGCCCGGATCGCCGCCGAGACGATCGGGCAGCCTTCTCCGCTCCCGCTGCTCCAACACGTCCTGGCGGCCATGTTCGACCAGCGTGACGGCAGGCTTCTGCGGGTGGATGCCTACACGCGTCTCGGTGGCGTGGCAGGAGCGCTCGCGGCGCGAGCCGAATCGATCTACCTTCAGTCGGGCGACCCCGAGCGTGCGGCGACGCGGAGGGTGTTCGGCGCCATGTCCGATCCCGGTGAGGATCGGCCCGACCTCCGGCGCCGAGTCGCAGTGGCCGACCTCGGCGATGACTCGCCGACCCAATGGGTGCTCGACCGGTTCGGCGAGGCTCGGCTGATCACGTTCGACAGGGACCCTGTCAGCCGTGGACCGACCGTCGAGGTCGCCCACGAGGCACTGCTGCGTGAATGGCCCCGCCTCGCCGATTGGCTCGACGAGGATCGGGAGTTGCTTCGTTCGATCGAGCGCCTCGCCGCTGCAGCGACCGTATGGGACGAGGGTGGTCGACAGGGTTCGGACCTGCTCCGAGGTGGACGGCTCGCCCAAGCGCTGGATCTCCCTGCCGGGGACATCACTCGAGCTCTCGACCTCACGTTCCTGGAGGCATCTCGAGTGCAGGCCGAGCGTGATCGGCAGACCGAGCGGCGTCGGGTCGCCAGGCTCCGTCGACTCAACACCGTCGTGAGCGTGACCCTGGTAGCGGCGCTGGTCGCCGGCGCCATCGCTCTCGTCCAACGGAACCAGGCCCGGGACGCCTCGAATGCGGCCGCGGAATCCGCGCAGTCGGCACAACAGGCGACGGCTGAGGCGCAAGCGTCGGAACAGCGTGCTGAGGCGCTACAGGCAGAGGCGGAACTGGCCGCGCTGATCTCGCGTTCCGAGTCGCTCATCGGTGAGCAGCCGGAGGTGGCGATCCTGTTGGCACTCGAGGCGTATCGGCGTGACCCCGGGTCGGCTGCCGCCGCTGTGCTCGGTGCACTGTCGGCGGCTCCAGGTCGCGTCTCGACCGTGGACCTGCCCCCGAGCGAAGGACCACCTTGCCCGGCGTTCGATTTCCCGTTCGTCGTCTCCGCCGACGCCGCCACCGGATTCACGACGGTGGGCGATCGTCTCGTCACGGTCGATCTTGACACCGGCGTCGTCGAAGATCGCGGGCCGGCGCCGGCGTCCTGTGTGCGATGGTTCGGTGACGAAGTGTCCGACGTCCGGTGGGTCATGCAGTACAACCCGACCGTTGGCACATTGCTCAACGACGGGCGGGGGACTGCGTTCTGGTCCGGACCATGGGATGGTCCGCTCGAGCCGACCTCGATCGATGGAGCCGAGTTTCTGATCTTTGGTGCCCTTGGAGCGGACCGACTGCTCGTCAGTGGTGCAGGCGAAAGCTTGCTCATTCTCGACACATCCTCTGGCGACATCGTCGGACGCGTTGATGCGGCCCTCGAACACACGACGCTGGGCCTTGGGGTAGGGGCCGCAGGTGATCCAGTGGCGATGGATGTGGGCGGCGGAACGATGGCGCTCATGCAGTCCTCGGACGATCCCGCGCTCGTCCGATCGATCGGAATCGCGGACCTCGAGACGGGTCGTCAACTCCACCGCGTCGACATCCCCGAAGAGCCGAGCGCGATCGGCGTCGGGGGAGGTCGAGTGTTCGTCGGAGGGGTGCTGGGTGGTGTCTATTCGATCGACGTCGTGACGGGCGCATACGATCGCATCACCTCGACGAGTGCCACGTCGCCGGTATTCGCCATCGGGCCGAGACCGGACGGCCTCGTCGTTGTCGTGTCCGGTGACAGGATCGAACTGGTCGATCCCGATGTCGGTCTGCTGGGAGATGCGTTGTTCATCGATGTGGGATGGGCGGATGTCCGGCCCGATGGCGTCGTGACGGTGCTCGACGACGCAACGTCCACGGCCACTCGAGTCGAGATGAGACCTGTCCCCGCTGCTACGAAGAGCATCGACATCCCTGACGATGCCGTCGTCGGACTCGACGCTGGGCGCGCCGCACTACTCGTCGGTGGCGGCGTGGATGTCATCGACCTGGATGCCGGGGGTCGGCGGCCGGTCGTCGCACCTCAGCAACTCGGGGTGCTCGATCCCATGGTCGCCTTCCCGTCGGTCGACGACGCCGAGGTCGTGATCTTCGGACAGGACGCGAGAGTCGGGAAGTGGCAGCAGGGCGAGCTCGTGGCGTCGATCCAGATCGGGAGTGACGAGGACCCTCCATCCACGTTCGCTCACCTCGGCTACGTGGCGTTGTTGGACCCGAGTGGATTCGATCGCTTTCACATTGTCCGCGATCCTGCGTTCGTACCCTCACACGCACGATCGGGTGCCATCCTCGTGCACCATCAGATGCGCTTCGGCATCGAGGCCCGGCTCATCGACTGGGATACAGACCTCCGTACGCGTCTGGTCAGCGAGACCAACATCGATCTCGTGAGTGCCGTGCCGTCGGCCGGCGGCGGTCTCCACGCGATCAACGCGGACGGCCTGGTCAGGACGTACGACGAAGAAGGTTCGTGGACAGGCGAGTTCCGCATCGGTCTCGAGGAGGCGTTGGTCGCAGTCGGCGGGCCGGGTGATCTCGTGGCCGCCGGCGGGGCTACAGGCGCAGTCGTCGCCGACGCCACGTCGGGGAGCACAGCGTCGATCCCGGGAGCCGCAGGAGTCGTAGGGCTCGAGTTCGTCGATGACGGACGTCTTCTGGTCGTCGTCGAGGTCGACGGCGATGTGAAGCTGTGGGATGTCGATGGTGTCAGGCTCATCGGTCACCTCATGGTCGGAACGGGCACCACGCGTTCGGTGATGCCGTGGTACGACGAAGACATGCGTACGGTCTGGGTGTCTTCCTCGGGCCGGCTCTATGCGTTCGGCGTGGACCCGTCCAGCTGGGTGGAACGTGCCTGCGCCTTTGTCGGGCGCGAGCTGACGCCGGAGGAGTGGAGCACGTTCGTGCCCGGCGACACGTCGCAGACGCGCGCCTGTTCCTGATCTCCCACTGGCCTGCTCGAGTCGCTCGCCTCGGAGTGTGTCGTGGCGAGATCCCATTGTGGCGTTGCGCCTGGGAAGCCTCTTCGCTCAACGAGTAATGTCGAACACTCACGAAGATCAGGAGTCTCCCCATGGCCACGCCCATCACGATGGAATCCGGCAAGCTCGTCGTCCCGGACGATCCGATCGTCCCATTCATCGAGGGTGATGGGATCGGGCCCGACATCTGGGCGGCTTCGGTCAGGGTGTTCGATGCAGCCGTCGAGAAGGCCTATGGGGGCGCCAAGAAGATCGCATGGAAGGAAGTGCTCGCCGGAGAGAAGGCCTTCAACGCCACCGGGTCGTGGCTGCCCGACGAGACCGTCGAGGCGTTCTCGCAGTATCTGGTCGGAATCAAGGGCCCGCTGACGACGCCGGTCGGTGGCGGCATCCGCAGCCTCAACGTCGCCCTGCGCCAGACCCTCGACCTCTATGCGTGTGTCAGGCCGGTCCGGTGGTTCAACGGTGTCCCGTCGCCGGTGAAGAACCCCGGACAGGTCGACATGGTGATCTTCCGTGAGAACACCGAAGACGTCTACGCCGGCAAGGAGCTCGAGGCCAACTCCGAGGGAGCGGCCAAGCTGCTGGCATTCCTCGAGGAGGAGTTCGGGTGGGAGATCCGTCCCGATTCGGGCATCGGTATCAAGCCGATCTCGATCACCGGTTCGAAACGATTGATCCGGGCGGCCATCAAGTACGCCATCGCCAACGGCCGCAAGTCGGTGACGTTGGTGCACAAGGGCAACATCATGAAGTTCACCGAGGGTGCGTTCCGCAACTGGGGCTACGAGCTCGCCAAGGACGAGTTCTCGGCCGAGACCGTGTCCTGGGAGGAGTCGGGTGGCGATCCCGGCGACAAGATCCTCATCCAGGACGTCATCGCCGACGCCATGCTCCAGCAGATCCTCACCCGACCCGCCAACTACGACGTCATCGCGACGATGAACCTCAACGGCGACTACATCTCCGACGCCCTGGCCGCCCAGGTCGGCGGGATCGGGATCGCCCCCGGCGGCAACATCAACTACGACACCGGTGTTGCCGTCTTCGAGGCCACCCACGGCACGGCTCCGAAGTACGCCGGACAGGACAAGGTGAACCCCGGCTCGGTGATCCTCTCCGGTGAGATGATGTTCCGCTATCTCGGATGGACCGAGGCCGCCGACCTGATCATCGACAGCCTCGAGGCGACCATCGGCGACAAGATCGTCACCTACGACTTCGCTCGTCTGATGGAGGGCGCCACCGAGGTGAAGACGTCCGCATTCGCCGACGCGATGATCGCAAGGATGTAGGCACTCGGGCGGTCCGGTGATGGGTGCGGTCCCGATGGCGGGCATGCTGTCAGATTTCGGCTGTCGGCTTTCGGCGCGGGCTGAAGAGTGTCTCCCGTCGCCTCGCATCTGTCATCTGTCATCTGTCATCTGTCATCTGTCATGAAACTGGATCACGTTGCGATCGGGGTCGGGGATCACCGTGAGGGTCTGCGGACGCTGACGGGTCGACTCGGTGGTCTGGTGATCAGCGGTGGCCAGCCGCCCGGGAGCGGCTTCCGGGCGATGCAGGTGCGCATCGGCCGGGGCACCGAGGGCATGACGGTGGAGCTCCTCGAACCGGCCGACACCGAGCACAACGACTTCCTCGAGCGGTTTCTCGCCGCCGGAGGGGACCGGCCGCACCACGTCACGTTCAAGACCGACGACATCGAATCCGAACTCGAACGGCTCAGGGGACTCGGGATCGACCCGGTGGGTATCGACTTTCGTGATCCCGGCTGGCGGGAGATGTTCATCCACCCGGCAGATGCCCACGGGACCGTCATCCAGATCGCCGAGACCGACAATCCGGGACCGCCGATGGACCAGTGGTTGGCCGGCCTACCCGACACCGTCTTCTCCTACGGCGGTGAGCCGTGGTGGGACGCTGCTGCGATCCTCGAAGGTGCACCCACGTATCTCAGGGCGGCGGTGATCGAGACACCCGATCGCTCCGCAGGCGACCGGTTCTATTCCTCCGTGCTCGGATCGATACCCGAGCGGTTCGATGACCACACCGACCATCGCTGGGAGGGGGGCGTCATCCGGCTCCAGGACGCAGATGTCGACCGCCCCCGGATCGGCCGGCTGGAGGTCGAAGGCATCGCGAGCGAGTGTTCGATCGGCGCCGCCCGATTCGTTCCGGTCTCCCGCTGATGTCCACTGGGATCGCAGTGTCGCTGGAGGCGGTGATCGTCGCCGTCACCGATGACCGTCCGCGGGTTCTGACGGTCGGCTCGTCACAGGGACCGATGCTCCCGTCCGGTGCGCTCGACGTCGCCGAGGATGCCAGCCTGGACCTGGCCATGCGGCGGGTCATCGACGAGCAGGCCGGCTTCGAGGTCGAATACCTCGAACAGCTCTACACCTTCGGTGACCTCGATCGATCGAGCCCGGTATCGACCGCGGGGGAGCGTGCGCTCGGCGTGGGCTATCTCGTGCTCACCAGGGAGGCGTCGACCACCGGCCGATGGGTCGACTGGTACCACCTGTTCCCGTGGGAGGATCTGCGCGCTCCCGATGCCGACAGGGAAGCGAAGACGATGATCGGCGAGTGGGCGAGCGACGGTCCCGGCCGTGCGCAACGTGTGCAGATCGCCTTCGGCATGGAAGAGACGCCGTGGGACGGCGTTCGGGCGCTCGACCGATACGAGTTGCTGTACGAGGCGCATCTGGTTCCCGAGTGGTTCGTCGACCACGACGAAGTCGGTCGGGAGCAGCGGTGTCGGGTGAGCACATGGCGCTGGACCACCGCAGGGTCGCAGCGACGGCGCTTTCAAGACTCAGGGGGAAACTCACGTATCGGCCGCTCGTCTTCGACCTGATGCCCGAGACGTTCACGCTCTCGCACTTGCAGCGCACCGTCGAGGCGCTCGCCGGCCAGAAGCAGCACACGCAGAACTTCCGAAGGCAAGTGGAGCGGGGCGGACTGGTCGAAGGTACGGGCCGCTACGCAACCACGGGTGGGCGCCCAGCCGAGCTCTTCCGGTTCCGTCGGAGCGTCCTCACAGAGCGACCACGGGTCGGGATCCTCGGGTGATCGCCTCTCAGACGGGTTGAAGTGAACGCTCGTCCTCGAGGGGCAGTGTGACCCTCATCGTCGTTCCGTGGCCAGGACCCGGAGACGTGGCCGAGACGGTTCCGTGCATGGCCTCCATCATCGATCGGGCGAGGCTCAATCCGAGTCCCGTTCCCTTCGTGTGCCCGGCATCACCGCGCTGGAACGGCGCAAACAGCAGTTCGGCTTCCTTCGTGGTCATTCCCACACCGGTATCGGTGATCTCGACGATCGCCTGGCCGTCGCTCTGTCCCGTGGAGATCGTCACACCGCCCTTCGGTGTGTAGTTCAATGAGTTGGCGATCAGGTTGGTGAGCACCTGTCGCAGGCGCCGTGGATCGGCCATGACCACCTGATCGCTCTGGGATTCGACTCGAAGAGCGAGGCCACGCTGATCCGCAACGGGTTTGAGCAGTCGAATCACGGATTCGATCGCCTCGTCGAGTTGGATGGGGCTCGGCTCGACACGGAACACACCGGCGACCGACCGTTCGGCCTCGAGGAACTCGTTGATCAGTTCGATCATGAAGTCGCAGCTCGATCTGATCTCCGTGAGGTAGTCCGACACCGGATGCCCGTGGACCTCGCCCTCGACGAGATCCACGAAGCCGACGACCGCAGTCAGAGGGGTTCTCAGCTCGTGGCTCACTGCGGCGGTTCGTCGATATCCGTTCCGGAGCAGCGACTCGATGTCCGCATCTTGTGCGACGGTCCCCTCACTCCAGGTTTGGGCGAGGGTCGTCGCAAGCTTCCGCTGTTCGCGTTCGGCCTCTCGGGTGCGATAGAGCAATGAGCCGATCCAGCACCCGGCTGCGCCCAGCACGAACGGTGCCAGGTCGATGACGAAGAGCAGGGGGTAGCGTGCGTGCAGCTCTGCCGGATTGCCGAGCGGTTCGCCGATGGCCGCCAGGAACAGCAGTGCCCCGAGCGGGAAGAAGCAGCCCAGGAGTGCGCCTCTAAGGCCCCCGACGCAGAGCTTTCGTTTCGCAGGTGACAGTCGAATCTCCTGATTCACAGGATCCCCGTCGGCGCGATGGCGAATCCGTTAAGGGAATGGCCAGTCGGCGGACTCCTGCAGAGCCGAGTGCGACTTGTTATGCTCAGGCTGAGCAAAAGTAGGAGCATCGTGGCCACCACCACACTGGAGATCACCCCGCGCGGCAGCGTGCTGCCCGAGGCGGAGCGGGCGGCGTTGCAGCCGATCCTCGACGACATCGAGCGGCTGAAGAAGGAACGCAACGCCGTCGTGGCGGCGCACAACTACATGACCCCCGACATCTTCGCCCTCGCCGCCGACCTCACCGGGGACTCGCTCAAACTCGCCGCGATGGCGAAGGAAACCGAAGCCGATGTGATCGTGCTTGCCGGCGTGGACTTCATGGCCGAGACGGCCAAGCTCGTGAATCCCTCGAAGACGATCCTCCTGCCCGACAAGCGAGCCGGCTGCTCGCTGGCGGATGGCATCACCGGGGCGGATGTGCGGGCGCTGAAGGCGCAGTACCCGGGTGTGCCGGTGGTCACCTACGTGAACACATCGGCGGACGTGAAGGCCGAGACCGACATCTGCTGCACGAGCGGCAACGCCGTCGCCGTCGTCGAGTCGCTGGGGGTGGACCGCGTCATCTTCCTGCCCGACCAGTATCTCGGGAAGTACGTGGCCACCCAGACCGACGTCGAGCTGATCCTGTGGGACGGAGCCTGCATGGTCCACGAGCGGTTCACCGGGGAAGAGATCAGACAGCACCGCGAGAGCCTCGGCGGTGTCTCGGTGATCGCCCACCCCGAATGCCCCCCGGACGTGCTCGCCGAGGCCGACTACGTCGGATCGACGAACGGGATCATCAACTGGGTCACCGAACACCGCCCCGACCGGGTGATGATGATCACCGAGTGCTCGATGGCCGACAACGTCGCCCTCGAGACGCCGGAGACCGAGTTCGTGCGGCCATGCAATCTCTGTCCCCACATGAAGCGGATCACCCTCGACGGCATTCGGCACTCGCTCGAGACGATGACCCATCAGATCGAGATCCCCGCCGAGATCGCCGACCGGGCGCGGTTGGCGGTCGAACGCATGCTCGAGGTCGGACGGCACGAGCAGTGACCGTCGATCGGGTCGAACTCGCAGACCCGGTCGTCGTCGGATCCGGGGTCGCCGGCCTCTCGGTCGCCCTCGGGCTGCCGAAGGCAACCGTCCTCACCGTCGGCTCGCTCGGATCCACCGGTTGGGCGCAGGGCGGGATCGCCGCGGCCGTCGGGGAAGACGACACCGCCCAACTACACGCCAGCGACACCATGACGGTGAGCGGCGGGATCGCCGTCCAGCGAGCGGTCGACGTGCTGACAGCCGGGGGATCCAAGGCGATCGAACGGCTGATCTCGCTCGGCGCCCAGTTCGATCTCGACGATCGCGGCGAGCTCAAGCTGGGACGCGAGGCGGGCCACCAGCGTCGACGGATCGTGCATGCCGACGGCGACGCCACGGGAGCCGAGGTTCAGAGGACGCTCTCGGCCGCGGCCGATGCCAGCGACTCGGTCGATGTGCTCGAAGGCTGGAGGATGATCGACCTCCTCCGGGATTCCCTCGGAGTCACCGGGGTGTTGGCAGTCGACGGCGACGGCGCAATGGTCGCATTCGATGCGCCGGCGGTGATCCTGGCGACCGGCGGGATCGGCCAGATCTACCGGCACACGACCAACCCGGCGGTCGTGACCGGGGACGGGCTCGCAGCCGCGTCGCGGGTCGGCGCGCGTCTCGCCGATCTCGAGTTCGTGCAGTTCCATCCCACGGGCCTCATGGCCGGACGCGACCCGATGCCGCTGCTCACCGAGGCACTGCGGGGGGAGGGGGCCACCCTGGTCGACGACCAGGGACGCCGCTTCATGCTCCAACACCACCCGGACGCCGAGCTCGCGCCCCGCGACGTCGTGGCCCGGGCGATCTTCTGGCAACACGACAAGGGTGCAGGGGCATACCTCGACGCCAGGAACATCGAGGACTTCCCGAAGCGGTTCCCGACCGTCTTTGCCCATGCACAGGATGCAGGGCTGGACCCGCGCACCGATGTGCTGCCGGTGTCCCCGGCCGCCCATTACTTCATGGGCGGCATCGATGCCGGATCCTCCGGCCGCTCGTCGGTGTCCGGACTCTGGGCGGTGGGGGAGGCGGCGTCGACCGGCGTGCACGGCGCCAACCGGCTGGCCTCCAACTCGCTGCTCGAGGGACTCGTGTTCGGGGCGCTGGTGGCAGAGGACGTGCATCATGCCGAGGGCCTCGGGGGCAGGATCGGGTCGTGGACCGCCGGGATCACCGAGTCCTCGCTCGAGGTCCCCGAGCAGGTCGCTGCGGTCAGGCAGCTCATGTGGGATCGGGTCGGACTGGTCAGGACCGGAAACGGGCTGTGGGACGCCCACAACCGACTTCTCGAACTTCAGCCGCACCTGATGGAATCGATCCCCGGCCGCGTGGCGTTCGAGGTCGCCGCGCTCGTCACGACCGCCGCACTGCGACGATCGGAATCCCGCGGCGGTCACTACCGAGCGGACTATCCGGAGCCCGATCCGTTCCAGGCAAACCGTAACCTGGTGGAGCCCATCCCGAAGGAAACCGATAGACGATGGATGTCACCAGGTTCGACGACCTGATCAGGAGAGCCTTCGAGGAGGACCTGGCCTCGGCCGGTGACCTGACCTCGGAGTCGATCTTTCGTCCCGACCATCAGAGCACCGCGCGTCTGGTCGCCCGTCAGGACGGTGTGGTTGCCGGCCTGGGTCTCGCCGGAAGGGTCTTTCATCTCATGGACGACTCGATCGAGATCGAGGCGGTCGCACACGACGGCCAGCGAGTCTCAGCGGGATCGGACCTTCTGAGGCTGGCGGGACCCACACGAGCGCTCCTGACGGCCGAACGCACTGCGCTCAATTTCCTCGGCCGTCTCTCGGGCATCGCAACGGCGACCGCTCGCCTCGTCGACCTGGTCGATGGGACCGGGGTGCTCATCGCCGACACCAGAAAGACGACCCCGACGCTCAGGGCGCTGGAGAAGTACGCGGTGAGGATGGGCGGTGGGTCGAATCACCGCTTCGGGCTCTATGACGCCGTGATGATCAAGGACAACCACATCGCCGCTGCAGGTGGGATCGGGCGGGCGGTGGCGATGGTCCGAGCCCGGGTGGGTCACACGGTGAAGGTCGAGGTCGAGGTGGAGACGCTCGAGGAGCTACGCGAGTTGTCGGTCGTCGGCGCCGACATCGTGCTGCTCGACAACATGAGCCTCTCCCAGCTTCGCGAGGCCGTCGACATGGTGGGGGAGGAGATGGTCACCGAGGCCTCCGGCGGCATCACCGAGGACACGATCCGGTCGGTCGCCGAGACCGGCGTCGATGTCATCAGCGTCGGGGCGCTCACCCACAGCGCCCCCAACTTCGACGTCGCCCTCGACTTCGACTGAGCCCGGGCTGTCGCCGTTTGAGGCGGGACAGCCCGCCCTGTGGGACAGCCAGGGGGTCACACGGGAAGGCGACACTGTCATGTGATTCTCGGGCAGGCGCCATCGATTCGGCCGCTGGGGAGCGAGGGAGCCGATTGCGTAGACAACCAAGAAACGTTGTTTGAAACCCCCCTTGGCTTGCTGGCGCAAGCCTGTTCCCCCTGAGGGGGAACAAACAACCCCTCGGTTCGACCGCAGTCAAGTGCCTCGTTGAGGGAACAAGCAACCGCTCGGTTCGACCGCAGTCAAGTGCCTCGTTGAGGGAACAAGCAACCCCTCGGCCTGGCCGCGGATTGTGTGTCCCCTCTCAGGGGGGACAGCGTTCGCTCTGGCGAGCGCAGGGAGAGTTTGCGATAGCAGGGCTGTGCTGGTTGCGTGTCTTTGCAGGGTGTGTCTGGGTTCTTGCCTCTGGCTTGCTTCACGATGAGGGGATGATTGTGTGTCCCCTCTCAGGGGGGACAGCGTTCGCTCTGGCGAGCGCAGGGAGAGTTTGCGATAGCAGGGCTGTGCTGGTTGCGTGTCTTTGCGGCGTGTGTCTGGGTTCTTGCCTCTGGCTTGCTTCACGATGAGGGGATGATTGTGTGTCCCCTCTCAGGGGGGACAGCGTTCGCTCTGCGAACGCAGGGGGGCTTTGCAGCAGCGATCCCCTCTCCGAATGCACCAGCTCACTCGGCAACCGCCGGCTCCGGCTGCGCTGACAGGTGCAGCGTGTCCGCCTTGGGGACGGCGCCCCGGAACATCCAGGCTGCGAGTCCGGCAGCGACGAAGCCGATCGCCCCGGCCACCAGGAACACGTTGCGAACCCCGATCCCGGCGGCCAGCGTTCCGGCGAACGCCATCGACACCACGTTCGCGCCGGTCAGGACTGTGTTGAGCGCAGAGCCGGTCCGACCTCGAACCGAGTCGTCGACCTCGGTCTGGACGAGCGTCGACACCGACGCCTGAAGCGGAGCGACGGCCCAGCCCACGAGGAACAGGATGACGACCATCTGCCAGGGCGCCTTGACGGTCGACATGGCCGCAACCGTGACGCTGATCCCCATGACCCCTGCAACGATCAGTTTCCTCGTGCCGAAACGTCTGGCAAGCGTGGCGGTGATGGCGCTTGCAGCGACCATCGAGACCACTTGGGCGCCCTCGAACCCGGCGAACCAGGTCTCCGGCACCATCAGGTCCTCGACGATCAGCGGAACGAGGAGAACGTTGACCGCCCCGAGGCCGAGCATCATGACACCGGCGCCGAGCAGCACGCCCCGAAGAAGCCTCGACTCCGACAGCACCCGCAGCCCGACTCTGATGTCTGCGAGGATCGTGGTCTCGACCGCCTCGGTCCGCTGCGGCGAGGCGTCCGTTCTCACCATCGAGATGGCCGCCAGTGAGATGAGGAACGTGGCCGCGTCGATGATGTAGGCGAGTGCGAGGGTCTCGTTGAAGGCAGCGATCACGCCCGCGGCGGCGGTTCCGATGAGCCCGAGGACGATCTGGGTCATCTGTGAGACCGAGTTGGCAGAGATGAGGTGGTCGGGGCCGACGATCCGGGGGAGGTATGCGCTCTTGGCCGGGTTGAAGAACGTTCCCAGCGAGGCCTGGATGAACGCGACGACATAGAGGATCCACATGCGGTCGGCGGTCGTCACGAGCAGGAACGCCAGCACGAACGACGTGCGGAACAGGTCGGAGACGATCATGACCCGCTTGCGGTTCCAACGATCGACGTATGCCCCCGCCACGAGTCCGAACAGGAGCGTGGGGAGCGCGATGGCGATCGCTGTGGTCGCGACCGCGGCCGTCGATCCCGTCAGCCGCTGGGCGGTGAGAAGCAGGGCGAGGTTGGTCAGGGCGTCCCCGAAGTTGGAGACCGCCTGACCGGTCCACAGGAGGCGGTAGTCGCGAATCCCGAAGAGCTGCCTCACGTCGTAGTCCTCGAGCTCGGGTGAGCGATGATGAGCAGGCCGAACGGCTCGGTCTCGTCCGATTCTTCGTCGTCGCCGAACTCGTGGATGAGCGACTCGAGCCGGCCGACGAACTCGGTCCTCCGCTCGGGAGTGAGCGTCATCATGTGACGTGCGAGCATCATGCTGCGTTTGCTCCAGGCGTCGCCCAGGTTCACGTGCTCTCGTTCAACCGCTCGCACCAGATCCGATCGGGTGACCGAGAACAGCGAATCGAGGACGCCGATCGCCTGTTCCCTGGGTGTGGCGGACTCGAGGAACGTCTCACTGGGCTGGTAGCTCATCGCGGCCACCTGGTAGATCTTCTCGTTCAATGCACCCGCCCGACGCTCGTCGACGACCACGATGACGCCGATCTCCTCGAGTGTGTTGATGTGGTGGTACAAGCGCGTTCGGGGAACACCCATGCGTTCCGCGAGCTGCGCGACCGACGACGGCTTTCGCAGGAGTTCGATGATCTCGATGCGCGGTTCGGTCACGATCAGCTTGAGCGTCTCGAGGTCGTCGATCGGGAAGGTCTCTGCCGGCTCGAAGTCGGGGTGACTGGACATGGCGCTCAGTACAACTCGGGCCGGAAGCTGGCGGCCCTGACGTGGGCCGCCCGGAACTTGGCGTCGGTTTCGATCGAGACGGGACGGCGCCGGCTGGTATCGCGCCCGAAGCGACGAGCGATCGATCGGATCTTCGCGGTCGACGCACTGGTGCCTGCCGGTGCAGTTGCTCTCAAGTGGTGGCTCACGGTCGTTCCCTTCTTGTTGTCTCGGTCGTATGTCGTTCAATGTGTCTGAATGTATATTCAGACAGACTGAATGTCAAGAGCGATTGAACAGACTTTCGACTCTGCAGCGTTCCCGGACGCGCAGCTACGCTCGGTCACATGTCCGATACACCAGTACGCGTCGCAGTCACCGGAGCCGCCGGCCAGATCGGCTACAGCCTCCTCTTCCGAATCGCCTCGGGTCAGCTCCTCGGCCCCGACCAGCCGGTGATTCTTCAGATGTTGGAGATCACGCCTGCGCTCGGTGCGCTCGACGGGGTCGCCATGGAGTTGGAGGACTGCGCGTTCCCGCTCCTGGCGGGCATGGTCAAGACCGATGACCCCGATGTCGCCTTCGGTGATGCCGAGGCTGCTCTGCTGGTCGGCGCGATGCCCCGCAAGGCCGGCATGGAGCGTGGCGATCTGCTCGAGGCGAACGGGGCGATCTTCACCCGCCAGGGAGCCGCGATCAGCGATTCGGCCAGCCGGGATGTCAAGGTGCTCGTGGTGGGCAACCCTGCCAACACGAACGCCCTCATCGCGATGAACAACGCTCCGGACATCGACTCCAACCAGTTCTCTGCGATGACTCGACTCGATCACAACCGGGCGATCAGCCAGCTGTCCACCAAGGTGGACCGGCCCGTGACTGCCATCAAGAAGATGTCCATCTGGGGCAATCACTCGCCGACCCAATACCCGGACCTGTTCCACTGTGAGGTCGACGGCACCAACGCCTACTCGCTGGTCGACGACCACGACTGGGTCGAGAACGTGTTCATTCCCAAGGTCGGAAAGCGTGGGGCGGAGGTCATCGGGGCACGTGGTGCGTCGTCGGCTGCGAGTGCAGCCAACGCCGCCATCGAGCAGATGCGCGATTGGGTGGCCGGAACACCGGATGACGACTGGGTCTCGATGGCGGTTCCCAGCGACGGGAGTTACGGCGTCCCCGAGGGGCTCGTCTCCTCGTTCCCGGTTGTCTGCAGGGACGGCGCGTATTCGATCGTGCAGGGCCTCGAGATCGACGACTTCTCGCGCCGCCGGATCGATGCGTCGGTCGCCGAGCTCGTGAGCGAGCGAGACACGGTCACCGGTCTCGGCCTGATCTAATCCGCCTGGAAGCCGGTTGGGAGTTGACGCGGAGGCGGATTCCCGCCAGACTCACATTCGTGTAATTCTTCTCCACGAAAGGGAGCCGCACATGAACAAGTCAGAGCTGATCGACGCGATCGCCGAGCACACCGATGGCAGCAAGGCCGATGCCCAACGTCACCTCGACGCCACGCTCGATGCCATCTCGGGTGCACTCAAGAAGGGCGATAGCGTCCAGTTGACTGGTTTCGGGACTTTCGAGGTTCGTCAGCGCTCGGCGCGCACCGGCCGCAACCCGCAAACCGGTGAAGAGATCAAGATCAAGGCCACCAAGGCACCGGCATTCAAGGCCGGCAAGGGACTGAAGGACATCGTCGCCGGCAAGAAGTGATCGCTCCCATCTGACAACGTCAAAGGCCCCCACCTCGGTGGGGGCCTTTCTCGTGTGTCTGCGAAGTGGTAGTCGAATGAAGATCCGCTACGCAGCGACGAGTTCTGGCTGAGACTCCGTCGAGCGAACGCGGGCGAGGCTCGATGTCGGATTGTCACGCAGGCTGATCTTGCCGACCTGGGCGGCGACTGCGCCGAATGCCGCGACCAGCAGTCCACCGGTTGCGCCAGTCAGGATCACGAATGCGCCGGCGAGCACGGTGAGTCCAAGACCGGTGACGAGGACGGCCCAGGCGAGCTTGGCGTTGATCGATTCGAGATTCATGGCAGGTCTCTTTCTCTGGAAACTCTCTGCCCGATGTATCGGACGCATCCCGAGAGAACTTGAGCGCTCTCCGTGGTTCATCCGCACTATCCGTGGTGTGGGGCTCGATGCTCGCAAAAAAACGAGAACCGGGCTGCGCATGAGCGCAGCCCGGTTCAAGGCTTGAAATCGGATCAGTAGTCGACTTCGAGGTCCTTGGTGGCGGCCTGCCACTGCATGATGGCGTTCTGGTGCATCATCAGCTTGGCGAGGTTGCCTTCGACCTTGAGCTTGCCCGACATGAACGCAGTCTGGACGTTGAGGTCACCCTTGGAGATCCCGATCGCGGTTTCGTAGCTCTCGCCCACCGTGACGTCCGGTTCGTCCACCTGGCCCAGCGAGACCTCGGCTTCACCGTCGGCCGCTGCCAGGTAGTAGCTGATCTCCCCGCCCGGTGCGTCGGAGATGTTGAACTGAAGCTTCAGCGCGGCATTGGCCACGGCACTGCGGAACGCATCGCTCGAGTTGACGGCTCCCTGGACTGCGGTGGCCCACTCGTCGGTGAGGAATTGGACGCTCATGTGAAGACTCCTGGTAGAGGTCGCGTGTGGGCGAATCTACCAGGAGTCGGTGCAAGTCACTTCGAGAGTACGACTTCGAACGGTCCGGTCACGCCACCCGGGAACGACTTCTCGAGCTCGTCGGGCAACGATCCGATCGGGAGAAGGAACCCCGTGACCTGGTCCATCCGGAGCTGCTTCATCGAGCCGCCCGAGCCGACTTTCAGGTCGGACTCGTCCGCCGAGCCCTCGGGCTCGAAGATGAGGCCCTTTCCCTTGTCGTTGCAGGCGTCGGTGTCCGGGAGCGCCCCGCCGTACTTCCCGTTGCAATTGAACCAGACTCGGTTCACGTAGATCGCACGGAAGCGAATGATCGGCTCCCAGTGCGAGCCTGGTCCCCAGTTGTCGTGGTGGAACTGAGGCGCCCAGCCGAATCGCGGGTTCTGAGCGATCGAGTCCTCGAAGAGGTCGACGGTCGAACCGGACGTCTCGTAGGCGGCCAGGCAATCGGACATCGCATCGGTGACGATCGCAGCGATCTCGATCGTCGCCTTGTCGCACTCCGGGGCGAAGAAGCCGTCCGTGTTGAGGTCGGTGAAGCTACGCAGGTGATCGACGAGCGGCGTGTTGTCGACCTGGTAGTCGATCTTGTTCGGGCCGACCTTCTGGCTCAACGTGCGGTCGGAGAACGACCCGGGCATCGAGATCTGGAGGAGCAGCGGGGTGACCGAGGCGGGATTGGAGTGGTTCGCGAAGTCGGCAGGCTCGCCCGTGATGAGACCTATCTCGACGGCCTTGGCGAAGTTGTTTCCCGTGCTGGCGAGCATGGTGTTGACCGGGCCGTAGGAGGGGGTGTTGTCCGATGGGACGGCCTCACCGCCCGACACGGTGCAGTCGTCGAGTCTCGTTACGCCACTTGGCGGGGCCTGCCATGCACCACCCGATCCGGGGATGCGGGATGGTGCAATGGTGCCGATCGGATGGTCGATGCCGGTCGCCACTGCGAGTTGGACCTCATCGACGCCCGGCGTCCCGCAGTCGATGACCGTCCCGAACCGTCCCCAGGTATCGGAGAGAACCGTCCCGAAGTTGCCGGTGCTGTTGCCATCACAGGCATCCATCGCCTGCCCGGTGGCCGGCTGAGTCAGACACGTCTCACCTGCAGGAAGGCCGTTCAGCAGCCCGAAGGGTTTGGGATTCCCGGCTCCGAAGAACTGGAATCTCGCCTCTGCGACCGCAGAGGTGCGGATCTCATCGGCGCCGATGGCGCCGGCGAGCGCGGTGTCGATGATCTGGTCGGGTACCCGAACGCGGACGGTCTCGAAGTCCGCGCTGATGCAGGTCAGGGTCGACGCCGTCCAGCCCGAAGGTGCCGGAACGGGGTCGAGGGCTCCCGGGTCGGTGCAGCTCGACCACGCCGATTCCCATTCGGCCGCGCTGAAGGTCGTGTCGAGATTGGCCGCGACGATCGCCAGCGCGGAGTCGGCGAGCGTGTTGGTGCTGGAGGGGCTGACGAACGAGAGGGCGGATGCGATTGCCCCGAGGTCGGCAGCCGTCTGGTCCTGTCGGCGCTCGTTGTATCCGGCACTGAGATCGATCGCAACCGCACCGATCCCAAGCAGCAGGAGAATGGCTGACGCCGTCACGATGGCGGAGGCCCCGCGTTCGCGGAGGGAAGCGGGCCGGGATCTGGGGTTCAGCATGCCGAGGTAGCGGAACTGCCGAAGGTCTGATCCGACCATGTCGCCTGCTGCTCCAAGCGGAACGTGGCAGTGTTCTCGAGTTCGTCGGGGACGAAGCTGCTGACGATCGGTGCCCCGGTGAGGGAGTCGATGTATGCGATGACGGTGACTTCGGCGTTCTGGCCGATCGCCGTCGTTCCGACGAGGTCGACTTCGATCTCGATGTTGGCGTTGCTCAGGTCGATCGCACCGCACACCGTGTTCATGATGTCGGTGGCGTCGATGTCGCCGTCACCGTCCGTGTCGAGGTCGGTGTTGCTGACTGCTGCGAACCTGGCGCCTTCACGGGTCGCGTGACGGACCTCGTTGTACTGGCCGAAGATGTAGCCGAATTCGATGATGCCAAGCAGCAGAATCAGGAGGAATGGCGCAACCATCGCCATCTCCACTGCGGAGGCACCCTGCTCGCTGCGCTGTGAACGTTTCACTTGTCGATCTCTCCAGTCGATACTCCAAGAAGCATCGGCAGCGCGGACCATGAACTTGAATGACAAACGGGCTAGTGCACGGGTTGGCGGGTTTCGCCCGCAATCAGCGGAGCAACTCGAGAGTGAACGTCGGGTTCGTGTTGGGGCTGTCGTCGTAGGTGATCGACAGATCTGAGCCTGACAGATTGACCATGTAGGCGATGATGGAGCCGTCCAGGGTGGAGCCGCTCGACGTCGAGAAGCTGACGAGTCCATTCGGAGCGAAGATCAGGCCCTCCCAGTCGAAGGTGTTCGCAGCGACATTCACCGCGCTTGCCGGCCCGGGGGCGCAGGTCGGAGGCTGGATGTTCCAGGAGAACGCCGTGAGTTTCGTGCTGTTCGGATTGGATGGATCGACATCGTCGAAGCCGACGATGTCACCGTTGGCGATGACGTCGATAGTTCCTTCAGCGATAAGCGTGATTGTCACGCCGGTATCCAGGGTCACGCCTTTCAATCCGAGATCACCCGACGAGTAGTAGATCCCGCTTGTAGTCAGAAGGATGTTGTTCACTGCACCGGTGCCGAGACCCTGGGCAATCAGGTCGGCGTTCTTGATGTCGCCGAGAGCCGAAAGGTCGTGGTAGTCCCCACCGGCCGCAATCGCACGGCTGCCGCCAGGTCGATACTCGACGATCAGATTCGGATCGAGCGGATATGGCTGCAGCGTCGTGGGTGACGCGGTTTCGCCGCTCAGGGGGTTCGCTGCCCCCGGAGGTACGTATGTGATGTTTCCCGTGACGACCGGGCTGCTGCCGCTCAAAGAGACGTCGCCATTGGTGTGGACCTCGCCATCGACGAAGATGTCAGCACCGGAGACATCGAGTTCTCGCTGGGGACAGTTGGTTGCCCCGGCAAACACTGCGTATCCCCCCAAGAACGGGTCAGGAGCGCATTGCGCGGTTCCGGTAGCAGCTACGTCCAGCTGGTCCGGCGCATAGGGAGTGGCAGCGCCGAACGTCGATTCGATGTCGATGACTTCGATCGTGACCGTCCAGATCCCCGAATTCACCGGCGTCTCGACGGCGGTGACGTTGACGTTTGGCTGGGTGTGGTCGAATCCGTTCCGGAGGGCGACCTCTCTCGCAGCCGCTTGGGGATTGGGTGCAGACGTGTCCTTTGGATTGCAGTCGTCGTAGGCGGCGGCATAGGCGGCGTTGTCGGCGGCGTTCTGGGCGTCGCGTCGTTCGTCGTATCCAAGGCTGGCATCGATCGCAAGTGATGCGAAGGCGATCAGAACGAGCAGCGCCACGGTGACGAGCACTGCTGCTGCGCCGGATTCGTTGTGCCGGTGCGTGCGGAGCTGGTGTCTCATGGGCACGGCTGACCTGGTGCGAATCGTTCGACGCTCGCCGACGCGGTCAGGTCGAGCGGGCCTGCGAGGGACGAAGCGATCGGGGTGATGAGCGGTTGCGAGAACGTGACGGATACCTCGACGAACCGTGAAGTTCGTGAGCCAGTGGTGTCCTCGGTGCATGTCACGACGATTGGAGTCGTCGAGAGGTCAGGCGAGGAGATAGAGTTCCGGACGCGAGCCTCGATCGACGCGACGTCGGCCGTGTCCGTCAGAGCTGCGTAGGTCGCCCCGTCCTGGACTGCATCCTCGATTGCGATCCGCGTGAAGATCGCTCGACCGATGTCGATGACGCCGAACACCAGCACCAATAGCAGGGTCGCAAGGATGGCCGTCTCAACGGCCGCTGCTCCTCGCTGTTCAGCCACCGACCTGCTCCTCTACGAAGATGATCCGCCGTTGAGTTGAATCCAGAGTGAGGCCGTCCAGGAAGATGTCGACGAACGGCGCAACGGCGTCGAATGTGACACCCGTCACCGCAACCTCGACAGTCGAACCACTCGTGACGTTCGACGAGGTCGGTGGCGTCCCGCCCTGGCAGTCGGCGATTACGGTGCCTCCGCTATCGAGGTAGGTGATGTCGATGTTGGCGGGTGTGACGTCGCTGATGACGATTCGACCGACAGCGGCCGCTTCGATGCCGGCGCAGTTGAGGTAGTTGTCGGCCTCGACGGTGGTGGCGAACCGAGCGCCTTCCCGGGCTGCAGACCACACGCTCGTATAGGCGAACATCGCGCGACTCATCTCGATGATGCCAAAGATCAGCAGGAGGAGAAGGGGGGCGAGCACGGCGAACTCGACCATGCTTGCTCCATCATCTCGATGGTGGCGTGAAACCATTGTGCTCAATGCCCGATGCCGCTTGCCCTGTCCCAGTAGGTCACTAGACCTATAGGGGGAGTCTAGGAAGCTGGCGCCGCGTTACAGCCCGCAGCGGGATGTCGAGCGATTCGCGTTCGCGCGGCGATGAACAAGGATTGGAATGCGGCTTCAGGCATCTTCGGGCCGTGGATGATGCCTCACTTGATCAGAAGGAACTCCCGGACTGTATTGGCGCCAGGAATCAGTTCGCGAGTCGCCACAGGTAGCATTTCTAGCTCGATTGAGAAGGCTGTGAGCCCTTCGATCGAGTCGCTGGGGTTGCTCCCGCCGAATCCGCAGTGCGTTTCTGTTGCCAATAGCGGATTGGAGCACGACGTCTGGTATGTGGCGTTGGGTTCGCCTGGCGAATGTACGGTGCTGCACCTGTTGGCATTGCAGCGCATGTAAATAGTCTCGAGATAGACCGGAGCGAACGCAACGATATTCCGATCCGCAGGGGGGCTTGAAGCAGTCGGGTAGGCGACGAATTCTGGAACCGCGGCGAAGCGGGGATGTGCTCCGATCGCCTCGGTGAACATGATCGGACCGCCGAATGACCATGACTGGATGCACAAGTCCATGGATGCTCGGTCAGAGACAGTGATCGAAGTGTTCGCGGGGCACTGCAGCCCTCCGGCTATTGCGTCGCCATCTACAAGGAACGTCCACAGGGGTGTGTCGTCGATGCTCCAACCCCGGACCGTATCGCACGGCCCAGCCCCACAAATCAGTCTCCCAGTGAAGTTGGGGCCCGTGGTTCCGTCGAGTAACCCGTCAGTGATGCCCGAAGTGGGAGAGCCAGTCTGAATCTCCAGCTGATTCGGTTCTTCGTTCTTGTTGGGGCAGGCGGCCTGATCGTTGATCGCCGCGCCGGCCGTGTAGACGGAAAGCAAGTGGTCGGTGCCGACCGCGATGTTGATCGCAAGGCGCTTGTTCGAGTTGAAAATGCCACAGTTGTCCGGGGTGCCCAAGTCGTCGCTTCCGTACAGAAAGATGTCCAAATACCCAAAAGCTCCGCTCTGTGGACCATTACAAGGTGGCACGGTCTGAGGGGCCTGGTTTGAGAAAAGGCACATCGAGGAGCCAGAACCCGCGGCAAACGGGAGGATGTTTGATACCGAATCATCGACCAATCCCGCTTCGGCGGTCGCTGAGACACGTACCTCGTTTGCTCCGAGGACTGCCCCGAATGTCGTATCGACCGATGCCGTCGGTACCACGACACGCGATCGGTCCAGGTTCGACGTGAACGAAACGCACTGGCTCGTCGAAGAAACGCGAGTGAAGTTCGCAGGTCGATTCGGGTCCGTGCATGCAGCCCAGTCGAGAGTCTGGTTTGGAAGATTGGCATTTGCGACAGCGATAGCCTCTGCGGCTCCTGCATCCACTGCTGCTGGCAGCGAACAAGGGTTACATGACTGAGCGAACTGGAGAGCGCTCAGGGACCCGAAATCGGCGGCGGTCTGGGCCTGTCGGCGCTCGGAGAAGCCCGCTCCGATGTCGATCGCAATGGCGACAACGCCGAAGAGAAGGAGCGCCGATGCCGCGACGACTACGGCTGTGGCACCTCGTTCGGCCACGCGTCGGTCATTCATGGGCACGTTGCTTTGTCGATAGGAGTGGTCGAGCCGTCCCACGTTGGGTCTTGCTCCAAGCGGAACTCAACGCTCGACGTCAGGTCGAACGGGAACAGTGACGAGAAAGGGGGGAGGTTGCTCAGAGACTCGGAGGTTCCGACGACCTCGATGACGCCTGTGTCTCCGACCTGTATGCCAGGATCGCCGTTCGTGTTGAGCTGCGACAGCGTTACGCGGATGTTGGACATTCCGCTGTCGAGTCCATCCATCGCGGAGCAAACGACGTCAGCGATGTCTGCGTCTGTGGCGTTTGCGCCTGGGCCGCCGTCTACTGACGCGAATCGTGCCCCTTCTCGGGCGCCGTGTCTCACGTCGTTGGACTGGCCGAACAGCCAGCCGAACTCGACGATTCCAAGATCACGAGAATCAGAGCAGGGGCGCAAGAACTGCGAACTCGACGAGGCTTGGCGCCTCGTTCCGGATCTGTGCCGCGCGCCCAGGCCCTGCGCTTCGAATACCCCATGTGCTCAACCCTTCCGACTCCCATAGGCGGTCCCACCCGCGGTATACCCGACCCAAAAGGTAGCACTCTGTAACGGTTGTACAAGGTCGCGTACTTGTCGGTGAGTCGCTGGACCCATGAGTGTCGGGCCCTGTGGACGCCGGACCGGGGGAGGGTGGCAGGGCAGCTCCCCTCCCCCGGGAGAGATTATCCGGCGATCAGTTTCACTCCCGCCGGCACGTTGATCGAGCCGAAGGGAGCGAAGGTCGAGCCGTCCTCACATGTCGCATTCGGCCCGAACCAGATGACGTCGGAGACGATTTGGCCAAGTCCGTTGCCTGAGCCGTTCCCGACGTCGGAACGGTTGTCCGGCTCGCGGATGTAGACGGTGTAGAACCCGATGATCTTCATGCGCTTGCGACCGTTGGGCCAGGTGGTGCCAGAGTCGCCCAACGCCCAGTTGTCGTTGCGAACCACGATCGGGACTGTTGCGAGCCTGGGTGAGTCGCACTTGATGCCTCCGCCGTCGTAGTAGTACTGCTGGTTCTTGACGGCGGAGTACGGGCCGTACAGGCTGTTGTGCCAGCCAGCGGGCTGGATGAAGCCGCCGGGGAAGTCCGCCGGTGGCGAGGTGGACCACAGAGAGGCGAGCGTCGAGGCAGCGTTGCCACCCAAGACCTGCGTCATCGAGTCGCAGTTGAAATCTCCACCCTGGACGCAATCGGCGTTGGAGATGTCGGACATGCGGTTGGCCACACCCTGATTGAATGGGCCGACCATGTTGCCGGGTTCGGTGTCGGCGGCATTACAGGACTGGCCGACGTTGACGCATTCGATCCCGGGCAGGCCGGTGTGGGCGTCATTGCTGCCCCAGTTGCCATGGTGCTTGGAGACGTCGGCGGCCATCCCATTCTCGAGTGCGTCTCGCCAGCTGTTGGCGCCCGGGTTGGGGGCGCCGATGGCCCCGCAGTTGCCCGTTACCTTGCTTGCGCAATCGAAGAGGTCGCCCGAGAACGTGCCGGGGAGTGCGCCGAGCGGCAGCACGCCTGCGCCTCCGGTCGCTCTCAGCCCGAAACAGAACGCCTCTTGGGTGATCGTGACCTGGTTGGTTCCGATCACCGCAGCGAAGTCCGTCTCTGCTTGTTCGCTCACCACGACCGACATCTCGTCGTCGTTCCCGTTGTGGTTGGCGTTGATCGTCACGGTGTTGCCCGCCCCATCGCTCATGACGCCGGTGGTGCCCGAGACCACCGGCATCCCGAGGGCCTTCTCCGGCCAGTTGAGCGTCACGATCTCGGCGGCGGCGGTGATCGCCGCGGACGTGTCCGGCAGTTCGGCGACGCCTGCAAGGCAGGCGAGGTCGGCGGTGGTCTGGTCTGCTCGAGCGTCCTGGTAGAAGCTCGAGGTGTCGACGGCGAGTGCCGCCGCTCCGAGCATGAACAGCAGGCCAGCAGCGACCAGAAGCGCCGCGGCACCACGTTCGGTGCGGGCCGCCCTCATGATTCGTACCTCGACACGGCGGTCGCCGACAGGTCGACCGAGACCGAGAAGAACACGAAGTCGAGCTGGTAGTTCGGATACGTGAGCGTCACGGCGACCTTGTCGTTGCCGGTGGCATTCCCGACCGCACAGGGATTGGCAGCGAGTTCGATGCAGGTCGAGTTCACGAGCGCCGGGTTGATCGCCGCTGCGCTGAGCTGCTCGTCGGCTGCGCATCGCACGTCCGCTTCGGAGGATCCGCCACCGCATGTGTCGGTGGATGTGCCCGTGGTCCACGGATCGACGGTGGCGCCGTAGCGGGCCGCCTCGCGAACGGAATGGTCCAAGGTGTTGTGTACGTTCCAGGCGCGTGCCGTGGTCCAAATGCCGATCACCAGCAGCAGGAGGATTGGCGTCACCAACGCCATTTCGATCAGAGCTGCGCCGCGCTCGTGTTCCGACTGTTTGCCCATCACTTGTCTCACCCAAACTCCCTAAGTACCGCTGAAGTGTCGCGTGTTACACCACTTCAGTCAATCATTGGGTGGGATTTGAGTCGCATGGCCCACCGGCCATCCGGTTGTCCCAGCCCTTTGCCCACGAGACACGTCAGCAGAACGACGTTGCGGATCAATAGGACCGGAGACCCGAAGCCTCACTGGTGTCCGCAGGGTGCCTGTCGTGGGGGTCGGTCGCGATCAACCGGCGATCAGCTTGATCCCGGCCGGCACGTTGAACGAGCCCAGGGGAGCGAAGGTGCTGCCGTCCGCGCATGTGGCGTCGGGTCCGAACCAAACGACGTCTCCGACGATCTGGTTGAGACCGTTGCCGCCGCCGTTGCCCACGTCGGAACGGCTATCGGGCTCGCGGATGTAGATGGTGTAGAAGCCGATCACCTTCATCATCTTTCGTCCGTTCGGCCACGAGCTGTTCGGTTGACCGAGATCCCAGTTGTTGTAGTTCCGGTGTTCGAAATCGACGATCGGAATCGTCGCCAATCTCGGAGAGTCGCACTTGATTCCGGGGCCGTTGTAGTAGTACTGGCTGTTCTTCACCGAGCTGTACGAACCGTAGAGACTGGTCTGCCAGCCGCCCGGGGCGACGAACCCTGCGAAGTCGGCGGGGGGTGAGGTCGACCACTTCGAGCCGAGCGTCTGGGCTGACCCTCCAAGCACTTGCTCCATCGAGTCACAGTTGAAGTCCCCACCCTGGACACAGTCGGCTGCCGAGATGTCGGACAGCAGGGTCGTCATGCCCTGGTTGAACGGGCCGGTCATGTTGCCGGACTCGGTGTCGAAGGCGTTGCAGGTCTGCCCCGTGGTCGTGCACGCGGTGCCTGAGTTGCCGGTGTGGGGATCGTTCGAGCCCCAGTTCCCATGGTGCTTCTGGAGGTCGACGTCGACGCCATTGGCCAGCGCATCCCGCCAAGCGTTCGCTCCGTTTCCGACGACCGCGAGCGCGCCGCAATTGCCACTCACCTTGGCGGCGCAGTCGAAGAGGTCGCCACTGAAGGATCCGCCGAGTGCGCCGAGCGGCATGATCGAGGCCCCGATCGTGGCCTGACTTGCTCCGCACACCGCCTCTTGCGTGACGTTCACGGTGTTCGCACCGATGACTGCGGCGAACTCGGTGTCCGACGCCTCGGTGACGACCACGGACATCTGGTCTGGTTGACCGTTGTACTGAGCGTCGAATGAAACGGTGTTGCCGGCTCCGTCGGAGATCGCTCCCGTGGTGCCGAAGACCATCACCGAGCCGAACGTCTTGTTTGGCCAGTTGAGCTGCGCGATCTCGGCGGCGATGTTGATCGCTGCGGTCGTGTCCGGGAGCTCTGCGGCCCCGGCGAGGCATGCCAGATCGGCGGTCGTTTGGCCCACTCGCGCATCCTGGTAGAGGCTGGAAGTGTCTACTGCGAGCGCCGCCGCTCCGAAGATGAAGAGAAAGGAGCCGGCGACGAGAAGCGCCGATGCGCCGCGCTCGGGTGCACTTTTCCTCATGATTCGTATCTCGAGACCGCCGTGGCGCTCAGGTCGACCGTCATGGAGAAGAACACGAAGTCGACCACGTAGTTCGGGTAGGCGAGCGATACGGCGACCTTGTCGGCTCCGGAGGCGCTGCCGACCGAGCATGGATCCGTTCCGAGCTCGATGCAGGTCGTGGACACGAGCGTTGGATCGATCGCAGCGGCTTCGAGGATCTCGTCGGCGATGCAGCGCAGAACCTCCTGAGAGGTCGATGGTGTCGAGGGACACGTGTCGGTCGTGGTGCCATCTGTCCATGGGTCGACGGTTGCGCCGAATCGCGTCGCCTCCCGAACAGCGTGGTCCAGCGTGGTGTTGACGTTCCATGCACGCGCCGTCGCCCAGATCCCAACGATCATCAGCACGAGAAGGGGGACGACGAGCGCCATCTCCACCAGCGCGGCGCCTTGCTCCCGGCTGGTGCGGCTCGGGTCGTTCCCGTGGTTCAGGCTCGCTTGTGTTGCAGAAGGCTGGCTCTTCATCTCAGTACTACAGGTCGGTCGGCCCACACGCTTCCTTAGCGATTCACGGATTCCCCATGGGCGCGCACATCAGCTGTTCACCAGGTGGATCGGGTTGCCGAGCACGTATGCACGCCACGTGGTGGTGTCGTTGACGCTGCCTGCACCGGCGTAGGCGTAGTTGATCTGCCACCAACAGCCGAGGGCTCCTGAACAGGTGTACGTGTCGGGCACCTCGAATTCGAACTTCAGCCACTTGCCGTTGTAGCCGGGATTCGTCGCGTTGCGAATTGCATCTTGAGCACAGGGCGAACGGGTCGCAATGAAGGTCCAGCTGTCGTCTTCCTGGTCGCGCTCGTACACGTCACAGACATCGGCGATGCCGTCACCTGCGTCGGTGGGATCGAGCAACTGGATCGGGTTGCTCGTGTTGTACGAGACCTCACCGGGGTCATAGAGCTCGACGACGAACGTCTTGCCCGCGTAGTACGGCTCTAGCTCTGCGAGATAGAACGTGGCGTTGCCGCCCGTGTAGTTGTTGTAGATCGAGATGTCGCGGAGCCCGAACAGCGAGGCGTTCGCTCCGTCGGCCCGGACGGAGTATCGATTGAGACCGGAGTTGTCGTCGTCTCCGAGCATCTCGACCTGGAGCACATAGATGCCGCTTCCCGACTGGGTCCAACAGCCCCCGGGAGGGGTCTGCCAGCTGTAGGCCGCGCTCGAGGGGACCTGCGGTTGGGGGGAGAAGGTGTGCTGACACAGAACCGTTGCGTCGCTGAGATCGAGTGGCGTTGCGTCCGGGTCGTACAAGGTCACACGCACGTCAGAGCCGCAACCCGCGCCCCCCGAGCCCCAATCCTCACAGCCGCGGTCTCCGGTCCGGTGGTTGTCCGACGTGTTCACGCCGCCGGACCTGTTGCGGAACTCGATGTCGACGAACTGGACGGTGAACGGCGACCCGCCGGATTCGATGCCGTAGAGGTAGCCGTCGTAGCTCGTGGAGGAAAGCGCTCGTCGGTAGCTGACATTGACTTCAGAGCCGGTACAGGTGTTGCCCGATCCTTCGCCTTCTTCACATCGCGACGAGTAGGCGTCGCCCATTCGAGTGTCGGTGTCGAGGCCGTGGATGTTCGCCCAGAAGTTGGCCTGGCCGGAGCACCCTGGCTCCCTCGGGTCGCAGGCGTTGCCGAACGAGTTGTCCGGAGAGCCCAGCTTCAACGGTGGTGTGTATTCCGCAGTGGCGGTCGAGGCGATCTCCATGCTGTCGAAGCCGATGACGCCCAGGAAGAAGGTCGGCACCTCCGTTCGCACCTCGACCTCGAGCTTTGTGCTCGACAGGATCGTCGGGGTCACCTGTGGGAACAGACCGGCGAGATCGAGCTCGTCGGCGAACCCGTTGGTTGTAGCGACTTCCTTTGCAGTGCTCACTGCGGCGGTGGTGTCGTCCGGGAGTTCGATCACACCGGCGAGTGCCGCTGCGTCTGCAGCTCGCTGTGTCCTCTGGTCCATCACGTAGAACCATCCGAGATCGACCGCCAAGGCCGTGAAAGCGAGCAAGGCCACGAGCGACCCCGCGACGATGGGAACGCTGATTCCCCGCTCGTCGGATTCTCGGCGCTTCTTCTGGCTGGGAGTGTCGGTATCCATCTCGATCTCGCTCATCTCAACTCTGGACATCTGGTTCGAGTCGCATCACTGTTCGCTGGGTGTAGGAGGTGCCGCTGAAGAACGGCAGGAAGCCGGTGAGGTCGTCGTGTGTGTAGACGATCAGAACTCCGAGGTCATCCAGTCCCGCGGCGATCGTGTCCTGGCGAACGGCCGGGGTCCAGTTGCCGACGTCGTACGTGAAGTTGGGAGCGGTGTTGCCGTTTGCACAGGCGATCGTTCCATTCGCCTTGTAGGTCACGGTGTCGGCGATCGCGAGGTTGTCGTACTCGGGGTCGGTGGCAGGGTTGTGGCCCGGCACCGACCCGTCCGCGCCAGCTTGATAGATGACCACCTTGGACGCGGTCCCGAAGTCCTGGGAACACAGCGCCTGCTCGACGACGCTCACGATGAGGGTGTCGGCTGTCGGCTCGGAGCCGGCGAGGGCTCCTACTCTGGCGCCTTCCCGGGTGGCGTTTCCGACTGCGAGCTGATCGAGCACCAGCACGGCGGTTTCGGTACCTCCAATGACCAGGCTGAACAGGAGTGTGATGACCAGAGCGGTCTCGACGACCGCTGCTCCTCGTTCGCGTCGATCTTTCATCAGTCGAACACCTGCGGCTCGATCTGATAGTCCACGGCGATGGTGAGGTCCCGCGATCCCGATTGGATGAGACCGGTCAACCAGTTGTGGGTGTACTGGACCTCGACGCCGACGCGGTCTGTCAGCGGCGCAGAGATATCTCGGCCGGACGGCGCCCACGCCGGGGTCGTGTAGTGATCGGTTGTGTACCCCTCGGCGATCGTGTACCGGGGGTCCGGGCACGGTGACCACTCGCAGCAGTCGCCAGGGGCGTAGCAGAAGATCGAGTTCGGCAGATAGGAGTATGTGTCGCTCGTACCGCCGAGGGCGTCGTAGATGCGGACCTGCACCCCGGCGTCGTTGATCCCGACGATTCCGAGCGTGCCTGCGACCTCGTCGAGAACTGCGATGTTGCTGAAACGATCGTCGGCCAATGTCGCAGCGACACGCGCTCCTTCTCGGGCGCTGTGCCCGACGGTGAGCCAGTCCTTGAACAGAAAGGAGAACTCCGCGATCCCGATGATCAACAGGAAGACGATCGGAAGGGTGAGTGACACCTCTACGAGGGTCGCCCCGCGTTCGTCCGAGCGGTCGGTTGCAGTTCTGAGTGTGGCCTTCACGTTTCCCCTCGACGTTCACATCGGGTCGATGTCTGCTGCGCTGTCGAACACTCCCTGACCGCCTTGGCGGACAACCGGTTCTTCGTCCCATCCGACGCTCGCCTTTAGGACCATTCGCGCCAATGCGCTCGAACTAGTCCGTTTGAACCAGTCGGCGTGGTGCCGATTCAGCAGGCCGGCGACCCTGACGAGGCATTGCACCGTCGCATGGAGGAGACTGCTGAGGCCCTGTCACGCGAAGCCCGAGTTCGAACCGGGGTTTTTCCCCGTGTATGTAGGTGACGTCGCCGCCCATCAGTTGGGCGAGCTGGCGGCTCACCGTCAGGCCGAGACCGATGGCCCCGGTGGCGATTCGTTCGCCCCCGGACGTGTGGTACGCCTCGAAGATCGCCTCGCGTCGCTCCTCCGGGACTCCTGGGCCGCTGTCGGCGACCGCCAGGACCGCCCGACCGCCCGACGGTTGCACGGTGATCTCGATCCGATCGCCGCCGTAGCGATTGGCGTTGGTGATGAGGTTGCGGACGATTTGTCGAGTGCGAAGCGGGTCGGCTTCGACTTCCGTTGCGGCGAGTTGCACCGCCGCCACCTTCGCAGTGATTTCGAGCGGCAGATCCCTCAGCACACCTGACACGAGCTCATCGAGTCTGAATCGCTCGTTGATGACGGTCAGCTCGGTCTCAGCGATCCGAGTAGAAACGAGGAGGTCGTCGATGATGTCCGAGACCTCGGTGCTCTGCCGTCTGATCATGCCGAGGAACTCGTCGCGTTCCTCCACCGTGAAGGTGTCGACGTGCTCTTCGAGCTCTGCCGCCAATCCGACGACGACAGCCAGCGGCGTTCTGAGTTCGTGGCTGACTGATCCGATGAACCGATCCTTCGCCGACACGAGGTCCTCGAGCTTCCGCATCGCGGCCTCGCGTTCGAGGTACGACCCCAACATGAGAGCGAAGGAGTGCATCACCGACCGATCGTCGCCGGCCCAATCCCGGCGATCGAAGGTGCCGACGCCCACGAATCCGATCGGCTCGCCATCGGAGATGATCGGATAGTTGCATTCGGCGGCGAGCGCAGCTTGTTCATAGAGCTCGACCCGATCGGGGTCGCTTTCCGCCTCTTCCTCCGGAGAGCCGAAGACACTGGGAAGGCCCGCCAGGTACCGTTCGGCCGCCACGGGCGACCAGGAGAGCGGCCAGGTGACACTCTCGACCCTTTTGGCGGGCTCTCGGTAGAGGTGCTCGATCGGACGGGACATCAGGCCGTGCTCCTCGTCGGTCTCGAACACCTCGATATAGGCGACGTCGGCATAGAGTGCCTCCATCACGAGGCTCAACGTCCTCCCGAGGGGGTCGTCGGAGTCGCGAGCGAGCAGCAGGTTCGTGCCCTCGGTCAGCGCCCGCTGGGCAGTCAGGGCGGTTTCCCTGGCTTCGAATGCCATCATCAGCTGGTTGGTCTGATACTCCCGTCGCCAGGCGCTCGCGATCATGTCGGTCAAGATCGACAGCGACGTGACTTCTTCTGCAGTCCACGGCTTGCCCCGGGTCTTGGATCCGAATGCGGCGTGCCCGAGCCATCGGTCCCCGTCCATCACTGGGATGTTGAGCACCGACTCGAGTCGAGGGATCCCCGACGACAGTGTCTCGCGGTCCGGGACGGGAAGCTCGTCCAGGCTCGAGAACGCACACGGCTCACCCGACGCGAGCCGATCTCGCATGTACGGCAACGCTTCCCACGAGAGCTCGCCGTCACCATGGGCGGGCGCCTCGCTGCCCGATCTGGTGATCCAGGACTCGATGTCGGAGCTGAGCCGTCGCCGGCGGTCATGGTTGCGCCGGACGATGATGACGTCCAGGTCTAGAGCCTTGCACAGTTCTGTGAGGGCATGGCTCACCGGGTCACTCGCAGAGGGGTGTGCCGAGAGGTCGGCTCCGACTCGCGAGATCGCCTGAACGACGCGTTGTCGGCGCTCCGATTCGGCCAGTTCGCTCTTCAAGATCGAGGAGGCCTGCCAAGACTCTCTCAACGCGTCGGTGACCGCCGCGCTCAACCAGGCAACGCCGCCGGTGACGATGACGTAGACGGGTAGCAACGGAGCCAGTGTCTCCTCGGCAGACCCGAACAACTCACGTACCTGGAGATGGAACCACCCGAGGCCGAGCCCGAAGCCGAATCCAGCCCATCTCCAGCCCAACAGCCCGGCGATCGTGCCCGCGATCACCGTCAGCAGGATGGCGACCGCTCGATCCTCCGCTGCCCCGGCCTCTGCGGGCAGGAGTGAGGTGGCGCTCACGACCACGAGCCCGAGTTTGAGAAGTCGAGTGCGTGCCGGTTTCGAGATGAATGACCGAAGGGCCGATGTGCTGCGCGTCTCTGGCATCGCTCAGGGATATCGGCGCCGAGTCTGCGAAGTTGAGCGGGAACCTCCCCGTGACTTGTCCGTGGTTGGCGGTGGGTCTGATTCCGGGGTCAGGGGGTGGGGTCAGGCTCTATGTGCATGATCGTCTCCTGTGACCAACATTCGACTCCGACCACCGTACCCCGGCTGCATGCCGATCCGTCGAACAGGAACACGCCGGTCAGCCAGTCGTGGTCGAACAGCACCTCGACGCCAAGCCAGTCGCGGTCCACGCCGTCGTTGTCTCGTGTGCCCTCCTGCCAGCTGCTCTGGATTTCGAACCAGCCGCCGCCGCATCGCAGTTTCACCGGATCATCCCCGGATACCGCAGGTCGGTACCGCATCTGTCTTCCGGTGACGGGGTTTGCCTCGAAGATCCGTACCTCCAGCACTTCGTCGGCTTCGAGCGACTGGAGGCCGCCGGCGGTCGCCTCGAGGATGCGACAGTCGGCGCCGGGCTCGTCGCCGGCGGCGGCACCCACCCGGGCTCCCTCTCGGGTCGCCCCGGTGACCGAAAGGTGGTCCCGCATGGCGAGGCCGTACTCGGCCGCTCCAACCGTGAGGAAGATGAGAAGAAGTGCGACCAGAGCGGTCTCGACCGCAGCAGCTCCTCGTTCTCGGTCGAATGCATCCGTCATGGATTCTCGATCAGCCTGAGCGGGTTGCCGATCACGTACGCCTGCCAGGTGGTTCGGTCGGTGACATCACCGGACGTGAAGTTGTACCGGACCTCCCACCAGCAGTCCGGACTGCAGTTGTAGGACGCGGAATCGGGCAGGTCGATGCTGATGTTCAGCCATTCGCCGTTGAAGAGCGGACCGGACCCGTCAGCGGTCTGGATCGTGCACGGGCCGGCCGTCGTGGAGCTTGCGTTGTCGAATTCGTCGACCGTCCACCACGTACAGGTCGGGACAGCTCCAGACGGATCGAGAATCGAGAGCGTCGACCCCGACGGTGCCTCGCCCGGGTCGTACAGCTCGATCTTGAACTCCTTGCCGGCGTAGACCTCATCGATCTCGGCGAGTTTGAAGATCGCGTCGCTGTCGTCGTCGTTGTTGAAGATCGACATGTCGTTGATGGGGTACACGCGAGGGTTGGCCGTGGTGCCGGTTGCGCCGAGCGTGAACTGGTTCGTTCCCCCGAGGTTGCCGGTCGTGGAGACCTGGACCACGTAGATGCCGGGGGCGGGGTCCACTCCCAGCGGGCACAGTTCGACCCACAGGTCGCGATAGACCGAGCTCGATGCTCCCGACGAGATCGTGGTCACACACCCAGGAATCAGCGAGTTGTCGGTCGGATCGGCCGGGGTCGAATCGAAGTCGAGCACGCGGAATTGGGTGTTTGCTCCGCCACCTTGATCCTGCACCCGATCTCCGGTCTCGACTCCGAAGCTCGGCCGGTTGTAGAAGCCGGCGTCATAGGCCATGATCGAGACGTTCCCGGCGTTGGCGGGGACCTCGACGGCGAAGTAGTACCCGGCCGGCCTGTACAACCCGTTGAACCGTTGGCAGTTCCAGGGCCCGCCCGAGTCGAAGCACTCGGTTGCGTAGGCATCGCCATTCCGTTTGTTGGTGCGGCGTCCCGAGATCGCCGCCCAGAGGTTCGGGTCAGACCCGGTACACACGCTGCCGGTCGGATCGCGACCGATGCAGTTCCCGTCGCTCCCGAGCGGGATGGGTTTGATGTACTGGGCAGTCGACTGTGCCTTGAGTGGCATGGTGTCCCATCCGATCACCGGGGCGAAGAACAGCTCGACTTCGGACTCGAGTGTCACCGAATACTTGTCGTCGTCGACCAGCGTCCCGGTGAACGCGGTGGTCGCGTCGACGCCTTCGGTTTCGAAGCCATTGATCCTGGCTGCGGTGCGACCGTCGGTTTCGGCGACCGTGAGCGCTCCCGGAACGTGGACCACTGCAGCGAGTGCCGATGCGTCGGCCGCTCGTTGGAGTCGACTGTTCTGGACCCAGAACCACCCGAGATCGATGGCGAGTGCTGCGAATGCCAGTAGCGCCACCAGAGACCCGGCGACCCAGACGAGCGCAGCGCCGCTCTCCCCGCTGTCCGGCTCGTGGGAAGCGCTCAACTGAAGGCCTCCGGCTCGAGGCGGATGATGCTCGATTCATCGACCACGTAGTCCCCAGAGAACGGAGGGAGTCCCGTGATCCATGATCGATCGACCTGGATGCGCACTCCAACGATGTCGAGCGGTGCGCCGGAGGAGTCGAACACCACGTTTCGGCTGCTGGCAGGCCAGTTGTCCGTGGATGTCCAGCCCAACACGCAGTCACTCGGGTCTCCGACCAGTGTCCAGGTGTTGACCTTCCCCAACACCGGGGCGCCGGTCGACTGGTCGGCCTGGTAGATCTCGATGCTGACGAGCCGATCCAATTCGGTGATGAGTGTGTTGGCGACCTGCTGGGCGATCCTGCAATCCGCGTCGGCCTCGTCCCCGAGGAACGCGGCATACCGTGATCCTTCTCTCGAGGCAGCGGACACGGCGAGCACGTCCTTGAATGCGGCTCCGATCTCCATGACGGCGACGACGATGAGGAGGAGCACGGGCAACACGACCGCGAATTCGACGAGTGTCGCCCCGGATTCGGTCGTTCGAGCGCGGTACGCGACACAGTGCTCTGCTCGGCGCTGATCCGGCTCCGGCTCCACCATCGGCTCCCCCCCTCGCTCGACTCAATGTGACTAGTCATATTGAGCGCGACAACGATAGTCATCATGGCGGTTGGCCGAAAAAAGTCAAGTACCAGAACGCGAGCGCACGTTACACAAGTATCTCAGGAATCTCCGACGAGTGCGGGAGTGCCCGATCAGCCTGATTGGGAAACGAGTCTGA
>CAVWBT010000011.1:0-201797 GCA_963753285.1 uncultured bacterium
CGCGTATGCGCCGGGGGCCCGGGTGCAGGCCGGCACCGCCAAGGTGAAGCTGTACGGCACGCCTGGCACGACCATCAAGCTGACGCTTCGGAACAGCAGCGGCACCGTCAAGGCGGCCGTCACGAAGCGGATGAACCGGATCGGCCAGGGCAAGGCGACGTTGCGCCGCAACGGCTCGACGGTGAAGATCAAGCCGGGCGACCGCGTGACGGTGGCGGGGGTGCCGGGTCGGATGACGGTGCTCACGTCGGACGTCGCGGTGGACCCCGCGAACGGCGGCACCGTCACCGGCACGTGCCGGCCTGATGGTCCGTGGTATGTCGGCACCGTCAACAACGGCCTCAACCGGATCTTCCAAGTGGGGACGGCAGGCGCCGGGGGCGAGGTGGACGAGACCAGCATCTCCGGCACGACTCCCTGCCGTCCGGCTTCCGCGCCACCTAGGGTGCGACTCGACCCACGGCATCGGCCAGTTGATGATCGACGTGGTGCCCTGACGGATCGTCCGTCGGGGCGACTTGACGGGCGGCGTACCGTGAGCGGCGTTCCTTCGCATACGAGGAGATACCGCGATGCGGTTCACCCGCGCCGATCACCACCGCCATCCTGGGGATGGCGCTGCTCCTGTCCATCACCGCCTGGGCAGGGACCGGGCCGCGGCCACCCCTGCCGGCGCGCCCCGGTCGAGCGTGGAACTGGAGATCGGCGACTGTGTGATCTCCGGTGAGACGAGTGGCATCCAGGACGATGCGCTGACCGTCGTCCATCGCGATCCCGGGGGCGCCCTGCGAGCGTCCCACACGTTCGATGTCTCGGGCGGCGGGTGGCTGGTCGAGTGCCCCGGTCCCAGGGTGCGCGCCGGCGACCGGATTCCAGCCGCTGCTGGAGGGGGCGACACGGTCCGGTTCCGCACCTTCATCGTGCCGGACCTGTCGATCCGCACCGCCCGGGCCTTCGACCGGATCCGCGGCACGGCGCCGCGTGTGTCCAGCGTGGACCTGGAGCTGTCCCTGTGCGACGTCGCGCACTTCGGCTGCACCACGTTCACGGAGAACGACATCCCGGTGAACACGACCACGCGCCGGTGGAGCTTCACCAGCGGCGAGAACCTTCAGTGGCGGATCGTCCGTGACCGTGCGCTGGGAGAAGGGGCTGGACCGGGTGTCGCGATCCCAGCGGTTCGCGCAGCTGATCGTGTCGCCCAGTTCCGCCACGGTCACGGGGACCGGACCGGCCAGTGGCCGGCGGGAGACGGTGTCGCTGCGGCGGGGCGAGCCGTTCGCGTCGGCGAGCCGACGTACCAAGGCCAGTGCGGCGTTCCGTGGGGTGCTCAAGCGCAACGGCGGTCCGGTGAAGGTGCGCAAGGGCGACGTGCTGGCATCGACCATCGCGGGCGACGCCGCGCTCACCGTGCCCGCCACCGCCATCGCGTACACGGGGACCGCGCTGGAGGGTCGGTGCCGCAAGAACCGGCCGATGACGGTCCTGGTCAAGTCGCCCAACGGCGCGACGCTCTTCGGGCGCCTCACCACGACCGATGGCGCCGGCGACTGGTCGGTGCCGGGCACTGTCGCCAGCGGCAACCGGGTGGAGGCGTGGTGCGCGACGCCCGCCGGTGATGCGATCGTGCGGCGGCTCACGAGATTCTCCCTGAGCCGGGCACCGGTCGTGGCCCGTCCGTGGGCGGGCCTTCTGCGGCCGGCCGACCGCGCGCCACCGACGGCCGCCACCTGCGCGTCCCCGGGCCGCCCGTTGCGTACCACGCACGTCCGACCCCTTGCGCGCCACGCACGACCGACCCCTTGCGCGCCACGCACACAGACCGGGAGGCAGCGGGCCCGGCCCTCACGTCGGTCCCAATTCGATGCGCCCCAACCACCAAAATCGGGAGGCAGCCCCAATTCCGTGCTCCGGGCCCACCTCAACCGGGAAGGAAGGCCCAACTCGGCCGACTGTTTCCTTTCCTCGTGCGCCCGGCGCAACAACCGCCCCGCCACCCCCTCTACGAGCCCCACCACGAGTAGCTCCAGCGGTACCCGGATGAGAGCCCGTGGGGCACGAGTTCCTCTTGCCCGGTCCGCTCCGCGGAGGCCTGGGCGGACCGGCTCCCGCACTTCGTGCCAGGGCGGATCGAGCGAGCTGGTCGCGCTGTCGGGCAGGCAGGAGGCGGAATGAGCCTCCCATCTCGCCCGGCGCCGTGGCGAAGGCCTGGACCAGGTGCGCGTGGTACGCGTCGAACCCGTCGAGTCGGGCGCCGCAGAGGCACGTTCGGAACGCCAGGTCCGCGATGTCCGCGTCCGCTGCGAGCCGAGCCTCGATCACTGCTTCGTCCTCTCGGACAGGTACGGGCCGTGGGTCTCAAGGATGGTCAGCGGGTCCACGACCCGATCGTAGCCTGGTGGTGGTCCAGGGGCTCCCACAGCCGCAAGCCAGGTACTCTCCGACGAGATTACTCGCGGCGCGGAGGAGGCGGCATGGACCAGTTCGCGGGCGGGCAGTCACTGGCAAACCGTGGACCCAGTGCGAGGTCGAGGCGACGGTCGGCGCTTATGTCGAGATGCTCGCCATGGAACAACGCGGCCAGCGCTACACCAAGGTCGACGTCGTCCGCCGGCTCCCGTCAGGTGCCGGCCCGCTCCCATGCCGCGATCGAGGTACAAGTTCAGCAACGTCAGCGCCATCCTGGATGAGCTTGGAGCAGCCATGGATCGACGGCTACAAGCCGCAGTCGAACTACCAACCGGACCTGCGCCGGACGGTGATGCGGCGGCTGGATTCCAGCAACCATGGCTCTCCGATGCGCTCACGGCGTCGAGTCCAGCGCGCTTATTCGCGCGCGCAGGTCCGCGACTCGCGACCACCGACGTGTTGGTGGCTCCCGCCACCGTCAGGGCCGAGCACGAATCGGCGGGTCGCTCGTCGGTCAGCCTGACCGTCGGGCCCCGTATCCGCCCTGAAGCGACTTCCAGACCAAGGAGCTGGGCAACGCGGGCGAGGAGTGGGTGGTCGCCCTTGAGCGTGCCGAACTCGAACGGGCCCGGCCGTCTTGACCTGGCACAGCGGGTCGAGTGGACGGCGCGAGAGGTCGGTGATGGCACGGGGTACGACGTCGCCGGCTTCTTCCCGGACGGACGCGAGCGCCTGATCGAGGTCAAGACCACCAACTACGGAGCTCGGACGCCGTTCTACATCACCCGATGGGAGGTCAGTTCTCCTCCCTCCGACCGGAGGCATACTCCCTCTACCGGGTCCACGGGTTCGCGCGCGACCCGCGAATCTACGTCCTCGATGGGTCGGTGGAGGCCAACGCCACCCTGCGCCCTCAGGTGTTCCTCGGCCTGCCAATCTAGGCGGCTTCGCGCCTGGCGCGGGGCGCGAGCTCGTAGGGAGGGGCGATCGCCTCGGCCTCGTCGTCCTGGTCGAACTCGCGCGACAACCAGTCATTCACTGCCCGAACATCACCGATGCCCTTCGCCCTCAGGATATCGACGATATCGCGGCCTGAAATCACGATGATCGGGTGGCCATCGGACTTCAGTTCCTGATACGCCTGTTCGTGCAGAAATGATGTCGTCACCAGAATGCCGAACATTCGGTTCCTGATTCGTGAGATAAGCCGCGCCAGCTCCCGGACGCCGACTGCATGACGCATGTCGTACAGCTTCGCCTCAAGGACGAAGTCCATCTTATCGGGTCAGACTCAGGTCCCACGAACAGGTTGCCGTAGGCATCTCGACCGACCATCCCTGGATGGCCGCGTTGTCACATAGTCAACTCGTTCGGCATGGAGTTGCCATATCCGAGCAGCACAAGTCTCGAAGGCATGGGGTCGGTCCCTAAATCGGTCGAGTATCGCCTGGACCATCTGGCGGTCATTGGCCAGTGGTAGTTGCGCCACACGAGAGCGAGGCTTCGTCTTTGGCGCACGGAGCGCCCTATAGGTACCGGAGCGCTGGAACTGCTTCCAGGGGGTAGGGGCACTTGGAGCCATAGGGACGTCCGACATGAGCTCCTTGATTCCATGTTCTGGGGACGACCGCCACATCGAGGACCGTGAATACGGCCCGATATCGTCTGGAACCGTTCCCCGAGTCGGAACGCCAGACGGCTGCGGGTAGTTCCCGTCGAGGGAAGGCCTGCTGCGCCCGGGACTGCCAGCCCTCGGAACACGACGTCGCGACCTCTCAGGCCCTTGGTGAACAGCAGGAACGGCGGAATGCGTGACCGACGACCGAGGTGTAGGTCCTCAAAGACTGAAGCGAGGAGGCGGTTGCCGCCTCGCTTCGTCCGGTGAAGCTCCCGCCCCGGGTGTTTGTTGTCGCCGTAGGAGTGAATCGACCGAGCTCTAAAATCGAGGACGTCGGGCCAGTCATTGTCAGACAGGTCCGAGTAGAGCACGACGAGTTGGTACCCGGACTTGGTCGCGTTCAAGCGTGAGCGGAACCCGCCCCCTATGCCGCAGCGAAGGAGGCGATGCAGTCGGTCGTCACCGGCGTTGCCCTTGACACCGCCCTCATAGGTGGCATCGACGACGAGGTCCGCCTCGTCCAGTTGGTCGAAGGCGATGCGGCGGCCTTCGGCATCGATGCCCACCATCGGGCCAGCTTACCCGCCCAGATGCCACTGCACCAGGCCTTGATCCCATGCCCGGGATCGGCTATGATCCCGCTCATGGGTTCGGATCCTCGCACTGCCGCCAAGCCTCGCGTCGTGGAACTCTTCGCCGGGGTCGGCGGGTTCCGGCTGGGGATGGAGCCGCACGGCTTCGGACGATCTGGGCGAACCAGTGGGAGGCCAGGGACGGCCGCCCAGCACGCGTGGGACGCCTACGTGGCCCGCTTCAACGGGGACCATGCGGCCGCCCCCAAGCGCGGCAACGAGGACATCGAGCGGGTGATGGACCTCGCCGAGAGGGGCGAGTTCGAGATTCCCGACCACGAAGTGCTCGTCGGCGGCTTCCCCTGCTTCACGGCCGGGACCGCCATCCTGACCGAGTCCGGCTACCGGCCCATCGAGCAGCTGGTGGTCGGCGACAGGGTCTTGACCCATCTGGGCCGATGGCGGCGCGCCACGGCGGTGATGTCCCGAGAGGCCGAGTCCACGCTCGTGCTCCGCGGCCAAGGCTTCCCGGATATCCACACCACTGACGAGCATCCGTTCTGGGCTCGCCGCCGTGGACATCGCTGGGACAACTCCCAGCGCCGCTCCGTCCGCACGTTCGACGAGCCCCGGTGGATCGAGGCCGGCCAGATCGACACGTCGGTGTTCGTCAGCCAGGTCTACCCGGTCGAGCATCCCGAGCCCCCGGTGGATACCGACCGCAGCGCTGCCTTCTACTGGCTCGTCGGCCGCTACCTGGCCGACGGGTGGCGGGTGACGGCCAACGGCAAGGGACGGGTCGTGATCGCCGCGGGCGCACACGAGGCGGACGAGGTGGAGCGCCGCATCCGAGCCGTCTACCCCTGCACGCCCTCGCGCGAGCGCACGGTCGTGAAGTTCCACATCACGCGATCCGAGCTGCACGATTGGCTGGTCGACTTCGGCCATGGGGCCGCCGGCAAGCGAATCCCCGCTTGGCTGTACGGCATCGAGCGCGAGCAGGCCGCTGCGCTCCTGGACGGGTACGCGACGGGCGATGGCCATCCGTGGCAGGAGGGCTGGAAGGCGACCACGGTCAGTCGGTCACTTGCACTGGGCCTGGCCCTGCTGGTGCAGAAGGCGTTCGGTGTCGTCGCCAGCATCCACGAGGCCACCGTCCCGGCGACCACGACCATCGAGGGCCGGATCGTGGGGCAGCAGAAGCAGTACCAGCTGGTGGTGCCTCCGCGCAATCGGTCGGCCTTCATCGAGGGCAACTACGGATGGAAGCTGGTCCGGTCGGTCACGCCGGCGCCGGGGGCGACCGTCTACAACATCTCCGTCGAGGAGGACGAGTCCTACCTCGCCGACGGCTGCGTGGTCCACAACTGCCAGGACTACTCGGTGGCGAAGACGCTGAACCAAGCGCTGGGCCTGGAGGGCAAGAAGGGCGTCCTGTGGTGGCAGATTCACCGCATCCTCACGATGAAGCGCCCGCCGTTCGTGTTCCTGGAGAACGTGGATCGGCTGCTGAAGTCACCCGCGAGCCAGCGCGGGCGCGACTTTGCCATCATGCTCGCGACCCTGGGCAACCTGGGCTACGAGGTCGAGTGGCGGATGGTCAACGCCGCGGACTACGGCTTCCCGCAGAAGCGCCGGCGGGTCTACATCGTCGCCCGACTGGCAGGTCCCCGGCCCCGGGACCCCGCCGAGGTGCTGTACAGCGGCACGATCGGCCGGGCGCTGGCGTCGTAGGCGTTGGCCGTCAACGAGATGGTGTCCCCGACCTGCTTCGGGAGCCTCACCGAGTCGATCCCCGTGAACCCGTCGTTCGTGCAGACGAGCATCGACGCCCACGAGACCAGATTCGCGCCGTTCGACGACGTCAGCGTGAACGTCCGGCTCTGCCCGGGGAGGATCACCGGAGGCCCCTCCGAGGGGAGTGCCACGACGGCGTCGGCGATGTGCTTCGCAGCCCTACTCTCCGTGGCGAATGCCACAGCCGGTCCCAGATTGCCGTTCTCGGCGATCTCCTTGATCGCCTCCGACGCGGGCTCACCGACCTCGTACAGGTCGACGGCAGGTCGGTGGCTGGCGACGAGCGGTGGAGTGAACGGCTGGCCGTCGGTCAGGTTGGTGATGGTCACCGTGTAGGTCGCCGCGCTGTCGGCGGACGCCGGTGCGATCGCTGCCATCGTCAGAGCCGCCGCTCCGACCAGCGCAATCAGAATCCTTGCTCTCCTCATGGATGATCCTCCTTCAGATCTCCGAACCCCGTGTGGGTTCAGTTTCCATGCAACGACATAGATCTGTCGCAGATCTCTCGAGGAACGAAACCGTCGGGAAACTCCAGTCGAGAGTTCTTCGGGGTGCCGGCGTCGAAGGGCGCGCTGCTGCACGAACCGGTGGTGCTCGGGCTCGTACGCTCCGCCGTTTGTGGTGCTGAATCGTGTAACTAGTCACTCCTGGCGCATCGTCGATCCTTCTCAAGTGGCCCCATCCCGTGACGATGAATCAAGTAACCAATCCACGAGTCGCCCCCATGAACTCAGCATCTTCGACGAACGCCGACCCTCGAGCCCTGCCCGTGCCGCTGTTCAGCCGCCAATGGTGGCGCGACAAGGCTCGTGCCGGGCTCGCAGCGTTGCTCACGGTGGCTGGGTCCGTGCCGGCGCTCGTCATCGGAGGGCCGGCGCTGCCGGCGTCCGCTCTCCCGAATGTCGGTACATGCTTCCTCGTTGCCGACAACGGCAGCCCGTTCACGGGTGGTGGAGATCTCCTGACGTCATTTGATCTCGCGTCCACGACCGAGACCGCGAGGGGGGCGACTGGGACGTCGGCCATCGAGGCAATCGCTCGCAGCCCGTTCGACGGGACGCTCTTCGCAGCCGACGCCGGGACATTCGGAACAATCAACCAGTCGACCGGAGCGTTCACCGCGATCGGTCCGACGGGCTTCGCCGACATCGACGGTCTGACCATCGACCCCTTCACCGGAACGGTCTATGGGGCCGCTCGGCAATCGGGCAACGACGCCCTGGTGATCATCGATCCCACAACCGGAGCAGCGACCTTCAACCTGACGATCGACTCGGCGGCCGCCGGCCTCGGGGGCGACATCGACGACCTGGCGTTCGATCCGGTCACGGCGCTGCTCTATGCAGTGGTCAACTCCGGAGGCAGCGGCGATCACATCGTCATCATCGACGCTGATGGCGCGGTGATCGACGTCGGCGCCACGACCGGCGCGTCTGACGTCGAGGGACTGAGCGTCCAGCAGGACGGGACCCTCATCGGGACCACCGGAGCGGCCCGACCCAACGGGCGCATTGTGACCTTCTCGAAATGGACGGGAGCGGCCACCGTCCTCGGCGGGCTCACCTACGGCGACTACGAGTCCATTGCCTGTGAGGACGTCGGCACGAATGTGATCAACGGCACTGCGTTTGCCGACCTGGATGGTGACGGCGCCCAGGATGCCGGCGAGGCGGGCGTTGCGGGTGTGACGATCAGACTGATCCGCGACACCGATGGCGATGGGATCGCCGATCCCGGTGAGCGGACTGTCGACACGGTGACGACTGGCGCCTCGGGCACGTACTCGTTCACGGTTGCGGCGACCGGCGGTTTCGTGATCGTGGCGGACACCCCGAGCGGGTACTCTGCGACCACGACACTCGTACAGTCGGCGGCCTTCTCCGGCTACGGGTCGTCCGACTCGGGCAACGACTTCGGGTACGCCGTCCTGCCAGACGTGTCGATCGTCAAACGTGCCGATACTGCCGGCCCGGTCTCCGGTGGCGACACGGTCACATACACTCTCGAGATCACCAACAACTCGACCGATGTCCAGCGGGATCTGATCGTGCAGGACGTGCTGCCCGGAGGCGTCACGTACAGGGCCGAGTCGACCGTGGTGTCCGGAGGTTCGACCGGTGTCGCCGCGTCGGACAACCTCGACTCGGGGACGTACGACGGAGGCACCGGCTGGGCCGGCAGCTGGTTCGAGCAGAACGAAGCGGTCGGAGGCGCCGGCCCATCGACCGGCAATCTCACGGTGGGCGCCGGCGGGCTCGAACTGGACCGGGCATTCTCGTCGGGCGTGTCCAGTCCTGCGCTCGTTCGGCGAATCGACCTCTCGTCCGTCTCCTCGGCAACCCTCACCTATACCATCGGCACGGACGGCTCAAACGGGAACAGCGACCGGGTGGCCGTCGAATTCGCTGCCGACGGTTCCAACTTCTCGACGATCGCCAACTACCAGAACGACGTGGCCGGAACATTCTCTGCGACACTGACCGGTCCGTTTGCGGCGAACTCCGCATTGCGGTTCCGGATCACCAACGGCACATCGAGTTCCAACGACGTGTTCCGTTTCGACAACATCTCGATCGACGCCTCCACCGGTGCCGGCACGCGAGACAACGCACCCGGCGGAGCGAACCCCGATCTCGTCGACGGCACGCCTCCGAATCTGATCTCTGCGCTCGACGGCTACACGCTGTTGCCAGGTGACACGATGACGGTCACGTACGTGGTCGACATCGATGCGCTCGATGGATCCGTCGACGAGTTCACGAATGCTGCCACCGTGGCGACGAACCTCCAGGGACCCGTCGGGACTTCCGTCACACTGGACGCCGACTTCAATCCGCTGCTGGGTGCGACGAAGTCCGCAGCGCCATCGTCGGCCGGCCCAGGTGACCCGATCGTGTACACCGTCGACGTGTTCCATCTTCCCGCCACTGACGGCACTCCCGTGAACGTCGTTGTGACCGATCCGCTGGTCTCGCTGACCCTCGACGGCGGTGACACCGACGGCGACGGACTGTTGGACGGCGGCGAGACCTGGAGTTACGTCGGCACGTACTCCGTGCAATCCGGTGATCCTGACCCTCTCGTCAACACGGTGACCATCACGGGCACCGACGCTGGGGGCGATGCGATCGATCAGGTGACGGCCTCGGCATCGGTCGACGTCCTCAACCCCCCCGAGCCCACGAATGACACCGCCGAGACCGACGAGGACACCGTGCTGACGATCCCTGCGCCCGGCATCCTGTCGAACGACACGGATCCCGACGGTGACACGCTCAGCGTGCAACCCGTGACCGACACCATCGACGGTGATCTGACGGTCGGATCCGACGGCGCCGTGACCTTCGATCCCGCCGGCGCGTTCGAGTCGCTGGCCGTCGGCGAGTCCACGACTGTCAGCTTCGACTACTCGGCGGTCGATCCGGGTGGCCTCACCGGGACCGCCACCGTAACGATCACCATCAACGGCGTGAACGATCCGATCGACGCCAACCCCGACAGCTACACCGTCGACGAAGGGCAGGCGCTCACCGTCCCGGCAGCGGGCGTCCTCGCCAACGACTCCGACCCCGACACCAACGACACGCTCACCGTCGTCGCGTTCGACGCGACATCGACCGGCGGCGGCACCGTCTCGGTCGACCCCGACGGCTCGTTCACCTACACCCCGGCCACCGGTTTCACCGGAACCGACACCTTCACCTACACCGTCAGCGACGGCAACGGCTCGTCGGTCACCGAAGCGGTCACCATCACCGTGACGCCGGCACCCGACGTCGTCATCGGCGACGCCACGGTCACCGAAGGCGGCGATCTCGAGTTCGGTGTCAGCCTGTCCCGCACCTTCAGCGCACCGATCGAAGTCACGTTCTCCACGGCCGACGGTTCAGCCACAGCCGGCGACGACTACCCAGCCACCTCCGTCACGATCACCTTCGACCCGGGCGACACGACAGCGACGGTCACCGTTCCCACCACCGACGACTCGACCGACGAACCCGACGAGACGCTGACGCTATCCGTCGCCTCCTCCTCTACTCCGCTCGGCGACACGACCGACACCGGCACCGGCACGATCGTCGACAACGATGCCGCGCCCGCAATCACGATCTCAGATGCGTCCGCCACGGAAGGCGACAACCTCTCGTTCACCGTCTCACTGTCCAACCCGTCCGCCGAAGACATCACCATCGTTCTGAACGCCACGGACGTCGAAGCGACCGCGGGATCCGACTACACCGACGGTCCGTACTCGATCACCATCCCCGCCGGAGCAACGTCCGGAACGCTCATCATCGGAACTGCCGAGGACACCATCGACGAACCGTCGGAGACCTTCACGCTCTCGGTCACGTCGACCTCGGGCGGCGCCGTCGGCGGCACCACCGACACCGGCACCGGCACGATCATCGACGACGATCCGGCACCGACGGTGACGATCTCCGATGCCATCGTGACCGAAAGCGGGGACCTACGGTTCGACATCGACCTGTCGAACCCGTCTTCGGCGACCATCGTCTTGACGATCACCTCGACGGGAGTCACGGCCGACGCCGGTGACGACTACGACGGGTCTTCCGTCAACGTCACATTCCTGCCCGGAGCAACGAGCGCAACCGCGGTTGTGCCGACGTTCGACGATCTGGTCGACGAGCCGGACGAGACCCTGACCGTCGGTGTCGGATTCGTGATCGGCACCGTCGGTGACACCTCGGACACTGCGACGGGGACGATTCTCGATGATGATGCGACGCCGGATCTGGTGATCGGTGACGTGAGTGTGACCGAGGGTGGGGATCTGGTGTTCGACGTGTCGTTGACCGGCCCGTCGGGTGGGACGATCACGGTCGATTTCGCCACCGCCGATGGAACGGCCGTGGCGGGCGATGATTACACGTCGACGACCGGCACCGTGACGTTCGCTCCGGGCGTGACCACCGCGACGTTCACGGTCCCCACCACCGATGACACCGCCGACGAGCCCGATGAGACGTTGACGGTGTCGGCGACCGGTTCGACCGGAACGATCGGTGACATCAGCGACACCGGCACCGGAACCATCGAAGACGACGATGCGACGCCGGATCTGGTGATCGGTGACGTGAGTGTGACCGAGGGTGGCAATCTCGTGTTCGACGTGTCGTTGACTGGCCCGTCGGGTGGGACGATCACGGTCGATCTCGCCACAGGCGACGTATCGGCCATCGCCGGTGACGACTACACCGCCACCAGCGGCACGGTGACCTTCGCCCCGGGTGTCGTGTCAGGAACGTTCACCGTCTCGACGCTGGACGATCTCCTCGACGAACTCGGCGAGTCGCTCATCTTGTCTGCAACCGGCTCTACCGGCACCATCGGTGACATCGGCGACACGGGCACCGGCACGATCATCGATGACGATCCCACACCAGTTCTGGTGATCGGTGACGTGAGTGTGAACGAGGGTGGGGATCTGGTGTTCGACGTGTCGTTGACCGGCCCGTCGGGTGGGACGATCACGGTCGATCTCGCCACCGCCGATGGAACGGCCGTGGCGGGCGATGATTACACGTCGACGACCGGCACCGTGACGTTCGCTCCGGGCGTGACCACCGCGACGTTCACGGTCCCCACCACCGATGACACCGCCGACGAGCCCGATGAGACGTTGACGGTGTCGGCGACCGGTTCGACCGGCACCATCGGTGACATCAGCGACACCGGCACCGGAACCATCGAAGACGACGACGCCGCCCCGACGGTCACCATCGACGACGCCTCGGTCACCGAAGGTGGGAATCTGACCTTCGATGTCACCCTTTCGAACCCGTCCTCGTCCACCATCGAACTGGACCTGCGCACCGCCAATGTCACCGCTGTCGCCGGTGACGACTACACGTCGACGACCGGCACCGTGACGTTCGCTCCGGGTGTCGTGTCAGGAACGTTCACCGTCTCGACGCTCGGCGATCTCCTCGACGAGCCGGACGAGACCCTGACCGTCTCCATCGACGCTTCGACCGGGCCCGTGGGCGACACGTCAGACACCGGTACGGGATCGATTCTCGATGATGATGCGACGCCGGATCTGGTGATCGGTGACGTGAGTGTGAACGAGGGTGGGGATCTGGTGTTCGACGTGTCGTTGACCGGCCCGTCGGGTGGGACGATCACGGTCGATTTCGCCACCGCCGATGGAACGGCCGTGGCGGGCGATGATTACACCTCGACGACCGGCACCGTGACGTTCGCTGCGGGCGTGACCACCGCGACGTTCACTGTCCCCACCACCTCGGACACCGCCGACGAGCCCGATGAGACGTTGACGGTGTCGGCGACCGGTTCGACCGGCACCATCGGTGACATCAGCGACACCGGCACCGGAACCATCGAAGACGACGACGCCGCCCCGACGGTCACCATCGACGACGCAATCATCATCGAGGGTGGGGATCTGGTGTTCGACGTGTCGTTGACGAACCCGTCGTCGGGCGACATCGAACTCACCGTCGTCGCCACCGATGTGACCGCGGTCGAGGCAACCGACTTCGCCGCCGGTCCCTACACCGTGACCATCCCCGCCGGCGACACCACCGCCACGCTCACCGTCTCCACGATCGAGGATGTCATCGCCGAGTCTGACGAGATGTTCACGCTGGCGATCGCCGGTGCGACGGGAACCGTCGGTGACACGAGCGACACGGCCACTGGCACCATCGAAGACGACGACGCAGATCCCGACGTGCTCGTCGACGATGCCACCATCACCGAGGGCGGCGATCTCGCCTTCACCGTCACGCTCACCAATCCTTCTGCGAGCACGATCGCCGTCGACCTCACCACAACGAACGGGACCGCGGTCGCAGGTGACGACTACACCGCGACCACCGACACGGTCACCTTCTTGCCAGGCGAGACGTCGGCGACGTTCACGGTCCCGACACTCGAGGACACGACCGACGAGCCCGACGAGACCCTGACGGTCTCCGCCTTGTCCGCCACCGGCACCACCGGATCGATCGCCGACACCGGCACCGGGACCATCGTCGACGACGACGATGCACCCGCTGTTTCGATCAGTGATGTGAGCGTCACCGAAGGCGGCGACCTGGTGTTCGACGTGACCCTGTCCAACGCGTCGAGCGGAACCATCACGGTGGATCTGGCGACTGCAGACGGCACTGCCGCCGCAGGCGACGACTACACATCGACCACCGGCACCATCACGTTCGCTCCGGGCGTGACGGCAGCAACCTTCACGGTCTCGACCACCAGCGACAACGTCGACGAGCCCGACGAGACGTTGACCGTGTCGGTCACGGGCACGACGGGCACGGTCGGTGACGCCTCCGACACCGGCACCGGCACGATCGTCGACGACGACGATGCACCCGCCGTGGTGATCGGCGACGTGAGCATCATCGAGGGCGGCGATCTGGTGTTCGATGTCTCGCTCAGCAGCCCGTCTGCGAGCACGATCACGGTCGATCTCACCACCGCCGACGGCACCGCTCTTGCAGGCGACGACTACAGCGCCACGACCGGCACCGTCTCGTTCGCTCCGGGCGTGACGGCGGCGATCTTCACTGTCCCGACCACCAGCGACAACGTCGACGAGTCGGACGAGACGTTGACCGTGTCGGTCACGGGCACGACGGGCACGGTCGGTGACACGTCCGACACCGGCACCGGCACGATCGTCGACGACGACGATGCACCGGCGGTCGTGATCGGCGACGTGAGCGTCACCGAGGGCGGCGACCTGGTGTTCGACGTGACCCTGTCCAACGCGTCGAGCGGAACCATCACGGTGGATCTGGCGACTGCCGACGGCACCGCTGTCGCAGGTGACGACTACACGTCGACCACCGGCACCGTCACCTTTGCTCCTGGAGTGACTGCGGCAACCTTCACCGTCCTGACCACCGACGACGCCGTCGACGAGCCCGACGAGACGTTGAGCGTGTCGGTCACGGGCACCACGGGCGCGGCCGGTGACACCTCCGACACCGGCACCGGCACGATCGTCGACGACGAGGGAACGCCTGCTGTCGTGATCGGAGATGTCTCGGTCACCGAAGGCGGAAACCTCGTGTTCACCGTGAGCCTGACCGGGGCATCCGGCTCCGTCGTCACGCTCGACCTCGCCACCAGCGATGCAACCGCCACCGGCGGCGTCGACTACACCCCCGTCGCGACAACCGTCGTCTTCTCCCCGGGAGCGACTACGGCAACAGTGACGGTGCCGACGACGTCGGACACCACCGACGAACCCGACGAAACGCTCACACTGGCGGTCACGAGTTCCACCGGCACCGTCGGTGACACCTCCGACACCGGCGTCGGCACGATCGTCGACGACGATCCTGCCCCCGACGTCACGATCGTCGACGCCTCCGCCACCGAAGGATCGAGCATCACCGTGACGGTCACGCTCGGGAATCCCTCGTCTGAGCCGATCACGGTCACGATCTCGACCGCCGACGGAACCGCCACGGCCGGCACCGACTATACGAGCGGCCCCTATGTCGTGACCTTCCCGGCTGGCACCACGGTCACCACCTTCGACATTCCGACCGGCGACGATCTTCTCGACGAGATCGACGAGACCATCGACCTCTCGATCACGGCAACCACCGGAACCGTCGGTGACACCAGCGACACAGCCGTGGCCACGATCCTGGACGACGACGGCGCGCCCTCCGTCACCATCTCCGATGCGACCGTCACCGAAGGCGGAATTCTGGCCTTCGATGTCACGCTGTCCAACCCGGCAGCAGCGGACATCACCGTCACACTCGCCACGGCTGACGGCACGGCCACCGAGCCCGGCGACTACCCGGCCACCACGTCGACGCTGACCTTCGCCGCCGGCGACACCGCTGCGACGTTCACAGTGGGAACGGTTGCGGACACGATCGACGAACTCGACGAGACCCTGACCGTCTCTGTCTCTGCCAGCACCGGCCCAGTCGGTGACACCAGTGACACCGCGATCGGCACGATCCTGGACGACGACGCCGCCCCGACGCTGATGATCGGCGACGCAGCTGATGTCGAGGGCAGCACCCTCACCTTCGACGTCACGTTGACCAACGCCTCCAGCACCGACATCACCGTCGAGCTCACGACCTCCGACATCACCGCGACGGCCGGTGTCGACTACACCACAACCACGACACAAGTGACCTTCCCTGCCGGTGCCACAGTCGCGGCATTCACCGTGGTGACCGCAGCAGACGCCCTGGACGAACTCGACGAGACCTTCCTCGTCTCTGCGACCGTCGTGTCTGGCACCGTTGGCGACGCCACCGACACCGGTACCGGCACCATCACCGATGACGATGCGACCCCCGACGTCGTGATCGGCGATGCGACGATCACCGAAGGCGGGAACCTCGTCTTCGACGTCGGACTGACGGCGGCCTCGGCGGAAACCGTGACGGTCACGGTCAGCACCTCGGATGCGACCGCCAACGCACCAGCCGACTACCAGGCGACCACCGTCACCGTCACATTCGATCCCGGTGCGATGGCTGCGACCGTCACGGTCCCGACCACCGCAGATACTGTCGCCGAACCGGACGAGACCCTGACGCTCGCCGTCACTGCCTCGACCGGCACGGTCGGTGACACGTCTGACACCGGCACCGGCACCATCACGGACGACGACACACCCGACGTGGCCATCGGCGACGCCACGGTCACGGAAGGTACGAACCTCGAGTTCACCGTCGAACTCACGAACGCGTCCTCCGTGGACACAATCGTCACGCTCGCCACCACCGACGTGACGGCAGTCGCGCCGGCCGACTATCCAGGGACGAGCGCCCAGGTCACGATCCCCGCCGGCGACCTGACTGCCACCTTCGTGGTCCCGACCACCGATGACTCCACAGACGAGCCTGATGAGACACTCACCGTTTCGGTTCTCTCCGTCGACTCCGGCTTCGTCGCCGACTCCTCCGATACCGGCTTGGGAACGATCACAGACGACGATCCGGCGCCTTCGGTCACGATCGCCGATGCGATCGCGACCGAAGGCGATCCAGCGACGTTCACCATCACGCTGTCCAATCCCTCATCTGACGACATCGTCCTGCAGATCACCCCGACGGTCGGAACGGCCGGTGTCGGCGATCTGGATCTGAGCCCCGTGACGGTGACCATTCCGGCCGGCGCCTCATCGGCCACCTTCGACGTGCCGACGCTCGAGGACTCGCTGGACGAGACCGACGAAACCTTCGGCGTCGGGGTGAGCGCCGTTCTGTCCGGGAATCCCGGAGACACATCCGACACGGCGGTAGGAACGATCGTCGACGACGACGCCGCTCCCGCCGCAGCCGTCTCCAACGCCTCCGCCACCGAGGGTGACGCGCTGGAGTTCGCCGTCACGCTCAGCAATCCGTCGTCCTCCGACATCACGCTCTCGGTGTCCACATCAGATGGGACTGCAGTCGAGGCCGACGACTACACGGCCGTCACGACCACCCTCACCATTCCCGCAGGCTCGACGAGCGCCACGGTCACCGTGCCGACTGTCGAGGACTCGACCGGCGAGGCTCCCGAATCCATGTCGCTCGCCATCACCGGAGTGGTTGCAGGTGACGTGGTCGATCCGACCGGCGAGACCGGCATCGGTACCATCACCGACGACGACGCCCCTTCGGTGACGATCTCCGACGCAGCTGCCGTCGAGGGTGACCCTGCCACATTCACCGTGACGCTCTCGAACCCCTCGACCACCGACACGGTGCTCGTACTCCAACCCAGCAGCGGAACCGCCACGGGTGGCAGCGACTTCGACGCCGACCCGATCACCGTCACCATCGCCGCAGGGGACACCTCCGTTGCGGTCCCGGTGCCGACCGTCGACGACGGCGTCGCCGAGCCGACCGAGACCTTCGACCTCGCCGTCGGCAGCGTGCTCTCTGGGATCGTCGGAGATGCAACCGATACGGGTACCGGTACCATCACCGACGACGACGCCCCGTCCGTCACCATCGACGACGTCACTGCCGCCGAAGGCGACGCCCTCGTGTTCACCGTGACGCTGTCCAACCCGACCTACGAGACGATCGAGGTCGTGCTCACGCCCACCGATGGCACGGCGACAGGCGGAGCGGACTTCGCAGCAGGCGCCGTCACGGCGACGTTCGCTGCCGGAGACACCTCGGCCACCGCCACCATCGCCGGCATCGAGGACACCGTCGACGAACCCAACGAGACCTTCACCCTTTCGGTCACCTCATCGACCGGCACGCTCGGTGACACCTCCGATACCGGCACCGGCACGATCACCGATGACGACGGTGCCCCATCGATCACGATCGGAGACGCGTCCACCACCGAGGGAGATGACCTGACCTTCCCGCTCACCCTCTCCAATCCAGCTGCGAGCTCGATCACCGTCGAACTGTCGCTCGCCGACGTGACCGCCACCGCCACCGCCGACTACCCGGCTGGCGCGATCTCGGTCACCATCCCCGCAGGAGCCACCACCGCAACAGCGGTGGTGCCGACGATCGATGACGCCGTCGATGAACCTACCGAGACGCTGACGGCATCGATCGCCTCCACCAGCGGGGCCCCGGTCGCAGACACCTCGGACACTGGGACCGGCTCGATCGTCGACAACGACGAGTCGCCGACGGTCACGATCAACGATGCCTCCGCAACCGAAGGCGACGCCCTGGTGTTTGCCGTGACCCTGTCCAACCCCTCTTCGGAGCCGATCACCATCACCGTGATCACCAGCAACGGAACCGCCGACGGCGCCGACTACGCCGGTGGCAGCTTCGATGTCGTCTTCCCAGCCGGGACGACCTCCGGATCGGTGAGCGTTCCGTCGATCGACGACACGCTCGACGAACCCGACGAGACATTCACGCTCTCCGTGACTGCCACGACAGGCGGAGCGGTCGGCGCCACCACCGACGTCGGTACGGGCACCATCGTTGACGATGACCTCCCGGCAGTGCCGAACGTCTCCATCGGCGACGCCTCCGTCACCGAAGGTGGCGACCTCGTGTTCCCGATCACGCTCGACATCCCCGCGATCGACACGATTCAGCTCGACATCGCAACGGCCGACGACACAGCGATCGCAGGCGACGACTACACCGCCACGACACTCACCGTCACGATCCCGACCGGGGCGAGCTCGGCGAGCTTCACGGTGCCCACGACGGACGATGTCGACGTGGAATCCGCTGAGACGCTCACAGCGTCGATCGGATCCGTCACCGGCACGGTCACCATCACCGACGGGGACGCCACGGGAACGATCTTCGACAACGATGCGACGATCCCCGACGTCGTGGTCGGCGATGTCACCGTCTCCGAGGGAGGCACTGCCACCTTCACCGTTGGTCTGACCGCGCCGGCCATCGACGACGTCACCATCACGCTTTCGACGGCCGACGGCTCTGCGCTCTCCGGTTCCGACTACACGGCGACGACGATCACGGTCGACATCCCGACCGGAGCGACGTCGGTGACGTTCGTCGTGCCGACGATCGAAGACACGACGGACGAACCCGACGAGACGTTCATCGTCGCCATCACCGGCGCGTCCGGAACACTCGGCGACACGACCGACACTGCGACCGGGACGATCGTCGACGACGATCCGGCGCCGTCTGTGCTCGTCGCCGATGCCTCGGCGACGGAGGGTGACGGCCTGGTCTTCTCCGTGACGCTGTCGAACCCGTCAACCGAGACGATCACCGTCACCGTCGGCACCACCGACGGAACGGCATCCGCAGCCGACTACGGCAGTGGGTCGTTCGATGTGACCTTCGCTCCCGGCGAGACCCTCGGCACAGTGACCGTCCCCTCGACCGACGACACTGACGTCGAACCCAACGAGACGTTCACCGTGTCAATCTCATCGACCGTCGGCGGCGCCGTCGGCGACATCTCCGACGTCGGAACCGGCACGATCATCGACGACGACACGGCGCCGACTCCTGCGGTATCGATCGGTGACGTCTCGGTGACCGAGGGCGGAGACCTCGTCTTCACGATCACGCTCTCGGAATCGACTACCGAAACCGTAACGGTCACGCTGGCGACCACCGACGGGACCGCCGACCCCTCTGACTACACCCCGGTCACCGCAGCCGTCACCTTCCCCGCCGGCGACACGACGGCGACGTTGACCGTGCCGACGACCGCCGACGCCACCGACGAATCAGACGAGACACTCACCGTGTCGGTCGTTTCGGTCGACGCCGGACCTGTGGGAGACACCTCCGACATCGGCACCGGCACGATCGTCGACGATGACTCGGCGCCGGGCATCGTCCTCGACGACGTGACCGTCACCGAGGGTGGGGACGCCGTGTTCCCGATCACCCTGTCGAATCCGTCATCGCAGGACATCACGATCACACTCGGGATCACCGGAGGAACCGCCGACGACTCGGACCGCCCCAACATCACCGTCACCGTGACGATCCCCTCCGGATCGACCTCGGCAACGGCGACCTTCCCGACGACGGCGGACACCGTCGACGAACCCGACGAGACGTTCGTCATCGCCGTGGTTTCGGTCGTGTCTGGCACCGTCGGTGACACCACCGACCCAGGCACGGCCACGATCCTCGACGACGACGGCGTGCTCGGGTCCATCACCGGTCAGGTGTGGGACGACACCAACTCGAACGTCGACATCGACCCCGGCGAGCCGGACATCAGCGGTGTCACCGTCGAGCTGTACCAAGCGGGAACGGACGCCACGTTCGGCACCCCGGACGACGTGCTCGCCGGATCGGCCGTGACCGGCGGACCCTATGTGTTCTCAGATCTCGACTTGGGCTCCTATCAGGTCAGAGTCGTGGTCTCGACCCTTCCTGCAGGGGTCGCCGCCACCGGAGACTTCGACGGGGGTACGGACTCGACGGCCGTTGTGAGCGTCGTGAGCGCAGTCCCGGTCACCGGTGTCGACTTCGGCTACGTCGACCCGAACGACCCACCGAACGCAGTCGACGATTCGGCGATGACGGTCGGCCCCGTAACGATCAGCGTGCTCGGCAACGACACGGACCCCGATTCCGATCCTCTGACGGTCGACTCGGTGGTTCAGCCCGCCAATGGAACCGTGATGATCGGCGCCGGCGGAACCGTCACCTACACGCCCGATGCCGGCTTCACCGGAACGGACAGCTTCACGTACACCGTCTGCGACCCGTCCGGTGCCTGTGACACTGCGACCGTGACCATCACTGTGAGTCTGGTCACCGGCGGCACACCACCGCCCGGGAACAACCCACCCGATTACGAGACGGGCTTCGTGCCCGAGCTGTCGACCGTCGTCGGCGGAACCCTCGGGCCGCTGCCGCTCGTCGACCCCGACGGCGACACCGTCTCCGTCGCCATCCTCTCCGGTGTGCTGCCGAGCGGTGTCACGTTGAGTCCCGACGGCACGTTCACCGGGATCGCAACGGTGTCGGGCACATTCGTCCTCGAACTCGAACTGTGTGACGATGGTTCGCCGGTCGCCTGCGTGGTCAGGCCGCTGACGATCGTCGTCGACGAGATCGTGGGGAACACGCCGCCGCCACCGCTTACGCCCGAAGCGCCGGCGCCCGAGACCCCGGCCACCGAGCCGCCCGGACCGGTCGAACTCGACGAGCTGCCGTTCACCGGTCTCGAAGCCCAGGGCTTGTTCGCCTTGGCGCTCATGCTCCTCGGTGGTGGTGCGATGCTACTGCGGGTCGGTCGCTCGGAGCCCTGAGTTCAGTCGAAGGCGTCGATCATCTCGGCGGTCCGTTCGGGGAGCCCCGAGCCGACAGTCGAGGCGATCAGCACCCACATCATCGAGGCGAGGAAGCTCTTCGATGAGAGTCGCATCGTGACGTCGAGCCGAGTGGAGGCGTCGATCGGGGTGAGCTCCACCGTCAGGACGGCTTTGAGCTCGGATGTGTCGACGTCTACAACCATTTTCTCGAGGTGCACGGCCTCGGTGGTGGTGGCGCGCCCCCGGTAGGCGGTGCCGGCGATCCGGGATGTGAAGGCGAACCCTTTGAGGAGGTCCTCTTCGATCCGGGGGTCGTGGATCTCGTCGATCCCACCCATCGCCTTCCATTTGTCGGGCTTCTGGAGTTGCGTCCATACCGCGTCGACGTCGAGCGGGCTGGTGGCGCTGTGGCGGAACACGTCTGAGGGCACTCGGGGAGGATACGCCCGAACGCCGCGATGGGCAGTCGGCGAGCAGGTGCGAATCGTCGACATGCGCCTGAGACGATCTCAGACAGTGCTGCGAGCGCGATCGCAGACTCGTTGCTGAGTCGAGTCGTGCGTTGCTGGCGTTTGCCATCACCGCCCGAACAGTCGTCACCGCTCGCTGTTGCAGCAAATACAACGATAGATTACGATATACGACGTGCAGTTCAGGGTGAGACCAGAATCGCTTCTGGAGACGGCGAGGGCGTTGCGCGAGACGCTGACGTTCGTCGGCGACTGGAACCGCCAGAAGTCCGATCTGATCGCCTCGGCACCACAGGCCGGTCACCCGACGATGTCGGACGCCATCGAGCAGTTCTGCCGCGAATGGGACTACGGCTTCGGACGCATCGCCGACGATCTCGAAGAGATCGCAACGGCGCTCGAGGCTGCCGCCGCCGCCTACCTCGAAACGGACCAGGCCGTGGCCGACGCCTCCGGTGTGGGCGGATGACACTCGCAACCGCCACCGAGTTCACCGTCATCCCCGGCTCACCCGAGGCGATGGATGAGCTCACCTCCGGATTGACGAGAGTGGCGACCACCGCTTCGAGTGCGGCCGAGCGGCTCCGAGCCGTCGAGGCCGGCGCATGGGAAGGCCAAGCCGCTGAGGCGTTCGGTGGGATCGTCTCCGACGTTCCACAGCGACTGGGCGAGGCTGCCGGTGCGTTCGGCGAGGCGGCAGCCGCGGTCGCTGTCTACGCCGATGCCCTACGGGACGCCCGCGCCGAAGCTCGTCGTGCCATCGACTTGTACCGGGCGGGCAACGAACAGACCCGACGGTGGGAGTGGCAGTGGGCGACCTGGCGAAACGAAGCCGCGGAAGCGGATCGGGAGGGTACGGCGGCGTCTCCGCCACCATCGAGGACGGATCCCGGGGCGTGGGAGCGCGCCGAAGCCGAGCGGATCGCCGCAGCGGCGCAGGCATCGGTAGCCGACGCCGCAGAACATGCCCGCAACCGCATGCACGAGGCGTGGAGGCTGGCACCCGACGAGCCGGGCTTCCTCTCCCGTGCGCTGTCGACCGTCGGACAGTTCGGCCTCGGTGTGTGGGACGGGGTGTCCGGCATGGCCGAGATGGCGTGGAGTCTCTCGCCGACGCGGGCGATGATCGATCCCGACGGCTACTGGTCCGACATCGTCGACATGGGCAACGGTATTGCCTATGGGGTCACACATCCGGTCGAGTTCGGCAGGGCCGTCACCAATTGGGAGATGTGGCTCGAGAACCCGGCTCGTGCGCTCGGCCAGCTGGTCCCGGATCTGGCGATCACGATCGCAACTGCCGGTGGGGGAGCGGCGGCCACCGTCGGACGACGCGGTATCGATGCCGTCGACACCGCCGCCGATCTCGGGCGCGCCGTCGATCGAGTCGGCGACGCGGCCGACAATCTCACCGACTTGTCTCGAATCCGTCGGATCGTGGACGATGTCGCAACCGACCCCGTCGACATCGACCGCATCTCGCCTCCGCCGGTGTGGCGATCCGACGTCGAACCGCTGTGGCGAGCCGACGGGCGCTCACCGGATGTGATCTTCGAAGAGGGATTCCGGCCGAAGAACACCGACCGTCTCGACCTCGACGACTTCGTTCACAACAACACGCCGTCGGGATTCGTGTCCACGTCGATGGACGACATGCTCTTCCAGGGATGGCCGAGTGCCCGGTATCGATACGACATCGACGCCCCAGGTGGGATCGACGTCAACGCAACCCTTCCGCACAACCGGTATGCGACGGAACTCGAGGTGGCGTTCCCCGGCGGAATCGACACGCGGTATGTGCGCGGGGTACGAGAAGTGCTCCCGGACGGTACGTTGGGACCGTTCATTCCCAATCCGGGGTATTCACCATGAGTGGCCAATACGACATCGAGCTGTTCCGCGGCGACCAGACGCAATCGGCAACGCTCCGTTGGTCGATCGACGAGGCGGGATACACGGTCGAACTCACGTCCGCCCTCGGCGTACACACTGCGACGGCGTGGAGCGCCTGGCACGCGCTCAACGACGTTCGAGCGCAGCTCGAACCAGATGGATGGCTGGTCGGCGTCAACGGCGCTCGGCGAGACGCGGCCCCGAGTGGCATGGCGCTCGACATGGCGGGCGGACTCTGGATCTACGTACACGACACCGACCCTCCCCGGCTCGTCGACACCTTCGATCGGGCAGCCCGCGACCAGGTGGCGACGCTCGAAGATCAGGAGGCCCGGCTGGCTCGGATGCGGCGCAACCCGCCTCGTCCTTTCGTCACCGAGGGGATGCGTCGTCACGCCGCCAACAACCCGGGGACCTGGCTGTACGCCATCGCAGCCGGATTCGATCCGATGGGAGAGGTTCCGCCCGAGGCGATCAAAGGTGCGTATTGGGTGGACGAATCGGGGGAGATCACCGACACCTACCAGCCGAACGACCGCTTCCGACCGACGCCGGCCGAACGGGGGATGCCCGAGCCGCTGAGCCGGGCCGAGGACCTCGCACAGAAGGTCGCAACCGGGTGGGCGACGAAGGAAGACCTCGTGACGGTGCTCATGGCTGGCGACGTCTACATCGGACCGTCTCAGCCAGGCGGCGTCGAGGTCTACACGTCGATCGAGCACATCCCCGGCTACGTCGAAGCGCCGGAACAGAGGTCGTTCGCTGCGCTCGTCGCCGAATTGGACGGCTCGATCGGCATCATCCTCAATCCGGTATCGCCGGGAACCGTGCGGATCGAGGGTCATCTCCTGGCGCCCTGAGCAAGCGATGCCATATATGGCACCATATATGGTACCATATATGGTGTGACACGAAAGACGACGCTGTACCTCCCCGACGACATGAAACGATCCGTGGAGCGAGAAGCCGCCCGGAGCGGTCGCTCGGAGGCGGAGGTGATCCGCGCAGCCATCGCAGCCTTCGTCGACAGGCCGAAACCTCGTGGGGGGTTGTTCGAGGCGGAGCCGTTCGCCGACCGTGTCGACGAGCTGCTCGCCGGATTCGGTGAACGGTGATCATCGCTGACACAAGCGGCCTGCTGGCGTTCTTCAACGCCGCCGAACCTGCCCACAACGCCGTTGCAGCGCTTGTACGAGAATCGGGGCAGATCGTCGTGTCGCCATTCGTCATGGCCGAGCTCGACTACTTGCTTGCCACGCGGGTGTCCGTTGCCGCCGAGCTGGCTGCGCTGACCGAGCTCTCGGGGGGCGCATACATCATCGCCGAGTTCGCCGAGGACGATGTGCGGTCGGCCGGGGACGTGATCGACAGCTACCAGGATCAGGAGATCGGTCTCGCCGACGCATCACTGGTGGTTCTGGCCGATCGACATGACACGCGTCGAGTGCTCACACTCGATCGTCGCCACTTCGACGTCCTCCGTCCCCTCCAGGGGGGCCGGTTCGAGGTACTGCCCGGATGACGGTGCCTACCCTCGAGCCCGACACCGCAGATGTACAGGAGGTAGCAATGGCTCGAAACGTCCTGGGTGACGAACTGATGCCGTGTTCGATCGAACCGCTCACCGGCTTCTATCGGGATGCCTCGTGCAATACCGGACCAGAGGACCATGGTCGTCACGTGGTCTGTGCCGAGGTGACCGAGGAGTTCCTCGAGTTCTCCAGGTCGGTCGGCAACGACCTGTCGACCCCGATGCCGATGTACGGATTCGAAGGCTTGAGGCCCGGCGATCGGTGGTGCCTGTGTGCCGCCCGGTGGCAACAGGCTCTCGAGGCCGGGATGGCGCCGAAGGTGATCCTCGCTTCGACCAATGAGGCAGCGCTGGAGGTCTGCGCACTGGAGGACCTGGCGGCACACGCCGTCTGACCAGACCCGGTCCCGCCGACGTGGGCGAGCGAGCAAAGGCGCAGGATTCGGGGGCAACGGAACGACGCCGATGTCATCATGGGCCGGCAGTCGGATCGAGGAGAGTCATCGATGGCCTATGCAGACGTCTACGCCCGTTCGCTCGACGATCCGGAGGGATTCTGGCGTGAAGCGGCCGAGGCGATCGACTGGGATGTCTTCCCATCCGTGATGCTCGACGACTCGTCACCGCCGTTCTACCGATGGTTCTCCGACGGCCGCATGAACACGTGTTTCAACGCCCTCGACCGTCACGTCGCCGCCGGCCGCGGCGATCAGGCCGCCCTCATCTACGACAGCCCGGTCACCGGACAGGTCCGTGCCTATACCTACGCCGAGCTGACGCACGAGGTCGCGGTCCTGGCCGGTGCGCTTCGATCTCTCGGTGTCGAACAGGGCGATCGGGTGATCATCTACATGCCGATGGTGCCGGAGGCGGCGATGGCGATGCTGGCGTGCGCCCGGATCGGGGCGATCCACTCGGTCGTGTTCGGTGGCTTCGCCGCCAATGAACTGGCCACCCGGATCGACGACGCCCAACCAAAGGTGATCTTGACGGCTTCCTGCGGGATCGAGCCCGGCCGGGTCGTGGCATACAAACCGCTGCTCGATGAAGCGATCGAACTCGCTCGTCACACCCCTGATGCCTCGGTGATCCTCCAGCGCCCCCAACTCTCCGCCGACATGGGGCCCAACGACCACGACTGGGGCGAGCTCGTCGGATCGGCATCGCCCGTCGACTGCGTCCCGGTCTCGGCCACCGACCCGCTCTACATCCTGTACACGTCCGGAACGACCGGCCAGCCGAAGGGTGTGGTGCGCGACAACGGGGGTCATGCCGTGGCGTTGGCGTGGAGCATGCGCAACATCTACGGCGTCGAGCCGGGTGAGGTGTATTGGGCGGCGTCCGACGTCGGGTGGGTCGTCGGGCACTCCTACATCGTGTACGGGCCGCTGCTCTGGGGCTGCACCACCGTGCTCTACGAGGGGAAGCCGGTCGGAACGCCCGACCCCGGAGCCTTCTGGCGGGTGATCTCGCAACACGGCGTCTCCGTGCTCTTCACCGCTCCGACCGCCTTCCGGGCCATCAAGCGCGACGATCCCGAGGGGAAGTACATGGCCCCGTACGACCTGTCGGCGTTCCGCACACTGTTCCTCGCCGGTGAGCGATGCGACCCCGACACGTTGCACTGGGCCGAAGATCGTCTCGGTGTACCGGTCATCGATCACTGGTGGCAGACCGAGACGGGGTGGCCGGTGGCGTCCAACCCCATGGGCATCGAGGTGTTCGAGGTGAAGCCGGGCTCGCCAACCGTGCCGGTTCCCGGCTACGACGTGAAGGTGCTCGATGCAGACGGCAACGAGCTGCCGCGGGGTGAGATCGGAGCGGTCGTCATCAAGCTGCCGATGCCGCCCGGCACGCTGCTCACACTGTGGGGAGCCGACGCTCGCTTCGTCGACGCCTATCTCAGCCGTTACGACGGGTACTACCTCACCGCCGATGCCGGCTACATCGACGAGGACGGCTACGTGTCGATCATGAGTCGCCTCGACGACATCATCAATGTGGCAGGGCATCGGTTGTCCACGGGGGCGATGGAGGAGGTGCTGGCGGGGCATCCCGACGTGGCCGAGTGCGCAGTCATCGGTGTCGCCGACGCCCTCAAGGGGCAGCTTCCGGTTGGTTTCGTGGTCCTGAAGTCCGGCGTCGACCGAGACCGCGCAGAGATCACCCACGAGTTGATTCAGCTGGTCCGTGACCAGATCGGACCGGTCGCAGCCTTCAAGCAGGCTCTCGTCGTCGATCGGCTTCCCAAGACGAGATCAGGGAAGATCCTGCGCGGGACGATGCGCCGCATCGCCGATGGCGAGGAGTGGAAGATGCCGGCGACCATCGATGACCCTGCAATCCTCGACGAGATCACCGAAGCGCTCGGCTGAGGGAGACTGCCTGGTGAGGCTCTTCGGAGGGATTCACGGATCGCAGGCGTAGGTAGTCGCTCGGGCTCGCACTCCGAGATCGCCTTCAGGTTCGAGATCGGATAGGTTTCCGATCGACGCGGGAGGAAATCGTGGAGATCAACGGGAAGACCTTTGTCGTGACAGGTGGCGGGAATGGCATCGGCCGCCAGGTCGTGCTCGAACTGCTCAGACGAGGTGCGCTGGTGGCGGCGCTCGATCTGCGCGAAGACGGCCTCGAGGGGACCAGGGGTCTCGCCGGTGGAGACCGGCTGGCGACGTTCCCGCTCGATGTGAGCGATCGGGGAGCGACCGCCGAGTCGCTGGATCGCGTCGTCGGCGAGCTCGGACCGGTCGACGGGCTGGTCAATGTCGCCGGGATCATGCAGCCGTTCGAGCGGATCAACGACCTCGACTGGGAGACGATCGAACGCGTGATGAACGTGAATTTCTACGGCACGCTCAACATGGTGAAGGCCTATCTCCCACATCTGCTCCAGCGCCCCCAGGGCCACATCGCCAACGTGTCGAGCATGGGCGGGTTCCTGCCCGTCCCGGGTCAGAGCATCTACGGGGCCTCCAAAGCAGCCGTCAAGCTGATGACTGAGGGGCTCTACGCCGAGCTTCGAGATACCAACGTCGGCGTGTCGGTCGTCATGCCGGGAGGCGTGAACACCGAGATCAGCGCCAACTCCGGAGTGGAGGTGCCCGCCGGTGTGGGATCCGCCCAGGACTATCGGCTTCCGATCTCCACGCCTGAGGATGCTGCCCGGATCATCTGTGACGGGATCGCCGGGGACCAACTGCACATCTATGTGGGCAAGGACGCGGTGGCGATGAACATCGCGTCCCGAATCGCGCCGAGGCAGGCGACACATCTCATCCAGCGGCAGATGAAGGCATTGCTCCCGACCTAGGCCAATTGGTCGTCAGAGGCCAAGCAGTCTGGCGGCATTGTCGTGCAACACCTTGCGTGTCAACGAGGGATCTGGTGGTGGCTCGAGCGACGACCATGCAGAGATCCACTGTTCGGGAGTGATGAACGGGTAATCGGTTCCGAACAAGGTGCGGTCGCCGAACTGTCGTCGGACGGCTTCGATCAGTTTGGGCTCGATCCGGCGAGGCGACCAGCCGGACAGTTCGAGCCACACGTTCGGCTTGTGCTGGGCGGTCGCGATCGCCTCGTCCTGCCACGGCCAGGACGGGTGCGCGGCAACGATCTGCAGATCCGGGAGGTGGGCGGCGAGCGCGTCGAGGTGCATCGGGTTGGCGTAGTGGTTGATGACCCCGCCGCCTCCGCGCATCCCGGCACCCAGTCCGGTGTATCCGGTGTGGAACAGACAGATCAACCCGAGCTCCGACGCTCGTTCGAAGACGGGGTGGAACTGCGGATCGGCGGGGGAGAAGTGTTGCGCCGAAGGATGCAGCTTGAGCCCGCGAAGGCCGAGATCGGCGGTCCGTTCGACCTCGGACACGGCGTCCGGCTTGTGCGGGTCGACCGCACCGAAACCGATGAACACATCCTCCCGGCCCGCCACCATGGCAGCGATGTCCGTCGAAGTGACGGGTGGGAGTCCCGAGGCCGTCTCGGCGTCCCAGCCCAAGAGGACGGCCATACCATCGTCCTCTCGGTAGGCGTCGGCGACCTCGTCGATCGGCAAGCGGGGGAACGCCCGTCCGAAGACACCCTCGAGTGCCGCCATGAACGGCTCGAACGCACCGTCGAGGTACTCGCTGGTCGGGGGATGGACGTGGAAGTCGATGTATCGCGGCATGAGTGGATGGACCGTGGGGGCGAGGCTCTCGTGGCGACACCCTACCGCCGACCCGGACCTCGCTTCCTGCGTGGACGCCCGCGCATCCAACACAAGGTGATGTATCCATTTCGCATGGTCGTTCGTCTTGGTGGCGTGGATCTGAAACGAGAGAGGAGTGCCACACATGAAGTACATCAATGAAGCCGGTTGGGATCGGGCGCTGCGAGTTGGACTCGGGATCGTCCTGCTGGTCATCGGATGGGGTGAGATCGTCAGCGGCGGTCTCGGAACGTTCTTCAAGATCATCGGATTCGTGCCACTGGCCACAGGCCTGGTCGGCTGGTGCCCGCTGTACGCCATCTTCGGGTTCCGGACGAACGAACGGCCGAAGGAGATCGCTCACGCCTCTTGATCGCCGAGGGAAGCCGACTGCGGTGGTGGGGCGTGGCCCCGCCACCGCGCCAGTCTTCCGTGTCACACTATGAGACCGATGAACGACCATCAGACCCTGATCGACGGGCTTGGAGACCACCGCGAGGCGCTCTACCGAATGGCGCTCAGCATCACCCGCGACCCTCACCTGGCCGGTGACCTCGTCCAGGACACGTTCGTACGCGCCATGCAGAAGATCGATCAATTCAGTGGTGACGGGTCGCCACTGCCCTGGATGAGACGGATCCTCCACAATCTGGCGATCGATCGAGCGAGGCGCGCATCGCACGAGGTCGTCGTGGAGGACGTCGAATCCCACTGGCGGGAGGACGAATACACGGTCGACCCCGCAGTGGTGGCTGATCGCGCCTCGACGCGTGAAGAACTCGAGGACGCGTTGGTGCGGGTGCCGTTCATCTATCGGGTCGCGGTGATTCTCCACGACGTCGAAGGATGGAAGGTACGCGAGATCGCGGAAACCCAGGACGTCTCGCTGCCCGCAGCCAAGCAGCGACTTCGACGCGGGCGCATGGCGCTCGTGACGGCACTCGCAGAGGGCCACGAGCGCCGCAAGCACTTGGAAGGAGTACCGATGCGCTGTTGGGACGCCCGTCAGCATGTCTCCGACTATCTCGATGGTCAGCTCGAGCCCGACACGGCGGCGATCGTCGAGGGGCATCTCGCCGTCTGTCCGACCTGCCCTCCGCTATACGCAGCGTTGGTCGATGCTCATGCCGGCCTGGGAACGCTGCGCGACCCCGACGCGGTGATTCCTCCAGATCTCGAGGCGCGCATCCGTACGGCGCTCGCCTGAGACACGAGGTTGGAGGCAACGTGACCTCCGCCCCTTGCCCGGATCACGAACGATCGAGACGATCGAGCTGGGTGATGGGCGCTGTGCGGCGCTGGCCACCGCGGCCTCACCCTTCGCTCCCTCCGTGCAGGCTGACGCCGAGTCATCACGAATCCCATCGATCGTGAGGCGATGGGGTGTCTCTGCTGGCAAGCTGTCGGCATGAAGTTCGAGCCGATCCGTACCGAACGCCTGCTGCTTCGACACATGAGGTCGGATGACGTCGAGTCCCTCACCGCTCGGCGGAACGATCCCGAGGTGGCCCGATATCAGGCATGGTCGATGCCGTTCTCGGTGGAGCGGGCCCGGGAGATGGTCGCCGAACTCGGTGACATGGAAGGCCCGACGAACGACGAGTGGTGGATGGCGGCCGTCGAGCTGTCCGACAGCGGAGAGGTCATCGGCGAGCTCGTGGTGCATTTGAGTTGGGAAGGTCGCTGCGCCGAGATCGGGTACACCTTTCATCCGGCACATTGGGGCAATGGCTTCGCGGTCGAAGCGACCAGTGCCCTGGTCGCATATCTGTTCGACTATCCGGAGATCACCAGGGTGTTCGGCATGCTCCACCCCGACAACACGGCCTCGGCCCAAGTGCTGGAACGAGTGGGCATGCTCCACGAGGGTCATACTCGCAACTCGTTCTGGGTCGGAGACGAGAACTCCGATGACTGGATCTACGGTATGACACCGGAGGACCATCGGGCCTGGATCGAGCGTCCGCGCCACGCTCCCGAGGCCGTCACGTGGGTGCCGGTGGATCAATCGAACGAGTCGGCCGTCTACAAGCTGAGAACCCACTGGACTCAGCGAGAGTTCGTGGCGCCGATGGAGTGGTCCTACTCGGACGCGCTGTTCCCCGAGATCGTCGATGGAGCGCCGCTCGTTCCCTGGATGCGCGCCGTTCACGCAGACGGCGAACTCGTGGCGTTTGTGATGCTCGCGATGATCACCGACGCTCACCCCGAACCCTACCTGTGGCGTCTGTTGGTCGACCGGCTCCATCAGCGACGCGGGATCGGGCGTCGCGTCCTGGAGTTGGTCGTCGAGCAATGCCGATCATGGGGAGCCGTGTCCCTGCTCACCAGCTGGGTACCAGAACGCGGAACTCCCGAACCGTTCTATCTGGGGTACGGCTTCGAACCGACCGGCAGAATCGTCGACGACGAGGTCGAAGCACGACTCAGGTTCGACTGAACAACAGGAGCGGGGCCGGCGACCCCCACGGTGCACCGACCCCGATCCGCTGCTTCCCCGGAGGAGGACTGGGTTGCATGTGTCGACCGATGTGTTCTGCCGGTGACGAACATGAAGATAGGAGTGCGACGTTGCCGGAGAGTGAACCGCCGATACCCGGATGGTGAAACGCTGGGGGAATCAGGCTGGGACGTCCAGAGTCTCGTCGAGCGACGATCTGACGTGAAGCACGGCAGCCCAGATCAGCGCAGCGCCGACCAGCGTCGGGAGCGGACCGGAGAAGATCGAGTCCTCGAGCGTCCATTGAGGGAAGGGCGCACCCATCAGCACCGAAGCGATCGCGCCGACGACCGCGTTCAGCCAGATGGAGTGGTCCTCTCTCCCTCCCTGTGCGATGGGGCTCCGAAACCACCGAGGAACCCGACGTAGAGGAGGAAGAGCGGAGAGAAGAGAAAGAAGCCCAGAATCTCCATGTGGCACACGCTACTCCTCGGCCGGCGTGCCGTACATCGCCGAGTGACCTGTCTCCAGCGCGGTACTAACGTTGCTGCCATGCCCGGACTCCTCGCTTTCCACGCGCATCCCGACGACGAGTGCAGTAGCACCGGCGGGACCTTGCACACCTATGTCGATCGTGGTGAGGAGGTCGTCGTCATCACTGCCACCGATGGCGCCGAAGGTGAGATCCACAACTACGAGGACCCCGAGTCGCTCAAACCCCGCCTCGCCGAGATGCGCAAGGAAGAGATGGCGGCGGCGATGTCGATTCTCGGGGTGGAGCATCAGGAGTTCCTGGGATACCGCGACTCCGGCATGATGGGAGAGCCGTCGAACGCCCACCCTGACGCCTTCTGGAATGCAGACTTCATGGAGGCGACCGAGAAGTTGGTCCGACTCATCCGCAAGTACACGCCGGAGGTCATGACGATCTATGACCCGTTCGGCGGCTATGGGCATCCCGATCACATCAACGTGCATCGCATCGGCATGGCTGCCTACGCCGGCGCTCCAGACCTGTCACGGTTCCCCCTCCAGGACGGCGAAACCGACTGGCAGCCCCAGAAGCTCTACTGGACCACCTGGCCCCGCAGCCGGGCCCGTGCGTTCGCCGACTTCCGGCTCGAAGCCGGCATGATCGACGAGGAAGACCACGCCAAAGCGCAGAACGCCGGCACACCGGACGAGCACATCTCCGCCTTCATCGACGTCTCCGACGTCATCGACGTCAAGGAGAAGGCGCTCAGAGCTCATCGCACGCAGATCCCCGAGGACTGGTTCCTCCTGAACATCCCCGAGGAGATGAAGCCGCAACTGCTCGGGAGAGAGTCCTTCGTCAAGATCTTCGACCGGGTCGGGGCACCCGCCCAGGAGACGGATCTCTTCACCGGGTTGCGCTGAGATGAGCGCCGCCGACCGCTGGCGGGATCAGCTCGAGGCCTGGGCGCTCCCCGTCGACTTGCTGAGCACGGCCGAGGAGTCGCCGTACGGGTGGTCCCAGGACCTGTGGAAGCGCCGCAGCGCAATGGCGGCGACGAATGATCCGCCCGAGACCGTGCGGATCGTCTCCGAGCTCATGCCGCAGCGCGGCACACTGCTCGACATCGGCGTGGGGCGGGGGAGGGCATCGCTGCCCATCGCCGAGAACCGGCACCGGCTGATCGGCGTGGATGAGAGCCTCGAGATGCTCGCCGGATTCACCGAGGATGCCCGCCGGAGATCGATACACGTCGAGACCCACGAAGGCCGGTGGCCCGACGTTGCGCCGGACGTGCCCGCCGCCGACGTGGCGATGGCAGCAAACGTTGCACACAACGTGGCCGACATCGTCCCGTTCATCGCAGCGATGATCGATCATGCCCGCGTCGCCGCCGTGCTCGAGATCACCGAACGCCACCCGTGGGCACATCTCGCTCCGCTGTATCGCGCCGTGCACGATCTCGACCGGCCCGACGGCCCGACCGCCGACGACCTGGTCGCGGTGATCGTCGAGATGACCGGCCAAGATCCGGTCATGTACCGGTGGGAACGGCAGGGACACGTCTGGTACGAGAGCTGGGACGAGCTGCTCGACCACTACGGACGCCGACTGGTCGTCCCGAAGTCCGAGCGCCACACCCTGCGCCCGCTGCTCGAACCCGACGTGATCTCCGACGACGGCCGCCTCCGCATCGGCGACACCCCAACCGTGTTCGCCACCATCGTGATCGCGTCGAATCAAAGCCGAGGCTGAAGAGCCGCGAGTCGGTTAGCCTTTCACACGCGAGCTGAGGCCGACTGCTGAAGGCCGAGAGCCGACAGCACCGCTGTCGAATGCACCGTTCCCACTAGGAGAAGCCTGTCCGTGCTGATCGTGCGCGATCTCAAGATCGAGACCGGGCCCCGAGTCCTCATCGACGGGGCCAGCTTCAGCGTGCAGCCAGGCGACCGGATGGGACTGGTCGGTAGGAACGGTGCGGGCAAGACGACCCTGATGCGGACGCTCGTCGGCGAGCTCGAACCATCGGCCGGCAGCATCACGAGGACCGGCCATGTCGGCTACTTCTCCCAGGAGGCCGTCCTCCCCGGGTTGGAGTATCCGAACATGAGCGCACTCGAGCGCATCCTCGCAGCCCGGGAGATCGGCGCCATGCAGCACCGGATCGAAGAGACGCGGCGCAAGATGGAAGCGGCGACCGGTTCCGAGCGCGACACGATGATCCGGAGGTTTGCCCGACTTCAGGACGAGTTCGACGCAAAGGGTGGATACGTCGCCGAGGCGGAGGCCAAACGAACCGCCGCCAACCTCGGCATCGACAACGAGGACCTCTCCCAACCGGTCGCCACCATGTCCGGCGGTCAACGGCGCCGGGTCGAGCTCGCCCGCATCCTGTTCTCGGAAACCGATGTCATGCTGCTCGACGAGCCGACCAACCATCTCGACCTCGATGCCAAGGCCTGGCTGGTCGACTATCTCACCGGCTACAAGGGTGCGCTCCTGGTGATCTCCCACGATCTGCCACTCCTGGACGAGGGCATCACTTCGGTCCTTGCGCTCGAGCACCAGACCGTCGAAACCTATCGAGGCAACTACTCGTCATATCTCGTCGAGCGCGACGCACGACGCGAGCAACGCGAACGCGAACGGAAGCAGCAGAACACCGAGATCGCCCGGCTCGAAGCGAACGTACGGCGGTTCAAGGGCTCGTCGGAGAAGATGGCGCGGGTCGCCAAGTCGATGGAGACGCGGGTCGAGCGCATGAAGACCGAACTGGTCGAGGTCCAACGACGCGGGCGCGACGTGAAGGTCCAGTTCCCGCAGCCACTCAAGTCGGGCCGGGTACCGCTCGAAGCCACGGGCGTCGCGAAGGCGTATGGCGACAACGTCGTGTTCGTCGACGTCGACGTCGCCGTCGAGCGAGGTGAGCACGTGATGATCATGGGCCTCAACGGCGCCGGCAAGACCACGCTTCTGCGCATCCTCGCCGGTGAGGAGACCGCCGATCTCGGCGAGATCACGATCGGCTATCAGACCACGCTCGGCTACTACGCCCAGGAGCACGAGCAGATCCATGCGGGTGAGACCGTGTTGGAGCACATGCGCCGGGCGTCGGGTCTTCCCGATCTCCAACTGCGCAGTCTGCTCGGCCACTTCCTGCTGGCCGACAAGGTCGAACAGGATGCTTCCACGCTCTCCGGTGGGGAGAAGACAAAGCTGGCACTGGCGATGCTGATGACATCGCGTCCGAACGTGCTGTTGTTGGACGAGCCGACCAACAACCTCGATCCTCAGGCGAAGGGGGCGCTGCTCGGCGCCCTCATGCAGTACCAGGGCACGATCATCCTGGTCTCGCACGACACCGACTTCGTCGCTGAGCTAGCCCCCGAGCGGGCGATCATGATGCCGGAGGGGTCGATGCACTACTTCGACGAGTCGATGCTCGAGTTGGTCGCCCTCGCATGAGGTCGCGCAGGTCGTGACCCGATGGCGAGGCTTCGCCTGAGCAAGCGGCGTCGGGATCAGCTGAAGGCGCCCATCAGCGCAAAGCCGATCGCAATGGCGAGCAGAATCGCGATGATGAAGACGACGCCGAACGGCAGCAGCACGGTGGCAACGGCGCTTCCGTCGCCGACCTCGTTCACCTCACGGACCGCACGCACCTGGATGACCAGCGAGTAGGCCAACCCGACGATTCCAAGGATCGGAATGATGCCGAGGGCGAATGGCGCCGCCGCGTATCCGATGGGGCGGAGCAGCTTGATGTATGGGGCTTTCCCGCCGAAGAGCTTCCCGGTGACGAACACCAGGCCTGTCCAGATGAACAGGCCGATGATGCCTGAGATCGCGCCGACGATGAGGCCGCTGACCACACCGGTGTCGCCGGAGATGCCGCCGATCGCCGCGGCCAGCGCCGAGACGCCCACGGCGGGCCCAGTTGCGGATTCGTCTTCTGCGATCTCCTTGAAGACGGCCGAGTCGAGTTTCAGGACCCGAGTGAGCCGTTCGATGATCTGATCCACGCTGTCGCGCACCTTCGTCGATGGGCATTGCGGATCATACCGACGGAGCGTCAGATCAGACGGGACCATTCCTCGGCGGTGCCGTCGAACGGACCGTGTGTCCGTTCTGGACCGCTCGCAGGACGAACTCGGTCGCGGTCAACGCCCCGACGACCATCTCCTCTGGATACGAGTGTCGAACCCTGTGGTCCTCGAACTCGTCCTCGTCGAGGATCGAGATCGATCCGTCCGGGTCGACCGCCACGTCCAGGTCGAGGTCGAACGACTCGACCCGATCATCGGATGTCCACATCGGTGGTGTGCAGATGTCGACATACAGGCTGAACCGGGGGTCGGCGGGGCTGAAGATCGGGATGAACCAGGCATCGGCGGCGACAACGGAGAGCAGATCGTGAGGGTGCTCTCTCTCCGGCTCGTGGCCTCGCTGGACCGTGCCCCCGCTTCGGAGTCCCACCCAGACGCCGTGTTCGTCCTCGCCGAGCCGGACCATGTCGTGCCGCCAGTGGAGCCGGTCGGGGTACTTGAAGAACTGCACGGTGAACGGCGACATCGACTGCCAGGGTAGGACGGTGACCTGCCCGCCCTCACTCGCGGTCCGGGGCGCGGGACGAGCGACCCTGGTCGGGCGGCGGGTCCGGCGGGACAATACGGTGTGTCTCGTCGAGCCGTGCTCCTGATCGCAGTGCTCCTGGTCGGCGCCTGTGCTGCGCAGGGTGTCTCGAGCGACGAATCCGGGGTCGTTCACATCGTGCTCGGCGGTGATGTGATGTTGGGGCGGAGTCTCGCTGGGGTCGTCGAGCGTGACCCTGAGAGCATCTTCGCCGATGTGGAACTCGAATTGGCCGTGGCGGATCTCGCCATGGTGAACCTGGAGTCGCCACTGACGGAGCGAGCGGCGGTCGATGACATCCAGCACGATCTGCGAGCCAATTCCGCAGTCGCGCGCCTCCTCGCCGGTGCCGGGATCGATCTCGTGTCGGTGGCGAACAACCATGCCGGCGACGGGGGACCGGCGGGGGTGCTCGACACCTTGGAAGCACTGAAAAGAGCAGGAGTGCGTGCGGCCGGGGGTGGCGCCGACGCAGACGAAGCCGAGAGCCCGGCCATCTGGACGATCGGCGGCGCGACCGTCGGAGTGCTCGCCTTCGATGCGACAGGTCTCGGCCCCGAGGCGGGCGACTCGGGCCCCGGTGTGGCTCGGTGGGACGACGAGCGCTCACCGCAGATGGTCTCCCAACTCAGGCAGCGAGTCGACGTGCTGGTGGTCTCGATCCATGGAGGCGCCGAGTACCTCCCGACGACCGATGCCACGATCCGCCGCATCGTCACGGCCCTCGCCGAGATCGATGTCGACGTCGTGTGGGGACACGGACCGCACGTCGTTCATGACGTGACGATCGTCGACCCCGACGGAGACGGTCGACCCACCGCTGCTGCATCGAGCCTCGGGAACCTCCTCTTCGACCAGACCAGAGTCCGGACCGACCATGGAGCACTGCTCGAGGTGATGGCGGATGCCGGGGGAGTGATCGCGTATCGAATCGGAGAGACGGTCATCGCCGACGGACGGGTCTCGTTCTCGTCCTGGTTGCCTCCCGACGGTCCGGCAGCGCTGGTGGATGGAGAGTGGTGGTCCTTGGCGGCCGAGCCTTCGCTCTCAGAACCCGTCGGGGTGGACGTCGGCGACTTCCCGAAAGGTGATGTGGTCCACGCTGCCTCTGGTGACATCGATCTGGATGGAGAGCCCGAGTTGGTGATCTCCTTTCGACGTCCGTTCCGTCCCGCGCCCCTGCACGAGATGTTGGGCGATGTGCAATGGAGCGATGCTGCCGGGCGGTCGGCGCACATCGGCGTGTTCGAAACCGATGGGCGCACACCGATGTGGGTGGCGTCGGCGATCGTTAGACCGGTCGGCAGCATTGCGGTTTGCGATGGTGCCGTTGCTGTTTCGTACTCGACGCTCGACGACGATGCCACGACCGGCACGGGCGGATGGACCTGGACTGTGTTCGGATGGGATGAGGCGCCCGATCTCGAGGGGGATCGGTTCATCGGCTGCCTGGATGTCGACGCTGACGGCGTTCGAGAGCCCGTGGTCGGTTCGCCGAAGCGGGATGCGACCTAGTGCTCTGGTGACGGCAGGGGGAGGCCCATAACGTCGAGTCTGGACCTGGGTGCGCTTGATCCCCGGTTCGGAGGTTCTCATGAAGCGGATGTCCGTGTCTCTCCTCGCACTGGTGGTCGCCCTCAGCTCCTGTACCCAGTCCACCGAGCCCACCACGACCGGCCCTCCCGAGACGACAGCCTCAACCACCGACACGACGAGTCCGTCGACGACCGCAACGACGGCGCCTCCGATGACCGATCTGGAACTCGGGCCCTTCGGCTCCCTCACGGACGTCTCGCTGCTGTCGGATGCCGTTCCCTATGCCGGTCCGGCCACCCCGACATCGATGGACGATGTCACCGAGCCCGCACCGCTGGCCGAGGCGCTCGCCGATCCTGAGATCAGGGACCGCCTCGAGGCACTCGGGTTCGCAGTCGTTCCGGGGGAGGCGCGATTGTTCCATCAGGTGTACGGACTCAGTGAGTACGACCCCTACCCGGTCTTCGTGACCACCGACGCCGCACTCAACGCGTGGCACCTCGTGTTCGACAAGGTGTTGCGCGAAGCCGAGGAACGGCATCTGCTGCCGGCTCTGGAGCGGCTCGTTCTCGGACTCGTCGATGCTGCTCGGGAACAACGGGAGGTGTACGCAGAGACCGCGATCGCCGACGCCGCCGACCGTGCCGCCCAGTTCTACGAGGCTGCCGCCACGCTGCTCGGTCTCGATGTCGGCCCGATCGGGGCAATGGCCGACGAAGAGGTGGCGCTGGCGCTGGCGAGCGACTCGGTCGCCACCTCCCCGACCCTCGGAACCTCCGAGTGCTCGAACGAGTCGCCTGGGAGCTGCGTGTCCTACGAGCTCTTCAAGCCACGCGGCCACTACACCCGCACGCCCGACCTGGAGCGCTATTTCCGGGCGATGTCGTTGCTCGGCAACGGGCCGATCACGCTCGAACCCGACTCGCTCGTGGTCGGGATCATGCTGGCCCGACCGCTCGTCTCCGACCCGTCACTGGCGGACGAATGGCAGCTGATCTACGAACCGACTGCGTTCCTCGTCGGAGCTGCGGACGACTACACGCCGTTCGAGCTCGCAGCAGTGGCGTCCGACGTCACTCCGGACGGCCTGACGGCGCCGGTCGAACTGTCCGACCCGGCCGTTCTCGAGGAGGTCGCCGCCCGCCTCCTGGATCGGCGCCCCGTCCAGATCAACCCCGAACAGGCCTCGATCCGAATGATGGGGGTCCGGTTGACGCTCGACGCCTTCATCATCGACCAGCTCGTCTACCCGAACGTCGATCGATTCGTCGCCTCGGTGCGCGATGTCGCCGCCGCCTTCGGCTCGGAGTGGGCGCTCGGTTCGCTGGAAGCGGACGGATACACGGACTACGACGGGTACACCGAGCAACTCGAAGTGCTGCGCAGTGCCGTCGACGGGCGCACCATCGACGATTGGTCCCGCACCGTCTACGACGCATGGCTGTATGCGCTGGACGCCACGTGGGTGTCGCGCGGAGCTGCATTCCCGGACTTCATGCAGACTGAGGCCTGGACCGCGAAATCGCACCAGACCGGGTTCGGGTCGTACGCCGAGTTGAAGCGCGACACCATCCTCTACACGAAGCAGGCGATGGCGGAGGGGGGCGACGGAGCCGAGCTTCCTCCTCCGCCCAAGCACTGGGTCGAGCCGGATCCCGTCGTGTTCGAACGGATCCGAGCCGCCGCGGAGTTGCTCCGAGAGGGCCTGACGGACAGAGATCTGATCGACACGACGATGACCGGTGTGATCGGAGAGCTCGAAGACGAGATGGACCTCCTGTCCCGGGTGGCGCGCTGGAGCTCGCGGCCGGGCCGGTGTCCGATGAGGACAACATGAGGTTGCAGCGGGTCGCGTCGTGGCTCGAGAGCATCTGGCTCTACACCAGCGACCTCGACGTCGTCGGTGTCGACGGTGGCCCCGACGAGGACTCGGCGCTCGTCGCCGACATCTTCCGATCGATGACCGAGGGTGCCTTGGAGGTCGCCACGGGCAGAGTCGACTCCATCTTCGTGATCGTCCCCGACGGAAGCGACGGGTTCCAGGTCGCCAAGGGCGGCGTCTACTCGTTCTACGAGTTCTGGCAAGATCCGACCGACCGTCTCACCGACGAGGAGTGGCGGGCGTTGCTCGACGCCGGCCAGGCACCCGAGCGGCCCGGGTGGGCCGACGTCTTCCTGGTCCGATGAGACCGACTCGGGCGGCCCTGTTCGTCACGGCGATCCGGTCGAGGGATGGGTAGGTTTCGTCCTCATGAACCTTGTCGACGAGGCCGGATCCTTGCTCGCAGCCGAGGCGGACCCCGAGCGGGCCGAAGGCATGGCGGCCTATCTCAAGACCGACATGGCGTTTTACGGGGTCACCTCTCCGATTCGACGACAGATCATGAATCAGCTCGGTCAGTTCGCCCCGGAAACGAACGCCGAGTACCGGAGCCAAGTCATGGGCCTCTGGGAGCGGCCGCACCGCGAAGAGAAGTACCTGGCAATCGACTGGGCGAAGCGGCACCGCCCCTTCATCACGTTCGAGAATGTCGACCTCTACGAACGGATGGTCGCCGAGGGAGCGTGGTGGGATCTCGTCGACGACATGGCTGCCAATCTGGTCGGGACGGTCGTCCGCACCGACCTCGATCGGATGCGGGGGGTGCTGGAACGTTGGCTGACCGGCGACGATCTCTGGTTGCGGCGGGCCGTGATCATCTGTCAACTGAAATCGAAGGACGAGACCGATGCAGCGCTCCTGTTCGACGCCTGCGAGCGAACCGCTCACGAGACCGACTTCTTCATCCGCAAGGCGATCGGCTGGGCGCTCCGCCAGCATTCGAGAGTCGACCCCGATGCGGTCCGTGAGTTCGTCGAGCGCCACCTCGACGAGCTCTCGGGCCTCAGCGTGAGAGAAGCCACCAAGTACCTGTGAAGGAAGATCGATGAAACGCTTGATCCTGTTCCGCCACGGCAAGTCCGACTGGCACGCCCCACACGGGTCCGACCACGAGCGTCCACTGAACCGGCGAGGAGTCGAGTCCGCCGAGATGATGGGGCGTCTGCTCGCTCGCGCCGGACTCGCTCCCGATCATGCCTGCACGTCCTCTGCCGTCAGAGCGAGGACGACGCTCGAGCTCGCCCACTCGGCCGGGAGCTGGCAGTGCCCGATCGAGGTCACCGACGCGCTGTACGGGACCACCGGACGTGAGGCGATGACAGTCGCCACGCACGCACCGGCGGACGCGCAATCGCTCATGCTGGTCGGCCACGAGCCCACCTGGAGCCAGCTCGCTCACCACCTGACAGGTGGGTTCGTCACGGTCAAGACGGCCACCGTGATCGGTATCGATCTTCCGATCGATTCGTGGCATCACGCCGACACCCGCGGGAGTCTCGCCTTCGTGTTTCAACCTCGCGACTTCGCCGGTTGGCTGTAGAGGAGCGAACCGAGCCTCGGCCCTGATCCGGTCCCGAAGGCACTGACCCGGGTTGCGGGCGCCCGAAGTCCGGGAGCACTCGTCGAAGGACCAACCCAGCGGCCACTTGTCGCTCCCCGCCGTCGTACGGGGCTGCCGCCACCTGTCGGGCCGGACATGGGGTTGGGGAGAACCGTCGGCTCCTGGTGTGGAGGGGATCAGGGCGCGCGTCGGATGCGGATCGGGCCCTTGGCGGTCGATGGGTCGACGACCCGGTCGTTCTGGGTGATCTCGACCCGGCCGGCGGCGACCAGGCGCCGCGCGGCCATGCGGGTGTCCTCCATCAGGCCCCGCCACCCAGTCGGATCGACGAGGCGTGCGGCGTCGGACGGGCAGATCGAACCCGATCGGCCATCGAGCAGATCGACGATCGCTCGTTCGAGCCGTGCGTCGATCGACCGTGTCTTTCGAGTCCGGCATGCCTTCGAGCAGTAGCGCACCGAATCCCAGTCGCGCTCCCACTTCTTGCGCCACTCGATCCGGCGGCCGCAGACCGTGCAGATCCTCTCCGGATGGCTCACCCGGTCAGTCGACCGTCCAGGTCCCTTGTGAGGCGAGCAGACCGGCGAGGTCACCCGGGCCACGCTTGGCCTGGGCTTCCACCAGCTGGGCGGACATGACCGATTCGTATGTGTCGCGCTGAACGTTGCGGAAGACGCCGAGCGGTGTAGGGCCGTCCGGGTGGTGACTGAGACGGCTCAAGGCGAATGCGATCGTCGGGTCCTGGCGCTGAGGATCGTGAACGAGGATCTCCGAGGGATCCACGGCTGCGCGATCGACGATGCGGCACTGCCCGTCGCGGAAGACGACCGCCTTTTCGTCGTCGGTACCGAAGATGATCGGCTTGCCCGCCTCCAGATTGATCCGGTTGTGCTCGCGCTCGCCCTTGCCTGTCAATGCGATGAACGCCTTGTCGTTGAAGACGTTGCAGTTCTGATAGATCTCGATCAGCGCAGAGCCCTTGTGCTCGTAGGCGGCCTGGAGCAGGGACTGGGTGTGGTTGCGGTCCATGTCGAGCGTCCGACCGACGAAGGTGGCCTCCGCACCGAGGGCCAGCGACACGGGATTGAACGGATAGTCGATCGAGCCCATCGGGGTCGACTTCGTCTTCTTGCCGATTTCGGACGTCGGCGAGTACTGGCCCTTGGTCAGACCGTAGATCTGATTGTTGAACAGCAGGATCTTGATGTTCATGTTCCTGCGGAGCGCGTGGATGAGGTGGTTGCCGCCGATGGACAGGGCATCCCCGTCGCCGGTGATGACCCAGACGGAGAGGTCCGGCCGGCTCGAGGCGAGCCCGCTGGCGATCGCCGGCGCCCGGCCGTGAATCGTGTGCATGCCGTAGGTGTTCATGTAGTAGGGGAAGCGGGACGAGCAGCCGATGCCCGAGATGAAGACGATGTCTTCGCGCTTCACCCCCATCTCTGCCATGAATCCCTGCACGGAGGCGAGGATCGTGTAGTCGCCGCAACCGGGGCACCAACGAACCTCCTGGTCCGTCTGGAAGTCTGCGCGTGTGTAGGTGGGTGTGGTCATTCTGAGATCATCTCCATGATCTTCTCTTCGATCTCGGACACTTTGAACGGTTCGCCTGCGACCTTGTCCAGGCCGACGGCATTCGACAGGAACTCGGCCCGCAACAGGAACCTGAGCTGACCGGAGTTCATCTCGGGAACGAGCACCTTGTCGAAGCGATCGAGCACCTCGCCCAGGTTCGACGGGAACGGATGCAGGTGGCGGAGGTGGGCGGTCGCCACCTTCTCACCGCGCTTGCGGAGGTTGCGGGCGGCCGCCGTGATCGGACCGTGTGTGGAACCCCAGCCGAGCACGAGGATGTCTGCATCCTCGGGTCCGTCGATCTCGACGCGCGGGATGTCGTTGGCGATGTTGTCGATCTTCCAACTCCGCGTGTCGGTCATCAGTTGATGGTTGTTCGGGTCGTACGAGACGTTGCCGGTGATCGAGTCCTTCTCCAGGCCACCGAGGCGATGCTCGAGTCCGGGTGTGCCCGGGATCGCCCACGGCCGGGCGAACGTGTCGATGTTGCGCATGTAGGGCAGGAACTTGCCCTCCGGCCCGTTCGGCTTCGTGGCGAACGTGACACGGAGGTCGGGCAGATCGTCGACGTTGGGAAGGCGCCACGGTTCGGTCCCGTTGGCGACCTGGTTGTCCGACAGCAGGATGACCGGAGTCATGTACTTGAGGGCGATCCTGGCCGCCTCGATGGCGGCGTTGAACGCGTCCGATGGCGATGCCGCAGCGATGACCGGGAGCGGCGACTCGCCGTGTCTCCCGAACAGCGAGAACAGCAGGTCGGTCTGCTCCGGCTTGGTCGGCATGCCCGTGGAGGGTCCCGCCCGCTGGACGTTGACGACGATCAGCGGAAGCTCGGCCATCATCGCCAGCGAGATGGCTTCGGACTTCAGCGCGATGCCGGGTCCGGACGAGCCGGTGACGGCGAGCGAGCCACCGAACGCCGCGCCGATCGTCGAGCCGACCGCAGCGATCTCGTCCTCGGCCTGGAACGTCCGGACACCGAAGTTCTTGTGCCGGGACAGTTCGTGAAGCACATCGGACGCCGGGGTGATCGGGTAGGTGCCGTAGAAGAGCGGCAGGTCGGCCTGCTGTGCGGCTGCGATCAGGCCCCAGGCCAGCGCCGTGTTGCCGTTGACGTTCGTGTACGTGCCCTTCTCGAGCGGCGCAGGCTTGACCACGATCGTCGATTTCGTCGCCTCGGTGGCGAAGCCGAAGGTGTAGCCCGCCTGGAGCGCGGCGATGTTCGCGGCTGCGACGTCTGCCTTGTTGGCGAACTTGTCGTTGACCCACTCGATGGTCGGGTCGGTCGGCCGGTTGAACAGCCAGCTGAGCAGCCCCAGCGCGAAGAAGTTCTTGGAACGCAACACGTCTCGACCCGAGACACCCGTGTCCTTGACCGCCTCCTTGGTGAGGCTCTCCATCGGCACCTTGATGACCTTGAAGCCGACGAGCGTGTCATCTTCGAGCGGGTTGGCCTCGTAGCCGGCCTTCGACAGGTTTCGCTCGACGAAGGCCTCCTCGTTCAGGATCACGGTCCCGCCCTTGCGGAGGTCGGGGAGGTGCTTCTTGAGGGCCGCCGGGTTCATCGCGACCAGGCAGTCGGGATTGTCGCCCGCGGTGAGGATGTCGTCGTGGGCGATCTGGATCTGGAACGAGCTGACGCCCGGGAGCGTTCCGGCGGGGGCGCGGATCTCTGCAGGGAAGCTCGGGAGGGTGGCCAGGTCGTTGCCGAACACCGCGGAGGCGTCGGTGAATCTGGATCCGGCCAACTGCATGCCGTCACCGGAGTCGCCGGCCATGCGGATCACGACCCGGTCGACCTCGGTTTTGTCGGTGTCAGAAGGAACGTCGAGCGTGGCGGTTTCGTCGCTCACAGCAAGTCACTTTCGTCGCGTTGAAGAGGGGCATGTCGCGGTGGATCTCCCACCAGGCCCAACGAAACGAAAGTGTACGCCCATCCCGCAATAAACCCAGGATCCCTCCGCGTGTGTCCGACGGCGGGCGGATAGGGGTGTCTCAGATTTCGGGGTCCGCCAGGACGCCTCGATCCACGAGCGTCGCGGCAACGTCGAGCAGCCGATGCTCCGACCAGTCCGGGGCGATGATCTGAAGTGACGGCGGCGGGTTGCCGTTCGTGGCCAAAGGGCCCACGATGGCCGGGTTGCCGGCGACGTTGACGAGCGCGGAGAAATACGAGAGTGCCTTGCGGTAGAACACGTCGCCTCCGATCGTCGGAACCGTGTCCTCGCCGATTCGCTTCGACGTCACGCCGGTCGCCGGAGTGATCACCAGGTCGTGCGTTGCGAAGAGCTGTTCGAAGTGGCGCTGGATCTCGACACGCCACGCATGAGCCGCCACGTAGTCGTCGCTACCGAGGCCCATGGCGTATTCGAGGCGCTCTCGGACGTCGTCCCCGTACTCGCGACCTTCGTCGAACCAGGCGCGGTGGACCGCCGCCGCTTCCGCTCCGCTCAAGTCGACCAACCGGTGATCCACGGCCAGCACGAGGTCGGTCACGGTGTCGACGGTGGCCCCCAGAGCCTGGATTCGTGTGACTGCCTCGGTGAACGCCTCGGCGACCTCCTCGGAGACCGGAGCATCGTCGATCCACGGGATCGGGACGGCGACCCGCACTCCGTTCAGGTCCGGGCGGGCGCCGGCCGGAGAGGTTGCAGGTCGTTGCGCCGACCACGGGTCGCCGGGATCATGACCGGCCATCACCTGATATGCCAGGGCCAGATCGTCGACGGTCGCGGCGATCGGCCCCACGGTGTCTAGAGACGCGGCGAGTGGGAACACCCCGGTCAACGGGATCCGACCGTGCGTCACCTTCAGCCCGTACACGCCGCACAGGGCGGCCGGGACCCGGACCGACCCGCCCGTGTCGGTCCCGATCGCAATCGGAACCTGACCGGCTGCGACGGCGGCAGCGGAGCCGCCTGACGACCCACCTACGGAGGTCTCGGTGTCTAGTGGGTTGCGCACAGGGCCGAACCACGGGTTCTCCGAGGAGAAGCCGTATGCGAACTCGTGGAGATTCGTTCGTGAGACGATCACCGCGCCTGCAGCTTCGAGTCGATCGACGACCGTCGCCGACCGGTCGGGCATCGGTGCATAGAACGACGATCCGCACGTGGTCGCCCTGCCGGCGTGGTCGATGAGGTCTTTGAGCGCGATCGGAACCCCCGAAAGCGGTTGTGCGAAGTCTCCTGACTCGTCGAGCTCGTCGGCCCGTGTGAGCGCCCGATCGGAGTCGATGAGCGTGGTGGCGTTTAGGCGGTCCTGCTGGCCTTCGGCGGTGATCAGGCTGCCGTGAACGGTGTCTCGGACGGTCCGCTCGCCTCGCCGGAGCTGAGCAACGATCTGGGAGGCGGACAGCATGGCTTCATTCGCTCCAGGACGGTGTTCGGTCGCGGTCGAAGAACGTGATCGCGAGCTTGCCCGGTGGCACGGCCATCGTCTCTTCGCCGGTCGTCAGGGTGAAGGTCTCGCCGAGGCTGTCGCGTTGCCACGTGCCCTCGACGACGCGACCGTCGGCGAACACATAGGCGTTGCCCGACCCCACCGATTCGACGGCCTTGGCGGGGCCGCCGCCGGGCGGTGGGCTCTGGGTGTAGGTGAGCATCTCGAGCACCACGAGCGTCTCCGCCCACATCTGCTCCGTCTCCCCGTCGGGCAGGATCCAGTTGTGTGGAGCACCGTTGGTGGTCTTCGTGTATCTCTCCCCATCCCACGTCCAGCGCACGACCAGCCCCGAGGCGAACGGCAGTTGGATCTCGGAGGCCGCGTCAGCGTCGTCCGGCAGGTCTCCGAACTCCCACAACTGCTCTGGTGCCTCGTCGTCGTACCCGCGCGCGTCTGCGAGATCACGGAGCGCAATCGTGTTGCCGTACAGGTTGTGGGGGGCGGACCGGGAACTCGAGCGGAACGTCTGGGGTCGGCCGACCTCTCCGATGATCGCAGTTCCCGTGTTTCGAATGCTCGAGACCACCCAGTCCTGACCGCCGGACGCGACCAGGGGAGCGTCGAACAGCGTCGCAATCTGTCCGTCGGTCGGCCGCATCGAGCGGATCGGGCCGACGGTTTCGGCATCACCGGTGTGGAATACCGCGACGAGTCTCGTGATGCCTTCGACCATCAGCTCGATGACGGCGTCGGCCTCGGACAAGCCTGTCTGCGGTCGAGCGTTCGGATGGTTGTCGATCTTCACCACGAGGGCGCGGCGGTCGAGCAGCGACTCGTCTTCGACGACGAGGCCGTTGATCGGTGACGACGGTCCGTCGGTCGTCAGTTCGGTCGTCGTCGTCTCCGCCACCGTGGTCGTGGTCGTGGAGGCTTCGGTCGTGGTCGCCTGAGCCGTGGTCGTCGTCTCGTGAGCGGCATCGGCGCCCGAGCACGCTGCGAGCGCGAGTGCAGCAACCAGGAGGAGAGAGGTGGACCGCATCGCCGTCATGGTAGAGCGAAGCGAGCGATGCCAGATTCGCAGGCTCTCGCCGCAGCGGCTCAGTCGGTGCCGATGCCGCCGACGACGGGCAGTTCGTCGGGTAGCGAGTCGGGGTCGTCCACTGCGATTGCGAGTTCGATGCCTTCGCTCGAGCTCCGCAGGACATACAGGGCCTCGATGTTGACGCCGATGTCGCCGAGCTGGCGGGTGACGCGCGCCAGGCTCCCGGGCTCGTCTGTCACGTGGGCGGTGAGCACCCGGTGTTCGGTGTTGACGAGCCCGGCTTCGGCGAGCACGTGTCGGGTGATGGTCTCGTTGTCTGTGATGAGTCGGACCACCCCGTTGCCGTTCGCGCCCCAGGCGCTCATCGCCTCGATGTTGATGCCTGCATCGCCGAGGACGTCGGTGAGCGCGGCCAGTGCGCCTGGATGGTTGTCCAGTCTGACCACGAACTCGATCATGGGCCCACACTACGCGTGGCCTGCGGTTCGCGTCGGCTTCAGTGGCCTCGAGTTCCGCCGTGCCTGATCGATGCAGCGCGGAGGGCTCAGGTTGCCGCGCAACCGCCGTGCTGTCAGCTTTCGGCTGTCGGCGCGTTCCTCCAGCGCGAGATGTGTGACGGCTGACAGCTGATCGCCGACAGCAGGGATGACGAATGGCGCGTTCCCATCTGGTCGTTTCTGGAGTGTGAACATGGGGGTTCCGCCTCGGTCATGGCGCCGCGAGGGTCTAGATTCGGTTCGTGGGTTTGTTCGACGGATATGCATCAGACGGCTTCTCGGAGGTCGGGCCGCCCGGCGCGATCTTCTCCCACTACACGCCGCTCATCGATCGGCTCGAGCAGTTCGGGTCTGATGAGTTCGAAGACCGGGTGCGGCTGTGCGACTCGACCTTCCAGCGACAGGGAATCACATTCGCCGTGTACGGCTCGGACGAGGGAACCGAGCGGGTGTGGCCGCTCGACCTGATCCCCAGGATCATCCCGGCCGACGAGTGGGCACACGTCGAGGCGGGTCTGCAACAGCGTGTGCGGGCTCTCAACGCCTTCCTCGACGATGTGTACGTGGGCGACCAGACGTCGCTCGACGAGGGCATCGTGCCGCGATGGCTCGCAGAGTCCGCCGACGGCTACTTCCCCGAGGTCCAGGGCATCGCGGTCCCGGAGGGGTCGCGCTGCACGATCTCGGGAATCGACCTCGTTCGAGACGATCACGGCATCTACCGGGTTCTCGAGGACAACGTGCGGGTTCCGAGCGGCATCTCGTACGTCATCGAGAACCGGATCGCCATGACCCGAGTGCTGCCGGTCGCGTTCTCCAAGTACCGGGTCCGGCCGGTGGGGCACTACGGAGCGAGCTTGTCGAAGACGTTGCGCAACGCTGCGCCGGCAGGCATCTCCGATCCGGTGATCGTCGTGCTGACGCCAGGTTCGTACAACTCGGCCTACTTCGAGCACGCGTTCCTCGCCAGGCAGCTCGGAGCCCAGCTCGTCGAGGGTCGTGACCTGGTGGTCAAAGACCACTCGGTGTACATGCGGACGACCCATGGGCTCCGCAACGTGGACGTCATCTACCGGCGGGTCGGTGACGAGTTCATCGACCCGGTCGTGTTCCGATCGGACTCCGTCCTCGGGGTTCCTGGCTTGATGTCAGCCGTCCGGGCCGGAACCGTCACGCTCGCCAACGCCGTCGGCAACGGCGTCGCAGACGACAAGGGGATCTATCCGTTCGTCCCGGAGATGATCCGCTACTTCCTCGGCGAGGAGCCGATCCTTCCCAACGTGACCACCTACCTGCCCTGGGAGCCCGACCAGCTCGACGAGGTGTTGACCCGGCTCGACGAGTTGGTCGTCAAACCGGTGGCAGAAGCCGGCGGCAAGGGCATCGTCATCGGTCACCAGGCAGACGCCGAAACCTTGAAACAGACCGCCGAGCAGCTGCGTGCCAATCCCCGGGGCTTCATCGCACAGGAGGTGGTGCAGCTCAGCACTCATCCGACGTTCGTCGACGGCCGCCTCGGACCCCGTCACATCGACCTCCGGCCCTTCGTACTGTCCAGCGGAGGTGAGATCGAAGTCATCCCCGGCGGGCTCACGAGAGTGGCGCTCAGGGAGGGTTCGCTGATCGTCAACTCGTCGGCGGGCGGCGGCTCGAAGGACACGTGGGTGCTGGTGGGCGACGCATGATGCTGTCCCGCCATGCCGAGGACCTGTTCTGGGTCGGGCGTTACATGGAGCGAGCCGAGAACACCGCCAGGATGCTCGACGTCACCTATCACTCCGCGCTCGAGGCGGGATCGGACAGAACCGCAGACGACGTCTGGGGCGACCTGTACGCGATTCTCATGCTCGACGACGGCGAGGTCGCCGGACTGAGTGGCCGGCGTTCACTGATCTTCGACACGTCCCTGCCCTTCTCGATCCGCTCCACCGTCATGAAGGCCCGGGAGAACACCCGCGGGACGAGAGAACTGGTGTCCGCGGAGGTCTGGGAGGCGGTCAACTCGCTGCATCTCGAACTGCAGCGATCGGCAGCCGTTCCGATCCACGACGACCGGCCATACGACGTGCTCAGGCTCACCAAGTCGTGGGGGCAGACGTTCTCGGGCGCGATCTACACGACGATGGCGAGGGATGACGGTTTCCGGTACATCGTGGTCGGCCAGATGCTCGAGCGGGCGGTCACGACGGTTCGCACGCTCCAGGTGTGGAACGAGCGGTTGAGCACGTCGCCGGCGGTGTCTGCCCACGCCGAGTGGGTCAAGCTCCTGAAGACGGTCTCGGGACACGAGGCCTACCTCAGGACACACAGTGCCCAGATCTCGTCCGGTCGGGTGGTCGACTTCCTCACGCAATCCGACGACTTCCCCCGCAGTGTGCTCTTCTGCCTGCGCACGGCCGAAGAGCACCTCATCCCGATGGTGCTGGGGAACACAGGGAGCAGGGCGCGTCGGCTGCTCGGGCGCGTCCGTTCCACCTCACAGTTCTCCGAGCCGTCGGCGCTGGACCGTCACGGGTTGTCCGAGCTCCTGGGTCACATCGAACAGGCGATCTTGCGGGTCACCGAGGAGATCGATCAGGCGTTCTTCCGCCCGGGCTCGTCGGTGATGCACGCCTACGAGGCGTTCTGATGCATCTCGACATCCGATTCGTAACCCACTTCGTCTATCCGACACCCGTCTGGGAGTCACAGAACGCGGTCCGGGCGTGCCCGATCGACACCGACGACCAGCGACTCCTCTCCTATTCGCTGGAGGTCGAACCCGCTGTCGAGACGCAGTGGTACGTCGATCGCTGGGGGACCAGGGTCGACACCTTCGGTGTGCTCGATCCCCACACCGAGCTGATCGTCACCGCAACCGCTTCGGTCGAGACGAGCGTGCCTGCCGAACCGCCGGGAGGTGCAACCGTGCTCGACGTCTACGACGAGACCCGAGACGGGCGCCTCTCGATGTTCCTCCGATCGAGTCGGCACACGGAGTGGGGTGGGCCCATCGTCGACGCCGCTGCGGGGGTCGTGGCCGGGTCCAGCGATCTCGACTCAGCAGTTCGTGACATCATGACGATCGTCAACCGGCGCCTCGACTACCGGCCGGGAGCCACCGAGATCGGGGACAAGCCCGAAGACGTGTGGGCTCAGCAGGCGGGCGTCTGTCAGGACTATGCCCACCTCGTGGTCGCCATGCTGAGGAGCCAGGGGATCCCTGCGAGATACGTCTCCGGCTACTTCTACGCGACCGACGTCTCCGGGGGCGGCTCCCCGGAAACGAGTGAGATCACGGTGAAGACGCATGCATGGGCGGAGGTCTGGGTACCGGGGTTCGGCTGGTGGGGGATCGATCCGACCAACGACCAGCTCGCCGGCGAGCGCCACGTTCTGGTCGGCCAGGGACGCGATTACGACGACGTGCTTCCGATGCGCGGCGTCTACTACGGCGATACCGACCACTCGCTGGCGGCTCACGTCGTCATGTCGGCGCCGGGGCTCGGAGCCATGACGGTTCCGCAGGTCGACCCCGAACGTCAAGCGCAGATCGATCAGTAGAAGATCACGTTCCACGTTCCACGTTCCACGTTCCACGTTCCACGTTCCACGTTCCACGTTCCACGTGAGACGTGAGACGTGAGACGTGAGACGTGAGACGTGAGTTGTGAGGCGTGAGGCGCCCTCAGCCGCCCAGCGCCTGGGACAGGTCGCTCCACAGGTCTTCGGGGTCTTCGACCCCGACCGAGAGTCGAATCAGGGCGGCGGGGAGGTGGCTCTGGCCCGGCACGGCCGCCCGCCGCTCCATCGTCGATTCGACGCCTCCGAGCGATGTCGTGTGGCGGATGAGTCGGACCGCTCTACACGTCTGGTCGGCGGCGTCGGCGCCGCCGACCACCTCGAACGAGACCATGGCTCCGAACCGATCGAGCTGTTCGGCGGCTCGCTCGTGACCAGGGTGCGATGCGAGCCCTGGATAGCGCACCCCGTGCACGCGGCGGTCCTCGGAGAGCCGCCTTGCGAGCACTTCGGCGGTGCCCTGACTCCGCTCCATTCGGATTGGCAGCGTTCTCAACCCTCGGGTTGCGAGATATGCCTCGAGGGCGCCAGGAGTTGCGCCTCCGATGCTCCGCCGCCAGACGAGTCGATCCCAGAGGCGGCCCTCGGAGACCACGACGGCGCCCATCAGCAGGTCCGAGTGCCCGCCGAGGAACTTGGTGACCGAATGGACCGAGATGTCGGCTCCTGCGAGGAGCGGGCGTTGATTCATCGGAGTGGCGAAGGTGTTGTCGACGGCGAGCAGAGCCGACCTCGGCGCCGCTGCGATGGTGGCCAGGTCTGCGATCTCGAGCAGCGGGTTGGTCGGTGACTCCAGCCACACCAGATCCGAAGCGCCGAGTGCAGTGATCCATCGGCCCGCGTCGGCGACTTCGAGCTCCTCGGCGGTCCAGCGCCCCGTTTCCACACCGGCCGCCACTGCAAAGGCGACGCCTTGGTAGCAGTCGGATGGGATCACGACATGGCCGCCCACCGGGACCAGGTCGAGCACCGCCGAGACCGCCGCCATTCCAGACGCGAACGAGATCGCCCGGCCACCCTCCAGGCCGCCGAGGACCGTTTCGAACGATTCCCAGGTCGGGGTACCGGAGCTGCGGGCGTAGGAGGACGGCTCGGTGAAGTTGGAGGCCGGGACGATGGGTGTGTTCAGCGGCTCGTCGGCGCCTTCGGGCCGCCCGGCCCAGACGGCCCAGGAGTCCGGTGACAGTCCAGGCGCTTCGCCCTGGCCGTCACTCTCCACAGGAGAACCCTCCGACGATTTCGGTCACCGTGTCGTCGTCGTTCAACCCGGTGAGGAATCCGATGAGGTACCCGTCTCCGGGCGGGTCTAGTTCGAAGACCTCGGTGTCGTAGGCGGGATGGATCCCAAAGGTCACGCCGTCGCCGTAGGCATCGGCGATCTCTGCGACGGTGGAGCCGAGCCCGACGTCGCGACTCGTGGTGAACTGGAGGCCCTCGGCGCCGTCTTCCACCGAGAACGAGGCGAAGTGACGGGTCCCTTCTGAGGCCCAGGCGCTTTCGCGGTCGGTGAAGAACAGCTGGAGGGATTCCCAGGTCACGAATCGAGCCTCGGTGCCACCGCAGAGACCGTCGAAGCGCTCCATCTGGTCGACCCAATCGGTGTCCGACGTGGGCTCGCCCAGTCGTTGGGTGAACTCGGAGATGACCTCCTCGGGGTCGGAGCCGAAGAACAGCCGGTCGATGCCGTCAGGACGCAGCACGAACGAGTCCCTGATCTCGATCGTCGTGGTCGTGGTGTCGTCGATGGAGGTGGTGGTCGTCGTCTCGGCGACCGTCGTGGTCGTCGTTTCCGCCACGGTGGTGGTCGTCGTCTGAGGGGGTGGCGTGGTTGTCGGCGCGGGAGTCGTGCCGACCGTGGTCGACGCCGAGAGGATCGGATCCGAGTCCGAGGTCAGCGCAAGGACGACGCCGAGGGTGACTCCGGTCGCAACGATCGCCGCCGACAGGGCGATCAGGATGCCGCGCTGGCTCGGTGTGAGGCGTGATGGTCGGGAGGTCATTGCTCGTCAGATCTCGCTGCGGTCGGCGACGGAAGCCGACGGCGCTGGGCAGGTGCCTGCGGTGTCACCCGAACAGCATTCGTCCTGGTTCAGTCCGAACATCGGGCAGGCGCCATCCACGCACGCAGCGTGCCCGTGGATGTAGTGCATCGGTTGTCGACACCAGGCACAATGCATGTGAACGAGAATACCGAGACGACCCCGATAGTCGTCGGTTCAGGCGGAGTCGACTCGGAGCGTGTAGCGACGGACCTCTTCGATCAACAGTGCTCCGATCTCGGCCGGGTCGCGTTCGCCGGGGAAGCGGAAGGCGGGGCCGTGGATGTGGATGGCGCCGATCGGAGCGCCCCGGCGATCGAGCAGGGGAGCCGCCACCGAGTTGATGCCCTCGGCGAACTCCTCGTACACCCAGCCGTACCCCGCCGCCCGGAACGCCTTGAGTCGCTCGACGATCTGCACGGGATCGGTCACGGTGTGCTTGGTGAAGGCCTCGAGCGGGCGCACGAGGTAGTGCTGGAGGAGCTCCAGTGGCCATCTCGACATGATGGCGAGGCCGCTCGGGCCGACGTGCATCGGCAGCGAGAGACCCGAGTAGTCACGAACCTGAACCGGTTCGGGGCTCTCGACCTGCGTCACGTATTGGACCGAGTAGCTGTCCGGGACTGCCAGGCCGGCCGCCTCTCCCGACTTCACGGCGAGCTGCTCGAGGTGAGGCTGAACCGATCGGCCGAGCGTCTTCGGGGCGCCGCTGGTTCCGAGGATCTCGATCAATCCCGAACCGAGTCGGTAGTTGGTGCCCTCCGTCAGCCGGTCCACGGCGCCGATCCGCTCGAGGGTCGACAGGAGGCGCGACACGGTGGACTTGGGCAGATCGGTTTGGGCGCTGATGTCGCTGACCCCTGCGGGCCCGGCACTGAGCACCTCGAGGACCGAAAAGGCTCTGACGACGGATTGAACGGTTGCCATGGATGTCGATCGAGTCTACGGCGTCGTTCCACGATGTGAAACACGGTCCCGCATCATGGATCTCACGAGACCGCCGCCAGCTTGCCCTGGTGCCACTCCAGCGTCGCTTCGACCTGATTGAACGTGTAGATGTGGAGCCCGCGCACCCCGAGATCGGGATCCTCGGCCATCTCTGCGAGTCCGTCGACCAGATCGTCGGGTGCATACGGGCGCAGCAGCCTCGTCGCCAGCGATCGGTTCTTCGAGAGGAAACGGAGCGACGTGCCCACTCCGATCCTGGCGGAGATGCCGATCAACTTCGTCAGTTCGGTGACGCCCGGGATGCCGATCACGACTGGGAGTTCGATGCCCAGTGAGCGAATCCGTTCGATCCAGGACCTGATCGCTTCGATGTCGAAGCACATCTGGGTCGTCACCGACGACGCAAACGGCTGCTTGTCGATCAGCGCCTGGATGAGGAGATCGTCACCGATGTGCGGGTGGCCCTCGGGGTAGCCGGTCACGCCGATCCGGGTGAACGGGTGGTCCAACGAATCGAGATGGCGAATCAGTGCCATCGCGTCGAAGAAGTCACCGGGATCGTCGGCGTCTCCGCCGACCACGAAGATCTCCGAGATCCCGATCCTTCCGAGCCGATCCACGATCTCCTCCAGTTCGGCCTTCGACTTGGTCAACCGAGCGGAGACGTGGGGGATCACCTCGAGACCCATCTCGACGCACTCTTCGGCCAGGTCGACGGTGGCGACCATGCCCTTCACCGGGGAGGCCGTGATGCTCACCGCGGTCCCCGGTGGGAGGGTCTGTGCCTTCTCCAGGGTGGTCTTCATCGGAATCAACTCGAACGTCGAGTTCTCCAGCAATCGCTGTATGCCGTTCATCGCATCACCTCAGACGTTCGAGTCGGGGAAGGAGGCCTTTCGGCGGTCGATCCACTCGGTCAGCTCGTCCCCGATGCCGGCGGGCAGCGCCGGCTCTTCGTAGCTCGCCAGGAGTTCCTTCCATGCCTCCGACGCGCGGGCCTCGGCGTCCTTGGACCCCTCGGCCTGCCACTGCTCGAAGCTGTTCGCATCCGCCAGGCCACTCTTCCAGAAGGCCGTCTCGAAATTGGCCAAGGTGTGTGCCGAGCCGAGGTGATGCTGACCCGGTGGGGTCTCGTGGAACGCCGTCATGCCCTGGGCATTCTCGGACAGATCGAAGCCCTGCTCCGCCTTGGCGTAGGCGCCCAGCTGATCGGCGTCGAGCATGAACTTCTCGTAGCCCATGGTGAGCCCTCCTTCGAGCCACCCCGCGGCATGCAGGACGAAGTTCGTGCCGGCCGCCATCGTCGGCCCCATCACCGCCGCGGACTCGTAGGCTGCCTGGGCGTCCGGTGTCTTCGAGGCGGTCAATTGGCCGCCTGTTCGCATCGGCACGTCCAACCTCCTGGCGAGCTCTCCGACGGCGCTCATGATCAGTGCCGGCTCAGGGGTTCCGAATGTCGGGGCACCGGATTGCATGTTCATCGTCGACACGAATGCCCCGAGCACGACCGGCGCACCCGGCCGCACCAACTGTGCGGCCGCCATCCCGACCATCGCCTCCGCCAGGATCTGGGCCGTGACGGCGGCCGGAGTCACCGGGCTCATCGCGCCGGCCAGTATGAACGGCGTGAAGACGCAGGCCTGGTTGTGTGCCGCGTAGATCTCCGCGGCGTCGAGCATCGTGGCGTCCCAGCTGAGCGGTGAGCTGGCATTGATGAGGCTCATCACGAAGGTCTCGTCGGGAATGCGGTCACCGAACACGATCTTGGCCATGTCGACGGTGTCCTGCGCCCGCTCACCGGCGGTCACCGATCCCATGAACGGCTTGTCCGACAAGCGGAGATGTGCGGCGACCATGTCGAAATGACGTTTGTTGACCGGCAGGTCGACGGGCTCACAGACCGTACCTCCCGAATGATGCAGGTGCGGTTGGAGATACGTGAGCTTGACGAAGTTCTCGAAGTCGGCGATGGATGCGTAGCGGCGGCCACCGTCGAGATCGCGCACGAAGGGCGACCCGTACGCAGGAGCGAAGACCGTGGCTGACCCGCCGATCTGAACGCTCCGCGCCGGGTTCCGGGCGTGTTGGGTGAACGTCGAAGGCGCCGTCGCGATCAGCGATCGGACCAGGCCCGGATCGAACCGGACTCTCGTCCCCTCGACCGACGCCCCGGCGGCCCGGAACCGCTCGATCGTCGCGTCGTGATGGATCTCGATCCCGACCTCGGCCAGGATCCGGTCCGCATTGTGTTCGATGATCTCGAGCCCCTCGGCCGAGATCATGACGCGGGGAGGAATCTCTCTGGTCAGGAAGGGGGCGGACTCGAGGACCGCTCCGGCCCGGGCAGCCCTGCGGGCATCCCGGCCTCCGCTACGTCTCGCCATCGTCGCTCCTCATGTGGCGGCCTTTCTCCGCCGCGGTCTGCGTGCGGCGGTCGTTCTCGGTGGAAGGGGCATCACTCTGGACAGGTACGGGTATTCGGCGGTGCGGTGGGGGATCGCCATCGCATCGACGAAGTGCTCCTGGAAACGTGGCTCGGTGGCGGTCTCGATCTTCTCGATGCTCAGCGCGACTCGTTCGATCTCTCGCCTGGCATCGCCACTCAGCAGGGCGATCATCGCGCCCGTTCCCGCCGCGTTCCCGGCCGCGGAGATGCGGTCGATGTCGCAGTCGGGGATCATCCCGAGCGCGACTGCGTGCGCGGGGTCGATGTGGGCTCCGAACGCCCCGGCCAGCCGGATCTGATCGACGTGATCGACTCCGAAGTGATCCATCAGCAGCCTGATGCCGGCATAGAGCGCAGCCTTGGCGAGCTGGATGGCACGGACATCGTTCTGGGTGACCCGAATCTCGGTGTCGCCGCTCCGATAGAGGGTGAACGAGTGGGTGCGCCCGTCGGCCACGATTCGATCGGATCGCCCGTCGTCCACGATGACTCCGTCCGTCGAGACGACGCCGGCGAGCATCAACTGGGCGATCGCCTCGATGATGCCGGATCCGCAGATGCCCGTGACGCCGACGCCCCGGATCGCGTCTTCGAACTCCGGCTCATCCGACCAGGGGGTGACCCCGATCACACCGAACCGCACCTCGAGCGTGTCGGGGTCGATACGCACCCGCTCGATGGCGCCGGGCGCGGCTCGCTGTCCTGCCGAGATCTGCGCCCCTTCGAACGCCGGGCCGGTCGGCGACGAGGCGGCCACCAGTCGATCGCGGTTCCCGAGCACGATCTCGGCATTCGTGCCGACATCCACGAGCAGTTGGATGTCGCCGGAGCGATACGGCGTCTCGGACAGGACGGCGGCAGTCGTGTCGGCGCCGACATGGCCGGCGATGAGCGGCAGGGTGTAGAGGCGGGCCTCGGGATGGGCGTGCAGACCGACGGCGATGGCCGGAGTCTCGATACTCGAGGCGGTGGCGAGCGCGAACGGAGCCGATCCGAGCGGTGTCGGGTCGATGCCGAGGAGCAGATGATGCATGATCGGATTTCCCACGGCGACCACTTCGAGGATGTCGGATCGGTCGACGTTCGCCTCTGAGGTGAGCGTGCCAATGAGATCGTCGGCGGCCGACCGGACTTCCGCCGTCAGCCTCTGCGCGCCGTCTTCGGGGTTCATCATCACATACGAGACGCGGCTCATCAGGTCTTCACCGAACCGGATCTGCGGGTTCATCCGGCCCGCGGACGCCAGGACCTCACCTGTTGCCAGGTTGCAGAGATGGGCGGCAATCGTCGTCGAGCCGATGTCGAAGGCGACGCCGAAGATCGCGTCCCGGAACCCCGGCCAGACTGCGACGACCGTCTGTTCGTCCCGAACGGCCAGGGTCACCGCATGCCCCCCGGCCCGTAGTGCAGGCTGCAGGTCCCGGAGCACCGATGGCGAGACACCCAGGCCGTCGAGCGCCCACTGGTCGAACACGGCGGCCAGCAGTCGTTCCGTGTCGCCGGCTACCCCGTCGAGCGTGGCGGGCTCGACCTCCACGTACATCAGGCGGACGACCGGATCGATCGGGAGGCTGTCGACCTCGGGACGTTTGCGGATCACCTGCTTGTGGACCTGCGAATCGAGAGGGACGTCGATGACGACATCCGCCAATGCCCGTGCCGCGCACGCCAGTCTGCGCCCCGCGGCCAGTGGCTTGCGACCCCGGTACGAGGTCTCGGTCTCGCCCGGAGCGGACAGGCGGTCCGGGCGGTCGTCGATACCGGGCGCCGTACCGATCTCGACCTGGCATCGCCCGCAGATTCCACGGCCTGCGCAGATCGAATCCAGATCGACGCCGATCGATCGAGCGACGTCGAGAATCACTGTCCCGTCCGGAACCGTCGCCCGCCGGCCGGACGGGGTGAAGACGACGTCGACATCGGTCACGTCAACCGCCCGCACGACGGCGGTTCTCGCGTCGTCTGCCTTCACCCTCGGCCGCGGGTTGGCGGTTCGCCTTGATCCACGCCGCACAGTCGGTGTCATGGCCCGCCAGCACGTCGGCGGCCATGATCGATCGAGTGATCTCCGGCTCGAGCGGATTGGTGATCGCCGACGTCATGCCGGCCCCGATGGCCATGGCGAGGAAGGCCCCGTTGATCGCCGGCCGGTTCGGCAGCCCGAAACTGACGTTGGATGCCCCGCACGTCGTGTTGACCTTGAGCTCGCTGCGGAGCCGTCGCACGAGGTGGAAGACCTGTTGGCCGGCGCTCCCCATGGCGCCGATCGGCATCACGAGCGGGTCGACGACGATGTCGGAGTGGGGGATGCCGTGGTCGGCGGCACGGTTGACGATCTTCCTGGCGACCTCGAATCGCACATCGGGATCGGTCGAGATGCCCGTTTCGTCGTTGGTGATCGCAACGACTGCCGCGCCGTGCTTCGCCACCAGCGGCAGCACGCGCTCCATCTGCTCGTCCTCGCCGGTGACCGAGTTCACGAGGGCCTTGCCCTGGTACACCGCCAGCCCTGCTTCGAGCGCGGCGACGATCGACGAGTCGATCGAGAGCGGCACGTCCACGAGGCTCTGCACGAGTCGAACGGTCTCCGCGAGGATCGCCGGCTCGTCTGCGAGCGGGATGCCGGCATTCACGTCGAGCATCCGGGCTCCCGCCGCGACCTGGGCGACCGCATCGGCTTCGACCCGGGAGAAATCGCCCTGCTTCATCTCCTCGGCCAGGAGCTTGCGTCCCGTCGGGTTGATCCGCTCTCCGATGATCACGAACGGCCGGTCGAAGCCGATGACGGTTTCGCGGGTCGGGCTGCTGAGCACGGTGTCTGTCATCGGTTCTCTCCGTCGGGGCTGTCGGCGAGGCCGTTGTTGGCCACCAGCCGGTTGATCGCGTCGGGCGGATGGATGGCCACGAGTCGTGCGACCTCGGCCGCTGCCTCGGTTTCGAGGTCGTCGCCGCACGGTCTCGACGTGCGGCGCCACTCCTCGAGGTACGTGTCGGCTCCGAAGAGCCCGGCGTTCATGGCCGCCCGGTCGATGGCGGTCTGAAACTGGCTGGGTAACTCGATGCTCGCCCGGGCCCGGCCGGCGCGGGCCACCACCTGGGCGGGGATGTCCCTCCACGAGATGACGGTGAGCTCAGCCAATGCGGGTCTCCTCGGCGAGCAGGTCGAGGGCCGCCCGGAGGGGGTCGAGCCCGGTGTGGACGTGTTCGAACTCCAGTCCCAGCTGCTCGGCTGCCCGGCCGGCCCGCTCGACCAGGTCCTCGGTCGGTTGCTGGGACAGGTACACGAGGCGGCGGTAGTGCTTGAAGTAGTCGTCGAGCAGGTGTGGCCACCGGTCGAGGCCGAGTCCTCGCCATACGAACAGGTCGAAGTGTCGGGCCAGGTAGTCGGTGAGGTAGAAGGTGTACGGGTCGTTCAGGTCGTCGAAGGCCGCACCGCCGGTGAAGAACTCGTAGCAGTGGGCTCCGGGAAGCCGGGTCACGTGATCCCAGCGCTCGAGGAGTGCGTCCAGCCGACCTCCGGTGCCACAGTCGGCGTATCCGAGGATCACCTGGTCGAACTGCTCTGCTCGGGCGACGAGCCGCCGCTCGATGGCGTCGGGTATCCGGTCGGGCCGGTTGTGCAGGATGCCGGGGAGGTGTTCCAGTGTGACGGTCAATGAGTCGATCTGGCCGAGCAGCCCGGGTCAGCTCGTTGGCGATGGCGCCACAGCCCAGCACCCAGACGTTTCGGGTCGCCGGGGTGCCATTTGTCACGTTCAGTCTTCCCCGCCGACCAGGCGCCGGGCGAGAACCAGCGCTTCTGCGGTCTCGGCAGCGACGGCGGCGTCGCGGCAGTAGGCGTCGGCCCCGACCGCGGTGCCGAACTCCTCGTTCAGCGGTGCGCCGCCCACCAAGACGATGTAGTCGTTGCGGATCCCGCGTTCGACCATGGTGTCGATGACCACCTTCATGTACGGCATGGTCGTCGTGAGCAGCGCCGACATCCCGAGAATGTCGGGGCGGTGTTCCTCCAGGGCAGCGAGGTAGGTGTCGACGTCGATGTTGATGCCGAGGTCGATGACCTCGAACCCGGCTCCCTCCAGCATCATGCCGACCAGGTTCTTGCCGATGTCGTGGATGTCTCCCTTGACGGTGCCGATCACGACCTTGCCCACTTGTTCGGCGCCGGTCTCGGCGAGAAGTGGGCGGAGGAGCGCCATCCCGGCCTTCATGGCGTTTGCCGCCAGCAGGACCTCCGGCACGAACAGGATGCCGTCACGGAAGTCCTCGCCGACGACCCGCATGCCTTCGACGAGTGCCTCGTTCAGCACGCGTTCGGGTCCCCACGACCGGTCGAGCAGGATCCGAGTTCCCTCTGCGATCTCCTCCGCCATGCCGTCGTACAGATCGTCATGCATCTGTTCGACCAACTCCGCATCGTCGAGGCTGCTGAGATCCAGATCGTCGTCGCTCATTGGCGGCTCCTCAGAGGTCGTGTCGACGGCCGGTCGACACGAACAGGCCGGTGGGTTGTTCCGCATGGTGGAACCATGCGCAGTTGTCGGCACACTATCGGTTGCGGCGCTCGCTGTCCACAGGAAACCGGGAGAATCGACAGTGAGGCGTTGGCCTGTGGCCGGACGAGATTTTCTCGGATTCCGCTAGACGGCACCGGGGGAGAGCGGTATCGTCGAGTCCACCATCCGGTTCCGTTCCGCATGGTGGATCGCCTCCGCGAGGAGCGATCGGCACAATTCGTGGCTCGAGCCGCGACACATCTAGGCCCAGGAGTCACAGCGGTGAGCGATCTTCCCTCCAACGCCAACGTCGTCGTCATCGGAGCCGGCATCGTCGGCAATGCCGTCGTCGGGCACCTCGCAGAGCTCGGCTGGACCGACATCGTCCAGATCGACAAGGGGCCGCTGCCCAATCCGGGCGGCTCGACCGGCCATGCCTCGAACTTCATCTTCCCGGTCGACCACAACAAGGAGATGGCCGCACTCACCCTCGACAGTCAGCGCCAATACGAGGAGATGGGTGTCAGCACCACCTGCGGTGGCATCGAGGTCGCCCGCACATCCGAACGGATGGAGGAGCTCCGTAGGCGGATGAGTTCGGCAACCGCCTGGGGTGTGGAGGCCGAGCTGTTGACGCCGGAGCAGGTGAAGGAGAAGGTTCCGTTCATCGACGAGTCGGTGATCCTCGGCGGGTTCTACACACCGAGCGTCTCGGTGGTGGACTCGTTGCGAGCCGGCACGATCTTTCGCGAGCGGGCCCAGGCCAAGAACGCTCTCGCCGTGTTCCCCAACACAGAGGTCACCGACGTCGAGGTCGAGGACGGCGCCGTCAAGGCCGTCGTGACCGATCGAGGCAGGATCGAGACCGAGTACGTCGTGGTTGCGTGCGGTTGCTGGAGCCCCCGCATCGCCGCCATGGCCGGGGCCACCATCCCGCTCACGCCCGCCGTGCACCAGATGATCGACGTCGGCCCGATCGACGCCCTCGTCGAGACCAACAACGAGATCGCCTATCCGATCGTGCGAGACATGGACACCTTCATGTACGAGCGGCAGTCTGCCGGTTCGATGGAGGTCGGTTCGTACGCCCACCGGCCGATCTTCCACCATCCCGACGACATCCCCTCGATCGAGGAGTCCAAGCTCTCGCCGACCGAGCTCCCGTTCACCGCAGAGGACTTCGACCCCCAACTCGAGGACGCGCTCGAGCTCATGCCCGAGATCCTCTCGACGGCCGAGATCAAGTACGCCATCAACGGCCTGCTGTCGCTGACCCCCGACGCGATGCCCCTGATCGGCGAGACCGTCGAGGTGAGGAACCTCTGGTCCGCCGCAGCGATCTGGATCAAGGAGGGACCCGGTGCCGGCAAGCTGATCGCCGAGTGGATGACCTACGGCGCGCCATCCATCGACCCTCACCATTCGGACATCGCCCGGTTCTACGACGTGAACCGCACCGAAGAGCACGTCCTCGCCCGCTGTGCGGAGCACTTCAACAAGACCTACGGCATCGTCCACCCCCGTGAGCAGTGGGAATCGCGGCGCGACCTCGTCGTGTCCCCGCTCCGCGAACGCACGGATGCGCTCGGAGCCGTCTACTTCCAGGCCGGGGTCACCGAGCGGCCGCAGTGGTATGAGACCAACAGGTCCCTTTTGGACGAGTACGACGTCGAAGACCGACCCCACGAGTGGGATGCACGCTGGTGGTCGCCGATCAGCACCGCCGAGCATCTGGCGCTGCGCGACCGGGTCGGAATCGTCGACCTCAGCGCCTTCGTCACGTTCGACGTGACGGGCCCGGGGGCGCTCGACTACGTCCAGCGGATGGTCGTCAACCAGGTCGACAAGCCGGTCGGCTCGGCGATCTACACGCCGCTGCTCAACGATCACGGCGGTTTCCGCTCCGATCTCACCGTCAAGCGGCTCGGTGAAGATCACTTCCGGATCGTCACCGGAGCATTCGATGGCCCCCGAGACGAGTACTGGTTCCGCAAGCATCTCCCGACCGACGGATCGGTCACCTTCACCGACACGTCGAAGACCATGGTCACGATCGGGGTGTGGGGGCCGCACGCCCGAGAAGTGCTCTCGTCGATCACAGACGACGACCTCTCGAACGAAGGCTTCCCCTACGGCACCACCGCCGAGGTCGACTTCGGCGGGATCCAGACTCGCATGCTGCGCATCTCCTATGTCGGGGAACTCGGCTGGGAGATCTATGTCGGAGTCGACGACGCCGTCGCGCTCTGGGACATGATCTGGGAAGCGGGTCAGCCGCACGGCATCGTCGGGGTCGGTGGAGGCGTCTACGGAACGACCGGCCGGCTCGAGAAGGGCTACCGCCTGATGGGCGCAGAGCTCGAATCCGAGTACACCCCGGTCGAAGCCGGCCTCGCCCGCCCGCGCGTGAAGTCCGCCGACTTCATCGGCAAGGATGCCTATCTGCAAGGCCCGCGAGGCGGGCCCGGTCGCAACGCTGTGCACCTTCACGGTCGACGATCACATGTCGGTCGCCGGGATCCCTCGCTACATGACCGGTGGCGAGCCGATCGTGGACGCCGACGGCGACCGCATCGTCGATGGTCACGGGCGCATCTCGATCGTGACCACCGCAGGGATGGGGCCGTCGGTCGGCAAGTACCTCCTGATGGGATATCTCCCGACCGAGCTCGCCGTCGAAGGAGCCTCGTTCGGCGTGAAGTACATGAACGAGATCTATCCGATCACCGTGGCGGTCGCCGGGTCGACGCCGCTGTTCGATCCCGACGACTCGCGGATGAAGGGCTGACCGATGCGGGTGCTGGTCTGCGTCAAGCGAGTGCCCGCTCCCGGAGCGAGGATCGTTCTCACCCCCGACGGGCAGCAGATCGACACGAAGAACCTGGGATTCGCCACATCGCCGCACGAGGAGTGTGCGGTCGAGGGTGCCGTCCAACTCGTTGCCGATCATGGTGGCTCGTCCACCGTTCTCACCATGGGGTCGCCCGAGTCCGAGGAACAGCTGCGGTATGCCGTGTCCGTCGGCGTCGACAACGCCGTGCTGGTGGCGACCGACGGCTCGGATCTCGACCCGCAGGCAACCGCGCGCGGGCTCGTCTCCGCCATCACGAGCCTCGAGGAGCGTGACGGCCGGTTCGACCTGATCCTGTTCGGCAACGAGTCGGCCGACTCCGGCGGGTATCAGGTCGGCGTCCGCGTCGCCAGAGCGCTCGAGCGGCCGATCGTCAGCGGCATCAAGGACATCGAGATCGACGGTGATCAAGTCGTGGCGAAGCGCGAGATCCCGAGCGGCTTCGAGGTGTATCGGCTCGAACTGCCGGCGGTGCTGGCGGTGCGCGAGGGACTCAATCTGCCTCGGTATCCGACCCTCCCCGGCAGACTGAAGTCGCGCAAGGCCGAAGTGGCGGCTATCGATTCGCACGTCGAACCGGGCGGCCAGCGCAAGGTCGGATTCGAGTCACCGCCCGAACAGGAGAGTCACACCGTCGTGCTCGGCACCGGTGTCGCTGCAGTCCCGGCGATCGTCGAAGTGCTCGAGACTCTGGGGATCCGATGACCGCCGCACTCGTCTTGCTCGATCACGACCGCGGCACGCTGTCGGAGACCGCCACCCAGGCCCTCGCCTTCGCAGCCGCGCTCGGAGTAGACATCGAGGCCGTGGTGGTCGGTGACGGAGCCGACTCGGTGGCAGCGGGCCTCGGTGGCCTCGGGATCTCGAAGGTCCACCTGATCGATCACGAGCTGCTGACCGATTTCGCCCCAGAGGCGTTCGGCGATTCGCTCGCACAGCTCGTGGTGGTGGCCGGCGCCAAGGTGGTGATCACGACCGGGACCGATCGGGGCAACGAGGTCATGGCCCATCTCGGCGCGATCCTCGAGCAGCCGATGGTCGCCAACGTGATGACCGCCGAACCGGGCACGCCCTGGAAGCTCTCGAGGGTCCGGTGGGGAGGAAGCCTGTACGAACATGTCGAGCTCGAGGCACCGTTCCAGCTCATGACGGTTGCGCCCCACAGCTGGGAGGCGCCTGCGGTGGATGCGTCGCCTGCACCTCCGGTCGAGCGCTTCGAGCCGACACTGGACGAGAGCGCCACCCGGACTCGTGTGGTCGATCGGGTCACGCTTCACGCCGGGATCACGCTGGCGACTGCCCCGGTCGTGGTGAGTGGTGGCAGGGGAGTGGGCTCCGCCGAGGGATTCGCTCCGCTCGAGGAACTGGCATCCATGCTCGGAGGCGTGGTGGGGTGTTCGCGGGTGGTGACCAACAACGGCTGGCGGCCGCACACCGACCAGGTCGGACAGACCGGGACCCGGATCGCCCCCGACCTCTACATCGCCTGCGGCATCTCCGGAGCGATCCAGCACTGGGTGGGTGCGATGGCGTCGAAGAAGATCCTGGCGATCAACACCGATCCGGAGGCCAACATGATGTCGAAGGCCGATTACGCCGTGGTCGGCGACCTCCACGAAGTCGTGCCCGCCCTCATCCAAGCCCTGAAGTGATTCCGTTCGTGTGACGAGAATGCAGGGAATATCGGTGCGAGCGTCACAAGAACGGGCTCAGATCGTGACGGCGAGTTCGTCGCGGAATCGCTGGCTGATGGCCTCGTCGGCGGTCGAGTAGAACAGCTCGCCGTCGAATCGACGCAGCTCCATCGCGACGGCGGTGACGTCGTATTCGTTCAGCAACACGAACAGCGCTGCGCTGTCGCGATCGAGCTGCTCGCCCATCTCCCTCATCTGATCGTCGTCGATCCCGACATCCCGGAGCTTCGCGAACAGCCCGCCGGCCGCAGCCCCGAGGGCGCCTCCGGCGAGCATGCCCAACGGTCCACCGATGATTCCGACCAGCGCACCGACCCAGCCGCCAGATGCCGCACCCTGCCCGGGCATCACGTCGCGGGTCTGACGGAGACGGATCTTGCCGTCGGCCTCTTTCGCAACCATGGCGGCATCCTCGATGTCCACCACGTCGTTCTTGGCCAGCCGGGCGAACGCCAGGAGAAGCTCTTGGGCCATCAGGGGCTCGTCGAAACTCACTGCGATGAGAGTGTGTTCGGTGCTCATGTCAGGACCCTACACCGCCGTCCTCGGGTGCAGCAGCAGAATGCGAACGGTGCCGGCCCAATCCGACCGTCAACTGCGTGCTCTGTGTCGACCGCAAATCGGTCGGGTGCGGATGGCTCCACTCGGATCGTTGCATGCAGACGATTACGGTCGCATGCGATGGGGTTCGACCCGAATCAGTCAGCGTCGACAGTGGTCTCTTGGAGGAGCCGATGGGCGGGCCCGGTCGCACGTGAGGGGATCGGCAGGAAATGGCCCTTCTTGGTGATCTCGATGCTGCGCCTGCGGATGACGCGGTAGCCGGCGAACAATGCGAGCCCGCCGTGGACCATCACGAGAGCGATCCAGAAGCCGGCTGGGCCCACGATGCTGAGCGACGTCGTGGCGAGGATCGGGCCGGAGATGGCGCCGAATCCGTTCACCATGATCATCGCAGCGCTCGCTGCCACCCGCTTGTCCTCGGGCACGACGTCGTTCACATGCGAGATGGACACCGAGTACATGGGGTACGTCATCCCCCCGAACACCAGGGTGACCAGGAGGAACGGAGCACCGAGCGGATCGAGTTCGATCGCCAACGCGGCTGCGATCGCGGCGACCGTCGTCACGCCCAGGATCACCCGCCTTCTGGAGATGCGGTCCGACAGGGCACCGAGGGGCCACTGGAGGATCAGTTGGCCGATCAACGTCGTGCCGATGAACAGGCCCACCCGGGCGGGACTCATCCCCGCCTCCAACCCGTAGACGGGGCCACCCGACAGAAGAGCCCCGTTCGACATCCCAGTCACCGCGGCGGCAGTCATGCCCAGAGGCGCAGCCTTGAACAGTTCCTTGATCGGCACGCCGCTCGGCTCCTCGAAGGCGGGAGCCCGGGTCGGCGTCAGCGAGATCGGAACCACCGCCAGCGAGACCAACACCGAAGCGAGAATGAACAGCTTGAAGCCCTCCGGATCATCGAACCTCAGGAGCCCCTGGCTGCCGGCCATGGCGAGCGAGAACGTGAGCATGTAGACCGAGAGCAGTTTCCCTCGGGTGGCGTTCGTCGAGGCGCCGTTCAGCCAGCTCTCCGCCACGATGTACAGACCGGCGAGACAGAAGCCCGTGATGATCCGGAAGAACCCCCAGGCAAACGGGTTGATGACGATCAGGTGCGCCAGCGTCGCAGTGGACGCCAGTGATGCCAGCCCGGCGTAGACGCGGACGTGGCCGACCTGCCACATGAGTTTCGGCGCGAGCGTCGAACCGAACAAGAAGCCGACGAAGTACCCCGACATGACGAAACCGGTGACGGCGGGCGGAAACCCCTCGAGCGTCGCCCTGAGGCCGATGAGCGTCCCTTGCAGGCCGTTGCCCAACATGATGAGAGCCATCGCCAGGAAGAGCGGCCAGGCATGGAAGACTGCTTGCGTGGTGGATCCTTCACGGACCCGGGCGATACCCATGAAACGCGCACGCTAACAGTGTTGATCAGGGGGACGATCCCCCTGGACCCCCCTGATGGCAGTCACACCAGGGGGACGATCCCCCTGGACCCCCCTGATGGCAGTCACACCAGGGGGACGATCCCCCTGGACCCCCCTGATGGCAGTCACACCAGGGGGACGATCCCCCTGGACCCCCCTGATGGCAGTCACACCAGGGGGACGATCCCCCTGGACCCCCCTGATGGCGTACCCGCCTCTCGGTCGCGCGGCCCGTGGCCAGCATCCCGGGTCTGTGTCCACGCGAGGCGTGGGGCGTGCAGCGTACGGCGTGGAGCGAGCCGAGAGCCGAAGGCCTCTCTACTCCTTCAACGAACCGGCCATCATCCCGCGCAGGAAATAGCGGCCCAGGAAGATGTAGACGAGCAGTGTCGGGATGGCGGCCATGAACGATGCCGCCATCTGGACGTTCCACTCGATGATCTGACTCCCGGCCAGATTGTTCAGTGCCACCGTCACCGGCCACGCCGTGTTGTCGGTCAAGACGACGGCGAACAGGAAGTCGTTCCAGGCCGAGGTGAACTGCCAGATGAGCGCGACCACGAAGCTCGGGATCGCCAGCGGGAGCATCACGCGCCAGTACGTCTGCCAGATCCCGGCACCGTCGATGCGGGCGACCTCCACCAGGCTGGCGGGGATGGTGGCGAAGTAGTTGCGGAAGATGAGCGTGGTGATGGGGATCCCGTAGACGACATGTGCGATGACGAGGCCCCACATGCCTCCGACCAGGCCGACGTTCTTCATGAAGTCGACGAGCGGGATCAGGATCGCCTGGTAGGGGATGAACATCCCGAACAGCAGCAGCGGGAACACGATGTTGGCTCCGCGGAACTTCCAACGGGCCAGCACGTAGCCGTTCAATGAACCGAGGGCAGATGAGATCGTGGCGGCGGGCACGACGATCCTGACCGAGTTCCACAGGTTCGGGGCCAGTGCATCCCAGGCGGCGACGAAGTTGTCGAACGAGATCGACGACGGCAGGTTCCACATCGTGCGGAGGCTGACCTCTTCGAAGCTCTTGAATCCGGTGTTGAGCATCACGAACATCGGGACGAGGTAGAACAGTGCCATCATCGACAGCGGGATGTAGACCCACGCCCGTGCGTTGCGGTCCGTCATTGCTCCGCCTCGTTTCGCAGGGTGTACCAGAGATATGGGATGACGAGGACCGCCACGCTGAGCAGGAGCACGATGCCGATCGATGCGCCACGACCGAAGAAGTAGCCGTCGAAGGTCGTGGTCCACATGTAGATGGCGGGGACGTCGAGCGCTACCTGTTTGCCCGCGAGGGCGATGATCAGGTCGAAGACCTTCAGGGAGATGTGGCCGAGGATGATGAGCGCGCTGAGCGTCACTGGGCGGAGCAAAGGCAGGACGACCCTCCGATAGACCTGCCACTCACCGGCGCCATCGACCCGGGCAGCTTCGCGGAGGCCTTCGGGCACCGCGCGGAGCCCGGCGAGGTAGATCGCCATCGTGTATCCCGACATCTGCCAGACGGCCGGAAGGGCGACCGCGGCGATACCCCAGGTTGGGGTGGTGTGCCACCGGTTGACGAGTGAGTCCAAACCGATGTTCTCGAACAGCAGGTTCAGCCCGCTTGCGCGATCTCCGACCGCTGGGTTCATCAGCCACCGCCAGACCACGCCAGTGACGATGAACGAGATCGCCATCGGGAAGAGGAACAGACTCCGATAGAAGCCCTCGGCCCGGATCCCTTTGTCCAGCAACATCGCCAGGCCCAGTCCGATGAACAGGCAGCCGAGCACGAACACGACCGTGAAGATGGCCGTGTTCCTCACGTCGATGGCGAACCGTGGGTCCTTCGCCAGGTTCACATAGTTCTCCGCGCCGACGAACGTGTAGTCGGGGAGGAGTCCCTTCCAACGACTCACCGAGACTCGGGCTGTCCACGCGATGAACCCATAGACGAATATCAACACCGCGAGGATCGAGGGCAGGACGAGCAACAGCCCGGCTCCGCCCTTCATGCGCACCGGATTCGGGCGCGGCAGTCTCAGCCTGGGAGCCCTCGATTCGGTCTCGGTTCGGGTTGCCTGCATCTCTCGATCCCATGTCGGCCCGCCCTCGAGTCGAGGGCGGGCCGACCGATGAGTTCTCCTCCGATCTAGGCGTTGGGTGATGCTTCGGCGGCAGCAACCAGTGCGCTCTGGAACGCTGCGACGTCCCTGCTCGCCAGGAACAGGCCAAGCGCCGTGTCGATCTCCGACTTCCACGAGTCGTTGGCGACGACGCCGTGGGTCAGGCTCCCGACGACGGTGTTCGATGCCCAGTCGTCCATCGCCGACAGCAGGTATTCCCCGTAGAGGCTGCGATCGCCATCGCTGCGGGCAGGGATCGATCCCTTGACGGGGTTGAACGCGTCCTGTCCCTCGCGGGATCCAGCGACCTTCAACCACTCGATCGCCGCGTCGCGATGCGGGGCGTTCTTGGCCAGCACGAAGCTGTCCGAGAGGAACTGGAAGTTGCCTCCCGTCCCGGGGACCGGTGCCCAGGTGTACCCCTCCTGTGGGATCGAACCGATCTCACGGAAGAAGCCCTCCTGCCAGTCACCCATGATGTTGAATGCTGCGGAGCCCTCGATCACCAGCTGGCCGGCGTCCTGCCACGACAGGGCCGAGGCGTCGGAGTTGGTGTAGTCGAGCAGCGTGCCGAAGTTCTCGATCGCGGTCGCGACCTCGGGTGCGTCCCACGAGCCACTTCCGTCCCACAAGGCGTTGTAGTCATCCGCACCCAGCGTTGCGAGCAACACGGTCTCGAACAGGTGCATCGCCGTCCACTGCTCACCCATGGCGAGCGGAGCGTCCATTCCTCCGGCCTCGAGCGTCTCGAGCGCTGCGACGAAGTCATCGAACGACTCGGGCATGTCGATGCCTGCGTCCGCGAGCACCGTCGGGTTGGCCCAGAGCACGTTCGCGCGGTGGATGTTCACAGGGACCGAGTAGATGTCTCCGTCTTTCGAGATCAGCGGGATCAGTGTGTCGGGCATGACGTCGAGCCAGCCTTCCTCGTCGTAGAGGAAGTTGAGCGGTTCGATCTGATCCGCGGCGACGTATGTGCCGATCAGCTCCCAGCCGGCGTGACCCTGCCAGCTGTCTGGCGGGTCGTTCGCCTGGAGTCGCGACGCCAGCACCGCCCGGGCGTTGGTTCCTGCGCCTCCGGCGACCGCCGAGTTGATGAATTCGATGTCTGGATCGACCTCTCCGAAGACCCCAATCATCGCATCGAGGCCGGCGGCCTCTCCACCGCCCGTCCACCACGAGAACACCTCGACCTCTCCGGTCATGTCTTCTCCGGCGCCGGTGGTTGTGGTCTCGTCGCTTCCCTCATCGCTCCCGCAACCCATGACGACCATGGCCATGACGAGCACGATGGTGAGCCAGCGAAGGCCCTTGTATGACTGCATGTGTCCTCCTCGAGAATGCGGCGGACGCCAGCGGCGTTCGCCAGTCTCCGCGACCGTATTCCGGGGCGACCAGCACATACAGTGCCGAAAGTCCGGGGCGGTGGGCGCTGCGTCGGGAAGCGTGACGCCGGCGCGCCGGCGATGCGTGTGAGAAGCGGGCCGGGTCTCGTCGACCGAGCCCGGACACGCCGCCGAGTCGGGTCCGAGTGGTGGCGGCTGACGGTGTTCTGCGGTAGCCTGTCGTCAGCGCCAATTTGAGACATCAGCTTGCGGGCGCTCTACAAATGCAGCTAAAGCGATGACGTGAGAACCGTCCCGCAGACGCTGCCGGACGGTTTCGTGCCGTCTGGTGGGAAATACGCAAGCGCCACCCGACGGAGGTTGCGCAATGACCACGAAGACCGAACCCGACTGTGCGAGGTTCGAGCAGCTGCTCTCCGACAAGGGCCTATTGGTCGCCGACGGTGCCATGGGAACCACGCTGTTCGAGATGGGACTCGAGAGCGGTGGTTGCCCCGAGCTCCTCAACGTCGAACGACCCGATCTGGTGCGGCGTGTTCACCAGGCCTTCGTCGACGCCGGCGCCGACATCATTCTCACCAACACGTTCGGTGGGAACCGGCGCCGTCTCGCTCTGCATCGGCTCGAGGGCCGTGTCGCCGAGCTCAACGCGGCCGCGGTGGGAATCGCAGCGTCCGTTCGGGATGCCGCGGACCGGCCGGTTCTCGTCGCCGGGAGCATCGGCCCGACCGGGGACCTGTTCGTTCCGCTGGGGCCGCTCACCCACGAGCAGGGCGTCGAGGTGTTCGCCGAGCAGGCGAAGGCGCTGGTCGACGCCGGTGTCGACGTCCTGTGGATCGAGACGCTGTCCTCGTGGGAAGAGCTCGGCGCCGCCATCGAAGGATGCTCCGGTCTGGGGATCCCCGTCTCGGCCACGCTGAGCTTCGATACGAACGGCAAGACGATGATGGGACTCTCGCCTCGTGAGTTCGGCGAATGGTGGACGAGACAGGACGATCCTCCGACCGCCATCGGGGCGAACTGCGGCATCGGGCCGGGCGACGCAGTGGCGGCGGCGTTCGACATCACGTCGGTCGCAAACGACATCCCGGTCATCACGAAGGCGAACTGCGGCGTGCCGCTCTACAAGACCGACGCACCCGAGTACCCGGTCGGACCCGAGGGCATGTCCGACTACGTCGAGCTGGCCGTGCGGAGCGGTGCGAGGATCATCGGCTCGTGCTGCGGGTCGACACCGGCCCACGTGGCCGCCATTCGTGCGGCGGTCGACGCCGGGATCACAGGAGAGAGGCCGGAGCGAGCCGAGATAGAGGAGCGCCTCGAAGCGGCACCGGATGCACCTCCAAAGGCCCGACGCGCCCGGTCAGGGCGTCGGGGCTGAACGAGGCCTCAGCCTCGAGCGGCAGGGTGACGCGAGCGGGATCCGGCTCGCTGAATGAGGCTGACGATCCCGAATCCGATCACCACCAACACCAGGACGGTGAGTGCGCTGTCATCGGGGCCGAGCAGGCTCCGGTCGACGTCCTGCCACGGCCAGAGTGCTCTGAGCGACCCGATCATGAGTCCGACGAGGGCTGCCATGGTCCGGTCGTGATTCGTCGAGAGCAGCCTGCGAAGCAGCGTCGCGAACGATCCGAGGCCGGCGATCGCGCCGAGGGCAAATACCGCGACGTACGCCAGATCGAGGTCTCGCACCGCTTCGAGGGTCGGCTCGTAGAGACCCAGGACGAGCAGGAGGAACGAGCCGCTCACACCCGGCAGGATCATGGCGCAGATCGCCACGGCTGCACCGGCAAACGCCATCCACAGCGCAGGGTCCTCGATCGTCCCGCTCGGCAGGCCAGACAGAAAGAAAGCCGGTACCGCGAAGATGAACGCCGTCATCACCGCCGGATATCCCGGGTTGGGAATGCGATTCCACGGGATGGCGATCGACGCGCCGACCAGACCCAGGAACAGCGCACGACTCTCGGTCGGATAGCGCTCGAGCAGGTCGGGGACGAAGACCGATGCGATGCCGATTGCGGCTCCGATGCCTCCGATGAGCGGAAGGATGAAGCTCCACTGGATGGACCTGAACTGCTCGGCGGCTTGGGAACCGTTTCCCCGCACGGCTGCGAGGATCATGTGGAACCCCTGCGAGATCGCCGTCAGGAGCTGTTCGTAGATCCCCATGATCAAGGCCATGGTTCCCCCGCTGACCCCAGGAACGGCGTCCGCCGCCCCCATCACCAGGCCTTGGAGGACATGGCGACCGGGTTGCGTCGCTGAGTCCATCCGAATCAGGTTACGTCGCGCACGGCTGGGCTCTGACCACCCACCGATGGTGCTGCCGGCGGTGACCGGCTGTCCGATCCAACCCGCTCGGCTCACCGGCTCCTGGCGGTCATCCGCCCGCCATAGCCCCAACGATCAGGTATGGCTCGGTGCCCGCTGCGACTGGTTCCGGGAGAGGATCATCGGGGTGTTCGTTCGACAGATCCTCCTCGCAGGCGAAGAACCGCACGAACGGGCGGCGGCCACCCGTGGTTCGCTCGCGAATCGTTCCGATCAGCACGGGGTGTGCCGTCTCCAGTGCGTCGAGCACCTTCCGCTGGGTCACGGTGCCGTCGACCTGGAGCTCGAGTTCCGGTCCGACACCGGCCAGCGTGCGGAGGTGATGTGGCAGCCGGATCCTGATCACGAGAGCGTCTGCACCTCGACCGAGTACACGGCTGGGAGGTCACGCACGATCGCCTCCCAGGTGTCGCCACCGTCCGGCGATGCATAGACCTGCCCACCGGTCGTACCGAAGTAGATGCCGCACGGGTCGTGGCCGTCGACCGCCATCGAGTCGCGCAACACGTTGACGTAGCAGTCCTCCTGTGGAAGGCCGTCGGTGAGGGCCTCCCATTCGTTCCCGCCTGATCGGCTCCGGTAGACACGCAGGCGACCCTCGGGTGGGTAGTGCTCGGAATCGCTCTTGATCGGAATGACGAACACGGTCTCGGGGTCGTTCGAGTCGATCGCCACCGGGAACCCGAAGTCGGATGGCAGATTGCCGCTCACCTCGTGCCAGTTGTCTCCGCCGTCGTCCGAGCGCATCACGTCCCAGTGTTTCTGCATGAACAGCACGTCGGGCCTGTCGGGGTGCATGGCGATCCGATGCACGCAGTGGCCCACCTCCGCGTCCGGATCGGGGAGCTCCGGGTTGGAGACCAGGCCACGGTTGATCGCGTTCCACGTCTCCCCGCCGTCCTCGGACCGGAACGCCCCGGCGGCCGAGATGGCCGTGAACATCCGTCCGGGGTCGTTCGGGTCGAGGATGATCGTGTGCAGGCACAACCCGCCGGCACCGGGCTGCCAGGTGTTGCCGGTGCCGTGACCACGCATACCGGTCAGCTCCCGCCAGTTCTCGCCTCCGTCGGTCGACTTGAACAGCGCGGCGTCCTCGACTCCGGCGAACAGGGTGTCTGGATCGTTCGGTGAGGGCTCGAGGTGCCACACCTTGTGGAACTCCCATGGGCGAGGCGTGCCGTCGTACCAGAGGTGGGTGCCGGGATCGCCTGCGTAGCTGAAGTCGTTGCCGACCGGTTCCCAGGTGGCGCCGCCGTCGTCGGAACGCTGGATCAGCTGACCGAACCAGCCGGTCCACTGGGCGGCATAGAGCCGGTTGGGGTCTACGGGCGAACCGGTGATGTGGTGGACCTCCCATCCGGGGAAGTGGGGTCCCGCCACAGACCAGGTCATGCGGTCCTTCGACGTGAGAACGAACGCACCTTTCTTGGTGCCGACCAGCACCCTGACACCGACCATGCCTGATCCTTTCTCGGGCCATCCGAGGGTAGGCATGGGTGGGTGTCCGATGCCGCCGAGAAACGATGCTTGCGCTCCGGCCGCCAGGCGGACCCTCTGAGTGTGCAGCGGACACCCGCCGAGATCCATCCGATCAGACGGTCACTCAGTCGAGACCGAGCGCCTGGCGGGTCCTCTTCGTGAGGCCTGCGACGACCAGCCGGTAGGAGTCCTCGAGCCAGTCCTCCAACTCGAAGTCGGGGACCTCGGCGATCTTGACCCGGTTCCAGTGCCGCTCGTGCATGTACGGGGCGCGATCGACGGCGTCGGGGAAGATCGCACGCTGTTCGTCGATGACGTCCGGCAGGGCTTTGATGGAGGCGGTGTGCGGGGGGTCCTCCGACAGCGTGCAGAACATCTTGCCGCCGACCTTGTAGACCCGCGAATCGGGTCCGAACGGGTACTCGAGCACACTGCCCGGGAAGCTCTCTGCCAGGGCGACAAACTCGTCGAAGGTCACGTTCGGAAGGCTATACCCTCGACGGATGCAGGGATCGGTCACCGCCATTCACATCGCCCCCGAATATGGCAGACCAGTCGAGCCGGTAGAGCGGGTCGAGGCGGTCGCCGGGAAGGGGCTGTGTGGCGACCGCTATTTCGGAACCAGGCGTCAGGTCACGTTGGTCGCGACCGGTGAGTTGCAGGCTGCCGCGGCCCAGTTGGGTGTAGAGGTGATCGACGGTGGTGCGACCCGTAGAAACATCACGGTCGATCTGCCCTCACTCCCGAGGACTCATGGGGCACGCATCGAGATAGGGGAGGTGCTGTTCGAGGTGTGGCGTGATTGCGCCCCGTGCGAGGTGATGGAGTCGGCGGTCGGGCCCGGAGCGCGCGCTGCACTCAGGGATCGGGCGGGAGTCTCCGCAACGGTCGTTGCCGGAGGCGTCATCCGGATCGGCGATCCGGTTCACCTGGGTCAGTCAGGTCGAGCGGTCCTCTAGATCATCCCGCGGAGGCCCGTCAATGGTCTTGGCCGCGATCACAGGGGCGCCGCCCGCCTCGGGCGTTCACGATTCCGAACCCAGGGTTGCTGACGACACAGGATGTCGATTTCAGGTCAAGGTTCGCCGTCAGCCCGCACTCAGCGTGACCGGGTATTCACGGACGCCGATCTGCGCGCCGTCCTTGGCGGACGTGTCGAAGGTGATCACGGCTCCACGCTGGGTCGAGTCGAGCGGATACGGGATCGTCACGTCGAACGACGTCCACGGGATTCCGCCGGGGCTGATCACCTGGGGGCCGTTCGCCAGCACCGGAACTTCGGCGATGATGAGCCCGTCTGCATCGACGACGACCACCTGGAACTGCGCTTCGAAGGCGAACGTTCGACCGACCAACCGCACCGGGTTGGCTGCAGTGCCTCCGAAGAGAGGTTGGTCCACGAAGACCATCGGCAGCACTCCGGCGTCGAGGAAGGCCTCCCGGGTGAACGGAGCCTCGATCCCGCCGACCTCGATCAATGGGATCGAGTCGGCGACGACTTCGACCCGGTCGACAGTTGGGAACTGGGTCAGCGTGAACACGACCTGAGCGACACTCCGCACTGTTGCCGGGCCGAATCCGGTCAGGCGGACGGTCGCCGTGTCTCCGCTGATCACGATGGACGACACCCTGGCGCTCGAGGGGATCGCAGTCGACATCGCGGGGATCGATGCCGACTCGCCTGGCGTGGGGCCTGCCAGCAGCTGCGTCATCGCGTCGGTTGCGGGCGTGAGCGACCAGGGCACGTCCCGGGCCACCGGGGCGAGGTAGGGGCCCGGGCCCAGCGGCTCGTCGCCGAGCGAGTCGAGATACAGATACGCCGCGACGGTTCGCGTCCGCGGAAGGGGGATGATCGGCGTGAGACCGAGGGCTCGGACGAGCATCGACGCCATCTCGGCTCGGCTGATCGGGGTGTCCGGTCTGAAGGTGCCGTCGGTGTAGCCGAGGGAGATGGCGTTTTCGGCGATGGTGTCGATGTTGGGTTCGTGGACGTTGCCGTCGTCGTCTGCGAACCAGTCGCGGGTTGCGGGTTCGAGCTCGGGGAGGGCCCTGGCGAGGAAGCTCGCCATCTCGGCCCGCGTGACAGTCACCTCCGGTCTGAAGGTGCCGTCGGTGTAGCCGAGGGTGATGGCGTTTTCGGCGATGGTGTCGATGTTGGGTTCGTGGACGTTGCCGTCGTCGTCTGCGAACCAGTCGCGGGTTGCGGGTTCGAGCTCGGGCAGCGCCCTGGCGAGGAAGCTCGCCATCTGGCCCCTCGTGACCGGGTCATCCGGGCAGTACCGATCTGTGTCGCAGCCCTGCGTGATCCCGGTGGCGACGAGGGCCTCGATCGCCGGCTCGTGGGCGCTTCCGTCGTCGTCGATGAACGTGCCTCCAGGTGGAAGTTCCTGGGCCGCCGCCGGGATGAACGGAATGGCCAGTGCAACGGCGAGGGCGATCGTCGCGAGTCGTTTCATGCTCTCCTCCTCCCGACGGTGTACCAGCCGACTCGAAGCCACGACAGGGTCTCTGTTCCCTGCCGCCATCGTGGCGAACCTTGACCTGAGATATACAACAGATGTCGTCAGCAACCCTGGGTTCGCCTTGGGCGGTTCAGGCGTTGTGGATCGCTTGGACCACCGGGGCGAGGGTTTCGATCGACTCGATCGTGATCGGGTCGACGACCAATTGGACGTGGTCGACCAGACCGGTGAACTCGAGCAGGCGGTCGACGATCTCCGTCGTGCCACCCGAGATCGGAGTGCTGCGCTTCCTCGGCGTGCGTTCTCCGCCACCGGGGAGTTCGACGAACAGCGCGGCCGACTTCACGACGTCGGCGGGATCACGTGCTGCCTCGACCAGCGCGGCGTCGAGCTGGTCGGCGAGTTTGGCGAGCTTGTCGGGTCGGTTGCCGAAGTTGGCGAACCACTCGTTCCACCAGTCCATCTCGCCCGCTGTGATCTCGAGCATCCTCGGCCCGGTCGAGCCGATCATGATCGGCAGGTCCGGACGTGCGGGCGGGATGAGGACGTTGTCGTCCTGGGTGAAGAACTCCCCGGAGAAACTCGACCGGCCCGTGCGGACGAGGTCTCTGATGATGGCGAACTCCTCTTCGAACCGGCTGACCCGGCGGTCATAGGGGACCCCGTAGGCGTCGAATTCACGTTCGTTCCAGCCCGAGCCCAAACCTAGGATCAGCCGCCCTCCGCTGATCTCGTCGACGGTCGATGCCATCTTCGCGAGCACGGCCGGGTTGCGGAATCCGGTAGGCGAGACCAGAGGCCCCAGTAGGACTCGATCGGTGACCGCGGCCAGCGCGGCGAGCATCGACCAGCACTCCCACGGTCCCAGATCCTCGTCCTTCTGCCGATACAGGAAGTGATCACCGAGCCAGATCGAGGCGTATCCGGCTTCTTCCGCCATTTGGGCCATGGCGCGGTACTCGCTCCAGGGGACGAACCGTTCTACCTCGGGAAGCTGGATGCCAATCTGCATCGGGGACAGTCAAGCAGACCTGGAACCGCCGACGATCAGATCGGCTTGTGCCATGTGAGCCACATCGACTCGACCTCGAAGCCGAGCGACTCGTAGAGCCGGAACGCTCCTGTCGGGTTCTCGGCGTGGACGCCCAGCGCAGCCTCCGTCATTCCGGCGTCGCGAAGCGCCCGGAAGCTCGCTGCGATGAGCGCCGAGGCGACACCTTGCTTGCGCCACTTGCGGCCGGTCGAGATGTATTCGGTCCACCCGCGCTTCTTCCCCAGTGCCTCGTTCTCTTCGTGATTGATGAACGACTTGACCTGTCCGGCGACTTCGTCACCGTCCCAGGCGACCCGCCACAACGAGATGTCGCGAAGGGGATCCTCGAGGAACCGCTGGTAGTCGTTCTCGGTCGGCTCGGACCAGCCCCAGTGGTCTCGGAACGCCGCCTGATCAGCCTCCCAGATCTGACGGAGTTGATCCTCGGTGACCGGTCGGATCTCCAGACCGTCCGGCAACCGGTGATCCGGTAGTTCGCCTTCGATGCTCCTAGCCATCGAGGCGCCATAGGTCTCGACCTCGAATCCGAGCGACTCGTACCACGCACAGACATCCGGTTCCAGGTCTCGTTCACTGAAGCCTTCCAGCACCTTGCCCGTCGTGGATTCGTGGTCGGCTGCGAGTTCCAGATTCCGGGCGATCGCCGCTTCCGCCAACGCCATCCACAAGCCGGTGTCCCGGAACGCCGGATCGATGTGGGGGACCATCCAGTAGCGGGTGGGTTCGCCGGGCACGTCGGCCCATTCGACTCTCACGTATCCCGCCAACGATCCGTCGACGGCGTCCACCATGACCATGTCGTCGTCGGGGTTGCAGTTGTCGAGGTGGGCGTAGGACGTGTCGACGCTCGCCGTCGTGACGCGTTCGGGTAGCCCGATGGCCTCGTTCCATCGGTTCAGCAGTCCGGCCATGGCTCGGTGGTCGCCTGCGCCTGCATATAGGCGGGCCGTGAGCTCAGGCATGCCGGTGAGGTCTGGATTCATCATCGGCTTCGACGGTATCGACCCATCCGCGACGATGCTGGGGATTAACCGTCGGTACGGGCAAGGGTCGCCGATTCCCAGCCGCGCACGGCGTTCAGTCTGGCGAGTTGCGGCGCGGCCCGGAGCTCGTCGACGGTCACCGATCGTTCGATCAGATCACCCGTCGCGAGCATGGCCGCGCGTCGGACGCCTGCGAGCAGGCCGTCACGGACCGGGGGAGTGACCCACATCCCGTCGATCAGGACCGCCAGATTGCCGATCGTGGTCTCGGTGACACGCCCTGCCTCGTTGACCAGCACCACGTCGTCGGCTTCGGGGACCCGTCGTGCGGCCTGCTCGTAGACCGAGCGGCTGGTCGTCTTGTGGAAGAGCAGCGGATCGTGGGAGTCGATCCTGTCGGTGTCGATCGCCAGCATCAGGGGCCGTTCTGACGGCGCAGGCAGTGGTTCGGTCTCGACGGTGATCCACCCGATGCGATCGACGAGCAGCCTCACCTTCATCGCCTGCTCTGCGCCCCGGGTGGCCCGGTCGAGGCCGACTCGCACCTCGGCCGGGTCGAGCGGCACGTCGAAGTACCACGCCGAGTCGGACAGTCGCGAGAGATGCCTCGCGAGCTCGTAGAAGCCGCTCTCGGGGTCCCAGCGCATGGTTTCGATCAACTGGAGATCGGCGGATCGGCGTTCCAGCACCTGGGTCTTGAGCAGCGCTTCGGCGTACTCGTCTCCGGGCGTCGAGTCATACGTGATTCCACCGCCTGTTCCGTACATCGCCAGCTTCTGTTCGCGATCGATCAGCACCGTTCGGATGGCGACGTTGAACGCCCATTCGGGGCCGGCCGCCCCGGGCCCTCCGAACCCGACGGTGCCGCAGTACACACCGCGAGGCGTGGTCTCGAGGCGGGAGATGATCTCCATCGTCGAGACCTTCGGGGCGCCGGTGATCGACGCACACGGGAAGAGCGCTCCGAAGACGTCGACCAGCCCCACGTTCGGCAGCGGTCGCCCCTGGACCGTCGACGTCATCTGCCAGACCGTGTCGTATTTCTCGGTCGAGAACAGCTCGGGGACCTCGACCGAGCCGATCCGGCTGATACGCCCCAGGTCGTTGCGGACCATGTCGACGATCATCAGGTTCTCGGCCCGGTTCTTCTCCGAGCCGAAGAGACGCTGTCGCCGCTCCTCGTCGTCGGCCAGGGTCGTTCCCCGATCGGTCGTGCCCTTCATCGGCCTGGAGACGATGCGATCGTGGCGCCACTCGAAGAAGAGCTCAGGCGATGCAGACGCGACCGCCCATCTCCCGGCATCGATGAAGCTCCCATATCCGCACGTCTGCGACGAGGCGAGGTCGGCATAGAGCGCCAGCGCATCGCCGTCGAACGGCGCGTCGAGTCGAAAGGTGTGGTTGACCTGATAGGTGTGCCCCTGCCGGATCTGTCGGCGGATCTCGGAGATGGCGGCGTGGTGGCGGGCTTCGTCGGTGGACGGAGTCCATGGTCCCAGGTCGAAGCTGCCAACGTGCGGAGTCGTTGCGACCCGGCGGTCGAACACGGCGAACCAGGCGAGCGGGAGATCTTCGACGTTCGTGCCGGATACGTCCCGTACCACTAGCGACCGGTCGAAGGCGGGGGCAGCCTCGTAGCTGACGAATCCCGCCACCCACTTGTGTCGTGCGACGGCGCGCTCGACCGCTTCGAGGACGCCGACGACCTCGTCGATGTGGGTGGTCGAGAGGATCTCGATCGGCTCGTCGAGTTGGAACGATCGACGGCGGTGCGGCCTGAGGTCGTCGAAGCGGGCGAACAACGGATCCTCAGCGAGTCGTTCGGGCGGGTGCCGGGCCCGGACCGGACATCGAGAGGAGTTCGACGATGTGACCGATCATTGCACGCGTGGTGTCTTCGCTGCGCGGCCAGGGTGAGTGCCCGCGGCATGCCTGAGCGAACGCCTCGAGCATGAGACGGTACGGATCGGCTCCACCGGTGACCACCCGGTCCCGGGATTGGCCGTGTCGTTGAATCAGGTAGTGGTCGTCGTTCACCGAAGGGGTGTAGGCGCGGTCGACGACGATGGTCCCGCTCGTTCCGCGGATCTCCAGGAGTTGGCGCTCCGGCATCTCGAACGAGCACAGCGCCGTGGCAGTGGCGGTCTCGGTTGCAAGCATCACCGAGGTCGTGACGTCGACCCCGGAGGGTCCGAGGTGCGAAGTCACGTTGCGAACGCCGGGATCGTCGAACAACTCGTGGATCGGGGACAGCGTGTAGATGCCCACATCCCACAGCGCTCCACCCCCATGATCCGGCGCCCATCGGTAGTTGTCCGAATGGTTCGGTCCGATCGTGAAGCTGAACTCCGAGCGGATCGAGCGGAGGTCGCCGATCGCGCCCGATCGCACGTCGTCGAGGACGGCCGTCGACCGGGGATGAAACGGAGTCATGAAGGCCTCGGCGAGCAGCACGCCGGCGGCTCGGCACGCCGTGTACATGGAAGCGACGGCATCGGGGGTCGTCGCCAACGGCTTCTCGCACAGCACGTGCTTGCCGGCCGCCGCGGCTCGCTCGGTCCACGGTCGATGCAGGTCGTTGGGCAGCGGGATGTAGACGGCCTCGACTGCCGGGTCGTCGAGCACGGCCTCGTACGAGCTGCGCGCCACACCGGAGAGCTCGGAAGGGATGTGAGAGTTCGAAGCCGCAGCCACGATTTCGACCTCGTTCGAGGCGGCCACTGCCGGGTAGATCGCTGCTCGCGCCACGAACGAGTTGGCGCCGATCACACCCAGCCGAAGCGGATCAGTCAAGGGTGATGACACTTCCGCCCTCGGCAGCGGAGCGATGTCCGGCCTCGAGGACCCGGACCACGTCGCGCGTCGACTCAGGGGTCACGGCGAGGGGTTCGCCGAGCAGCAGGTGGTCGGCGAGGTTCGCATGGAACCCCCACCCGGGGTGGTCGGCCGGCTTGACCATCGTGGTCGAGCCGTCGAACCGCTGTACCTCGAGGTCGACCGGAGCCTCGGCGTGGTGGGACTCTTCGCGGACGAATCCGCGTCCGGGTTCCAGCTGTTCGGTGACGAGGGGTCGGTAGTGGCCCTCGAGCGTCCCCGACTCGCCCTGCACGTAGAACTTGGGTCTACGGATCGCCGCGATGTCGGACTGGCGGAATGTCGCCTCGCGCCCATCCGGCCACATCATGTGCAGCGTCAGCTGGTCCAGGTTGGTGACGTCGTGCCACACACGCTTGTGGCCGACGCACCGGATCGTGGTGGGCATCGAGCCGTACAGCTGGATGATCCAGTCGACGTGGTGGCTTCCCCAGTCGTAGATCGCTCCGCCGGAGATCGACGCTTCGCTGTGCCATGCCCGGCACGGGTGACCGAACCCGCCGACGAACGTCTCGATGTTGAACACGTTGCCGAGTTGACCGGACTCGACGACCGATCGAAGGGCCAGGTAATCCCGGTCCCAACGTCGCGACTGGTGGACCGTCACGAGCAGACTCCGCTCGTCCGCCAGCGAGATCAGCTGATTGGCGTCTTCGGTGGTGAGACACATCGGTTTCTCGACGACCGCGTGGATTCCGTGCTCGAGCAGTTCTCTGGCGATCGGAGCGTGGTACACCGGCGGAGTGGCCACGATGGCGAGATCGATGTCACCGTCCTCGATCATCTCGGTCACGGCGGCGTAGGTGCGGATGCCCGTGAAGTCGGCTTCGGCGGCTTTCCGCCGTTCATCGCTCGTGTCGACGGCGGCGACGAATTCGAGTCCGGCGGTCTCCGAGCACGCCAGGCCGTGGGCGTATCCCATGCCGCCGAACGGCCCGTATCCGATCACACCGACCGACAGGGTTTCGGCCGTCGATCTCCCGGTGGCTGCGCGATCGAGATAGGTCAGCAGCTCCGGACTGGTTTGAATCGCCTGGAGATCGATCCCACTGACGACCCGTGTCTGGTCGCCGTCGGTTCGCTCCAGAAGCACGACCCGATCGGCGAAGCCGATGTTCACGTGTGCGAGGATCCGGTCCCCGTCGCGTGGTGTCAGTTCGGAGATCTCAGCGGTCACCGGCACCTGATCCGGGAGTCTGGTGGCGGCCGTGCGGTCGGTGAGCTTCACGAACCATTCGGTTCGGGGGAAGGTGGGACCGGTCGTGTCGAGTGTGATCGGGGGATTCATGTGGTTCGGACCTCGGCGGCAGCGTCACACAACGGTATCGGCGTGCCCGCCCTAGTGGCTACCCGAGCGCCCCGGTAGCCTCGTTCGCATGCAACAGATCGCAGCCGGAATCCACCAGGTCTCCAAAGGCACCAACGCATTCATCGTCGACGGTGACGACGGCGTCGTCCTCATCGACACCGGTCTCCCGAAGCGGCACGGCGCGATCCTCGACGGTGTGAAGGCGATCGGGCGTGAGCCCGAGGACATCGCTGCGATCGTGATCACCCACGGCCATGCCGACCACGCCGGCGGAGCTGCGGCGCTCAAGCGGGAGTCGGGCGCAGCGTTGATCGCATCGGAGACCGATGCGCCGGTGGTTCGGGGCGAGGCGCCGGCTCCTGCGCCGCCGATCATGGATTTCCCCGTGTTGCGCCGTCTCGTCGGCCTGGTCCCGACAGCAGAGGGGGTCTCGGTGGATCACGCGCTCGTCGAGGGCCCGGTGCCGGTCGTTTCCGATCTCACTGCCGTTCCCACACCCGGCCACACCCCCGGGCACATCTCACTCCTCCTGGACCGCAACGGAGGCGTGCTGTTCGCCGGGGACTCGGCCATGGCGACGCGGTCGGGTGGCGTGCAGCGGGGATTCATGAACCGGAGATCGGCGACGTTCGACTCGAGCCTCCGCAGGATGGCCCAGCTCGAGTTCGAGATCGCCTGTTTCGGGCATTCTGCCGCCATCGTCGGCGGCGCGAGCGGCTCGTTCCGGGCCTTCGTCGCTGGGCTCTGATTCACCGAGTGTCGGCGCGGGCGGCGCGCAACACCTCGTCGATCGGTGACGTGGCGAGGTCGCCGAGTTCCTGGACGTAGTCGTAGCCGAACCGGCCCTTGATGCACAGGTTGCCGTGGGTGACGGAATGGTCGAGCGGTGAGGTGACCTTGACGATCCGGTTGTCCTGGACGTGGAGTTCGAGGTTGCAGCCGATGGCGCAGTACGAGCACACGGTGCGGGTCACCGTCTGCTCGTCTTCGCGCCAGATGCCCGCCCGGCGCATCTCGTATTCGGAACGGAACTGCAGCGCACCCGTCGGGCACACGCCGACGCAGTTGCCGCAGAAGACGCAGGCCGAGTCGGTGAGGGGAGTGTCGAGCTCGGTCGAGATCCTGGCGTCGAAGCCGCGTCCGGCGACTGCAATGGCAAAGGTGTTCTGAGCCTCCTCACCGCACGCCTGGACGCACTTGTAGCAGAGGATGCAGCTGGCGTAGTCCCGGATGTACAGGGCGTTGTCCACCTTGACGGGCTGGTCGACGCTCTCGGCGGTCGTGCCGTCGGGCTCTGGGTGGTGGCCGGCGTGACGGTGATCCCTGTCGTCGTGCGGACCGGACGGTGGCCCGTAGCGAGACGAGTCGACGCCGTAACGCTCCATCCAAGGAGCCATCTCGCTGTTCGAGAGGTCGGCGGAGGAGTCGAGGAACTCCAGGACCATCTTGCGGGAGTGGCGGACCCGTTCGGAGTCGGTGTCGATGACCATCCCGTCTTCGACCTTGCGCGAGCATGACGGGACGAGCGTCCGGGATCCTTCGACCTCCACCACACACACCCGACAGGCATTGACCGGCGTGAGCGTCGACACCCAACACAGGGTCGGCTGCTCGCTCCCGATCTCCCGACACGCGTCGAGGATGGTCGACCCTTCGGCCACGTCGACCCGGGTGCCATCGATGGTCACCGAGACGGTCATGCTCGGTCCACGTTCCACGTTGCACGTTTCACGTTCCACGTCCTCTCGGCAGCTGCGTCGATGGAACCTGCAGCAGGTAGGCGTCTCCGGCTTCGGTGCGTGTGGCCCGGCTCCTGTGCCCGGGAGACCCGGCCGGAGAACGGGACTGGTTGGGCCCAACTGTGCGAGGGCGCGCCGGTAGGTGATGTCGGGTGTCGGGGTGGTGCGTTGCGGGCGAGGCAAGCCTCGCCCCTACACCTCGTCGTCCGCCGTACCGACGACCGACGACCGACGATCGGCAACTTGCGTCGCAGGGGCCGTCCAGGGGTAGGGGCGGCCGCCTGCGGCACCCGCAGCCCGGGCCGTCCGACCCACCGAACCCGGTCCATCGTCAAGCTTCTGTCACGCATCTGTCATCTGTCATCTGTCGAGAAGCCCCAGCCTGATCGCCGACTGGATGGCGGTGGCGGCGGTGTGGCCGAGGCCACAGATCGAGGCGTCCTTCATCGCCCGGTCGATGTCGTCGATCAGGTCGGCTTCGAGCGGTGATCCGCCAGTCAGATTGCGGGCCAGTGCCTCTTCGAGTCGAACAGTGCCGACCCGGCAGGGGACGCATTGGCCACACGACTCGTCGCGGAAGAAGCGGGCAATCCGCCGGGCGACGGCCTTCATGTCGGCCGAACTGTCGTAGACGACCACCACGCCGGAGCCCAGGCTGACCCCGGCGGCGCGGCTGTCTTCGAACGTGAGCGGCAGATCCAGCATGTCGGGACCAACGAAGCTGCCCGCTGCTCCGCCCAGCAGGATGGCGGTGAGGTCGTCGGGCGGTCCGCCGGCGAAGTCGAGCAGTTCTCGGAGCGTCGTCCCGAAGTCGACCTCGTACACCCCGGGCCGATCGATCGCTCCGCTGAGACAGAACAGCCTGGTCCCCGTCGAGTCCGGTGTGCCGGTCTCGGCGAATGCCTCTCCGCCGAGCAGCACGATGTCGAGCACGTTGACCAGGGTTTCGACGTTGTTGACGACGGTGGGTTTGCCGAACAAGCCTGCCTCGGTGGGGAACGGCGGCTTCTGGCGTGGCTCGCCGCGGAAGCCTTCGATCGAGTTGAAGAGGGCGGTCTCCTCGCCGCAGATGTAGGCGCCCTGCCCCTGGCGGATCTCGATGTCGAACCGGATGCCCTCGCCGAGGATGTCGTCGCCGAGGAGCCGGGCCTCGATCGCCTGGTCGATGGCGTTCTGGAGCGCGTCGGCGGCATCGGGATACTCGCCGCGGACGTACAGGTAGCCCTGTTCGGCGCCGATGGCGAAGCCGGCGATCGTCATCGCTTCGATGACCGAGAACGGGTCACCCTCCAAGATCGTGCGGTCCTTGAAAGTGCCCGGTTCGGATTCGTCGGCGTTGCAGATGAGATATCGGGTCTCCGAGTCCGAGTCGGCTGCGCCCTGCCACTTCACACCGGTCGGGAAGGCGGCTCCGCCCCGCCCCCGCAGACCCGATGTCTTGACCTCGTCGATGACCAGATCCGGACCGATCTCGAGAGCCCGCTCGAGAGCGGCGTAGCCGCCGTGGTCGCGATACGAGTCGAGGCGTGCGGGATCGACGGTGCCGATCCGGTCGAGGATGTCGATCGATCGCCTCGGTTTCGCGGGTGAACGTCGTGGCGGTTCGTCGCCTGCCAGGGCTGCCTCGATCGCCTCGGCCGTGGCCGGAGCGATCACGACATCTGGCCGGCCCGCTCGCTGGACGAACGCCCCCGACCCGTAGTCGCATTGACCGAGGCAGGGACTCGAAGCCACATCGTCGCGTTCTCCCAGCTGGGCCAAGACGGCCTCGCCGCCGCTCGCGCGGCAGGCCGAGTCGTCACAAACGTGTGCCATCCGCTGCGGCCGTGGGTCGACAGACAGCAGCGCATAGAAGGTGGCAACCGAGTAGACCTCGGCAGGTGGCACCGCCAGCCGGCGGCTGATCTCGTCGATGGCACCTGGGGAGATCCATCCGATCTCGCCCTGGACTGCCGCGAGGGCGGGGAGGAGCAGGTGGCGGAGCGCGCGCGCCCGGTGACCACCGGCGACTGCCCGACCCGAGCTGATCTCGATTTCGGCCTCGGGCACGGCCGTGCGGACGGCGCGTTGCTCCGCTTCGGTGGCATCCGCGCCGATCAGCCTGAGATCCACTCAGCACCACCCCCGGACGAGATCTTCGGGGTATTCAGTGTTTGTCCCCCCTTCGGGGGGACGGACCGCCCGCTGTCCTAGCCAGGGGGACGGCGAACCCGCGAGTATGGACTGAGTGATCGGGCGGTCAGGGGGGCATTCAACCTGGGTGACGGTGAGACGCAACGCCCCCTCGGCTTGCTGGCGCAAGCCTGTTCCCCCGGAGGGGGAACAGACAATCCGCCGCTTGCATGGGGTCGGGGTGAGCGAAGGCATTCCGGTCATGGGTCAGATCTTCTCCACTCGGATGGCGGTCGCTTTGAAGTCGGCGGTTCCCGACTTCTGGTCCCAGGCATCGATGGTCAGGACGTTCACGTCGACGTCGTCGGGGAAGTGGATCGGCATGAACATGAGGCCCGGGCGGAGCGCGTCGCTGATCAGCACGGGGACTTCGATCGAACCGCGGCGCGATGTGACCCGCACCGTGTCTCCGTCGGCGATCTCGAGTTCGTCGGCGTCGCGCCGGCAGAGCTCGAGGGCGCCACCCGGGCGGCGTGGCGAGGAGTAGCCGCCGGATTGGACCCCGGTGTTGTACGAGTCGAGGTGGCGCCCGGTCGTGAGCCGGTATGGATAATCGGGTGCGAGTGCATCGGCGGGCAGGACGTGCTCGACCGGGGTGAACTGGGCGGACCGGCCGACGTCATCGGTCCAGAGCCTCGAGTGGAGGAACTGCTCGCCCGGGATGGGACTCGTCGTAGCACGGCCACTGGATCCCGCCGAGCTGCTCGAGGCGGTCGTAGCGCATTCCCGCATGAGGCGGGGACAGGCTTCTGCACTCGTCCCAGATCTCTTCGGGTCGTGGCATGCCCCAGTCGAATCCGAGCCGCTGGGCCATCAGGTGGAGGATGTCGGTGTCGGTCTTGGCCTCACCGGGCGGTTCGAGTGCTTTGCGGACGAGTTGCACGCGACGCTCCGAGGACGTGACCGTCCCATCGGACTCGCACCAGTCGGCGGCGGCCGGGAAGACGACGTCGGCCAGCTCGGCGGTCTTGGTGAGGAACATGTCCTGGACGACCAGGAATTCGAGTTCTCTCGAGCGCCCGCCGGGTCACGGCGACATCCGCCTCGGATTGGGCCGGGTTCTCGCCGATGACGTACAGCGCCCGTAGCTTGCCCGCTTCCATGGCCTCGAACATCTGAGTGAGATGCCATCCGCGCTTGGGGTTCAGCTCGGCGCCGTAGGCGGCCTCGAACTTGGCGAGATGTTCGGGGTTCTCGAGGTCCTGGAAACCCGGGAGCTTGTTCGGGAGTGCGCCCATGTCGCCGCCACCCTGGACGTTGTTCTGGCCGCGGATCGGAACGAGCCCGGATCCGTAGCGACCGACGTGACCGGTCAGCAGTGCGAGGTTGATCAATGCGAGGACGTTGTCGGTTCCGTTGTGGTGTTCGGTGATGCCGAGTGTCCAGCAGATCTGCGCCGTCGGGGCTTTGGCGTAGTTGATCGCCATCTCTTCGATCAACTCAGCCGGTACGCCGGTCTCTCGGCTGGTGCGTTCGAGGGTCCATTCCTCGACGCTCGCCGCGTAGGACTCGAAGTCGCTGGTGGCCCGCTCGATGAACTCGGTGTTGGCGAGTCCCTGTTCGATGATGACCCGAGCCATGCCGTTTGCGAGGGCGATGTCGGTCCCGACGTCGATGCCGAGCCAGACGTCGGCCCACTGGGCGGTCTCAGAGCGGCGCGGGTCGACGCAGTACATCCGGGCGCCGTTGTGGATGCCCTTCAGTACGTGGTGGAAGAAGATCGGATGGGCGGCGCGGGCGTTCGAGCCCCACATGATGATGAGATCGGTGTTCTCGATCTCCTCATAGGAGCTGGTTCCACCGCCTGCGCCGAGGACGGCCACCAGACCGGCGACCGAAGGAGCGTGTCAAGTGCGGTTGCAGCTGTCGATGTTGTTGCTGCCCATGGTGACCCGAATGAACTTCTGTGCCAGATAGTTCAACTCGTTGGTCGCCTTCGAGCAGCTGAACATGCCGACGGCCGTGCCGCCGTGCGTGTCGCGCACCTCCGACAGGCCTGCGGCTGCCCGGTCGAGGGCTTCATCCCATGATGCGGCCCGTAGAACCCCGTCTTCGCGAACGAGTGGCGTGGTCAGTCGAGTCCGTGGTCGGCGTGAACGTGTCGTCGTCATCATCTCACCTCCTCTCCGGCCATTGGCTCTTGGCTGTCGGCTCTTGGCCATTGTGGTACATCGGTGAGCCGTCGGGGGGCGACCGCCGGGATTCCCACATGGTGGAACTGAGGGCCTGGCTTGCCTGGCGGCTCGCCTTGGCCCGTCGTCGGTAGTCAGTTCTCGGTCATCGGTCTAGCGAGCGGGTCAGTCGCACACGATGACGCGACCCTCATCGAGTCTGAACTTGGCGACCACTGATGCGCTCGTGAGCTCGTCGGGGAGATCCGAAGCGATGTAGCTATCGGGCGCTGCCCATATCGATCGGGTGCTCGAGGGGAGCAGCTCCATGACAGCGTCCCAATCGGGGTTGAAGTCGATGAGCACGCCTGCGCCTCCTTCGTCGCCGCACGCTTCTTCATAGGAGATCGCATCCGTCTCCCGGACCTGGTCCGGCGTGACCGAAATCGGACCCTGCGAACACCCTGCGGTCACGGCTAGGCAAACCGCGATGAGACCTGAGCGCAGCAGATTGGCCATCCCCACCAGGTCGCCGCTTCCACCTCCCGAGCTGCGACGCGACCGATAACCGACAACTGATGACCGAAGACGCCGATGCGAAGCGAGGCCAGAAGCGAGGCTCAGAACAGGCCCACCACGTCGCCGTCGTCGTTTATGTCGACCTTGAGGTAGGCCGGGGTGGCGCCGAGTCCGGGCATCGTCCGCATCTCCCCGAGCAGCGGATAGATGAACCCGGCGCCGACGCTGGCGCGAACCTCTCGGACGGGGACCGTGTAGCCGGTCGGGGCGCCCTTCATTGCGGGGTCGTGGCTGATCGACAGGTGGGTCTTCGCCATGCAGATCGGCAGATACCCGAACCCGGCCTCCTCGAACTCGCGGATCTGTTGGCTGGCGAGTGGGGAGTACTCGATCTCACCCGCCCCGTAGATGTCGCGGCAGATGATGTTGATCTTGTCGGTGATCGACATGTTGAGGGGATACAGGTACGAGAACTCGTTCGGCTCCTCACACGCTTGGACCACCGCTTCGGCCAGTGCCACAGCTCCTTCGCCGCCCTTCGCCCAGTGTTCGGCGAGCACCGCGTCGAACGCTCCGGCCGCGAGCGCCTTCTCCTTGATGAGGTTGATCTCGGCCCACGAGTCGGTGGGGAACGAGTTGATCGCCACTACCACCGGCACGCCGAATCGCTTGGCGTTCTTGATGTGTGCCTCGAGGTTCGACATGCCGGCGTTCAACAACGCGAGGTTCTCCTCGGTGTACACCTTGTCGAGCGGGCGGCCGGCGACCACCTTCGGGCCACCCCCGTGGGTCTTGAGGGCCCGGACGGTTGCGACGAGCACCACACAGTCGGGAGTGAGGCCCGATGTCCGGCACTTGATGTCCATGAACTTCTCCATGCCCATGTCGGCTCCGAACCCCGACTCGGTGATCACGTAGTCGCCGAGGTGGAGGGCGACCCGGTCGGCCAGGATCGAGCTGTTGCCATGTGCGATGTTGGCGAATGGCCCGGCATGCACCATGGCCGCCTGGCCTTCGAGCGTCTGCATGATCGTTGGGTGCAGCGTGTCCTTCATCAGCACCGCGACGGCTCCTGCCACGCCGAGGTCTTCGAGTGTCAGCGGCTTCCCTTCCTTCGACGTCCCGAACACGACGCGACCGACCCGCTCTCTGAGGTTGCGCAGCGCCGAGGCGTAGCTGTCACCGTCGACCAGCGCCAGGATGGCCATGAGCTCGGACGCGACGGTGATGTCGAACCCGGTCTCGCGCGGCCGGCCGTCGGCCTTGCCGCCCAGTCCGACGATGACGTTTCGGAGGGTGCGGTCGTTGATGTCCACGACCCGGTTCCACTGGAGCTTGAACGTGTCGATCGACAGCCTGGTGAGACCGAGGTCGGCGAGTTCGGCGTCGTGGAGGCGTGACTCGTGGTACCAGCGTGCGTCGATGGCGGCGGCGACCAGATTGTGGGCAGCGGTTATGGCGTGGATGTCGCCGGTGAGGTGGAGGTTGAACTCGTCCATCGGGATCACCTGGCTGTAGCCACCACCGGCGGCGCCGCCTTTGATGCCGAACGTCGGTCCCATCGATGGCTGGCGGATGGCGGCGATGGCGTTCTTGCCGATCTTGCCGAGACCCTGGGTGAGCCCGATCGTGGTCGTCGTCTTGCCCTCGCCCAGCGGTGTCGGCGTGATGGCGGTCACGTCGATGTACTTGCCTTTGGGGTTGGCGCCGATCCGTTTGAGAGCGTCGAGATGCACCTTGGCCTTGGTGTGGCCGTAGGGGATGACCTCCTCGGGCAGCAGACCGACGCGTTCGGTGAGTTCGGAGATGGGGATGACGTCGGCCGCTCTGGCGATGTCGATGTCGCTGGGGACTGTCACGGGGATCCTCGATCGAGACTGGCGGCGACGATAGCGCCCGGTGTTCCGGATGGCGGAACGAATCCACATGTCGGAACGCAGATTGTGGGCACTCTCCGTGAGATATTGACCACGGACAGTGACTAGTCCCACCACGCACAGTGAGATTGGTGCTGGGTAGCGGTGCCCATCAAGCTGATAGTGATGGCATGAACCTCAGGCACCCATCCCGCGACTCAGAACGAGGAGCATCGCTCGTCGAGTTCTCGCTCGTGTTGCCGATCCTGCTCGTGATCGTCTTCGGCATCCTCGAGATGGGGATGGCGTTCGGCACCAAGATCACCGTGGGCTCGGCTGCCCAAGAGGGAGCCAGGGTCGCCTCGTTCAAGGGCAACGACCTCGACGCCGACTGCGTGGCGCTCGAATCGACGATCGCCGAACTCGGCAACGAGGTGGACCAGGTGACCATGATCAGGATCTACCGGGTGGACAGCGCCGGGAACCGCGAGCCGCTCAATACCAACACCTACACATACGGTGGCGTCGGCGACATCAACGACTGCACCAAGTGGAACGGGACCGTGCTCTGGCCGTCGACCGATCGCAAGGTGACGGTCGGGACCACACCGCTCGACGTCCTCGGGGTGGAGGTCGCCAGCACCCACCAGTGGGTCACCCAGTTCCCACCATTCACCGGAGTCATCGACGTCGCCGAGTCGACGATCGTCCGGCTCGAACCGGAGGCCTACGACACATGAGAGTCATCCGGCGAATCAGAACCGCAACACGACCAGAAGGAAGGAGGCACCAAACGATGAAACAGAGCAACACCAACACCACGGAACGAGGAGCGGCCCTCCCGTTCGTATCGATCGCGCTCGTGCTGCTGCTCGGTGCCGCCGCTTTCGCCGTCGACCTCGGATGGGTGTATCTCAACGGCAACCGGGTCCAGAAGGCCGCCGACGCCGCGGCCTTGGCAGGAGTCGTCCACATCACCAACTCGATGGCCGACGCCCAGACCGATGCCGAACTCGCCGCCAGCCTCAACGGGTTCCCGGTCGGCGGTGGGACCGTGATGGCGCTGGCTCCCACGACCGATAGCGACCTCGAGGTGGAACTCACCGCCGAGGTCGAGACCTTCTTCCTCAACGTGTTCGGCTTCGACGACATCAACGTGTCGAAGACGTCCACCGCCCGCTTCGTCAGTGCCGTCAAGATCGGCAACCCCGGCCAATGCTTCGGGGTCGGTGCGGCGGCCGTCAGTGCCGCAAACAGCCCGTGCGCCAACACCTCGAACATCTGGGCCGCCATCTCTGGCAAGGACGCCGCCAAGCTCAACGGCGATCCGTACTCCACCAAGTGCATCCAGTACTCGCCCGGCTGCATGTCGACCAACCCGAACCCCGAGGAGCACAACAACGGCTACAACTACGGCATCGAGGTGGTCTCGGGCACCAACAACCTGATGATCCACCTCTACGACGCCGGGTTCTACCAGCGGCCCAACTTCAGCACCGAGACCGGTGACGGGATCGCCTACGGCGACAAGAACAACAACGGCCCGATCACCAACTTCACGCTCTATAAGCCCGACTCGACGCCGGCCAACCCCAACGACAACACCGTCGTCCAGCCGGGTTGCTCGCTGACGCTCAACCCTGGCAACCAGGAGGCGACCTACAAGAACAAGTGGGTGGTCTACTGCACGGTCTCAGGGCCGGTCGATCCGGGCGTGTGGGTGTTGAACGTCGAGCCGCAGGGCAACTTCGGTGGATCCAACCAGTACGCCGTTGCAGCCACGGCCGCGTCCGGTCCGCAGCCCAGCCTCTTCGGGATCGACAACATCTCGATCTTCACGAACCAGGTCTCGTCGATCGCCAACCTGAGCCTGGCCGAGATCGAAGAGATCCACGCCGGCAAGAAGCTGATCCTCCGGTTCTTCGACGCCGGTGAAGACAACTCCTCCGACGCCTACATGGCGGTGAAGATGCCAGACGGCTCGACCGCCGACTGCACCTGGGTGGCCACCGATGAGGGCACCGTGACCTACTCGCAGGCGAGCAGCGCACCCTGCAAGATCGACACCACCAAGCCGAAGTCCGGCGGGGGCTACGAGTCGAAGTTCAACGGCCAGTGGATCACCGCCACCATCCAGATCCCCGACACCTACACCTGCGGCAGCGACTGCTGGTGGGAGATGGAGATCAAGCTCAACCAGCCACACGACCGCACCACCTGGGAGGTCGAAGTCATCGGCAACCCGGTCCGACTCGTGGAGAACAACTGATGGCACGAGGGAAGCATGACAGTGGGGACGAGCGAGGGCTGGCAACGGTCGAGCTCGGGCTCATGCTCGGATTCCTGATGCTGCTGGCCCTCGGCGCCTTCGAATACGGCATGCTGTTCTCCAAGTCACAGGACGTCGCATCCGCCTCCCGTGAGGGAGCGCGGACTGCAGCCTCGGCCGGTAGCGAGACCACCGCCGACTGTCTCATCCTCGAAGCGGCCTCGGGAACCCTGTTCGGAACAACCGGCGGCACCGTTTCGGAGATCGTGATCGAGAAGGGCAATGCCGGCAACAATCCACCCCGCCAGCGGTATCGCCCGGCGGTCGCCACCGACGACCCGCTGCTGCTCGCCTGCGGCTCGTGGTATCCCATCCAGATCAGCTGGCCGCCGGTGAACCGTGACGACACCGGCGTGACTCGCGACTGGGTGACGGTCGAAGTCACCTACGAACACGAGTGGATCACCGACTTCCTGTTCTTCACGGGCACCGAGACGTTCTCGGAGGCGACGACCATGCACATGCCGCCCAACAACTGAGTCAGAATCGAGCCGGTCTCGGCCAGTAGCGGACGAGGATGCGGAAGCTCCCGTTGATCGGGATCGCACCGAACACTCGAGAATCGGCCCTGGTCGAGCGGCGATTGTCGGACAGCACGAACACCTCGCCGACCGGGATCTCGAACGAGCCTGACTCGATCTCCTCTCGAAACGGGTCGTCGTATGCCACGCCGTTCACCGTCCCCGAATCGAGGTCGATGGTCCCGGCCGTCGCAACCACCCGCTTGATCAGCCAGAAACCTGGGCGGTCCGGATGCTCGAACGCAACGATGTCCTGCGGCGTGACCCGATCTACCCGATGTCCGACGACGTAGTCGCCGGACCTGAGCGTGGGGAGCATCGAGTCACCATCGACGACGAATCTGCGGAATCTCATCACGCTCCGGTACGGGTGGCTCCGAGGCGGGAGTATGGTCGGATACACGCAATCGATGGAGGTATCTCATGGGTCTGTTCCGGCCCACGACCGTAGCCCACGCACACTGTGATCTGTACTGCGGCGTCTACGACCCCGCACAGGCGAAGATCGAAGCGATGTCCGTCTGGAAGTCGGCTCAGAAGTATCACGACTCCGACGACGAGGTGTTCAAGGCCCGCGCCATCAACATCAAGGAGCAGCAGGCGGAGTTGGTCAAGCACCACCTCTCGGTGCTGTGGACCGACTTCTTCACCGCCGACCATCGGTCCGAGTTCTCCAACCTCGACGACCTGTTCTGGCGGGCGATCCACCAGGCCGGCGTCGCCAAGAAGTCCGTCGACCCGGCCGACGGCGAGAAGTTGGTGCAGCTGATCGACGAGATCGCCGAGATCTTCTGGCAGACCGACAAGTCCAAGGGAATGGGCGTCTACCCGCCCTCCTGATCTCGGAGGATTCAACCACAACGATGGCCGCCCTGTCCGGGGCGGCCATCGTTGTTTGTCTCCCCTTCGGGACGCCAAGCGTGTAGGGGCGGGGCTCGCCCCGCCCGCGACCCGGGCCGCGATGTCAGACGATCGGGACCCCAGGCGCGAGGCGTGGCGCAACGGGCCTGTTGGTGATCGACGGGTGTGACGGGGTGCGCGGCGGGCGACGTGAACGTCGCCCCTACCCGCCAGGCCGGATGACGCGCGGTAGCTAGCGAGCGCGATCGGGGAGTCTGCTCGTGATGCTCGAAACGGCCCGGTCCGCCCAGGCGAAGCGGCGGGCGAGCACGGTCATGCCCGCAGCGATCGGGATGACGCCGGGCAGGACCGGCAGGAAGATCCCGGCGATCCCGACCAGCACCAGGGTGGTTCCGACGGTGGTGATGCCCGCTGTGGAGAGCCATCGACGTGTGCGCATGCCTCCACGATGCCACAGATCAGGACTTGTCATGTCGGTCAGACGGCATCGACGTTGTACGACGCGGTGGACTTCGCGATCAGTCTCATGCCGATCTCGTCGGCCAGATCTCCCGGAAGATCAATGATTCGAATCTGCGCACTGCCTCCGGCGGTGTCGATGGACACCGTTGCCAACCCGAGCCGACGCTGAAACGGGCTCCTCCGGATTGCGACGGTCTGGACCTTTGGCAGCGGGACACTCCACCAACGACGGGTCAACACGCCTTCCCTGGTGACCACGTGGCCTTCGGAGACCCGGTAGCCCAGTGCCCGGTATCGGGCCCGGGCGTACCACAGCGCACCGATCACCGCCAGCAACGGAGCTCCCAACCAGGCGACCGGACCGGAGTCGACGGTGAGAAACACGACGGCCGCCACGGGAAGTGATAGCACCAGCAGCGCTCGGATCGAGCCGCGCCGGATGGTCAATCGTGACACCGATTGCAGGGACACGATGTCGGCCTCTGCGGGGCCGAGCACACGGGCGGTGAGCGCCAGTGCCGGACCGTTCGGAGCGATCGGCGTCAGCATGCCCGACCCTCCGCCTTCACCTCCCGGCGAGCCCGCGGTCTCTGCGATCACCGACGAATAGCCGAACACCCGGCGGAGCAGTGGTTGTTCGATCCTCACGGCCTGAATGCGGTTCAGTGGCGACGAGGCCTGGAACCGTGAGAGCAGCCCGTGCGATCTGCGGAGCTCGTCATCGGTCAACACGAGGCGGAACTCGAAGAAGCGGAGCACCGTGGTCGCGATGGAGGCGATCCAGCCGACGACGAGGGCGAGCAGAACGATCACAGCGCCCGCGACGATTGCGCCGGACCCGGACGAGAACGGCTCGGCGATCGCCGGGAACCACCGCTCGATGATCTCGTAGGTGTCGGCGGTGGCGTCGTCGAACAGCTGGAAGGCGGTCCCGACGAGCACGGCGAGCGCGCCGATGCGGTTCGAGGTGGCGCCGCCGATGATCAGATCCATGAAGGGCGTCGAGGTCAGCAGCTCTTCCACCTTCTCGATCTGCTGTTCTCCCAGGTCACCGTGACGACGCTCTTCGAGCCACCGTTCGAGCGCGTCGGCCTCGACGGCGGAGAGATAGCGCAGCGACAGCTCGGACCCCGATCCGCCGGCGGTCTCCGCTTTGAGCTCGTACAGCCCGAGAAAACGCGACGCCAGCGTCTGGTTGCGATCGATGCGCTGGATCCGATCGACCGGGATCGTGCGATCGTCGATCTGAAGCAGGCCGGAACGCACCCGCAAACGGTCGCCCTCCACCCACCACCGCTGGCGCAGCCACGACACGAGGCGGGAGGCGGACAAGACGGCGATCAGGCCGCCGGCGCTGATCGCGGATTGTGCGATGTCTCCGGCGTTGAATGCGATCACGACCACGAGCGGCAGGATGAACTGCCTGAGCAGATCGAAGGCAGTGAGGAGCGGCGTCCACCCGCTCGTGCGACGCGGCTCACCGAGGTCGTTCAACGACCGGCTCCGCGGGCGATCAGGGCCTGTCTCAACTCCTCGGCCCGCTCGGCGGTCAGACCGGGGATGGATGCGTCGGCTTCTCGTGTCCCCGCCGTGTAGATCGAGAGCTGGCGCAGGTTGAACAGTCGATCGACCGGACCGCTCGAGAGATCGACGTGCTGAATCCTCACCCGAGGGATGATCCTGGTCAGCTTGAACACCACCCCGCGATCGATGACCAGCTCGGTCTCGTCGAGTTCCCACGACCAGTGCCGGTAGCGGGTCACCGTCCGCCAGACACTGAAGGCGAGCAACCCGACGATCGTCAAGGACGTGGCGAGGCCGGTCCTCGTCGGGAACACGAAGATGTCCAGTTGGAGCACCACGAGGGTCACCAACAGCGACGGAATCAGATAGCCGACGAACCACACCCATCGCACCGACGTCGAGAGCATCTGCCGCTCGAACGTCACTGGTGCGGGGTCGACGACCTCGGTGTCCGGATCCGGCTCCGGCAACGGATCGACCTCGTCGGCCCAGGCGGACCAGAGCGGATCCTGCGTCACCGCTTCGCCGGCGCGTGTCTCGTGTTCGGGGCGTGCGTCCTCCACCTCGGGGATCTCACTGCCGTCGTGGTCTGGCGTCATTCGTCGAGGGCGTCCGCTTCCAGCTTCGTGAACAGCGGGCGGACTTCACCCAGGCTGCTCCCGCCCAGTAGCTCGGGTCGCTCCCACGCCGACACGGGGTCGAGTCCGAGGATCTGACCGAGTCGATCCGACGTGAACGGCAGATACGGGGTCAGCGCCACGCGCAACCCGGAGATCGCCTGGAGTGCGGTCCACAGCACCGTGGCGCCGCGGTCGCGATCGGTCTTGAGCAGCCTCCACGGCTCCTCGGCGTTCAGATAGACGTTGACAGACTGGGCACCGTCCATCGCCCTGCGGAGACCGGTGCGCAGTTCCACCTTCCCGATCGCTTCCGCCACTTCGGCGAGGGTGCGGTCGGTGTCGTCGAGGACCTGTCGGTCCCCGTCGGTCAGTTCAGCGGGCTCCGGCACCGTCGACTCGAAGTTCTTTGCGGTGATCGACAGCACCCGATTGACCAGGTTGCCCCACGTTGCCACGAGCTCTTCGTTGATGCGGGCGATCATCTGGTCGTCGGAGAGGTCGGTGTCGTTCTGTTCGGGCAGGATCGCCGCGATCGCATAGCGCAGCGCATCGGGTTCGAGCCGGTCGGCGTACCAGCCGATCGACCGTCCGACACCGCGCGATGCGGATGCCTTGTCGCCCTTGAACGTGATGTACTGGTTCGCCGGCACGTCGGTCGGGAGGTTGAGCCCGCCGTACCCCATCAGCTGGCAGGGCCAGATGACTGCGTGGAACACGACGTTGTCTTTGCCGATGAAGTAGTAGCTCTCGGCGTCGGGGTCCTCCCACCACGCCTTCCAGGCATCTGGGTCGCCCGAGTTCTTCGCCCACTCGACCGAGGCACTGAGGTATCCGATCACGGCGTCGAACCAGACGTAGATCCGTTTGCCGTCGCCGATCGTGTCGTACGGACTCGGGATCGGGACACCCCAGTCGAGGTCCCGGGTGATTGCCCGATCCTGGAGGCCGCCTTCGGTGAAGCCGATCGCCATGTTTTGGACGTGCTTGCGCCATCCCTGGCGGCTCTTCAGCCAATCGAGGAGGCGGTCCTGGAACTTCGAGAGCAGCAGGAAGTAGTGCTCGGTCGGGCGCATCTCGGGGGTGGCGCCGGTGAGGCGGCTCCGCGGGTCGATCAGGTCGATGGGGTCGAGCTGGCGGCCGCAGTTGTCGCACTGGTCGCCTCGCGCTGCGTCGTACTCGCAGTGAGGGCAGGTGCCCTCGACATACCGATCGGGAAGGAACCGCTCCGCCTCGGGGTCGTACAACTGGTCGCTGGAGCGGGCCTCGATGTACCCGCCTTCGGCGAGGCGGGAGAACACGTCCTGGGTGACCTGGTGATGGTTCTCGGTCCCCGTCGAGGTGTACAGGTCCCAGGCGATCCCGACCTTGTCCCACGCCTCGAGGAATTCGCTGTGGTAGCGGTCGACGATCACCTGCGGCTCGACGCCCTCCTGTTCTGCGCGGACCGTGATCGGCGTGCCGTGGACGTCGGAGCCAGACACCATGAGAACGTTGTCCCCGGCCAGTCGATGGAACCGGGCGAAGATGTCTGCGGGGAGATAGGCCCCGCCGAGATGCCCGAGGTGGCGCGGACCGGACGCGTAGGGCCATGCGACGGCGACGAGGATGTTTCGGGGTTCTGGCATCCCGCGAGGGTACCGGTCTGCCCGATCTGTACCCACACGGATTTGCCCGGAGCGTCCACTCTCCGTCAGAGCACCGTGCTCGGACGGGACGGGGATTTCGCCAGGCGGTCCGAGAGCCACACGCCGACCACGATCATGACGGCCCCCGAGGCGAACGCAGCGGTGACCGGGTCGCCGAGGAAGAGGATGGACCCGATGGCGGCGACGATCGGAACCAGGTATCCGATGTTGGCGACGGTGGCCGCCGACGCGAGTTCCGCCGCCTTGAGAAGCGAGTAGAAGGGAATCGCAGTCGACACGACGGCCATGACCACGAGCCCGAGCCACTGGATCGCTTCGAAGCTGCCCAGCTCGAGCCCGCCCACGGGCGCTGCCACCACCACCAGTGCGATCGCAGCTGCGACGAACTGGGAGCCGGCGAGGTCGATCGCGGGGATCTGCATGGCGAAGCGCCGGTTCATCGCTCCGCCCAACCCCGCCGACGCGACACCGGAGATGCCTAGCACGACCCCGATGATCGAGAGGGCGGTGCCGTCGGCGGAACGAGATCCGGTGACGAGGATCGCCGCTCCGACCACGGCGACTGCCACACCCGGAAGCCTGCGCACGACGAACCGCTCACCCGGGACGATCGTGTGGGCGAACGCGATGGTCGTCACGGGGATGAACGCAGCCAGGATTCCGGCGACCGATGCGGGGAGCAGGTCGGTTGCGAACGTGAGGAACACGGTCGGAATCGCGACGTTGATCAATCCGAGTGCCACTCCCCGGTTGCGGGTGAGTCGTTCGACCCTGCGGCCGCGGGTGATGAATGCCACGATCACGATCGCCGCGATCACGTATCTCGGAGCGAAGAACTGCCAGACCCCCACGCCCGAATCGAGCAGGGCCTTGGAGAGCGGGAACCCGCCTCCGAACCCCAGCGCTGCAAGCGTGATCCAGGTCCACGGGTTGGTGGACAGGCGAGAGGAGAGCGATTCGGTCGGCGGCACGGTCGGCACCACGGCAGTCTCGACACCCGGGCTGTCAACGGCAACTCGGCGCTCGGGTGATTCCGGCGTGATCCGATCGCCTGTTCGCGGGTTCGCCTTGCCTGCACATCCCGTGTCGTCGACGGACCATGTGCGATCGATGCTTGCCGTTCGAGGACCCGTCCTCGGACCGTCGACCGTTACGCTCGTCGTCGAACGCACCCGAGGAGCAACCGTGCCTGCCATCGATCCGATCAAGTTCCGGAACGCCGCCGGACAGTTCATGACCGGCGTGACCGTTGTGACGACGATCGACGCCGCCGGCGAGCGGGCCGGCCTCACGGCCAACTCGTTCAGCTCGGTGTCGCTCGACCCGCCCATGGTCCTGGTGTGCATCGGCAACGAGACGTCGACGGTCGAGGCGTTCAAGGCCGGCAAGGGCTTCGTGGTCCATGTGCTGGCGGATGCCCAGAAGGGCGTGTCCATGCAGTTCGCCGCCAAGGGGATCGACCGGTTCGAGGGCCTCGACGTCAGTGAGGGATTCAATGGCCTTCCGGTGGTCGCCGGGGCACTGGCGACGTTCGAGTGCAGCACCGCCCACGTCTACGAGGGCGGTGATCATCTGATCTTCGTCGGAGAGGTGCAGCGTCTCTCGACCGGCGACACCGACGCCCCCGCCCTCGGCTACTTCCGCGGCCGCTACTTCTCGAGCTGATGCGAACCCAGGGTTCCTGACGACACCTGGTGTCGATCTCGGCGCAAGGTTCGGACGTCAATGTGCGCTCACGGTGGGCGCTGCAGTCGGGTCCTCCTCCTCTGGACGAGTCGACCCCATTCAGATAGTTGCGGTTGTGGAGTCGTCGCTAGCTGCTCAGAGGTGACTCGTGACGCTATCAGGGCACACGCCGACACGGTCGGGGCAGGGGAGCACGGCGCCGGACACGGATCCGATCCAGCAGCCCGTTTCGTCTCTTCCCGAGGGGTCGACCGAGTGCAGCGATGCATTCGACGCCCGTGTGGAGGAGGTCCGCAGACTGTACGGCTCCGGCGGTGCCTATCTCTTCGGGCGGCTGGAGGATGTGATTCGGCGGCGGCTCGGCCTGGCTGCCAGGAGCGGGACGAACGCAGCACTCGGGGGACTGATGAGTGTGGGCATCAGACTGGGCCTCGCGCTGCTGGTGACGGCGCTCGTCGGGCAGTGGTCCGACATTCCGTGGGGCCGGTGGGCGGTCATCCTCGTGTACTTCGGGTTGTTCGATGCCACACTGCCGTGGAGATTCCCGCCTCTCGACGAGCCCCTGTCGCCAAGACAACGCCGTTTCGTCGAGGACATGACCCCGCTGCTTCCTGCGATCGTTCGAGAGCGCGACGTGCAGGATCTGGCGGACTTCGTGCGGCGTTGGAATCGGCCGTCAGTCTCCGCAGCAGCCGGTGTGCTCGTGACGGCACTCATGTTCGGAGCCGGCTGGTTGTTCACGCCTGCGGCGATGTCCGAGCTCCCAGCCGGCAGCGTGGTCCTGTTGGCTTTCCTGCTCTTCGACGTCGGGGCGGTGCTCGGAGGTCTCTTCGAGTGGGCGTTCGTAGCACGCCAGGCCCGGTACGACCATCATCTGTTCTGGCCGAGTCCATCCGACTCGCCTGAAGTTCGGAGGGCAACACAGATGTTGAGCCTGAAGGGCACGGCGGGTTGGATCACCGGCGTTCTGGTGCTCACGTTGGTCCTGGTGTCGTGGGACTCGGCACTGGTGCTACCCCTGTCTGGGTGGTTCATCGGGATTGGCTATCTGGTCGTGATCGGCTCGGCTCTCGGAAGTCGTGCCAGCATCCGCAAGATCGTCGAGCGGGCCCGCCACCAGCAATTAGGAGAGCTTCGGCAATGTATCGAGCCCTTCAAGTCACGCTTCAGCGACTTGTCCACACAGGAGCTCGAGCATCTGCGGGGGCTTCTCTTCCTCCACGACAGGATTCGTGATGCGCCTGCCAGTCCCTCCACCACCCACACCCTCTTGCGCGCCGCAGCGGGATTGATCCTCCCCACCATCGTGTTCGTGATCACCGTGCTGGGCGAGGTGACGGTCGAGCGGCTCCTCGACGCCATTCTCCCTTGAGCCGGGCATCGACGGCCTGCGATGGGGTGAACATGGACCGAGAGCGTCCTACCGCATCGTGCGCTCATGCTGCGGCCGCGATTGGGCCTCATGCCTCTGGCCGGACCGAACCAGTTCGGGTACTTAACGGGTTGGGCGCCATTCCGATGCCGGGAGCAGGTGAGTGGCGCCGAGGTGGCTCGTGACTGAAACACCGAAAGCGTTGACCGAGTCGGAAGTGCTGGATCGACCTCTCTTCGATGCGGGTGTGACACCGGAGTCCGTGTTCTTCTCGGCCGGTGTCGAACCTCGACGCGATGAGTCATCGGACCGGCGGGAGCGGATCGAAGCGGGTGTGGAGGAGATCGGCAGACGATTTGCGTCCATCGACGTGTTTCTTCTTCCCGGTCTCGAGGATCGGATTCGGCGCAGACTCGGGCTGGCACCTCAAAGCGCTGGCGGAGCTGCGCTGTCGGGGCTGGTCGGTGTGGGGATCAGGCTCGGGCTCGTGTTGTTGGTCACTGCGGTGGCCGGACAGTGGACAGCGGTTGCCTGGGGTCAGTGGGTGGCCATCATCATGTGGTACGGGGTGTGGGATGCCACGCAGCCGTGGAGAACTCCGCCGGTCGACGCCTCGATCCGGCCGAGCATGAGGCGATACCTGGACAACTGGTTTGCGTTACCCACGACCATCGTCCGGGAATCAGACGTGCGAGACCTCGCCGACTTCACCGGGCGCTGGGTGCGGCTGCGCGTCTCCGCGCCGGTGGGGGTTGGTGTGGCAGCCCTCATGCTGGGCACCTGCTGGCTGTTGACACCTACCGCCTTGAGCGAGCTTCCGGTCGGGAGCGTCGTCTTGCTGGCCTTTCTGCTCTACGACTTCGGGGCACTCATGGTCTTCGGGGACTTCTTCTGGTGGGGGTTCACGGCGCGCCAAGCCCGCTACGACCACCACTTGTTCTGGCCGAGCCCCGGCGACTCGCCCGAAGTCGGAAAGGCGATGCGGATGCAGCCGCTGCTGGCCAACGCCTGGTGGATCACCGTCTATCTGGCGCTGACCCTGGTCTTGTTGTCCTGGGACTCCCTGCTTGTCGTGCCACTGGCATTGGGTTTCATCGTGATCGGCTACCTCGTAACGATCGCTGCAGCCATCGGGAGCCGGGCCGGCGTCCGCAAGATCATCGACGGAAGCCGCCGGCAGCGCCTGGCCCGATTGCGACATCGCATCGATGCCTTCGAATCGCGTTTCGAGGACCTCTCGAGGAAAGAGTCGGCGCGACTCCGTGATCTCCTCTTCCTCCACAACGCCATCCGCGACGCTCCCACCTCATCTCCGCACGGGAGCACACTCGCTCGTACTGCGGCCGCCCTGATCCTTCCCACGATCATGTTCGTCGTCACGGTCTTCGGTGAGGTGTCTGCGGAGAGGTTCCTGGACGCGATCCTCCCCTGAGCCCGAAGAGGCTGAACCGATGGCCTCCATCGGTGATTGGTCCTGGTGCGGCGCTGCGAAGCAGTGCCTCCAGGCAGGAGTTCGGGTCCTCTTGCTCTAGCCGGGGCGAATCCGGGAGCCACTATTTGAGTAGCGGGAGATGTCGATTCGCACGCCGAGGTGCGGAGGTGATTCGTGCACGGCACGCCGGTTCCGACGGGAGCACACAACCGCCGCTCGAGCAGGGGATCGGAAAGCAGACACCGAGGGGGACCACTGGCGCCGGACGTGAGTCGCCGTTACGCACGTCGACAAGCGTTCGAAGGCTACGAACAGCAGCCCCGTGGCCGAAGCGAGAGGACGGTTCGGAGGACATCGTGGACGGAGATTCGCGATTGCTGTACGGCTCGACTCGGATTTCCTCTCGCTCTGGGAAGATGCCATCCGCCGTTGGATCGGGCTTTCTCCGGCGAGTTCGGGAGCCGCGGCGTTGGCCGTTCTCGATGCACTCAGGCATCAGGCTGGTGTACACGGTCGATTGCCGGTTCTGGACCACCACCTTCCTGATCCTGACCTTGGTCCTGGTGTCCTGGGACTCGCCGGTGGTACTGCCGCTCGCCGTGGCCTTCGTGGTGATCGGCTACCTCACCACCATCGGCCTGACCGTCTCCAACCGTGCAAGCGTCCGGAAGATCATCGAGCGAAGCCGGGCCCAACGGCTGACCGCGCGCTGCGGAGCGAGATCGACACGTTCGAGTCGAGCTTCGTTCGTCTTTCGCCGGAGGAGTCGGGGCATCTCCGGGATCTCATGCTCCTCCACGACAAGGTCCGGGACGCTCCGGGCGCTCCGACTCGCTCCAGCACGCTCGTGCGCACGGCTGCTGCGTTGGTCCCCCCAACCATCGCATTCGTGATCACCGTCTTCGGTGAGGTGTCGGCCGAACGGATCCTCGAGGCGGTCCTTCCCTGAGTTTGCAGACACCCGTCATCGGTGCATGCCTGCGGGTCGCCGGTCGCGTAGTCAGGAGATCGGGCCCTCCTCCTCTGGTGCGATCGAGACCGGTGTGTGAACGTTCGAGTTGCGGAGCGACGTCGTCGCGTTCCGCCAAAGCGGCGCAGAGGTGAGTCGTGATACGAACACCCCCCGCAGCGAGAGACACGCGGATCGCCGGGTCCGCGTCGGAGGTCCTTGCGGCCGCCGGAGCGGAGGTGGGTTCCCATTCGGAGCCATCGCAGCCATGGTCCGAGTTGCGGCTCGAACGCATGGAGGCGTTCGATGCCTGCGTGGAGGACATTCGCAGAACGTACTTCTCCAGCGGCATCGACTGGCTTCCCAGATTGGCAGATCGCATTCGGAGGCGGGCCGGTCTGGATGCGAGGAGTGTTGGGTCTCTGCGTTGGCGGGAATCATCCCCGCCGGTCTCAGGCTCGCCGTCATGCTGGCCGCCACCGTTCTGTCGGGGAGTGGTCAGCGAGTTCCATGGGGTCCATGGGCGGCAATCGTCGCTCTTCTCGCGCCTGAATGATGCGACGACTCCACATGGTACCGCCTCTCGACGCTCGTCGCGGACCGCGCTTGGCGGAGACTCGTCGAGGACTGGACGGCGATGGTCCCGACCATCCCCCGGGAGTCCGACCTTCGCGACCTCGCACGCCTCACGAGACGGTGGATGCGGACGTCGATGTCGGTGGCGGCCGGGGTTGCAGTAGCGAGCATGATGTTGTTCGTCAGCTTGGTGTACGCCCCGGTTGCCCTGCGCACACTTCCGATCGGTAGCACTGTCCTGCTGTTTCTGGTGCTCTACGAGTTTGGGGTGAACGTTGTCTTCTGGGGAAACCTCTTCAACCGGGCGTTCATGGCTCGCGAAAGCAGATACGAGCATCGCTGTACTGGCCGAGTCCGGCCGACTCGCTCGAGGTTCGCAAGGTCATGCGGAAGACGAGCAGCCAGGCGTTCATCGCCGGTTGGTGGATCACGGTCTTCCTGGTCATGTCCGTCGTACTGGTCGGTTGGAGCTCTCCGCTGGTGCTGCCGCTGGCGTTGGGCTTTGTGACGATCGGCTACTTGACCACGATTGGGCTGGCGATCAGCAATCGTGCCAGCGTTCGGGTGATCGTCGAACGGAGCCGCCAGCAGGCGATTGGGACCCTGCGGCAGCGTATCGATGTCTTCGAATCACGCCTTGTCGAGCTTGCTCCGCAGGAAGCTGAGGAGCTCGAGCGTTTGCTGTTCCTGCACGACAGGATTCGCGACGCTCCGTCATCTCCCGCCGCCACCCATGCGATCGCGAGCACCGCTGCCGGGCTGCTCCTGCCGACCATCGCCTTCATCATCACCGTGTTCGGCGAGGTGTCCGCCGAACGCCTGCTCGACGCCATCCTCCCGTGATCGGAAGCAGGCGACCGGCCGCGCCTCCCTGGGTGACGTCTACGGTGTGCGGGCCGTACGCAATACGCATGAGCCTTCGCGCCAGTGGGTGGTCATCGAGTCTGGCGGGATGCGCTTAGGGGCGAGGCGAGCCTCGCCCCTACCGATCGCTCGTCTGCACGTCGTCGACGATACCGACGACCACCGCCCGGATCGGTCCGACCTTCTTCTCCATGATCTGGCGTGCGCCGGTGCCCTCGTCGAGGATCAGCACGGTTTCGCCGGGCCCGGCCCCGACGACATCGACCGCGATCACGTAGCCGCCGCTCGGCTCACCATCGGGGGAGAGATAGTCGCAGAACAGCAGCCGTTGGCCGTCGAAGGTGGGCTCGTTGATCGTCGAGACGACCGTGCCTGCGACCCGGGCGAGCTTCATCGCTTCCGCCGTTTCTTCGGCAGGGGAGAGACGTCGACCTGATCGACGATGCCGACGATGGCGTGATCCACCGGTACGAACGGCTCGGGCATCGCCTGGGCGGCTTCCCGCGAAGCTACGAAGTAGACGAGTTCGCCCGGGCCCGCCATGGCGACGCCGTCGGCGGCGATCACCGGTCTCCCGGTCGGCTCCTGATCGCGGGTGAGTGGCTGGACGATCAGGAACCTCACCCCCTCGAGGTCGGGGGTCTTTTCCGATGCGACCACCGTGCCAATGACCTCGCCGAGTTGCACGATCAGCGCTCGATCCGGGAGGCGAACCGGCCATCGCCGCCGATGTTGACTGCCATCTCGTCGTGCAACCGGGGAATCACTCGCCGGCCGATCAGTCCGCCTTCGACCTGCGCAGATCCGTGTTCCACCGCGGCGTCGATTTCGGTCAACGTCCCGGAGAAGAGCACGTAGCCCTTTCCGCCGAGATCGTCGGCCAGATAGATCTTGAGCATGTCGACCTCGGCGCCCTTCAGGCCGGCGTCGGCGGCGCGGATCACGTCTGCAACCGTCTCGGTCTCGATGATCCCGAGTGACTCGCCATGACGGGACACCTCGGCACCGCCAAGTCCTCCGACGAGTGCGGGGTGTGGGTCGGGAAGAAACATCGCAGACTGCAGGTGCTCGCCGTTCCTCAGCTCGGCGGCAGCCAGCGCCTCCTCGACGTCGCCCACCGATCCCGACACCAGCACCAGGTACTTGCCGGGATGCACGGTTCCGGCGTGGATCACCTGGAGCGGTGCACGCTTGACCATGTCGTCGCCGGACTCGATCCCGGCGGCGATCGAGTCGTATTCGAAGAGGGCGATGGCGGTGCCGAGCTCCATCAGACGATCCGGAGGGCGCCGACGACACTGACGCGGCGGGGCCGTGAGAAGGTTCGCGGGCGGGTGAGTCCGTCGCCGGTCGGGCTGGCGATCGAGAACGACGAGTATCCCTCGCCTCCCTGGCCGAGGCCGGCGAAGAAGGAGCCGTTCGCCACGAAGATCGAGCAGTTCATCGCCCGAGCCATCTTCGTGATCGTCTCGACGTTCGTGGAGTGGATCCCTGCGGTGTGCCGGAAGCCGTGCTCGGCGCGGACGGCCAGATCGATCGCAGCGTCGACATTGGCGACCCTCGTGACCGGGAAGACCGGCATCATCTGCTCGGTCCACACCAGGTTGTGCTCGTTGGGGACCTCGGCGACGAGCAGCCGGATGGGCTGCTCCGCCTGGACACCGATCTGGCTGAGGATCACGTCGGCGTTCTTGCCGATCCACTCGGTGTTGATGACGCCCGGCTTGTTCGGCGGGCCCATCTCGCGGAAGATCACGCGCTCGAGCCGCTTGAGCTCGTGCTGTTTGAGCACGTAGGCGCCGGCGTCCGCCATCTCCCGCACCAGCCGGTCGGCGACCGTGTCCACCACGATCGCCTCCTTCTCGTCGGTGCAGATGATGTTGTTGTCGAACGAGGCGCCGGCGACGATCGCGCGGGCTGCTCGTTCGATGTCTGCGGTCTCGTCGACCACCACCGGTGGGTTACCCGGGCCGGCAGCCACGGCTCGCTTGTCCGTCCGCAGCGCCTCTCTCACCACTCCCGGCCCGCCGGTCACGAGCAGCACCCGGACATCGGGGTGTGCCATCAGCTCCTTGGCCGAGTCGATGGTCGGGGTCGCAACGGCCGTGATGAGATCCGGAGGGCCGCCGGCGGCGACGATCGCGCGATTGAGGAGCCTGATGTTCTCGGCGGAGACCTTCCGAGCGCCGGGGTGCACGTTGAACACCACGGCGTTCCCACCGGAGAGGATGGCGATGGAGTTGTTGATGATCGTGGACGTCGGATTGGTCGTCGGTGTGATCGCCCCGACGATGCCGAGTGGCGCCCATTCGGTCACGGACATCCCGTCGTCGCCGGTCACGGCCTGCGGTTCGAGGTCCTCCGGCCCTGGGGTCTTTCTGGTGACCAGGAGGTTCTTCTTGATCTTGTCCTCGTACCGGCCGAGTCCCGTCTCGGTGTGGGCGAGCATCGCCAGCGATTCGGCGTGTTCCAGCATCGAGCGGCGCATCGACTCGACGATGGTCCGGCGGACGCCGAGACCCATCTCGGCGTATCTCGGCTGTGCCCGACGCGCGGCCGCAACGGCCTCGTCGATGCTGCGATAGATCCCGTCACCCAGTTCGATGTCGGGAGCGAGTTCCTCCCTGGCTGCGAGGGTCGCGCCCGGCCGGCTGCCGGCCGGCACCTCGCCGAGCCGGTGCTTGACCCGGCCGATGATGTCCTGGATCTCCTGATCCGAGAGACTCATCGGCTATTTGTGGTAACGCTCATCGCCTCCCACCTCCCAGGAGTCCACGATCGCCATGACGACGGCGTCGCATGGCCGCTCGTGGGTTGCCTCGGTCTGCCGTGCGGAACTGCCGCTGGCGTACATCACGACTTCGCCTACACCGGCGCCGACGGCGTCGATCGCCACCACATGGCCACCCGTCGGGGAGCCGTCGACGTCGATCTGCTCGAGCAGCAGGAACTTCAGCCCGTCGAGCTTGGGCTCCTTCTTGCTGGCAACGACGGTGCCTGCCACGCGTGCGAGAAGCATCGGTGCCCTCCGCCTATTCGGTGTCTCCTCGACGGCCGAGCGGCAGGATCGCGTCGATCGACTCGTGGGGGCGTGCGATGATGTGGCTCGAGATGACCTCGCCGACTCGCTCGGCGCCACGCAGGCCGGCCTCGACGGCTGCCTTGACCGCAGCGACGTCGCCGCGGACCACGGCAGTCACGTATCCGCCGCCGGTCTCCTCATAGGACACGAGCTCGACCTTCGCCGCCTTCACCATGGCGTCGGCCGCCTCCACCATCGCCGGGAAGCTGCGTGCTTCGATCATTCCCAGTGCATCTGCCATTCCGGTTCCTCCTCAGGTACCTCTCGTCGTCTGTTCCGATCACTTCTGTTCTCTGCCTTCGAGGCCTTCCAGAGCGGCGACCGCAGCCCGCCACCCGACGTCGATGTCCGCCTCTTCGCCACCGAGGTAGACCCGGCCGACCGCGCCGAAGGCGCGGACCTCCAGCACGTTGATGTTGGCGGCCTTCTCCGCCTCGTTTGCGGCGAGCGCCGCATAGGCGGCCGGCCCGCACTCCATCACGTACAGGGTCTGGCCCGGGGTGATCATCTGGCCGTGCCGCATCCGGTTGATGAGCTGGGCCTGGTGGTCGTCGATGTTTCTGACGATCTGGCTGGACAGGATCTCCGGCTTCAGTCGGTCGGATTCTTTCATGCCGATGGCGTCGAGGATGGCGGTGCCCGCCCCGCGCGTCTCCGCCTGTTCGGGGGAGTGGACCTCGAGCAGTCCGAACACACGCTCGACGATCTGCATGCCGGGCTTGACCTTGTTCGACTTGAGAGCGATGTCGGTCAGACGGTTGATCTCGATGCCCGGCGAGATCTCGACGAACAGCGCCGATTCGTGGGCGAGGGGGAGGAAGCCGGACGCAGTGGTGCCGATGAACGCCGCGTATTGGGGTTGCAGGCTGTCGAGGAACGCAAACGACCGCAGCTCAATATTGCTCATTCGACACGCCTCCTGTGACGATTGCGATGCCCGCCGACGCACCGATCCTGGTTGCTCCGGCGGCGATCATCTCCTCGGCATCTTCGCGGCTCCGAACGCCGCCCGATGCCTTGATGCCCATCTTGGGACCCACCGTCTCTCGCATCAGCAGGACGTCGGCGACGGTGGCGCCGCCGCCGGCGAAGCCGGTCGACGTCTTGACGAAGTCGGCCTTGGCGAGCTTGGCGAGGTGTGAGGCCATGACCTTCTCCTCGTCGGTGAGCAGTGAGGTCTCGATGATGACCTTGTTGAGGGCGCCCGACTCGTGGCAGGCGTCGGAGACCTTTGCGATGTCGGTCTGGACGACGTCGTGTTGCCCGGACTTGAGTGCGCCGATGTTGATCACCATGTCGATCTCCCGGGCGCCGTCCCGCAGGACACGACGAGCCTCCATGGCCTTGATCTCCGGCAGGGTGGCGCCGAACGGGAATCCGACGACCGAGGCCACCCGGACCTCGGTGCCTCGCAGGTTCTTTGCGGCTCGCTTGACCCAGGCGGGATTGACGCACACCGAGGCGAACCCGTACTCCTTCGCCTCGGCACAGAGCACGTCGATGTCCTCTGCGGTGGTGTCCGGCTTGAGCAGGGTGTGGTCGATGTACTTGGCGAGGTCCATCGGGACCTCGGCTCCGCCTCCGCGGTAGCTCACCCGGTCTGCTCCGTTGGCGACGACGCTCCGCACCTTGTCGGGGCTGTGTGCGGCACAGGACCCGTGGCAGTCCTCGCACGGGTCGCCGCTGCTCAGGGCGGCGAGCACCTCGCGGGTGACGGCTTCGATCAGTTCGGCCTGGTTCATGGTCTGCTCCGGAGATGGCTTCGCTCGATCGCGGTGATCTTTGCGACCCGGTCGGCATGGCGACCGGGCGCCCAGGGTGTCGAGAGCCACGTCTCGACGATCTGTTGCGCCAGGTTGGTGCCGATCAGGCCGGCGCCGAGCGTCAGCACGTTCGCATGGTTGTGTTCTCGGGAGTTACGGGCGCTCGAGAGGTCGTAGCAGAGCGCAGCTCTGACGCCGGGAACCTTGTTGGCGACGATCGACGAGCCGATCCCGGCGCCGTCGATGATGATCCCGTAGGTTGATTCGCCCGAGGAGACCCGCTGGGCCACGGCGTGGGCAAAATCCGGGTAGTCGACCGATTCGGCGCTGTGCGTGCCGCAGTCGGTCACGTCGTAGCCCTGTTCTCGGAGGCGGAATCCGATGCGCTCCTTCAGGGGATAGCCGCCGTGGTCGCATCCGATCGCGATCGACGGCTTGTCGCCGGGGGTGGGCCGTGGCGTCGGTGTCGTTTGCATCGTCTCGGCGGTCGTCAACCCGGCGACGACCCGGCTGACCACCTGGCGGATCTCGGCTTCGGTCGGCATCGCCGCGGACACTAGCGCTGGCTGACGGGTGCTGCGGCTCCGACGCGAGCCGGGTGGGGCGAGCGTGCACGTCATGGCCGCTGCCTGGAAGAGGGGAGTGGCCGGCGATCGTGACGACCGGAGCGGGGGCCGTGTCCGGCGGTCTCGTCCTGGGCGGGCTCCTGTCTCCGACCGATCCCGAGGAGCTGGCGGAGCGGAGCCGCGTACGGGCTGTTCTCGTCGATCTGTGCGGTCCGAGCGCGTCCCACGCGCTCCTCGACGATCAGTCCGCTGTCGGTGAGTCGATCGACTTCGCGCATCACGGTCGTGGGATCCACCTCGAGCGCCCTGGCGAGGTCGGACAGCGTGCGTCGTTCGTCCTGGTCGAAGAACAATTCGACGAGCAGACGTCGCTGCGTGTCACTTCGAAACACCGGGAGTGGCCCTCGGTTCTGCATAATGTGCAGCATATCGTGCGTGATACGCAAAACAAGGAGCTGTTCGCCTCGTTCGCCACTCGTAGGAGACGTCGGTTGCCATTCGGCTCAGGTCCCGATCCGGGCTTTCTGCCCTGGTGCAACCTCCCGGCGTGCTCGCAGAATGGGTGGGAACCGGGAGGAAGCGATGGCGAGGTGGCTGTTCCGAGTCTTCAAGGTGCTGGTGGGCCTGTATCTGGTGGCGGCTGTGGCCGTCCTGGCCTTCTCGTGGTCTGTGAGAGGTGGATTGCGCGACCCGGTCCGGAGATTCAACCGTGACACGTTGAATCCGTGGATGCTCGAGCGGGCCGGCGGGGAGCATTGGTATGCGTCGGTCGTCAAACACGTCGGGCGACACTCTGGTGCTGCGTACGAGACACCGGTGGTGATGCACGAGGTCGATGGGCGGTTGGCCATCCCGCTGCCATATGGGCGCGAGGTGGACTGGCTGATGAATCTCGAACACTCCAATCGGGGAGCGGTGGTGCACAAGGGTGTCGAATACACCGTTTCGGATCCCGAGATCGTCACCAGGACCTCGATTGCCAGGGAACTGGGCGTCCGCGATGTCCTCCGCTATCGGGCGTTCGGCATCGACGAGTTCGTGGCTCTCCGTGCCGAGCCCGCCAATGCCGGGCGGCCCACGGTCGACGAGCCGCAAGTCGGCGCGATGGAGGACGCACTCACCTGACGTCATCACACCCTTGACGATTGCACTCTTGACAGGAAGACATCAAGCTGACATCATCGTGATGTCAGTTTTGGATCTGTCAGAGGGTGCCTCGCATGAAGACGTTCATAACGGTCTGGGCCGGTCAGGTGCTCTCCCAGATCGGCTCCACGATGACCGGGTTCGCGCTCTCGATCTTCATCTATCAGGAGACGGGCTCCGTGACCCGTCTGGCGACCGTGCTCCTGGCGGCCAACCTGCCGGCGATCCTGCTGGCTCCGGTCGCAGGAGTCTGGGTCGACCGGCTCGATCGTCGACTCGTGATGATGGTGTCGGACTCCGCCGCAGGGCTCGGAGCGCTCGCTCTCCTCTCATTGGCGTGGCGCTCAGAGCTCACGTTCTGGCCCGTGTTGGTCGTTGCAGGGCTCGGCTCGGCGGCCGGAAGCTTCCAGGAACCCGCCTATCGAGCGTCGATCGTGACGCTGGTCCCGACGGACCGGCTCGGACGTGCCAACGGGATGATCGAGATGGGACCAGCCCTCGGCACCCTGATCGCCCCCGCCATCGCCGGCGCACTCATCGTGTCGGTGGGAGTGGAGGCGGTCCTGGCGGTCGACGTCGTCACGTTCATCGCAGCGGTCGGCACGCTGGCAGTCGTGCGGTTTCCTCGGCTGGCGCCCGTCGAGGGGCGGGCGGCCCGATCGATGAAGCTGGAGGTGCTCGAAGGTCTCCACTACCTGCGGGATCGTTCCGGTCTGCTGGGTCTGCTCTCCATGGCAGCCGGGCTCAACTTCTTCCTGGTCTTCGCGAATGTGTTGTGGCTCCCGGTGTTCCTCGGGCTGGGTGACGAGGCGACCATCGGCCTGGTGATGACCGGAGTCGGACTCGCGATGGTCGCGGGCTCGGTCGTCATGAGCGCATGGGGTGGGCCGGAGCGTCTCGTGAGAACGATGGTCGGTCTGCTCGTTGTTGCAGGGGTGATGTTGTCGGTTTCGGGCCTTCGTCCATCGTTGTGGCTTGCGGGCGGTGCGGTCATGGCGTTCATGTTCTTCATTCCGCTCGTCAACGGGATCTCCCAGACGCTCTGGCAGCGCAAGGTCGAGCCGGCGATCCAGGGGCGGGTGTTCTCCACCCGTCGCATGATCGCCACGATCGCATCGCCGATCGCATATGTCGCAGCAGGGCCCCTGGCGGACGGGGTCTTCGAGCCTCTGCTCGCTCCGGACGGGCCGCTCTCGCCATCGATCGGCGAGATCGTGGGCGTCGGGGCGGGCCGCGGCGCTGCGCTCCTCATCGTGCTGTCGGGGATCGGCGTCGTTGCGGTCGCCGGAGGAGCATGGTTGGTCCCTGCGGTCCGGAACATCGAACGCGACGTCCCCGATGCCTTGCTCCAGATCGACGTCGAGGCGACGACCTGAGCGCCTCACGCATCCCCCGGCATGGAGGGTTGCGGTTCATCGTCGCATCTCACGAGCACACCGATCCAACCGGGCTGTGAGGTGACCTTCGGCTCTTCAGCGCTGTCGGTCTGCGAGCGACGCTCGAACACGAGGGTGTCGATGGCTGGCACACATGTCTCGAGTGTCCTGACCCGCGTCTCGAGCCTGGCGCTCGTTGTCGCTCTGGCCGCCTGCGTTCCCGTCGAAGGCGGCCCGCCGGACATCGAAGACGTCGAAGCGCACTTGCACATCCAGATCGGCGGCGTGCCGGAAGGGTGCGTTCCGGTGGGACTCGATGGCGATGGCAGGGGCAGGGTCGAAGGTGCTGCGTTCGACTGTGGAGACGGTGCGACGCTCCGGATCGAGCGACTCGACCCAGAAGTGGTGCCCGGTTCGCCTTCGACGGTTCCGACAGAGACCGATTCGGGGCGTGTCGAGTGGAGCGACGGTCGGACCGGCGACGTGATTCGCGTGGTGTCCGACCAGTTGGGCAGCGAGATCCTCTTCGGGATCGCCGAGTCGATCGGCGTTGGTGATCGGAGGTAGTGACATGGTGGCGACGCACACGGCGACGGACGTGCAGGACCGTACCGAACCATCGACCTCCGGGGTGGTCCGCTTCGTTCTCTGGAGCTACGGCCTCGCATGGGTTTGGTGCGCACCATTGGTGATTTCCGGTGCGACCGTGGAACAAGGCAGCGGATGGCCGACCCACGTTCCTGCGCTCCTCGCTCCGCTCGGAGCCGCACTGCTCGCGACCCTCGCCGTCGATGGTCGACGAACGGTGCCGGATCTCGTACGTCGGCTCGGCCGATGGCGCTTTCCGGCGGTCTGGTGGCTCGTGGTCGTGAGCCCGATCGTCGTGTTGGCGCTGACGCTCGGCGGGATGCGCCTGGCCGGCAGCGAGCTGCCGAGGTGGGGCGACTTCGCCGAGTTCGGTGGGCTCCCCTCCTTCGGGGTCCTGACCACGTTCCTTCTCGTCTTCGTCCTGAACGGGTTCGGCGAGGAGGCGGGTTGGCGTGGGTTCCTCCAAGACCGTCTACAACGACGCCTCGACCCACTCCGGGCGACCCTCGTCGTCGCCGTGATCTGGGCCGTATGGCATACGCCTTTCTTCTTCATTCTCTCGACATACGCCGGGTTCAATGCGGCGACGCTCGTCATGTTCCCACTGGGTCTGGCGTCGGGCGCGGTCGTCCTGACCTGGTTGTACAACCACACCGGGAGAAGCATCCTGGCGGCTGCGCTCTGGCACACGCTGTACAACATGGCGGTTGCCACTGCGGGCGCCACCGACCTGATCCAGGGTGTGGTGACGGCGGTGGTCATGTGTGCGGCCGCCGTACTCGTCGTGGCCGAGGTCGTCGCCAGACGCCGGGGGACACGGTCGATTCTCGGAGCAAACTGAGGACGCGCCGAGCCGGGGACGAGGCCTGACCGAGGACCTCAGCAGCGCCCGTCGCTCGGCTTCCACAGGCCGGAGGTCCGTCTACCGTCGCAGCTGTGACGACCAGGACGATCACGGTCGATGTTCCACTCGACCTTCGCGCGACGCTGCGGTCGCTCACCGGGGTGTGGGGGAGGCAGGCCGCCGACGGCTGGTATCGGCCGATGCGGACTCCGGATGGTCCAGCGACGCTGCATGTTCGACGCGATGCAAGCGGCGTCCACGGCGAGGCCTGGGGCGATGGCGCGACCTGGGTGATCGATCGTCTCGACCGTTGGATCGGGCTCGGCGACCGGCCCGATGACTTCCAGCCGGACCACGAGCTGCTCGCCAACCTCCACCGGCGCACGAGGGGGCGTCGATTCGGGGCCACCGGCCTGGTCTTCGAGGCGCTCCTCGTTGCGATCTGCTCACAGAAGGTCACGGGGAAGGAGGCCGCCATGGCGATGCGGTCCATGGCTCGGGCAATGTCGGATCCGGCACCCGGGCCGCTTCCGCTCCGGCTTCCACCCGACCCCGAGCGGATCGCTGCCGCCCGGTATCACGACTTCCACCCGATGAGGATGGAGCGCAAGCGCGCGGACACGCTGATCGGGGCCGCCCGTGATGCCGCCCGGATCGATCGACTCGCAGATGTCGAGCCGGCCGACGCTCGCCGCTTTCTGGAGAGACTACGCGGTGTCGGGGAGTGGTCCAGCGCCGAGACCGTCGCGATCAGCCACGGCGACGCGGATGCCGTGTCGGTCGGCGACTACCACCTCAAGCACTACGTGAGCTGGCACCTCGCCGGCGAGCCGCGCGGCACCGATGAGCGGATGCTGGAGTTGCTGGAACCGTTTCGGCCACATCGAGGACGGGTGATCAAGTTGCTCGAGTCGGCGGGTCACTATCCCCGCTACGGACCGAGGATGACGATCAGGGACTACCGAGACCATTGAGGAAAGCGGCGATGCGGTCTCCGACGACCCTCGGTGAATTCAGGTCGGAGTGGCTCCTGCCTTCGAGAGCTTCGAACGTCACGTCTCTCCCTGCCTCCTCGAGCGCCCCCGCCAACTCCTCGGAGAACGCGATCGGTGCCACCCGGTCGGCGTCGCCGTGCAGCAGCAGGGTCGGGACGTCGGGGGAATCGGGGATCCAACTGAACGGGTTGCCGCTCGCCCACAGCTCTGGGTCGTCGGCGATGGGAACACCGAACATCGGCGTGAGCAGCCCTCCGAGTTGGCTGATGTCGTAGGGGCCGGCGAGTCCGACGAAGGCGTCCGGGGAACGCGTGGGGCCCTCGGGACAGTCCTGTCCGAACACACCGGGTGCGTACGTCACGAGGGATGCCAGATGGGCGCCCGCGGAGTGGCCGACGATGGTCACGTTCTCGGGTGTCGTCGTGAATTCGGAGGCGGCGTTCACCGCGAACTGCACGGCGCAGGCGACGTCGTCGACCATGCCGGGGAAGGTCCCACCGAGTGTGAGCGTGCGGTACGTGGCGTTGAACACGACTGCCTTTCTCGACGCAAGCCCGTCTGCGAGGCTTCCCATCGACTGCCGATCCCCGATGAACCATCCGCCACCGTGGATGGTGACCACCACCGGCCACGGTCCCACCTCGTCGGGAGCGTGGATGTCCAGTTCGAGACCGTTGCCGTAGGTCTCCGTCCGTACGTAGTTGCTGTACAGCAGCGTCGGGTCCGGCTCGCCGACGGTGGAGGCGGATTGGCCGGCTGTCGTGGTTGTCGTGTCCTGGGGGCGTGTGGTCGGGGGCGCGCTCGTGGCCGGCTGGGCATCCGTCGTCGTGGTGGCGGGGGTCGCCACCGTCGACGCCGGTGGTGTGGTCGATTCGACCTGGCCGGTTCCGGCTCCGCACGCGGTCAGGACGAGCGTGAACGCAGTCGCAATCAGGAGCAGGCGTCGGGACATGATCGAGAGTGTATGGAGAGTGCCCGGCTAGCGGATCAGCCCGAGAGCGAGGCCGCAGCCTCGTGATCACAGAGCACCGTGACCGAGCCGCTCGAGCGGTGCAGCAACTCGATCGGATATCGACCCTCCGGTCGCTCGATGACCTCGGCGAGGACATCGGCCTTGGCGCTGCCCGACACGATGACGGCGACCCGCTCGGCGATCTCGAGCAGATGCGGGGTCACCGTGAGGCGCCACGTGTCCAGTTGCGGGACGTGATTGGCGATGAACCAGCGGTCGCTGGTGTCTTCGGTTGCGGCCGTTCCGGGGAAGAGTGATGCGGTGTGGCCGTCGGTTCCCATGCCGAGCAGGACGAGCTTCGGCCGGCTTCCGATCATGCTCCGCAACGCCGCTTCGTAGTACACGGCCGAATCCACCGGCTCCAGGTGGCTCGAATGGCGGGGACGGAGAAACGTCGCCGGCTCGATGCCGTCGAGGAGCGTCCGCTCCGCCTGGTGGCCGTTCGATTCCTCCGAGTCGTGCGGCACCCATCGTTCGTCGGACAGCCAGAGGTCGATCGAACCCCAGTCTATGTCACGTGAGCGAAGCAGTGCATAGGTCGCCTGTGGCGTCGAGCCGCCTGCGAGCCCGATGTCACATCGACCTTCCGATTCCTTCACCGTCCTCTCGATGAGATCGGCGGCGCCGATCGCCAACTCGGTGGGCCCGGCGAAGATCTCGACATCCATGGTGCGATCGTACCGCCGGTACCGTTGCGGCCGTGCGAATCCTCACTGCCAATCTCTACACCGGTCGGGCGATCGTGTCCTCCTTCTCGAGGGTGATCGACCGGGAACAGCCCGACGTCGTGATCTGCCAAGAGGTCGGCACCGATGTTGCCGGGATGCTCGAGCGGCGGTTCGAGCACGGGGTCGTGATCGGCGATGACCACCACAACACCGGGCGGGCGATGGTCTCGCAGCATCCCATCGACGTCGACGAGGTGGTGATGGCTCATCGCCCCGGTCTGGCAACCCGGCTCGACATCGAGGGGGCGGGTGTCGAGTTGATCGGTGTCCACCTTGCCAACCCGGTCATGGGTGTCAGGGCCGTGCTCGATCGCAAGCGACAGGTGCAAGCCGTACTCGACCGCCTCGATCGGCGTGGGACCCCGGCCGTCGTCGTCGGCGACATGAATGCGACTCCTGCATGGCCCGCGTATCGACGGCTCCGGACTCGGCTCCGTGACGGAGTGTCCGATGCGCGGCGCGCCGACGGCAGCTCGACCGAACGTACCTGGTCGGTCCGGCCGGGTTGGCCCGCGCTGCTCCGAATCGACCACATCCTGACCGCCGGGGTGCGTCTCGCAGACGTGACCGTCCATCAGGTCGACGGCTCCGATCATCGTGCCGTGGTCGCGACGATCCGTCGGATCACGCCGTGACGGTCGAGTTCCGGATCGCATGGGGCGACGACCAGGCGGTGACGGCGGTCGAGTATCGGAGCGGTGCGCCGATGATGGTGCTGGCTCACGGCGCCGGCACGGATCAGCGTCATGCGATGGTCGGCGGCGTCGCCGAGGCGCTGGCCGCCGCGGGCCACGGCGTGATGACGTTCAACTATCCCTACACCGAGGCCGGGCGCCGTGCCCCCGATCGAGTTCCCAAACTGCTGACATGTCATCGGGCGGTGACCGCCGAAGCACACCGCAGATATGGTGCCGCGCCGGTCCTGGCAGGTCGATCCATGGGGGGGCGCATGGCGACGATGCTCGCCGCCGACGGTGCCGATGTCGTCGGCGTCGTCTGTCTGGCGTATCCGCTCCATCCGGCCGGCAAGCCGGACAGGCTGCGGATCGAGCATCTGCCGAGGATCACGGTGCCGATGCTGTTCTTCCAGGGCTCACGTGACTCGTTGAGCCGGTCCGATCTGTTCGACGAACACGTCAGGCCGCTGTCGAATGTCACCGTCGTCGACATGGAAGGCGCCGACCACTCGTTCCGGGGTCGTGGCTGGACGCCCGACCGGGTCTACTCGACCGTTGTCGAGGGGTACGAGGCGTGGTTGGCGAGTCTGTGATGGGAGATTCATCCAACGCCGCGGGAGTCTGCTGACCATGCCCGGGTTCGCGGCCTCGGTGGCCATCCCGGGGCCGGCCACCGACGTGTTCGAGGTCGTCTCCGATCTCGCCACCCATCCGAAGTGGGCCGCCGACGATCTGAGGCTCGAGCGAACCGGCGAGAGGACCTGGCGGTCGATCTCACGCGCAAAAGGCCGAACCTTCCACGCGGACATCATCGTGACGCTGATCGACCCCGATCGAGCATTCGAGTTCGTGTCGTCCGACGAGACCGGGACGTACGGTCACCGCTTCACCGTGCGAGATCTCCCGGACGGTTGCGAGTTGACCAGATCGGTCACCGCCAGGCGACTCGGGCCCGGTCAGCGGGCTCTCTTCTGGCTCACGCTCGTCCCAGTGCGGCGGCCGGCGCTCCGATCCTCGCTCGCACGTCTCGCCTCGCTCTTCGTCTGAGTCTGCTCCGGGTTTTGCATGATCAGCGTGCGACGGTCATAATTCTGCGCTCAGGTCTTCCCCTGTCACCCTTCGAGGAGTTACCGCAATGTCCGACCAGATCACTCTCCGCGCCCAGAAGGGCCGCGAGACCGGCAGCGCCGCATCGCGCCGGATCCGCAACGAGGGGAACGTCCCCGCCATCGTCTACGGCGCCGACCTCGACGAGCCGGTCCTCGTCACCGTCAACCGACGCGAGCTTCGCGCCGCCCTCACCACCGAGGCGGGCCTCAACGCCCTGATCAACCTCGACATCGAGGGAAACGAGCAACTCGCGCTCGCCCGTCAGATCGACAAGCACCCGTACCGGACCGAGATTCGCCACGTCGACTTCGTGACCGTGTCGCTCACCGACACGATCGTCACCGACGTGGTGCTCGACTTCGTCGGCCACCCCGTGGCCGCCGAGGAGGGCGGAGTGCTCTCCACCCCGATCTCGTCGGTGTCGATCGAGGTGCTCGCCACGAAGATCCCGTCGGCGATCGAAGTCGATGTCAGTGAGATGACGATGACAGACTCGATCCGGATCTCCGACCTGCCCGAGATGGAGGGCGTCACCTACCTCGACGACCCCGAGCAGACCGTCGCCACCATCGTCATCCCGCGGGCGATGATCGAGGAAGAGGAAGAGGTCGTCGAGGGCGAAGAGCTCGAAGAGCCTGCCATCGTCGGCGAAGAGCCCGCCGACGAGGCGGACTCAGGGGAGTCCGCCGAATAGCGGCCGTCAAGGCAGCGATCGGGCTCCGCAACCCGGGCCTGAAATACGTCGGCACCCGCCACAACGTCGGGTTCGAGGTCATCGAGGTCCTCTGTGCCCGTCACGATGCGATGCTCAAGCCAGGGCCTGCGCGCGTCCGGGCAGACGTCGCCGACGTGCGAATCGGCGCCAACCGATTGGTGCTCGCCGCTCCCCAGTCGTTCATGAACGAGAGCGGTCGCCCGGTCGCTTCGGTCGCCTCGTACTTCAAGGTCGAGCTCGAGGATCTGCTCGTCGTCTACGACGACATCGATCTCCCGTTCGGCCGGCTCAAGCTGGCCTTCGAAGGCGGGCACGGCGGTCACAACGGTCTTCGCTCGGTCGAGGCCGCGCTCGGAACCAAGGAGTATCCACGGCTCAAGGTTGGGGTCGGGCGCCCGCCCGGCCGTATGGACCCTGCGGCGTACGTGTTGAAGCCCTTTGCGAAGGCCGAACGCGAGGAGGTGGACTTCCTCCTCGAGGATGCCGCCGATGCGGTCGAGCAATTCCTCGTCGACCCGATCGCCGCCCAGCAGAGCGCAAACTCGCGTCGTCCGCCGACCGACTGATGTAGATTTCCGCACATGGCGACACTCGATGCATTCGGCATGGTTTGTGAGGACATGGCCGAGTCGGTTCGTTTCTACCGGCTGCTCGGCTTGAGCGTTCCCGAAGGGGCCGAGGCCGAACAACACGTCGACATCGAACTCGGCGGGGGAGTCCGCCTGATGCTCGACACGGTTGAGCTCGTGAAGTCGTTCTCCGATTGGGAGCCGGCATCCGGTGGGCATCGCATGGGCCTGGCGTTCCGCTGTGACGATGCCGCCGATGTCGACCGTGTCCATGCCGCGGTGACGGCTGCCGGCTACCGCTCGGTCACCGACCCGTTCGATGCGTTCTGGGGCCAGCGCTACGCAACCGTTTCGGATCCGGACGGAAATCCGGTCGACCTGTACGCGGAGTTGCCGGGTTCGTCCTGAGCGTTCGGTGATCGTCCCCAAGCGCGTCAAGCCTGACTCTCGAAGACCATCCAGTGGTGGTGCACGTCGCAATCAGCGCGCCTGGGCCGGGTCGACGGACGCACCCGGCCCGGGCCTAGGGGCGGCATGAATGCCGCCCCTACCTCCGGCGACCTCAGCGTTCGCCGGGCTAATTTGGGGCACCCCGGTGAAGGAGAGGCGTGGCTCAACTCGTAGGTGCACTCGATCAGGGCACGACCAGTACCCGATTCATGATCTTCGACCGATCGGGAAAGATGATCTCTTCGGCGCAACAGGAGCACACCCAGATCTTCCCGCGCTCGGGTTGGGTCGAGCACGACCCCGACGAGATCACCCAGCGTATGTGGAGCGTGATATCGGCCGCTCTCGGCTCAGCGGGGGTGTCGGGAGCGGACCTCTCGGCGATCGGCATCACGAACCAGCGTGAGACGGCCGTCGTCTGGGATCGCAAGACCGGCCATCCGGTGCACAACGCCATCGTGTGGCAGGACACCCGGACCGATCAGCTCGTCAAGGAGCTCGGTGGCGACGAGGGTATGGACCGGTTCCGTCACCAGACCGGCCTCCCGCTCGCCACGTACTTCGCCGGTCCCAAGGTTCGTTGGCTGCTCGATTCCGACCCCGAGCTCGCTGCGAGGGCGGAACGGGGAGAGCTGGCATTCGGCACCATCGATTCGTGGGTCGTCTATCAGCTGACGCGTGGGGCAGAGCACGTCACCGATGTGACGAATGCGTCGAGAACCATGCTGATGGACCTCGAGACCCTGGCGTGGTCCGAGGAACTGTGCGACGCCATCGGCGTGCCCATGTCGATGCTGCCCCGAATCGTCCCGTCGGTGGGAGTGATCGCAGATGCCACCGGGCCGTTGGCCGGTGTCCCCATCGCCGGCATTCTCGGTGACCAGCAGGCTGCCATGTTCGGTCAGACGTGTTTCGACGTCGGAGACGCCAAGAACACCTACGGAACCGGATGCTTCATGCTGTTGAACACCGGCACCGAACTGGTCCGTTCCGACAACGGTCTGCTCACGACGGTCAATTACCAGATCGAGGGCCAACCGCCGGTGTACGCACTCGAGGGCTCGATCGCAATCGCGGGCGCCCTCGTGCAATGGCTGCGTGACAACATGGCGATGTTCGAGAACTCCGAGGACATCGAAGAGCTCGCGTCTGAGGTCGAGGACAACGGCGACGTCTACTTCGTGCCGGCGTTCTCCGGCCTGTTCGCCCCATACTGGAGATCTGATGCCAGAGGCGTGATCGTCGGCCTGACCCGGTTCAACAACCGGCATCACATCGCCCGGGCGGCGCTCGAATCTACCGCATTCCAGACCCGCGAGGTGCTCGACGCGATGCGGGCGGACTCGGGCGTCGAACTCAACGAGCTGAGAGTCGACGGCGGGATGGTTGCGAACAACCTGCTCATGCAGTTCCAGGCCGACATCCTCGACAAGCCCGTGATCCGGCCGAAGGTCTCCGAGACGACGGCGCTCGGCGCCGCCTATGCCGCCGGGCTCGCCACCGGGGTGTGGGAGGATCTCGATGCGCTGCGCACGAACTGGGCGGAGGACCGCCGGTGGCTCCCACAGATGGGTGACGGCCGGCGCGCCGAGTTGCTCGCACGCTGGAAGCAGGCCGTCGAGCGGACCTTCGACTGGGTGTGAGCCGACGCGCCGTCGTCTGCGGCGGTATCGCCTGGAACCGGATGATCCATCTCGACCGGTTCCCCGATCCGCTCCCGGCAACCATCTTCGCCAGCCGGACCATCGATGCGGTCGGCTCCTCCGGGGCCGGGAAGGCGATGAACTTCGCATCGCTCGGTTGGGACGTGACCTTCTGGACGCCGGTCGGTGACGACGAGGCCGGTGATAGAGCCGTCGCCGAGGTCGAGGCATGCGGTGTCGAAGTGGTGCGCTTCACCGACCCTGCCGGCACCGCCGAGCACGTCAATCTCATGGACGCGAGAGGTGAGCGGATCTCGATCTTCGCCCGCTCCGGGTCGCATGATCTCGCCATCCCGGTCGCTGAGGTGTCCAGCCTGTTTGATGGGGCAGACGTCATCTCGATCACCCAGTACGACTACTGCCGTCCGCTGCTCGATCCGGCGAGAGGGACCGGCATTCCGGTGCTCATCGACATCCACGACTACGACGGCGCCAACCCGTACCACAGGGAGTTCTACGAGGCCGCCGACTGGCTGTTCCTGAGCAGCGTCGCCCTACCGACATGGAAGGACTTCGCACTGGATCGGCACCGGGCAGGTTCCGGCATCGTCGTCACCACTCACGGAGCCGATGGTGCCACCGCGTTGATCGACGGGCAGTTCCACTCCAGCCCGGCGCCGCACGTCGACGGAGTGATCGATACGAACGGCGCCGGTGACGCATTCGCTTGTGGATTCGTCGATGGCTGGTTGGGCTCGGGCGATCCGGGGCGGGCGCTCGATGCGGCTGCAGCGCAGGCCGGCAAGGCGATCGCATCACCGGGCCTCGCCCCATCTGATCGACCCACCTGACGCGGCGGCCGGGCCCGCACGGGGTTCGATGAGAGCGCGGCTACGATTTCGGCTGTCACCGGGGTCTCCGCGTGACTCGGGGGAGCCTTCGCACATCGATGCAGAATCGCTCATCCTCGACCGCATTCGGCCGACAGCTCATCGAGCCGATCCGGCTGACCGAACACCTCACGAGAACACGCGAGACCCATGTCCATCCAACTCACCGTCGCGACTCGACGCGACGCATCGCTCGAACGCCTCAGGCGCCGACGTCATGACTTCGCCCGATACCTGCTCGGCGTCACCGTGTGCTCGCTCGGTGTTGCACTGGCGATCGACTCCGGCCTCGGGGCGGCGCCGTACGACACGGTGCTGACCGGGCTCTCGTCCATGACGGCGATTCCGTTCTGGATGAGCGCATGGCTGTTCACCGGCGTGTGGATCGTCGTCGTGAAGGTGCTGGGTGGAGCGATCTCGGCAAAGCAGATCCTGCACGGCGCCCTGTTCGGCCCGATCATCGAGTTCTGTCTGTGGGCCCTTCCCTCGCCCGGATCGTTGGTGATCGCAATCCTGTACGGGCTGACGGGTGTCATGGGAATCGCGCTCGGAATCCACATGTTCCTGTCGGCGCAACTGCTGTCCGGGGTTCTCGACACGCTCTTCGAGACCGTTTCCGGACGGTTCGCGCTCGGGCCGCGCAGGGTGCGTCTGGCGTTCGACCTGACCAGTCTCGCTGCGGGTGTGGCGTTGGGCGGCGCCATCGGTCCGTTGACGGTCGTCGTCGCAGTGTCGGTGGCTCCGCTTCTCGGGGTCTTGAACACGTTCGACGGTCGTCGCGTGACGGTGAGATCGTGGCGGGGAATCCGACTGACGGATTGATTCGCAGGCGGGGGCCCTCTAGCCCTCCCAGATCGGGCCGACTCGCCCGATCGCGTCGATGATCTGATCGGCCGGGACCCCGAGTCGAGTTTCGGGCACTCCTTCGTCGGCCCAGGCGACGATCAGATCCATGCGTCCAGGCGCAGGCACGGCGTGCACCCAGAGGCGCTGTCGGATCTGAAATGGGGAACCGCCTCCGCCGCGGGACCGGATCGCGAAGGCACCGCGGTGCACCATGTCGCGCGTCAGATACCCGCGCCGGCCGTCGGAGAACTCGAGGCCGATCCGCAGCCTCCCTGGCCCCATGCTCCGGTCCGCATTCATTCCACGCTCATCGACAGTGTGCCCTGGCCGGGCAATCGCCAACAGGTCGGCGTTGAATCCCTCCGGGAAGGCCCTGAACTGGTCCATCGTGATTGCCAGCCGATCGGTGCGAATCGGTTCGAGCTCGATCGACACCGGGACTCCCAGGAAGCCGGGGAAATCGCCGTTGACCGGGTCCCAACGATCGACCATCTCGGCGTCGCGCGAGGACGTGGGCTCGGGCTCGGGTGGGAAGAACGACATGCCGTCATTCAACCAGCCGCCGGTTGTCGCCGTCAGTGCGGGAAGATGACCTCGCCGAGCATGAAGAAGACCGCAAAGGAGCTCACCACGAGCGCAACGACCACGGAGACGGCCCGGTCCCTCCGAACAAGGGCTCTGATCGAGCTACCGAACGCAACGAACGCGGACACCGCCGCGACGGCTCCCGGGCCCGCCAGCCACCAGTTGTCCGAGAACGTCTCGCCACCCTCCTGTCCCAGAGCCGCCGCAGTCAGCAACCCTGCCAAGCCGAGGGCGAATGTGGAGACCGCGCCGACCGACCACCGGCCGGCGCCGGAGGTGGGCCAGAAGCGTGTTCGGGTCGCGGTCGGCATCTGCTCGGTGTCCATCTCCTCCTCCAAGCGCCGTTCTTCGACGGCTCACACAACGTATGACGCGGTCGACGATCTCCCCAGATCGCAAAGCCTCACTCTCCTCGGCCGAACGTGAGAACGTTTCGGGCGAAATCCGTCCATGGGCACGACGAGACCTGCGAGGGTTGTCGAAACGGTGCCTGGTCGTTCGTCGAGAGGTGAAACGATCCCACAGCGAGAAAGGAGACGGGATGCCCAAGTACGCAGCACTCATCTATTCGGTCGAGGGGGAGGCCACCCCTGAGGAGTGGGCGGCCGTGATGGCCGAGTACAACGAGTTCGGTGAGAAGGCCGGCGCCGCCGGTGTCGTCGTAGGTGGTGAGGCACTCGAGGACACCCACACCGCCACCACCGTGCACGTCGAGGCCAAGGGCGGCCAGATCCACACGACCGACGGCCCGTTCGCCGAGACGAAGGAAGCACTCGGCGGGTTCTATCTGCTCGACTGCAAGGACCTCGACGAGGCGATCCACTGGGCTGCTCAGATTCCAGGCGCATGGCACGGTCGTGTCGAGGTGCGTCCGCTGATCGACTTCAGTCAGGACGGATGACCCTCGACGAGGTCCTCCGCCTCGAGGGTGGCCAGGTTCTGGCCACCCTCGTCCGGCTGACCAGGGACATCGGCATTGCCGAAGACGCCCTCCAGGAGGCAGTCATCACCGCCCACGCCCGGTGGACCGACGACGACATGCCCGACAACCCCGCCGCCTGGTTGACCACGACCGCGCGCAACAAGGCACTCGACCGGATTCGGCGCGAGGCCAGGCGGTCCGAGAAGGAACGGGAAGCGGTGGCGCTGCTCGACCAACAACTCTCAGAGGAGCCGAACGAACCGACCGACCTCCTTCGTCTTCTGTTCACCTGTTGTCATCCTGCGCTTGCACAGGAGGCGCAGATCGCGCTCGCGCTCCGAACGCTGTGCGGTATGACCACCACCGAGATCGCCGCGGCGTTTCTCGTGCAGGATGCCACGATGGGGCAGCGCATCAGCCGGGCGAAGAAGAAGATCGCCACCGCACAGATCCCCTACAGGGTTCCAGACGATCACGAACTGCCCGATCGGCTGCCCGCCGTTCTCCAGGTGCTCTACCTCGTGTTCACGACCGGACACCATGCCATCGAGGGCTCGCTCGACTCGCGGGTCGATCTCGCAACCGAGGCGATCCGCCTGTGCCGGATGCTGGCCGAGCTCATGCCGGACGAGCCCGAAGTCAGTGGACTGCTGGCGTTGATGCTCGCCACACACGCCCGGAGCCATGCTCGGCTGGCGCCGGATGGCTCGATCATCCTGCTCGCCGACCAGGACCGAACCCTGTGGGATCGGACGATGATCGACGAGGCGTCCGTGTTGGTCGAGGGTTCGCTGCGCCAATGGGCGGCGGGCGAGTATCGGATCCAGGCTGCGATCGCCACTCTCCACGGGCTCGCCCCGAGCTACGCCGAGACCGACTTCGAACAGATCGCTGAGCTCTACCGGCTGCTCGAAGCGGTCAAGCCGACACCCGTCGTCCGTGTGAACCGGGCGGTCGCCGAAGCCCAGGTCGCCGGGCCTCAGCGGGGCCTCGAGCTGCTCGAGGGTGTCGAAGGGCTCGACGCCTGGCACCTGTTCTGGGCGACGAAAGCCGACTTCCACCGGCGGCTCGACGAGAAGGAGGCTGCTGCCGCGGCGTACCGGCGCGCCCTCGAATGCCAGATGAACCAGACCGATCGAGCGTTCCTCGAGGACCGCCTCGCCTCCGTCGTTTGAGGAACCAGCTTGCGGCCGGCCCGCTCTTTGAGTGCGGGCGCCAAAGAACGCCATTCACGGGCCGCCGGAGATAGCGACCGGTCACTGGCGAGCTGTATGTCTGGGCGGACCGCTGCATTGGCCGACCTCATGGAAGGGAGTCGGCTCGCGCCTCGTGTGGCCAGGAGCCAAGAGCCAGCGGCCAACAGCCAATCCCGTCAGAGGGCTTCTGCGGTGAGCTCGTTCTCGTGGGAGGCCAATTGCGAGGCCAGTTCCTCATCAGTCCATCCGAGCTCCCGCTGCATGATCGACGCGATCTCGGGGGCGTCGATCCGGGCGTGATCCCTGGTGAACCAGGCGAGGTGGGTCCGTCGGAGCGTGATGTCGCTGATGCGGCTGGCTGCCTCGTAACGAACCGCATAGGCCACGTCGGCGCGTGACGTTCGCCCATCTCCCAGAGGTTTGGCGAGATCGGGATCCTCGTCCATCAGGTTCGCCAGCGTCATGACCTCGGTCCCGTACCGGGTGATGCTCGGTGCGATCACCGAATCCGTGGCGCCGGCCTCCCGCAATCGCCGTTCGAGCGCCGGCACCGATCCGTTGGCGCCGACGAGGGTGACCTCATCGGTCGAGGACTTCACCTCGAGATCGAGATGGCCGGCCACGACGTCAGCTGCCTCGGCAGCGATCTTCCGATACGTGGTCAGCTTTCCGCCTGCGACCTGCACCAGTCCGGGGACGGGCTCACCGACGACATGGCCTCGTGACGCCTTGGCGGTCGATTCGCCGGCCGGGTCGGCGAGCGCACGCAGGCCGGCGAAACTCGAGATCGGCTCGAAGTCCGGCACGTCCAGATAGCGGCGCACGTGGCGGATGAGGTAGGCGGTGTCATCGTCGGAGGCCGTCGGGTGGGTCGGGTCCTCGGTGTATTCGGTGTCGGTGGTGCCGATCATCGAGTGGCCGAGCCACGGGACGATGAACAGGACGCGCCCGTCGTCAGTGGTCGGGAGCACGAGCGCCCTCCCGCCCAGTGGGAGGTCGTCCTTGGCGACCATCAGGTGGGTGCCCTTGCTCGCCACGAGCTTCATCGGCTTGGCCGGCCCGTCGATTCCGGGGAGCTGGAAGGCGCCCGTTGCGGCGATCACCGTCGTCGCTTCGATCGTGAAGGCGTCACCGGTTGCGATGTCTTCGACGTCGATCGAGAACCGCCCGTCGTGGGGGTGGACCATCACGACCTTGATGCCGCTGGCGGCGGTTGCGCCGTAGCGGCGGACCGCCGTCTTGAGCAAGGTGACGACGAGGCGGGCGTCGTCGGTCTGTGCGTCGGAGTACACGACGCCGCTCTTCAATCCCTCGGTCCGCAGATCGGGCATCATCCCGATCAACGTCTCGACATCGACACCGCGGTGACGGTCGCCGGGGCGACCGAAGCCACCGAGAACGTCGTAGAGGGTCAACCCGGCACGGAGGGCGATCGGGGCGATCCAGCCCTTCGACGCCCACTTCGGTGCGTCGGCGAGCCCGTACTGCTCGTAGATCGGGATCACGAACTCGAGCGGGTCGTACAGGAAGTCGGCGATGTGATTGAGGATCTTCTGTTCGCGCAGGCCCTCGGACACGAGGTGGAACTCGAAGTGGGGCAGATATCGAATGCCACCATGGAACAGCTTCGTAGAGCGCGAAGAGGTCCCCTGGGCGAAATCGGACTGTTCGACGAGCCCGACGTCAACACCTCGAACCGACAGATCGAGGGCTGCTCCTGCGCCGATGATCCCGCCTCCGATGATCAGCGTGTCGAAGCGCCCGTGAGACTTCAGGCGTTGGACGTGGTCGGCCCGATTCCAGGCTGTGGTGACTGTCGTTGCCATGATCTGATCGTACCGATGGGATGCACCCACCCAAAGCCCGGGTGCGTGTGGCGGGCGGTGTCGGGTGGGCACCCACCCAAAGCCCGGGTGCGTGGGGCGGGCGGTGTCGGGTGGGCACCCACCCAAAGCCCGGGTGCGTGTGGCGGGCGGTGTCGGGTGGGCACCCCACACGTCACGTCTCACGTCTCACGTCTCACCTGGAACCTGGACCGTAACGCCATGACCGCTGCCCTTGGGCGGTCGTCAACGTATGCTCTCAGCCAGTCAGACCGGAGCGGTGGAACATCTCGATACCCGACATCCTCGCCATCACCAGGGTGGTCCTGGTCCCCGCGATCATGGTGCTGGCGCGCTCGGAGGACCGGATGGACGCTGCGCTCGGCTGGGCTGCGGCGCTCTTCACGGTGGCCGCGATCACGGACTTTCTCGACGGGTATCTGGCTCGGCGCTGGCAGATCGAGTCGACTCTCGGCGCCTTTCTCGACACGACGGCCGACAAGCTGTTGGTGACCGGCTCGCTGATGGCACTCATTTCGATCGATCGTGTGTCGATCTGGGCTGCGCTGATCATCGTGATGAGGGAGTTCATCGTCATGGCCCTGCGTGGTCTGGTGGCCCTGACCGGCGGCCTCGTCAAGCCTTCTCAGCTCGGGAAGGCCAAGGCCCTGATCCAGTTCGTCGCCATCGGGTTTGCGTTCATCCGGTTCTCGAGCCCTGTCGGTCCGCTGTTCTTCGATGAGTGGCTGATGCTCCTCGCGGTCGTCGTCACGCTCGCCAGCGGGTGGGGATACGTGCAGGCGTTCTGGGAGACGGTTCGTTCGGAGAGCGCCGGCGCTCCGGCATGAGGGTCGCCGTCACCGGCGGCTCGGGCGTGGTGGGCCGCGCCGTCGTCTCTCATATGGCCGAAGAGGGTTTCGACGTGGTCGCGACATCGCGCAGCGCGGCGGCGGACCGGATCCTCGCCGACCTCGGAGCCACTCCGGTCCGCGCCGAGCTCGCCGACTACGACTCATTGGTGGCTGCTTTCAAAGGTGCAGAACGGGTGTTCCACATCGCCGGGATGAACGCCATGTGCGTGGCCGATCCGGTTCCCATGTGGGAGGCGAACATCGACGGGACCCTCGACGTTGCGGAAGCTGCGGTCGAGGCCGGGGTGTCACGCCTCGTCTACACGTCGTCGGCAGCAGTGCTGGGGGAGCGGCAGGGGACGGTCGGAGACGAGGATTCCGAACACCGCGGCTCGTTCCTCTCCCGCTACGAGGAGTCCAAGTATCTCGCCGAACGGGCACTCGTGGATCTCGATCCTGAGATCGAGATCGTGATCGTCAATCCGTCGTCGGTGCAGGGACCGGGACGTGCCACCGGCACCGGTGAGCTCATCCTCGACGTGATCAACGGGCGGTTGCGGGTCCTGGCGGACACGTCGCTTTCGATCGTCGACATCGATGACTGCGCTCGGGGGCATTTGCTCGCTGCCGAGCACGGGCAGGATCGCCGGCGATACGTGCTCAATTCGTTCACGTTCGGAACCGTCGACGCCGTCGACATGATCTCCGACGTCATCGGCAGCCGCCTGGACGTTCGGTTCGTGTCCCCGCGGCTGGTGAGGTCCGTGGCACCGCTGGCCGACTTCCTCCGATGGCTTCGCCTGCCGATTCCGTTCTGCGGCGAGATGATCGCCACCGTCGCCCACGGCCACAGCTACGACGGGAGCAGGGCGACCAGGGAACTCGGCCTCGAGTACACCGAGCCGGGCCCGTTCATGGAACGGCTGGTCGGGTGGTTCCGCTCCGAGGGTCTCACGGATCGGTGACACCGGTTCTGCGTCTGTTCAGTCTCGCTGGAGTTTCGAGAGCAGGCGCAGGAACTCGAGGTACAGCCAGACGATCGTGACCATCAGCCCGAACGCGGCGTACCAGTTCATGTAGCCGGGGGCGCGTCCCTTGACGCCGCGTTCGATGAGGTCGAAGTCGAGCAGCAGGTTGAAGGCGGCGATCCCGATCACGAGCAGGCTGAACCCGATGCCGAGCAGCCCGGCGTCCCAGATCAAGGGCACGCCGATGTCGAAGAAGGACAGTCCGAAGCTGATCAGATAGAAGGCGAAGACCGCCAGGGTCGCTCCGGTCACGACCGATCGCAGGCGGTCGGTCACGCGGATGGTCCGCGTGACATACAGCACCGCCATCACGAACGTGGTGACCGTCGTGGCGAGGATGGCCTGGACGATGAGGCCGTCGAATGCGGTCTCGTACAACCGTGAGACGACACCGACGATCGCACCCTCGACCACCGCATACACCGGGCCGATGAACGGAGCCCAAGTCGGCTTGAGGCTCCCGGCGATCACGGCGATGATCGCGACCACGAAGGCGCCGAGCACCCAACTGGGGAACGATTCGCCGTCGAACTGGGTCCACCCGAAGATCGCCGCAGGCACGAAGAGCGCGGACAGGATGATGAACGAGCGGATCACGCCGTTTCCGGTCATCACATCGTCGGTGGTGGTGATCGGTCCTGCGGGTGCGGGCTGTTGACGAGTGTCGAACGCCTTGGCGAGAACGGGATTGGCCACACGACCTCCTGAGTCGCTGTCATCATATCCAGCGATGGTGATACCGACAGTCGACGCCGTGAACGAGCTCGTGGCCGAGACCTTTCCCGCCGCGGCCGACGACGAGTTCCGTTGTACCGACATCGGAGAGGGCTTCGCAGTCGCCAGATGGACCTATGACCCTGCCCTGAACCGACCCGGCGGCCTCATCAGCGGCCCCACCCAGTTCACGATCTGTGACACGGCGCTGTGGTACCTGTCGTTCACCGTCGTCGGGCTCCAGCCGATGGCCGTGACTGCGGATCTGAACATCACGTTTCTCCGGCCTGCGGTCGGTGGAGACCTGGTGGCGCGTGCCAAGCTGATTCGGGCGGGACGGGCGAGGATCTTCGGGGAGGTACGGGTCTGGGTCGACGGAGCGGAAGACCGTCCCGTCGCCCATGCGACCGGCAGCTACGCGCTGCTGGAGCCGCGATGACGCCCGAGCTGGCCCTCGAACTCGTCAAACCGATCGCCGATGGGATCCCGTTCAACCAGGTGATCGGCGTCACACTCGAGTCGATGACGGTCACTGGGGCGACGATGGAGGTGGCTCACCGGGATGAGCTCACCAACAACCCGGCGAGCGGCATTCTTCACGGTGGTGTGGTCTCTTCGATCCTGGATGTGGTCGGCGGCCTATCCGCACTGTCGGCGATCGTGTTCGATCGCGACCTCCAGGAGCTCACGGGCATTCTCGATGTGTTCGTGAAGTTCGGCACCGTCGACCTGCGGGTCGACTACCTACGCCCCGGGCTGGGCGAGCGCTTCGTCGCGTCCGGGACGGTCATGCGGTCGGGCCGGCGGATCGCCGTGACTCGGATGGAGTTCCACAACCAGGACGACATCCTGCTCGCAACGGGCACCGGAACCTACGTCACCGGATGAGGTGTCGTTGACGAACGTCGGTGTCCGTATCTGACGTTCGCCCCTATCGAACATCGCTGGTGACCCTCGACGCTGGATGAGGTACATCCAAAGGAGGAATCATCATGCCAATCGTGGAGACAATCGACAGGGAGAGCACCGCTGCAACCGGCTGGATCGCGTCCCGACCGATCATCTCCTTCGTGGCGTTCGCCTACACGATCTCCTGGGGGCTCTGGCTGGTGTCCCTGCTGCTGGGAGGTGACGAATCCGTGCTCGGGATGGTCGTGTTCGTTCTCGGTGGCTTCGGCCCGGCAGCGGCGGCCTTCATCGTGCTGCGCTCCACGGGCGGTTCCACCCGTGCCTGGGTGCGCTCCATCCTTCATTGGCGCGTCCCGGCTCGCTACTGGCTCTACGCGCTCGCACTCCCAGCAGCGCTGATGGGCTCGGCGAATCTCACGTTGGCTGCGCTCGGCGAGCCCGTCGAGTGGTCGCTGGCCGGCGAGCGGCTCGTGCCATATCTCGGGACCTTTGCGCTCACGCTGCTGTTTCTCGGCGCCCAGGAGGAGCCGGGCTGGCGAGGCTTTGCGCTCCCGAGGCTCCAGCAGCGCTTCAGTCCGGTGAAAGCGACGCTCGTGCTCGGCCTCATCTGGGGCGTCTGGCACGTGCCGCTGTACGGTCCTGTTGGGTTCGTGGTCCCGCTGGTCCTCGCCTTCTTCTACACCTGGGTCTTCAACCGGACGGGTAGCACCCTGATGGCCATCCTGCTGCACGCGAGTTTCACTCCGGCTCAAGACCACCTCATCCTGTTGCCCGAGGAGTCGCATGGGACCACCGACGTGGCGATGGGTCTGGCGTATCTCCTCGGCGCGCTGCTGGTGGTTGCCCTGACCCGCGGTCGCCTCGGCTTCGACCGTGTCCGAAACGAACGGCTCATCGACTCGGCCGAGGTCCGTGCCGTCTGAGGGGATGAAGCATCTCGGCGGTGTGTGCCTACGATCGCTGTCGCATGTCCGCACCGCTCGCTTCCCTCCTCGAACGCTGGCGCGCCCAGCACTTCCCGCCGCTTCCTGGTCGGTGGGTCGTGTCGGCAGGCGCCCGGGCGTTCGCCGTCGCCGGTATCGCCCGCACGCTCGACGAGCCGCTGCTCGTGGTCGTCCCGAGCGAGCGCGACGCCGAGGAACTCGCCGACGACCTGGGTCTGTTCGTCGATGACGTCGTCCTCATGCCGGCGTGGGAGATCCTCCCCTTCGAGCACATCTCGCCGAACGCTTCGACGATGGCGCGGAGAGCCGAGGCGCGCCACCGGCTGATCGAGGCCAACGCCGGGACGGTCGTCGTCGCATCGGTGCGGGCCGTCGTACAGCGCACTTCTCCGAGCGCACCGACACCGGTCGTCGTCTCCCGCGGCGATGAGGTCGAGGTCTCGGACCTCGTTCGGAAGCTCACCTCCATGGGCTATCAGCGCACCGACCGCGTGGAGGGGCGAGGCGAGGTCGCAGTCCGGGGCGGCATCGTCGACCTCTTCCCGGCGCAGGGACACGAACCGGTGCGGATCGACTTCTGGGGCGACATCGTCGACGACCTCCGGAGCTTCTCCACCGGCGACCAGCGATCGTCCGATCCAGTCGACCGAATGGTGGCGTTCCCGGCACGAGAGTTCCGGGTCGATTCGGACGATCTCGTCACCCGGGCCCGCCACCTCCTGAGCTCCGACCCGTGGAACGCTTCGGTCTGGGATCGACTCGCCGAGCGACAGCAATTCGGCGGCATGGAGTCGTGGATGCCCTGGCTGTCCGATCCGCGGTCGCTCTTCGACGAACTCCCCGACACCGTCACGATCGTCGTCGCCGAGCCCGATCGCGCCGTTGCCCGAGCCGCCGACCTCGCCGACGAGGAGGCGGAACTCGCAGCCGCACTCGCCCCGACCTGGGGTCAAGGTGCCCCCGAAGCGGGTGAGCACCCTCCACTCTTCATGGATCTCGCCGCGGCGCTGTCGAGCCGACCGACGATCGAGATGCCGACCATGGCCGCTTCGCCGGCCGACGACGTGCTCACGGTGAGGGGCCTCGATGCCACCGCGGGCGATCCCGAGTCGGTCGCCGTCGGGATTCAGCGTCTCATCGCGTCGGGGATCTCGGTCGCGGTCGCGATGGACGGGACCTCCGCAGCCGATCGAGTCGGGCGCGTGCTCAGTGAGAACGGCCTCGTCCTCGAGTCCTCGACGACGGCCCCGTCGTCCGGCGGGGTCGTGATCCCGACCGGGATCCACCGGGGGTTCGTCGCGCCCGACATCGGCGTGGCCGTGCTGGGGGAGCAGGAGATCGCCGGACGGCGGCGGTCCCATCGTCGCTCGACCGGTCGCCGCCGGCGCGACGTCGGCGCCGAGTATCGGGATCTTCGGGAAGGCGACTACGTGGTGCATTTCAAGCACGGCATCGGCAGGTTCGAAGGACTGGTGAGCCGCACGATGGCCGGCGTGGAACGCGACTACCTCATCGTCGCCTATGCCGGCGACGACAAGCTCTACGTCCCCACGGACCAGCTCGCGGCCGTCAGCAAGTACACCGGCGGCGAGGCGCCGCGGGTGTCTCGGATGGGTGGCAAGGACTGGTCGGAGACGAAGGCCCGGGTGCGGAAGGAGGTCGCCGCCGTCGCCCAGGAGGTCGTGCGCCTCCACCGTGCGAGAGCTGCGGCGACCGGGCATGCCTATCCACCCGACACGCCCTGGCAGAGGGAGATGGAAGGCTCGTTCCCGTACGAGGAGACGATCGACCAGCTCGCCTCGATTGCCGAGGTCAAGTCCGACATGGAGGACGACAAGCCGATGGATCGGCTGGTCTTCGGCGATGTCGGCTTCGGCAAGACCGAGGTCGCCATCCGGGCGGCATTCAAGGCCGCGACGGCCGGCAAGCAGGTCGCAGTGCTGTGTCCGACCACGCTGCTGGCGCAACAGCACTTCCAGACCTTCTCGGAGCGGTTCGCTCCATATCCGATCGAGGTCGCCATGCTGTCGCGTTTCCTCACCGCCAAGGAAGCCAGGGAGGTCGTCGCCAAGCTGAAGACCGGCGAGGTCGATGTCGTCATCGGCACTCACCGACTGCTGTCGGAGGACATCGTGTTCAAGGATCTCGGGCTGCTGGTCGTCGACGAGGAGCAACGGTTCGGGGTGGCGGCGAAGGATCAGATCAAGCGGATGCGCATCGGGGTGGATGTGCTGACGCTGACAGCGACACCGATCCCGAGGACGCTCGAGATGGCTTTGACGGGCGTCCGTGAGGTGAGTCAGATCCGCACGCCGCCGGAAGAGCGTCATCCGATCCTCACGTACGTCGGACCGTTCGACGAGAACTCGGTTGCGGCGGCGATCCGGCGTGAGATGCTGCGTGACGGGCAGATCTTCTACGTCCACAACCGCGTCCAGTCCATCGATCGAACCGTGGAGAAACTGCGCCAGCTGGTGCCCGATGCCCGCTATGTGACGGCCCACGGGAAGATGTCGGAAGGCCAGCTCGAGCAAGTGATGCTCGACTTCTGGAACGGCGAGTACGACGTGATGGTGGCGACGACCATCATCGAGTCCGGTCTCGATCTGCCCCAGGTCAACACGCTCATCGTCGAGCGGTCCGACCTGTTGGGCCTCGGTCAGCTCTACCAGCTGCGTGGCAGGGTCGGGCGGAGCAATCAACGGGCGTACGCCTACCTGTTCCATCCGACCGATCAGTCGCTGACCGAAGAGGCACATCGTCGCCTCGAGGCGATCGGCGAGGCCAGCGATCTGGGATCGGGATTCGAACTGGCGATCAAAGACCTCGAGATCCGCGGGGCCGGCTCGATGCTGGGTGAGGTCCAGTCGGGCCACATCGCCGCGGTCGGGTTCGAGCTGTATGCCGAGCTGGTCGCAGAGGCGGTCGGCAAGTTGGAGGGACGCGAGATCGGCGAGGAGACCCCCGAGATCAGGATCGATCTCCCGATCGACGCCCACATCCCAGACGACTACATCCCCGAACAGCAGCTCCGCCTCGAGGCATATCGGCGGCTGGCGCTGGCGACCAGCCATGCCGAGGCGGACGAAGTGGCAGCGGAATGGGCCGACCGGTACGGCGAGGTCCCCGCCGAGGCGCAGACCCTGATCGACATCGCCCGGTTGCGCGTCGAGGCGCTGCGGATCGGTCTGACCGAGATCGTCAAACTTCGCAACGAGGTCCGCTTGGGTCCGGTCGATCTGTCCGACTCCCAGGAGATCCGCCTCAAGCGGATGGCCCGGGGGTCGGTGTTGAACGCCAGGGAAGCAACGGTCTTCATCCCCGCACCCTCCCCGCTGCTCTCCGGCCTGTTGGAGTTCCTGGCCAAGATGTGGCCGGCGGGCTGACGCCCTCCGCCGTACGTCTCACGTCAATTGCCGTCATCTGTCATCTGTCATCTGTCATCTGTCATCTGTCATCTTGTCTCCCGATTGTCTCGCACGTGTGAGGGGACAGTACGATGGCGGTTGCACCCCGAGTCTCCTGAGGTTTTCCCTTGCGTTCCCGAATCTTCCTTCTCCTCGCTGCTGCGGCGCTCGTTCTGACTGCGTGCGGTGGTGGCAACCAGGTCGTCGCCACGGTCGCCGACGGCGACCTCTACTCGTTCGAGATCGACGAACAGATGGTCGAAGAGTTGTCTTCGACGACCGGCGCCGTCGACAAGACCCAGTTCGCCCAGGACCTGACCAACACGATCGTCGAACTCATCGTCATCGCCCGCGCCGAATCGGACTTCGACATCACGTTCACGGACGAGCAGGTCGATGAGCGCACCGAAGAGCTGTCTACGGAGTTCGCCGCAGAGATCGAGGCGAATGGGTTCACCGACGAGCGTGTTCGCCGGGTCGCCCACCAGCAGATGGTCGCCGACGCCGTGCAGCAGGTCCTGATCGATGAGGAGGGTCCGGTCACCGACGAGGAGATCGACGCCTTCGTCAACGAGACGATCCGGGGTCAGACCGAGGTCTGTGCGTCCCACATCCTGCTCGACACCGAGGAGGACGCCCAGGCAGCGCTCGAGCGCGTGCAGGCGGGCGAGGACTTCGCCGAGGTGGCAGGGGACGTCTCGACCGGGCCGTCCGGTCCCGACGGCGGCGACCTCGGCTGTGCTCTGCTGGGCAACTACGTCGCAGAGTTCGCCCAAGGTGCATTCGAGGCCGAGGTCGGCGTCCCCACCGAGCCCGTCCAGTCATCGTTCGGCTGGCACATCATCCTCGTCGCCGAGCGGACCGATCCCGATGTCGACCTCGACGTCGTGCGCGAGAACGCCGCCACCGTGCTGTCCGCCCAAGACGGACAGAACCTGGTGCAGGAGTGGCTCCTTGCCGCCGTGTCCGAGGCCGACGTCACGGTCGAGCCCGAGTACGGCGACTGGGTCTCGACTCCGGTTCCACAGGTGACACCTCCGGCATGATCGACATCGTCGGACTCGGCCCGGGCGATCTGAACCGGGTCCCTGCGCCGACGCTGCAGCTGCTCCTGGACCCGGAGCGGACGGTGATCGGCAGGACGGTCGACCATCCCGCGTCGGTCGAGCTCGCCCGACGTCGATCGGTGATCTTCTGCGACGATCTCTACGAGGCGTCCATGTCCTTTGACGACGTCTACGAGTCGATCGCCGAGCGGGTCGTGCGCGCCGCCGACCGCGGGGCCGTGATCTACGCGGTTCCCGGGTCGCCTTCGGTCGGTGAGCTCGCCGTTGGCAAGATTCTCGCTCGTGCTGTCGCCACCGTCCATCCCGCCGAGTCGTTCCTCGATCTGCTGTTCCGCACCGTCGGGGTCGACCCCCTCGCGGACGGCTTCCAGCTCCTCAACGCGCACGATCTGCCGCCGGTCCTCTCGTTCTCGACGCCGACCGCGATCGGTCACGTCGACGACCCGGCCGTGTTGGCAGACCTGGCTGCACTCATCGATCGAACCGCCCACGATGGACTCGAGATCACCGTGCTGTCCGGGATCGGCGCCTCCGACGAGGAGATCTGGACCGGCCCCGCGGCACAAGCGCCCGCCCACCTCGCCGGCGTCCGAACGTCGGTGTTCGTACCCGCCCATCCCAACGGGCTGGTCGGAGTGGTGGACATGATGCGCCGGCTCCGCAACGAGTGCCCGTGGGACCGCAAACAGACCCACGAGAGCCTGATCCGCTACCTGGTCGAGGAGACCTACGAGCTGATCGAGGCGCTCAACTATCTGATCGTGGGAGACGCCGAGGATCTCGGTGCATACGCCGAGGTCGAGGAGGAACTCGGCGACGTGCTGCTTCAAGTGCTCTTCCACTCCGTGATCGCCGAAGACCAGGGCGCGTTCGGGATCGCCGATGTCGCCCACACCCTCAGGACGAAGATGGTCAGGCGCCACCCGCACGTGTTCGGCGACATCGACGCAGCCGACGCCGAGACGGTCAAACGCAACTGGGACGAGATCAAGGCAGTGGAGAAGGGTGGTGCTCCCCAGTCCCTGCTCGAGGGGATCGCCGCCATGCCCGGGCTGTCGCGTTCGATGGAACTCGGGCGACGCGCGGCCAAGGTCGGGTTCGACTGGCCGGACCTCGGCGGCGTGCGGGCCGCAGTCACTCAGGAGCTCGCCGAACTCGACGGTGCCATCACCGAGGACGACAGGAGGCACGAACTCGGAGACGTCCTGTTTTCGATCGTCAATCTGGCACGACACCTAGACATCGATCCAGAGGCGGCACTGCAGGCATCGGCGTCGCGTTTCGAAAACCGGTTCCGTCGGATGGAACGCGCTGCCGACCTCGCCGAGCTCGATCTCGACGCCATGAACGCCCTGTGGCACGAGGCGAAAGGCCCTGCCGGGGACTGACCGAGGTCCACCTGATCCGGCCGCTCGTGCTGCTAGTTTCAGGGGGTCACAACGAGAAGGGATCGAAATGTCCACCAAGATCGTCGACATTCGAGCCCGTGAGATCCTCGACAGCCGTGGGAACCCCACCGTTGAGGCCGATGTCCACCTCGCTGGCGGGGCATTCGGTCGGGCGGCGGTTCCGAGCGGGGCGTCGACAGGGGCGCTCGAAGCGATCGAGCTTCGGGACGGCGGAGACCGCTTTGGCGGCAAAGGGGTTTCGCAGGCCGTCGACAACGTTCGCAACACGATCACCCCGCGGCTGCTCGGCATCGACGCCACCCGTCAGGAGCAGATCGACCAGATCATGCTCGACCTCGACGGCACCCCCAACAAGGCGAACCTCGGTGCGAACGCCATCCTCGCCGTGTCGCTCGCAAACGCACGCGCGGCAGCCGCCGGTACCGGCCTGCCGCTGTATCGATACCTCGGGGGACCGGCCGCAAGAACGCTCCCTGTGCCCTGCCTGAACGTCCTCAACGGTGGCGCCCATGCCGCCAACTCCGTCGACATCCAGGAGTTCATGCTCGTCCCCGGTGGGTTCGCCTCGTTCCGCGAGGCCTTCACCGCCGGCGTCGAGGTCTATCACGCGCTCAAGAAGGTGCTGGCGGGCCGGGGCTCGCGACGAACGTCGGTGACGAAGGTGGATTCGCTCCGAACCTCCCAACCAACCGGGCGGCGCTCGAGCTGCTGTTCGAGGCGATCGAGACCGCCGGCTACAAGCCAGGCGAAGAGGTCGCCCTGGCGCTCGACGTTGCCGCATCGGAGATCTACCGCGAGGGCAGCTATCAGCTCGAGGGTCGAGAATTGTCGTCTGAGGAGATGGTTGCGTTCCTCGCCGAGTTGATCGACGAGTTCCCGCTGGTCTCCGTCGAGGACGGGATGGACGAAGGCGACTGGACCGGATGGGTTCGACTCACCGAAGAGGTCGGATTGCGGACCCAGTTGGTCGGGGACGATCTGTTCGTGACGAACGAGGAGATCCTTCGCCGCGGTATCGCAGAGAAGGCGGCCAACGCCATCCTCATCAAGGTCAACCAGATCGGGTCGCTCTCCGAGACCCTGCACACGATGCAGACGGCCGAAGGCGCCAGCTTCGGGCGGATGGTGAGCCACCGGTCGGGTGAGACCGAGGACTCGTTCATCGCGCACCTCGCCGTGGCCACGAACGCCGGACAGATCAAGACGGGCGCACCGGCCCGGGGTGAGCGCACCGCCAAGTACAACCAGCTGCTGCGCATCGAGGAGGCGCTCGGCGACTCGGCTCGATACGCCGGATGGGCCCCGTTCCGGAGACAGAAGTGATCTCGGTTCGCCGGCCTGCGGTCATGCTCGTGGTGGTCGCGGCCGCGGTCGTCTTGTTGGCCATCGCCACCAACGTGGTTCCGTTCCGTCAGGTCGTCGACCAGCGGACCGAGATCGGCGAGGCGAGAGACCACCTGGCGGCGCTCGTCGCAGAGAACGCAACTCTCACCCAACAGGTCGCGGCGCTCGAGACACCGATCGAGGTCGAGCGGATCGCGCGGGAGAAGCTCGGATACGTGCGACCGGGCGAAACCGCATACGTCGTGATCGCGCCCGAGGTCCCGGCCGAGATCGTTGCCGCTCCGGAGGAACCCGCCACTGCGGAGCCGTCATTCCTGGCGAAACTGTGGGCGTACGTGACCGGAGCAGACCTGGTCTCGGGGTGACCGACTCCGACGTGATGCGGGCGCAGATCGGTCGACCGCTCCGCGGGGATCCCACGGTCGCCGCCCGATGTCATCTCGGCCTCCCCACCGTCGCCGCAGTTGCCCCGATCCTCGAGGACGGCACGCCGTTCCCGACGCGCTTCTGGCTGACGTGTCCGTTGGCTGCGAAACGGATCGGCCGGCTCGAGTCGATCGGCGGCGTCAGGCGGATGGAAGCCAAACGCCGGTCGGACCCGGAGTTCGAGGCTGCGCTCACCGAGGCGCACCGCCGGTATGGTGCTCAACGTGACCTGCTCATCCCTGCGGACCACGAAGGCCCGGCTCCCAGCGGCGGAGTGGCTGGGCTCACGCAGGGGATCAAATGCCTGCACGCCCACTACGCCGACACCGCCGCCGGCAACGACAATCCGGTGGGCGCAGTAGTGGCGGCCTGGATCGAGCCGCTGAACTGCCAGACTCCGTGTGTCGTCGATGGCTCACGGAACCCGCTGTGGGAGGAACCCGAGTGAACCGGGCAGGCGTGGATATCGGGACCAACACGATGCGGCTGCTGATCACCGACCACGAGGGCGCGACGCTGGAGCGGCAGGTGGAGATCACCGGCCTCGGGACAGGCCTGGACGCCACCGGATCACTTGCCGAGGACGCAGTCGACCGCACCCTGGAGGTCCTGTCGACGTTCGGCCGGACGATCGCCGATCACGACTGCGGCCAGGTGCGCGTCGTTGCCACCGCGGCCAGCCGTGATGCATCCAACGGTGACGAGTTCATCGCCAGGGCGACAGACGCGCTCGGGCATCGCCCCGAAGTGATCGGAGGGCCCGAGGAGGCGCGTCTCGCCTACGCCGGTGCCATGGCAGCACTCGATCCACCACCGGGAGTGACCCCGGTGGTCGTCGACATCGGCGGCGGCAGCACCGAGTTCGTCGACGTCGCGAACGCCGTCTCCAGCCGGATCGGCTCGGTACGCATCAGCGACCGGATGCTGACCGAGCGGCCGGTGGGCTTCGGCAGGCTCGTCGACACCTCCCGGGCGATCGAGGCCGCACTCGAGGCGCATCCGGAGCCCGGTGTGCGGTATTGGATGGTCGGAGTGGCCGGTACCTGGACCAGCATCGCCGGCCTGTTGCGGGGTGAGTACGTCGTCGGCGAGATGCACGGCTCGGTGGTGAGCAGACTCGAGCTCGATCGGCTGGTCATCACGCTCGCAGCCACCGGCTTCGACGCCACGGCGGAGCTGCCCGGCCTCCATCCGAAGCGGGCACGTGTGATCCTGGGTGGCGCGATGATCGCTCGGGAGGCGATGCGCCGCTTCGACGTACAGGAGGTCACCGTCTCCGAGTCCGACCTCCTCGACGCCCTGGTCCTGTAGTCCGAACCCAGGGTTGCTGACGACACCTGGTGTCGATCTCAGGTCAAGGTTCGATGTGGGGGACGGGAGTTACGCTGACGGAACCCGGCCCGGGTGGCGCAACAGGTCGACGCACTCGTCTTAAACACGAGGGCCGCAAGGCAGTGTGGGTTCGAATCCCACCCCGGGCACCGCAGGATGCATGACATGCGTGGCTGTCGGCGAGGGTCGACAGCAGTGAGGATGGGTTTATCGCCGAGATGAAGACGTAGAAGAGGCGGGCCGTGAAGGCCCGCCTCTCGCTTTCCTGAGTTGTCTACGTTCAGGAGATGGGGTCGAGCTGCTCAGGCGAAGCGATCTGCTCCATGAACTCGGGGTAGGCGGAAGCTCCGTGCTCCACCCGGTCGAGTCCCGCGAGCTCTTCCTCGGCCGTGACCCGGAGGCCGACCGTGGCGTGGATCACCCGGAAGACGATGCTCGAGGTGACGAATACCCATGCGATGATCGCCACGACGCCGATCGCCTGGTATCCGAGCTGCTCGATGCCGCCGCCGGTGAGGAGGCCGATGTCGGTTCCGAAGATCCCGACGGCGAGGACGCCCCAGATACCGCAGAGTCCGTGCACGGCGATGGCGCCGACCGGGTCGTCGATGCCGGCCCGTTCGATCGCCTGGATGCCGTACACGATGATGGCGCCGGCGATGAGGCCCACGACGATGGCCCAGCCGTTGGCGATGACATCAGGACCTGCGGTGATGCCGACCAGGCCACCGAGAGCACCATTGAGCGTCATCCCCGGATCGGGCTTGCCGAATCCCTTGTTGTTCCAGGAGATGAACATCGCGCCGAGCGCACCGGCCGACGCCGAGAGGGTCGTGGTCACCGCGACCGATGCGAAGTCGGCGCCGACCGCTTGGAGCGTCGAGCCGGCGTTGAAGCCGTACCAACCGAACCACAGGATGAACACACCGAGGGAGCCCATCAGAAGCGAGTGGCCCGGAATCGTCTGAGGCTTGCCGTTCTCGTCGTACTTCCCGATGCGGGGACCGATCACGAGGACGCCTGCGAGCGCAGCGACTCCACCGGTGAGGTGAACGAGGCCGGACCCGGCAAAGTCGAGGAACCCGAGGTCGCTCAGCCATCCGTCGCCGCTCCACTGCCAGTGGGTGACGATCGGATAGATGATGCCCGTGATGAACGGGGTGTAGAGGAGGTACGAGCTGAACTTGGTCCGCTCGGCCATGGCTCCGGACACGATCGTCGCAGCGGTTGCTGCGAACACGACCTGGAAGAACCATTCGACCGACCTGTCTGGGTTCGAGAAGAACCACTCACCGGTGGCGAAGAAGCCTCCGACCGAGGTACCTCCGTAGGCGAGGGCGAATCCGATGGCCCAGTAGGCGATCGAACCGACCGCGAAGTCCATGAAGTTCTTCATGACGATGTTGGCCGTGTTCTTTGCCCGGGTGAAGCCGGCCTCGACGAGCGCGAAGCCCGGCTGCATGAACATGACGAGGATTGCGGCGACGACGACCCAGACGTTGTCGACTGCCGTTGCCACCTCCTCGATTTCCTGTGCCATCGCCGTACCCGCGAGCGGGCCGAACAACGCGAGGGCGGACAGACCGCTCAGCGCCAGCAATCGCTTCCGCATGTGTGCCTCCGTTACTAGTTGGGGAGACGTGAACGTATGCGTGGGGTTTTTCGGCGACGTGTACCGAACGTTGCCGGGTGCACACGGTTCTGTTTCGATCGTGTTTCGATCGGCGGGATGTGCCGATGCGGGCGACGGCTGGAAGAATGACGACGATGTACTCGGATTCCAGGCTCGCCAACGAGGGCGCCAACGTCATCGCCACCGCCTGGAACGACTTCTCAGATCGCTTCTCGATCGTCACCCGGCGAGCCCGCCACCGTTTCCTCGCCGCCGACTGGCAGGCGATCGCTGCCGACCACGTCGAGCGTCTCGATCTGTACTCCTCGTTCGTCTCGCGTGCCGAGACCGACATCCGCACGTTGCTCGGCGACCGGCTGGACGCTCGGGATGTCTGGATCGGCATGCGCGCGGTGTACTCCGGTCTGGTGAACGCCCGACCCGACTGGGAGCTGGCGGAGACGTTCTACAACTCGATCACCCGACGGATCTTCGCCACCGTCGGCGTCGACCCTCGAATCGAGTTCGTCGCCAGCGACTACCCCGACAGGGCTCCGGGCCCGGTCGGGCGACTCGTCACGTCGTACGTCGGGGAAAACGTGGTCGAGGCGCTCCGGGCGGTCATGGAAGACGTCCGTCTCGATGCTGCCTGCGGGAACCTCGACGTCGACCTGAAGGCGGCATCGCTGCGGCTGCTGGAGCGCGCAGATCAGCTCGGGGCGGACTCCATCGAGTCGATCGAAGTGCTCCCGACGGTCTTCTTCCGGGGATCGGGAGCGTATGTGGTCGGTCAGATGACTGCCGGCGGCAAGAGGACGCCGATCGCGCTCGCCATGTTGCATGGTGAAGGAGGCATTCGGATCGACGCCGTGATGACCACCGAGAACGAGCTCAGTGTGCTGTTCTCGTTCACCCGATCGTATTTCCACGTCGCCATCGACCATCCCCACGAGGTGGTCGCCTATCTGCAACGGCTGATGCCCCGCAAGCGGCGGGCCGAGCTGTTCATCTCGCTGGGCTTCAACAAACACGGGAAGACCGAGTTGTTCAGGGAGCTGATGGTCCATCTCCGCTCCTCGGATGACCGTTTCGAGATGGCGGCCGGAGTGCCGGGGCTCGTGATGGAGGTCTTCACCCTCCCGGGCTTCGATGTCGTCTTCAAGGTCATTCGGGACCGCTTCGGCGCCCCCAAACAGATCACTCGCGACCGGGTCATGAATCGATATCGACTGGTGTTCCGACATGACCGGGCCGGGCGCCTGGTCGATGCCCAGGAGTACGAGCATCTCTCCTTCGCCGCCGACAGATTCGACGCGAACCTGTTGGACCAACTTCTCGAGAGTTGCGCGCGGACGGTCGTGAGGGACGGTGACACGGTCCACATCGCCCATGCATACGTCGAGCGACGGGTGACCCCGCTCGATCTGTACGTCCAGCGGTACCGGGGTGGCGCGGCGGAGGCGGCGATCGTCGATTACGGCCAGGCGATCAAGGACCTCGCCGCCAGCGGGATCTTTCCCGGTGACATGCTGTTGAAGAACTTCGGCGTGACCCGTCACGGCCGTGTCGTCTTCTACGACTACGACGAGCTCGCAACCCTCGACGACTGCACATTCCGGAAGCTGCCCATGAGCGATGATCCATACGACGACATGGCGGCCGAGCCCTGGTTCTCGGTTGGTCCGGGCGATGTCTTCCCCGAGGAGTTCGAGACGTTTCTCGGGCTGTCCGGCCGGCTGGGTGAGGTCTTCCGCGCCCATCACAGCGACATCTTCGAGGCGTCCGCCTGGAGGGAGTGGCAGCAGCGGGTCGCCGACGGCGATCGGTTGGAGGTCTTCCCGTACACCCGCAAACAGCGATTGGCGACGTCATGAACCAGATCGATGTCAAGGCGATCGCGCACCGGCTGGTCGCTTCGATGGCGACGGTCATCGTGGGCAAGGACGAACAACTCTCCACCGTGGTGGCCTGTCTGTTGGCGAGAGGCCACCTGCTGTTGGAGGACCTTCCCGGCACGGGCAAGACCATGCTGGCGAGATCGCTGGCCCGATCCATCGACGGTGTGTTCCGGCGGGTGCAGGCGACCCCGGACCTCCTCCCGAACGACGTCACCGGGGTGAATGTCTTCGATCCTCGCTCCACCGAGTTCGCCTTTCGGCCCGGACCCGTCTTCGCAAACGTGCTGCTCGCCGACGAGATCAACCGCGCCACGCCCCGAACGCAGTCGGCGCTCCTCGAGGCCATGGCGGAGCGGCAGGTGACGATCGACGGTGAGAGCCATTTGCTGTCCGATCCCTTCATGGTCGTGGCCACCCAGAATCCGGTCGAGTTCGAGGGGACCTTCCCTCTCCCGGAGGCGCAGCTCGATCGTTTTCTCATGACTCTTCGCCTTGGATATCCGACCGCCGCCGAGGAGTCGGCGCTGGTCAAGGACATCCGAGTCGTCCACCCGGTCGACGAGGTCGAGCCCGTGGTGACGCTCCACGAGATCGTGGCTGCTCGCTCCGCGGTGGCCGACGTCGCGATCGGCGACGAGATGTCCGACCTGGTCGTCGCGGTGACCGGTGCCACCCGAGAGCACCCGGCCGTGTCGCTGCCTGCCAGCCCGAGGGCGTCCCTCGCCCTGGCAGCTGTGGCGAAGGCGTCGGCGATGATGAACGGTCGGGACTTCGTGTCGCCGAGCGACGTGAAGCGGTTCGTGGAGCCCGTCCTGGCACACCGATTGGGATTGACCGCCGACGCGAGACTGCGTGGGCAGACGCCGGCCACCGTCCTGAGGGAGATCGTCGAGGATCTCTCGATGGGAGTGAGGGACGCGGCCGGATGACCCGCCGGCTGCTGCGACCGACGATGCTGCTTGTCGTGGTGGCCTTCATCGTCCGGGTCGAGCCGCTGCTCGGTCTTGCCTGCGGCCTGGGTCTGTGGCTCGTGTGGGCGTGGGCAGGCCCTCGACAGGCCCTCGCAACGGTCGACGTCGTTCGTTCCCACCCTGGCCGGGTCATGTGGGGCGACGAGTTCGGCGTCTCGATCGAGCTGACAACCCGGCGGCCCCTGCGGTGGCTCGAGGTCTCCGACATCGCCCCCTTCGACCTGGGTGGGAGCGCGAGGTATGCGATCGACTTGGATCCGGGTGAACCCGCCAGACTGCAGCGGACGATCGCCGCGAGACGTCGCGGACTGCACACGATCGGCCCAACCCTGCTCACGACCGGAGACCTGTTCTCGATCGCTCTCCACGCCCGGCAGGCCGGCGAGACTCGCAGCCTCCTGGTCTACCCCCAGATCGTGCCCGTCGGGGAGATCGCCGTGGTGCCCGAGTCTCCCGAGCCGGTGGTGGTCACCACTCGCCCGCTGTTCTTCGACCCTCACCGGATTCGCGGCGTTCGCGGCTACCAGCCGGGTGATCCCTTCAGGTCGATCCACTGGACGTCGTCGGCCTCGGCCGGCGAGCTCCTCGTCAAGGAGTTGGAGCCGGCGTCACATCAGGATGTGGTCGTGTCGGTCGACATGGCACAGATGTCCCATCCGCTGTCCGGCCGCCATCGAAGCGGTGAGTTGGCCGTCGTGGTGGCAGCGTCTCTTCTCAATCACTACGTGACGATCGAGCGGCGGCCGACCGGCCTCAGGCTCGCCGGCCTCGACGGCGTGGTGGGCGCGGCCGTGGACATCGACGCTCCGCCGGAACTCGACGACGCCCACCTGATGGAGGCTCTGGAGATGCTGGCGCGTGTGCGGCTACACCGCGATCGCCAGTCGCACGGACTGCTCGATCCGTTCGGTCTCGGCTTCGGCACCACCCTGCTCCATGTGGTGGGGCAGCTGTCTGAGACCCAACTCGTCGACCTCGTCGGACTGCGACGGCGGGGACTCTCGGTTCGGGTCATCGTGACCGGTGGTGAGCCTGGTCCGCGCATCCGGTCGGGCCTCGACATGGAGGGGATCGGGCTCGCCGTCGTCGATCGGTCCGCCGACATCGGGGAGTGGGAGTGAACCCCGCGTCGATACTGGTCATGACGGTGATGGCCGCGTGTTTCGGGCAGATCGTCGGCCGCGCCGTCGACGAAGTCGGAGCGGTAGCCGGACTCGTTCTCGGCGTGCTGACCGGGCTCGCTGCGGGCGCATTCGCCACCGTGCGACCGCCGGATCCCGCCGGTCTCACATGGCGGCGGATCGAGTTCTTCGCCTTTCCGATGGTCGGCCTCGTTGTTCTCATGGTGACGGGTGGCGTCGTCGGCGTGCTCTCGACGGTGGTGACACTGCTCATCGTGGTGACCGTCCGCACGCTCATCGAATCGACCGCCGGCGATCTCGCAACGATGGAACGCATGCTCGACGATCGACCGACCGGCGCCCCGGCGGATCGCATGCGGCTTCGGATGCTCGGCGTCGGCCTGTTCCTCGCTTCGGTCGCCGGATACACGATCGGCGTCGAAGCGGGATTCACCGATCTCGCCCGACCGGCCGTCGGCGGCCAGATGATCGCCGTCGTCCTGTGGTTCGGGACGGGGATCATCTCGATCGGGGCCGTCAGCCGGCGCGCTCGGCAGGGGGCCTGGCGTGTCAACGGCGTCGAGGTGAGCGACGGCCTGGCCGACCGGTGGGCTGTCGGTGTCGTCGGAGCCGCACTGGTGGTCGTGACGACCGCAGTCGTCTTCCCGATCGCAACGGATCAGATCTCGGCGTTGCCCGCCCAGGCGATCAGTGAGACCGACGGACTGAATGGATTCGTGACGAGGGCGATGGAGTTCCTGTCCCGTGACACGGGTGCCGCCGAGAGCGCCCGACCAGAAGCCGACGACGAGAACACCACCGCCTTGATCGAATCCCTCGAGGCAACCAGGACGGACAGCCCGGATTGGGTCGGCTACCTGCTGCTCGCCGGTGTCATCGGGACCATCTTCGTGTGGGCGATCCGGGCCGGGCGCAACGCCCGCTTCGCCCGGGGGGCGTCACCGATCGGGGCCGGCGGTTGGAACGATGCGAAAGCGTTGTTCGCCGCGCTCGGCCGAGAGCTGGGTGCCTTGTTCGCCGCGCTGGTCAGATTGATCAAGGCGATCCGATGGCGTCGCCCCCCGGCGCCGAGCAGACCGAGCGCCGCCGCGGCCATCCGAGATACGCCGAGCCGGCGCGGATGGTCGCCTGCCGACCCGACCGAACGCCGGATCGCACGGTCGTTCGCAGCGATGGCCGACCTCGAGACCCCCCGACGTGGAGAGACACCTGCAGAGGTCGCACGAGCGGTCGGGAGGCGGACGGATCCCGACGGTGCCTCCACGGTGCTCGGCGGATACCTGCAGGCCCGGTACTCGCCTGAGCCGGTGGAGGACGCGACGGCGGACCGGGTCGAACAGGCGGCTCGTCGCGTGACCGAAGCGGCGCGGCAACCAGACGGCGGCTGACGTTCCCGTCGGGTCGGGAACTCCGGCTCTGGCGTCGGATCTGGCGATGGGTAGTGTTCCGTCCGAGCGTTCCAGGAGATCCGGTGGCCGACTACCCGTCCGAATTCGAACTCGATGTCGTGCTGAGAGATGGCGAGACGGTCCAGGTGCGCCCGATCACGCCGGACGACGGCCCACTGCTGGTCGATTTCTTCGAGCGGATGGGGCCGGAGAGCCGCTACTTCCGTTTCTTCCGGGTGAAGCAGAGTCTCCCTCCGGAGGAGGTCGAGTTCTTCACGAACGTCGACTACGACAATCGGATGGCGCTCATCGTCCTCGACGACGACTCCATGATCGCCGTTGCCCGATACGACCGTGAGGCGAACGGTTCACCCAGGGCCGAGGTGGCCTTCGCCGTGGCCGACGACCAACAGGGACGCGGTCTCGGCACCGAGCTTCTTCAGCTGCTGACGTCGCACGCACGTCAGAACGGGGTCGAGCAGTTCCAGGCGTTCGTGCTGCCGGAGAACGTGCAGATGATGCGCGTGTTCCGCAACTCGGGATACGAGCTTCGCCGGACCGTCGACGATGGCGTGTACACGGTCGACTTCCCGGTCGCCTACACCGAGGGGGCGCGGGCCGCGGCAGAGCATCGGGAGAAGCGGGCGATCGCCGCATCCATCCTCCCGCTGTTCTTCCCTCGAAGCATCGCAGTCATCGGGGCGTCCACCCGATCCGGGGCGATCGGCAACACGCTCTTCCGGAACCTGCTGCATTCCGGGTTCGGCGGAGCGGTCTACCCGGTGAATCCGAACGCCACGGTCGTCAATTCGGTGAGGGCGTACAACACGGTGAGCGAGATCCCCGACGATGTGGACCTGGCGATCATGGCGGTACCGGTGTCGGCAGCGCTCGACGCCGCGCGCGACTGTGCCGCCAAAGGCGTGCGAGGGCTTGTGGTGATCACCGCCGGGTTCAGCGAGGTCGGCGGTGAGGGAGACGCCTTGGAGGACGAACTGCTCGACATCGTCCGCAAGGCCGGCATGCGCATGGTGGGTCCCAACTGCATGGGGCTGCTCAACACCGCACCGCCCGTGTCGATGAACGCCACCTTCGCCCCGATCTACCCGCCCCCGGGCAACATTGCCATGTCGTCACAATCTGGCGCTCTCGGGATCGCCATTCTCGAGTACGCCAGCCGCAATGGTCTCGGTATCAGCCAGTTCGTCTCGGTCGGCAACAAGGCCGACGTGTCCGGCAACGACCTGCTCCTGCACTGGGAGGACGATCCGTCGACCGACGTGATCCTGCTCTATCTCGAGTCGTTCGGGAACCCGCGCCGGTTCGCTCGCCTCGCCCGTCGCGTCGCCCGCAAGAAGCCGATCGTGGCGGTGAAGTCGGGCCGTACGGCTGCCGGGTCTCGGGCGGCGTCATCTCACACCGGGGCGCTCGCCTCGCTCGATGTCGCAGTGGACGCGCTGTTCCAGCAGTCCGGCGTGATCCGAACGGAGACGCTCGAGGAGATGTTCGCCGTCGGGGCGCTGCTGGCGAACCAGCCGATCCCGAAAGGCCGCAGGGTCGGTATCGTCACGAATGCCGGTGGTCCCGGCATCCTGGCGGCCGATGCACTCGAATCGAGGGGTTTGCAGCTGCCGGAGTTCTCGCCGGAGTTGCGCGACCGACTGGAGGCCCAACTGCCGCCAGAGGCGTCGGTCCGGAACCCGGTTGACATGATCGCCGGCGCCAACGCCGACGACTTCCGCCACGTCATCTCTGAGGTGTTGCACAGCGGGGAGGTGGATGCACTCATGGTGATCTACGTCCCGACTTCGCAGACCGGTCTTCTCGAGATCGGGAGGGCGGTCCGCGAGTCGGCCGAGCTCTACACGGGGGACACCACGATCCTGTCGGTGTTCATGCAGTCCGACGAGATCTCGAATCTGATGAGCAGTGACATCGAGACCGTGCCGACGTACCCGTTCCCAGAGAACGCCGCGCGGGCGCTCGCGCGGGTCGTTCGTCACGGCGAATGGCTCCACCGCGATCCGGGTGAGATCCCGGAGTTCGCCGACGTCGATGTCGAAGCGGCCAAGGTCGTCATCGCCGACGCACTCGCCCGGATCGACGACGACGAGGGCGGTTGGCTCGAACCGGACGAGGTCGATGCAGTGCTCGGATCGTTCGGGATCGCCCTGCCGGAGACGCGGACGGCGACGACGGCCGACGAGGCCGTTGCAGCTGCCGAAGACATCGGTGGGCCCGTTGCATTGAAGGTGATCTCCGAAACTGCACTGCACAAATCGGACGTCGGTGGCGTCATCCTCGATGTCGAAGGTGAGCAGGAGATCCGCGACAGCTTCGCTGCGGTGACCGCCGCCGTCGCAGAGCACGAAGGCGTTGTCGTTCAGGAGATGGTCGCCGGTGGTCACGAGATCCTCATCGGCATGACCGAGGACCCGAACTTCGGGCCGATGCTGGTGTACGGCCTCGGTGGTGTGTACGTCGAGTTGCTGAGGGACGTGGCGTTCCGGCTCAACCCGCTGACCGATGTCGACGCCGGCGAGATGATCGAAGAGATCAAGGGCGCCGATCTGCTCAAGGGCTATCGCAACATGCCGCTCGGTGACCGTGCCGCGTTGAAGGAGACGCTGCTGCGGGTGTCGGCGATGGTGACTGCGCTCCCGGAGATCATCGACATGGACCTCAACCCGGTGAAGGTGTTGGAGCCCGGCGACGGCGTCAGGGCGGTGGACGCCCGCATCAAGGTCCGCCCCACCCAACCCGGCTGGTCCCCAGAGCTGTTGGACCTCCCCGCCGTCGTGTCATAGCCTCGCTCGCAACGGCGTCATCGGTCATCAGTGGCTGCTGGTGCGAGATGGGTCGATCCAACCGACGACTGACGACCGACAACCGAGAACGGCGATGCGAAGCGAGCCCGGTGTAGCCTCGGGACATGTCTCTCGTGAACTTCGAAGTCGACGGCGCTGTCGCCGTCGTCACGCTCAACCGTCCGCCCGTCAATGCGCTCTCCGAAGAGCTCTCCAACGACCTGCTGGAAGCCTTCGAGAGATGTCAGGACGATTCGATCCGCGCCGTCGTCGTGACCGGTGATCCCCATTTTGCTGCCGGTGCCGACATCAAGGGCTTCAAGATGGCACACGAGAGCGGCACCGACGACACTCTGGCGCGTGCACTCGTCGACGCGGCATGGGCGCTGGAGCGCCTGGAGAAGCCGACGGTCGCCGCGGTGCGGGGATATGCACTGGGCGGTGGACTCGAGTTGGCGATGGCGGCGGACTTTCGATTCTTGGCGGCAGACGCCCAGGTCGGCCAGCCCGAGATCAAGCTCGGCGTCATCCCGGGGGCCGGTGGCACCCAGCGGCTGACGCGCATCGTGGGTATCCAGAAGGCCAAGGACATCGTCTACAGCGGCCGGTTCGTCGGTGCGGACGAGGCGCTCCAGATCGGTCTTGCCGACCGGGTCGTTCCCGCCGATGGACTACTCGATGCAGCGATGGAGGCGGCACGCACGTATGCGAAGGGGCCGACGAAGGCGATCGCTGCTGCGAAGCATGCGATCAACAACGGGACCGGCCGCCCGATGGAGGATCGGATTCAAATCGAGGCGCACGCCTTCAACTCGATCTTCCGGACCGACGACGCCAAAGAGGGCGTTGCGGCCTTCGTCGAGAAACGCGAAGCCGAGTTCCGAGGGTCGTGAACCCCGGGGACGCGCCGCTCGACGTCAGTTCCGCCCACATGCTGGTCGGTCCGGCCGAGCTCCGTCGTATCAGCCCTTGGGGCTTCCCGGCTGCGGCGCTCTCGGCCAACGGGACGACGTTGGCGTTGCTCGGACGGATGGGCTGGTTTCGTATCTACTTCGGTCGGGGTCAGCGGATCGAACTCGTCGACGGGACTCGTTGGACGCTGACGGCACGAACGACGGGCGGCACCATCAGTCCGGTGATCATCGATCGGTCGGGGCGCAAGGTCACCCAGGCCGGCTTCCGGCACGGAACCTATGGCCTGAACGGTCGCGACTACGCCTGTGTGCTGCATCCCGCCGACACCCGCGGTTTCGGTCGAGCGAATCGTTGGATGCTCAGCAACGACGACGGGGAGCTCGCAACGCTGATCCGATCGCCGCTGCAGGTGTCCGCCAGACGACCGGTCCATCTCGGGGCGGTGCTGATGTCGTTCGCGCTCGTCAGGTTCGGGCTGCCCGAGGAGTCGGCCCCGGTGATGCCGTCGTTCCGTTGGGGAGCCAGGTGAATCACAGGTCCGCTCTCATTTGTGTGCTGCTCGCTGTCGTCTCTGGGTGCTCCGAGCCCACCGTGCTCGACGTGACGGACGACGAGTTGAGGCCGACGATCGTGACGTGGGTCGTGCAAACAGGACTGGCCGAGGACGACCCGGAGATCTGGCGTGCACGGCTCACAGAGGCGTGTGACCAGGGTGTTTGGGACGACGATGTCGCAGTCCAGCTGGCCGATCGATACGTCGACGAAGACCTCGATGTGGCGATGGAAGGCGTCTCAGATGGCGATGAACTCCGTGAACGTGCCGCTCAGGTGTTGTGGATCATGGCCGTCCAGGCATGTGGCGACGACTTCCCAGATGGTGAGATCGAGGAAGGCCCGCCCGGCGCCTGACTCGGATTCAGCCTTCGATTCGCTTCTTCAGTCCGGCGAGGTTGCGGCGCCAGATGAAGCCGAGCACCGGCTTGGCGAAGAATGCCGTGACCGGTCCGCCCAGGTAGAGCGGGAAGGTCAGGTTCTCGGTCCAGGTGAAGCGGGTGGCTCCGGCGATGGGTGAAAGGGTGAAGTGGCCCTCGCCGGTCACGAGGCCGGTGTGCTTCACGCCGATGCTCTTGTGGTCGACCCAGTCGGTGACCTCCATGAGGTCGGTGGTCCGCAGCGGACCGACGACGGTCTCGACCTTCATGACGGTGCCCACGCCGGAGCGCTGCTCGGTCTGGAACTCGATGCTCTCGGCGTCGGCCATCCATTCGACGTGAGACGGGAGGTCGGCTGCTTCGTCCCACACGACGTCCAGCGGTGCGTCGATGTCGATCGATTGTGTGATGCGTGCCATGGCGTCTTGTGTACCCCCGTCGTCGACCGGCGAAACCCGCTTCCGGCCATGGCGTGGTCACTCCCGTCGGCTGAGTACGTTCGCGATGAACTCCGCTTTGCCCTCGGTGTACGCCAACCGATCGTCTGGGTACCTGCGGGCGAGATCTCGTTTGAGGTCGGCGTAGGCGTCACGGATGGCCTCGTCGGAGCGCAGTCGATCCCGGAACCAGAGATGATCCCGTTCCCAGGCGCCGCCGACCGTGCAGACGTGAATGTGGACGTCACGTTGGCGGCCGGGAGGAGGCCGGAAGTAGCGGTGCTCGGCATCTCGCGAGCGGAGTGCAACGCCGGTCTGTTCGATGCCCGGCACATACCCGTCTTCGTCTGTGAGGTCGGTGACGCTCACCTGTATGTCGATGATCGGTTTGGCGGCGAGACGAGGGACCGCGGTGGAGCCGACGTGCTCGATGCGACGTGCGGTGCCGCCGAGCACCTCTTCGAGCCGCCGATGCCAGTGACGGAATCGGAGCGGCCATTCGGGGTCGTAGTCGACCACGGTGATCGGGTCGTTGCGAAACTCGCCGGCGAGCTCGAAGCCGTGCCAGCGCAGACCGTAGAAGTCTTCGACCGCTCGTTTTCTCGCTTCCGGAGGCAGTGCATCGGGGGTTGTGTTCAATGTGAGCGCCTCCAATGCGAAGCGATCCTCGAGCGCACCCGGGTTGCCCTCCGCCTCGACGAGTGCGAGGAAGGCGGCTTGGGGGTCGATCATCGAGCCGACGTCGACCCCGGCCTCGGCCAGCCGTGACGCCAGTGATCCAACCATCGGCTGCGAGTGTACGGATACCGGCCGCCACGAATGCTCCCGCTCTGTGCCCGTATCCTCGGCTCAGCTCACGAGAGGAATCGAAGTGGAAGTACGCGCCAAGAAGACCCCGACGGTAGGGACGCCCGTGATCGTCGGCATGATGCCGGACCGGCGACCCGCCACCGGTGCCGAGGAGTTCCTGGCGGCCAGCGGGGACATCGCCGGCGCGGTGTTCGACGCGGTCGGCTTCGAGGGCAAGCCGGGCCAGAGTGCGGTCGTGACCACGAGCGGCCGGACCGTCGTGTTCGTCGGGCTCGGAGACGAAGTCGACGCCGAGGGGCTTCGGGCTGCTGCGGGCACTGCTCGCAACGCCGTGCCGAAGGCGGACAGGGTCGCAACGACGCTTCACCAGATCGAGATCGATGGTGCCCTTCCGGCCGTGATCGAGGGCTTCGGTCTCTCCGACTACCGATATCAGTCGTACCTGTCCGAACCAGACGAGCGGAATCCGCTCACGCTGGAGCTGGTCGATGCTCCGAAGACCTGGAAGAACGTGGCATCGGACTCCGCGGCGGTGATCGACGCGGTCGCGCTTGCCCGGGACCTCGTCAACACTCCGCCCCGCGACAAGGCGCCGCTCGATCTGGCCCAGCGCGCCACCGACGCCGCCTCGGACACGTCGCTCAAGGTGGAGCTGTGGAAGGTCGACCGGCTTCACAAGGAGAGAATGGGCGGGATACTCGGTGTCGGCCTCGGATCCCACCGACCTCCGTGCCTGCTCAAGCTCACCCACTCGGTGAGGAAGCCGAAGGCGAAGCTGGCGATCGTCGGCAAGGGGATCACGTTCGACTCGGGTGGGCTCTCGATCAAGCCGTCCAACATGATGGAGACCATGAAGTCGGACATGGCGGGCGCCGCTGCCGTGATCGGCGCGATGATCGCCATCTCCAAACTCGGCATCCCGGTCCAGGTGACCGGATACGCCGCGCTGGCAGAGAACCTGCCTGGCGGGGGAGCGCAGCGCCCCGGCGACGTGCTCACGGCCCGCAACGGCAAGACCATCGAGGTCATCAACACAGACGCCGAAGGCCGTCTCGTGCTCGCCGACGCCCTCTCGCTCGCTGCCGAGTCGGAGCCGGATCTCATCCTCGACCTGGCCACCCTGACCGGGGCATGCAAGGTCGCCCTCGGAGAGAAGATCGCCGGTCTGTGGTCGAACGGTGACGGGCCGACGGCGATGGTCTCCGGCGCAGCGGCCGCCGCAGGGGAGCGGGTCTGGCCGATGCCACAGCCCGCCGACTACTGGTCGCTCATCGAATCAGACATCGCCGACATGCGCAACAGCTCGTCGTCCCGATACGGCAGTGCGATGGCGGCGACGCTGCTCCTCGAGCAGTTCGTCGGCGAAGTCCCGTGGGCCCACCTCGACATCGCTGGACCGGCGTTCGTCTCCAAGGCGGAGCACTACATCCCGAAGGGTGGGACCGGCTTCGGCGTTCGGACCATCGTCGAGCTGGCCCGTTCCATGGCTGAGTGAGCAGCGGTGGGTCCGCGACCCGCCGCTGCAGCAAGTGTCTCATCCGAGCGGAGTCAGGGCGATCGCCGTCCATCCGATGTTTGACAAGTTGTTGCATTGGGCAATGAGGTCATGCCAGCGCCCAGGATCGGGCGTCAGCGGGGGTCTTCGTTCTCCCGCGGGCTCAACAACACAGGAGAACATCATGAAGCTCAAACTGATCTCATTGCTCGCGATTCTCTCGATCGTCGTCGCTGCATGTGGCGAGACCGAGGATGCAAGCGCAGACACCGTGTCGACCGAGACAACCGCCGCAGTCACCGAGACGACCGAGGCGATGGAAGAGGACGACATGACCGAATCCAACACGATCGTGGACATCGCCGTGGCCGACGGCCGTTTCGACACGCTCGTGACTGCCGTCACAGAGGCCGGTCTGGTCGAGACGCTGTCGGGTGAAGGGCCGTTCACGGTGCTCGCTCCGACCGACGATGCGTTCGATGCGCTTCCCGAGGGTCTGCTCGACACCGTGCTCGCCGACCAGGAGCTGTTGACATCGATCCTGACCTATCACGTGATCGACGGAGCCGTTCCTGCGGCCACGGTCGTCACCTTGGAGAGTGCCACGACGCTTCAGGGCGAGGACATCGCGATCGTTGTTGATGGCGACACCGTGACGATCAACGGCGCCACGGTCGTCATCACCGACATCGAGGCATCGAACGGCATCATCCACGTGATCGACGCCGTACTGCTTCCTCCGACGGTCGAAGCCAGCCTCGAAGGCTGATCACCATCCACCACGAACTCACCCGTGTTTCCGGGTGAAACCCAACGAGGGCCCGGGCATCTATGCCCGGGCCCTCGCAGTGCTCCTGTGCGACATCGAGGAGTCTGGATCGTTCCCGTCGGGACCGGCTTCGGCTCATGACCCTCGAGGTCGCCATTCCGATCGGTGCGGATTCCGATCGGACCCGGGCGGATGGGGTCGCCTCTGTCGCCAGACCCGACGCATCTGTCGTTCCAGGATCGAATCAGGTGTCGAAGCCGACCGACCCACCGACCGAGAGCGGACCTTCGACTCGGCGAGCGCTCTGCTCGGGATCGGCGGGAGACGAAGGTGCCGATCCCCGACTCCCGATCCTGCGTCCGTTTGGGAGATTGCCGGTCGCGCATGGGAACATGTCCGTGTGCTCTACCTCGATCACGCAGCAACCACCCCGATGCGTCCCCAGGTCTGGGAGGCGATGGAACCCTACGTCTCCGACCGGTTCGGGAACTCCTCGGGCTCCCATGAGGTGTCCCGTCGCGCCAAGAACGCGCTGGAGTCGGCGCGGGAGCGAGTCGCCGATCTCCTGCGCTGTCGGTCTCAGGAGATCGTGTTCACCGGAGGCGGAACCGAATCCGACAACCTCGCCGTCAAGGGTGCAGCCCTCGCCGGTGGTGCTCGTGGGGGTGTCGTGGTCGGCGCCACCGAGCACGAAGCGGTGCTCGAGGCGGCCGATTTCCTGGGGCGGCTCGGCTGTCGAGTCTCGACGGCGCCCGTCGATTCTCGAGGGCTCGTCGATCCCGAACAGGTGGCCGGCCTCGTCGACGGCGAAACCGCCGTCGTGTCCGTGATGGCGGTCAACAACGAGACCGGGAGCGTCCAGGACGTGGCCGGGGTCGTCGAAGCCGTCAGGCGCGTCAATCCGGCGACGGCGGTGCACACCGATGCCATCCAGGCGTTCGTGTCGAGACCGATCGACGTCGGGGACCTCGGTGTCGATCTCCTGTCGCTCACCGGACACAAGTTCGGTGGGCCGAAGGGCGTTGGGCTGCTCTATGTCAGAGACGGACAGCAGCTCGAGCCGGTCCTCCACGGCGGCGGCCAGGAGCTCGGACGCAGGTCCGGAACTCACGACGTCATGAGTGTCGTGGGCCTGGTCGAAGCCATGGAACTGGCCGACAAGGATCGCGAGCGGCTCGTCGCGGACGTCACAGTCGAGCGCAGAGCGTTCGAGGAGGCGGTCGCGTCCGTCGCCGTTCGCACCGTTCCCGAGGAGCACGCCTCTTCCCAGCACAGTCACATCCGGATCGACGGCGTCAGGAACGAGACACTTCTCGTGCGGCTCGATCGTCGCGGGTTGGCCGTGTCCGCAGCCTCGGCATGTCAGAGCGGGGCCAACACCGTGTCACACGTGCTCACGGCGATGGGCATGAGCCCAGCCGCTGCTCGGGAGTGCCTTCGAGTCTCGTTCGGCTGGTCGACCCGGCCCGGCGACGGAGAGATCGCGGCGCAGATCCTGCTCGAAGCCATCGAGGGCATGCGATGAGGGCGCTCGTCGCCATGTCGGGGGGCGTCGACTCCTCGGTTGCTGCGGCCTTGCTCGTCGAGGAGGGCCACGAGGTGATTGGTGTCACTCTCAAGCTGTGGCAAGGGCCGAACGGTGAGGCCCCGACCGCGGGTTGTTGCACGGTCTCCGACTCCGAGGACGCCAGGCGGGTCGCCGCACAGCTCGACATCCCCTATTACGTGCTCGACTACACCGACGACTTCTCCGAAGGGGTCGTCGATCGGTTCCTCGCCGACTACGTGTCGGGGCGGACACCCAACCCGTGCATCGAATGCAACCGGACCGTCAAGTTCGATCGTCTCGTCGACCAGATGCGCGACTTCGAGTGCGATGTCCTGGTGACAGGCCACTACGCCCGGACTGAGCTGCGTGATGGCCGATGGCGCCTCCTGCGGGGGGTCGACCGCGCCAAAGACCAGAGCTACGTCCTCTCCATGCTCACCCAGGCTCAACTCGAACAGGTGCGGTTCCCGGTCGGTGGGATCAACAAGACGGAGACACGCCGCATCGCCGCCGATCTGTCGCTCCGAACGGCGAACAAGAGCGAGAGTCAGGACATCTGCTTCGTCGGGTCCGGCGACTACCGGGCGTTCATCAGATCGCAGGCGCCTGAGGTCGAACAGCCCGGTCCGATCGTGGACGAGACCGGGGCAGTCGTGGGCGAGCATCGCGGGATCGTCGATGTGACGATCGGACAGCGGCGGGGCCTGAATGTCGCCGTTGGAGAGCCCCGCTACGTGACCGACATCGTGCCTGCCACCAACACCGTCGTGATCGGCCGCCGTGAGGAGTTGGCTCGAACCGATGTCGGGCTGCGGGACGTCACGAGCGTCTCAGGCGAGCCCTTTTCCTCGCGGGTCTTCGCCCAGTACCGGGCTCATGGCGAGGCCGTCGCCGCGACGCTGTCGGCCGGCAGCCATGTTCGTCTCCGGTTCGACGAGCCGCAGTACGCGGTCGCCCCCGGCCAGACCATCGCCTTCTACGACGGCGACGAGGTGCTCGGCGGCGCCATCATCGATTGACGTCGCACCCCGTCTCTCGGGGCCCTCGACGCCGTTACGCTCGACGCAATCGGTTGACGACTGATCGAAAAGGAGTGCAGCACATGCGAACGACCATTCAGGGCGTCAAGGTCCCGTCCCTCGGATTCGGTACCTTCAGGCTCGGGGGGCAGACGTGCCGGGATGCCGTTCTCCATGCGATGCACATCGGGTATCGACACATCGACACCGCCCAGATGTACGACAACGAGGCGTTCGTCGGGCAGGCGCTGGCTTCCTCGGGTGTCAACCGCGAGGACTACTTCCTCACGACCAAGATCGGCAACGGCAACCACGCAGCAGCGAATGTGCTGTCCAGTACGGACGAGAGCCTCCAAAAACTGGGCGTCGACTATGTCGATCTCCTGCTGATCCACTGGCCCGTCCAGACGGTCCCTCTCAGTGAGACGCTCGAAGCGATGCTCGACCTCCAGGACCAGGGCAAGGTCCGCCACATCGGGCTCAGCAACGCCACGTCGAGCATCGTCGCCGAGGCCGAGAAGCACGCCCGGATCTTCGCCAACCAGATCGAGTATCACCCGCTGCTTGGGCAGCAGCGGCTGTGCGAGATGGCTCGAGAACACGACTTCATGATCACCGCCTACTCGCCGCTGGCCATGGGCAAGGTGGCCGACTACATGGTGATCAACGACATCGCATCCGAACTCGGCTTCAGCCCGATGGCGGTTGCGCTGGCGTGGCTGCTCGAACAGGACAAGGTCGTCCCGATCCCCAAGGCCACGTCGGAGGATCACATCGCCGACAATTTCACCGCACTCGACGTGAGGCTGTCTCCGGAGCAGGTCGCAGCGATCGACGCGCTGCCGAAGGACCGCCGACTGGTGAACCCCAGTTTCGCCCCGGACTGGGATCGCTGAGTCCGAGTGACCGCAGATCCCGCCGCTCGGGTCGCCGAACTGAGCGACCTGATCCGAGACCACGCCTACCGGTACTACATCCTCGACGATCCGATCGTCGCCGACGCCGAGTACGACGCTCTGGTCAAGGAACTGCGGCAGCTCGAGGAAGCGCATCCAGAGCTCGTCGAACCCGATTCCCCGACTCAGCGAGTGGGGGCGCCGCCCTCGGATCTGTTCTCTGAGGTCACTCATCGCCGCACCCTCCTCTCGCTGGACAACGCCGAGTCCGCCGAGGATCTCGATGCGTGGGAGCAGCGCATGGAACGGATCCTCGAGCGCCTCCCGGAGGGATATGCCTGCGAGCTCAAGATCGACGGTCTCGCCGTGACGCTGACCTACGAGCGGGGGCTGTTCACGCTCGGCGCCACCCGCGGTGATGGGACGATCGGGGAGAACATCACCGCCAACCTCCGTACGATCGAGGCGATCCCGCTCCGACTCCGTGGCTCGGACGTGCCCGACCTGCTCGAGGTTCGCGGCGAGGTGTACATGCCGCTCGATGCCTTCGAGGCGCTCAACGAGCGCCAGGCCGAGGCGGAGGAGCGGCTCTTCACCAACCCCCGGAACGCCGCAGCCGGATCGGTGAGGCAGAAGGATCCGGCGATGACGGCAGAGCGCAGATTGTCGATCTGGATCTATCAAGCCGGGATCATCGAGGGCGGGCCCTCGCTCTCGACCCACACCGAGACGATGGAATACCTGCGTGACCTCGGTCTGCGCGTGAACCCGGCGTCCGAGTCCGTTTCCGACCTCGACGGTGTGAAGGCGTACGTGGCGGCTGCTGACGCCAGTCGGCACGATCACAACTACCAGACCGACGGTGTGGTGATCAAGGTCGACTCGATCTCGGACCAGGAGACGTTGGGGTTCACCTCTCGGGCGCCGCGGTGGGCGATCGCCTACAAGTTCCCTCCCGAGGAGCGAACGACGCTGCTCAGAGACATCCAGATCAACGTTGGGAGAACGGGTCGCGCGACGCCGTTCGCCGTGCTCGAACCCGTGTTCGTCGGCGGCGCCAACGTGGGCATGGCCACACTCCACAACGAGGACGAGGTCCACCGCAAGGACGTTCGCATCGGCGACACCGTGGTCGTCCGGCGTGCCGGCGACGTGATCCCTGAGGTGCTCGGCCCGGTCGAATCCCTCCGAACCGGGGACGAACGGGTCTGGTCCATGCCCGCCGACTGCCCGTTCTGCGGACACCCGATCGTGCGCCCGGAAGGGGAGAAGGACGCCAGGTGCACCGGTGGCTATGAGTGTCCGTCCAGGATGCGGGAATGGCTTGCCTACTTCGCCGGTCGATCCGCAATGGACATCGACGGACTGGGCTACAAGACGATCGATTTCCTGCTGTCAGAGGGGAAGATCGGCGACCCAGCCGACATCTTCACGTTGGAGGCGTCGGACTTCGAAGGGTATGAGGGCTGGGGAGACGTCTCGATCTCGAATCTCCTCTCCGGCATCGATGTCGCCCGCGACAGACCGCTGGCCAGGCTCATCGTTGGGCTCGGCATCCGCCATGTCGGTCCGTCTGCAGCCAAGGAACTGGCGCGACGGTTCCGGAGCATGCAGGCGTTGCTCGACGTCGGGGTGGATGAGCTCACCGATCTCGAGGGCGTCGGAGAGGTGATCGCAGAGGCGTGGGTCGGCTGGGCTTCCGAAACCGAGAATCGCGAGTTGATCAGGCGGATGGCCGAAGCCGGTGTCAGGATGGCCGACCCGGAGCCGGAAGCCGGGGGGTCGAGCAGCCTCCTCGAGGGCCTCGTCTTCGTCGTGACAGGGACCTTGCCTGAGCATTCACGGGACGAAGCCAAGGTCGCGCTCGAGGCGCTCGGAGCGAAGGTCACGGGCTCTGTCTCGAACAAGACGACCGCGCTGATCACAGGAGACGCTCCCGGAGCCTCGAAAGTGACGAAGGCCGAGTCGCTCGGTGTGCCGATCGTCGACGGGGACGGCTTCGCAGGGTTGCTCGAACATGGCTATACGCCGAGCGACGGCTGATTCAGCCCTTGTAGGCGGCGAACGCTGCGTCGATGATGGCGGTCGCCTCGTCCAGGGGGATCCAACCGAGCGTGTCGGTCTTGGCCTCTTCGAGGTCCTTGTAGATGGAGAAGAAGTGTTCCAGTTCCTTCAGGATGTGCGGCGGCACGTCGTCGAGTGAGCGGGCATCTCGCCAGATCGGATCGCCAAGCGGCACTCCGAGGATCTTGTGATCGGCCTCGCCCTTGTCCACCATCAGAAAGGCGCCGATCGGTCGGATCCGCACCCGGCAGCCCGGAAACGTCGGCTCCGACACGAGGGCCATCGCATCGAGTGGGTCTCCGTCCTCGGCGAGCGTGTGTGGGATGAACCCGTAATCGGCCGGATATCGAGTCGCGGTGAACAGTGTCCGATCGAGGAAGATCTCCCCGGTGTCGTGGTCCATCTCGTACTTGTTGCGGCTTCCTCTCGGGATCTCCACGATCATCGTCATGTGTCCGGTCATCCGTGCCTCCACGTGCTTCGGGGTATCTGCCGTTTGCGACCTACGCTGATCGTGTGACGATACGCGCTGCAAGCCTCGCCGCCGTCCTGCTGATGATCGTATCTGCCTGCGGTGCGGTCTCCAGGCCCGCGATGGCCGAATGGACCCCGACATGGGAGACCGCACGGGCGATCCTTCCCGATCTCGCCGGCGGCGAGCCAGACGATGAGACGTGTTCCGCGGCGCTGGTTCAACTCCGTGAGGTCGCTCCTGATCTGCGCCCGACCCCCGACGACGCCATCGACGCAACGGTCGATCGGTGGCTCCTGATCGCCGAGGAGACCATGTTCGAGTGCCCGGCCGTGACCGGTGACTTCAACTCGTTCGAGTCCGCCTATGCCGAGCTCGACCTGCTCGCCGACCAGATCGACGTGGTCGTCTACGGCTCTTGATCGAACGCCGGATTGAGCGCCTCGGCCCGCTCCTGTGCGTGTGATGTCGTTTCGTCGACCTTCTCGGGCTCTTCGCTCCGGTCGGCGTCGGCAAGATGAGCGTCGACACCGTTGTCGCCCAGCCAATATCCGACTGCCAGCAGTGCCACGCCGATCCCTGCGAACAGTGAGATGCGTGCGACCGGGCTCGCCTCGGCGAGGTCGACCAGGAACAGCTTGGCCAATGCGATTCCGAGCGTCGTGAACCCGAGGCCGAGGATCGGTCGGGACCGGCTGACCTTGGCGGCGACGACCGCCGCCAACCCGAGGACCGACCATCCTGCCGTGACGGCCGCCAGACCGTTCTCGCCCAAGCGGGGGAACTCGACGAGCATCCAGCCGATCGTTCCAACGAATGCCGACACGAAGTACACCTGCTCGGTGTCGAACGTCTCGGACTCCTCCACCCACAGCGCCACACCCGTGACCGCGATGATTGCGATCACGAGCGCCGCAGGGAGCAGTTCCCCGACGGTGCGGACTTCGGTGGTCACGATCGCACTCGTGATCGCGGTGGCGATGAACGTGAGCGCCATGCCGGCGTGGCCGAGATCGGTCAGGAGTCGGATGCCGGCACGGGTGCCGCCGATGACTGCGCCAGCGGCGATCGCCGCCATGCCGACCAGGATCCAGTCGCCGGTGAGGCCCGCCGACATGGCGAGGATCCCCAGGACGATCGCCGGGATGATCTGGATGCGTGCGACCACGTCGCGGCCACGGTGGTGGAGTCCGAAGCCTGCAATTGCATGCAATGCGGCGCCGCCGGCGGCGATCAGTGCCCAGCCGGGGCGCGTGATCTCGGACGAGAAGGCGGTGTACAGCGCTGCGTACACGAGCGGGCTTCCGAAGCTCGTCGTCACCGCAGGCAACGCAGTCGAGATTCGGTCGCCCCGGTCTGGTCCGTATGCGAGATACAGCGGCACCCCGACGAGCAGCGCCCATGCCAGGGCGATCGAGGCGACGACGTCGGGCGTCGTCGGCGGGAGACCGGACAGTGCGGTGAGGTCGCCGAGAAGGTCCCAGGCCACTTCGAGCGAGACGGCGATCGTGATGGACGCCACCGCCACGACGTACGAGAACAGCCAGCGCATGCGGAGCAGCAGCACGGTGGCTGCGGCGCCAACGACCGCCAGGTAGGCGGCGTCGCCGCCGGGCACCTCCAGACGGCCGCCGACGAGAATCGGAGCCGTCGCGGCACCGAGCAGGCCGATCCCCGCCAGCAACTCGGATCGGGCCCTGAGAGCGAGCGCGATGGTCACGGTGGCGACGGCCGCGAGCTGGATGAATGCCTCGGTCGTGTCCAGGAGTTCGTACTGGCGGTGTGCGGCGAACGCCGTGAGGTACAGGACGGCCGAACCGCCTCCCTGGAGGAGATTGGCATAGAGCCTCCGTTGCTCCGACAGCGTCAAGCCGATGCCGATCATGATGGCCCCGGCGGCGGCCGCCATGCCGACTCGGGCGAGGGGCCCGAACCAACCTTGCTGGATCGAGTAGCGGAACAGGAACGTGACGGACAGGATGACGAGGCCCAGGCCCAGCCTGAACAGCGTGCGTCCCGTCAACAGGTCGGTGGGTCTGGCTTCCATGACGATCTCCTTGGTGGTGTCACCAACAAGGTCGTCCGCTCGCGCAGATCGGACTATGGGGAGGAACCCGGATCGTGGGTCAGGGTGTTCGAGTTTCACGTTCCACGTTTTACGTTTCACGTTCCACGATGTTCTTCGGTCTCGGGGTCGCAACAGGCGGCGGTAGCTGTGGCCGACCGGCGTCTGTTTCGGACTCGTGAATCCCGTTTGAGCTACGACTCACCGGTCCGAAAGTCGGCAGGCATCGTCACTGAACCCGGAACTCCCATTCGAAGAAGCCGGGGTCGGGCAGGCCGGTGAAGGTGTCCCACTCGATGCGGACGGTGTGGGTCCCGGGCGTCCATTCGGTGAGATAGAGGCCATTCGGGCTCGGTTGCCATCGATAGACGCCGGTGGCCTCGACGTATTGGACTTCTTCGGTGGGAACCCGGAAGTCGTCGACGAAGATCGCCACCTCGTAGCCGATCTCCACGTCGACTTCGATGATCGCCTGTCGAAGCGTGGCGTCGTTCGGGTTGGGGCTGACCGATTCGAGCGGTGGCTCGAACACGATCGGCTCGCCCCCACCGCCGAATGCCACGCCGAGGGCGATCGCGGCGACGGCGAGCGCGCCGAGCCCTGCGTAGATCATGCGATATGGCATGGTCGGAGATTGTACGAATCGCCCGCCGGTATCAGGACTCGAGGCACTGGAAGGAGCCCCAGACATCCATCGATCATCTCAGCACGTCGCATCCGGGTCTTGACACCGGCTCGTGTCTGAACTCCGGGGGCACGGTCCTGCCGTGCCCCCACGACAACCGATTAGGTTCACCGTGATGAAGGTCAACCCGGTCCTCGACGAGCTCGGAGCCCATGGCGTCGCAGCCGTTCAACAGCGGGCTCGTGATCTCAGGGCCGCAGGCGTGCGGATCATCGACTTCTCGATCGGCGACCCGAGGGAGCCAACGCCCGCGATGATCCCTGAGGCGCTGATCGGAGCGGTTCCGCACGTGAGTCAGTATCCGACGACGAAGGGCCTGCCGGAGCTGCGGTCGGCGATCGCCCAGTACGTCCGGAGGCGCTTCGGAGTCGATGTGGATCGCGACACGCAGATCATGCCGACCTCTGGGTCGAAGGAGGCGATCTTCTCGACACCGCTGGCCTTCGTGGATCGGGAGCGAGACGACCTGGTGACGTGGGCGACCCCGGGCTATCCCATCTACGAACGCGGGGCCCGCCTCGCCGGGGCGAGGGGCAACCCCGTCGTGCTCTCCGGCGACTTCGTGTTCCGGCCCGAGATGGTCGACGAGCGGGCCTGGGACGAGTCGGTGATGCTGTGGACCTGCTCACCTCACAACCCGGCGGGGACGACGATGGATCGGGAAACGGTCGAGTCGTTTGTCGATCGGGCGCGGGACTCCGAGACCTGGCTGTGCGCCGACGAGTGCTACGTCGACCTCTACGAAGGCGAGCCACCGCCGTCCGTGCTCGAGTTCGCCGGCCCGGGCGCACCCGGTGTCCTGTCGTTCCTCAGTCTGTCGAAACGTTCCGGGATGACCGGCTACCGGTCGGGGGCGGTCGTCGGCGACGCCGCCGCGATCGCCCGACTCACCGCGCTGCGGACCGCCACCGGCACGGCGTCGCCGGAGTTCGTGCAGGCGGCGGCGATCGCCGCCTGGTCCGACGACGAGCACGCCCGGGAACGCCGGGAGATCTTCGCTGCGAAGCGGCGGCTGCTTCGCGACGCCTTCGACGCCGCAGGGCTCGGCGTGATCGGCTCTCAGGCCGGGCTCTACCTCTGGGTACGGGTGGACGATGACGTCGACGCCACGGCCCGCCTCCTCGACCATCACGTCGTGGTTTCGCCCGGACGTGCCTTCGGGCAGGGCGGCGAGGGCTACATTCGTCTTGCGCTCGTCCCGACGCTCGACGAGTGCGCCGAGGCTGCAGAGGCGGTGGTGAGATGTCTGACGTGATCGAAGAGGCGTATGCGGGAAACATCCCGATCGAGGAGGCGCGCGAGGCGGTGAACGAAACGATCGCTGCGCTCGATCGAGGTGACCTCCGTGTCGCCGAGAAAATCGACGGGGAGTGGATCGTTCACAGCTGGATCAAAGAGGCGATTCTCCTGTACTTCCGACTCCAGGACATGGAGACGTTCGAAGTCGGCCCCTTCGAGTTCCACGACAAGATCCCGATCAAACACGATCTCGCCGGCCAGGGTGTGCGCGTGGTGCCGCCGGGAACCGTGCGGTACGGCGCGCACTGCGAACCGGGTTCGATCGTGATGCCCGGCTACGTCAACATCGGTGCCCGGGTGGGCGCGGGCTCGATGGTCGACACCTGGGCGACCGTCGGGAGCTGCGCCCAGGTCGGGCGAGACGTGCACATCGCAGGCGGAGTCGGAATCGGGGGAGTGCTCGAGCCACCTGGAGCCCGACCGGTGATCATCGAGGACGGCGCCTTCATCGGCAGCCGTTGCATCATCACCGAAGGCGCCATCGTCGAAGAGGGCGCAGTGCTCGGAGCCAACACGACGATCACAGGATCGATCCCGATCATCGACGTCACCGGCGATGAGCCGGTGGAGTATCGGGGGCGAGTCCCCGCCGGCGCCGTAGTGGTCCAGGGAACCCGACCCAAGGAGTTCCCTGCGGGGACCTACCAGCTCCAATGTGCGTTGATCATCGGCCGTCGGACCGAGAAGACCGACGAGAAGACCCAATTGAACGACTTCCTCCGGGATCTCGGGATGCACGTGTGAGAGACCTCACCGAGACCACGATCTGGCTGGTGGAGATCCCGTCGGTCACCGGAGACGAGGCAGCGATCGCCACTGCAGTCGCCGACCGGGTCGCCGCCACCTACGAGGCAGGCGAGATCCTGCGGATCGGGAACTCGGTGGTGGTCGGACGACGGATCGGGCGGCCGCTGGTGCTGCTGGTGGGTCATCTCGACACGGTCCCGAGCCAGGGGGCACCCCCACCATATGTCGAGGGCGACCGGCTGTTCGGGCTGGGCTCGACCGACATGAAGGGCGGTGTCGCCGTGATGCTGCACCTGATGGAGACGCCCGAGATCATCGACGGCCCCTTCGATGTGGTCGGCGTGTTCTACGACGCAGAGGAGGGGCCGAGCGACGCCAACGGCCTCGAACCGGTGCTCGAGCGGTTGGCGTGGCTCTCCGACGCCGAGTTGGCGATCGTGCTCGAGCCCTCCGACTCCGAGATTCAGTTGGGATGCAATGGCACTCTCAACGCCACCGTCGAGTTCCACGGCAAGTCGTCGCACTCGGCACGACCCTGGTGGGGTGAGAATGCCGTGACGAAGGCGGGGGAGTGGCTCTCGATGTTGCATGCCCGCCCTCCGGAGCCGGTCATCATCGATGGACTGGAGTATCGCGAGGTGATGTCGGTCACGATGGCCTCCGGGGGCATTGCACGCAATATCATCCCCGATCGATTTACCCTCAACCTCAACTATAGGTTTAGTCCCTTCAGGACGATAGAAGAAGCGATACAACGCTTGATGACGGTATGTGACGCCGCCGATGCGGTGACGGTTGTGGATGCTGCGCCTGCCGGGCCGGTCCAGCGAGACCATCCGTTGGTCGCGCGCCTCCACGAGGTGTCAGGGGCGCCGTTCGCCGCCAAGCAGGGCTGGACCGATGTGGCCCGGTTCGGCACTCGGGGTGTGCTCGGGATCAACTTCGGTCCGGGAGAGACCTCCCAGGCCCACCAGGCCGACGAGAGCCTCCGGATCTCCGATCTCGAAGACACCCATCGAGCGTTGTTCGAGCTGCTCAGCTAGCTAGGTCTGCGGAGGTCGATCCGGATCGGGAGGGTGCCGGGTGCCGCGGCGTACCAGTTCGGCCAGATCACCACGCCGCCGGATGACGGCCGGACGAACAGGTCGGTGGGCAGCAGCGACGTGATCAAGGCGTCCCGAACCGAGCCTTCGAGTCGGAACCGGTGCCCCGACACCGCGATCGGCTGGTCGACCGTTCGCCACTCTCCGCCGTCGACCCGCAGGCGGGTGTCTCCGAGCAGAAGCGGGAGTTCCGGGCCGAGTCGCCGCTCCGCGGCTCCGGTGAGGCGATACTCGAGATCTATCGCCCGGTCGGACAGCCCGACGACGAGGCTCACCCAGCCGGTCGCTTCCGTGAGTGTCAACGTGACCCCTTCACGGCTCTCCTCGATGCCGTCGATCGCCAGTTCGGTCGTCTCCGGCCGATCTTCACCGTTGTGCATGTGGAAGAGCAGTCCCGGTGGTTCCGATTCGAGCCAGGCGAGTGTCGTTCCCTCGATCTTGTCGTCGAACACGAGCACCGCACCCCCGGCCGACGGATCGATCACGAAGGAGGAGTTCTTGAGTTCGACCTGGACCTCCTCGCGGCCGTCGGCGTCCCAGTCGAGCCTGGTGACGCGCGCCCAGTCGTCGGCGCGACGGCGTGAGTTGTCGATCGCGGCGCGGGCGGTGATCAAAGCCGAGTGCACCGCAGCGTGTCGCCCGGATCCGGCGGCCGAAGACAGATTCACGACGGAGGCCGCCTCGAGGATCAGGTTGACGACCTCTGCCGCCGGCCGCCGGGGAAGCCGAGTTGCGATGCGCACGAGTTTCCGTGCCAGCAGCGGGTTGGGCTCGAAGAACATGCCCTGATCCGGGAACGCCCCCGTCACCGGATGATCTTCGAGGAAGCGGGTCGGCGTCGACAGGTCGCGCCCCCCCAGTGTCATGACCTGATCGAGTCGGGCCTCGAGATCCCCAACGGAGGTTTCCCAGAGTTGCAGCTGATCGCCGGGGCTGGAGAGGTCGACCGTCGGGGCGGCGCCGAAGCACGGGATCACCATGTCCAGATCGACCAATACACCAGCGCTCGGCGCGTCCGAGCGAGTGATCAGGCAGCTGATGTCTCCCTCGGCGGCGATGCGTGGAAGTCCTTTGCTTGGCGGGCCCTCGAAGTAGAGCGCATCGCCGTTCAGGCCGAGTTCTTGATAGCGATCGGATTCGACCGCGAGTGCCGACTGGAGGAAGTCGTCGGGGAGGAGTGTCAAGGCAGGCGCAGTCCGGGCCGATCTCACCCACTCGATGTCGGAGGCTGCAAGGTGTTCGATGGCCGCGGGATCCGCGTCCTCCAACAGGGCTGCCGGCGCTGCCACCGCAGCGACCACCGGTCGCCGTTCTGTCAGGGCTGCTAGCTCGGCAAGCTCCTCGGAGGTGGTCGGCCGGACGAACAAACAGATGTGCATGCCTCCGAATCTACCGTGTCGATTGCGGCCGACTTCTCGACGGGTGCGTGGGAGTCGAATGGGGTGACGAGTCGAGAACAGACGCCGGTCGGCCGGGCTGCCGCCGGGTGGTCGGTGTGAAGGGATGTGTCCGGCCTCGTATGCCGTCCACCTCTCGACGGCAGGCGCGAGAGGTGGAAGAGCCACGAGGCGGGAACAGGCAGCGGGCGTGTGCGATCGACTTCTCCTCGGGTCTATTCGGTGGGTCGGCTAGGAGAACAGCGCGGACACGGCGATCCCGACGAGCTGAGCGGCGATCACGACGAGCACGGCAACGCCGAGGTGTTCGATGATCAGTGGCCCAGGATCCACACGCTGGCGCCGTGCCAGATCCAGGGAGAGCAGGGTCAACGCGACGGCGCCCCACACCATCGCGACGATGACGGCCACGTCGAGATCGAGGAGCACCACCGGGACTGCGAACGTGGCAGAGGTGACCAGCTTGGTCACCAAGGTGGCCACCGTCGCCGTCCAGACCTGTCGGCGAGAGTGAACGCCTTCTGACTCCTCCGAGATGTGAATGCCCAACGCGTCCGAGAACGAGTCGGCCAACGCGATCGTGAAGATGCCACCGAGGACCGCAAGACGCGAGCTCGTTCCTGCCGAAAGACCCACCAGGAGTCCGAGCGTGGTGATGACCCCCGAAGTGAGGCCAAACGAGATCCCGACCCGGACCGAATGATCCAAGCGGCGCTGCAAGGCATTCTCGGCACGGGAGTTCATGCCTCGTCTCGATTCAGATCTGACATCCCGAAGGAGCACTCCGCGCTCATACAGCTGCCTCCTGATGGTCAACGTGGTAGCGGAAATCGCATCGAGCGGCTCCGCCTGCCAACGTCCCGGCCCGCTCGAAGTCGATGCCCCGATATGCCGCATCCCGCGCATCCTGATTGCAGATGACCCGTTGGCAGAACTCCGCCATGCCCAACGAGGCGAAGAACTCGGCAACCACGCAACGAGACACGTCCATTCCGAAGCCGCCCTCGACCGGCACGTCGTGCATCACCCAATCCGGCTCGGTGTAGTAGAAGCGCTTCGCTACGCGGGAAACCCACATGGCCCGGCGCAGCCGATCGCGGTGCCGCAGTCGAGCGATCGCCACGACCGCGCCGCGGTCAGGCCGAATCGCAGCGAACACGACATCTGAGACGAGTGCCATCGACGCGTCGACCGAGAGGCCCTGCTCAACGAGTGCCCGATGAAGTGCAACGGCATATGCACCGATTCGGAGCAGGTGCCGTGCCCCCCGACCCGCGGGCGGAATTCCCGCAGCTATGGCGGGATGCCCGCCGTCGGCCCGGTCAACGACCAGGTCGGCGACGTCCGTTCCCAATCGGAGCGAGATCTCGCGTCGTGCGGTCCGTCTCAAACCCAGAGGCGGCCCGACACGTCGCTCGAACAGAACGCCCATGCCCCAACTCTCGCTCCCCGCTCAGCAGGTGACCAGAGGCCTATGGACATCACTGACCCCCATCTGATCGTCGCGGGTTCTCAGAGGCTGATGGCTCCCGCATATCGTGCTTCGAGAGCACGTCGGCTGCCGTCCTCGTCGCTTCAGTCGCGTCGCCGGAGAGCGAATGCCAGGACGGGAAGCACGATCAGGGCACTGCGCGGGCGCCACAGCACGACGAGTGCGCTGAGGCCGATGAACAGATAGGTACGGCGATCGACCTGGGTCAACACCGGAAAGGCGATCCACAGTGCCACCAGCACGAGACCGATGCGGGCTGCGATGCCGGCGTTGGTGTCGTCCCCGTTGAGCCCGAGCATCGCCGCTGCCGCGAGGGCCGCTGCCGCCACGACTCCGATCCCGATCCGCATCCGGCGAGCCTACGCCGCCTCGGCCGGCGTCACGGAGGCGCCCTCGGCGGACCGCTCTACACTTCCGCCGATGCCCATCGACATCGACATCGCCCATGTCGCGCGACTCGCCCGGCTCGATCTGCCCACCGAACGACTCGAGACGCTGCGGTCCCAGCTCTCCGCCATCCTCGAGCACGCCGCAGCGGTCCAATCGCTCGACACCGCAGGCGTCGAGCCGTCCAACCATCCGCTCGGATTCGTCAATGCGTTCCGTGAAGATGTCGTGACCGGCTCGCTCGATCGCGACGAGGTGCTCTCCATGGCACCGGAGGCCCGTGACGGGTACTTCGCAGCGCCGCCGGCGATGGGCCAGGAGTGATCTGATGGGACTCGCCGATCTCACCATCACCGACGCGGCCGCCGGCCTGCGATCGGGAGACCACTCCTCCGTGGACCTCACCGAGGCCGTGCTCGAGCGGGCGTCGATGACGGAAGCCGAGATTCACGCCTTCCTGACGATCGACCGCGACGCCGCGCTCGAAGCCGCCCGAGCCGCCGACGCCGAACTCGCGGCCGGCGAAGACCGGGGAACGCTCCACGGGATCCCGATCGCACTCAAGGACAACATGTGCCAGCGCGGCGTGGAGACCACAGCCGCATCACAGATCCTCGCCGGCTACCGGCCCCCCTATGACGCCACCGTCGTGACGAGGCTTCGTGACGCCGGAGCCGTACTGGTCGGCAAGGCCAACCTCGACGAGTTCGCCATGGGCTCTTCCACGGAGAACAGTGCCTACGGGCCGACCCGCAACCCGTGGGACCCAGGCCGGGTTCCCGGTGGCTCGTCGGGCGGGAGCGCTGCCGCCGTCGCCGCGGGCTCGGCACTCGGGGCGCTCGGTTCCGACACCGGTGGCTCCATCCGCCAGCCCGGGAGCCTGTGTGGTGTCGTCGGGATGAAGCCGACCTACGGGACGGTCAGTCGGTACGGCTTGATCGCCTTCGCCAGCTCGCTCGATCAGATCGGGCCGATCACCCGCACCGTCGACGATGCCGTCGCCTTGCTCGAGGGCATCACCGGGCACGATCCGCTCGACGCCACCTCATGGGCGGGCAAGTACCCGGATCTGCGTTCGGAGATGGACGGCGGCGTGGCGGGAAAGCGGATCGGCGTCGTGACCGAATTCGCCGGCGACGGATACGAGCCGGCCGTCACCGGAGCGCTGTCCCGCACGCTCGACCAGCTGAGTGATGCCGGAGCAGAGATCATCGAGGTGTCACTTCCGACCGTCGAGTTGGCGTTGTCGGCGTACTACCTGATCGCCCCGGCGGAATGCTCGGCCAACCTCGCCCGCTTCGACGGGATGAGATACGGCCTCCGGGTCGATGGAGATACGACCGAGGAGATGATGGCCAGGACCCGAGCCGAGGGGTTCGGTCCGGAGGTCATCCGCCGGATCCTGCTCGGTACCTACGCCCTGTCCGCCGGCTACTACGACGCCTTCTACGGTCAGGCGCACAAGGCACGCACCGTCCTCCGCAACGAGTTCGCAGCCGCCTACGAGCAAGTCGACGTGCTCATGTCTCCGACCTCGCCCACCGTGGCGTTCCCTTTCGACGCCAAGTCCGACCCGCTTGCGATGTATCTGTCCGACGTCTGCACGATCCCCTCGAACCTCGCCGGTGACCCGGCGATCTCGGTGCCGGTGGGTCTCGATCCCCAGGGACTGCCGATCGGCGTCCAGGTGATGGCCCCGGCGATGGGCGAGCCTGTGATGTTCGGCGTCGCCAAGGCGATCGAGCGGATGGCCGGATTCGACGCGCGACCCACGATGCTCGAGGAGCTGGCATGAGCGGCACCACGACTTGGGAGCCCGTGATCGGAATCGAGGTGCACGTCGAGCTCGCCACGAACTCGAAGATGTTCTGCGGGTGTGCGGTCAGCTTCGGTGACGAACCCAACACCAACGTGTGTCCCACGTGCCTGGCGCTGCCGGGCGCGCTGCCCGTCACGAACGGGCGTGCGATCGAGTGGATCACGAAGATCGGGCTGGCGCTCAACTGCGAGATCGCCGAGTGGTCGGTCTTCCACCGGAAGAACTACTTCTACGCCGATCTGCCCAAGAACTACCAGATCTCCCAGTTCGATCTGCCGGTGTGCCACGACGGATGGCTCGACGTCGACGTCGACGGCGAGACGGTCCGCATCGGCATCGAGCGAGCGCACCAGGAAGAGGACACCGGCAAGTCGCTCCACCTGGGCGATGGCGGTCGCATCCACGCCGCAACCGAGACCCTGTTGGACTTCAACCGCGCCGGAGTGCCGCTGGTCGAGGTCGTGTCGAGACCAGACATGAGGTCGGCGGCACAGGCCAGGGCGTACGCGCAGACACTGCGTGAGGTCATCGCCGAACTCGACGTGTCCGACGCCAGGCTGGAGGAGGGCTCGATCCGCTTCGACGCCAACATCTCCGTACGGCCCGGCCCCGACGCTCCGTTCGGCACCAAGGTCGAGATCAAGAACATGAACTCGTTCCGCTCGCTCGAAAAGGCCGTCGATTTCGAGATCAAGCGCCAGATCGCCGAACTCGAGGCCGGCGGCGAGCTCGTCCAGGAAACGAGACACTGGGACGAGGAGTCCGGCGTGACCACCTCGATGCGGACCAAGGAGGGGAGTTCGGACTACCGCTACTTCACCGAGCCCGACCTGGTGCCGCTCGTCGTCACACCGGCCTGGCGGGAGGAAATCCGCGCGACGCTGCCGGAGCTTCCACATCAGCGCAAGGCCCGTTATGTCGAGCTCGGCGTCGATCCGCAGAGCGCAGGAGCGCTCGGCGCGGCGGACGTCGTGTTGCGAGAACTGTTCGAAGCAACGGTCGCTGAAGGCGCCGATCCCCGATCGGCCGGCAACTGGATCACCGGCGAAGTGGTCGCCTGGATGAGGAGAGAGGACGTCACCGAGGTCGACGCCGAACCGTCCGCCATCGCAGAGATGATCGGCATGATCGACGCCAACGAGCTCTCGACATCGGCTGCGAAGGACGTGCTCGACGGCATCCTGCGGGGTGAGGGCGGCGCCCGCCAGGTCGCCGAGTCACGGGATCTGCTTCAGATGACCGACACCGGGGCGATCGAATCGGCAGTCGACGCAGTGCTCGCCGACAACCCCGACGCCGTCGAGCGCTATCGCAGCGGTGAGCAGAAGGTGGTCGGGTTCCTCGTCGGGCAGGTGATGCGGGCAACCCAGGGCAAGGCCGACCCGAAGGCGGTCAACAGCCTCCTCACGGAGAAGCTGTCCTGATCCTCTTCGGTCGTGAGGTCGACGCAGTCGTCTTCGACTGCGACGGGGTGCTGGTCGACTCCGAACCCGTCTCGTTCCGGGCATGGCAAGACGCAATCGGGATCTATGGGCACCACCTGACCGCCGAAGAGTTCCAGACCTCGATCGGCACCACCGACCGCATGGTCGCCGAGGCCTGGGCCCCTCGCCTCGGCACCGACGCCGACCGCCTCGACGACCTGGCGCGTGAAGCGTTCCTGGCCCGTGCCGGGGAACTCAGGGTGTTCGAGGACGCGGTGGCGCTCCGCACGTCCATCGACCTGCCCGTTGCGATCGGGACGAACAGCGCCCGGTGGCGCCTCGATGCCGTGCTCACCGCCACCGGTCTCGACGCGCTGTTCGATGTGTCGGTCACCGCAAGCGATGTCGCCGAACCGAAACCCGCCCCGGACATCTACCTCGAGGCGTTCGAACGGATCGGCGTTCTGCCCCGGCGTGGCGTGGTCCTGGAGGACTCGCCGTCCGGAACGAGGGCGGCCAAGGCGACCGGGGCGCACGTGGTCGCCGTCGATCGGGGGATGGTCGACGTGGCCGAGCTCGCCGCCGCCGATCAGGTGGTGAGCGGGTTGCAGCCGGCGGGCTGAGACTTCGCCTGTGGCTAGCCTCGCGCCGATGTCTGTCCGGCGGTTGGTATGGGGCTGATCCTCGATGCGATCTCCGACGCCTTCAAGTCGCTGTCCGATCCCGAACTCATCGAGGTCGTCGGACTCACGCTGGTCGTGAGTGGGCTGGCCAGTGTCGCCAGCCTCGGCGTGGGGGTCCCGGTCGGGGCCATGCTCGGACTGGGTCGGTTCCGCGGTCGAAGCGCCGTTCGGGTGGCCGTGGACGTCGGTATGGGGCTCCCTCCGGTGCTCGTCGGGTTGGCGTTGTTGTTGATCCTGTGGCGTTCCGGCCCGCTCGGCTCACTGCGTCTCACGTTCACGCCGACGGCGATGGTGATCGCACAGTTCCTCCTGGCGCTTCCGATCGTGGCCGGCCTCACCGCAACCGCCATCGAGTCGCTGCCGGCTGCCGCCATCGAACAGCTCGATGCGCTGAGGCTCGCTCCCGTCGATCGAGCCCGCCTGGCGCTGGTCGAGGTGTGGCCTGGGGTCATCGGTGCCGCAGTGGCCGCGTTCGGCCGCGTGGTGTCCGAGGTCGGCGCGGTCTTGATCGTGGGCGGAAACATCTCGGGTGAAACCCGCGTGCTCACGACCTTGATCGTCCAGGAATCGAGACAAGCGCGGTTCGGCCCGGCCCTCGGCGCCGGCATCGTGCTGCTGGTGATCTCTCTGATCGTCAACGTGTCGCTCAGCAGGATCCGGGGGGCCCGATGAGATCGTCGGGTTTCGAACTGATGCCAGGGGTCACGACCGTCGTGTTCGGACCGAACGGCGCCGGCAAGACCACGCTGCTCCGAGAGCTGGTCGGTGAGTTGGAGGCAGTCGCGTATCTCCCGCAGCAGCCGTACCTCTTCAGGGGGTTGGCGGGCACCAACCTCGGCCTCGGACTCACCGATGAGGAATGTGGTCTCGCCGGGCAGTACGCCCGACGATTCGGGCTCGGTGAGCTGCTCGCGCAGCCAGCTCGGGTGGCCAGCGGAGGAGAACGCGCCCGGCTCGGCTTGGCGCGGACCCTGGCGAGATCCGAGGAGATCGTCCTGCTCGACGAGCCGCTCGCAGCCGTCGATCTCGCCGAGCGTCCTGCGATCGCTACGACGGTTCGCCACGCGCTGCGCGGAAAGACGGCCGTCGTCGTCACACACGAGCTCGAACAGGTGGTCGCCCTGGGGGACCGCCTGGCGATCATGATCGACGGTCTGGTGGTTCAGCAGGGGCCGGTGGAGACGGTGATGGCCCACCCGGTGTCCGAGGCGGTCGCCCGGACGATCGGTGTGACCAATGTCTACGACGGCGAGGTCGTCGCGACGAGCGCCTCGACCGTCACCGTCCAGACGGACTCGGTGCAGATGGTCGGGACCGGTGACGTCGAGGTCGGCATGGCCGTCCGGGTGCTCATACCCGCCGAGACCGTCATCCTGCTCCAGCCCGGATCGGCGCCGTCCGGCGGCTCTGCTCGGAACCGGTGGTCTGGCGTGATCCGGGACATGGAGCCGGCCGGCCGGCTCACGGACGTCATCATCGACATCGGCGTTCCGCTCCGAGCGATCGTGACACCTGGCTCCGTCGACGAGCTCGGCCTCGCCGTCGACGGGGATGTCGTCGCTGCGGTGAAGGCGTCGTCCGTGAGGATCGTGGCTCAGTGAAATCGGCATGGTTCGGCGTCTTCCTCCTGCTTGTCGCAGGGTGCGGCGGCTCGGGGACCGTGCTGGTGGCGGCCGGCACGACCCTGGTCGATTCGGGTTTCATCGAAGCCGTCGCCGACGACTTCGTCGCACAGACCGGGATCGACGTCGACGTCCTCGGCGAGGCAACCGCCCAAGTCTTGGCGCTGGCTCGCAGCGGTTCGGTGGACGTCACGATCACGCACGCCCCGGATCTGGAGGCCGAGTTCGAAGCCGACGGGCTCGCCTCGGCCAGTGAGACGGTCTTCAGCAGTCGGTTCGTGATCGCAGGACCTCCGGGCGTCCGGCTTTCCGCCGGGGACGCCGCCGAGGCGTTTCGAGAGATCGCGAACCTCGGGGGCCCGTTCGTCGGCCGGGAGGACGGCTCGGGCACGGCGATCGTCGAAGCTGGGATCTGGGCCGCGGCGGGGATCGACGGCCCGTCTCAGGAGTGGTATCTCAGCACCGGCCAGGGGATGGGGCTCACGCTCCAGGTCGCATCCGAGCGCTCGGCGTTCGTGCTCGCCGAGCTCGGGACGTTTCTCTCAACCGAGCGTCTCGATCTCGTCGACAGTGGGATCAGAGACCCGATGCTGGAGAATCCGTACCGGGCGATGAGCGTCGCCGCCAGCGATGCGGCGGGCGCAGCGAGATTCGTCGAGTGGCTGACCTCCGACGACGGACGTGACGCGATCGAACGGGCGAACCAGGAGATCTTCGGAACCGAGGTGTTCGTTCCGGCGGATCACGGGTAGCCGATTGTCAAGCTTGAAGTTCCAGGTTCCAGATTCCGAGTTCCGAGAAGCGAGTTCTGAGCTCATTGCCCGCTGCTCACTGCGCTCACCATGGCGCATATCGCAGAGCGCATATCGCACGGCGCAGGGCCGGTAGGGTTCACTTTCATGGAGCGCCTCACCAAGATCGTTGCCACGCTGGGTCCTTCCGTCGCGGATCCTGAACGGATCAGGGAACTGATCCGCTGCGGTGTCGACGTGGCGCGCCTCAATTTCAGTCACGGCGACTACGACCTTCACCGGTCCTTCGCGAGGTGGGTGCGTGAGGCTGCCGAGCAGGAGGGCCGGGTCGTCGCCGTCCTCCAGGACATCCAGGGACCGAAACTGCGAGTCGGCTCGTTCCCCGGCGGTTCGGTGCACCTCGACAACGACCAGGTGATCGATCTGCTCCCGGGACGCCTCGAGGCCCCCAACTCCGACGCCGTCTTCATCGACTACGAGTATCTCCTCGAAGATGTGGAAGTCGGTGAGACGATCATCCTCGCAGACGGGCTGATCAGGCTGATCGTCGACGAGGTGATGGGCGATCGTCTGCGCGCCACCGTCGAGCAGGGTGGCGAGCTCAAGGACGGCAAGGGCGTGGCCTTCCCCGAGACGAACCTGCGTGTGCCGGCCATCACCGACAAGGACCGTCGAGACCTCGAGTTCGGGCGCGAGCTGGAGGTGGACTACGTCGCCGCCAGCTTCGTCAGGACGGGCGCCGACATCCGCGAAATCCGAGAGCTCGCCGGCGGAGCGCCGGTGATCGCCAAGATCGAACTGGCAGCGGCCTACGAGAACCTCGACGACATCCTGTCGGAAGCCGCCGGTGCAATGGTCGCTCGCGGCGACCTCGGCGTGCAGCTCCCGCTCGAGCGGATCCCGATGATCCAGGCCGACATCCTCACGCGGACCAACGCCGCAGGCCTGATCAGCATCACAGCCACCGAGATGCTCGAGTCGATGACGCACTCGCCCAGGCCGACGAGGGCGGAGGCGACCGATGTCGCCAACGCCGTGCTCACCGGAACCGATGCCGTCATGCTCTCGGCAGAGACGGCCGCAGGGGAGTTCCCGTTCGACAGTGTTCGGACGATGGGGCGCATCTGCGAAGAAGTTGAAAAGGCGATCTCGACCCAGCCGCACATCGGCATCCAGTTCATCGATGCGGACACCGAGGAACAGCTCGCTTCGGCGATCGCCGGCGCCGCCGTCGAGACGGCCAACAACCTCGGTATCGACACCATCGTGGCGTTCACCGAGTCGGGAAACACGGCTCGGCTTCTCTCCAAGTATCGGCCGAACGCCAGGATCATCGCATTCACCGCCGTAGCCAAGACCAGGGCCAGGATGGCGCTGTATCGGGGCGTGCGAGCGTTCCCGTTCGGTCGCCGCGACTACACCGATGTCATGTTGGCCGCCGCCGAGAAGTTCCTCGAGAAGGAAGGCATCTGTGAGCGAGGGGAGGCAGTCGTGATGGTCGCCGGCATCCCACCGAATCAGCAGGCGTCGACCAACCTACTCAAGATCCACGTGATCGGTGAACGGGACCGGGGGGCGCGCAGCCAGAAGACCGCCCGCTCCAGTCCGGAGGTCGGCGGGTACCAGCGCTGAACGGGCGCACCGTCGGAGCGGTTACGATCCCCCGGAACGAGGAGCGATATGGGTCAGACGATCGAGATCAAGAAGGTGACGCCGATCGGCCGCGTGCTGGTCGTGGACACCGACCGAAGCCTGACGGGGCAGGACGGCGAGTCGTTCACCGGAAGCCAGACCGCCGGCCAGGTCGACACGTTCCCGGCCCGGCTCGCAGTGCGACTCTTCGAAGGCGACTCAGAGGTCGACTACGTCTACGTGATGTCCAACACCGTGTCGATCCGCCGGCGGACCGACTGGGATGACGCCTCGATGGCTGCATCGTCAGAGGTCGTCGCCGAGTTCTTCCGGGTCTATCCCGACTGAGATCAGGGTGTCGACGTCGTCGTCGTCGTGTCGGCGGGCACGGTTGTCGGCGGCAGGGTCGTCGGCGGCAGGGTCGTCGTGGTCGGACACGTGATCCCGGAGCCAGGGACTTCACACGGGTGTACCTCGAGGATCTGACGTTGCGCGAGGTATCGGACGGTCCAGCGCTCCTCGGTCTCGGAGCCTCCCTGCTCGATCACACGGGTGACGACGACCGTCCAGCCTTCGCGCGCCGACTGGGTCTCCACCTGCTCCCCGGGCGTCAGCTCGGGGTTCGGTCGGTACTCCGTCGTGGGTTCGGTGAAGTCGGTTCGGTCCGACACCGAGCCTCGGACCACCTTTGCGCTGGACCCTCCTTCGGAAATGAGCTCGAAGTTCGTGCTCCCGTTTTGGTGGGCGCCGGCGAGGATCCGCCCGTCGTTCCAGCCGTAGATGCGAACCGAGATCGACGTTTCGGTGTACGAGGTCTTGATCATGATCGAGCGATCGGTGTTGTTCCGGAACGACAACTCGGGTTGCGGGAACGAGACGGTCGATTCGATGCCTTCGGGGTATCTGGAGAAGTAGAACGAGTGCGGCTTGTGCTGAACATCCTCATATCCGCCCCAGAACACCGTGTTGTAGAGCGTCGTCGCGAACTGTGAGACGCCGCCTCCAACGGTCTCGACGATCTCGCCCTGGACGATCGTGCCGGCGTCGAGGTATCCCTTCTCCAGTGTCCGCTCACCGACGTACGCGTTGATGCCGAAGGCCTCCCCGGGGCCGATGATCGCGCCGTCGATGGTGTCGGCGATCAGCTGGATGTTGGTGACTCGGGCGGCGCAGCAGTCGTGGTAGGTGGTGAATTGGACGACCATGTGCTCGATGCCGAGCGACTCGAGGTCTTCGGTCGTCACTTCTGGCTCGGCGCCCTCCTCGACCGGCAGCGCGCCACGGCGCGTGGCCGTGTCGGCCAATGCGACCAACGTCGCGACTGTGTGGGCTTCGTCGATGAGCGTGCCGTTGCTTCCAGGCCTGATCACGACGTCGTACCCGTCGATCTCGAACTCGGCGTCAACGGGAGCGGTCTCGATCAGATCGCGCTGGTTCAGCAGATAGGACCCGATCATCTCCTGGTCGAACGTGAGCTCGATCGTGCCGTCCATCGCGACGTTGGCGACGAATGCGTTCGAGAGGTCGGACGGGCCGAAGACAACGTCCTGACTTCCGTCCGGTGTGGTCAGCGTGATCGGATTCCCGATCCAGAGGTTGGCGCGGGCCGTTGCCGCATCAAGGTCACGCGGCTCGGCTGCTGGGGTCGTCGTGACCGTGGGGATCGGCACGATGTCGGAGGTGCCTGCGAGCATCGCATCGGCGAGCAGGCTCGTGAGACCGTCCCGTTGCACGGAGACGCCGGCACGCGGGTACTCGGCGACCGCCCGGCCGTCCTCGACTCGAATGTCGCCCGGAAATGGCGGGGAGTCGATGAGATCGGTGTCCCAGGTGTCGGCGAGCTGCTCGACCGAACCCGGGTCCACGGCGAAGCCCGTTTCGAGCTCGACAGGACCCGAGACGAGTGATCCGATCCACCAGAAGAACTGAGCGAGCACCGAGCCATCCCGGCCATTCTGCATCGCCTTCGTGAGCAGGTCGGGCTCCACGCCGCCTCCCACCTGTTCACCGGTCACGTCGGTGGTCCGACCGTCGACGTCGACGAGGATCGGGGTCCTGAGCAGTTGCTCCTCGGCGCTGGAGATCGCCATGGCAGCATCGGGTTCGGCAAGGCCGCCGATCGACATGCCTAGCAGTTCGACATCGCCGAGGACGCTTCCCGAGCCGAGCAGGCGAAACGCGCCGAAACCGCCGATCGACAGAGCGAGTACGGCGGCGACGCCGACCACGACGGCGCGGGTCAGCGGATCGAGATCGGACAGTCGGTTCCGCAAGAGCCGGATGTTACTTGCCTGCAACGAGAGCGGATCCAGATACGCTCGCGGCATGAGCGAAGAGCCGCACCGCGACGTGATCGAGTTCCCTGCTCCGATCCCGGGTGATCCGGTCCGCATCTCCGCAACGCTTCTGACGACCTACGAGCGGTGTCCGGGCGAAGCCGAGGGCAGGCTGCGCGGCATCTACGGCGAGGACTCGGTGGCGAGCTTCACCGGCGCCCTGTTGCACCGCGTGATCAGACGGCATCTCGAGGACGGTCCGATCGAGGCGGAGGCGCTCCCGCATGTCTGTCGGGTCGAGATCGGCCAGGGCCGGCTGAATGCGAAGATGAACTCGGTCGGGCTCGGGTCGGCTTCGCGCCTCGAACCGATCTTCGCTTCGATCGCCGACAAGTACGAGCGTTTCCAGCGTTATCCCCAGGAGGGCTTCGAGTCCGCCGAACACCTGATCGAGGTGGAGCCCGTCGAGGGTGTGACGCTGGTCGGCAAGATCGACGCAGTCTTCGAGGACCAGGGCGGCCTCCGGCTCGTGGACTGGAAGTCGGGCGATCTCGGCTCCTCGCGTTCGCAACTGGGTTTCTACGCCTTGATCTGGACGCTTCACTCCGGCGCGATGCCCGACGAGATCGAAGTCGTGTCGCTCGGGACCGGGGAACGTCACGCCGAGCCGGTCACCGCCTCGTGGATGGGATCGGTCGCAACCGCCGTGTCCGACCTGGCATCCGAGATCAGACGGTTCTGGGCGACCGGCGCCTCGCTCCCATTATCGGCAGGCCCCTGGTGTCGATATTGTCCGCTGAACGATCAATGCAGCGAAGGACAGGCCGCACTCGCTCTGCTCGAGGGCGCCGTCGGCGGCCGGGAAGAGAGCGACCATGAGAGTCTTGATCACGGGGGCAACGGGATTCATCGGCTCGGCCCTCACTGAGGAGCTGGAGAAGTCTGGACACGACCCCGTCCCGCTGGTGCGCGGCGAGCCGAGAGCCGGCGCGCGCACGTGGAGCGTCGACGGCAACCGGATCGACGACGACGCACTCGACGGAATCGATGCGGTGGTGCATCTGGCGGGAGCGCCGATCGGCCCTTGGCTCAACGACGAGAAGCGTGCCGAGATCATGCAGTCGCGGCGGGACGGGACCCGTCTCATCGCCGAGGCGGTGGCGCGGGCGAAGCCGCAGGTGTTCATCAGCGCGTCGGGCAAGGACTACTACGGCGATACAGGTGACATCGAACTGACCGAGTCCTCGCCGAAGGGGTCGGGCTTCCTCGCCGACGTGGTGGAGGTCTGGGAGAACGAAACCCGTCCCGCACGGGAGGCCGGTGTTCGCACTGTCATGCTTCGCACCGGCCTGGTGCTCGACAGTTCGGGCGGGCTCATGACCACGCGCCTCTTCGGGATCCCGGGCCTGAACCTGCTGTTGCCCTTCAAACTCGGAGTCGGGGGGCCGTTCGGCTCGGGCAGACAGTGGTGGTCGTGGATCTCACTCCAGGACGAGGTGAGGGCGATCGTCCACTGCCTCGAGACCACATCGGTCGAGGGACCGGTGAACCTCACGGCACCGGCACCCGTCAGGTTCCGTGAGTTCGCCAGGGAACTCGGACGCGTCCTGAAGCGTCCGGCAGTGGTCCCCTTGCCCGGACTCGCGTTGAAGGCGATCGTCGGCCCCCAGTTCGCAGAGGAGGCCATTCTGGTCAGCAACCGTGTGCTCCCGACCAAGTTGATCGATTCGGGATTCGAGTTCTCGCATCCCGATCTCCGCAGCTCCCTGGAATCGATCTTCTGATCAGCCCGCCCGGGAGAGATCGACGACAGCTGCAGTCGGATCTGCCTTGAAGATCTGCGCGGCCAGATCGTCTGCGAGATCGAGGAGATCGCGCCTCATGTCGCCGAGCGACTCGTGGACCGCCACCACGGAACTCTTGATCTGGGTCAGGTGCGAGCGGTTCGATCGAAACCGCTCGGCCAGCTGGTTGAGTCGCTGAAGGCCGTCTCGCACTGCCTCGGTGTCGAACTCGATTGTCACGGGAGAAGCATGATCTGCCAGTTGACGGGCCCATCGCAGCGCCACCCACACCATCGTGCCGTCGCCGGGGTCGCTGACGAGCACGCGGCGCCCGTACACGTTGATCGGGCCGACCTCCTTGGGAAAAGCGTCTGCGTGCTTCGACACGCAGACCGCCACCGTCGCGTCCCGGTTCGCCATGGCGAGGTCGAGCTCTTCGAGAATGCCCGCCGACCCGGTGAGAGACAGCGACTTCTTGTTCTTCGCCTCGATGACCACGCGGGTTCGGTCGTCGAATTCGACGACATAGTCACCGACCGATCGTTCGAGGTCACCGGACAGCGTCGAGGTTCGCTCGACCGTGGCCCCCATCTGGCGGGCGCACGTGCGAAGTGCGTCCTCGACCTCGTCTTCGAAGTCGAAGCCCTTGAAGGTCCCCCGCTCGGCCTCGCTCACCCGACCGCGTTCCTCGGCCACGAGCTCGCGGATCTCGGTGATCCGACGATCGAGCAGTTCGGCGAGTCGGCCCAACCCGGAGTCCGACCGTGAGGGGTCCATCGCCTCCGACAGCCGGTTCTCGAGTGCGCCGCCGGGACCGAGCAGGCCGGCGACTGCTGCGATCGTCCTGGCAGTGTGGCTGCTCTGCCGCTCGGGGTCGAATCGTTCGAACAGCCCGTCACGCCAGGATGCGAACTCGTCGATGGTGATCGACGTGAACGAGTCCTTTGCCGAGGGGTCGAGCAGCCGTGTGATCTCGTTCCGAGCGTCCGACAGCATCTTGGAGATCCTCGCTTCCGAGGCCACCGAGGATTCCTCGGCGGTCCGTCGCAGCCTGGCCTCGACGGCCGACAGGTCGAGTGTCGAACCCATCGACGCGACCCCACGTGCCCCGACCGAGAGAACCCGCTCGACGAGGGCAACGGGATCGTGAGATCGACTGATCAGGTCTGCGAGGATCGAGTCGTCCACGGCCAGCGAGAGGTGGACGGTTGTCCCGTCCACCGTTACCGATTTCGGTGCGTGTGAGTCCCGAGCCTGTGAGAGGTCTGCCATGTGGTCACCGTATCGGTCGGGTATGACAAGAACGGTGACCTCCGGGGCCAGGTGAGTTTGCTGCGAGAATGGGGTGAGCCATGCCGCCGTCAATCGCCCCTGCCTCACGTGTGCGCGCCGATCTCGATGCGCTGGCCGACGCCGTCGATGCGGCGACGTTCCGGTTCTCCGCCGACCCGAAGCGAGGCGAGCGCCGTGACCGTGTCTCTGCGCTGATCCGGCGGTATCTGGTGCCGAGGCTGGCGGACCCCGAGGGTCCGCTTCTCGTTGCCTTGTTCGGCTCGACCGGCAGCGGCAAGTCGACACTCGTCAACTCTCTCGCCGGGCGTGACGTGACCGTGGCCGGCGCCCTTCGCCCGACGACGCGGGCGGCCACCGTGTGGTGTCATCGAGACAACGTCTCCGACCTCTCCGGGCTCGAAGCGACGGGCGAGGTGGCGTTCGTGACCGACGATCATCCCGATCTCAGATGGGTGTCGCTCGTAGACACCCCCGATGTCGACTCGATCATCACCAGCCACCGTCGTCAGACCGAGCGGATCCTCGGGATGGCGGACGCCACCATCCACGTCACCACTCCGCAGCGGTACGCCGATGCGGTCCCGTGGGAGTTCCTCGAGCGAATGGCCCGACGGGACGTCCCGATGCTGATCGTCACGAACCGGCTCGCTCGTCGCTCGAGCGGTGCGGTCACCGATCTGGCCTCCCTGCTGCGCAAGGAGCGGATCGTCCCCGGGATCTCATCCGATCAGATCGTCGCCATCTCCGAACAGCGGCTCAAACAGCACGGCCGGCTGCCCGCCTCTGCCGTCAAACGGGTGAGCGGGTATCTCCAGCACCTCGCAGCCGACCACTCCAAGGTCGTCAGACGAGCGGTGCGCGGCGCCATCGAGACGGTATCCGACGACATCGACGACGTGCTCGCCGATCTCGAGCACCAGCAAGCCGAGATCGCCGCAATGGCGAAGGCCGTGGAGGTCGCAGTCTCGCGGCAGACAGAGGAGATCGCAGGCCAACTCGAGCAGGGAGACCTGGTCGGCGCCGAGGTCCTCCAGCGATGGAGACGCCTCATCGGCGTTTCCGACCTGGCAGCAGTCGTCGCCCGCGGCGTCGGGCGATTGCGTGACATCCTCGCCCCGACCGACGCCGTGTCCGCCTCGAACGTCGCGCAGGTCGGGCGCGAAGCGCGTGATGCGATGATCGACATCGCCATGCTGCGCGTCCGGCGCACGCATGAGGCGATCGCGACCGCCTGGCGGCTCGAACCCTCCGGCTCCAGCCTCGTCGACGGTGATCTGGTGCGCCCGAGAGAGGACCGCGAGGCAGCTGGAGAAGAGATCGACGCCTGGCTCGCCTCACTGGTCGATCTGGTCGCCGAGCAGGGCCAGCGCCGGTTCCGGTTGGCTCGCGCAGCGTCCGTCGGCGTCAATGCCGCAGCCACAATGCTGCTGCTGGCGATCTTCTCGACGACCGGAGGGATCACCGGAGCCGAGGTGGGCGTTACTGCCGGCGCAGCCGCCGCTCAGCAGAGCCTCCTCGAGCACCTGTTCGGTGGGGCTGCCGCCCGCCGTCTCGCCGAGAGCGCCCAGCGAGACCTCATCGATCGGCTCGGCACGATCGTGGCATCCGAAGGTGACCGCTTCCTCGACGCCCTCGACGCGGTCTCGGATCGAGCAACGGTAGCCGAAGCAATCATCGAGGCACGGTCGACCGTGATCAAGAGCGCATCCGAGTGGCTCGATGCCTGATCTCCGGGACCTCATCGACCGGTTCGATCGGCTCGTGGCGACGGCCGAGGGCCTCGTCCCCGAGTCCGCGCTCGAAGCTGCCGCCCTGGTCGGTCGTCGGGCTCGGGATCGGCGTGGCTTTCTCGGTGACACGGTGGTCGTCGCCCTGGCAGGAGGAACCGGTTCGGGCAAGTCTTCGTTGATCAACGCCCTCGCCGGCGAGGTCGTCGCCGAGTCGGGTGCGCAACGCCCAACGACGTTCGAGCCGCTCGCGTGGATCCCGGCGAACCCCGAGCCCGGGCTGGTTCGGCTGCTCGACTCGATCGGCATCGAAGATCGCGTGGGCCAGGACCGGATGCGGTGGCTCGCCGTGATCGACCTCCCCGACACAGACTCGGTCTCGGAAGAGAACCGAGCGACCGTGGAGCGGGTTCTTCCGCTCGTCGACGCGATCGTCTGGGTCGTCGATCCGGAGAAGTATCAGGACCGGGTTCTCCATGAGCGATACCTGGCGCCGCTGGCCCGCCATGCGGATCGGTTTCGGTTCGTGCTCAATCACATCGACCGCATCGCCGGCGACGATGTCGATCAACTGTGTGCCGATCTGGCCGCTTCGCTCGAAGCCGACGGGATCGCGCAACCGATCATCCTGGCAACTGCAGCCGACCCGCCGTTCGGAGCCCCAATCGGGATCGACGAGTTCATCGATGCGATGCGATCACTCGGTGACACCAAGACCGTGGTCGAGCGTGGGCTGATCGCCGACCTCGAGAATGCAGCCGTGCGGCTCGCCAGATCGGCCGGCGTCGAGGATGCGTCCGGGACCGGGTTCACCGCCCGCTGGCAGGAGGTGCTGGGAACGGCGTCCGAGGCACTGGCATCCGATCTCCTCGGTCCGGACACCGTTCGCGAGGCCGGTCGGGTCGGGGGGAGGGTGGCGAGGCTCTCCGCCTCGATTCGGGTGCGAGCGACGCCGAAGTCGAGCGTTGCAGTCTCTGCGTCGCAGTCCGGTGGGACGAGGGACGCAATCGACGCCGTCGACCGCATGATCTCAGATCTCATCGACGCCATCGGTTCCGACCACGCGGGTCCGGTGCGAGCCGTGCGACACGAGGTCGAAGCGGAGATGCACGGGGCAGCGATCAGCGCGGGCGCGTCGGCCGAGATCGAACTCGGCGACCCGCCCCGATGGTGGAAGTCCGCCGGCCGTGCGCGCCCCGTCCTGTCCGTGGCGATCGGTGGCGCCGTGTACTGGCTCGCCATCGCCCTCGAACTGGCCGGGCCGATCCCGATCGTTGCTGCGGTCGCAGCCGCGGTGGTGACGTGGCTCGCCATCGGCGCAGTGGTGTCGGCGTCGGGGCGTCGCTGGGGGGCGACCACCGTCCTCCGCCACCGCGAACAGCTCTCCGGAGTGGTCGCGCGTGAACTCGACCGCAGAATCGGGCGCCCGCTTCGAGACGCACTGAGGGTCCGGGCCTCGCTCGGGGCGGCGCTGACCGAGTTCGAACTCGTAAGGTCGTCGCTCGGAGGTGCGCCCGAGCCCTGATCGACGATTCGGCCTGCCCGCAGGTGCCGTTATCGTCGGAGTCGATGATCGAAGACTTCCTCGACTCCAACGGAGACAAGATCCTCGTCTCCATCAGCGTGGCCGTCGGCGTCGTGCTGTTGTATCTGATCGTTGCGCGCCTCCTGCGTGGGATCGTCAACCGGATCGCCGAGAAGGGGGGAGATTCGGCTGCCCGTGCCGAGACCCTCTGGGCCATGCTGCGACGCGTGCTGCTGATCCTGTTCATCGCGATCGGGGTGCTCACGGTCGCCGTCGTCGTCGGCATCCCGATCACACCGCTGCTCGCAGTCGGGTCGGCGGTCGGCGTCGCCGTGGGCTTCGGCGCTCAGGACCTGGTCAAGGACATCATCGCCGGGTTCTTCATCCTCGCCGAGGACCAATACCACATCGGTGACGTCATCAGGGTCGCAGGCGTCGCTGGCGCCGTCGAGGACATCCGGCTGAGGGTGACGGTGCTCAGGGATCTCGATGGCTACGTCCACTACGTGCCCAATGGCCAGATCGACGTGACCACCAACCTCACACAACAGTTCTCGCAAGTGGTGATCGATGTCGGCGTGGCGTACAAGGTCGGGGTCGATCATGCACTGGAGGTGTTCGGCGACGAGCTCCGCAAGCTGGCGGCCGATGCGGAGTGGTCCGACTTGATCATCGAGGAGCCGCAGGTCCTCGGTGTCGATGCGTTGGCAGACTCGGCCGTCGTCCTGCGAGGTGTGCTCAAGGTGGGCGCCGACGACAGATGGCTCGTGAAACGGGAGGCGCTCAGGAGGGTCAAGAACCGATTCGATGCCGAAGGGATCGAGATCCCGTTCCCGCACATGACCCTGTACCAGGGGGAGTCCGGCTCAGCCGGCGGTTGACACCGCGACGGTGAGGCTCTCCGGCTGGAACGTGACGGACAGCTGCGTCACCGCAGCGAGCAGTTCCCCGTCTGCCTGTACCTCGACCGGCGACGGCGAGCTGACATCGAAGCTCTCGACGTCCTCCCACAGTGCCAGCCCGTCGATCGAGCCCATGTCTCCTCCTCGGCCGGCCGCCCGAAGGATCGACAGTGTCCGCCGGAGTCGAAGCTCTTCGATCACGAGAACGGCGATCGGATCCGGGTCCCCGATGATCAGGGGCCGCCGCCCGAAATACGAGTAGACGTCATGGAACTGGGCGAGCAGGCCGATGCCCTCGAGTCGCCGATCGCCCGCCGTGACCGTGACGGTCGCGGGCCGTTTCCGGAGGTCCTTGCGGATCGTCCTGACAGCCACGCGGGCGTAGTGGATCGACCCGAACGACCGTTTCCTGAGCGGGTCTTGCTCGGCTGCGTGGACGACGGCAGCGTCTGCGCCGACTCCCATGGAGAAGAGCGCCGAACGCGTGAACTCGGCCTGATACGAGCGGCCGACGAGCCTGAGCGTCGGAACCCGTTTGACGTTGAAGCCCTTCCCGAGGATCTTCACCGCCTTCTTCGGCTTCGAAGGAGCCCCGAGGATCCTGGCGAGCACATTGGTGGTTCCGACAGGGACGATTCCGAGCACCGCCGAGGTGTTCACGAGGCCCTGGGCGACATGATGCACCACGCCGTCGCCCCCCATGGCGACCACGATCTCGGTGCCACCCGCCACCGCCTCGGCCGCCAACGCCTCGGATTCCTCCGGGCTGCGGGGCCACAGCGCAATGACATCGTGATGCTTGCCGAGCGCTCGCATCGCCGAACGGTGCATCCCACCGGTGAATTGGGACGCAGCAGGATTGGCGATGAGGACCGCGGATGCCATGGCGGCAGCGTACAGCTCCACGTTCCAGGTTCCAGGTGGTTGTGTGGTGTACGGCTATTCGGCGTGAGGCGTGAGGCGTGAGGCGTGAGGACGTGAGGCGTGAGGCGTGAGACGTGAGACGTGCAGGCGAACGCATAGGAACTACCGTTCTCGCCCATGACCGACCGTGAACAGGGCATCGCCCAGGCGCCATCGGTTCCGGATCCGAATGCCCCGTTGCAGTCGCTCCTGAAGGATGGCGGCGCAGGAGCATTGCTGGCTGCGGCCGCCGGCGACGTTGCCGGTCGCCGAGTCGAGGGGACCTACAGCGCGAACACCCAGTTCGACACCGTCTTCGCGTACCACCTGATGCGAAACGGCGAGGTCGACCGCGAGATCTTCCGAGCCGAAGTCATGCTGCTCGACGGGGTGGGCGAGACCCATCAGGTCTACCGCGGTGTCGATCCGGACCTTCGAGCATGGTTCGACTCGGTCAAGGCGGGTTCGCCGGTCGCCAGCACACTCGCCACGTCCGGTCCTGCCGCCCGATCGCTGGCTGCGGGTCTCAGGTTCAGGTACGATCCCGACGGGCTCGTCTCGGCCGTGCTTCGCGCCGCCCGAATGACCAATCTCAATGCTGCGTCGGTCGTTGCGGCCGCTGCGGCCGCAGGCGCGGTCGCCGCATCTTCGTTCCACCAAGTGGGGAAGGATCTGTTTCTCGGGGTGGCGGAGACCGCCGAACGTGCCCTGTCCGAGCTCGAGGGCGAGGAGTTCCGGTTCTCGGACCTCGAAGCGGCGGGTGACTTGCCGGGCCGAATCCGGGGTTTGTGCGATCTGGTCGACGCCCCGCTCCGCCGTGTCGTCGGTGCCCTCTCCGACGACAACGGCCCGGTTGGAATCAACGGCGTCCTCCTCGCCATCGGAATCGCAGGAAACAAGAATCACGATGCGGTCCGGCTCATCGACGCCGCGGCACAGGCCGGAGGCTCCGACGTCGGCAGCATCTCCGGCGCCATCGTCGGAGCGAGGCAAGCCACGTCGATGTGGCCCTGGCGGGTACCGAACGACACGTGGTTCGCCGAGATCGGACGGCGGTTGGTGGCAGGGGAGACCGAGACCCGTGATCTCCCGATCCCGTACGCCGTCGAGGAGCGTCCGCTCCTCAGACTCGACGTGCTTCCGTCGACCGACGACTGAGCGGGTTCAGATCCGAACCCGTCCGATCATGAACCACCCGGCGAGAATCGAAGAGGCGAGCACGAGCATCGCCGTACTTCGGCCGAGGTCGAGCACGTCGACGATCAATGCCCACACGAGCGGCCCGAGGATGGTCGCGAACCGGCCGACGGTTGCGTACAAACCGTAGAACTCGCCGAGGTGCTGGGGAGGCGACACCTCGAGCATCGTGACGCGGTCGGAGGCCCACGTCGCTCCGAGCGCCGTGCCGCCGACCGCGCCGATCAGCCAGGCCAAAGCGACGAACCCCGTCACAGCTGCGGCTACACCCGTGACGATCGCCGCCACCCATCCCGCCAACGCCCATCGGAGCACCCGTTTGGAGCCGAATCGCTCGACCGCCCGTCCACCGCCGAGCCCACCGACGATCGCAAATGCGATGGCGAGTGCGAGGAGTGTCCGGGATCCCGATGGATCCAGCCCGATCTCCTGGATGGCGTAGATGGTGAGGAAGCCACCGATCAGGGTGTTGATGGCGTCGGTGTACAGGAACCGTCCGATCAGGAACCTGATGACGTTGGGCCACTGGGCGGCCCGCCGCCAGGATCGCACCAGGTCTCCGACCACCGACGTGAGCGCCGGGGCCGGTCGATCACCAGCGACAGGTTGAGGCTCCTTGATGTATCGGAAAGCCGGAAGCGCGAACATCAGGAAGCCGACCGCCAGCATCGTGAACGTCGAGGCGTAGCCCAGTTCGAGGATCTCGAGCGACAGGATCCCGATCCCGACTCCGATGAACGAACCGACATACCCGACGCCGACGCCGTTGCCCGATATCCGTCCCCGATTCTCACGTGTCGACACGAACGGGAGGAGTGCGTCGTACACGACCGACCCGATGTTCACACTGACGAGGGCGACTCCGAGCACGAAGAACGTGAACAGGTCCGGGCCGCGCGTCAGGAGCGAGGTCGTTGTCACAGCGACGAGCGTCGAGATCGTCAGGATGCGGACCCGCCCGCCCCGTATGTCCGTGACGGCACCGACCCACGGGGCGGCGAAGATGACCACGAACCCCGCTGCGGCAGCCGTCACCGCCAGGCTCGAGTCAGCCAGGCCGGAGGTCGTCAACCATTCGGGGAAATACAGTCCGACGACGCCGAGGGCGAAGATGGTGTTCGCGAGGTCGTACACCACCCAGGCCGTTGTTGCACGCCTCGTTGGAGTGGCTTCCACGGTCACGGTGTGAGTATGGCTCCTGAGAACCATACGATTTGCGATTTGCGACCTGCGCTCGATGGATCGCAGCACCTCATCGCGGATCGTCGATCTTCTCCCTGTCGTCTCCGGTCTCTGCAGGGCTCAAGCTGATGGCGCAGATCGCACTGCGCCGATCGCATGGCGATTCAGAACGTCACGGCTACCGAGATCAGCTCGTCGTGGCCCAGGAGACCGGCTGTTGCCTGGATCGCCCGGTTCGACTCGTCGAGTGGGAATTGGTGGCTGACCAGATCGTCGATGCGCGGATCCGTCTCGAGCTTGCGGGCCGCCCATCGGTACGCCTCACTGGAAGCTCCGAGCGCACCGATGATCGAGATCTGCTTGCCGACGACGACGTCGGAGAAGAACTGCCCGAGCGGTCGATTGCCTTTGGTCGAGGCGAGCACCAGTCGCCCACCCGAACGGACCATGTCGAGACCCGTGTAGATGGCCTCGGGATCGTCCGATGTGACGTCGACCACGATGTCTGGCCTCGTCCCGAGGCTGTTCGCCACGGCGAACCCGAGATCGTCCTCGGTGACATTGACGGTGAGGTGTGCTCCGAGGTGCCGTGCCAGCTCCAGCCTGTCGGCATCGTGGTCGAGCCCGGTGATCCCGATCCACTCTGCACCGGCGGCCTGCGCGGCCAGGAGACATGCGAGCCCGCGGGGGCCTGGTCCGAGGATGAGCACGCGCTCACCGGGCTGCATCTTCGGGAGTTCGACCGTCCACGTGTAGCCGGCGGCGAGGGAGTGGGCGAACGTGGCGACCTCGGCGAGGGTGTCGTCAGAGACCGGGTGGAGGATGGCATCGGGGTCCAGATAGAGCCGTTCGGCGAGTCCTCCCCACAGCCCGGGAGGTTCCGTCGATGGCAGTGCACCGTAGGCATTGAGCGGTTTGCGGTGGCTGCAGCTCGCCAGGCCCCGAACACACGCAGTGCAGTTCCGGCACCGGATGATCGGTTCGACGAGAACACGGGTTCCGATCGGAAGTGAGATCGAATCGTCGAACACGTCTGCGATCCGGCCGACGACCTGCTGGCCGGGTATGAGCGGATAGACGATGTTGTGGCGGTCGCCACGCCAGGCCTGGACCTCGGCTCCCGACAGGCCTGTCGCCTCGATGGCGAGCCAGCCGCCACGTTCGACGGTGCGTGCGGGGAGGCGCGTGGCGGCGAGCCTTCTCGGCTCAACCAGCATCATCGCCTTGACGTCGCTCATGGGGTCCCCCGAAGTGTTGGAAGAAGTATGTCCAACGAAGTTGTCGACACTCAGTCGACAAAATCATCCGTGGTTGGTGTCGATTCCGTCAACGTGTGCGCAGCAGCGCCGGTAGGTTCAGTGCCGATGAGAGGAGGCCCTGCGTGACTGAGCGGGTCACTGGATTGCCCGAAGGCGCAGACGATCCGGTTGCGCCGAGGACCTATCCCGCCGGCGAGGAGAACTACACCTCCGAAGGTCGGCTCAAGAAGAGGTTCTACGAAGCCGAGCTCCAGAGACTCCAAGAGGAGCTCGTCCAGCTCCAGTATTGGATTCAGGAGAAGGGATTGAAGGTCCTGGTGATCTTCGAGGGTCGCGGCTCGGCCGGCAAGGGTGGCGTGATCAAGCGGATCACCGAGCGGACGAGTCCCAGAATCGTCCGGGTCGAAGCCCTTCCGAAGCCGACCGAGCGCGAGCAGACCCAGTGGTACTTCCAGCGATACGTCGAGTTCCTCCCCGCCGGCGGCGAGATGGTCCTGTTCGACCGGAGCTGGTACAACCGGTCGAACGTCGAGTGGGTGATGGGCTTCTGCACCGAGCAACAGCATCAGGAGTTCCTGCGCAGCTGCCCCGAATTCGAGCGAATGCTGGTCCGATCCGGCATGATCGTGCTCAAGTACTGGTTCTCGGTCAGTTGGGCCGAGCAGCGCCGTCGCTTCGAGTCGCGCAACAAGGAGCCGCTCAAGCGCTGGAAGCTGTCCGAGATGGACCTCGAGGAGCACCGGCTGTACACGAAGTACTCGATGGCGAAGGACACCACCTTCCAGTTCACCGACATCAAGCAGGCCCCGTGGTACGTCGTGCCCTCCGACGACAAGCGCACGGCCCGTTTGAACTGCATGAGCCACCTGCTGTCCCAGTTCGACTACGGCAACGTGATGCCGGAGCCGGTCGAGCTGCCCCAGCGTGAGGACTTCCCATACGTCCGGCCCCCGATGGGCGAACAGACCTTCGTCCCGCCGAGGTACTGAGCAGGCCTCGCTCGGCTGGCGCCTCGCATCGGTGTTGTCGGTCGTCGGTTTTCAGTCATCGGTGCCCCTGGCAAAAAGGTGGCTGCTCTCCCCATGATGGAGAGGGAGAGCTGGCGGTCGAGCTTCGGCCGCCAGACTCGTGTTGTCACCAGTCCCTACGATCGTGGCGGTCAGCCCTTGACCATGGACCAGGCGTAGAGGAAGGTTCCTGCGTTCCATGTCTGGTGGGCGGCACCGTCCGGGCCATCCGGCCCGATCCACTCCGAGAAGCGCCAGTCGTCAAGCGCGTTCGCAGCGAGCGAGCCGTTCGAGGATCCGGAGCGCTGCGTCCGCCCCGGCGTGTTTCGCTGCGGCCGCAGCATGGAATCCGCCGACGTATGGCCACGCCGCACCGTTGTGATAGCGACCCGGGGGAGTTCGACCAGCGCGGATCGATCACTGCGTCGACGGCGTCGATCAGCATGCCGGCGGGATCTCCGAGAGAGATCGGCTCAGTGAACGTCCGGGTGGGCCACGGCACCGACGACGCTTCGAGCGCACCGAGCACCACCGACGCCTTCGGAGTCGTCGGCCACGCCGGCGACCATCGCCAGGCAGTTGGCGAGAACGTCGACGACGTCGACGAACGCGGCATGAACGATGTGGGAGACGTAGTGGGTTCGCTCCGATGCAGCCAGTCGTTCGTATTCGGCGGCCAAGGCTGTGTGGGCGAATCCGGACGGATAGAGATCGTGCAACAGATCGGGCGGGATCAGGCCAGAACCAGGCGTCGATCAGGCTCGTCGATGTCGGGGACCGGCGTTTCGAGCGGTTCACCGAGCGCAGCAGCGATCGATACTGCGGAGTCGATCGCCCAGCCGTACAACACGTTCACGTGCAGCGTCCGTCCCGACCTCGTCAAGGCTGCGTCCATCCAGTCGGTCGACGGTGCCACCGAGATCAACCCGGACCCGGTGACGTCTTGGTACGTCAGCCACTCGATCGCTCGTGCGATCGACTGCCACCAACCCCGAATTCGGGACAGGTCCCCGGTCGCCTCGAGGTAGTGGCCGGCCACGATCGGGCAGCCAGGCAGTGGCATCGACCATGCCGCTCTCACCGAAGTCCCATGTGTCTTCTTCGGGGTTCACGAGCGCGGGAATCTGACTCCGGCTGCTCGCCCTTGAAGTGAGCGTGTCGATGGTGGCTGCCGCAGTCTCCGTCAATGCAGGCTCTCCGCTCGCCAGGGCGCCGAGAGAGCTGATCAGTCCGTCTCGAGCCCAGATCATCGAGTAGTGGTCGAAGGCGGGGGAGGCCACGAACCCGTGCTCCGTCGATGCGCCTCGCAGAAGATCCATCGACCGCTCGGCCGCTTCCTCGATCAGTCCCGCCATGATCCGATGGTATTGGTCATGTGAGCGACCCTCGGTCCACACCGTCGGCTCATCGTCTTAGGCTGCCGGCGATGCAGGCCACCATCGAAGATCGCGTCCGGACCCGGCTCCGCTGGGTGCTCTTCGCTGCGGTCGGCGCGATGACCACCGCCTACATCGCTGCGTTGACGGTGACGACACTCGCAGCAAAGGCAATCACCGGGTCAGAGCTGCTCGCGGGCGTCCCCGGTTCGCTCGCCGTGATCTCGACCGCCATCGGCACGTCGGTCCTCGGCCGGGTCGTCGTCGCTTCCGGGCGAAGGCGCTCGCTCATCGCGGGAGCGACCGCGGCGGTCTTCGGTGCCGCCGTCTGTGCCTATGCGGTGTACGTCGACCGGTTCGTGCTCCTCGTGGCGGGGATGGCCGTTCTCGGGTTCGGCAACGCCGCCTCTCATCTCTCCCGCTACACCGCCGCCGATCTCGTCAGCCCCGAACGGAGGGGGAGTGCGCTGAGCCTCGTCGTCTGGGCCGGGACCATCGGTGCGGTCGTTGGTCCGCGACTCCTCGACCCAGCCGGCACCGTCGCCACCGGCCTCGGGGCGTCGGAGTACGCGGGTGGGTACCTGGCTGCGACCGTGTTCATGGGCCTGGCGCTCGGGCTGTTCTTCTTGGCACTGCGCCCCGACCCTTCCTCGCTCGCAGTCGTCGAGGACGACGCATTCGAAAACTCCTCCGACGAACTCCGGCCGGTGGTGGCGCGAGACGTCTTCGGTCGGCGTCCCGTCCAGTTGGCGCTGGCCGCGATGGTGATCGGCCAGTTCGTGATGGTGCTGATCATGACGGCGACCCCGATCCACGTTCAGAACAACGGATTCGATCTCGCCCTCGTGGGGAGCATCATCTCGGCCCACACCCTCGGGATGTTCGCATTCGCTCCACTGGTCGGCCGGGTCGTCGACCGCACCGGCCCGGTTGCGATGATCGGGGCGAGTGCGGTCGTGCTGGTCGGGTCTGCGCTGCTCGCTGCGAGCGCTCCTCCATCGGCGACCACGGCGTTGACGATCGCGCTCTTCCTGCTCGGAATCGGTTGGAACCTGGGATTCGTCTCCGGCAGCACGCTGCTCAGCGTCAGCATCGAACCTTCGATCAGGCCACTGATCCAGGGGAGGGTCGACTCGATGGTGTGGGGGGCGAGTGCGTTGGCCAGTGCCGGCGCCGGTGTGCTGCTCGCCGGGCCCGGCTTCACCTTCCTCAGCCTGCTCGGCGCCGGTCTGGTCGCCGGTCTGGTCGGGATGCTCGCCCGCCACCGGCTCATGCCACTCCCGGCAACATGATCGTCATCGGTGTCCGATCCCTGCTGTTGGTAGCGCTCATCGCGGCTTGCTCGTCAGCCGGCGAACCCGAGCCGTCGCCCGCTCCGGTCTTCGGAGCGGCGCCCGGCCCGTGCGGGGTGACCGTCTTGACCAACGACCCCGGTGACTCAGAGGCACTGCGCGCAGCCGTCGACTGTGCGCTCGCCCAAGTCGACGCTCGTAGCGCCTTCACATGGGATGTGCTCCTGCCAACAGTCGAAGGAGATCCCATCCTCCATCGATTCGCCGGTGACGGCGAGATGGTCACGATCACCACGGACACGACGCGAGACGTCTTCGGCTCCCCATCCGTCGTCGTGCAGGAGTGCGAGACGATCGACGACACCGGATTCGTGCCGTTGGGCGTCGATTGCATCGATGCCGCCGGCGTTCCGTTCGTTCTGCCAGACGGGATCTGGCCGCCGTGAGCGCCATCGCCCCGATGATGGCGGTCTCGTTCGACGAGCCGTTCGACGATCCCGCATGGGGGTTCGAGCCGAAGTGGGACGGCGTCCGCGCCATCCTCGAGGTGGCGGATGGGCGCCTCCGGATGTGGTCACGCAACGGCAACGAGATCTCAACCGCCTACCCCGAGCTGGCTGGTCTCGCCTCATCATTGGCCGACGGCACGGTCATCGACGGTGAGGTCGTGGCCTTCCGGGACGGGCGACCGTCCTTCGAGCGCCTCCAGGCCCGTATGCACCTCAGGGACGCTCGGCGGGTCGCACAGGCGAGGGTCGAGAACCCGATCGTGTTCATGGTGTTCGACATCCTCAACGACGCCGGTGAGGATCTCACCGGGCGACCACTGACCGAGCGCCGGGCTCGACTGGAACGGGTTCTCTCGACGAGCGAGCAGGTCCAGCTCTCGCCGTTGACGGTGGGCGCCGGCCGGGCGCTGTTCGAAGCGGCCAGCGCTCAGCGTCTGGAGGGGGTCGTCGCCAAGCGGCTCGACTCGGTCTACGTCCCGGGTCGGCGTCATCCGAGCTGGCGGAAGATCAAGGTGGTGCACGAGGTGGATGCCGTGATCGTCGGCTGGCGTCCCGGTTCGGGTGGGCGGACCAACGGCCTCGGCTCACTCGTGATCGCCCTCTACGACGGAGGCGCACTCAGATCGATCGGCTCGGTCGGGTCTGGATTCGATCAGCCGTCACTCGACGCCATGGAGGAGTTGCTCGCTCTCCTCGCAGCGGACGAAGCACCGCTGAGCGAGGAAGGCATCCCTGATGCCGGGTCGGTGCGGTGGGTGCGTCCCGAGTTGGTGGCGGTCGTCGAGTATCGAGAGGTCACTTCTTCGGGGCATCTGCGCGCCCCCGTCTTCAAAGGTATGCGGTCCGACAAACCGATTTCAGAATGCACCATCGACCA
>CAVWBT010000012.1:0-171735 GCA_963753285.1 uncultured bacterium
CATCACCAACCTGACCGACGGCCAGCCGTTCACTCCACCGCTCGTCGCCAGCCACCGACCTGCCGTCGACCTGTACGAGGTCGGTGAGCCCGCGTCGGAGGCGATCAAGGAGATCGCCGAGAACGGCAATCTGGGACCGGCTGTGGCATTCGCCACGGAGAGTAGGGCTGCGAAGCACATCGCCGACGCCGTCGTGGCACTCCCCTCGGAGGGGCCTCCGGTGATCCTCCCCGGGCAGAGCCGGACGTTCACGCTGACGTCGTCGAACGGCGCGAATCTGGTCTCGTGGGCGTCGATGCTCGTCTGCACGAACGACGGGTTCACGGGGATCGACTCGGTGAGGCTCCCGAAGCAGGTCGGGGACACCATCTCGTTGACGGCCAACGCCTACGACGCCGGCACCGAGGTAAACACCGAGGATCTCGCCGACATCGTGCCCCCATGCCAGGGACTGATCGGAGTCGTCGACGACATGGGAGCGCCCGGAACTGGGATGAGCAACCCCACCCTCGCCGAGGGTGGCGTCGTCACTTCGCACCCGGGCGTTGCCGGAGTCGCAGACCTGCTGGTCGGCCTGCACGGTTGGAACGATCCGGTCGCCACGATCGTGATCGAGCGCACCGGCTGATCCGAATCGATCACACACAACAACGAGGGGCCGATCATCCGATCGGCCCCTCGTCTGCGCGTCTGGTTGTGCGCCTCAGAAGATCGAGTCGAGTTCCTCTGCTGCGGCCGCGAGCTCCTCGGCCACTCTGGTGGCGTCATCGCGGCCACCCTGAGCGATCTGTGCGCGGTCGGTCAGGAGTGTCACGCGATTCTCCAGCACCTGAATGAAGCCACCGTGGACGGCGATGATCGTTTCGGTGCCGTCGGCTCCCTCGACCTTCACCGCCGACGTGACGAGCGCGCCCATCAGCGGCTCATGATCGGCCATGATGCCGACTTCGCCCTCGGGCGTCTTCGCGACGAGGAAGGTCGCCTCACCACTCCACAGTCGGGAGTCGGGCGAAACCACGTCGACGTGGAAGGACTTGGCCACGGTCAGACGCCGGCCTTCTGCATCTGGGCCGCCTTCTCCATGACGTCCTCACGGCCACCGACCATGTAGAACGCCTGCTCGGGATACTGGTCCATCTCGCCGTCGATGACCGCCTTGAACGAGGCGATCGTCTCTTCGAGCGGCGTATAGATGCCGGCCTGGCCGGTGAACTTCTCGGCGACGAACATCGGCTGGGCCAGGAACCGCTGGATACGGCGGGCTCGACCCACTACGAGGCGGTCCTCTTCGGACAACTCGTCGATGCCAAGGATGGCGATGATGTCCTGAAGGTCCTTGTATCGCTGCAAGATCCTCTGGACCTCTGCTGCAACCGTGTAATGCTCCTCACCGACGATCTGCGGATCGAGTGCTCTCGAGGACGAGTCGAGCGGATCGACGGCCGGGTAGATGCCGAGTGCGGTCAGCGGACGCGACAGCACCGTGGTGGCATCGAGGTGGGCGAACGCCGTGTGAGGAGCAGGGTCGGTGATGTCGTCGGCAGGCACGTAGATCGCCTGCAGCGACGTGATCGACCTGCCCTTCAGCGAGGTGATGCGCTCCTGGAGGAAGCCCATCTCTCCGGCGAGGTTCGGCTGGTATCCGACTTCCGACGGCATGCGACCCAGCAGGGTCGAGACCTCGGAACCGGCCTGGGTGAATCGGAAGATGTTGTCGACGAAGAGCAGCACGTCCTGGTTCTGCACGTCACGGAAGTACTCGGCCATGGTCAGCGCCGACAGGGCGACGCGGAGACGCACACCCGGCGGTTCATCCATCTGACCGAACACGAGGGCGGTCTTGTCGATGACCTCGGCTTCTTTCATCTCGAGGAACAGGTCGGTGCCTTCCCGGGTCCGTTCGCCGACACCGGCGAACACCGACACGCCGCCGTGCTGGCCGGCCACACGGTTGATCATCTCCTGGATGAGGACGGTCTTGCCGACGCCCGCACCGCCGAACAGTCCGATCTTGCCACCCTCGAGGTACGGGCAGATCAGATCGAGCACCTTGATGCCGGTCTCGAAGACCTTCCGCTGGGGCTCGACGTCCTCGAACGCCGGGGGCTGCCTGTGAATCGGCCAGCGCTCGTCGAATGTGAGATCAGGGGCGTCGAGGGACTTGCCGTAGACGTTGAAGATGTGGCCGAGGACCTGGTTGCCGACCGGGACCGTGATCGGGCCGCCCGTGTCGTAGACAGGTGCGCCGCGGGTCAGGCCATCGGTGGGGGCCATCGAGATGGCTCGCACCTTGTTGTCGCCGAGGTGCTGGGCGACTTCGGCGATGATCCGCTGCTTCTCGCCGCCGAGCTCGAACTCGATCTCGATGGCATTGAGGATCTCGGGGAGCTCCTGGTGCGGAAACTCCGCGTCGACGACCGGCCCGGCAACTTTGACGATTCGGCCGGACGCCTTGATTCCTTCAGCCACGTTTCCTCCAACTGGTGTTCTCGGTGATCTCCGAACCGTTCATTTGGACAGCGCCTCGGCGCCACCGACGATCTCGGTGATCGCCGTCGTGATCTCGGCCTGACGGGCACGGTTCGCCTTGACCGTCAGGTTCTTGATGAGCTCTTCCGCATTGTCCGTCGCCGCTTTCATCGAACGACGTCGCGCCGAGTGCTCGGACGCCGACGCCTCCAACAGCATGCTGTAGATCGTCGCTTCCACGTATCGCGGGAGCAGCCGGTCGAGGATCTCCGCCGGCGAAGGCTCGTACTCGTAGGAGACCGCCGGCCCCTCGTCGGACGATCCACGGGGGGTCACTGGCAGGAGCTCGTAACCGGTGGGCGTCTGCGTGAGCGCCGACTCGAACCTCGTGTAATACGCTTCGACGGAATCGACGACACCGCTCGCGAACGAATCCATCACGGTGTTCGCGATCGACCTGGCATCGCCGTACCCGGGAGTGTCGGTGACGCCGAGCCAGGATCGCTCGACCCGATACTTCCGGTACTCGAAATGGGCCTTGGCCTTCTTGCCGATCGCATACAGCACGACATCCTGTCCGGCGGCACGGTGGCGTGCCATGGCTTGTTCGGCCATTCGAATGATGTTGCTCGCGTAGGCACCGGCGAGGCCCCGGTCGGACGAGATGATCACGATCCCGACGGTCTCGACCTCTCTCCGTTCCAACAACGTGTGCGAAGCGCCGCCGGTGGCAGTGCCGACGTTCGAGATGACCTCGACCAGCTTCGCGCTGTACGGCTTCGAAGCCGTGACTCGACCGATGGCCTTGGGGATGCGCGATGCTGCGATCAACTCCATGGCGCGAGTGATCTTCTTCGTGCCTTCGACGCTCTTGATGCGCCGGCGAGTCTCCCTGAGGTCAGCTGAAGCCATCTACCCGACTCACTCCGCCTTGTCGCGGGCCAGGAACGTCTCGGTGAAGCCCTTTATGGCCTCGACGAGCCGCGCTTCGTCGCCGATCTGACCGCTGTCTCGGATGTCGGCGAGGACGCCCGAGTAGCGGGTGCGGACATGATCTCGCAGATCACGCTCGTACCGCTTCACATGGTCGACCTCGACATTGTCCATGTATCCCTCGGTCACCGCATAGATGACCAACACCTGCTCCTCGACCGGTACCGGCTGATACTGAGGCTGTTTGAGCACTTCCACAACTCGTCGCCCTCGTTCGAGCTGGGCGAGCGACGCGGAGTCGAGATCGGAACCGAACTCGGCGAAGGCCGCGAGGTCCCGATACTGGGCGAGGTTGAGACGCAGCGGGCCGGCGATCTTCTTCATCGCCTTGATCTGGGCGTCACCACCGACTCGGGACACCGAGGTTCCGGCGTTCACCGCCGGTCGGACGCCCTGGTAGAACAGGTCTGCCTCGAGGAACACCTGGCCGTCGGTGATCGAGATGACGTTGGTCGGGATGTAGGCCGAGATGTCGCTGGCCTTCGTCTCGATGACCGGAAGGCCGGTCAACGATCCGGCACCGAGCTCGTCGGACATCTTGGCACAGCGCTCGAGCAGACGGCTGTGGAGGTAGAAGACATCGCCCGGATATGCCTCACGACCGGGGGGCCGGCGCAGCAGGAGTGAGATCTCCCGGTAGGCAACGGCCTGCTTGGAGAGGTCGTCGAACATGACCAGCGCGTGCTGGCCCTTGTACATCCAGTACTGGCCGATCGCAGAGCCTGCGTACGGCGCATACATCTGGAGCGCCGGAGAGTCGGAGGCCGTCGCGGACACGATCACGGTGTAGTCCATGGCCCCGTGCTTTTCGAGCACGTCTGCGACCTCGGCCACCGTCGACGCCTTCTGACCGATGGCCACGTAGACGCACTTCACTTCCTGATCCGTGCCCTGGTACTGCTTCTGGTTGATGATCGTGTCCACCAGAAGAGCGGTCTTGCCGGTCTGGCGGTCGCCGATGATGAGCTGACGCTGGCCTCGGCCGATCGGCGTCATCGAATCGATGGCCTTGACGCCGGTCTGAAGCGGCTCGTGGACGGGCTTGCGCTGCACCACCGAAGGTGCCTGCGTCTCGAGCAGTCGACGCTCGGTCGTCTTGATCGGGCCCTTGCCATCGATCGGATTGCCGAGCGTGTCGACCACTCGACCGAGGAGGGCGTCACCAACGGGGACCGAGAGGACGTTGCCGGTCTGCTTGACCGGGTCACCCTCTTGGATATGGCTCGCCTCGCCCATGATGACGACGCCGAGGTCGTCCTCGTCGATGTTCAACGTGACACCCAGAAGGCCACCGGGGAACTCCAACAGCTCCGAAGCCATCACCGATGGCAGTCCCTCGACGCGGGCCACGCCATCGGCGATCGATGTGACATATCCGACCGTCTCTTCTGTTGTCTTCGGGCTCCAGCCTTCGAGGTTCTTTCGCAGCGCCGATGTGATATCTGAGGCGGAAATCGTGAGTTCTGCCATGTTCTCTCCTACTGGTTCCGAAGTGCGTGACGCAGCGTGTCGAGCTGGCTCCGAACCGACCCGTCGATGACGATGTCGCCGATGCGCGTGACGATGCCGCCCATGATCGAGGGGTCGACCACCGTCCGGACCTCCACGGCGCTTCCGGTCTGCTTCTCCAACGCCGCTGCAAGTCGCTGGACGGTTGCCGGGTCGAGTTCGACAGCGCTGCGCACCTCGGCGAGCTTCCTGCCCACCGACGCGGCGGAGCGCACGGAGAGATGTCGCGCGATCTCGCCGAGTTCGCCGAACCGATTGAGACCGGCGACCATGTTGATCGCCGTGATCGTCGTTCTCGACGCCCTGGTACCGAGCAGATCATCGATCACCGCTCGTTTCCGCTCCAATGGGAGCGCCGGATCCGTGAGTGTCGACCTCAGGTCGGCTGAGGCATCGATTGCACGAGCGATCGATGCCAGCTCCGTCTCGACCCGTGGGAGGTCGCCCTCGGCGGTCGCCAGCTCGTAGATCGCCGCTGCGTATCCTTCGGTGCGCTCGGCCAACTCAGCGCTCCAGTTCGGCGATGTACCGATCGACGAGGCTCCGCTGAGCCTCACGATCGAGGCTCTCGCCCACGACCCGCTCGGCGAGATCGATGCTCAGGTTCGCAACGTCTGCCTGGACGTCGCTGAGGAGCTGAGCACGTTCGGCCTCGGCGTCCTGCCGTGCGCGGGCGACGATCTGCTCTGCCTCTGCTTGCGCTTTCGCAACGAGATCGGCACGGATCTGTTCCGCTTCGGCTCGCGCCTCTTCGAGGATCTCGTTCTCTCGCGCCTTCGCCTCTGCGATCTGGGAGCGATAGTCGGCGAGGATGGCATCGGCTTCGGCCTTCGTCTTCTCGGCCTCCTGGAGTTGACCGCCGATCGCCCGCTGCCGCTCTTCGAGCGATTTGTTGATGGCCGGGACGGCCCAGCGCCAGATGAAGAAGAAGACGATCCCGAACGCGATGATTCCCGCGATCAGCTCGGGGGTCGCCGGCAGAAGAAGCTCTGCCCCTCCCCCTTCACTCTCTTCTGCTGCGAGTATCACGTTCAGCATCGCGATCAACCGAGGAAGAAGAGCACGAAGCCGATCAGGGCAAGCGCCTCAGTGAAGGCGATGCCGAGGAACATGGTGGTGCGGACCATGCCGGCTGCTTCGGGCTGACGAGCCATCGCCTGGACGGCGTTACCGGCAACCAGACCGACGCCGATGCCTGGGCCGATCGCTGCAAGTCCGTACCCGACAACGTTGAGGCTGCCGGTGATGCCGCTCTCCACTGCCTCCTGGGCGAGCACTTGAGCAACGGCGAGTACTCCGAGTACTACGTCCATCAGTTCGTGTTTCCTTTCTCCTGTGGTTCAGGATTCTCTGATCAGTGTTCTGGATGCAGCGACGACTCGATGTACACCGCTGACAAGAGGGTGAAGATGTAGGCCTGCAGGAACGAGACCATCAGCTCGAAGACCCAGATGCCCAGGGCCATGCCGAACCAGGCGAAACCTGCCAGGCCCTTCCACCCGATCTCCCCGAAGTTCACGAAGAGATTGGAAGTGAACACCCAGCCCGTGACGAGCAACAGAGAAAGCATGGTGTGACCGGCGACGAGGTTGGCGAACAACCGGACTGCCAGCGAGAAGGGCCGAACCAGGATCGTCGAGACGAACTCGATGACGCCGACGAGCGGCTTGAGCGCAACAGGAACGCCCGGCGGCCAGAGGAGGTGTGTGAAGTAGCCGATGCCCTGCTTGCGGACGCCGACAACCAGGAAGATGAACCACGTGACCAGAGCGAGGAACCCGGGGATGGCCATGCGCGAAGTGATCGGGAAGTTGATCAGCGGCGTGATCTCGAAGAGGTTCCCGACGAGGATGAACATGAACAGCGACAGCAGGTACGGGAAGTACTTGAGACCGTCGGGGCCGATGATTCCGACGGCGATGTCGTCACGCACGAGTCTGACGAGCGACTCGATGCTCGCCTGGAACTTCGTGGGGATGAGGCTCGGACGCCGGTATGCGAAGTAGAGGACTGCGACGACGATTGCGGCCGCCAGGAAGATGAGGAAGACCGTCCGGTTGATCTGACCGACGATGTTCGGGAAGACGAAGAGTTCGGTGACGTTCCCCGGTGCACAGACGGGCTCGTTGACGAAGTCGCATTCCTCGAGGGCGAGAATCAACTGGTCCAATCCAAATCCCTTTCTCTCCCGCGGGCAACCGCCACGGACTCAAGTATGAGCAACACGATATAGGCAAGCACCGCCGAAATCCCAAACGCCACCCGGTCGATGTCGAAGAACTGCACGATGAGGAACATCGTGGCCATCAACAGCCCGAGCCGGAGGAAGAATCCGAACAAGGCTGCGGCGTGATACATCGCCAGCGAGATCCGCAGCGCGACCGAAAGCATCACACCGGCGATGAAGAAGTTCACTCCGACGACGCCGACACCGAGTGTCGCGCCGATCACGCCGTCCCAGCCTCGCAGGAGGCCGAAGAGTCCGACGAGGATCGGCCCGACCCACACGAGGCGCGCCACGGTGTGCTTGGCGATGACCGTCTCGACGGGCGTCGACCCGAGTTCGGGTTCCGAGGTGATCGGCACTCGATTCATCGTTCGAGCATCTTCTTCGAGTAGTGCCAGACCCGAAGAGACCCCGAGTACGTGCCCAACAGGATGCCGGTGATCACGAACCATGGGTCGGTACCGAGCCATAGGTCGGTGAAGTGGCCGAGCAGCGTCCCCGAGAGGATCGATCCGAAGAACGATCCGCCTTGCACCCAGCCAACCGAGATGGCCTCGTTCACCTGTTTCTGAGCACTGTTGTCGGTCATCTGGCGCGTGATCTTCGGTGTGGGGGCCCGGTGATGGGGAACCCTAGCCAAATCACCCTCGCGGTGCCTAACCAGGGAGCGACTGCGTGCGTTTCACGCCACACGCACCAAGCGCAGAGTCTCATAGCCAATGGCCAAAGGCCAATTCAGGACAGGTGGCCGGCCCAGTCGGAGGGGTAGGGCTGGAACTTCGACGCCAGGACGCCGATCTCAGCGGCGAGCTTGGACAGCGCAGCCTCGTCGTCGTGGGCTTGGAGGGCGGCCACGATGAGCCTGGCGGTCTCGGTCGCCTCGACCTCGGTCATGCCCTGCGTCGTCATCGCCGGGGTTCCGATCCGGAGCCCGCTCGTGACGAACGGCTTCCGCGGATCGTTCGGGATCGAGTTGAAGTTCAACGTGATGCCGACCCGGTCGAGCATCCTGGCTGCGTCGCGACCCGACAGATCCTCGTCGATCGACCGCAGGTCCATCAGGAAGAGATGGTTGTCGGTCCCGCCCGAGATGATGCGGACACCCGATTGCATCATGTGATCGGCCATCGCCCGTGCGTTGGCGATGATCTGATCGGTGTAGGTCGAGAACTCGGGCTGGGCCGCCTCGTGGAACGCAACGGCCTTGGCGGCAACCTGGTTCTCGATGGGTCCACCCTGGCCACCAGGGAAGATCGCCTTGTCGATGACCTTGGCGTACTCCTCCGATGACAGGATCATCCCGCCGCGCGGACCGCGCAACGCCTTGTGGGTGGTGGCGGTGACGATGTCGGCGAAGGGCACGGGATTGGGGAAGGAACGGCCGGCGACGAGACCGATGAAGTGGGCGGCGTCGACGAGCAAGACTGCCCCGATCTCGTCGGCGATCGAGCGGAACGCCTCGTAGTCGAGGTGTCGCGAGTAGGCCGAATAGCCGGCCAGGACCACCTTCGGCCGATGCTCCAGCGCCAGCTCTCGTACCTGATCCATGTCGATTCTCTCGGTCTCGGGGTGAAGCCCGTATGCGACGAAGTGGTAGTACTGGCCGCTGAAGTTGACCGGCGATCCGTGGGTGAGATGTCCGCCCTGGTCGAGCCGCATCCCGAGAATCGTGTCGCCCGGCTCCATGAGCGAGAGGTAGACACCCATGTTCGCCTGGGAGCCCGAGTGCGGTTGCACGTTGGCATGCCCCGCCCCGAACAGGCTCTTGGCGCGCTCGATCGCGAGCGTCTCCATCTCGTCGACGACCTGACAGCCCTCGTAATACCGCTTGCTCGGATAGCCCTCGGCGTACTTGTTGGTGAAGACGGAGCTCGAGGCGGCCATGACGGCAGGAGAAGCGAAGTTCTCCGAGGCAATGAGATGGATGTGGCTGTTCTGGCGGGCGAGGTCGCGTGAGATGAGTGATGTGATCTCGGGATCGACCTCACCCAGCGATTTCATGGAGATCATGTGCGCGATCGTAGCGAGATGGTGCCGAAGGGCACATGCCCGCGCCGGACGCCGACAGTTCTCGGTCGTCAGTCATCAGCGGTCAGTAACCCAGAATGACATTGGCCGCCCATTCGGGCGGCCAATGCTTTGGTATAGAAGCCAGTAGCCAGAGGCCAATGGCTGTCGATGAACTCGGCTAGGTGATCGCCAGGCCGGTCTCGGGGTCGAAGAAATGCATCTTCGTCGTGTCGATCACCAGCGTCGCCTTGCTTCCCGGCTTCGGGGTGAGATCCGGATCGACCCGAGCTGTGAATTTCGACTTGTCGCCGAGCGTCTCGATGTCCGTGCCCTCGTCTTCGAGCAGCTCCTGCAGCTCGGGCGTGACCACCGGCCGAGACGCCAGCTCGAAGTGGATGAAGGCTTCGGAACCGAGCTGTTCGACCAGACCGACCTCGATGTCGATCGTGCGGTCCTGAACGATCATGTCCGAGCTCGCCGCTTCCTTCACCTCGAATCCTTCGGGACGGAGGCCGATGACGATCTCCTTGCCCGTGAAGTTCGAAAGCGTTCCTCGTTCGGCGACCCGCGCCTTGTCGATCTCGACGCGCTGGCCGGCGAACTTGGCGAAGACGCGGTCGCCTTCACCTTCGACGGTCCCGTACACGAAGTTCATCGAAGGGGAACCGATGAAGCCGGCGACGAACAGGTTGGTGGGATCGTCGTACAGGGTGCGGGGCGACGCGATCTGCTGGAGGTTGGTGATCTCCTTGCCGCCGATGGCGCGCAGCACTGCGACCCGGTCGCCCATCGTCATGGCCTCGACCTGGTCATGGGTGACGTAGAGGGTCGTCGTTGCGAGGCGAGCGTGGAGCAGACCGAGCTCGGAACGCATCTGGACACGAAGCTTCGCATCGAGGTTCGAGAGCGGCTCGTCCATCAGGAACGCCGAGGGCTCACGCACGATGGCTCGACCCATGGCGACACGCTGGCGCTGCCCACCGGAGAGTGCCTTGGGCTTGCGATCGAGCAGCTCGGTGATCTCGAGGGTACGGGCCGCATCCTCGACCCGGCGCTGGATCTCGTCTCGGTTCATCTTGCGGAGCTTCAGACCGAACGCCATGTTGTCGAAGACCGTCATATGCGGATAGAGCGCATAGTTCTGGAAGACCATGGCGATGTCCCTGTCCTTCGGCGAGACATCGTTCACGATGCGGTCGCCGATCGAGAGGCTGCCCTCGGTCACGTCTTCGAGGCCCGCAACCATCCGAAGAAGCGTGGACTTGCCACACCCGGACGGGCCGACGAGCACGACGAACTCGCCGTCCTCGACAGTGATGTTGACGTCATAGATGGCTCGGGTACCACCCGGGTACACCTTGCCGATGTTGTCGAACGTGATCGATGCCACGTGAATCCTCCAGGAAACTCGCTGTGTCCTCTTCCTGGAACTTACCATGCCCACACAATGGGGGTTGGCCAGAGCAGGAGAAGATTGTGACTCGAACGATCGTCATGACCGGCGGCACCGGAGGGCTGGGTACCGCCCTGGCACGTCGACTCATCGACGAGGACGTCCGGCTCGCCGTCACCTACCTCCTTCCCAACGAGGCGACCGAGTTCGAAGAGGAGATCGTCCTCGGAGAGGACCGACTCTTCCTCCGCCGCGTCGACGCCGCCAACGCCTCGGCGGTCAGCGAGTTCATGGCCGACGTCAACGAGCTGTGGGGCCCGATTCACGGGCTCGCATCACTCGTCGGCGGTTGGGCGGGAGGTCGCGACGTGGAGGACACCGACGACGTCCGACTCGAGCGCATGCTCGACCTCAATCTGAGGTCCGCGTTCTACACCGTCCGCGCCGCACTCCCCTATCTGAAGAAGGCCGAGTTCGGGCGCATCGTGCTGGTCGGGAGCCGCTCGGCGATCGACAACCCTCCGGGCCAGGCGGCGTTCAACATGGCAAAGGCGGCCGTGATGGCGCTGGGCCGGTCGGTGGCTTCGGAGTTGGAATCGACCGAAGTCACGGCGAGCGTGCTCTTGCCGTCGGTGATCGACACGCCGGCCACCCGGGCGACCCTGCCCTACGCCGACTACGTCGACTGGCCGACTCCCGACGAGATCGCCGGTGTCGCCGAGTTCCTGTTGACACGTGAAGCCGGCGTGATGAACGGAGCGATGGTCCCCGTCTTCGGGAAGGCATAGGGCCCGCTGGCGCTCGCCGTTTCACGTTTCAAGTTGCACGTTCCACGTTTCCGGTGTGAGCGAGCCAATTCGTAGACGCCCTGTCGACTCACGCCCTCCACCGTTGCGATTGCCCGGCACGTAGGACGTGAAACGTAGGACGTGGAACGTGAAACGGGCGAGGGACGAGCCCTACAGCGCTCTCACCCAGGCTCCGTGCGGGTGCGCCTGCATCATCGTTTCGAGTGACGGTTCGGTGAGCCCGACTCTGATCTCGGGCCAATCGTCGGCGCCGTCCCAGTACTCGAATCCGATCCGTGCGATCGACCGACGAGCGGATGCAGCCTCGAGCGCCCGGTCGAATCGCGCTCGTTGGAGTTCGGTGAACTGGTTGATCGTGAACGCGTGGAACACGATCGCCGGTCCTGCGGTCGGCAAGCGATCGAGCACTCCGCCGATCGCCGACGAGGCGTCGGCTCGCACCATCTCGACTTGAACGGTTGCCCGCACCCTCACCGCAGCCCGGAGCCTGCGTCGGCGCTCCACCTGCTCCGGCCAGATCATCGACTCGAGCCAGCGGAGGTCATCGGGATCGTTCGGATCGACCGGGTTCGTGTCGATGCCGACTCGCCGCTGGACATACGGGGCCCGGGTCGGCACGTCGACATCGCCGTCGAGCTCGACTCGCAGGTGGACGTCGGAGTGACCGAACTCGAGACCACCGAAGTCGTAGTGGAAACGGTCGAGGCAGAGGTTGAGGCCTGCTGACGCCCCGACCTCGATCAGGTGGACCGGCTCGCCGAGCCGATCGGCCTCGCGCATGAGTGCCGGCAGGAGGGCCGCGACACGGCGCACCTCATTGGTCTGGACGAATCGGGTCCGACCGAGTTGGAGGATCTCGTCTGCATGGTCGAGGACGAACTCTTTGAAGACCGGAAAGGCTCCATCCGGCCCGACAGGGCTCTCGGTGCGACTGGCATAGAACCGCGCCAACTCGTGGTCGGTGCCGAGGAGGAACTGCACGGCGCCGAAGAGCATGTTGGGCCGGGGAAGGTGCTCGATTCCCGAAACGAACTCGATGAGCTGCTCGTCCTCGGAGACGCGGGCCGCGAGCTCCTGATAGAGGGGAGATTCCTTGGCGTGCTCCCCCCACCGCGCAAAGTCCTCGTACACGCCACCGGCCATCGGGCAAGCCTACCTGTGGTGCCGACGTGCGTCTGTGTCAGTGATCGTGGCCGAAGAGCGGCCGGAAGAGCCAGGCGGCGCCGGCCGTGAACAGGACCGCTGCGACGGTGAACACCCACATCGTGGTCGTGTTGGCGTTCGGGTCGCCGTTGATCTCCATCGTGATTGTCATTGCCGCGATCGAAGCCGGAACCAGTGCGAACCAGGCGATCACGCAATAGGCCGCCTTCCGCGCCCAGTGCACCCCCCGAAGTAGGCCGAGGGCCGCAGCGATCGCTGCCGGCACGACGATGCCCAGATCCAGCCAGCCGATGAGCAGGAACGATGTCGCGTTCAAGCGGTAGTCGGCGAGAGACGGGCTCCCTTGCACCAGTTCCACCAGTGCCGGGAGCCAGCGTCCCAACAGGATGAAGCCGGCTACGGCGAACAACACCGTCGCCCGCATGCGGTCACTCGATCGGGAGTGAGGCCTCAACCGTTCGTCTTCGACGGCGTTCCAGGCGAACAGGAGCACACCGAGGGCGAGCACGAACAGCGCGAGGTGGAACGGAAAGAACTGCTCGTTGTTGCCGGGTCGTGTGAGGTAGTCGGGGCCGATGACGTATTGCGGGGCCATGTACGCGGCGAAGGTGGCCGGCACGAAGGCGAGGATCAGGCCGGCGTGATGGGCGCGCCACATCAGGATTCCGGCGATGACCGCCACCGGGAATACGGCGAAGAGCGCCACCGCGTCGAGGCCGATCCCCTGATTGATCAGCGTCGTGGGGAACCGGTACTCGATGACCTCGAAGCCGAGCGGGCCGAGCAGCGCATTCGCTGCCACGGCCATACCGAGGCTCACGGTCGCAACGGCGAGCCCCCGGTGCGGGATCAGCTCGGCGTGGGGGACGCGCCGACGCTGGCGTTGGGTTGTGATGTCCGTCATCGTCACTCCGATCGTCTCCGTTTCAATATCAGCTCAACGAACGATCCGATAGAGCCGATGGACCATCCAGAGGGCCGACACCGGATCTGCTCCTCCGACCGCGCCGGTCGCCCCTGCGCCCAGGCACCTGGAGGGATAGGATGTTCAACGTGGCGGAGTGGAAGAGGCAGACCGCATCAGTGACCGTGATCGCGCTCGCCCTGGCCCTGGCACCGTGGGCCGCCATGACGGCTGAGGCGGCGTGCAGCCCGAGGTTGTTCAGCGAGCTCGGCCCTGCCCCGAACTCGGTCTCCCAGCCCTCGATGCCGGACTCCGAGCCACTCCCCTTCCAGGCCGTCGACCCCGAGGACACAACTCCGCCGGTCGAGCCAGCGTTCGACCCGCCTGCGATCGAGCCGGATCCGCCACCGACCGACGTAGCTCCCCCGGCCGCGCCCGTCCAGCCTCCCGTGGTCGTCACTCCCCCACCCCCGCGCTGTTCCTTCTACTACGACATGGACCACCCGAGTCGCCGGTCCATCGGCCACACTCTCGGTGTTCGGTGCGGTACGGGACGCCGGCGACCGGTGGCATGCCGGCGTGGACATCTCCGCCCGCAAGCTCACCCCGGTGGTGGCGGTCCACGAGGGTGTGATCTCAGAGGTCAACCGCAACGGCGAGGGCGACTGCTGCTGGGTGAAGGTCAGACACACCGACGGGTGGAGCAGCCTGTACGTGCATCTGAACAACGACGTGTTCGGGACCGACGATGGCACTGGCACCGGCATCGTGCGCGGACTCCAGGTCGGAGACTCGGTGGCTCGCGGCCAGGTGATCGGATACGTCGGCGACAGCGGCAACGCCGAGCCAGGGGTGCCGCATCTGCACTTCGAGCTCCGAACACGTTGGGGCGAGTCGGTCGATCCGCTGCCGAGCATCCGGCGTGCGGAGCGTCGCGGCGTTTCGGCGTTCGGCAACCTCGAGAATCCCCCGTATGGCTTCGATGGCCCGTTCGCGGACGCTCCGGAGGACGCAGTGGGCCTGATCGCGCTCGGCGCGTCGATTGGCATGCCGCTGGCGTGCGACGATTACGGGTTGTTCTTCTGCGGAGGCGACGCCATCGAAGAGGACACACTGGTTGGCTGGGTGGATGCGCTGTTGACGGATCGACTCAACCCGTCGACGTGGGGTATGGCCCTCGCTGAGTTGACCGGCCCTCCGGACATCGAACTCGAGCGCTTGATGAGACTCTGCGGCGACGAATGCGACGAGACGTTGAGCCACGACGAGCTCGTCGCGTTCCTGCGTCGCGTCGAGACCGTCCCTCCGGAGCTGCTCGACGTGCTGTACCAGGACGACCTCCTCATCGGATGCGACGTCACCGAGGAGGACCTTCCGGTCTCGCGACTCCAAGCCCTTCGCACACTCATGAGGGCATTCGGCTACCTCGAGGCCCCTCCCCCGGCGCCGACGCCACCTTGCGGCCAGATCTCCTGAGTTCAGACCGTCGGCCGCATGGACCCGACGCGCTGCTCGGTCACTCGCGAACGACCCAACTCCCGAAGACCTGCACGTCCGATGCACCCCGGGCCACGAGCAATCGAACCATGTCGGTCGCGGCCGCTTCGTCGACGCAATGCACGATGACAGCCACCCCGCCGGCCTCGAGTTCGTACCGGATCGGAGCGGAGGTGTCATCGAACACCTTCATCAGCCGCGATGCCCTCGCACCGTACGCCTCTGCTCCAGCTTCGCCTTCGTAGAGATCGATTCGGCCGCCATCGATCCCCGCCGACACGAGGGCATCGCCGATCTCTGCCGCCGATCGCCCGCCTTCGAACATGCCGAGCACTGCGTCCGTGGGCTGGGTCTCGTCTGGTGTCTCGTTGATCGTGTAGTCCGTCACATGCACCCCTGGTCGTCGTACCGGACCAACAGTATGGAAGAACGGAGCGACAGCCCCAATGACACCGCCGCATAGAGTCGCGAATACCGGCAGGCGGATCCGAGCGGCCGCACGCCCGCCAACCCAGAACCCCTGCCAAGCGGGGGTTTCCGGGTTGCAACCCCGACCAGGTTCGAACTGGCGTTACCGGCAATGTGACAGCCCGGCGCCCCCTCGGACGCGAAGAACTCCAGCCTTGCGACTGGAGTTCTTTGTGCTCTGCAGCCCCGACCAGGTTCGAACTGGCGTTACCGGCAATGTGACAGCACCGGACGCGAAGAACTCAGCCTGCGACTGGAGTTCTTTGTGCTCTGCAACCCCGACCAGGTTCGAACTGGCGTTACCGGCAATGTGACAGCCCGGCGCCCACCCTCGGACGCGAAGAACTCCAGCCTTGCGACTGGAGTTCTTTGTGCTCTGCAGCCCCGACCAGGTTCGAACTGGCGTCACCGGCAATGTGACAGCCCGGCGCCCACCCTCGGACGCGAAGAACTCCAGCCTCGACCCGACCAGGTTCGAACTGGCGTTACCGGCAATGTGACAGCCCGGCGCCCACCCTCGGACGCGAAGAACTCCAGCCTTGCGACTGGAGTTCTTTGTGCTCTGCAGCCCCGACCAGGTTCGAACTGGCGTTACCGGCAATGTGACAGCCCGGCGCCCACCCTCGGACGCGAAGAACTCCAGCCTTGCGACTGGAGTTCTTTGTGCTCTGCAGCCCCGACCAGGTTCGAACTGGCGTTACCGGCTTGAGAGGCCGGCGTCCTAGACCACTAGACGACGGGGCCAAGACACTCGAGTCTGGTTACTCGAGCAGCTCGGGGGGGAGGACTTGAACCCCCAATAACAGGACCAGAACCTGCCGTGTTGCCAATTACACCACCCCCGAAGGGTGAGGGGCATCGGCCCCTCGAGCGGACAGCAGTTTACCTGCTTTCGCTCATCGCGCCATTTCGGGAGCCGGTCACTCCCTCGCCGCCGCCCGATAACGAGGGTCGGCGATGTCCCGCAGCCCGACCGAGATCAGGTAGAACCCGGCGGCAAACACGGACAACACGAGGCTGGGCGCCAGCACCACGTTCCAGGCAACCTCACCGGTGATCGGATTGGGGAAGTTGATCCCGTAGTAGACGACCGTTCCCCAGTTCACCCTGGTCCCGGTCTGGCCCAGCCACGTGGCGAAGGCATCGGCGACGACGGCACCGACCACAGCCAGCATCATGTACAACGCCGCCAGCGGGTACAGGTGGGGCAACACGTGCCGGAACACGAGTCGCCACCGGCCGGACCCCGCGACGCGGGCCGCATCGATGAACGGAGAGGCCATCACCTTGAGCGCCTGAGCTCGGAGCACGATCGCGCCCGCGCCGACGCCGGTGATGAGACCGTAGATGAGGCCGAAGCTGACCGGGCCGATCCGCTGGGAGAGGTCACCGCTCCCGATCAGCAGCATGAAGATCGGCGCCGGGAGCAGCAGGAACGCGTCGGAGATCCGGGCCAGGGTTGCATCGACGATGCCTCGGAACGCGGCCGAGGCCGCTCCGATCAGCGTGGCGGTCGCAGCCGTCATGAGCGCTGCCACGACCGACAGGATCCAGGTCGGCCGAGCCCCGGCGAGGATCTGCGCCAGGACGTCGCGGCCCAGCGAGTCGGTGCCCAACAGGTGTCCGGGACCCGGCAGCGAGGGGTGGATGACATCGGGGTCGAACCCGGTGACCGGGTCATACACCCCACTTGCCAGATTCGGCTCGATGACGATCGGATAGGCGAAGGCGGCCACGCCGTAGAGAGCGATGATCGCCACTCCGATCACGGCGAGACGGTTCTTGAAGAAGTGCCGGGCCGCATCTCCCAGCGCTTGCCTGATGAGGCGAATCCGAACGTGGCGCTCGGTCATGTTGGTGACCTTCCGATGACGATCCGGGGATCCAACACGGCGATCAGGATGTCCAGAGCCAGGCGCACGACCATGGTGATCGCACCGATGACCGCCAGGGTCGAGACCGCGAGCGGGACGTCCTGGCTGTCGATCGCGGTGAACAGGAAGTCACCGACACCCGAGAACCCGACCGCCGTCTCGATGATGACGAGGCCAGTCAGGAGATAGGGAATGGAGACCGCGAGGCGCGCCACCACCGCCAGCGAGGCGTTGCGTGCGGCATGACGGTCTCGGATCATCCTCGACTTCAGACCCTTCGCCTCGGCAGTGAGGATGTAGTCATCGTGCAAGGTCGAGACCATCCCCGCCTGCATGATCAACAGGAACTCCGCGAACGCCAGTACGACGAAAGCTCCCAGTGCGAGCCCGGAATCGAGGAGCAGGTCGAGCGCCCACGGTCCAACCCCCATCGCGGTGACCAGGCCCGCCCAGGCCACGACGACGATCGCACCGACGGCCAACATCGGGAGGCGTCGCCGTCGCCGCCGCCACACCAGGCCGGATACCAGCATGGCCACGACCGCAGCGAGGATCAGCGCAACCGACATGCGGTCGAACAGTTGCGGCTCGCTGTAGGGGGCGTTCGTCCACAGCTCGCGTCTGGTCTCTTCGAAGAACCGGGAGCGGACCGTCCGTAATCTCACACCGACGAAGGTGAGGAAGAGGAACCCCAGGAAGGGTGGGAACAACGTCGAAACGCCGATGGATCCGAGGGTGAGCCCGTCGGAGACCAGGCCTTTCCGCCAACCCGTGACCCGCCCGAGCCACTGACCGATGCCGTACGCCACGAGGAGGCCGGCTGCGAACACGAAGACGGTGCGTGACAGCGCATCGGTGAGCGGACCGGATACGCCGAAGCCGACCGTCGAGGTGCCCAGGCCCCCGGTGAGGAAGCCGGTGAGCCAGCGCCACCACCGAACCGGGATCGGCCGATCGACACCGAACTCGGCGCGAAGTGCCTCGACCTCCTCGGCGGAGAGAAACAGCCGGCTCGTCGAGAAGAAGTCACCGGGGATGAGGATCTCGACGAGCCAGAACATCACGAACGTGAAGATCACGAGCGACAGGAGACCGAGGACGACCCGTCGTGAGATGTATCTGACCATGTTGCCTTTGAAATGCTTCGGAGTCGCAGTGACTCTATTCCGCAGGACAGATCACGCACGACGGCACAGCCGAGCGGTACATTCGAACGATGTTGAACTTCCTCACCGGCTACGTCATGGGCGAACGTGCTGCCGCCCGCGCCGCCACCTACACCCGCGGAGCCGCTGCCAGCAGCGCTGCACTCGGCCAGACCCAACTCGGCGACATCAACGACCGGATCGACCGGATGCTGCTGGTGATGGATGCGCTGTGGGACCTGCTCAAGGAGCAGGGCTATACCGACGAACAGTTGATGGAGCGCATCAACGCACTCGACTCGGTAGACGGGACGAACGACGGCAGGCGCACCCCAACACCGGTCGCCTGCCCGAAGTGCAAGTCGATGATCGCTCCGGGCAGGGAGACCTGCGTGTTCTGCGGGGCCGCCTCACCAGCCGGCCCCGATCCGCTCAGCGGAGTGTGAGGTTCCGGGTCAGCGACCCGGAACCGTCACGTCGATCCACACCAGCCGGTGGTCCGAGCTGGGGAACGGGAACGTCCCGACCAGGGAGAACAACGGATCGTCGCTCAGTGGCCAGAACACGCCGGCATCGACGATCCGGAGCTGCTTGGAGGGCAGCACGTAGTCGGCGCGCAGGTTCCCGGGATTGCCGTCGGCGAAGTCGGCAGTGTCGAAGGCCGGGTCGCTCAGATGCGTGTCGTTGGCCCCACCCTGCAGCTCCGCCTGCTCGACCGCACCTTCGCTCGAGGGCGTCACCTTCGTGTTGACCCGCGGGCTCTCGAGCAGCTGCTGGATCGCGCCAGGAATCGAATCGCCGTCGAGGGGGTCGGAGTTCTGATCACCGGCGATGACGAACGCCGAACCGGGGGTCAGTCCTCCGTAGGTCCCTTCATCGTCGTAGATGTATCGCGAGGTCGACGGGCTGATGTAGTCCGCCCAGAAGCGGATCTCGTCGAAGTTGCGGGTCCCGTTGCGGTCCTCGGGCCCGTCGAACACCGGCGGGGTCGGGTGCGAGACCAGGAAATGGAGCCCCCGTGCCCCGAGGTCGATCGTGACATCCCAATGGGACTTCGACGACAGGCGGAAGATGTCGAGTTCGTCATCGGAGTAGAACGAGGTGCCGTCGGGGTTCTCCGGCAGCATCGCTCCCGGCACGTCCTTCCACAAGAACGTCTGGAAGGTCCGCACGTCGGTGATCTCGTACTTCGAGAGCACCAGCATGCCGAACTGGCCGGGGAAGAACCCGAAGCCGAACGCGTCGTTCGGTCCTCCGACCGAGCCGCTGTTGTCGAGATCGAAACCGCTCGGGATCCCGGTGTTCGACGGGGCGGCGAACGAGTACGGGTAGCCGGTGATGTCGGCCATGAGCTCGGCGTTGCCCGGCGCGTAGTCGAACTCGTTGATCAGCAGGATGTCGGGGTCGTTGATCGCGATGATCTCGAGCACCGCGGCGAGCTGATCCTCCGGTGCTCCCCCGGCGACCACCGCAGCCAGCTCCGCTCCCAGGTCACCGGCATTGAACCGGTTCAAACTCGCGTTGAACGTCGCAACTCGGACGGGGTCCGGCGTTCGGCCGCCGTCGGCCGCAAGCGCAGCACCTCCGACGGACATGAACATCGCAAGGACGACAAACAGGACCAGCTTCCTCATGGACCACTCCTCTCTCCGCATGCAACGGTATCCGATTCGTGGGGCGGATGCGCTGCGTAGCGACGAACGTTTCGTGAACGATGCGAGAACCCTGTCGGATACCCACGGATCTGTGACCGGTTTCGACGATGCGCACTGATCCACCGTGCTAGAACAGGAGAAGCCGGAGGAGTCCGAACCTCTGGCCCAGCAAAGGGAGTGGAGAGGCTCGTGTCCGTGTCTGTTATCCGTGGTCGAAGGGCCACCGCCATGTTCGCCGCACTGTGTCTGGTGCTGACGACGTTCGTCTTCTCGGCCGAAGCGGCCGACGCCAAGAAACCCGATCCGCCGGGACAGCTCGTGCAGGTCCAACTGCTCGCGTTCAACGACTACCACGGTCACGTCAGAGACATCGATGGCGCGGGTGACGTCGCCGGTGAGCCGGCGGGCGGTGGCGAGTACCTGTCCGCCAAGCTCAACGAACTCCGCGCAGGAAACAAATACAGCCTCACGGTCGCAGCGGGTGACCTGATCGGCGGATCGCCCGCATTCTCGGGGCTGTTCCGCGACGAGCCATCCGTCGAGTCACTCAACGCGATGGGGCTCGACGTGTCGAGCGTCGGCAACCACGAGTTCGACGAGGGTGTCACCGAGCTGCTGCGCATGCAGAACGGCGGGTGTCACCCGTTGGACGGCTGCTTCTTCCCCGATGAGCCGTACGCAGGCGCCGACTTCCAGTGGCTCGCCGCCAACGTGGTGGACGAGGACGGCGAGACACCGTTGCCCCCGTACTGGATCGAGAAGTTCGAGAGCGTGAAGGTCGGGTTCATCGGCATGACCCTCGAAGCCACCGACACCCTGGTCGCCGCCGCCGGCATCCAGGGATGGGACTTCCTCGACGAGGCCGAGACCGCCAACGCTTTGGTCCCGATCCTCAAGGCACAGGGTGTCGAGGCGATCGTCGTGCTGTTGCACGAGGGCGGTTCACAGACACCGCCTCCTGGCGCGGTGGATGCCTGCGTCGGCATCTCCGGGCCGATCGTTGCGATCAACGACGCCCTCGATCCCGCCATCGACGTGCTCATCACCGGTCACACCCACCTGCCGTACAACTGCAAGCTCGACGATTCGGCGGGCAATCCCCGAATCGTGACCAGCGCATACTCGTACGGCCGTGTCGTGTCCGAGTTCGACCTCGTCATCGACAAGCGCACCGACGACGTGCGCCGTGACCTGAGCGTCGCAACGAACCACGCCGTCGTTCGCGACGAGCTGGAGCCCGATCCGGCGATCACCGAGATCATCGAAAAGTGGACACCGCTCTTCGAGGTGGCAGGCAACACTCCGGTGGGATCCGTCACCACGGACATCGTGCGTGGCGGGACTCCGCCTGGTTCGGATCGCGGAGTCGAATCGGCCGCCGGAAACCTGGTTGCCGATGCGCAGCTGTGGTCGACCTCGGCGAGCGGAGCCCAGGTGGCGTTCATGAACCCGGGTGGCGTGCGGTCGGACCTGACCTTTGCGGCGTCTGGTGACGAAGGTGATGGCGTCGTGACGTTCGGCGAGGCATTCACGTTCCAGCCGTTCGGCAACACCCTGCTGACCTTCCCGATGACCGGGGCGCAGATCATTTCTGTGTTGGAGGAACAGTGTCAGCCGGCCGGTTCCAGCCGTCCGTTCCTGCACCTCGGTGTGTCGGAAGGCTTCACCTACGACCTGGCCAAGACCGTCGCCGCAGGCAACTGCACATCGGTCACGATCAGCAACGTGAAGCTCAACGGTGTGGCGTTGAATCCGACGGCGACCTACAACGTGACGGTGAACAACTTCCTGGCCGACGGAGGCGACAACTTCGCAACATTCGCCACGATCACAGCTCCGAAGCTCGACGGTGGCAACGACCTGCTGGCGCTCATCAACTATCTGGGCACGTTCAGCCCGGTGGCGCCACCATCCACCGACCGAGTGAACGAACTGAACTGACCTACAGCACGAGGGGCCCGACCGGCGACGGTCGGGCCCTTCGTCGCGTCCCCCGTCCGACTGAGTCAGACCCATTCAGCTAAGGGTCGAGCCCGTGCTGCCGACTGGGAACGCCTGCGAGAGGAACTCGCGTCGACGACGACAGGGATGTCGAGCAGATGGCACCGCTAGATGGGATCACCATCCATCCGGGACTGCTGAACCTCGCCATGGGGACAGCGGTTCTCTCGATCGCGCTCTCTTTGATCCTGTTCGGCGTCAAACTCCATCACTGGCGCCGGGCGCGCATCCTCGGAGTCCGCAGGGCCGAGTACATCGGAGCAGTCGGCGAGATCGTGGCACGGGGCCTGCCCCACAGTTTCGAGCGAGGCTGGGCGCAGGACCCCCTCTTCCACGACGTACTCCTGCAGTACGTGGACGTGGTCGCCGGCGACGAGCGAGCCCAGTTGGAGCAGCTCATCTCGTCGATCGACCTGCGGTATCGCCTCGTGATCCAGCTCAAGTCGTCGAGGCGAACCTCACAACGCATGGCGGCCGCCGCCTACCTGGCGGTGATCGCCTCCCCCGAGATCGAATGGGCGCTCATCGAGGCACTCGAATCGCCCAACGCCGAGATACGCATCCAGGCCGCCGGCGGACTCGCCAGAGTCAAGAGCGAAGCGGCCATCCCCCAACTCGTGCACATGCTGCTCACCGACACACCTTGGGTGGCAGCCCGGATCGCCGACCAGCTGGTGGCCTATGGCTCGGTTGCGGTGCCGTACCTCATGGAGAACGTCAGAGATGAACACCGCGGCCACCTCGTCGACCCGCGCATCTTGGCTGCCGCGGTCCGCATCCTCGGCATGATCGGCGAACTCAGGGCTGCGCCCGCCATCGAGCCGTTGCTCGAACATCCCGATCGAGAGGTCCGAGTCGCAGCCGCTGCGGCCCTCGGCTCCGCCGGAACCGGCCAGTCGATCCCTGCGCTGCTCTCGGCCCTCGAAGACCCCGAATGGGAGGTTCGGGCAGCCGCGGCTTCGGCACTGGCCACCTTCTCCGACGGCGCAGCCACAGGACCGGTGGCACGGCTGCTCACGGATCGATCGTGGTGGGTTCGACAGAACGCCGCCGCTGCGCTGACGGAGATCCTCGGTGGTATGGACGCGCTCATCACCGCTCTCGAGGGCGACGACGCCTACGCCCGAGACGCAGCCCTCCAGCAGTTGGGGCTCAACGGCCAGATCAGAGCTGCCAGAACGGCGATCTCCGATGGCGTCGCCACCGATCAACAGAAGCGACTCGTGGCAGCGGTCGACCTCCCCGACCCGGTTCCGTTCAGCCAGCGGGAACACCCGGAGGAATCTCCGGTCGAGACGTCCGACGACCACGAACCCGACGCGACACCGACGGCAACCGTCACCCACCTGTTCGACACGAGGGCATCGTGATCCTGTCGCTGGCGTCGATTCTCATCCTCGTCTACTTCGTGCTCATGGAGGTCCAGATGCTGGTGCTGGCCGTCCTCTCGGTTCGGTCGCTTCGCCGGGACCGCCTGATCGAGAAGCACGGGCGCATCGACGATCTCCTCTCGTCCGACCTGACGCCACCGGTGTCGATCATCGTTCCCGCCTACAACGAGGCAGCAGGGATCGTCGAGTCAGTCAGGTCCATGTCGATGCTCCGCTACACCAAGTTCGAGATCATCGTCGTGAACGATGGATCGACGGATGGCACGCTCGACGCACTCATCGAAGGCTTCCGGATGGCGGAGGTCACCATCCCGTTCCGCCACGAGATCGACACTGCGGAGGTGCGCGGCATCCACCGATCGACGCTCCCTCTGCCGATCCTCGTGGTCGACAAAGCGAACGGCGGCAAGACCGACGCGCTCAACGCAGGCATCAACGTCGCCAAATACCCCTATGTCCTGCTCACCGATGCCGATGTGGTGATGGATGGCGAGTGTGTCCTCCGGGCGATGCGTCACGTCGTCGAGGACCGCCGGCGGGTGATCGCCGTCGGCGGCAACATCCGCCCGATCAACGGATCCACCGTCAACCGAGGGCGGGTCACCGACACGCACATGCCGAAGGGGCGGCTCGAGCGAATGCAGATCCTCGAGTACATCCGGTCGTTCATCGGGGCCAGGCCTGGGCTGTCGACCCTGAACGGCCTCGTGCTGATCTCGGGAGCCTTCGGCATCTATCGTCGCGACATCATGGCCCAGGTCGGCGGGTTCCGTGAGGGCCACCTGGGCGAGGACATGGACCTCACCATGCGGCTGCACAAGCACATGCGGGATCGCAACCTCGAATACCGGATCGTGTACGCAGCCGACGCGGTCTGCTGGACGGAGGTCCCGACCAATCGCCGTATTCTCAAAAAGCAGCGTGTGCGCTGGCACCGCGGCCTGACCATGGTCGTCCGGGATTTCAAACACATGCTCTGGAACCCCCGATACGGGGCACTCGGGATGTTCACATGGCCGTCGTTCTTCCTGTTCGAGTACGTCGCGCCGATCGTCGAAGTCGCCGGCTGGATCATCCTGCCGTTCTCGGTGATCACCGGGAATCTCAATCTCGCATTTGCGATCCCGTTGATGGCGTTCGCGTTCTTCCTGGGCGCGGTCAACTCGCTGATCGGCCTCTACCTCGACGAGTCGTACGGCTACTTCTCGTCGCCGCTCGACGCCCTGCGCCTGCTCGCACTCGTGTTCCTCGAGAACCTGGGCTTCCGGCAGCTGACCGTGATCTGGCGATTCCGCTCTCTGTTCATGGGCAACAAGCCACCCGAGTGGGGAAACATGGAACGCGTCGGCGTCGGGAAGCTCGCCTAGCGGACCGGCGGCGGTAGCCGCTGAGTCGAAGTCCGTCCGGGACCCTGCAGCTGTGCCGAGGAAGAGGCGCAGAGCGCATGGCGCATAGCTCACTGCCCCGTCGCACGACGGCGGGGAGAGCCGTCGCACCCACCTGCCCTACGTTGGAGCGATCCAGAGGGATTCGGAGAGGGCGATCAGGTCGCCGTCTTCGGTCCAGAGCGCGCTGCGGGCTGCCCGTTTGCGCCCGTCCCACGGACCTGCCTCGGCGACCACGATGGCGGGTTGGCCGGGCTCGATCTGTGAGCGCACATCGACGCTGAGCCAGCCGGTGAAGGCGAAGCGCGGCTCAGGATCCCCGAAAGCGACCGGATAGCCGGGTGCACAGTCGACGACCGCCCAGATGTGGGGAGGGTCGACGGCACCGTCTGTGGCCGTCCACTCCGGGAAGATCATCGGAGCGGCCCAGGTGTTGCGATCGGCCACCCGGCCCGGATGAGTGCGGAGTGTCTCATCGACCGTGCCGCACGAATAGCACGGTGCGATCAGGTCGGGGAGACCTGCCGCCTCCGACCAGTCCCTCCCGGCAACTGCTTCGTCCATCGAGACGATCTCGAGCGCATCAGTCAGGGGTTCGACCGGATGGGACTCGAGCACGAGCGTTCCGCCTCTGCTGACCGTCGTCGTCTCGCCGTCGGCGTCGACATCCAGATCCGTGTCGAGCGGGATCGCCGATCGGAACCACACACGCCGCGGTCGTCCGTCATGCAACAGCCCACCGGTGTACCCGCCCTGGGCGCGCCCGGGCGCGCCCTCGAACCGACCGTCCACGCGCAATGACATCGCGAGAACGTACCAGGTCGGCCCGGTGCCCTCCCGCTATCGGCTGTCGGCGATCGGCCATCCGGCCGATGCTGAGCCATCGGCGGTGCCGCTGCAGCCGGACCGGGGCCGATGACGCCCGCAGTGGGAGAGGCGGCAGCAGCCGAGGGCTGAGAGCCGATGGCCGACAGCACCTCGTCGTCCACCCGGCGAACCCGTCAGTCACCCTCGAGCGCGCTGGTGAGCTCGGCTTCGGCGAGAGGTGCGACCAGGACATCGAGGTCACCGTCGAGGATGGCGTCGAGCTTGTAGACCGTCAGCTCGATCCGGTGGTCGGTGACCCGATTCTCCTTGTAGTTGTAGGTGCGGATCTTCTCGGAGCGATCGCCGGAGCCGACCATCGAGCGCCGGGCCCCTGCCAGTTCGGCGTGGCGACGGTCCATCTCCGCCTGATACAGCCTGGCCCGCAGGATCCGGAAGGCCTTCTCCTTGTTCTGGAGCTGGCTCTTCTCGTCCTGACACGTGACGACCAGCCCGGTCGGCTCGTGGGTCAGCCTCACCGCCGAATCGGTCGTGTTGACCGACTGGCCGCCCGGGCCGCTCGATCGGAACACATCGACGCGGACGTCGTTCGGGTCGAGATCGACATCGACGGCCTCGACCTCGGGGAGGACGGCGGCGGTCGCCGTCGATGTGTGGATGCGCCCCTGGGACTCGGTCTTGGGGACACGCTGGACGCGATGCACGCCGGATTCGAATTTGAACTTGGCGTACGCACCGGTCCCCTTGACCGCGAGGGTCACCTTCGAATACCCGCCAGCGTCGGACTCGGAGACGTCCATCAGCTCGGTCGTGAATCCTTCGCGCTCGGCGAACCGGGCATACATCCGGGTGAGATCACCCGCCCAGATCGCCGCCTCATCGCCTCCGGCGGCGGCCCGGATCTCGATGAGCACGTCGCGATCGTCGTTCTCGTCCTTCGGGGCCAACGCCTTGTGGAGCTCGGCCTCGAGCCTTTCCAGCTCGCCCGCCCGCTCTGCGGCGATGGCCATGAGTTCGTCACCGAGATCGGGGTCGGCGGCTGCCAACTCGAGCGCGTCGATCCGATCGGCGGTCGCCTCCTGGTGCCGGCGCCACAGCTCCAACACACTGCTGATCTGTGAATGGCGGCGACCCAATCCAGCGAGCTTCTGCGGATCGTTGCCGATGTCGGGGTCACCGAGCGCCTCGGTGACCTCGGCGAACTCGACTTCGAGGTCCGAGAGCAGTTCGACGAAGCGTTCGTCCACGGTCAGCGGGCGTAGGCGTCGAGCGCGGCCTGCGGCAACCCGCCCCGTCCGACGACCTCGGCGACGAGATCATCGTTGAGCGCAGACAGCAGAGACGTCACGGCGACCTCGATCATCGGCTGCTCGGGTCGAGCAGTCGTCAGCTTCTGGAGCCACAGCCCGGGAGCGGCGAGCAGGCGGGCGAACCACTCGCCCCCGTTCGTCCCGGACCACTTCAGGATCTCGTAGCTGATCCCGGCCACCAACGGGATGCCGATGACGCGGCTGAGGATGAGTATCGCCCAGTCGGCCCGGCCGACGATCGTGAACAGCACGATCGAGATGACGATCACCAGCAACAGGAAACTCGTCCCACATCGTGGATGGGCGGGGTCGTAGCGTTCGACCGACTCGACCGACAGCGGCTCGCCCGCCTCGAACGCGTGGATCGCCATGTGCTCGGCCCCGTGGTACTGGAACACGCGAGCGATCTCCTTCGACCGCCCCAGCGCCCAGATGTATGCGATGAAGATCACGATCCTGATGACCGCCTCGAGCGTGGCGAACACCACTTCCGACTCGCCCGAAACTGCGTTGGCGATCGCGGCGGGGGCGACGATGAACAGCCCGGCGAACAACACGAAGGCGAGCAGCATCGACCCGGCGATCTCGAGCTTGGTCAGCTCCTTCTCTTCCTCACCGACCGACTTCTGCGCCGACCACGACAGCGCCCGGAAACCCAGAGTCAGAGACTCTCCGAGCACGAGGATTCCGCGAACGAACGGGACCTTCGCCCAGCGTGAACGCGAGGACAGCTTGGGCAAGTCGTGGCGTTGGGCCTCGATGGTCCCGTCTGGCTTACGGACGGCGACGGCCCATCCGCTCGGAGCGCGCATCATCACGCCCTCGAGCACTGCCTGACCCCCTACGCTGAGGGGGTCAGACGGGATCTGTGGATCGGTTGATTCGGCTGTCATCGGATCGCTGGGATCCGAATCACTCGGCGTCGCCGGAGTCCGCGGATGCTTCTGCCTTCTGACGCTTCTTCGACTTCACCGGGGTGTTGGCGTACCGCTTCTGGAAGCGCTCGACCCGACCACCGGAGTCGACCAGCTTCTGACGGCCCGTGAAGAACGGATGGCACTCGTTGCACAGCTCGAGGTGCATCGAGTCGGCAGTCGATCGGGTGACGAAGGTGTTGCCACACGAGCACTCGACGGTCAGCTCTTTGTATTCGGGATGGATGTCGGCCTTCATGTCTTCCTCTCTCCCTCTCAGTTGCCGCTCTTGGCGACATCGTCGAGGAACTCACTGTTCGATGCGCTGTTCTTGAGCCGGTCGGTGAGCAGTTCCAGTGCTGCGCCCGGGTCGAGGGCGAGCAGAACTCTCCGGAGTTTCCACACCTGAGCCAGCTCACGTCTGTCGAACAGCAATTCTTCACGTCGTGTTCCCGACGCCTCGATGTCGATCGCAGGGTAGATCCGCTTGTCGGCGAGCTTGCGATCGAGCCGGAGCTCCATGTTGCCGGTGCCCTTGAACTCTTCGAAGATGACCTCGTCCATCTTGGAGCCGGTCTCGACCAGCGCCGTCCCGAGAATGGTCAGGCTGCCGCCCTCCTCGATGTTCCTGGCAGCACCGAAGAACCGCTTCGGCGGATAGAGCGCCTGGCTGTCGACACCACCGGAGAGGATCCGGCCCGAGGCCGGGGTGGCGAGGTTGTGTGCCCTGGCGAGACGGGTGATCGAGTCGAGCAGGATGACGACGTCGACGCCGGTCTCGACGAGACGCTTGGCGCGTTCGATCGCCAACTCGGACACCTGGGTGTGCTCTTCGGCCGGGCGATCGAACGTGGAGTAGATGACCTCGCCCTTCACCGACCGTTGCATGTCGGTGACCTCTTCGGGGCGCTCGTCGACCAGCACCACCATCAAGTAGCACTCGGGATTGTTGGTCGTGATCGACTGGGCGATCTCCTTGAGAACGGTCGTCTTTCCGGCCTTGGGCGGCGAGACGATCAGGCCACGCTGTCCCTTTCCGATCGGTGCGATCAGGTCGACGATCCGTGTCAGTGTGGAGTCGGTCTTGCCTTCGATCTCGAGCTTGAGCCGCTGGTCGGGGAAGAGCGGGGTGAGCTTCTCGAACTTGGGGCGCTTGCGAGCCTCCTCGACGTTGAGCTCGTTGACTGTCTCGATGCGGGTGATCGCAGCGAACTTCTCCTGCGAACGCGGCGCCCGGACGGGGCCTCTGATGACGTCGCCCTTGCGGAGCCCGAACTTGCGCACCTGGCTGGCCGACACGTACACGTCCTTGTCTCCGGGCAGATACCCGGTGACTCGAAGGAATCCGTAGCCCTCCGGAAGGATGTCCAGCATCCCCTCGCGAACTTCCTGCTCGCCCTCAGGGACATCCTCGTCCTGACTGCGGTTGCGGCTGCGGTTCCGGCGCTTGCGGTTCCGGTTCCCTCCGTCGCGATTGCCGTCGCGATCACCGCCCTGGCGATCACCGCCCTGGCCACCCCTGGCCTGTCCACCGTTGTCGCCACCGCCGTCGCTCCTGGTGTCCTGTTCCCGGTCGTCGCCGTCATCGGAATCGGAGCCCTCACCGTCGTCTCCAGATCGATGCTCCTCACGGCGCGGCGTCGCTGCCGGGAGTTCGATGTTCTCGGTTGGGTCACTGCCGTTCGAAGCCGCCTTGCCGGCCTCGACGAGGGCGGCGATGATCTTCGCTTTCTGAAGTCCCTCGGCTTCGATGCCGGCGGCGCTTGCGATCTCTCGCAACTCACCAACCGATTTGTTCTGGAGTTGGGCCCTGGTGCTCATGTGCTCCTCTCAGGCCGCCACGATGGCGATGTGGATCGGGGTCGCGGCGCTCTGCACGAGCGCATACGCGGGAGTCCCGGGAAAAGGGGATATCGAATCTGTCCGTTGGGAGATTCGATGGGCGAAATGATAGCAAACAGTTCGGGTCAGGCAACTCCGCAGTCAAGAACCCGACGAACTGCCGACCTCGTCGAGCATCGACTCGAGCGCAGATAGGCTCGGGTCGAGTCGATACAGCCGCTCCGGGAGCTCCAGCACGTGCGCCGCCCTCGCAGGAAGCTCCGGAACCCCTCCGGTGGCGCGTCGAACCGCGTCCGAGAATTTGGCGGGGTGCGCCGTCGACACGACCACGAGCGTCTCGGCAGTCTTTCGGAGCCGGAGGCCGACGTCCCATCCGACCGCCGTGTGAGGATCGATCACCATCCCGTAGTCGTCGGCGACGGCGCGCATGGTGCTCTCGATCCGGGCATCGTCGACCCACCCTGCATCGAAGACAGACTTCATCCGGCGGTGGGCCAACTCGTCGATGACCAGCTCACCCTGCTCCCGGAACAAGCCGAGCGCCTCCGCAGTCCTCTCGGGTGAACGATCGAACAGCTCGAACAGATACCGCTCGAGGTTGGACGGGATGGCGATGTCCATCGCCGGTGCGAGGCTGGCGGACACCGCGTCGAGGGGCAGCCTCCCGGTCGAGATCAGGGTCGACAGGCCGTGGTTGACGTTGTTTCCCACGATCAGACGGTCGATCGGTGCCCCCATCTGTCGAGCGACCCACGCGGCCAGCACGTTCCCGAAGTTGCCGGTCGGGACTGCGACCGAGAAGCGACGACCGAGCGTGGCCGCCGTCCACCAGTAATAGGCGGTCTGGGCCATGACACGTGCCCAGTTGATCGAGTTGACCGCGGCCAGCGAGTGCCGGGAGCGAACGTCCGCCCGACCGAATGCCGCCTTGACCAGGTCCTGGCAGTCGTCGAACGTGCCCTCGACCGCCACCGCCCTCACGTTCGCTGCTTGCACCGTGGTCATCTGGCGTCGCTGGACGTCGGAGACCCGCCCCTCTGGATACAGGATGACCACGTCGATGGCCCCGCGGCCTTCGCAGCCGGCGATCGCCGCAGAGCCCGTGTCGCCCGAGGTCGCCCCCAGCACGAGCACGCGGCTGCCCCGGTCGGTCAGGACGACGTCGAACATCCGCCCCACCAACTGCAGGGCGTAGTCCTTGAACGACAGCGTCGGCCCCCAGAACAGCTCGAGCAGGAAAAGCTCGTCCTCGATCTGGGTCAATGGAGCAACTCGAGGATCGGCGAATCCGCCATAGGCCTCCGCACACAACGCTTCCAGCCGATCGGCCACGACCCCCTCACCGACGAACGGACGCATCACCTGAGCTGCCACGGCTGCGTACCCGTCCGAAGCGTCCGGCATCTCATCGAGGGTTGGGATCGACTCCGGCACATAGAGTCCGCCATCGGAGGCGAGCCCGGCGAGCAGCACATCGTCGAAGTCGAGCACAGGCGCCCGACCCCGGGTCGATATGTATCGCATCAGGGCTGGGGACTGATGACGCGGATGACTGCTGCCACCTGCTTCACGGCTTCGAGGCCGTCGAGCGCCCCCACGGCTGCCTGATGGGCGGCCTCGGGAGCATCGTGCGTCACCAACAGGAGCGTGGCATCGTCGCCCCGACCGTCCTGCCAGACGGACATGATCGAGACCCCGTGCTCGCCGAAGGCGCCGGCGATCTGGGCGAGCACCCCGGGCGCGTCGGCCACCTCGAGCCTGAGGTACCACTTGGAGGAGATCTCGCCGAACGGGACGACGGAACCCGCACCCAGCTTCACTCTCGGGGCGACCCGGGTGCCCGCGAGGAGGTCCCTGGCGGCGTCGATGACATCTCCGAGGACCGCGGTCGCCGTCGGGCCGCCTCCGGCGCCGGGTCCCATGAACAACAGATCACCGATGTCGGGGCCCTCCACGAACACGGCATTGTGGGCGCCTCTGACGTTCGCCAGCGGATGGTCGAGCGGCACCAGCGTCGGATGCACCCTGACCGATACACCCGAGTCGATGGACTCGGCGACGGCGAGCAGCTTCACGCAGTACCCGAGGTCGCGAGCGAAGTCGATGTCCTGGGTGTCGATACCGTCGATCCCCTCGGTGTGGACCGCGCCGGCCTCCACCCACACGCCGAACGCCAGCCCGGCGAGGATGGTCGCCTTGGCGGCCGCATCGCCCCCACCGACATCGGCGGTCGGATCCGCCTCGGCGTATCCGAGTCGCTGGGCCTCCGCCAGCACGTCGGCATACGAGGCGCCCTCTGAGTCCATGGCGCTCAGGATGTAGTTGGTCGTGCCGTTCACGATTCCCAGGATTCGATCCAGGCGCTCCCCGGCGAGCGACTCGGACAGCGGCCGGATGAGCGGGATGCCCCCGCCGACCGCCGCCTCGAAGAGGATCGAGACACCGGCTTCGCTCGCCGCCTCGAAGATCTCGGGGCCCCGCTCGGCGATCAGCGCCTTGTTGGCCGTCACCACCGGCTTGCCGGCGGCGAGCGCCCGCAGGATCAGATCGCCCGCCGGCTCCATCCCACCCATCAACTCGACCACCAGCCCGACATCGGGATGATCCACGACCGACTCGAGATCGTCGGTGGCGTATTCGGACGGGAACGGACGCTCCCGGCTCAGGTCGCGGACCGCGACTTTGACGAGCGCGAGCTCGACACCCGACTTGGCGGCGATGGTCTCGCGATCGGCCAGCAGCTTGCGCGCGAGCGTCCCGCCCACCGTTCCTCCACCGAGGATTCCTACTCCGACACGCACGATCTCTCCGTTGATGACGAACTCGCGAGGTTAGGCGGATCACCGCAGTGCGATCTCCGCTTTGCGCCCTGCGCCGTCAGCAATCCGCTCTGCGCCACACGCTGCGCGTTGTAGTCCATTCGGCATCCGTGTGCGCCACCGCGTCCTGCGCCCTGGCGGCGCTCTGCACCTGCAGCGACGCAAGAGGTGCCTCGTCATACGCTTCGCTCGCGGTAGGGGCGTCCGCTCGCGGCGCCCGCAGCCCGGGCCGTACCTGACTTCCCGATCACGCCAGACGCGATCGACCGAGGAGCGCGCCTGCTGGTGCGCTACGGGTTCGATGTGATGCGCCGCGGGCGACACGAGTGTCGCCCCTACGAGAGCACCGGGCTCTACAGAACGCCGGGTGCGCAGGCCCGAATCCCGCCTACCACCCCGCCGCTACACTTCACCCCTCACCCCAAGCCCCCGTAGCTCAGGGGATAGAGCACCGGCCTCCGGAGGGCAGACCAACTCCGCTTCCTGAGCACCGGGCTCTGCAGAACGCCGGGTGCGCAGGCCCGAATCCCGCCTACCACCCCGCCGCTACACTTCACCCCTCACCCCAAGCCCCCGTAGCTCAGGGGATAGAGCACCGGCCTCCGGAGGGCAGACCAACTCCGCTTCCTGAGCACCGGGCTCTACAGAACGCCGGGTGCGCAGGCCCGAATCCCGCCTACCACCCCGCCGCTACACTTCACCCCTCACCCCAAGCCCCCGTAGCTCAGGGGATAGAGCACCGGCCTCCGGAGGTGCCAGACCAACTCCGCCACCAGAGCACCGGGCTGCCACAACGCCGGGTGCGCAGGTTCGAATCCTGCCGGGGGTACTCACACCAACCACAGAGCACCGGGCTGCCACCACAGCCGGGTGCGCAGGTTCGAATCCTGCCGGGGGTACCGGCTCGCTTCGCTCGCGGCCATCGGCTGTCAGCTTTCGGCCATCGGCTCCATGCGGCGCATTCGCTGCCCAGTCGAAGAACGATGCTCGCCGCCGACGTGCCGCCCGTGTTCTCAGGTCTGCAGGCGACGCTTCCTCCGTGTTCGCTGCGTCCTGCTTGCCGTGCAGAGCCGGGATATTGTGAGTTGCGTGAGTCCGCCCACATCGAACACAACGACGCGTCTGTGGATCTTCGGACCGCTGGGCACTGAGCGCTGTTCGTGTTGGCGACGATCTACCCGGTGACCGAGGACCCCTTCGGCCCCGAGTGCGGATCGCTGATGGCGAATGAGGTCGCATGCGATCCGCTTCTCTCGATCGTCGGTGCCGTCCTCGGAGTCATCGCCATGCTCGGCATCTTGACTTGGTCCAATCGTTGGCAAACCCGCCAACGTGCTCGTTGAACCGGCCGCAGTCGCCGCGAGCGGATAGCTGATAGCGAACGGCTGACAGCACTGAGCATCAGACGCCGGCAGACCCGTCGAGGCCCACCGGGTCGCGAAAAGCGGTATCGTCGTCGGATGCGATCGATTTGGAACGGGGCGATCTCCTTCGGGCTGGTGACCATCCCGGTCTCGATGTATTCGGCCACGGAGAACAAGACACCGAAGTTCAAACAGCTGCGAGAGAAGGACCACTCTCCCATCCGTTACAAGCGGGTTGCCGAGGCTGACGGCGAGGAAGTGCAGTACGCGGACATCGTCCGCGGCTACGAGGTCGACAAAGGCAAGTACGTCGTGTTCAGCGATGAGGAACTCGAGTCGGCGACGCCGACGGGTGGGGCCAAGATCGTCGACGTCGTCCAGTTCGTCGACGAGTCCGAGATCGATCCGATGTACTACCGCTCCTCGTACTACCTGGCCCCGGACACCACTGGGATCAAGGCCTACAAGCTGTTCGCCGAGGCACTCAAGGAGTCGAACCGCATCGCCCTGGCGAAGGTCGCCATCCGCGAGAAGCAGCACATGGCGGTGATCCGGGTCACCGACGAGGACATGATCGTCATGGAGACCATGCACTGGCCAGACGAGGTCCGACCGGCCGAATTCGACGTCCTGGACACCGAGGTCGAGATCCGCAAAGAAGAGAAGGCGATGGCCGCCTCGATCATCGAGAACCTGACACGGGAGTTCGATCCGTCCGAGTGGGTCGACACCACTCGAGAGGCGGTCGAGGAGTTGGCGGCCAAGAAGATCGCCGGCGAGGAGATCGTCGCCACCGACACCCCCGAGCCCACGAAGGTCGTCGACCTGCTCGAAGCCCTCAAGGCCTCCGTCGAAGCCACCAAGAAAGCCTCATAGGCTCGCCTGGCGGCTCTGTTTGTTCCCCCTCAGGGGGAACAGGCTTGCGCCAGCAAGCCATGGGGGGTTTGAGCGCAGCACGCGCAAAGCCGGGCCACGACTCCCCCCTGGCTGCCCGAGAGGGCAGCCCGTCCCCCAAAGAGGGGACAAACGAAGCGGCAAACGAGTTCAGGTCGCCTAGGAGAGGAGCTCGCGGACGAGGCGGTTGACGAGAGCGCCGTCGACCTCGTCCTTGTGGTCTTTCATGATCATCCCCGTGACCCGGCCGGCGGCCTTGTCGTCGCCGGCGACACCCAGCTCGGCGATCTTGGATTCGATCAGGGCACGGGTTGCGGCCTCGTCGAGCTTCTGCGGCATCCATCTGCTCAGGTACTCGACCTCGAACTTCAGCTTTTCGGCCATGTCGGCCCCGCGTTCACCGTAGCCCTCGTATTCGGTGATCGACTTCTGCATCCGCTTCGAATACGACTCGATGACACCCTGGACGATCTCGTCGTCCTTCGATTTGTCGTAGCCGGGCTCACTGCGGGCCAGCGTGATCTCGGTCTGCACCTGGCGGATCACGTCGCGCCGACGGGCGTCCTTGCTCAACATCGCATCCTTCAATTCGGCGGCGAGGTCGCTTGTGATACTCATGTGAAGTCCTCCTGTACCCAGCCCATCACGTCGGCGGGTCTGTTTGTGATGATCGTGTCCACACCCATCTCGATCAACCTCCTTGTCAGTGCCCGATCGTCGACGGTCCAGACCGCCACGTCGATCGCGTGCTCGTGGGCCGCATTGACGAGATCATGATCGACGAGGGTGTGGTGTGGTGCGAGTGTGCCGTGTTCGTATCGCAAGGCATGGTTGAGTGCGGCGGCCCAAACGACGTCGCTCTCGAACAGCAGCCCCGTCGCGACGTGAGGCATCATCGCCTTCACGGCGTCGACGGTCGGCCAGTAGAAGCACGTGACTACATCCCGTGGACGTGCGTAGGCCGCGACGTCGAGGCCGATGGCATGATCCCCTTCGAATCCGGGGTCCAGGGGCCAGTTCTTGACCTCGAGATCGAGATCGGCGTCCAGATCGAGTTCGAAGAGCGCCTTGGCCGTGGCCACCCCGTACTGCTCGACCAGGACATCCAGCGAGGTCTCCGACACCACCCGTCCGGAGACCGCCGGATCGTGGCTCAAGACCAACTCGCCGGTCGCACATCGCCGGAAATCGATCTCCACGCCGTCACACAAACCAGCCGCCGATTCGATGCCCAGCAGCGTGTTGTCAGGGTGAATCGCCGGATTTCCCCGATGTCCGAGAATTTTCACCATGGGTTGGAAAAAAAGTTCAACATTTTCATTGCAGTAACCCCAAACCGTATGTAGCGTTCGCGGTGCAAGCACTCAAATCAGGTGTGTTTCGGTGCGCCCGAAACAGGATCCTCACACGCATAGTGATCCCGCCGCTCGACGGCGCGCCATCGGAAAGGAACCCTCCGTGCTCACAGTAACGACTGATTGGCGGACGCTCGCAGAGTGTCGCGATTCAGACCCGACCTTGTTCTTCCCCGTGGGATCGACCGGCCCCGCCGTGGCCCAGATCGCAGCGGCGAAGGAGATCTGCGCCAGCTGCCCCGTGAACGAGGAATGCCTCCAGTACGCGCTCGAAACGAACCAGGAAGCCGGCGTCTGGGGCGGCTACGCCGAGGACGAGCGGCGCCGGTTGCGTAAGCGCTGGCTCGCCGACCGGCGACGCCGCAGCATCTGAGACGAAGTCGACATGAGACTCGGGCCCCGGATCACCGGGGCCTTTCTCATTCTCAGCCGCCGAATCCGACCGGCCGGGCGTCCTCTTTGTCGATCTCGACGAACGCAATCCGATCCTTCGGGACTCCAATCCTTCGATCCTTGGTGTCTTCGAACCAGATCAGGCCGGGGCCGCCACCGAACTCTCGTTCGAGCATCTTCTCGAAAGCGTCGACGTCGTCGACCTCCAGTTCGACCACCCGGCTCGACTCTGCGATACCGATCTTGACCTTCATGAAACGCGCTCCTCTGCTGATTCCGCCAGGGTAGACCCCTGGAACCACTGCCCGACCTGTCCTACATTGTTCCCCGTGAGCTCCAAACGCAACCTGCGTTGGCGTGCCCTTCTCGGGACATCGGTCGCCATCGTCCTCCCGGCGGCTGCAGTGATCGCACTGCATCGTCTCGGATCACTCGAGTGGCTCCGCATCGACTTCGCAGATCTCGACGGATGGGCTCGGCGGAGCAGGATCGAGGATGCCCTCGCCGCGGTGCTGCGCTACGTTGCGCTCGTCGGGGCCTACTGGTTGGCGATCTCATCGGCGACCTATCTCCTGGCTCGGCTTTCGGGCATCGCCCGTCTGATCGATGCGACGTCCGTCTTCACGCTCCCCGCGGTACGGAGAGTCACCGACCGCCTCGTCATCGGAACGATTGCGATCTCGGCCCTCGCCGGCCCGGCGATCGCCGTGACGAGCCAACTCTCCGATCCCCCGGTGGTCGCGACCTCCGACCCCATTGCGAGCCGCCTGGACGCCGAAGACGCCGACACCCCAGACCAGATCATCGACCTCACGGCACTCGACGAGGCCGCGCTGGAGAAGTTGGTCCCACCACCGCCGCCGGCGACACGACCCGAGGTCGCGGCGCCCGCTCCGGTCGACTCGATCTCCATCCGGGCCGATGCACATCTCGAGGTGATCGTGACGGAAGGCGACCACCTGTGGGCGCTGGCCGAACGGCGCGTGTCGGAGGTGCTCGGCCGGCCCGCGGCCGATCACGAGATCGCTCCGTACTGGCGGGAGGTGATCAACTCGAACCCCGAACTCCGCTCGGGCAATCCCGACGTGATCTACCCCGGCGAAGTGATCGTCCTCCCCCCGATGGACTAGCTCGCTGCGCTCGCTGTCTCACGTCTCACGTCTCACGTCTCACGTGGAAGGAGCCGCCTCAGAGATTGTCGCCGAGGAAGATCTCGGAGACGCTGGAGTCCATGAAGATCGCCTGGAGGGCCTCGGCGATGATCGGGGCGATGGACACCACCCGGATCTTGTCGATCTGCAAGGCGTCCTCGGACACGGGAAGTGTGTTCGTGACGATCACCTCCTCGACCGGAGCGTTCTTGATCCGGTCGACCGCCGGTCCCGAGAAGATCGGGTGTGTGGCGACGATCCGAACGCTCAACGCGCCCTGCTCTTTGACCATCTCGGCGGCGTTGCAGACGGTACCGGCGGTGTCGATCATGTCATCGACGATGACCACATGGCGATGGGCGACCTGGCCGGACACCTCGAGCGCGGCGGACTCGTTGTGCTTGTCCGGGTCGCGGCGTTTGTAGACGAACGCCACACTGGCATCGAGGCGCCGGGCGTACTTCTCGGCGCGCTTCACACCGCCGGAGTCGGGCGAGACGATGGTGGTGGGGCCGGCGATGTGTTCTCGCAGATACTCCGTGATGATGGGGAGGGCGGTGAGATGGTCGAACGGCTTCTCGATGAACCCCTGGAGCTGCCCGGTGTGAAGGTCCACCGACACGAGCCGGTCTGCGCCTGCCGTCATGAACAGATCCCCCACCAACCGGGCGGTGATCGGCTCCCGCGGCATCACCTTCTTGTCCTGCCGGGCGTACCCGTAGAACGGCATCACTGCGGTGATCCGTCGCGCCGACGCCCGGCGCAACGCGTCGATGATGATCAACTGCTCCATGATCGCGTCGTTGATCGGCCGGGTGTGGCTCTGCATGACGAAGCACGAGGCACCGCGGACACTCTCGGTCGGGCGGGCGTAGATCTCGTCATTGGCGAACTTGTGCGACTCCAGGCCACCCAATGCGACCCCGAGAAGATCGGAGACCTCCTCGGCGAGCTCGCGGTTCTGACTGCCCGAGAACAGCATGAGTCGGTTTCTGCTGACGACGTCCACGAACTCAGCCCTCCGTTTGGCTCATCACTGGCCGGAATCACCACGGTAGCGAGCCCGCAGACGCGCGGCGAGACCGGGCTTGTTCACCTGACGAGCCCGGCCGAAGGCGATCGCATCCGCCTCGACGTCCTCTGTGACCACGGAGCCGGCGGCGGTCATCGCCCGGTCTCCGATGACGACCGGGGCGACAAGCATCGTGTCGGATCCGATCTTGACGTCCTCCCCGATCTCGGTGCGGAATTTCTCGTAGCCGTTGTAGTTGACGGTGATCGTGCCGGCCCCGATGTTGGTGCGAGCACCGATCGTTGCGTCACCGATGTACGAGAGGTGCGGGACCTTCGCCCCCGGGCCGACGACCGACTTCTTGATCTCCACGAACGTGCCCGCCTTCGACCCTTCGCTCAGTTCCGCATCCGGTCGCAACGACACATATGGCCCCACTTCGGCCTTGGGCCCGACCCGGGCCCCTCGCAGCACGGCGTACCACACGTGCGCACCAGCCCTGATTGTGGAGGCGTCGGCGGACACGTCGGGACCGACGATGGCGTCGGACTCGACGATGGTGCCCGAGCTGAGATGGACGTTCGGACGGATGCTCGCACCCGGCTGCACCACGACACCGTGATCGATGTAGACCGTCGACGGGTCCTCCATATGCACGCCGGAATCCATCAGCTCACCGTTGATCCGCTCGCGGCGCAGGGCGGTCGCGGTGGCGAGATGGCGGTGGGTGTTGACGCCCATGACGGAGTCGGGGTCGGCTGCAACCGCTCCGGCAGTGTGCCCACGCGAAACCACTGCGGCAACGACATCGGTCAGGTAGTACTCACCCTGGGCATTGCCGGACTGGAGGGCTGCGATGTCCTCGGTGAGCTCGGTGGCATCGAAGACGTACATGCCGGCGTTGATCTCGGTGATGGCATCGATGGCGGCGTCGGCGTCGCTCTGTTCCACGATCGCGGTCACATGTCCGTGATCGTCGCGAACGATCCTGCCGTAGCCGTGAGGGTCGTCGAGGATCGCGGTGAGCACAGTGGTTGCGTTGTGCGCCGATCGATGCTCATCGAGGAGCCGTTGGAGATCGTCACCGGCTATCAAAGGAGTGTCGCCGGGCAGAACCAGCACATCACCCTCGAGCTCACCGAGGTGCTCGAGGGCAACACTGACCGCATGTCCGGTCCCGTGCTGTTCGGATTGGACGCAGTGCTCGACTCCGTCGGGCAACGATCCGACGACCTGCCCCGCCTCGTGCCCCACAACGACGACGATCCGGGCAGGACCGGTCGCCTGCACGGCGTCGATCACCCATGAGAGCATGCTGCGACCGGCGATCGTGTGCATCACCTTCGGCAGGTCCGACTTCATCCGAGTGCCCTTGCCTGCAGCGAGGATGACGGCGGTGTGCGACATGGGGATCCCTCTCGAACGGCGGCGATTGGTTGGTCGGTGCGTGGCTGGGGGGACAGGACTCGAACCCGTACTAACGGGACCAAAACCCGTCGTGCTGCCAGTTACACCACCCCCCAAGGGTGGCCGCGAGGAAGTGTAGAGCGTCGGTTGCCCGCGCTCCCGCTCGCCATCCGCCGTGCGATATGCGACGTGCGACGTGCGACGTGCGACGTGCGACGAATGCCATACAAAGGCTCGACGGTCTCGTGACCGTTCGCTGCGGATGGTGCCTCGTCCGGCGTGACGATGCTTTGCGCCACATGATGCTTGTGGAGCGTCCGTTCAGCGACGAGACTCGCCCGAGGCCAACGTGTTCGAGGGAGTCGGTATGCCGGCACGACGCAATGGAAGTGTTCGACCGCGGCGTCTGCCGTCGACATGTGAGCGGATGATCGCCTGATGGCCCTTCTGCTCCTCGTCCGGCACGCCGCACCGGCGATCGATCCGACGCTCCCACACGCCGACTGGCCACTGTCACAACGCGGCATCGCCGCTGCGAAGACGCTGGGTCTGGCGCTCCGTACCGATGTGCTCGACGTGCGGGCGAGCCCGCAGCCGAAGGCCGCGGAGACGGCACGGCACGCGTTCGGCGAGTTCACGGTCGACGAAAGACTCACCGAGGCCGATCGCCCCTTCTATGAGGACGTCGCGGAGCTCCGATCCGACTCGCACGGATGGCTGTCCGGCGAGTGGTTGACGGAATGGGAGCGACGCGAGGACGTGCTGGACCGAATGACATGGGCGACCATGGGGATGCCATCACGAACGTGTTTCGTCGGTCACGGATTGGCGATCAGCGTGCTCGTCAACTCGATCACCGGGGTCCCCACGGCCGAGTTCTTCAAGCGGATGCCGATGCCCGCCGCCTACTGGCTCGACACCACCCGCGGCACCGTCGTTCCCGCCGGCTGAAGGTCGCCCCCATCAGCTTCGGGCGTTTCTGCGCCGGCCGCCAATCCAACACGCGAGCCCGATCCCCGTGGCCACTGACCGCCCACTGATGTCATGACGACAGCGGTCAGCGGTCGAGGCGGTGGACGCCGCGAGAGGTGAGAGCACACGCTCGGGTCATGCCGGCATCGGTGGCCGAGGCGGCTGCGTGGGTTGCCTCGTCGAGGTCGGCGAAACAGGCGAAGACCGCCGATCCGCTCCCTGACATCATCACCGGGCGCTCCCATCGATTCGACAGATCGGCGAAGAGGTCGCCCAGCGCGGGTTCGACCGCCACCGCTGCGGGAGTCAGATCGTTGATCACCTCGAATTCACGCAGCGCCGGTGGCAGGAGGCGGGCGTCGACGATCCGACCGGTCGGGCACTCGAGCCGATCCCACGAGCGATAGACCTCGGGCGTCGAGAGCCGGTACTCGGGCACGACGACCACCACGACGAAGCCTGCGAGCGGGTCGAGGCGGGTGATGCGCTCCCCGATCCCTTCCATCCGGGCCGATCCCCCACTCAGGAAGAAGGTGACATCGGCGCCGGTCCGCAGCGCAGCATTGGCTCGTGCCCCAGCCCCGACGCCGTATCGGGCGCCGAGCGCGGCGATCGCAGAGGCCGCATCGGACGAGCCACCTCCGAGTCCTGCGCCGTAAGGAATCCGCTTCTCGAGCGTGACCTCGATCGGCGAGCGATTCTCGACGCCGAGCGACTCGATCGCCTTCCAGACCAGATTGTCGCCGCCCGCTGGCAGATCGGCCCCATCGATTCGGAGTTCGTCCTCCTCGGCGTCCAAGAAGTGCAGCTGGTCGGCCCAGTCGATCGTCTGAACCAGCGAATCGAGCGGGTGATAGCCATCGGATCTCGGGCGCCCGACGCGGAGCGACAGATTGACCTTCGCAGGCGCCGACCAGAGCTCATCCACTGTCGGCCTCCTGGGCCGCTTCGGCTTCCGCGAGTCGAATGAAGTCGGTCGGGTCGAGGTCTTCGGGTCGGACGGTCGGCTCGAGTCCGGCCCGCTCGGCGACGCCGATCGGATCGGAGAAGGTCCCGGCCAGCGACCTACGGAGCATCTTGCGTCGCTGATTGAACGCACTCGCAGCGATCTCGATCGCCCGAGGCGCCAGCCGGTGGGCCGGCCTTCGATCGATGACCACGACTGCGGACCCGACGCGGGGCGCCGGCACGAAGACCTGTGGTGGCACTCGTAGGGCGATGTGCCCGACACCATGCAGGCTGGTGACGACCGAAGGCAGCCCGTACGTCTTGCTGCCTGGCATCGCCACGAGCCGTTCCGCCACCTCGAGTTGGACCATCACGACGAACCGTCGGATCTGTGGGACGCCCCTCAACGCATCGAGCACGATCGACGTTCCGACGTTATACGGCAGGTTCGACACGAACGTCCAATCGCCCGGACCAAGCACCTCGGCCAAGTCGAGGTCTGCGGCATCGGCGAACACGAGCGTTGCGTTCGTGACTTCTTCGAGGATGGGACGGAGGGACTCGTCGACCTCGATCGCGGTCACCGAAGCACCGGTCTGTTCGAGCGCCACGGTCAGCGTGCCCGTGCCCGGCCCGACTTCGACGACCTTGTCTCCAGGCCCGACCTGCGCGAGACCCGCGATCTTGCGCGTGATGTTGGGGTCGGCGAGGAAGTGCTGCCCGAGGCGTTTGTCTGGCGACAGGCCGTGGCGCAAGAGCAGCGCTTTCACTTCCGACCGAGACTGAACACCGCCCGGAGTCACGCCGGGGCTCCGAAGACCCGGGCGGCGTGTGCCGTCGTCAGCTCGGCGACCGCCGCGACGTCGAGATCCCACACCGAGGCGAGTGCAGCACCCACGATCGCCACTCGTGCCGGCTCGTTCTGCTCGTCTCGATACGGGGGCGGGCTGAGATACGGGGTGTCGGTCTCCACGAGACACCGGGCCGGGTCGGCATGGACGGCCCCGATCCGGATCGTCTCCCCGGTTTCGAATGCCACCGGGCCGGCGAACGAGAAGGTCACCCCCAGCTCGTGGAACCGTTTCGTCCAGCGGCTCCCACCGGTCCAACAGTGGAGTACCGCCCGTTCGCCGAGGTCGGCCTCACCGAGCATCTCGTACACGTCCGAGAAGGCATCCCGACAGTGGACGACGAGCGGCAGATCGTGTTCGACGGCGAGTTCGATGTGTGCAGCGAACGACGCCCGCTGGTCGTCCTTCGGAGCGAGATTGCGGTAGTAGTCCAATCCGGTCTCGCCGATTGCGGCAGCAGCGGGCATGAGGCCGATCAAGCCGGCTCGTTGGGCGGGCCAGTGTTCGGCGTCGTGCGGATGCAATCCGACCGTCGGCTTCAGCCGCCCGGGGTGTTCGGCTGCGAGTTCGACGGCCGCGTGCGATGACTCGAGATCGACGCCGGGCACCACCATCCAGACGACATCCGTCGCACGATCCATCAGTTCGACAGGGTCACGCCCATCCAGCTGGAGATGACAGTGTGTGTCGACCCACATCTGCGTCACGGTAGGCGGTCGGAGGAGCTCACTCGCATGCTGCCGGTGGTGCTGTCGGCTATCGGCTGTCAGCCGTCAGCTCGATACCGGCGGGATGGCGACCGGCCGAGAGGCCCGTCATCTGTCGTCTGTCATCTCTACTTCGACAGTTGGGATTTGCAGCTGGAGCAAAGGCCTTTTCCGTGGAAGGAGATCACGGAATCGGTCGACCCGCAGAAGATGCACGTGTTCTCGAGCTTCTGGAGAACGATCGATGAGCCGTCGATCGAAATCGACAGCTGGTCTCCTTCACGGATGTTGAACAGCCGGCGCGTCTCTGCGGGAATCACGATCCGACCCAGATCGTCGATCTTGCGAGCGATCCCTGATTCCATGCGTGGTGTCTCCCCTGAGGCCGGTCGCGTCACCATACAGACCCGACCGGGACGGCGTCGCCGATGTCGGCCTTGATTCAGATCAGCGCGTCGTAGATCGGTTTCTTGGCAAAGCTGGTCTCGCTCGCGACCTGCCGGGCCGCCTCGGATTTCGACGCCCCGGCCTCCACGAGGAACCGCGCCCGCTCGATCGCTTGCTCGAGGGAGACCTCGTCCGCCGTGCGAGCTCCTTCGATCACCACGGTGAACTCGCCTCTTGGCTGCGTCGCGGTCCAGTGCTCGACCGCTTCGTCGATCGTGCCGCGCCAGATCTCTTCGAACTGCTTGGTCAACTCGCGGCACACGCAGACCCGCCGATCACCTCCGGCTTCTTCGGCGATCAAGGCGAGATCGTCGGTGACGCGACGGGGCGAGCAGAACAGCACGATCGGTCGGACCTCCCGGGCGATCTCGGCCGCTCGGGTTCTGCGCTCCACGCCCCGTCGCGGCAGAAACCCCTCGAAGACGAACCGATCGCCTCCGAAGCCGGCAACGGCAAGCGCCGAGGTCACCGCACTCGGACCCGGAATCACCGTGACGGTTGCCCCGGCCTCGACGGCCGCCGCAACGGCCGTCACCCCGGGATCTGCCACGACGGGCGTGCCGGCATCGGTCACCAGCGCCACGTCTTCACCGTTCGCCAGCCGTTCGACCAGCTCCGTCACCCGAAATGACTCGTTGCCGACGAAGTAACTGCGGACGGGTCGGTCGGAGTCGACGAAGCGGAGAAGCGTGGCGGTGCGACGGGTGTCCTCCGCGTACACGACGTCCACCGATCGGAGTACTTCCGCGAGCCGTTCGGAGACGTCTCCGAGATTGCCGATCGGGGTTGCGCAGAGGTACAGGGTGGAGATGTGCCGCCTCCTTCGTCCTCGAAGCTAGCCAGCCCAGCGAATCGTGTGGGATCGGTGCCGGTTCTCGCACTCGAGGCCGTGCACCAGCTCGAGAACATGCTCGGCTCCGGGAAACCTCAGGATCCGCCCCGGGCGGAGCAGCCGCCCGGCGGTGCCGTCACCGCGCCTGTCGACGCCGAATGCCCAGATCGGATGGCGCAGCGTGAAACCGTGCACCGAACTCCCTGGAATCACGATCGCATCGACGTCGGAGTCCACGGCATGGATGCCCAGCAGGGCATCGAAGAAGGACTCGGCGGCAACCGCTCGATACGGCCGGCCACAGACCTCGACGTCGGTCGCACGCATGTGCGCACGCTACCGAGCACCGACGGTCGCGACCAGGGGGCCGTCAGCCCCCGATCAGCAGGGTCCCGGTCGCAGGATCGCTCGCTGCAACGAAGGTGACGGCGTTGCCGTCGCGAGAAACGGCGGCGAAGTCGTCGCCGGAGAAGGCGGTGAATCCGGCGACCTGGGTCTGGCCACCCACGGCCATGGCGGCTCCGATGTAGTCGAGCAACGCCGCCTCCATCTCCTCGGCATCCAGTTCGGAGTCTCCCCGGTAGTTGAGGACGAACGCCGCCTCGGTGCCGTCGAAGAAGTACGAGTACCGGTCGCCGCCCCAACCGTCGGAGGCCGTCCTGGAGGCATCGTCGCCGAGGATCTGATCGAACATCGTGTCGAAACCGAGCTCTCCCCAGACGCTGTCGTATACCAACTCGTAGCCGTCGAGCGTCTGCACGGGTGCAGCCACCTCGATCGGGAGATCGCGCCCGAAGTCGCGGGGTTCGATGATCTGTTCGGTCGAGAGCGGAGGCTTCGAGTAGGCCTTCTCGATCTCGACGAATCCCCCGAGCTGGAAGAGCCGCTGGGTGAACGCGAACCCCTGCTGGTAGGGGAAGATCAACGAGTCCCGAATGAACCTGGGAGCGGCATCGAAGGCCGACGAGTCCGACTCGAGCGATTCGGAGATGAGTGCCTGTTGCTCCGCCACGGGAAGTTCCTGGATGTAGAGGATCTCGGTCAGCGTCGCATCGCCCTCGATGACGCTGAGATAGGCCGCTGCCTCGTCGAACCGCTCTTCGTCCACGAGCGCCTCGTAGTTGGCCGACATGTCGAAGTGCTGATCGGTGAGTGCATGGGTCAACTCGTGGATCAACGTGGAACGTTGCAGCGGGGTCAGTGAGGCATTGCTGGGAATCACCAGCTCACCTTCGTCGCCGTCGTAGAAGCCGGCCACCTGTTCGCCATACAGCTCTGTGTACAGCGCCAGCAGATCGGCGTCGGGCGGGATCAGCCCCAACAGCACGTAGAGCGCCTCGTCCGCGTCAAGATCTTCGACCTCTTCTTCGATGGAATCGCGGACGCGTTGTGCGAGCTCGTCGTCGCTGACGACCGTGATGACCGGTGCCTCGAGGAACCGCAGCTCCCGCACCTCCTGGGTCAGCGCGACCAATTCGAGCACCTCGGCACGTAGCTCGGGCGAGAGCTCGTCGATGCCGAGCGGCGTGACGTCGGACATCTCCTCGGTGGTCGTGGTCTCCTCGGCGACGGTCGTCGTCGGTGCCTGCGTGGTGCCGGTGGTCACCGTTGCCGAGGTCGTAGCGGTGGTGTCGGACGACGAACCGTCGGTGCACGCAACGAGCACGGCAGCGAGCACGAGCAAGGAGATGAATCGGCGCATCAGTCAACGATATCCGAGGACGGCGGGTATTCACCATCAGGGACGGCGCCGACCGGGAGGCTCGGCGGGGCAAGGGCTGAAGAGCCGGTGACGATTGCGATGCCGACGCGGCTCGCGATTGCTGCGGTTGTGAGTCCGCACAACAGGGCTCCGGGACGGGATCCGTCGCCGTGAGTGTCAGCCAGTATTCGTCAGGGCCTCCCCGACGAGCTTCGCCAACAGCGCATACCCATCCTCGTTCACGTGGACCTGATCGTCGGTGAACAACAGCTCGTTCGGCTTCCCGGCTTCATCGAGCATGGCTGAGAACCAGTCGACGTACCGCCATTGGTTGCGATGGGAGATCTCGGCGGCGATCTGCTTGTTCGCCTGGTCCATCGCGGTGAAGAATTGCGCTCGGCCTGGACTCGCCTTGATCGAGATGAACCAGCAGTCACAGTCCTTCAGGTAGGTGTGCACCATCTGGGCGAACTGCCGGAACTGGTCGGTCACGAAATCCGCCGACGCTCCCCGGGCGATGTCGTTGTCACCGCAGTACACGACGAGTCTCGAGGGCTGGTGCGGCAGCACCAGGCGCTCGAAGTAGCGCCTGCACGCTTCGAAGGTCGATCCTCCGAATCCCAGATTGACGATGTCGGAGAGCCCGAGACTCTCACCGAGTCGAGGCCACATGCGGATCGTCGATGACCCGTAGAACACGGTGGGTGCCTGCGCCCTGGTCGCCGCGACTCCGAGCTCCAGGGCTCGGACGTCGTATTCGAACTCCTCGTCGATCAGATCGACTTCCCCGAGATTCGTGATCAGTCCGGTGAGATCTGCCTCGGGCGCCTGGATCGCACGGGCCAGTTCGATCGCCTCCTCGACATGGCTTCGGAACTCGGTGCGATACGACTCGAGGAACTGGCCGAGCGCCTCTCTGTCTTCGACATCGACGCCCCGGTCCTCCATGGTGAACGACGGCTTGATCACACAGGAGAAGACGGCCTGGTAGGCCGGTTTGTCGAAATTGGCGAGAGCCACGGGAACGATTCGCGGCCGGCTCGGGAACGTGCCGCTCATCAGGAACGCGCCTGCCCTCATCGGGCCGGGCGATCGCTCGGTCACGCTGTTCTCATCGGTGATCGTGCCCTCCGGAGCGATCGCGAACGGACGACCGCTCGCCAGGACGCTCATGCAGTCCTCGAGGAAGGCGTTCTTCCGTTGCTCCTTCTCTTCGGGCGTCTCGTCGAGCCATCCCGAGTCGGGCGTCACGACACCGATGTGCCCCAGCCGGCCGTAGTAATCGGCCCGCCAGAACTCGGTGATCGCGTTGGTCCTGGACACGCGCAGCCCGTCCCCGTACTTCGGTTCCATGATGATGCTGGAAACGAAGTGCGAGTCCGGGTTGAAGAGGAAGCCGTTGGGAAGGATCGAGTCCTCCGCGTAGGCCATGTGGTTGTAGATGAAGATGCAGTTCGGATCGTCGGGCAGGTTCTCCGTCCCACTGATCACGTACGGCACGTGCGTCAAGGCATCCCGGAAGTACCGAGTCGAGAGCTTGCGGAGCTCGGCAGGCTCGAGATCGTCACTGTCGACGACGGCCTGGTAGGTGGATTGCATCGCCTGGAAGAACCGGTGTGATCGCTCGAGATCGCGCGTGATGTCGAGCGCCAGGCTGGCCACTGCACTCTCACCTTCCGTGCCGGTGAAGTGCGCGCGGTAGAGGCGTTCGAAGCCCTCCTCCCGGGTCAGATAGTTGTCGAGCAGGTACGGGACTCCGAGAAGAGGGGAGTTGACAGGCAGGGCGGGCATACTGTCCTCGATCAGGTCATCGAGAAGGCCGATTCCCCCGTCAGTCGCTCCACCGCTGTATTGCGTACGGGTCGACATCAGATAGTTGCGCAACTGCCACAGCTGCTGGCGAAACATGGCCCCGAGCCACTCGGGATGCGATGAGGCCAGCTCGGCCAGATCCTGTCTCGGCACGAACGCCACGGTCGCATCACGAGTCGCCTGAAGCCGGTACGGGGCAGGGAGCGCGGTGGTCGTGGCCGACCAACAGAGCAGCGTGCCGGGCCGGACGGCGTAGCGGACCGCAGTTCGCTCTCCTTCGTCGGTGTCGATCGTGAAGCTCAGGGCGACCCGACCGGACAGCAGCAGCCACAGCCCATCGGCAGGGTCGCGCTCGTCGATGATCACCGAGTCGGCCCCGGCGTGGTACGCCCGGCTGTGTTCGACCAGCCAAGCTCTACAACCCTCCGGCAGTGGTGCCAGCGAAGCCGAACGGCGGTACATGCGCTCGAGCGCCCCCGACTCGGGTTCGACCTGGAGGAGCCTGGCCGCATCCGACCCGACGCGCGCGATTCGTCCGCCAGTCCCCCGGGCTAGCCACAGCATGCGGGAGCTCACTCGAAACATGAACTCTGAGAGACGCGCCCACAGATCGGGCTGGTCGACGCTCATGGTGCGTAACGCTTCGAATGCCAGCGACAGGACCCGACCTTCGCTCGCTGCGACGGCGGTCACCCGGTACCGACTGAAGTCGAGACATGACCACCCGATCGGCATCCATCCGATGTCGTCCGCAGAGATGGTCTCTGCGCGGTCGTCCTCGACCACGAGGTGTCGGTAGGTCACGGACCCAGCGACGAGGAAGTGGATGTTATCCGCGAGCGCGTGACGTTCGATGAGCACGTCGCCCCGATCGAAGGACGCCACCGACGCGATCCCCTCGAGATGCCGCCGCCAGCGCGCGATCTGCGCCGGTTCGGAGCGTTCTTCGCAAAGAGACTCGACCAGGTCGCCGACGACGTGAGCCACGCCCTGCGCCACAATCATCGACCTCCTGACCATCTCCGCCGCATTCCTGCGGCCCTCATCGTGAACTTCGAGCCCTGACACCATATATGCGGTCCCGGCGGCACACGGGCCGTAGAGGATGTTTCCGAACGCTCGTCCTGCCGCCGACGAACCGACTCGAGGTCCTGGCGGAGGTTCAATCGGGATGGCTGGGCGCCCGCACATCTGGCATGACGATCGTCGTGATGAGACGTCTCCGCCGCCCGGGCGCGGGGCGATTGTCGAGAGCGGGTCGCACGGCGCTGCCGAGCGCCGTGACGATCTCCTCGAACTCCTCATCGGAGAGCCAGAGCGGGATCTGCCGGTAGCCGACTCCGTCGGAGACGAAGTCAGGAGAACCCCCGTCGAGGTAGGCACCGAATGCGTCGATGAGCGTTCCCAGGAACGTGGTGAAGAATCGCAGGTGGTCTGCCGCCGTGGCGTCCTCGTAGTCGTCCGGCCCCAGCGCGACTGCCTCGGCAACCACGCCGTAGGTTCGCTCGACGCCGCCTCGCACCGGCTGTTCGCCTACCACTTCGAGAAGACCCCCCTCGTGCAGCTGGTTGAGGTGGCGATACAACGTGGCCTGCGGCACGTCGACCAACACGTCCTTCAGCCTGAGAGGCGTCATCGGGCTCCCCAGCAGGGCCTGGACGATCCGGAGGCGGATTGGGTGGAGGAGGAGATCTCGAGCGTCGGTCATGGCCGTTGACAGAATGTTATCACCCATGATAACGTTATCAAGACCGAGAACGTAACGACGATTGAACAGGAATCGCCATGAACACCACACCCCTCACCTTCCACTCCGGCGGCCACACCCTGACCGGCACGCTCACCCTCCCGATGTCCGACGCCCCGGTACCCGCCGCCGTGCTCGTGAGTGGGTCCGGCCCGATCGACCGGGACTCGAACATGAAGCGGGCGCGGTTGGGTGTGATGCAGCAGGTGGCCGGCCATCTCGCCGTCATGGGCATCGCATCGCTGCGCTACGACAAGCGCGGGGTCGGCGGGAGCGAGGGTGACTACAAAGCCGCCGGCTTCTTCGACAACGTGGAGGACGCTCGAGCCGGCTTTGCGGCTTTGCGCGAGCGCGCAGAGATCGACCAGGCGTCCGTGTTCGTCGTGGGTCACAGTGAAGGCGCTCTCATCGCCATCGAGCTCGCTGCCGATGAGCCGCTCGCCGGAGTCGTACTCCTCGCTGGTGCGGCGCAGCCCGGCAAGGCCGTCCTCCGCTGGCAGGCAGAGCAACTCGCCGACACCCTCCCCACCCCGGTGAAGCTCGCCATGAAAGTGCTGCGCCAGGACCTGGCCAAGACCCAGGAGAAGCGGTTCTCGCAACTCGAGGCCACCACGACCGACGTGGCCCGGATCCAATTGGTGAAGGTCAACGCCAAGTGGTTCAGAGAGTTCATGGCGCACGATCCGGCCGATTCCCTCCGACGGGTTTCGACGCCGGTTCTCGCCATCACCGGCAGCAAGGACGTCCAGACCGATCCCGTAGACATCAGGCTGATGGAAGACCTCGTCACCACCCCGTTCGAAGGCCATGTGCTCGACGACGTCACCCACTTGCTGCGATCGGACGACGGCCCGGCCTCGACGAAGACCTACAAGCAGCAGATGAAGCGACCCGTCGACACCGCCCTGCTGAACCTCGTCTCCTCGTGGATCGACAGCCGAGCCCGACAGGTCGCGTGAGGGGCCGGCTCAGGCAGACGTACGTCGCATTGGGCAGCTCAGCTTCGCCGGCCCGAAGCAACCAACAAGCCCCAGGTCTCAGACCTGGGGCTCGTCTCGTGGAGGTGACGGGATTTGAACCCGTGACCCCTTCGTTGCGAACGAAGTGCTCTGCCGGGCTGAGCTACACCCCCGGGGAAGCCGTGATGTTAGCGCCCGGAGTCGGGACGTCCCACTGGATCAGGCCGGCCGCCCACCCGACTCGATCTGGATACGGAGCCGCTCCTGGACGACGGTCGTGGTGAGGTCGCTGCGTGATCGTTCGACCAGCGAACGCGAGACATCGGTGGTTCTGCGCAGGCTGTTCGTCATCCCGTCGGGATAGTCGAGCGACGCCAGGGTGTCGACGACGGCGTCCATCGTCTCGAGCAGCTCCTCGGCCGATCCGAGGTCCCCTGCCCTGAGTTGGTCGAGGAGCCGGCGCCGGCACTCTCCAACCGTCTCACCGAGCCCGTGGAGGTACGGGACGGGGTCGACACCGAGGTCATCGTGACCCGGCAAGGGCTCGCCGGCGAACATCGCCGCCGTGAGCGAGGCCTCCGACAGTTCCTTGGCGGCGTCGTGGGCGTATCCGACGTGCAACAACTCGGGATGGTCCGCGGTCGCATCGACGATCGATTGGTACAGGCGCTTCGCCTCGGCGATGAGCTGCTCTGCGGCATCGAGATCACCGCGATGGAGGCTCCTGATGGCGTTGGCGGATGATCGGATGACCTTCCGGCTCGTCGTGATGGCGTGCTCGCGGGCTTTGAAGCGGGAGTCGAGGATCGGGCGGGCCGCCTCGGTGATCTCCCCGAGCCGGTCGGACACTCCCGACTCGTCAGGCACTCACTGACCGGCGACGATCCGGACCGGCGGCCCGTCGTCCGGCATGATCTCGAAATGATGGTTCGCCACGCGGGCGGCTTCGCGCTGCTTGACCTGCATGAGCATCCCGACGTACCAGGCGATGGCGGCATCGAGAGCGAGATGGGCGATCAGCCAGCCCACCGAGGAGAACACCAGCGCCGCTCCCAGCGCGGCTACTGCGGCCACGATCAGCGTGGCGAGGGTGCGGCGGCGGCGGCGACGCACGATGTTGCGGGCCGAAGACTGTGACAGTGAATACGACCTGCTCTGTACATCGGCCATGACATGCGTCCACCGATCGAACTGCTCGGTCGACGACAAGGGTGTCCCCCGCCGTCCACTCGTCACGTTGGGGATGAGGTAGACGCCCCACGCCGCAGCGATGATGAGGGCGCCGATGAGGAGTATCGCTTCCATGGTCTCTCGTTGCTTGCTCGGTCAGGTGTTTGCTTGCGTCAACTAGAACCCGAGATTAGCCACGGTTTTCCCGGACGATCAATCTCTCCGGGGGGATTCGTTCAGATTCCGGACCGGTTCCATTCACCGGAACGTCCCCCCGACTTGTTGATGAGGCGGATCGGCCCGATCTCGACAGACCGATCGACCCCCTTGACCATGTCGTAGAGGGCCAGCGCGGCGACCGAGGCGGCCGTCATCGCCTCCATCTCGACACCGGTCTGTCCCGAGGTCGTGACCCGGGCCGTGATGCGGGCGCCCTCGCCTGAGCGTTCGACGTCGACTGTCACACCGGTCAGGAGGATCGGGTGACAGAGCGGAATCAGGTCGGGCGTCCGCTTCGCCCCCATGATCCCCGCCAGGCGGATGGAGGCCAGTGCATCACCTTTGGGAAGTGTGCCACCGAACAACGCATCGCCGGTCGCAGGGGCGAGGCTCACGACACATTCGGCGATGGCGGTTCGATCGGTGACGGCCTTGCCCGACACGTCGACCATGTGGACGTCGCCGTCGTCCTTCAGATGCGGAAACTCACTCATTCGACCACCGGAACATCTCGAGGGTCACGGTATCGCCTGCGGACAGCGCCGCAACACCCCTCGGGATCACAGCGAGCGCGTCGGCCCGGGCCGTCGCCGACAACACGTTCGAGGCCTGGCCGCCGGCGAGTCGGGCGATCCGGCCTTCGGGGCCCGACTCGACAACGACGCGGAGGAAGACCGTCTTCTCCGGATCCGTGTCCACGTCCTCCGCCAACCTCGCCGTGATTCGTGGCCGAAGCAGTGACCGATGCCCCATCATCGAGAGCAAGGCCGGCCGGACGAACTGCTCGAATGCCACGAAGACCGACACCGGATTGCCGGGCAGGCCGAACAGCGGCGTGCCATCGATCGCCCCGAACGCGAACGGTTTGGCGGGCTGCATCGCCACCTTCCACAGTTCGATCCCGCCGAGCTCGGTCAGCACCTGTTTGACGAGGTCGTACTCACCCATCGACACCCCACCGCTCGTGATCACGGCGTCGCACTCCCGGGCTGCAGTGGCGAACGCCGTGCGCAGAGCGCCCGCGTCGTCACCGATGATCCCGTAGTCCACGGCCTCCATCCCAGATTCGGCGAGCAGCCCGACGAGCAGCGGTCGGTTCGAGTCCCGGATCTGGCCGGGAGCGAGCCGGAGCGCATCCGGGGGCATCACTTCGTCGCCGGTGGAGAGCACCGCCACACGAACGGGTCGACACACTTCCACTCGGTCGACCCCGACTGCCGCGAGTACACCGAGGTGCCGCGCCGTCAACACGTCACCGGCCGAGAAGATCAGATCCCCCGCTGACACGTCTCCCCCGGCTCGCCGGATCGCGTTGCCGGGCTCGGGCCGCGCCAGAATCTCGACCGAAGCCTCCCCCGGGATCGTGTCCTCGACCTTCACGACCGTGTCCGCTCCGGCAGGGAGCGGCGCGCCGGTCATGATCTTGATCGCCCTTCCGGGCTCGACCCTCCCCACGGCGACGTGACCGGCCGCGACGCCCTCCGACACCTCCAGGACACAGGGCACGTCGGTCAGGTCCTCGTGACGGACGGCGTACCCATCCATGGCGGAGTTGTCGAACGGCGGCACCGTCGACGGCGACCGGATGTCCGCCGCCAGCACCAGCCCGAGCGAATCCCGAGCGAGTCGGTGGTCGGCTTGCGGCGCCGGGAGCGCCGCCAGGACACGAGCTCTGGCGTCTTCGAGCGGAATCACTGCAAACCGAGCTCCGACCGCACGATGTCGGCGAACTCCGGGAACCGGTTGTTGCCGAGCACCATCGACGCACGAAGGAGCCCGATGGGATTGCCCACGTCGAGGAACTCCTGGTCCGTGATCGCCCCTTTCAGCCTGCCCTCTTGTCCGAGGCGGTTCATCGCGTCGGTGAGCTGAATCTCCCCTCCTCGGCCCGGCTCGAGGCCCGCCAGGTGTTCGAAGATCTCCGGCTGGAACACGTATCGACCCAGCACCCCGTACAACGAGGGAATGGCCGCCTCGGCCGGCTTCTCGATCGCACCGCCGATCGACATGACGCCGTCGACCAGTTCGGATGTCGGGATCACCGCCCCTTTGGTGACGATCACGTCTCGGGTCATCTCCTGGATGCACACGACGGAGGCGCCGTCTTCCGAGGCCTCGATGAGATCGGGGAGCACGTCCTGTCCGGGGCGAACGATGTCGTCGGCAAGGATGCACATGAACGGCCGGCCGGCCACCATCCGCTCCGCTTCGAATACGGCATGCCCCAGGCCGAGCGGTTCCTCTTGGACGACCGGTCGGATCTTGATGTGCTCGAGCCCGGGCAGCGGATCGTCGTTGACGAAGTGCTGGTGGACCAGATGCCCGACTTCGAGGTCGACGATCAGGATCGCCTCATGGGCGCCCGCCCTGGCGGCCTCCTCGACTGCGTACTGGATGGCCGGGCGGTCGACCACCGTGAGCAGGGCCTTGGGGACCACGCGGGTGGCGGGTCGCATGCGGGTCCCTCGACCCGCGGCGGGGATCACTGCGATTTCGACGGTCATGTGGGCACCTTCTGTTCGGATCCGGACAACATCCGCTGGATGTTGGGGCGATGACGCCAAATGATCAAAGCGAGCATCGCAGAAAACCAGATCAGCGAGTCACCCCGTACACCCGAGAGGAGGACTCCGGGGATCGTCAGCACGAGACCGAGCAGCGAGGCCACACTGGCGACCTTCCACACTTTGGCGACCACCGCCCACACGATGCCGATGAACACGGCGACCAGTGGAACGGTGAAGAAGAGCACCCCTCCACCGGTTGCAACGCCCTTTCCGCCTTTGAAACGATGGAAGATCGGGAAAGCGTGGCCGACTACGGCGAAGAATCCGGCCGCCCAGGCCAGCGGTTCGTTGACGACCTCGACGCCTCCCGCAGCCAGCCAGCCGAGTGTCGTTGCGATGACGCCTTTCAGCAGATCGCCGAGCAGCACCATGGCCGCCGGTCCCCGACCCAGCGTCCTCAGAACGTTCGAGGTCCCGGGGTTGCCGCTCCCGACGCTCGTGATGTCGACACCTTTCGCTTGAGCCACGACGAATGCGAAATCGAGGCTCCCAATCAGATAGGCGCCGACGAGGGCGAGCCAGGTGGGCATGCGTGGGAGTGTACGTCGGGTGGACCGGACGGCCACCCGGCCGGAATCGGGATCGCTCGCGACGCGTTGTACTCTCCGACCACGATCATTCCCGGAGATTGCGAATGCCCACCTATGAATACACCTGCAAGGCGTGCGGAGAGAACTTCGACATCGTGCAGTCGTTCAGCGACAAGCCGCTGAAGAAACACCCGGGCGACTGTGGAGGACCCGTCCAGAAGGTCTTCCATGCGAGCGGCATCGTCTTCAAGGGTTCGGGCTTCTACGTGACCGACTCGCGGGGCGCCAGCTCGGTGAAGACGGCCGCCGACTCCTCGACATCGAAATCCTCCGACTCCTCGACATCGAAGTCCTCCGACTCCTCGTCCAGCTCCTCGAAGACCGACCCCTCGGACTGATCCCCTTCCAGGAGCCGCGCAGGTGCGATACCTTCGCGGCGTGTTCTGGATGTCACGACCGCCGTATCTGAGGCGAATCGCAGCGGTTGCAGTCGTCGTCGTGGCGGTGGCGATCGAGTTCCGACCCGCAACGACCGAACGGCTGCCGATCGCCAGCGCCGACCTCCCTGCCGGCGCCACGGTCACCGCAGCCGACGTGGAGTGGGCGGACGTGTCGAAGGGAGCGATCGAGCCGGCCGCCCTGCCGGCGACCCTGGCCAGGATGGTGCCTGAGGGAGCACCGATCTCGGCCGCAGACATCGGTTCGGGCACCGTCGACGTCCCGACCGGCTGGCTGCAGATCGAGTTGGAGGTGCCGGCCGCCACCCAGACCGGAGCCACCGTGGTGGCGGTGATGTCGCCATCGCGGCTCGACCGCCCCGCCACGGGCGTCGTGACACAGGCGCCGGAAGCGGCGGGATTCGACGCGCTCACCGCACTGGTCGCCTTCAGCCCTTCGGATGCCGTTGCGATCGCACAGGCCGTGGCCGAGGGCACGGTGACAGTGCTCCTCAGGCGCTGACCTAATCTGGCCCCGGTGTTCGATGCCATCATCTGGGGCCTGGTCCAGGGTCTCACCGAGTTCCTCCCCATCTCCTCGTCCGGTCATCTCGTGCTGGTTCCGGCACTGCTGTCCGAGGCCGGGATCGACATCGGTGAGCCCAGCCTGACCGTCTCCGCAGTTCTCCATCTCGGAACGTTGCTCGCAGTGTTGGTCTTCTACCGATCCGATCTCTCGAGGCTCGCCAACGCCAGGCGTGATCGCGAGGCCAGACGGACCCTGGGGATCCTCGCCATCGGAACGATCCCTGCGGTCATCGGCCTGCCGCTCCGTTCGGGGCTGGAATCGATCGAGCAGAACCCGCCGGTCGTTGCCGGGGCATTGCTCGTCACCGGGCTCATCCTGGTGGTCGCCGAGCGGCTGCCCCGCCGAACCCGAACCCTCGAGGCGGCCGGGGTCTCCGATGCCATCCTGATCGGCGTCGCCCAGGCGTTCGCGTTGATCCCGGGCATCTCCCGGTCGGGATCGACGATCACCATGGCAACTGCTCGAGGCTTCGATCGCACCGAGGCCGCGAGGTTCAGCTTCCTGCTGGCGATACCCACGATCGCAGGTGGTGGACTGCTGTCGCTCCTGGAGCTCGACGGTGGCGACGGATCCGCCGGGGCGATCTTCGTCGGGTTCGTCGTGGCTGCGATCAGCGGTTACGCCGCGATCGCCGTCCTCCTCCGCCTGATCACCACCCGCGGCTTCCTCCCCTTCGCCCTCTACTGCTTCGTCGTCGGCACGATCGCCCTCGTCGTGCTGTAGGCCGCCAAGGGCCTGCTTCGCATCGGCGCTGAGGGCCCTCCGCGCGCCCTGTGCTCTGCAGGCGCATCCACATCGAGAATTGGCGTTGAGCGCGTAGGGCCGACACTCGTGTCGCCCGCGCCGCATCCAGGCAAAGCCAGCGCCCAGGAGCGCAGCAGCGCCGTCAAGCGTGCGCCGAACCCACAGCGTGAGACCGCCAGGCCGAACCTCTATTGGCTGGCTGCCAGGCCGAACCTCTATTGGTTGTAGTTACTAGAGGCTCGCATCGTCTCGGCGATGTGGACATTGACAAGGGCCGGCAGGCCCGACGCCTCCGCGGCCTTCAGAGCCGGGACGATGTCCCCCGGATCGGTGACCAGCGAACCGTGACCGCCCAGCGCGGTCACCACGTTGTGGTACGGCCGACGGCCGAGGTCGGTCGCCACCAGTCGATCCGGATAGAACATGCGATGGATGGTCTTGATGTTCGACCACACCCCGTCGTTCCCGAGAACCCCGATGATCGGAAGGCCGAGCCGCACCATCGTGTCGTACTCCATGCCGTTGAAACCGAACCCTCCGTCTCCGTAGACGATGCCGACCCGCTTGGACGGGAACGCCAGCTTGGCGGCGATCGCATAGGGAGCCCCCGTGCCGAGTGAACCGAACGGCCCCGGATCGAGCACGTGGCCGGGGTGGGAGACCTGGAGCCATCTGGCGGTCGTCGAGACGATGTCCCCACCGTCGACGGCGATGATCGAGTCGGGACCGAAGAAGCCGGCAACGTCACGCGCGAACCGGTTCGGCATGATCGGCGCGCCATCGGAGTCGGCCTCGCCGGCGAGCTGCTCGCGCCGGGCTCGCTCGCGTGCGACGATGGAATCGACCCAATCGCTTCGCTCGGATCGATCGAAGCGGTGGAACGCCTCCGCCAGCTGCTCGACCACCGTGTAGGGGTCGGCGACCGCTCCGAGGTCGACCGGCCTGTTCCATCCGATCTTCGATTGATCCAGGTCGATCTGAATGACCGTGGCCCCGTCTGCGATCTTCCTCCCGTAGCCGGTGCGGAAGTCCCAGTCGACACCGAGGGCCAGGACGAGGTCGGCCTCGGCGAACGCTGCGCTTCGGCTGTGATTGCCGGCGAGATCGTGATCGAACGGCAACGAGCCACGTGCCCGTCCGTTGGTGTAGGTCGGAGCCTGGAGGGCCTCGGCGACTTCGAGCAGCCGGTTCGCGCCGCCACCCGACGAGAAGCCACCGAAGATCACAGGGCGCTCGGCCTTCGTGAGAAGCGCAATGATCCGATCGAGGGTGTCGGTGTCGACGCCCGATGACACATTCGCCCGCTGGTTCACAGGGAAGGCGACACCTTCCTCGTTGACCATGTCGAACTGCAGGTCCATCGGGATGTCGAGGAACACGGGCCCACCGCGCCCTCGATGGGCGTGGCGGACCGCAACGGAGACGGACTCTGCGAGCCGGTCGGTCTGCCACGCGGTCCCGGACCAGTTGGTGATCGGCGCCAGGAGCGGAGGATGGTTCAGCTCCTGCAGTCCGCCCATCAACTCCTGTCGCAGCATGTGTCTGCCACCAAGCAGCAGCATCGGAGTCCCGGCGAAGTGCGCAGTCGCAACTGCTGTGATCGCGTCGGTCACACCGGGTCCTGCGGTCACGGCAGCGACCCCGATCCTGCCCGTCAGACGCGAGTACGCCTCGGCGGCGTGAGCGGCGGCTTGCTCGTGTCGGAAGTCGACGACGCGAATCCCTTCCTGCACGCAGCCGTCGAGGATCGGGAGGATGTGTCCTCCGGTGAGCGTGAAGAGCGTGTCCACGCCCTCGTTCTTGAGGGCGCGGGCGATGATCTGTCCACCGTGAATCTGTGCCATGGGCTCGACGCTACCGGCCCAAGGAGGGCGCCGTCAGTCCGACAGCGCCCGATCGAGCGCGACGAGCGTTGCGCGCGCTCCCACGAGAACGCCCCGTCGCTGGTCGGGGTCGAGCGAGTCGATCGAACCGACGATCGACCGCCATGAGGCTGTGAGGCCCCCGTGCGCCTCGAAGAAGCGGAACGAGGACGTCTGGCCCTCGAGCGCATGGCGAATCACGGGAAGGATCACGCGGGACCGGAGATGCTGGCTCTCGATCGCGAATCGGTAGCCGAGGCTCTCCGAATACGTGAAGTCGGGTGCATCGACCCAACGCGCACACGGAGTCGTGCCCAGGTGGGCGAGGTCTGTCTCGAGCCACCCCATCTCGGGCGCCGACATGCCGAGCGCACGGTCGGTACCCGGCTGAATCGCCGAGACGACCCGGTACCAGCGCCGCAGCACCTGCGCATACAACTCGACCGTCGGCGAGTTGTGGATGAGTTCCATGACCAGCGGCGCAGACTCGACCGAGAGCTGCTCGCGTCTCAGCTCGTCGCGAAGGCAGTCCGAGAAGGAGAGGTCGGATTGTGGCCGTGTTGCCGTGTTCGATCCGTGTTCGTACACCTTGTTCGGGCTCCCCGTCGACGATGCGAGAGGACTATCGGCCGAACGGCCCCGAACCTTGAATCGCCGGACGGGTCGGTCAACGAATGACGAGATCCGGATGTGTTCGGATCCGCGGCTTCTTGTCGACGACGGCCTCCGCCAGCTGCAGGAACGCCCGCTCGGCTTCGGACCCCGCTGCGGCGACGCTGACCGGCTGTCCTACATCGGCGCCGGCACGCATCGCAGGAAGAAGTGGGATTCGAGCGAGTAGATCGACACCGAGTTCGTCCGCCAGAGCCTCGCCTCCTCCGGAGCCGAAGAGCTCGTATCGGGTGCCGTCATCACCGGTGAACCACGACATGTTCTCGACGACCCCGATCACCTCCTGGTCGACCTCCCTGGCCATGAGGGCAGCACGGCGCGCAACGCGCTGGGCGGTCGGCTGAGGCGTGGTCACCACCACGACCTGAGCTCGGGGCAGGAACTGAGAGAGCGAGATGGAGACGTCACCGGTCCCGGGCGGCATGTCGACGAGGATGAAATCGGGGTCATCCCAAAAGACGTCCTTGAGGAACTGCTCGATCGCCTTGTGCAGCATCGGACCGCGCCACACGACCGCCTTGTCCTCGCCGACGAAGAAGTCCATCGACATGACTTTCACACCGTGAGCGACGGGCGGAATGATGGATTCGTCGATCACAACGGGTGGATGATCCGCCCCGAACATCCTCGGGAGCGAGAACCCCCAGATGTCAGCATCGATCACACCTACGGTGTGGCCCAGCGACCGAAGGGCGATCGCCAAATTTGACGTGACCGAGGACTTCCCGACCCCGCCCTTGCCCGACGAGATCGCAACCGTACGGGTGCGCGATCCGGTCTCGCCGATCCCGGCCGACGACTGGGACCGCAGTCCGTCCATCATCTCCGAGCGCTGGGCATCGTCCATGATCTCGAACTCGACCTCTGCCGACAGACCCGCTTCTTCGAGCGCCGCCGTCAGGCGTCGCTCGAGCTCGGCGGTGACCGGGTAGTTCGGTACCGGGAGCCGCAGTGTGAGTCGATCGGCGCCCAGCCGACGCCGATCGACCGACCCGACCATGTTGAGTTCGCCGAGCGGTCGCTCGAGCAGTGGATCGACGACGGTCGAGATGACATCGGTCAGATTCGCCTTGTCGGCCATGTTTCCCCTACGTGCGTGGTGTTTACAAGCAGGTCGGAACTATAGTTTTGGGCGTGGCGCAACCCATTTCCGCGGACTCGAAGCACCTCAGCGAGACGATCGGCGACCTGACCGCCGCCCTCGGAGATCCGACCCGTCGCGCCGTCTACATCGCCATCCGCGAATCACCGGATCCGATGACGACGGCAGACATCGCCCGCCTCTTCGACATCCACCCGAACGTCGCTCGCCACCATCTCGACAAGCTGGCCGGTGACGGGTATCTCGATGTCGCACATCGAAGGCCGAGCGGGCGTTCCGGTCCAGGGGCGGGCCGCCCCGCCAAGTACTACACCGTGTCGGGCAAGCACATCGATGTGCACTTCCCCACGCACAGACACGACGTCCTGTCGGACATGCTCGTCCGGATCATCGGCCGCATCGCACCGGACAACATCGGCGAGATCGCCGAAGAGGTCGGGGCGGAAGTCGGGAGAGAACTGGCAGAAGAGATCGGATCTCCCGAGGATTCGGGGTACGAGGCCGCCGTTCGCGCCGTCGTCCGGGCCATGACGGGCATCGGATTCGGGGTGTCTTCGGATGTCGCGGGCCAGCGCCTCCTCATGTCTCACTGTCCCTTCGGCGAGACCGCAGCATCGCACCCCGAGGTCGTCTGTTCGCTCGATCGGGGAATGGTCAGCGCACTGATGGGCTCGCTCGCCCACGCCTGTGAGCCCATCCTCCACCCGGCGGCCGACTCCGCCGAGAACTGCATCACGGAAGTCCCGGTGTCCATCACCAGGTCCTGAGCCCGCAGCGCGGTTCGCCACCGAGCCCTTCCGATGCCAGACTCCGCCCTTCGGCGAAGGGGATTCGTTGCAGGTCGAGATCGAGAGTGGCGGAGCGCGTGCGACCGTCGATGCTGCGCTGGGCGCATCTCTCCTGGCGTTCACGGTGGGGGACATCGACATCACTCGCCGGTCACAGGGAGCGTCCGACCCTCGCGACACTTCGTCGTTTCCGCTGGTGCCCTGGGTCAACCGAATCGAACGCGGGAAGTTCGCAACGTCCGATCAGGTCCATTCGATCCGCCCGAACATCGACGAGTCACACCCGCTCCACGGGCACGGCTGGCTGAGTGAGTGGTCGGTCGAAGATCACGAATCCGACCGGGTCACACTTCGCCTCGACCATGCCGGCGACTCATGGCCTTGGCCCTACACGACCTTCATGCGATATCTCGTCGAACCGGACCGCCTTGTCGTCGACCTGGAAGTCAAGAACCGGTCGGAAGTGAGCGGTATGCCGGCGGCACTCGGGTTTCATCCGTATTTCGAGCGGCCCGCCCGGATCAGCGCCACCGTCGACGGGCGATGGGAGGTCGGAGCCGACCTCATCCCGACCGTCTGGACCGAAACGGACGGGTTTCGACTCTCCGAGGTCGACGGCATCGAAGCTGACAACACCTATACGGGCTGGGACGGTCGAGCCTTCATCGAAACCCAGGCGGCGCGAATCGAGATGGTCGCAGACGTCAAGCGACTTCACCTCTACGCCCCTCGCTGGGCCCACCACTTCGCCCTCGAACCGGTTTCGGCTTCTCCGGACGCCCTCAACCACCCCGACCGCGGGTCGGTCCTCCTCGATCCAGGCGAGACACTGCATCACTGGATGCGACTGGTCGTCGCCTGATCCCCTTCTTGTGACGCAAACATCGGATATAGCGGCATGAGCGTCACAAGAACGGAGCCTCCAGCGACCGGATGGCGCGAGACGGCCAGAGAGAGGCAATCATCGGCCGATACAATCGCTCTCAGTTGATCCAGGAAGGCCCCCATGTCATCTGACCCGTTCGGCGCAATCGAAACGCTCTCGACTCCGCTGGGAGACCACAAGATCGCCCGCCTGTCGCAAGTCGGAGACGTGAACCGACTGCCCTACTCGATCCGCGTGCTTCTCGAGTCTGCGCTTCGGAACCTCGACGGCATCGGCGTCACCGAGGGCGACGTCAAGACGATCGCCGCATACCGGTCCGAGGACATCGGCAACGCCGAGATTCCGTTCATCCCGGGACGGGTGGTGCTCCAGGACTTCACCGGCGTTCCCGCCGTCGTCGACCTCGCAGCGATGCGGGCGGCGATCGTGCGAATGACTCAAGACGCCGACAGCGCCGAGAAGGTCAACCCCGGCGTGCCATGTGACCTCGTCGTCGACCACTCCGTCCAGGTCGACGCCTTCAACCGGCCCGACGCGTTGATCATCAACAGCCGCAAGGAGTTCGAGCGCAACCAGGAGCGCTACGAGTTCCTCAAGTGGGGTCAGTCCGCCTTCGAGAACTTCCGGGTCGTGCCGCCGGCCACCGGCATCGTCCACCAGGTCAACCTCGAGTATCTCGCCAAGGTCGTCTGGGAGAACGGCGAGTGGATGTATCCCGACTCGCTCGTCGGCACCGATTCGCACACCACCATGATCAACGGTCTCGGAGTGGTCGGATGGGGTGTCGGCGGGATCGAGGCCGAAGCGGCCATGCTCGGCCAGCCCATTTCGATGCTGCTGCCCGAGGTGGTCGGATTCAAGCTGACCGGCAAGCTCGCAGAGGGAGCCACGGCCACCGATCTCGTACTCCGGGTGACCGAGATGCTCCGGGAGCACGGCGTGGTCGGCAAGTTCGTCGAGTTCCACGGGCCTGGGCTCGCCACGATGCCGCTCGCCAACCGGGCGACGATCGCCAACATGGCACCCGAGTACGGCGCAACGATGGGCTTCTTCCCCGTCGACGATCAGACCCTCAAGTACATGCGGCTCACCGGTCGCCCGGACAAACTCGTCGACACCGTCGAGCAGTACTACCGCACCCAGGGGCTGTGGCGCGACGATGCCGCACCGATCGTGTACTCCGCAGTGCTCGAACTCGACATGTCGACGGTCGAGCCTGCGCTCGCCGGCCCGAAGCGCCCGCAGGATCGGATCGACCTGTCCGCCATGAAGGATCAGTGGCAGCAGGAGTTGACCAACACGTTCGGCAAGGCGTCACCGGCGCCGATGGGGACGGTGTCGGAATGGGCAGCGGAGGGCGGAGCGATCGACGGCGATCAGCTCGAGCCGAGCGGACAGGCACTCGTCGAATACGACGGGGAGCAGTTCACGCTGACCGACGGTGACGTCGTGATCGCGGCGATCACGTCGTGCACTAACACCTCGAATCCCGACGTGATGGTCGGCGCCGGACTCGTCGCCCGCAAGGCGAGGGCACTGGGCCTGAACCGCAAGCCATGGGTGAAAACCTCTCTCGCCCCCGGGTCGCAGGTGGTGACCGAGTACCTCGAGTCAGCCGGACTGATGGACGATCTCGAAGCGACAGGCTTCTATCTGGTCGGCTACGGATGCACCACCTGCATCGGCAACTCGGGGCCACTCCCGGACGAGATCTCCGCCGGCATCAACGAGCACAGCCTCGTGGCTGCCTCGGTGCTCTCCGGGAACCGCAACTTCGAAGGCCGCATCTCGCCCGACGTCCAGGCCAACTACCTGGCCTCCCCGCCGCTTGTCGTCGCCTACGCACTGGCCGGGACCGTGAACTGGGACCCGATCAACGAGCCGATCGGGCAGGACAGCGACGGCAACGACGTGTTCCTCGCCGACATCTGGCCGACCCAGGCGGAGATCGATGAGATCGTTTCGTCGAACGTCACCGAGCAGCAGTTCACCGAGAAATATGCCGACGTCTTCTCTGGCCAGCAGCAGTGGCAGGAGATCGCCACGTCGGGCGGCGCCCTGTACGACTGGAGCGATGAATCGACCTATGTTCAGGAACCGCCGTTCTTCCTCGGGCTCACGCCCGAGGTCCGGCCGCTCGCACCGATCGTGGGCGCGCGGGTGCTCGCCAAACTCGGCGAGTCGGTCACGACCGACCACATCTCCCCCGCCGGGTCGATCGCAGTCGATTCACCGGCCGGCGAATACCTGATCTCCAAGGGTGTGCAGCCGGCGATGTTCAACTCGTACGGTTCACGCCGAGGCAACGATCGCGTGATGACCCGGGGCACGTTCGCCAACATCCGGGTCCGCAATCAGCTGGCTCCAGGCACCGAAGGCGGCTGGACGACCGATCTGCTCAATGGCGAGGTCACGTCGATCTACGAGGCTGCGATGCATTATCGGGATGAGGGCGTGCCGCTGGTGGTGCTGGCCGGCAACGACTACGGGATGGGCTCGTCGCGGGACTGGGCGGCCAAGGGCACGTTCCTCCTCGGGGTGAAGGCGGTCATCGCGTCGAGCTACGAGCGGATCCACCGCTCGAACCTGGTGATGATGGGTGTCCTCCCCCTCCAGTTCGCCGAGGGACAGGACGCCGATTCGCTCGGGCTCACCGGGCGGGAATCGTTCGCCATCGCCCTGTCTGACGACCTCGCACCCAAGGACCGCCTGTCTGTCGTCGCCAGCGCCGAGGACGGCACGACCACCGAGTTCGAGGTGATTGCCCGGGTCGACACGCCGATCGAGGTCCATTACCTGCGCAACGGCGGCATCCTCCACTACGTCCTCCGCCAAATGGCTCGCTGATCCTGTTCTTGTGACGGGAATGTAGGAAATAGCACCACAAGCGTCACAAGAACGGGCCGAGTCCCATCGCTTGCCTGAGTGTCGAGATGATCTCCAGGTGGGCTGATCGAACCTGGTCGGATGTGAATCGAAGCACCGTGTACCCGAGTGCGGTGAGTCGGTTCTGCCTCGACGAGTCCGACGAACGCTGATCGCGCGTCGCGTGATACTCGTGACCGTCGACCTCGACGACGAGACCGAGGTCTCGCCACAGGAAGTCGACCCTGGCGACGAACTGGCCGTGGCGTTCGATCACCTGTTGCGTCTCCGGCAGTGGAATACCGGCCCGGCGAAGGAGGCTCAGGAAGTCTCGCTCCGATGGACTCTCGGTCGGAGCGGTGGACTTCAAGTCTTCGAGAACGTCAGCGAGCACACCGGCGCCGCGGCGACCGCGCCCTCGGCGCCGCTCGTGGACGTAGGTGAGCAGTGATAGATCTGTCATCTCAGACCTCAGTGCCTCTTCGACCGCATGACCCACCCTGCGCGGCGGCACGACGGCACCAAGATCAACCAGTGTGCGTTCAACCGTCGTGCACGTGAGTCCCCCGACCTGGATGAGATCCGCCTTGGGGAACACGATCGAAGTGTGGATGATCCAACTCTCCGGAAGATCGCGCGCGCGTCGTCGGCGAGGCGTGCAGAGTTCGACCAGTTCCGGAAGCCTGAGCAGCCCATGGAGGCGAGCAGCCGTGCGATGCGAGAGCGCCGACCCGGATCCGCAATACAACAGCGCGGTCATCAGGTCGGCGTGCCAGGTCTGCTGACCGCCTGCAACTCGATACACACCCTTCAACACTCGTTCGAGATGGCCGGTCTCGAACCGATGGGCGATTCGTGCAGGCGTGACACCGGCGTCGAGCAGTTGGGCTCTGCTCACGAGACCGTGCTGGCGGGCAGCGAATTCGGACACGACGTGATCTGTGACGGTCATGCCGGGAGCATGCCCAGCATCCTCCGTCGATTCAATCCCCTTGCCTTCTTGTGACGAGAACGTCGCTATTCCAGCGGTTCCCGTCACAAGAACGGATTCAGTCGCCCCAGTAGCGTTGTTCTTTGAAGGGGTCGCCGTACATGTGATAGCCGTTGCGTTCCCAGAAGCCCGGCTCGTCGTGATCCTGGAAACGAACACCGCGAATCCACTTCACCGACTTCCAGAAGTACAGGTGCGGCACGACCAGTCTGAGCGGCCAACCATGCTCGATGTCGAGGTCCTCACCGTCGAACCTCCAGGCGAACAGGTTCTCGGGTCGGAGGAAATCCTCGAGCGGGAGGTTGGCCGTGAACCCCTGTTCGGCGGTCATCAGCACGTGCGTGGCCGACGACGGCACGTCGAGCGTCGACACGAGGTCGACCACGGAGACGCCCTCCCATTCCGTGTCGAGCTTCGACCACTTGGTCACACAATGGATGTCGTAGGTCAGCGTCGTGGTTCGCATCCCACGCAACTCGGCCAGTTCGAACACCCGGTCCTCGCCCTCCAAGCCGGAGAACGTCAGGTCGTAAGTGGCCTCGTCCACCTTCGGCGTCCGGCCGGCGTGGAGCACCGGGAATCGCTCGGTGATGTACTGACCGGGTGGAACCCGCGCCGGGTCGATCCCCTTGGCCTCCAGGTCGGCCACTTTTCGATTGAAGAAGCTCACAACGATCTCCGCGTAGACATCGGACGGTCGTACCCTATTCGATCATGGATGACACCTTGGCGAAGGGCTCGGAACAACCGTCCTCGCCCACACCGCTCCGACCGGCGCGCGGAAAGCTGACCCTGGTGTTCGTTGCCACCATCGCGATCGGTCTGGTCCTGGGCAACGCCCTCAGCGCTCCAGACACGCAATCCGGACCTATGGTCGGGCGGGTCGCCCCCGAAGTCGTCGCAGAGCTGTTCGACGGAGGCCAGTTCCGGCTCTCAGACCACCTCGCCGACGATGGTCGACCACTCGTGCTCAATCTGTGGGCCAGCTGGTGTCTCGAATGTCGTGAAGAGTTCCCGGCGTTCTCCCGATTCAGTCGCGAGAACCCCGACATCGCAGTCGTCGGTGTCGCCGTCAACGACCAACGCGAGGACGCCCTGTCCTTCTGGGAGGAGACGGAATCGGACTTCGCGGTCGGTTACGACACCACCCGGCGACTTCGCGACTCGTATCCGGGATTCGGGCTTCCCGTCACGTTCGTCATCGACGAGACCGGGACGGTCATCCATCAGCTCGAGGGTGGCGTCACCGTCGAGACGCTCGAGTCACTGTTCCGCTGATCGCGCCCCGGCGGTCTGCGTCGACAGGAACTCGACGTACTCGAGATTCGGACCTTCGGTCAGCTCGGCGAACACGATGAGCCGCTCTCGTGCAGACAGCTTCGGGTGGCAGGTTGTGAGGGTCAGCCATGCGCCGGGACGCGGATCGGTCACCCAGACGTCTGTCGGGGCGACGATCACGGTCTCGCGAACCGTGTACACGTGAGTGCCGATGGCGGTGTCCACCTCGACCCGGTCACCCGGTTCGAGGAGATCGAGGTCGTAGAACGGCGCCCCGTAGGTGGTTCGGTGCCCCGAGATCACGGCGTTTCCCGGCTGACCGGGAACCGGAGTCCACGGCATGTGCCCGGGGCCGTTCCGGAGCGCCTCAGGGGTCACCCCCTCGAATACGACGGCGTCGAGACCGATGTCGGGGATCCGGAACTGGGCGATCGGCACGCCCTCCTCGTCGACTTCCTCGGGCTGATACGAGATCGGTTCGATCTGGTTCGTCGCCACGGTCGACGACGTCGGCTCCTCGACTTGGACCGGCTCCGGCAGGTCCAGGCGGCGGAACTCCAACTCGCCGACGAGCTCTTCCCGGGCGTCGGCCTGAACGGATTCGTTGATCAGATCCGTCACGAAGAGCTGGTATCCGACCAGACCCAGGGTCATCCCGCCGGACCACACCATGGTCCAAGCAACGATCCGTACCAGCCGTTTCATGGACAAGAGGCTAAATCAGGGTGATCGTTGTGCAAGCACACCGACCGTCACCTGTCCGTCCACTCGGGCGGGCGTTTCTCGAGAAACGCCCGGACGCCCTCGGCCGCATCGTCGGTCCCTGCGACGGCGGTGAGCCCCCCTTGGAGACGATCGAGGGCCGTGTCGATGTCGGATCTCGCGACCGAGAAGAAGGCGTCGCGACCGAGCAACAGCGCAGCCTGAGACTTGCCCGCCAGCGTGGTCGCGGTCTGAGCAACGACATCGTCGAGTTCCTCGCGAGTGACCACTCTGGAAACGGCTCCGAGCCGAAGAGCCTCGTTCGGGGTGATCAGTCGGCCGGTCATCATCAACTCGAGCGCAGCCTTCTCCGGCATGCAACGCGTCAATGCCGCCGTGATCATCATCGGCCACAGACCCACGTCGATCTCGGGTACCCCCAGCTTGGCGTCTTCGACGCAGATCGTGATGTCGCACGCCACCGCCAGGCCGAAGCCACCTGCGAGCGCGTGGCCGTTCACCCGAGCGATCGTGGGTTTGCCACCACGCCACATCGCCCGGAACAGGTCGGCCAACAGACCGCGTCGACGATGCAGTCCCACCGGATCATCGACGAAGCCCCCCGACAGATCGCCGCCGGCCGAGAACGCCTTGTCGCCGGCGCCCGTGAAGACCACGACCCTGACCTCCGGATCGGCCACCGCAGCCTGCATGTGGCGTGCGAGCGCAGCCATCGTGTCCGTCGACATCGGGTTGCGACGCCCGGGCTCGTTGATCGTGAGCCTCGCAATTCCGTTCTCGACGTCGTACTCGACCATGCGGCTGTCTCCCTGTCGACTCGGGCCGACGAATTGGACTGTAGAGGGCGTGTGATACCGTTGGGCGATGCTGTGGCTGAGCCTCGTGTTGTTCGTGGCCCTGGCCGTGGCGGTTGTTCGCGGGGGACGATTGAGCAATCTCGGGGATATCCGGCTGCGGCTCTGGCCCATCCTGCCTGTGGCGTTCGCCATGCAGGCGGCGACCGCGCTCATGTCCGATCGCGGCTGGACGGCCACGCTCGGCTTCTGGCTGATTCTGCTGAGTTTCCTTCTCCTGCTCCTGGTCATCGTGGCGAACAAGGACCGCAAGGGCATGTGGCTGGCCGGTCTCGGCGTCGCCATGAACTTCGTGGTGATCGCAGTGAACGGCGGGATGCCCGTCCTCGAAGGGGCGGCCGTGGTCGCCTCCGGATTCGAGAGTGGCCTCAATCTCGTCGGCGGCCTGAAACACGTGCCTCTCGAAGAGGGGACCAGATTGGCATTCCTGTCCGACGTCATTCCGCTGCGACTCGCCGGACAGGGTCAGGTGCTGTCGCTGGGCGACGTGTTCCTCGCCGTCGGCATCGGGCGCTTCCTCGAGGCCGAGCTACGGCGGCCCGGACGCTGGTTCAAGCCGGGCGTCAAACTGCGCGGCGGGTCGGCTACCCGGGTGTGACCGTGGCGGGGTGATTGAGCAAACCCCGCCGCTCCAGGACCTCACGCAGTTCGCGTACCACGTCGGGATCGAAGTCGTAGACGGTGCCGCGATGCATTCGCTCGAGCGCCTCGAGCGGCGAGAACCCCATCTCGTGGACCGACTCGTCGTACGCACTGCACACCTTGATGATCCTCGATGCGAGTGGGAGATCTGGGTTGGACACCTCACCGGGGCTACGGAAGGGTTCATGCTGACGCCGGACGATGGTGGCCACGTCTTCGAGGTACTTGGTCTCGCCCACGATCTCGGCGCCCCATCCCGCCAGGTCGACATCGGTGAAGCCTTGTCGGAGAATGCTGGGCTCGTTGAGGGTGATGCGGCCGATGTCGTGGAGGAACGACGCGTAGTTGATCCGCTCGTAGTCCTTCGGGGAGACGCCGATGCGCTCGGCCACGGCCGTGGCGAGGTCGTTTGTCCGGGCGGCATGTCCGATGGGCGTGTGACCACCGACTTCCGGGATCTGAGCGAGCGCAACCAGGGTCTGTTCGTAGGTGCCCTTCGTCTGCGACAGTCTGCGGAAGGCACCCGCCGTGAAGGCATACGGCAGCACGGCCACGGCGAAAGCCCACTCGCCGATGGCCTCGTAGGAAAGGCCGAAGAGCGCTCCGGTGGCGAGCAGCGAGGCGAACACCGGGGCGTCGGACACGCTGGCCGCCACGCCGTGCCGGGTGCGTCCGCCGAAGATGCGGCCGGTGAAGATCACATGCAACACGACCTCGATCACGAATGCTCCGAGACCGGCCAGGGCGAACATCGCCACACGACGCCACTCCGAGCCAAGCATGAAGGGAGTCGAGAGCAACTGGTCGTATATGAAGAGATAGCTCACGAAGACGCCCAGTCGTCGCACGAGGTCATCGACGACCTCGTGCCCGTTGTGACCACGAACTGCTCGGAGCACCGCGAGCAACGCCAGCCCACCCAGAACCGAGGCGAGCGCAGCTTCAAAGGTGAAGAAGGCATCGGCGCCGATGAGTCTGTCGTCGTCGCCGTACTCCCGAGTGGCCACGAGAGGGAGGGCCGTCACGGCGATGTAGGCAGGGGTCAGTCGATTGCCGCTCGATGTCGGCACCGTGAAGAGACCCGTGACGGCGATCGCTCCGATCGCCAAGAGGATCGACCTCGCAGGCCCTCCGAACTCGCCGCCGGTCTCGATGCGGTAGAGGACGACGGCGCCGGCAGCGGCTGCTCCCACCAGGAGCCCGGCCAGGAGCCACACCCATCGTGCTGCGGGCACCTTCCGGTCACGCACGGGCGGTCTCCTCGGTCCCGATTCGAATGTCCGGCGGACCGTAGGATCGACCGGCCAGTCGAAGGCCCTTGTCGAGAGCTTCGATGATGTCGTTGTCGTACAGCGGCGTTTCGTCCTCGCGCAGGGCCGCAAACGCCTTCGATTGGGTGAACGCCATGCGATAGCCCCGTGTGCTCGTCATGGCGTCGAACGCATCGGCCACGGCGAGGACCTTCTGCTCGAGCGACGGACGAGTCGTGTGCGAGTGCCCGCTCTGCCCGAAGTCCTCCTCGGAGAGTCGGGGGTGCGCTCCGGAGCAGATCTGCACCATCGGGTTCAGGAAGTCGACTTCCGACAGCAGGTCGTCGACCTTGTGGCTAGCTCGCCTGAGCGACCGATACTCGGCGTCGGTGAGCCGTCCTTGCTTCTCCATGATCTCGACGGGCACCGCCAGCTTGCCCATGTCGTGGATGATCGCCGCCCATCGCATCCGCTCGAGCTGGGTGCCGGTGAAGGCCAACTGCTCACCGATCAATCGACAGAAGTAGGCGACCCGCTCGGTGTGCCCGCGGGTGTACAGGTCCCTGGCCTCGAGGGCGAGGATGAACCCCTTCAGTGTCGACTCATGGGCCTCGCGCAACTGGGCATACGAGGTGAAGACGAGGTGGCCGATCACGAAGACGATGAGAACGAGCGGCCCGAGCGAGATCCCAGAAACCAGCAGCACGACGCCGAGGAAGCCGCCGAGGAACCCCATCGCCATCTGCGACGTGAAGAGGACGCCCATCCCGGACCATGGGATGATGCCGCTCGACCCGTAGACGAGCCGTGCACCCAAACGGATGGCGAACAGATTCACCAAGGTGTAGATCAGCGCCGCAACCGCCGCTGCGAGTGCGATCTGGCCGATCACGTCCCAATCGAACTCATAGGTGTTGAGCTCTTCGATGAAGAACCTGGCACGAGCGGGCATCAGCACTTCGAGAACCATTGCCGCGGCGACTGCACTGACCACCAACTGCCCGAAGTTGAATGCGGGAAGGAAGACCCTCCGCTGTTTGAAGTCCTCGAGCCCGAATGGACTCGTTGCAGCGATCAAGCCGAGGGCAAGCAACGCCCATGCGCCACCGCCCACGAACACGACACCTGCGGTGATCGCGACCATCGGCGATGCGCTGGCATACATGCGGTCGTTGACCTCGACCGACTGGAATGAGAGGACGAAGTACGCGATCGCGAAGAGCGACCAGTTTTCGATGGGGAACGTGTCGAGGAACTCGGACCAGGTGGCGGGACGCGCACCTTCGAGCAGGAACGCCGCGACCAACGCGAGGATTCCGACCAGGAAGTAGACAGCTCCGATCAGGATTCGACGTCGCCTATCTCGCATGGCACTCCTGGTTTCCGGCATGAGTTGGGAGTTCCCGGCGGATGATCATCCGAGCTTGAAGCCGGCCGAACCTGCCACGATCATCGTTGCGAGGCCGCCAGCCGCTTGCAGAATCCGTGCGAACTTCGTCTTCATTCGACTACCACCTCTTCAGGGTGTGTTCGCCGACCGCTATCGGTCGACGTCACGATCCGCTCCGCTAGGGGTTGAATCATCACACGATGTATCGGTGATCGTCCGCCGGGTGTTCCCTTCATCCGACACTCACGCGCCGGAATCCTCACATGTCAATGCGAGGCCCCTCACACAGGTCCGCCCACCTCTGAGCCGGACGATTACCAGCATGTCCAGCTGCCCGCCGGCCTCCCTGTGGTGAGGCCAACGGTGCCGAATGTAGACCGGGTGACCGCAGGATTCAACCCCTGGCCCGGGTTTTCCCGATCGAAACTTCGCTACCCTCCGCGCGATGGACATCCGAGCGTTCGAAGACATCATCAAGAGCCTGACTGGTATCGAGACGGTTCGCGTGATCACTGACGGTGGTGAGCCGAGCGAGATCCATGTGCTCGCGCAACCCGGGAAACCGGCCAAGCAGCTGGTGAGAGACATCCAATCCGTCGCCCAGGCCCAGTTCCACACCGCCATCGATCGCCGCATCATCTCGGTCGTGCAGATCGAGGGTGCCGATCTGCTGACCGGCAACCGCCCCGTGGTGAAGGACGTTGCGGAGTCCGTCAGCGGATCTCGGATCTCGGTGACCGTCGAGTTGGCGTGGCACGACGAACGGATCGTAGGGACCGCCACGGGGCCTGCAGCGCAGAGCACGAAGTTGCGTATGGTGGCGGAGGCGACGCTGAACGCACTCGAGCAGGCGCTCGACGAGGACGTGGCCTTCGGGGTGAGTGCCGTCGACATCACGAACGTCGGCTCTCACCTGGTCGCGATCGCCGTGATCGTGTTCGTCGTCGGCGGGACCGAGCGAGTCCTGACCGGCTCGGCGATCGGTGCGGGGGATCCGTCCCAGGCAATGGTCCGAGCCGTGCTCGACGCTCTCAACCGACACGTCCCCTCGCTCCGCCGAACGACGTGAGCCACCGCCGTTCGACATGCTGAGCACCGGGCGCGGCCAGACACGGGGTTTCGGAGGGGCGGTCGCCAGCCCCCACCAGTCGACCTCGCTCGCAGCCATGGCAGTTCTCGAGGGAGGCGGCAACGCCGTCGACGCAGCCATCGCCGCCAACGCAGTCCAGGGAACCGTCGCACCGGAGACCTGCGGGATCGGAGGCGACTTGTTCGCCCTCGTGTGGAACCCGGGCAGCCTCGAACCGGCGGCGCTCAACGCCTCCGGTTGGGCAGGGTCTGGCGTGTCGGCAGCGGACCTTCGAGCCGCCGGCCACACAGAGGTCCCGAACGACCACCCGGCGAGCGTGTCGATCCCCGGCGCCGTCGCCGGTTGGTATGCACTCGCCGAGCGGTTCGGAACCATGCCGGTCGGAGCGCTCCTCGACCATGCGGTGTCCCATGCCATCGATGGGTTCCCTGCTTCCGACGAGTACGCCAGGGCGACCAACGCCAAACACGCACAACTGTCGGAGTCCGCCGCCGGGCGCGAACTCCTCGGAGACGGCGCCGAGGTCTCACCAGGTGGCCGCGTCAGGCGACCGACGCTGGCGAACACCCTCGAGCGAATCGCCATCCACGGGCCGGCGGGTTTCTATGAGGGACCAGTGGCTGCCGATGTCTCCGCCGCCACCGGGGGCATCGTGACGACCGATGATCTGGCCGGCTATCGGCCGGACTGGGTCGAGCCGCTGGGCAAGGAGCTGCTCGGTGGCTCCGGATGGACGATCGGACCGAACAGCCAGGGCTACCTGACACTCGCCACACTGCGGATCTTCGAGATGATCGCAGGCGAGTTCGATCCGGCGGACCCCGAGAGCCATCACCGACTGATCGAGGCGTATCGATCGGTCGCCCAGGAGCGAGACGACCTGATCACCGATGCCCGGTTCGCCCCGATGACGGGCGCAGAGCTGCTCGCCGACGACCGGCTGGCAGCCATCGCCGAGGGAATCGGCTCCACGGCGGGCACGTACCCCCGACCGTCACCGAAGCCGGGGGGCACCGCCTATCTGTGCGTCGTCGACTCCGATGGGATGGGCGTGTCGCTGATCCAGTCGAACTTCCACGGCTTGGGATCGCTCATCGGGACGGCAGAGTCCGGCTTCTTGCTCCACAACCGCGGCGCAGGGGCGTGCCTCGAGACCGGCCACCCGAACGAACTCACTCCCGGGAAGCGACCGCTCCACACGCTCTCGCCCACCCTCTGGTCGGTCGACGGAGCGCTGCGTATGGTGCTGGGAACCCGCGGAGGACACCAACAGCCCCAGTTGCTGGCGCAGATCGCTGCGCACCTGTCTTCAGGCGACGAACCCTGGGTCGCTCAGGCACGGCCGCGCTGGAGCACGGAGACCTTCGCTCCCGGGACGGCGTCGAAGATCCGGCTCGAATCGGCGTTCGATCCGTCCATCACGACAGACCTCGAGTCACGGGGCCACGAGATCGAACTCGTCGACGAGTACACCGGCGGCTGGGGGCCGATCTCGATGATCCTCGTCGATCCGAACGGCCTGCGGACCGCAGCAGCCGACCCACGGGTCGAGACGTCGAGCGCCCTGGCATCCTGATGGGCAGCGTGGTCATGGTCCGACACGGGGAAGCGGAGGGCAACCGGCACCACCGGCTGATCGGATGGTCCGAGGTCGGGCTGACCGAAGCCGGCCACCTGCAAGCCCGGCTCGTCGCCGACCGCCTCGTACGCGCACCCGTCCGACGGATCGTGTCGAGCGACTTGAGACGCACCGTCGAGACGGCCGCTCCCCTGGCGCGAGCGCTCGGGATCGAGCCGGAGCTCGACCAGCGGTTCCGGGAGATCCACAACGGACAGTGGACGGGGCTCACGCCGGACGAGGTCTCGAACGGGTGGCCGGACATCTGGCAGCGCTACGTCGACGGGCACGACGTCGAGCGACCCGGTGGCGAACGATGGTCCGACGTGCGCGCCCGGGTCGTCGTCGGTCTCGAGGAGCTTTTGACATCCGACGGTGTCACGGTGGTGTTCAGTCACGGAGGGCCACTCGTCATCGCGGCAGCATGGGCGTCGGGGATCGTCGTGAACGGGAACGTCTTCAAGGGCCCGCTCGCCTCGGCAGACAACGCCTCGCTGTGCACGATCGTCGCCGGCCCCCGCCTACTCGGGTACAACGACGTCGGTCACCTCCAGCCGATCGCCACGGTTGACATCCCATACGCGGCGGTAGAACCCGACACCGACCACCCTTGAGTGCGTCAGGGCACCTAGCATTGGGGACATGAAGCGGGTTGGTCGAGTCATCGGGTTCATCGGGGGTGCCGCAGCCGTCCTCTGGGCGATGCGCGATCGGCTGATCTCCATCGCCGCACCGGCCGAACCGGAGCCACCGCGGTTCCGGGTGGTGACGCCACCGCCGCCGATGCCGTCCACGGACGAGGTCACCGACGACCTGACCATCGTCTCCGGCATCGGCCCGGTCTTTGCCGCACGACTGCGAGCCGCAGGCATCGACACCTTCCAGAAACTGGCAGCGACCGACGATCAGCGATTGGCCGAGATCGCCGACGTCCCGGTCTCACGCGTCGAAGGCTGGCGCGACCAGGCATCCAAGCACTGAGATGCCCTACCTGACAGATCCCCGCGAGCTGGGGAGCCTGATCGGCGACGAGCCTGCGTATCGCGCCAGCCAACTGCACGACTGGCTGTACAAGACGCCGGTGCTGACGACCGCCGAGATGACCAATCTGCCGCCCGGTCTCCGGGAGTCCCTCGCCGACCGGCTCTGGCCCTTCTCCGTCGAGATGGAACAGTCCGCCGATGCCGGCGCGACCCGGAAGTGGTTGTTCCGGGCCCACGACGGGATGGCGATCGAAGCGGTCCTGATGGGGTACCACAACCGGACCACCTTGTGCATCTCCTCCCAGGCGGGTTGCGCCCTCGGATGCACCTTCTGCGCGACCGGACAGTTCGGCTTCGACCGCCATCTGGAGGCCGGAGAGATCGTCGCGCAGGTCCAGTACGCCAACGCCTGGCTGCGGGTCAATCCGATTCCCGGATCGCCGGAACGCGTCACCAACATCGTGTTCATGGGGATGGGCGAACCGCTCGCCAACTACGACCGCGTTCGTGAGTCGATCCGGCGGATGGTCGAGCACATCGGCATGGGGGCGCGTTCGATCACCGTGTCGACCGTCGGCATGGTGCCCGGCATGCTTCGGCTCGCCGACGAGCCGTGGCAGGTCGGCCTGGCTGTGAGCCTCCATGCCGCCGACGACGAGCTCCGCTCCTCCATCCTCCCGATCAACAAGCGCTACCCGCTGGCCGAGGTGGAAGCCGCCGCTGCTCGCTACTTCGAGGCGAAGGGCCGCCGGGTTTCGATCGAGTGGACGATGCTCGCGGGCGTCAACGACTCCGTCGACCAGGCCGAGAAACTGGCACCGATCGCACGACGACTGAGGGCCCATGTCAATCTCATTGCGATGAACCCGACGCCCCTGTCGGTCGATCAGCCGTCGCCGCGCCCCGTCATCGAATCGTTCGCGGCGAAGCTCGAAGCGCTCGGCGTGAACGTGACGATCCGCAACACGCGAGGCCAGGAGATCGACGCGGCGTGCGGCCAGCTGAGGGTCCGCGCCGCAACACCCGACGCCGGCTGATCGCAGACCTGCGATCCCTACGCCGCATCTGTCGCAGTCGGAGATTTCGCGCTATGGTCGGATCCAACAGCGGGCGCTGTCAGGGGCATTTCCAGGGGGACCACGGAAATGCCACACACAACCAACTCTCCAAGGCCTCGACGCCTCACCCTCGCAGTGACGACGCTGATGCTGTTCGTGTCGATGACGTCCGCCGGATACGAGGTTCGACCGGGTGAGACCCTCGCAGAGATCGCAGCCGACCACGGCACCACCGTTGCAGAGTTGGTGGAGGCGAACGGCATCACGAATCCCGATCTCATCGTGGCCGGCCAGGTGCTGACGATCCCAGGCGAATCCGGAGAGACGAGTCACACCGTGAGCCCCGGGGAGACCCTCGCAGAGATCGCCTCGCTCCATGGGGTGACCGTGTCGGATCTGATCGATGCAAACGACCTGTCGAACCCCGATCTCCTCTGGATCGGTCAACTCATCTCGATCCCGAGTGCTCGAGGCTCGTCGACCGGCCAGGGACAGACCATCGTCGGTAGCCACCTGGTCGCCGCCGGCGAAACGCTCGCATCGATCGCCGGCCGGTACGGCACCACCGTCGAGGCGATCGCCCAGGTCAACGGGATCACGAATCCGTCCCAGATCTTCATCGGCACACAGCTGACGATCGCCGAGGGCGTCGCCACCTCCACACCACCCGTGCAGACGGGGACTTCGCTCCACACGGTCGAGCCCGGGGAGACGCTGGCCGCGATCGCTATCCGGTTCGGAACCAGTGTCGAGGCCCTGATCGCCACGAACGGCATCGAGAACCCCAACCTGATCAAGGCCGGACAGCAGCTGTCGGTTCCCTCATCCGGTTGGATCTGCCCGGTCGCCAACAGCAGGTACTTCAACGACTGGGGATTCCCTCGCTCGGGTGGCCGATTCCACCAGGGCAACGACCTGTTCGCACCTCGAGGCACCGAGGTCCTCGCTCCGGTCTCGGGCTTCGTCGAACTCAAGTCGGGCGTGGTCGGCGGACTCCAATTCTGGATGACGGGTGACGACGGCCGTACCTACATCGGCACCCATCTCGACGGGTTCGCGCTCGCCGGCGACGTGCAGGCGGGCGCGGTGATCGGCTACGTCGGTGACAGCGGCAACGCCGTCGGGTCCGATCCGCATCTCCATTTCGAGATCCTGGTCGACGGCTCGCCGATCAACCCCTACCCAATCCTCCGAGAAAGCGGCTGCTGAACTTCGTTCCACGTCTCACGTCTGGAACGTGGAACGTGGAACGTGGAACGTCAAGAAGGACGGTCGAGGGAGAACAGGTCTCTCGTGCCGGTGTAGGTCGGGCCGCCCATGCGACCGACTGCTCGTAGCGCCTCCTGGTCGATTCTCGTTCCATCGAGGATCGCCCCTTCCACGTGGATCAGGACCACCTCTCCGATCACGATCGATGCCGCCATCGGGCCGTCCGTCCCGATCTGGACGATCTGGTTGAGCCGGCACTCGAGGTTGGCCTTGGCCTCGCCCACCATCGGAGCGTCGACGACACTGCCGTCGACGGCCGTGAGGCCCGCCAACTCGAACTCGTCGACGGACGCTTCGTACCGGCCAGACGTGACGTTCATCGCCTCGACGGTCTCCTCGGTGACGACGTTGACGGTGAACACACCGGTCTCCTCCACATTGGACAGCGTGTCCTTCCTGACTCCTCCCGCCCGGATCGTCGAGAACAGCACGGTTGGTGGCGAGGCGGCGATGGCATTGAAGAAGGAGAACGGGGCGAGGTTGCGCACGCCGTCCGCCGACACCGAACCGACCCAACCGATCGGACGTGGGACGACGAGCCCGATCAACAGCTTGTAGATGTCGACGTCGTCGTGCTCGGCAGGATCGAAACCGTGCTTCACGAGTCGAACTCCCCGGCAACGACCCGTTCGAGCAGGTCGAGTCCCATTTCGCCACTGCCCAGCACTCGCGCATGGAAGTCCTTGAGGTCGAACGCTTCACCGAGCCGGTCGCGCTCGACTCCGCGCAGCCGCAGGATCTCCCGCTCCCCGATCTTGTAGGAGATCGCCTGACCGGGCCATCCGAGATAACGGATCACCTCGCTCTCGGCGTAGTCGGGGGCCTGCAACCCGATCTCGGTCATGAACCGGACGGCGCGATCGAAGGTCCATGGCTCACCGGCGTAGAGCGGAGCCCCCGCCGGGATCTCGAGCCCGAGGTGGAGGCCGATGTCGGTGACGACGCGGGCGGCGCGGAAGATGTGCGATGCGAGCATCCCGATCACCCACTCGGGCCGCTCGAAGTATCCGAGCTCACCCATGAGCCGCTCGACGTACAGCGCCCATCCCTCTCCGTATCCCGAGTACCAGATGAGCACACGCTGAGCCCGGCTCAGACGTTCGCTCGCCGCCATCGCCGTGGCGATCTGGAGATGATGCCCGGGAAAGCCCTCGTGATATGCCGTGGAGACTTCCTGGTAGAGGGGGAAGGTGCGTTGGTCTCCGATCGAGTAAAAGATCCCGCCTGGTCGAGTGAAGTCCTCCGACGGTTGCCGGTAGTAGGCGCCGAGCGCTCCACCGGGCGGCGCGATCGCAACGGTCACGTCCCGATACTCGTCGGCGAGGTCGAAATGGGAACCGTCGAGATCGTCGATCGCCTTCCGTTGACGGTCGGCCACGAAGCGAACCAACTCGCCAGGAGAGTTCGCCGCGAGGCGCTCGTCGGTCTCCAGCCGCTCGATGATGCCGGGGAGGTCCAGCGACGGATCGATCTCGAACCCGACAGACCGCATCTCTGCGAGGAGGCGGTCGATCTCGTGCCAGCCCCACTCGTACAGCTCCTCGGGCGCGATGTCCATCCCGAGGAACGCCCGGGCCGCACGTCGGTACGGCTCTCTGCCCACGCCGTCTGCGGACCGCGCCTTCGGCAGGTATCGGGCTTCGAGGAACGCACCGAACTCGGCGATCGCCCGCTTGGCGGTCTCGATCGCCCGGGCCATCTCCGGCGGGATCGGCGAGTCCCGCTCGAGCAGGTGCCAGGCGGACTGCGGCCCGACGAGGCGGTCGATCTGGTCGAGCACGGACTCGACCTGGCGCCGCGCGACGATCTCTCCGCGATCGAGGCCCTCGGTGAGTGTCTGTCGATAGCCGTCGAGCGGCGTGCCGAGCGTCTCGAGCCGGCGGGCGGCGTCCGCTGCAGCCTGCGGGTCGGTGTGATCGACGTACTCGAAGATCTCACGAAACACCTGGAACGGACTCGCGGTGTGCGCCAACCCCCGAAGATGGTCGAGGCCCTCGTAGGCATCGATGGCGTATTCGGCGTACTCGCTGACGACGTGTGCGGCCAGCCGCTGGGTGGGGTCGGGGTGTTCGAGATGGGGAGCCAGATCGGCGACGACCCGACGGGCCAGTGCCGCCTTGGCCGCCTCGCCGTCCGGCGAGAGGTCGTCCCATTCGGCGTCGTGCCCCGGAGCACCGAGCGCGGTCGCAAAGGTCGGGGACATCGCGATGAGGTCGTCGACGTACCGGGCGGAGATGTCGAATGGGGTGGCCACGATGCGAGAGCGTACCGCCCGTCCGCGATTCGGAAGTCCGAGTTAGCCTCGGCGGTGATGAGCGAGGTGCTGCCCGAGACCATTCCGGTGAGACCGGACGAACGCATCGATGTCGAACGTCTCATGACTTGGCTGGAGGGGCGCTTGCCTGGTGCCGAGACATTGCCGGACGTGTCCCAGTTCTCCCGCGGCAAGGCGAACCTGACGTACCTGCTCGACTTCGGTGAGGGAAACGAGTACGTGCTTCGAAGACCCCCATTGGGCCCTGTGGCACCCGGCTCCCACGACATGGGTCGCGAGCATCGCGTGCTGTCCACGCTGTGGCGGGCGTTCCCGCTGGCACCGCGTTCGTACGCCTTCTGTGAGGACGCGCAGGTCATCGGTGCGCCGTTCTTCGTGATGGAGCGCCGGCACGGAGTCGTCGTTCAGAACGTCGTGCCCGACGTCTTCGGTGGCGGCGGCGATCTGGTTGCGAACCGGAAGCTGTCGGAGGTGGTGGTGGACACCCTCGCTGACTTCCACGCCGTGAGCCCCGCGGACGCCGGCCTCGCCGATCTCGGTCGCCCCGACGGGTTTCTCGAACGTCAGGTCACGGGCTGGGAGCGACGTTGGGAGGCCGCCAAACACGAGGACAACGCGCTCGCCGACGAGCTGTCACGGTGGCTGGTCGACACCATGCCGAGCTCACCTCGGGCATCGCTGCTCCACAACGACTGGCGCCTCGACAACATGGCCGTCTCCGAGAACGATCCCGGTGTCTGTGTCGCCGTCTACGACTGGGACATGTGCACTCAAGGAGATCCCTTGGCGGATCTCGGAACCGTGATGGCCGTCTGGTACGACGAGGGCGAGATGCCATCGGCGCTGAACCCGATGCCGACGACGCAGCCGGGGTTCATGACGAGGCAGGAGGCGATCGATCGCTACTTGTCGCGGGCGAACGTCGACGGCGACGTCGACTGGTACGTCGTCTTCGGGACCTTCAAACTCGCGGCGATCCTTCAGCAGATCTTCATCCGTTGGCACCGCGGACAGACCCAAGACGAACGGTTCGCCGGGTACGGGGAAGCGGCGGCGAGGCTGATCCAACTGGCGGATGAACGGCGCCGCCACTGAACACCGGTACCCTGCCGCCCCATGGCCTTCGACCACCTGGACACGGAACGCTTCATCAGTCTGATGACGTTCCGCCGATCTGGTGAGGGAGTCGCCACTCCCGTCTGGTTCGCGCTCGACGGGTTTCAGATCGTGGTGGGTACCTTCGAGAACTCCGGCAAGGCCAAGCGACTCCGCCACACTGCGAAGGTCGAGGTCGCCCCGTGCAACTTCCGTGGACTGGTGCGGGGTCCCTACGTGGCGGGTATCGCCTCGTTTCTCGAACCGACCGAGGCGATCCTCGCGTCGGCGGCGTTGAGCGACAAGTACGGCTGGCAGTGGGACATGTTCAGCCGCAAGATCGACGTCTTCATCTCTGTCGTGCCTGCTGTGGGCGGCTGAGCCCGGTCGAGTTGACGGGACACCCCCGAGCACGAATCTTGCTTGGTTTTGTCAAGTATTAAGGTTCCGCGCCCAGGAGGATCGATGACCGACAAGATCGTCGACGTGAACAACGTCGTCCGCACATTCGGCGAGGTGAGGGCGCTCGATGGCGTGTCCCTCGGCTTCGAGCCGGGAATCATCTACGGACTATTGGGTCCGAACGGTGCGGGCAAGACCACCCTCATCAGGGTGCTGGCCACGCTGTTGAAGCCGACCTCTGGGTCGGCTTCGGTTGCGGGCGTCGATGTCGTCTCCGACCCCGACGCCGTCCGGACCCGCATCGGTCTGGCGGGGCAGTTCGCCGCCGTCGATGCCTATCAGACGGGCCGAGAAAACGTCGAGATGGTCGGGCGCCTCTACAACCTCTCGAAGCGTGAGGCGAAACGCCGCACGGACGAAGTACTCGAGCGAATCGACCTGATCGATGCCGCCGACCGCCAGGTCAAGACCTACTCCGGCGGGATGAGGCGGCGCCTCGACCTGGCGGCATCGATGGTCGGTCGTCCCGAAGTCCTCTTTCTCGACGAGCCGACGACCGGAATCGACCCGAGGAGTCGACTCGACATCTGGTCGCTGATCGAGGACCTCGTCGACAGCGGCACCACCATCCTGTTGACGACGCAGTACCTCGACGAAGCCGACCAATTGGCAGCGCGGATCGGGGTGATCGATCGGGGGACGATGATCGCCGAGGGTACGGCAGACGAACTCAAGGACATGGTTGGGGGCTCGGTGGTCCAGCTGACCGTGCAACCAGAGGATCGGACGGAAGTCGCCGACCTGCTGAGGTCGGTCGCAGGTGACGAACCGACCGTAGATCCGTCGAACGGGCGCATGGCGATTCCGGCCCCGAGTGCGCAGACGCTGCTCACGGTCGCCCGCAAGTTGGAGGAGGCGTCGATCACACCCGACGACATCGGGCTCCGCAAACCGACCCTCGACGACGTGTTCCTCTCGATCACCGGCCACGCAGCCGAAGTCACCGAATCCGAGAAGAAGCAACCAGCGAGGAGCAGGCGATGACGGCGACCGCCATGAGGGGCAGTGATCCCGAGTTCGTCCAGTCTCCCATCGCCAGGACACTGCGAGACGTTGCGGTCATCACGAAGCGAAATGTGCTCCGCAACGTCCGCCTTCCCCAATTGCTGTTGTTCGCCACGATCCAGCCGGTGATGTTCCTGCTGTTGTTCAACTACGTGTTCGGCGGATCGATCGGCATGTCCCCGCAACTCGCCCAGTTCGGTGGCTACATCAACTGGCTCATCCCCGGCATCATCATGCAATCGGCGGTGTTCGGATCGAGCCAGACGGCGATCGGGCTCACCGAAGACCTCCAGGCGGGCGTCATCGACCGTTTCAGGTCGCTGCCGATGGCCAGGTCGGCGGTTCTGGCCGGTCGGACCATCTCGGACCTGTTGCGCAACGTCTTCGTTTCGGGGCTCATGCTCACCGTCGGCGCACTGATCGGCTTCCGATATCAGACATCATTCATCGAGCTGGTGTTCGGGTTCCTGCTCGCGATGGGATTCGCGTTCTCGTTCAGCTGGGTGATGGCATCGGTCGGCCTGGCGGTGAAGGACACCGAGACCGCTCAGGTGGCGGGTTTCATCCCGCTGTTCCCGCTGGTCTTCGCATCGTCGGTGTTCGTGTCGGTCGAGTCCCTGCCATCGTGGCTGCGGGTGTTCGCCGACCATCAGCCCATCACGGTGCTCGCCAACGCAATCCGTGGGCTGTTCTTGGGTGAGGCCGCATTGCCGGCCGGGACCACCGTGTCCGGCACGGTGCTCGCTGCGCTCGGCTGGATCTTCGGCATCCTGGTGGTGTTCTTCCCGCTCAGCGTCCGTCTGTACCGCCGCGCGGCCGGTTGAGTCCCGCCACCGCCCGTGGTGGCGGTTTGCCTCGGTATCAGGCGTAGGGCAGGTCCTGAGGCCGACACGATCGATGATCGGGTTCCAGCGGCTCCGGAAACTGGACGGCTCGAATGCGCTCGCTTCCTTCGAACAGCGCTCGCGCGATCCGATGCATCCCATCCATGACGCGACCATCGTGTCCCAGGATGATCGGGTACGACCACCACATCACGAATCAGCCGTATGTGATCGACTACGGCACGCACGGTCGCACGGCCGGACGCATCGTCGAACCAATAGACCGTGTCGACCTCTGAAATCGAGGCGACATCGATCTCGTGGACGGGAAGATGGCTACTGAGTCTGACGAGCAGGTCTACATCTCAGGCATCGAGACCACTCTCACCGGGCCAGAAGTGATACTGCTTCCGCATGGCTTCAGATTCTTCGGGCCGGTGGTTTCGCTGTTGCTGCGAGGCGAAGCAACGTGTGCAGGGGACATCCACTCATCGCGGAAGGCCGAGGGCTCGTTCGGCGATGAGGTCTGCCAGGACCTGAGTCGTACCGCCACCGATCGTGAGCGCTCGGGCGTAGAGGTACTCGCGTGTCGTCTTGCCGACATCGAGCATCGCCTCGGGCCCGAGTGTCTCGACGGCGAGTTCCATGGCAGCCTGTCCGTGCTGGTCGGCCAGGTATTTGCGCATCGCTGCGAGCAGCGCTGGGTCGCGGCCAGAGGCCGTCTCGGTCACGATGCGACGCGACAGTCGGTCCAGGACCGTGGACTCGATGTGCAGCCGGACGGCTCGGTCCCGCAGTGACCCATCCGCGGCCCCGCGCACCAGATCGATGATCTCGGCCGCGGTGGGACCGTTTCCCCAGAGGACGCCTCCGGTCGACAGCGTCATCCGTTCGTTGCCGAGCGTCATACGCGCCAGCATCCAACCGGCGCCCTCCTCACCGACGAGACAGTCGGCCGGGATTCGGACGTCGGTGAAGAAGACCTCGCAGAACGATGATTCGCCGGTCATCTGTTTGATCGGGCGCACCTCGATCCCCTCGAGATCCATCGGGCAGATGAAGTAGGAGATCCCTCGATGCTTCGGCGCCGTGGGGTCGGTCCGGGCAAGCAGGATCCCGAAGTCGGCCAGATCCGCCCAGGTGTTCCACACCTTCTGCCCGTTGATCACGTAGACGTCGCCGTCCCGAACGGCGGACGTCGTCAACGACGCCAGGTCGGAGCCGGCGTCGGGCTCGGAGAAGAGCTGGCACCAGATCTCCTCGCCGGACAGCAACGGCGTCAAGTAGCGCTGTCGCTGCTCGTCGGTGCCCGCCGCCAGGATCGTCGGGCCGGCCCAACCGATGCCGATCGGGTTGTGGGCGATCGGATCGACCCCGGCCGCGTTCAGTTCGATGTCGATGGCGAGCCGTTGGTCGGTGTCCGCCGATCTCCCCCACGGCCCCGGCCACCCGGGCGCGACCAGACCGGCGGCTGCCAGCTGGGCCGGATTCGGATCCGGATGTCCTTCGAGGAATGCCCGTACTTCGACCCGAACCGGATGGTGCTCACCCGGGAGAGCCGCGTCCATCGCTCAGCGAAACCGCTTCCGGACGGTGTCAACGATCATTCCGCCCCCCAGGGCGAAGAGTGCGACGACGGGGATAGCGAGCTCCACATCGACGATTTCCAATACCTCGCGCATGGGACCACCTTTGCGACTCGGCGTCGAGAAGTCAATCGCGATTCCCGGTGGTCGCGAAGAACGGCGATGCTGGGCCCTGTGAGAACGACGATCTTCACGGTGGGGTCTCGGGGCGATGTACAGCCGTACGTCGCCCTCGGGAGGGCGCTCGCCGAGCGCGGGCTCGATGTGACGGTTGCCACCCACGGGCCGTTTCGCGGGTTCGTGACCAGTCACGGTCTGGGATTCGCTCCACTCCCGGGCGACCCGCGCGCATTGCTCGCCACCCCTGAGGCCCAGGAGTTGCTGCGGACCGGCCTCGGGCTGGTTCGGTTCGCCCGCCGGTTCGTCGCCATCCTCGAGCCGTGGTTCTGGCAGCTCGTCGACGCCGTCACTCCGATCCACGCCCGATCAGACGCAGTCCTGTACTCGGCGCTGGCGTTCCCGACCTGGCACCTGGCTCAGGTCGACCGCACCCCCACCGTTCAGTTGAGCCTCCAACCGCTGCTTCCCACGTCGTCGTTCCCCGCGATCACGACCTCGTTCGACGATCTCGGCTCATTCGGCAATCTGATGTCGCACCGGATCAATCAGCAGCTCTTCTGGCAGCCGTTGCGATCGGCCGTCGACGAGTGGCGAACCCGCGACCTCGGGCTGCCGCCCCAGGGCATGCGGGGGCCGTACCCGGAGCTCGCCGCCAAACGCGAGCCGATCGTTCACGGATTCTCACCTCACCTCGTCGCTCCCCCGCCCGACTGGCCCGATCATGCCATCGTCTCCGGCCACTGGCCGCTGCAGGACGACCGTCCGCTGCCGGACGAGACCGTCGCCTGGCTCGATGCCGGGCCTGCCCCGGTCTATGTCGGCTTCGGATCCATCCGCGACTCGGAGTCCGAACACCTGGCGCATGTCGCGATCACGGCAGCCGAGATCGCGGGCGTGCGCCTGGTGCTGGACTCGGGTTGGACCGAGCTCGGGGGCCTGCAAGACCGACGCGTGCACGTCGTGGCGGACACCGATCACACCCAACTGTTCCCGCGCATGTCCGCAGTCGTGCACCATGGCGGCGCCGGAACGACCCACACGGCGGCGGCCGCCGGTGTCCCGTCGATGGCCGTCCCGTACTACGCCGACCAGCCGTTCTGGGGCAAGCGACTGCACGCGGTCGGGGTCGGCGCCGAACCGCTGCCTCGACGGCGGCTCGACGTCGAAACGCTGTCGGAGCGGATCGCGGCGTTGGGCGAAGACAAGGTGCGGTCGCGGGCTGCAGAGATCGGAGAGGGCATGCGGGCCGAGGGCGGACTCGAGACCGCCACCGAGTTCATCACGCGACACCTGACCTGAATCGGCGCCCCCGCGCATCCGTACGCCGTCGAATCAACCGTTCACACCCTCGAGAATCATCCGGATCCGTTCCTGCAGGGAGATGACATGCGAGCCCTCCCAGTACACCCGCCTGCATGTTGCGCACCAGCGAAATCGGTCGTGGAGCGCGGTGGCGGATTCCGGGACGCGTTCGCGGATCTCATTCGCCGGCGCGGCCACGAGGACGTCATTGCACTCCAGGCATCTGGTGAGCGGGGAGACCACCGAGGCGAGCGCGAACGCCCGGACGATCTCGATCGCCTGCCGCGTCGGCTCGATCTCCCTGACGAAGCGCCCATCTCGCACCACAGCCCTCATCAGCAGGCCGCGGTCTCGAGTGAGAAGCGTCCGAGCCTCGGCGACGGACCGCCGCGCGAGATCGGAATCCTCGGCGCCGGTTCGATGGTCGGCGTCGAAGCCGAGCATGCGAAGGTGCCTCGCGAGTTTGCCCAGGTGGTCGTCGAGCAGGAATCGTGGCTCGGCGGGAGGAACAGCCAATGGAAATCGTGGCGTCACCGTGATCTCATCACCGTCCATGACCCGCCACTCCCAGGGCCTGACGGCGCCATTCACGATCACGTCGGCACATTCGGGATGCGGGACGCCGAGCGACTGGACGACGTCTCGTAGTCCGGCCGGCAGCTCGAGGGTGACCTCGACCACGTCGGGCAGGGTGGGATCGAGATGGTCACGGAGTTCGCCCTCGAATGCCACCGAGACCTCGAGCACGCCAGGGCTACCTCGAGCCGGCGATCTGCAGCCGGCAGTCCGTCGGAGCGACTATGGCCGGGGCGGGCGCGATGATGGAGATCTCCGACGGCGGGCCGTGATCCCGAATCATGAAGTGCTGCCCGAATCGAGGCTGAGGCGGTTCGTCCAGTCGATCTTCACGACGTCGCCATGGGACGGGAAGCCGTCCGAGCCACACACCCGGCCGATCGCTCTGATCACACCGCCGTGGGAGAACACCACGTGGCGCCCGGGCTCGAGGTGGTCGAGGAACGCGAACACCCGCTCGACGAATCCCGCGGCGGATTCGCCGCCGGGCGCTCGGAACGATTCGAACTCCTTGAGGCCGGCCCTGATCTCACTGTCGAGCTCGTCCCAGACGGCACCCTCGAGATCGCCGAAGTCGAGCTCTCGGAGCCTGCGGTCCACGGCCGGCTCGCCCACCGCGATCCGTGCGGTCTCGACCGCCCGGACCAGATCCGAACTCCAGATCGAGTCGAATTCGTGCCGGTCCAGGACGTCGCGGAGCAGGTCGGCCTGGGCGCGACCGGTCTCATTGAGCGGGACATCGGTCCACCCCTGGAACCGGCCCTCGGCGTTCCACTCGGTCTCACCGTGGCGGACCAGCCAGACGATCACTGTGGCCTCGGCGGTCATCGGAGCCCCCACTCGTCGACCGTGGCGACATCGCTCACGGCGACCGCGGCGGCGCGGATGATCGGGAGGGCGAGCAACGCGCCGGTCCCTTCTCCGAGAGCCACATCGACGTCGAGGACCGGCTGCTTGGACAGGGTGGCGAGAAGCTTTGCATGGGCGGGGTCGGTGGACTGGTGGCCCGCGATGGTGTGGTCGAGTGCGCCGGACGAGAGCAATTCGAGAACTGCCGCCGACGCCGTGCTGACGAGGCCGTCGAGCACGACCGGGATGGAGCGCAGACGGGCCTCGTACACGGCTCCCACCAGCGCCGCCATCTCGGCTCCTCCGAGCCTGCGGAGCGCCTCGATCGGTTCGACACCACCGACCCGCTCGACGGCAGCGGTCACCGACTCGACCTTCCGCTCGGCGCCTGCCTCGTCGAGCCCGGAGCCACGCCCCACCCAATCGTCCACTTCGCCACCGAAGAGGCTCCAAGACAGCGCCGCTGCCGACGTCGTGGCTCCGACACCGATGTCGCCGACCATGAGGAGATCCGTGGTCATCGTCGCCACTGCCTCTCGTCCCTCCTGGAGGGCCGATGAGAGCCGCTCCGGCGACATCGCATCCTCGACGACGATGTCACCCGTGGGCCGGCGGGTGCCGACGTCGACCAGACGCACCGACGCGCCGAGACTGGCTGCGAGCACCGTCGATGTGGAGGCGCCCGCCCTGATCGCGTCGATGGTTGCGACGGTGAGATCGGGGCGCTGAGCGCTCACCTGGCGTGCCGCCACTCCGTGATCCCCGGCGGCGATGAGCAGCATCGGTGCCTCCACGGCAGGCGTGTCGGTCCGTTGCCACGCTCCGAGCCAGGCTGCGATCTCGTCGAGCCGCTGGAGCGATCCCGGCGGCCTGAGCAGATTCGCTGCACGATGGAGGATCGCCGTTCTGGCGAGCGGATCCTCCCCGGGGGCCTGAGCGAGGCCAGTCGAAAGGTCGATCACGGTGTCACCGTCAGTAGTCGAGACCCCGTCGGGCCATCACCCCGCGGTCGTAGGCGTGTTTGACCTTCACCATCTCGGTGACGGTGTCGGCGATCTCGATCAGATCCCGGGGGGCGTCGCGTCCGGTCACGATCACATTCACGTGCGCCGGTCGGTTCCGGATCGTCTCGATCACCGATGCGACGTCGATCCACGCCCAGTTCATCGGATAGGTGATCTCGTCGAGGATGACCAGCTCGTACTCTCCACCTTCGATGACTTCGGCAGCGAACCGCCATGCCTCGTTGGCGATCGCCTCCGACTCGGACATGTCGTCGCTGTCCCAGGTGAAGCCGTCACCGAGCGCCCACCAGTCGACTCCGAGATCGCGACCGATCTTCTCCTCTCCGACCTTCCACTCACCGGACTTGAGGAACTGAACCACCGACACCTTCCACCCACGCGCCAGCGCCCTGAGCATGGTGCCGAACGCCGCCGTGGACTTCCCTTTGCCGTCACCGGTGTTGACGATGACGAGCGACGGCTCGCGCACCGACCCGGGGTCTGGTGCGGTCGTGGGTGGTTCGATTTCCGGCATCTCATCCCTCGTGTTCAGCGGTGGGACGCCATCCTTCCAGACCCGCCGGCTTCTCGGGAATCGGCGGAGCGGATCGGGATGACGATCAGGCCGTCGCCGTCCGGGATGACCCGAACCCGTGCGCCGTAGTGCCGGTGGATCGTGTCCGCTGTCAGCACTCCTTCGGCGCTCCCCTGTGCGACGATCGATCCGCCCGACAGCATCACGAGCCGGTCGCAGAACTGTGCGGCGAGCGTGAGATCGTGCACCGCCGAGATCACCGTGAGGCCGCAACTCCTCCGGATCTCGTCGATGTGGTCGAGCACCTCCATCCGGACCCCGACATCGAGTGCGCTGGTCGGCTCGTCCAGGAGTAGCACGGGGCTCGCCTGCGCCAGGGCCCGGGCGATCACGACACGCTGACGCTCACCGCCCGACAGCCGATCGACGGGGGTCGTCGCGAAACGCTCGAGGTCGAGATTCGAGATGGCGATGTTCGCCGCGACGACGTCCTCAGCCGACTCGACGCCGAGACGCGTCATGTACGGCGTCCGCCCGAGCATCACGTAGTCGATCACGGTCATCCCCGGTGGGATCACCGGATTCTGCGGCACCAGTGCCACACGCCGTGCACGCTCCCTCGGACGCATCGATGTGATCGTCTCGCCGCCCACGTCGATTGACCCGGTGACGTCGACGAGGCCCGCGATCGCCTCCAGCACGGTCGACTTGCCCGCACCGTTCGGACCGATCACGCCGAGCCATTCTCCGTGCCCGAGTGAGAGGTCGAGGTCTTCGATCACGACGGTTCCGCCACGACGGGCGGTCATCCCGGAGATGTCCACCGCACCGTTCACAGGCTTCTCCTGGATGTGCGGAGCACCAGAATGAAGAAGGGGGCTCCGAGGAACGATGTGACCACTCCGATCGGGAGTTCGGCCGGCGCCATCACGCCCCTCGCAGCGATGTCGGCTGCGACCAGGAACCCGGCGCCGCTCAGCAGCGACAGCGGGAGCACCACCCGGTAGCTGGTGCCCACGAACAGCCGGACGGCGTGGGGCACGATGATGCCGACGAACGCGATCAGACCGCTGACGGCGACGGCCGCGGCGGTCCCCGCCGTGGCGGCCAGCACGACCACGGTCCTGACCCGGTTCACGTCCACGCCCAAGGAGGCCGCTTCGCCGTCGCCAACCGCGAGCATGTCCAGGGTGCGGCGATAGCTCAGCATGACGACGATGGAAACGGCGGCGTACGGAGCGAGCAGACCGACCTCCGTCCAGCCCGACGTCGACAATCGTCCGAGAATCCAGGCGAAGACCTCTCTCAGGGACTCCGAGTTGCGTTGTTGGACGAAGGTCGTGAGCGCGGTCAGGAACGAAGCGACCGCGACGCCGGCGAGGATCAGCGTTGTGGCCGACCGGTCGCCCATCGTCCGCCCGAGCGCGAACGTGGCCGCAACCGCCCCAACACCGCCCACGAACGCCGACGGCACCAGCAGCGCAGCCGGCAGACCCGTGACGATGGCCAGCGTCGCTCCGAGGGCGGCTCCGGCTGCGATCCCCAGGAGATACGGATCTGCGAGCGGATTGCGGAACACGCCCTGATAGGCGGCGCCGGAGAGCGCCAGGGTTCCGCCGACCATCATTCCGAGCACCACCCTGGGGAATCGCCACGACCACAGGATGTCCTGTTGGATCCCGGTCAGTCCGGACTCGATTCCGAGACCGGGGACGTGGCTGAGCAGCTCCCGCAGCACCTGGGACACTGCGATGTCCGCCGGCCCCAGCAACGCTCCGGTCACGAGCGCCACAGCCACCAACGTGGTGACGACACCGACAGACCACCATCTGAGGCGAGTCGGCTCGGCGAGTCGGGTCGGAAGCACGGTCATTCGTCGAGACCCACGATCGCGTCGGAGACGGCCCGGAAGAACTCGACGAGACGCGGACCCCACCTCGACGATACGTCATCGTCGATGACGGTCACGGCACCGCGTCTCACAGCCGACACGTTGTCCCAACCCGGGCGTTCGGCGACCGTGTCGGGGGTGTCGCCGCAGCAGTCCGTCACGAAGATCAGGTCCGGGTTCGCCTCGATGACGTACTCCGCCGAGAGTTGCGGGTACCCGAACCCGTCGACGTCGGCCGGATCGGCGATGTTTTCGAGTCCGAACGCCTCGTACACCAGTCCGATGAAGGTGGTCGACGTGATCGAGTACAGGGTCGGGTCGAGCTCGTGGTACACCGTGAGACCGTCGGCCCTGGTCCCGGCGGCATCGATGGCGGCCCGGATCTCGGATTCGAGGGTGATCGCCGCCTCATCGGCCGTCTCGACGTTGCCGGTTGCGACACCGAGCGTCCTGAGCTGTTCGTAGACGTCGGCGAACTCGGCGGCGGCCGGGAGGAGCAGGACCGGGACCCCCACCGCGTCGAGTGCTCCGACGATCCCGTCGAGGTCGTTGGCGACGACGACGAGGTCCGGGGCGTAGGCGCCGATCGCCTCGAGGTTGGGCGTGAAGCCGGAGAGGTCGGTGACAGGCGCCTCATCGGGGTAGTAGGAGAATTCGTCGACCGCGACGACCTGATCGCCCGCTCCGATCTCGAACAGCATCTCTGTGGCCGTCGGCGAGAGCGAGACGATCGCCTCGGGCGGGGCGGGGATCTCGACGGTCCCGTTTGCTGCCTCCACCGTCGCGAACGATCCGCCGGGCTCGAGAATCGTGGTCGTCGGCGTTTCGGTGGTCGTCGTCGTGACCGTTGGTTCTGCGAGGGGGGACGTCGTCGTGCCGCTGGTCGTGGCGCCACATGCCGTGACGACCAGCGTCAGGGCAGCCATCAGGGCCCTCGACGCGCGATTCGGGTTCTTCAAGCAACATCCTCCGATGTCCGGAGGATGAAGGGGTGAAACGCCTGGCCGGAGCCGGGTACGAGACAAGCCTTCATCCGAGGTTGTGATTCGTCACGGACGGCGAGGCGACCTGGCTCGACCCCTGAGGGGTTCCACAGTTGCGGGACAGCGCCGGGTTTCCACCGGACTTCGCTCTTCGACCGTGTCCGGCGGTTGTGCCGGATGACTCGCACGCTAGCAACCTCCGAAGGCAGGTGCGCCTCACACACTGCACTAGCGTCGACCTCGATGTCCCCGATATCCGAACTCGCCGACACGTACCACCGGTTCCGCCAGACGACGGACCATCATCGCCTCATCTGGATGGGTGACCTCGACCAGATCGAACACTGGGAAGACGTCACCCCGGACGGGCTCCGACGTCGCATCGAGGAGCTCCGGGGCTTTGCAGACGAGGCGGATCGACTCGAGCCGGGCGACGCCAATGAGCGCGCCTTGACCGGCACCATCTCGTTCACGGCGCGCTCCGCTGCCAACGAGTTGATCTGGCGGAGTGAGCTCGAATTCCCGAACCCGGCGATCGGGATCGTGCCGACCATCCTCACGTTCCTCCCCAGGTATTCCTTGGTGACGGAAGACCACGGCCGGCGGTATCACCAGAAGCTTCACTCGCTTCCCGACTTCCTCGAGGAGGCGGGCTCCGCCTTGCGCTCCGACGGCCCGCTCCCCCTGACACGCCACCTCACCGAAACGATCGCAGTGATCGATTCCCAGCTGACCAGGGACGACTCGGCCAACCCCCTGCTGGCCCAACCGGCACCGACCGACACGTCGGTCGAATACCAGGAGCGCTGGCGGCAGGAGACCCGCCGCCTGGTCCACGAGACCGTCCACCCCGCACTCGGCCGGTATCGGGATGCGCTGGCCGCCGCGGCCGATCTCGGTCGGGATGACGGCAGGCCCGGACTCTGCCATCTCGACGGTGGCGAAGACCTCTACCGCGATCTCGTGTGGTCGCACACCTCGCTCGCGCTGTCCGGCGAGGAGGTGCATCAGATCGGACTCGATCAGATCGCCCGACTCGAGGACGAGTACCGCTCGCTCGCCGGCCCGATCCTCGGAACCCACGACATCGGGGAGATCTATTCGCGCCTGCGAGACGATCCGGAGCTCACGTACCGGGATGGAGCGCAGCTCGTGGCCGACGCGACCAGGGCACTCGAGCGCGCCGCTGCGGCGGCGCCCGACTGGTTCGGCACGCTGCCCGTGTCGCCATGCGTGGCCGCAGAGGTCGAACAGGGAGCGTTGGCCTTCTACTCCAAGCCGATCCCCGAAGTCGGGAAACCCGGTCGCTTCTTCTTCAACACCTCCGATCCGTCGGCCTGGAAGACGTTCCAGCTCGAAGCGGTCACGTTCCACGAGTCGATCCCCGGCCACCATCTTCAATTGGCGCTGGTGGTCGAGACCGACGACATCCACGGCGTCCACACCGATCTGCCGGTCACGGTGTACGCCGAAGGGTGGGGGCTCTACACGGAACGGCTGGCCGACGAAATGGGTCTGTATTCGTCCGAACTCGACCGGATCGGGATGCTGGCCGCCGACTCGATGCGGGCGTGCCGCCTGGTCACCGACACGGGGATCCATGCGCTGGGATGGTCGAGAGATCGAGCGATCCAGTACGTCCTCGACCACTCGCCGCTATCACGTCGGATCGCAATGGGCGAGATCGACCGGTACATCGGGATGCCCGGTCAGGCCCTGTCGTACATGATCGGGCGGCTCGAGATCGACCGGATTCGAAGCGAGGCCGAGCAACGACCCGGATTCGAGATCAAGGCGTTCCACGACGCCGTCCTCTCGCACGGCATGGTTCCGCTTGGCACGCTCAGGGATCTGGTGCTCGGCTAGTCCGCTGTGCGATGTGCGCTGTGCGCTGTGGGCTTCGAGCCACGAGCGGGGTGAAGACCCGACCGCCCGGAGCCCAGACCAACTGTCCTCCCATGGCGTACGTGGCGCGGCCCGGTGCGCGCAAGGCGCATGGCGCAGAGCTGATAGCCCGTACGCTCTCGTGGCGGTACAACCGACACGAGACCGTACGGGGCGGGTCTAGCCCTGGTCGTCTCGAGCGCCGAGCTCGATTGTGAGCTTCTCGACCGTGCCGTTGCGATCGATCTCCAGTTCGACGGTGTCGCCCGCCTGAAATGCCCTCACCTGCGCGCCGAGGTCGGCGGGCTCGGCGACGGGCACTCCGTTGATCGACAGGACGGTGTCCCCGGCCCGGATCCCGGCCGCCTCGGCCGCGGTGCCCGGCTCGACAGTGGCCACGACCGCGCCGGCGGACAGATCGGCAGTGTTGTCGAGCGTCACGCCGAGGAACCCTGCGACGAACTGGCCTCCGGCCACCAGAGCCTCGGACACCCTGAACGCCCGGTCGATCGGCACGGCGAACCCGACTCCGTCATTGGCGCCCGAGGTCGAATAGATCGACACGTTGATCCCGATCACGCGACCCATCCGGTCGACGAGGGGTCCGCCGGAGTTGCCGGGGTTGATGGAAGCGTCGGTCTGGAGCATCGACCGGGGAACGCCCTGGCTGCTGAGGATCGTCCGGTCCACGGCCGAGACGATTCCAGCGGTGACCGTGGAATCGAGACCCCACGGGCTGCCAAGTGCGATCGCAAGCGAGCCGGGTCTCGGTTTGGCATCGAGCGCCAGAGGCGCCGCAGCATAGGGTCCGCCATCGATCGAGATGACGGCGATGTCGTTGTTCTCGTCCTCGCCGATGACCTGTCCGACGACCTTGTTGCCATCGGAGAGCCGCACGCGCACCTCATCGAGTCCCTGCACGACGTGCTCGGCGGTCATGATGAGACCGCTCGAATCGTAGATCACGCCGGTCCCGACGCCCCGCTCGATGCCGTTGTTGACGACTTCGATCTGGACCACCGACGGCAGCAGCGCCTCTGCGACATCGGCTACCGGCTCATCACCGGGGGCGAGAACGAGTGGATCGGTCTGCACCTCGACACCGGTCTCGGCGAGCGTCGTCGTGGTGGTCGATTCGACGAACGCGGCCGGAACCTCCTCCGGCGCCGCGGCGGACTCGTCGGGGGCGGGCTCGGTGAACAGCCAGCCGATTCCGATGCCCGACACGAAGAGCGCGATGGCTGTGATGAGGGTGGCGATGCGGCCGGCCGCCTTGCGGGGCGGATCGGGATGAGTGGACTCGTACATGGTCATGCCTTCATTACCTCGTGTCGTGCGTGTGCAAACCTGCGTCATGGATACCGCTCGATCGGTAAAGCTCGAGTAAACGGTCTCCGCCGAGCGGCGGCGTCGACGGATCGGGCACGTCAGGCAGGGCGATCGACATCACCGAGCCGCCCTCTGGGCGCACCCCGGCAGCGAAACGGCCTGCGTGCATGCCCACGATCTGACGGACGATGCCCAGGCCCATGCCCCCGTCCCCGTGATCTCCGTTCAGCGCCACGTCGACGTCGATCCCGGGTCCCTGGTCGAGCACACCGACATAGGTCCAGTCGCCATCCCGGCGCAGCACCACCGACACATTGCCGCCTACCGGGCTCGCGCGCACTGCGTTGTCGACCAGATTGCCGATTGCCCGCCGCAACATGTCCGGGTCGGCCGTCACGGTGATCGGGAGCTCGGGCGGGTCGGCTTCGATCACGACGCCATCGGCTCGGGCCGCAGCTTCGAGATCCGACACGAGTTCGCCGACGATCTCGCCAGGGTCGATCGAGCTGAGGGTCACTCCGGTGATCTCGAGGCGGGCGACCGCGAGAAGGTCGTCGACCATCACCGAGATCCGATCCGCCGCCCGCTCGACCACTTCACCGGTCTGCCGCCAGTCCTCGATGGTGGCGTTCGGGTCGTTCGAGATGACCTCGAGATTCGAGCGGATGACCGCCAGGGGCGTGCGGAGATCATGCGACGTGTGTGCGAGGAACCGTTGCTGGGATCGGAACGCACCCGACAGGCGATCCAGCATGGCGTCGAAGGTGTTGGCGAGCCGGGTGAGCTCGTCGTCGGGACCGTCGAGGTCGATCCGCCGATCGAGGTCCGTCGCCTGGATGTCCCTCGCCACCGAGGTGATCTCGTCGATCGGCCGGAGTGACCGGCTGGCCACGACCCAGCCGACGATGAGCGACAGGGCGAACAGGATGAGCAGGATCCAGATGGTTCGCACGGCGACCTGGTTGAGCACGAACTCCTTGAACAGGCTCTCCAGCGTGCGCATCTCGACCTGCGTGAGCCGTAATCCGACCTCCCCATCGACCAGCACCGCCTGAAGTCTGCTGTTGGTGACGGTCAACGACTGCACGGCGCGCAGCGTGGCGAAGTAGATCCCGGCGAGCGCGAGGCCCGCAACACTGAACACCAGCGCAGATGTGAGCCCCGAGAGCCGAAACCTCAGGGAACGCGTGACGGGAGGAAGCTGCATCGAAGACAACGGTATCGCCGGGCCGATAAGCGGAGAGTAAATCAGCGAAGCACGTAGCCGCGGCCCGGCACCGTCTCGATCACCTGAGGTTCGCCCAGCTTCTTCCGGAGATTCGACACGGTGACGCGGACGGTGTTCGTGAAGGGGTCGGCCATCTCGTCCCAGACGTGTTCGAGGAGCCGCTCCTGGCTGACCACCTGACCACGGTGCCGCATGAAGTACTCGAGGAGGGCGAATTCCTTGACAGTGAGGGGCAGGACTCCCCCGTCCCTGGTCGCCTTGAACGCCGCAGGGTCGAGAACGAGGTCACCTGCAGAAAGGACAGGGCTCCCACCGGAATCCCGTCGGAGCAGCGCTCGCACCCGGGCCTCGAGCTCTGCGAAGGCGAATGGCTTGACCACGTAGTCGTCGGCACCCGCATCGAGCCCGGCAACTCGATCTTCGATCGAGTCCCGCGCCGTGAGCATCAGGACCTTCGGTTCCAATGTGCCGAAGGTCTCGATCTCCCCCGATCGCATCCGCGCACACACGTCGACTCCGCGGCCGTCGGGAAGATTCCAGTCGAGGATGACGAGGTCGTACTCGACCGTGGCGACGGCGAGTTCGGCTTCCAGGACCGACGTCGCAACGTCCACGGCATGGCCGCCTCGCGACAGGCCGCGCACGATCGCAGAAGCCAGATCGGGTTCGTCCTCCACAACCAGCAGCCGCATCCCTCGCACTGTATCGGTGTGACCGGCGCCCCGGAACCTCGGGGGTTGGAGGCGGACTGCGCCAGAACGCAGCTGGGGTGTGCCGGCGATCGCTCACTACATTCGACGCGATGAAGAAGCGGACACCCGTTCAGCTGCCAGAGGAGATCTACCCGGACGACCCCTGGGTGCTGCTCGAAGACCAGTTCGCCCCGGATTTCCTCTATCTGACAGAGACGATCTTCGCACTCACCAATGGCCGGCTCGGCGTGAGGGGCTCGTTGGACGAGGGCGACCCGCATCACATCATCGGCACCTACATCAATGGCTTCCACGAGACCTGGCCGATCACGCACGCCGAGACCGCGTTCGGACTCGCCGAGGTCGGCCAGACCATGGTCACGATCCCGGACGGGACGCTGATCGAGATCACCGTCGACGGCGAGGCCTTTCATCTTCCGTCGGTCGACATCGTTCGATGCCGGCGGTGGCTCGACATCCAACGCGGCCTCCTGGAACGCGACGTTGCCTGGAAGACGGAGTCCGGTGTCACCGTCGAGCTCCGATTCCTGCGCTTCGTCTCGCTCGACATGGCCGATCTCATGGCCACCCGATTGGAGGTCACGGTCGACCGACCGGCCCACGTCCGTGTGGTGTCGCGGTTGCGCAACCGGCTCGACGAGTCGGTCGGTACGGGCCATCCCGACGATCCCCGGCTCGCCAAGCAGTTCAGCCAACGCGTGCTCGAGCCGAGAGCGGCCACCCTCGACGGTCTGCGGTTCGTCCAGGGCTGGATGACGTCTCACTCCAGGATGGGTCTGCTCTCGGGGATGGACCACCAGATCTCCGGACCGAAGCCAACGGTCTCACTCGACCGGTCTGCCATGAACTTCGGCTTCGAGTTCGAGTGGCAACTCACGCCGTACGCCGGGGTCACGATCGACAAGTTCGTGGCGGCATCGACCGATGGTGACTCGCCGGGACTCGAGGACCGGCAGGCGATCGGCGACCTTCTGGATCGGGCCAAGCACCGCGGGCTTCCCGGACTGGCCGCCGATCACGAGCGGATCCTGGCGGCGTTCTGGGACGACAACGACATCGTGATCACGGGCGCCGATGTCGAGACCCAGCGGGCGATCCGCTGGACCTTGTTCCAGCTCCACTCGAACTCGGCGTGCCTTCGAGACACGAGCATCCCTGCGAAGGGACTGACCGGCCACGCCTACGACGGGCACTACTTCTGGGACACCGAGATCTACATCCTGCCCTTCCTCATCTACACCAATCCCGCGGCGGCGCGACGGGTGCTTACGCACAGGTATTCGATGTTGGAGCACGCCCGGGCCCGTGCCAGGACCCTGTCACAAGAGGGCATCCTGTTTCCCTGGCGGACGATCAACGGCGAGGAGGCGTCCGCCTACTTCCTGGCGGGAACGGCCCAGTACCACATCGATGCCGACATCGTCTACGCCATCCGGAAGTACGTGGAGGTGACCGGCGATCGTGAGTTCCTGTGGGACATGGGTGCGGAGATCGTCCTGGAGACCGCCAAGTTCTGGCACGATCTCGGCTTCTACCGCTCCGACCACTTCCACATCCACGGCGTCACCGGCCCCGACGAGTACACCGCTCTGGTCGACGACAACGCCTACACCAACGCCATGGCACGCATGAACCTCCGGTACGCCTTCGAAGTGGCATCGTCGATGTCGGCTGAGGTCCCGGAACGATGGGATGAGCTGCGAACGAAGGTGGGAGTCGCCGATGGGGAGACCATCGATTGGCGGCTTGCGGCAGATGCGATGTACATCCCGCACGATCGCGATCTCGGCATCACCCCCCAGGACGACGACTTCCTCGAGAAGGAAGCGTGGGATTTCGAGAACACGCCGGAGTCGAAGTATCCGCTCCTGCTGCACTTCCACCCGCTCACGATCTATCGGTTCCAGGTGCTCAAGCAGGCCGACGTCGTCCTCGCCGACTTCCTCCTCGGCGAGGAGTTCAACGACGACCTGAAACGAGCCAACTTCGACTTCTACGAACCGCTCACCACGGGCGACTCCTCGTTGAGTGCGTGCATCCAGGCGATCATGTCGGCAGAGCTGGGGTACGACGCGGCCGCGATGCGCCACTTCCACCACGCGCTGTACATGGATCTGGGTGACATCGCCGGAAACACCACCGATGGCGTTCACATGGCGTCGGCGGGCGGCGTCTGGATGGCGCTGGTGTACGGATTCGCGGGCATGCGAGACGTCCGCGGCACGATCTCGTTCACGCCGAGGATGCCGAGGGAATGGTCAGAGATGCACTTCAAGCTGCAGGTGCGGAACGCCCGACTCTCGGTCCGGCTGAGTCACGAATCGATATCGCTCGTCACGTCCGAGCCGATCGATGTCGTCATCGAGGGAGAGACCCACATGGTGGCTCCGGGTGGAGGCACCGTCGTCCACTACGGAGATCGAGGAGCGACCGTGAGTCGGAGCACGAAATCCTCGGAATCGAACACGAGTCGGTAGTCGACGCCGTTGCGGGTGGCCGTCCCGTCGAGTCCTCCGAGTTCCGGATCCCTGACGTTCAACCCCATCTCGCCGAGCACGGCCGCCCGCTCGCTCGGCTCGAGCGTCGGATCGGCCACGGCGATGGCGAGTCCGAGCGCCTGGATACCGAGTTGGTCGGACGAGGACGGTCCCGTCGGGTCGATCTCGAGGGTGTAAGCGCCGATGCCGCCGCTCTGCCCAATCCCGAGCATGGCGATGTACGAGGTGAATCCGACCTCGAAGTCGCCGGCCGGCAACGAGGAACGGAAACGAAGACTGGGTGAGACCCGGGCGGCGGTCTCGTTCCAGCGTTCGACGAACCCTTCAGAGGTCAGATCGAACGCGAGCGGCTCGACTGCGACCGTAGGTTCGACGACGGTCGGTTCGGTGGTCGCAGGAGTGGTTTCCCGTGGCGCGGTCACCGGGACGGTCGTCTGCGAGACCGTGGCCGGGCTCGCCTCGTCGTCGGAGCCGCTGAAGAAGTCGATGACGATGGGAACGGCGAATGCGAGTGCCGCCAGAACGGCGACGACGACCACCCCGGTCGCGACCTTCTTCAGCTTCGCCTTGTCCAACGACAACGACCGTGCGCTCCGCAGCGACCGCGAGGTTTCGATGACCTGATCGGCGAGCGTGTCCTCTTCGAGTTCCTCGTCGAAGTGGATCACGTGTCGATCGGTGTGGCCCTCTCCATCCCCGGGATGGCTGTAGCCATCATCGCCTGGGATCATGAAGCCGGGCGAGGACGTGCGCACCCCATCGAGGTCGGAATCCTCGGACGCCTCAGACTCTGCCGCCTGCGCCTCCTGACGCTCACGAAATCCGCTCATCGCGGCGGCGAGTCGCTCACGCGAGGACGGGCCGAACCCGGCGGCGGGCTCGTCGTCCGCACCCGTCGGATCCGGTGCTTCCTGGTCTGCAACATCCCGATCCGGGTCGGCGTCGAGGAAGCTCGGCACCAGCGAGACGGGCCGAGCGGCAGGCGCTTCGACCGGCTCATCGACCTCAGCGAGCATGCCGTCCACTGCTTCGGCGAATGCCTCGACATCGGCGGGATAGAACGTCACCACATCGTCGGCAACGGACAGCTCGTAGCCGCCCGCCGTGTTGCGCTCGAAGTGGATGGAGTCGCGATCCCAGAGTCCGATCTCGGCGAACGGGGTCGCCAACCGGATCTTCTCAGACGCTATCTGGAGGTCGACATCGACCTCGTCACCTTCCACGAGCACGATGCGCCCGGGGAATGTTCCGCTCATCTCTCGCCGTTTCTCGAGTGGATGCATGACAGAGTATGTCGGCCGCAGAACGAAACATCTTGAATGCCGAAGGGAAAATGGGCCGATCGGACCGGACTCAACCCCAACAATGGCGGCTCGGATTCCAGTGCGACCAACCCCCGCCCTCGTACACGAGCCAGGCGGCGACGGCGACATTCGCCGTGGGGTCGAAGATGTCTGTGCCCGGAAGACCCGCCTTCACGCTCCGCTCCTCCCAGAACCGCCCGAGATGCTGGAACAGCCCGCTGGCCGATGAACGAGGGTTCTTGGCGTTCGGGTCACCGGAGGACTCACAGCTGATCACCGCTAGCGCCCGGGCCACGTCCTTCGGGGCGAAGTGGGCCTCGACGAGCGGGCGCCACACCTCGACGTCACGCGGAGCGAGCTTTCTGGCAGCTTGGGCCGGCGGTTGGGCCTGGACGCCGCGCTTGGCGACGGCGAGCTCTTCGGGTTCGGATTCGGGGAACTCGAGGCCTCCGGCAACGACTGTCGGCGCACACTCGGCGCCGCGTCGCGGGATGGCACATCCAGGGGGCAGGGTGGCGGTCGTGGTGGTCGTCGTCCCGACGACCGCCGAGAATCCGTCGGCCAGCGCAAACGAGGCGTGCGCGGGGTGAACCGAGACCGTCTCGAGATCGGTTGTCACCGGTGACGTCCAGGCACCACCGACGAACATGAGGGACGCCAGGATGCCGAGCCCGGCGAGATATGACGCGAATGCGCGCACGGATGACCTCCGCAGGGTTGGGGGATGTGCAGCGGATTTCGCTGCGGTAGCCCGATGGTTGGGCTTCGGTGCGCTTCACCGTATTCAGTCACGCTCTCATTTGCAAGCGCAGTGGAGGCGTCAGGCCTCGGGGGCGATCGTCAACAGGACCGAAGAGAACGATTCGAAGTACTTCATCGTGTATCGAATGCCGTTGCGATTGGTCTCACCGTCGAGTCCACCCAACTGAGGGAACCGAACGTCCAGCCCCATCTCGGCCAGGATCTCCCGGCGATCGGTATCGGTCAGACTCGGATCGGCGACCGTGAGCGCGATCCCCCAGGTTGCGATCGTTGCCTGGTCGCTGTCGGTGTCCCCCGAGGGATCTGCCACCACCACCAGGGATCGCACGTCACCCTCGTCATCGGTCGTGCCCTGCAGCGAGATCAACGGCGCGATCTGCGTGTCGAACGAACCGCGCGGCAGGGCATCACGAATCAACAGTTGAGAACCGAAGTCACGCGCCACCCGATTCCACTCGACGACGAGCAACGACGGATCGAGATCGAAGGCGCTCGTCGGCGGTACCGCCGCGCTCGGCGAGGTCCCCTCGAGGGAGACCGCAGTGGTCGACACCGGCTCATCAGCGAAGACGGCATTCACCAATTGCACGCCGGCGAACACCAGGACGACCACCACGGCGAGCACCCCGAGGATCGGGGACTTCAGGACAGACAGGTCGATCGGGACCCGTGATTTCGTGGCGGGTTCCTCTTCGTCCTGATCCGCAGCGGGAGCGTCGACGCCCCGGACGACGTTGATCCGATCGGCGAGGCTCGACGCCCTGAATCGCTGGGCAGCAACGATGGCGAACTGCCTGGTGTCGTCGGGTTCGAACGAGACCACCTCGCCATCGACGCTGATCCGATAGGTGGACGCGTCCAACTTGGAGACGCGGCAGTACTTGATCGGCCACGTCCCGATCAGGACGCTGTCTGCGCGCAGCGTCAACGCGTCGGGCGATATCTCCAGGTCCACCGCCACGACATCCTGTTCGGGAAGCGTGAGCTTCCCGGAAAAGCGGTCGGCCACGACGATCACGGTACCTCACCTCAGGGGGGTTGTTCCACCATTGGTCACGGGCCGGAAGACTCATACGGCCCGCCGGCCGGTGATTTCACGGGGGACACGGGACCGGCGACAATGCCCCGATGTCCTCAAGGTTCGCCGGCGCATTGGTGTTCTTCACGTCGTCCGCCGTGCTGGTGCTCGAGATCCTGGCGGGACGGTTGTTGGCGCCGTATGCGGGGGTCACACTCGAGACGTTCACGGCGATCATCGGCGTGGTACTCGCCGGGATCGCCTTCGGCACGTGGATCGGCGGAAGGTACGCCGATCGCACCGCATCGCCGGTGACGCTGGTCGGCCCGGTGCTGATCCTCAGCGGAGCACTCGCGGCCTCGACGGTTCCCCTGGCCCGCCTCCTGGGGCCGTCAATGGGAACCGAGGGCATCGCCGGTCTGATCGCCCTGACGGCGATTGCCATCCTCCCGGCGACGGCGGTCCTCTCGGCGACACCTCCGATCATCGTCAAGATCATCCTCGACGACCTCGGCAGCACGGGAGCCACGGTCGGCAGGATCTCGGCGCTCGGCACGGCAGGTGCACTGTTCGGGACGTTCACGAGCGGATTCGTCCTCGTAGCCGCCCTCCCCACGTCCGTGACGGTCCTCGCAGTCGCCCTCGCAACCGCACTCGTCGGCCTCGGTCTGTGGTTGCGCCACCGGCCCGAGAGCCAGGTGCTGGGCAGCGTCGCCATGATCGGGCTCCTGGCGGGTTCGATCCTGACTGCGGCCGTGCAGAGCCCTTGTGAGGTCGAAACGGCGTACTTCTGCGCCTCGGAGGTCACCGACCCCGACAACCCGGATGCGTCGTTCCTCCTGCTCGACACGGTGACCCACGCCTACGTGGACAAAGTCGACCCGACCAATCTGCGTTTCTCGTCGATTCGGATGTTCGCGTCTGCCATCGAGGCCATGACGGACGGGCCGGTCGACGCACTCCACGTAGGGGGCGGCGGATTCTCGCTCCCCACGTGGCTGGCCGCGACCAGGCCGGACTCGAAGAACGTGGTTCTCGAGCTGGACGGGACGCTCGTGGAATTCGTCGAAGAACGTTTCGAGCCGGCTCCGGTCGAGCGAACCATCGTCGGCGATGCCCGTGTGTCACTCGAGCAGGCGGGCGCCGACTTCGACGTCGTGATCGGCGACGCCTTCGGGGGGCTCGCCGTCCCGTGGCATCTCACGACGGCCGAGTTCCTCGGGGAGATCTCCGGGACGCTCTGGCCGACGACGGCTTCTACGTCATGAATCTCATCGATCACGGGGAATTCGATTTCCTCCGCGCCGAGCTCGCCACGGCGTCGACGCGTGTTCCCTCACGTCGGCGTCGTCACCGTGCCGCAGCGATTCGATGTTGGAGGCAACTTCATGCTCGTCGGGTCGAAGCGTGCCGATCTCCGGGGATCGCATCGTTGCGGAAGCGGCGTCACTGGATCTCGACGTCACTGCTCTGACCGGCACGGATCTCGACGAGTTCGTCGGCGAAGCAACGATCCTGACAGACGACTTCGCTCCCGTGGATCAATTCCTCGCCACATCGTGACCTCCTGATCCCCGAGATCGCGCAACGGCGCCCCTCCACGGATCGGGAGAACGGGCTGCGGACATGGCGTCGTGAATGTGACGAGTGCCGGTTCGCGCTCCCGTTGGTGATGGTGTGTGGCGGCTGAAGATCCGTGTCGACAAGATCGCCGGCCTGATGGTTTAGTTGGGTAGAAGGTCAATCTGGGAGAGCCATGCCTCGACCGGAGGGGATTCGTTCCCCCGAGTTCACCCGGTTCGTCAAGGAAGTGGAGCCTCGCTTGTCGCATGCGTTCTTTGCGGCGTACGGGCCGGAAGTCGGCGCCGATGTGACGGCAGAGTCGTTGGCATACGCCTGGGAGCACTGGCCTCGGCTGCGGGCGATGGAGAACCCGGCCGGATATCTGTATCGAGTGGGGCAGAGCAAGGCCCGGTGGTATCACCGACCCCGTGTCTGTTTCCCTCAGCCGGCGCGGACGGCGGTTCCCGACGTCGAGCCGAAACTCCCCGAGGCGTTGCGGCGATTGACCCCGAATCAGCGGATTGCGGTGGTGTTGGTGCATGGGATGGAGTGGACGGAGGAGGAGGTCGCCGACCTGATCGGCCGCTCGCGTTCGACAGTCCGCACCCATCTCGAGCGTGGACTGGCTCGCTTGCGCCAGGATTTGGAGGTGACGGTCGATGCCTGACCTGGATTCACAGCTTCGCGACTACGTCGCGTCGAACATCAAGCGAGTCGACATCGACGATGTTGCTGCTGCCGCGTCTGCCGGACGGACTGCTCGTACGATGCCGACCCTGCGACGTCCCGTGTGGGTGGCCAGGCAGCGCGCTGCTCGCGGTCCTGCTGATCGGCGTACCCCTCCTGTTCGTCGGTGGCGGTGATTCCACGATCGTGGACCAGACACCAGCGACAGCACCCGCGACCACGGTGGCACCACCGACAACGCAACCGGCCCCGGCCACAGTGTCAACGGCTGATGCGGCCGATCCCGTCACACAGGGTCAGTGGTCTTCGGTTCTGGCCACGACGGTTGCAGGCACGGCTCCACCGGCGGCTGTCTGTCCTCCAGGCACCAACCCGAATACGCCGGGACCGATCGACCAGGCTCGTCCGGGCGAGGGGCCGTGGAGCAACCAGGCCGCGGTGTTCGATTCCCGTGCCGGGAGGATCGTCTTCATCGACGAGGACGGTGAAACGTGGACGTTCGACGTGTGTGCGAACATCTGGCAGGAGATGGACCCGACATTCGTTCCGGACTACGCCCATCTCGGCGAGAGTCAACTCGTCTACGACATCGACTCCGACCGCACGATCGCCTTCGGACCCCGAAACGTCTACGCCTACGACGCTGCGACCAATACGTGGACGCGTCGAGGCTCTCCCGTCGGTCGCGCACTGAAAGACGCCTGGCTGGGATCCGTCTACGACCCGATCTCGGGGCTCGTCCTGGTCCAGTTCGACGATGGAATGCTTGCCGCCTACGACGTTGACACCGACACCTGGACCGAGATCGGCGTCGTCAGCGAGCCGCGCGAGATCACCAGCGAAGGTCAGACCACGACGAGCGGACCGCCATTCCTCGTCGGCTATGTGTCCGAAACCGACCGCCTGGCATTCCTCGCGTTCAATGACGCTCCGTTCCAGGGCTCAGGCGAGCTGGTCGATCCCCGAACCGGTGAATCCACCGGGCTGGCCGACCCTCCCACTGGCGTGAGAGGGGGCTTCGGCTCGTTCCAGTACACCACCGGAGGCGATACTGCATACCCCTCGACGGAACAGGGTGTGTGCAGGCTCGACCCCACCACGCTCGACTGGGACTGTGGAGGTGGCTCGCCCTTGCCCCCCGGAGTTTCAGCGATGGTCTACGACCCGATCAACGCGCGCATCGTCGTGATCAACAACTCGTGTTGCGCGTGGCCGGGCAACAGCGTGTCCGACAATGTGTTGGCCATCGATGTCGACACCGGTGAACGAACCGAGCTCCTCGCAACCGCAAACACACGAATAGAAACGGACGGTTCCTGAAGCCTGAGCTCGACTGCGCCGTTGCTGTTCAGACCAGGCCGGCCATCGTCTCGAGCAGCTGCGGTGGACCGGAGATGGCCAGGGTCGTGACCACCGACTCGTTCCACTTCTCCAACTCGTCTCGGATCCGCCCGACCGGCCCGATCAGGGCCACGTCGGACACCATCTCGACGGGGATGGCGGCGGCCGCCTCCTCCTTGCGTCCGTCGAGATAGAGGGCCTGAACCCGACCACACACGGACTCCCACCCCATCCGGGCGAGCACGTCGTAGTGGAAGTTCGCTCCCTTCGCCCCCATGCCCCCGACGTAGAGCGCCAGCAAGGGCCTCACCCGGTCGGCGGCACGCTCGACGTCGTCGTCGATGACCACCGGCGCCGGGCACACGACCTCGAATCCTTCCGCCGTCTTCCCGGCCCGCTCGAATCCTTCCGACAGCGCATTCCGATAGAAGTCGTCGGACTTCGGGGAGAACCAGAACGGGAGCCATCCGTCACACAATTCGGCCGCCAGCGAGACGTTCTTCGGACCTTCGGCTGCGAGGTAGATCGGGAGGTCGGGTCGGAGCGGGTGGATGGTCGACTTGAGCGGCTTGCCGAGGCCGGTTCCGCCGTCGAGAGGGAGCCGATAGTGGGCACCTTCGGAGGTGACCGGACCCTCCCGCCTGATCACCGACCTCACGATCTCGACGTACTCGCGCGTGCGGGCGAGGGGCCTGGCATAGGGCCGGCCGTACCACCCTTCGACGACCTGAGGGCCGGAGACGCCCAGCCCGAGGATGAACCGGCCACCGCTCAGATGGTCCATCGTCATGGCGGCCATTGCCGCTGCCGTGGGCGTCCTTGCCGACATCTGCATGATCCCGGTACCGAGCTTGATCCGCTCGGTCGCACTCCCCCACCATGCCAGCGGCGTCAGGGCGTCGGAGCCGTACGCCTCGGCGGTCCAGACGGAGTCGAAGCCGAGCCGCTCGGCGAGCTTCACGAGCTCGAGCGCACCTTCGGGCGGGCCCGCTCCCCAGTATCCGATGCTCAATCCGAGTTTCACGATGCTGCCGACTCTATCGGTGACCGCAACCCGACATGCGATGTGCGATCTGCGTTGTCCCCGTGGACCGCCCTGGGGAAGGAGCCAGGGCGATCGCGGCCTCCGGGCATCGCCTCGACCGACGGCCTCGATCTGTGCTTCCCGAGCCGGCTGTCTCGAGGCTGTGAGCCGGCGGCTGGAGGAGGATGTTGCCGTCCACCGGGCCTCGGTGCTGTCATCTCGCATATGATCGGCGACCCCGACCCGGAGTGACCCTTGATCCACACCAGCCCGCTTCCGACCGTCGAGATCCCGACCACGCCGATCACGCCGTTCGTCTTGCGCATGGCGGGCGAACTGGCCGATCACCCGGCCATGATCGACGGTCCGACCGGCCGCACGTACACGTTCGCGCAGCTGGCGAATCTCACCGCCCGGGTGGCCGGAGGGCTCACCGAACGCGAGTTCGGACCGGGCTCGACGCTGGCTGTGATGCTTCCCAACCTGCCCGAGTACTTCCTGGCGTTCCACGGGGCTGCGATGGCAGGAGGAACGGTCACCACGATCAACCCCACCTACGGACCTTCGGAGGTCCGACACCAACTCGAGGACTCCGGAGCGACCTCCCTGGTCACGATCCCCATGTTCGTCGACACCGCCCGTGCGGCGTGCGAAGGCACCGCGGTCGACACGATCTGGGTGATCGGTGACGCTCCCGCCGGGACACTGCCGTTCGCCGACCTGATGCAGGCCGATCCGCTGACCGAACAGGTCGAGGTCGATGTCATGGAGGATGTGATGGTCCTGCCGTATTCGTCCGGCACGACCGGTCTCCCCAAGGGCGTGATGCTCACTCACCACAATCTCGTGGCCAACATCGTTCAGACGGAGCCGGTCCTCGAGGTCGAGGCAGGGAAGGAGCGAGTCATCGCCGTGCTCCCCTTCTTCCACATCTACGGCATGCAGGTGCTGATGAACGCAGTGATCGCCCGCGGCGGAACGGTGGTGACGATGCCCCGGTTCGATCTCGAGCAGTTCCTGACCCTCGTCCAGGATCAGAAGATCACCATCGCCTACCTCGTTCCGCCGATCGTGCTGGCGCTGGCGAAGCACCCGATGGTCGACCAGTTCGACCTGTCGTCGCTCAAGCTCATCTTCTCGGGAGCGGCGCCACTCGGAGCCGAGGTGGCCCTCGAGGCAGCGGGGCGCGTCGGGTGCGACGTCGTCCAGGGCTACGGCATGACCGAACTGTCGCCGGTGACACACTCGACCCCGATGGGCGGGTTCAAACCCGGATCGATCGGACTGACGATCTCCAACACCGAAGTCCGAGTGGTCGATCCGGTCACCGGAGAGGATCTCGGCGTCGACGAGGACGGCGAGTTGTGGATCCGTGGCCCGCAGGTGATGAAGGGATATCTCAACAACCCCGGGGCGACGGCGATCACCATCGACGACGACGGATGGCTCCACACCGGCGACATCGGCCATGTGGACACGGACGGCCACTTCTACATCGTCGACCGTCTCAAGGAGCTCATCAAGTACAAGGGCTTCCAGGTTCCGCCGGCAGAGCTCGAAGCGCTGCTCCTCACCCATCCTGCGGTCGCCGACGCCGCGGTGATCGGCGTCCCCGATGTCGAGGCCGGTGAGCTCCCCAAGGGCTACGTGGTGCTGAAGCCTGGGGCGGAGGCGAGCGAGGACGACATCAAGGGCTTCGTGGCGGACGCCGTGGCGAGCTACAAACAACTCCGGATCGTCGAGTTCATCGAGGCCATCCCGAAGTCCGCCAGCGGAAAGATCCTCAGACGCGAGCTGAGAGGCTGATCCCGCGGGCGAACGGCCTGGGCCTCGCTTCGCGTCGGCGCCTTGGGCCCTCCGGACGCCAGACAACGCCGGTAGGGGCGACATTCATGTCGCCCGCGGCCCATCACGCCAGACCGGTCGATCACTCGCAGGCGCGCGTTCACGCCAACCGCGCGCCTGGTCCGGGCGTAAACGAGAACGCGGCCCGAGCCGCGGGCCACCAGATGGTCGCCCTACGCGACGCCCAGTTCTGCCAGGAGACTTCTGACGCGTCGCTCGATCTCGTTGCGAACGGGCCGGACCTCGTCGACGCCCTTGCCGGCAGGGTCCTCCAGCTCCCAGTCGAGATACCGCTTGCCCGGAAGAACCGGGCAGGTGTCGCCACAACCCATCGTGATCACGACGTCGGCCACGTCGAGGTCGCTGTCCGTCCATCGATGGGGTCTCTGGGACGAGATGTCGATTCCCACTTCTGCCATCGCCTCCACGGCGGAGGGGTTCACCGACACCGCCGGCTCCGAACCGCCGGAAAGCACGAGCACGGCGTCGCCACCGATCGCCCTGGCGAATCCGGAGGCCATCTGGGAGCGTCCAGCGTTGTGCACGCACAGGAACAGGATCGAAGGACGTTCGTCAGACACGGGCTGCTCCATACGCAGAGAGGCTCGGACGCGCAATCACGGCCCGAAGCGTACGCGCAAGAGATGAACGGGAGGTGTCGAGCGTCAGGGAACGTCGGTGACCTCGACCAGCACCTCGGCGAGCGGCTTGCGGACGATGTCTGGAACGCGGCATTCGGCGGCCGGGTAGCCGATCGGGATGAGGACGAACGGGCGCTCGTTGTCCGGACGACCGAGGAGTTCGGACAGGAATCGCATCGGGGACGGTGTGTGCGTGAGACTGGCGAGGCCCATGCGGTGCAGCGCGGTGAGGAACATCCCGGTGGCGATGCCGACGCTCTCCTTCACGTAGTAGTTGTGGGTTCGCTCTCCAGACTCGGTCAGCCCATACCGCTGCTCGAACACGACCACGATCCATGGAACGGTCTCGAGAAACGGCTTGTGCCAGTCGGTTCCGAGCGGCTCGAGCGCAGCCTGCCATTCCTCGTTCATCCTGCCGTCCAGGTAGTTCTGGCGCTCCTCTTCCTCGGCCGCCTCCCGGATCCGGCGCTTCACATCCGGGTCGCCGACGAGCACGAACGTCCATGGCTGCCGGTGAGCCCCCGACGGCGCCGTCGACGCGGCTCTCGACGGCCAGCTCGATCAACCGCTTCGGAACCGACCGGTCCGAGAAATCGCGCACACTTCGTCTTGCCGAGGACTCGGCGAGGATCGCTTCTCCGGTCGCCTCCGGGTCGTCCACATCGAGTGCCCGGTAGGGAACCGTTTCTGGGCCTGGCATGCCCCGAATCTACCGGCCGGTGTCCACGGCGACGATCGATCCGTCGTTGCTGCCCAGCACGACGAGCGGGCCGGCGACCGCCGGTGTCGAAGCCATGTAGTTGCCGGGCTCACCGACCTCGAGGCTCCACAGTTCTTCACCCGACACTGCGTCGAAGGCGAACAGTCTCCCGTTCTCGGCGGTCGCGAGCACCACCTCACCCGACAGCACGGGCGACGAATAGGCGGCATCTCCGAGCTCAACGGACCAACGGACCGCACCGTCAACGAGGTCGAAGGCGATCAGCTCGGCCAGAGCCGGTCGGGACGAATCCGACACCGTCACCGACCGCCACCGATCCGTAGATGGGCGAGCCGACATCGACGAGCCACTGGATGTCACCAGACAGCGAAGCAGACAGGAGCGCTCCGGTCGTCGATCCCACATACACCGAGCCTCCGACGATCGCAGGGGTCGCCGCCAGCCCATCTGCGTAGGTCGTCATCTCTTCGCTCGGTTCCGGCAGTTCCACGAACTCGGCGGCCAACGACGTGACATCGACGAAGGCCAACGTGTTCGATCGGGTGCCGATCACGATCACGTTCCCGGATGCGGCCGGGGACGAGTCGACCTGCGCCTGGAGCGCGATCGAGTGCCGACGGACACCCGAGGACGGGTCGAGCACGACCAGCTCGTCGCCGACCGCAGCCCACAAGGCGCCATCGAACAGCAGCGGGCTCGACCGGGTAGCCCCGTCGAGGTCAGACTCCCACGCGATGTCGCCGGTGCCCGGATCGTGCCGCCGCACGACACCTGTTGCGGACACCGAAAAGACGGAATCCGACGAGGCCACGATGGAGGCATCGGTCTTGCCGACGGACGAGCGCCATCGAACTTCGCCGGTGGAGACCTCGAATGCGACCAATTCACCAGATCCGTCAGGGACGAAGCCGGTGTCGTCGATGAGAACCGGCGAGGCGATCACTGGTTCGGCACCTTCGATGCGATACGCAACGCCTGGGCTGTCTCCGATGCTCCCCGAGACCCCACCGGACCGGGCAGGATCGGAGCGGTAGCCGGCAACCATCGAGGTATCGACGTCGGGGACCTCCACCACGGATTCCGCCGGCGCGCATGCGGCGACGAGCAGTCCCACGGAAACGAGGATGGAAGCCAACGTTCCCGGATTGATCACAGCACCTGGGCGACCAGGGGCGTCCAGACCTCCGAGTGGGTCGGGAACGGGGCGATCGCGTGACGCAACGAATCGACGGTCAGCCTGCCGATGATTGCGATGGTGGCCGCGTGGATCATCTCACCTGCGTCTGACGAGACGAAGGTCGCCCCGATGAGCTGTCGGTTGGAAGCGTCGAACACGAGCTTTGCCCACCCTGGGTGTTCGTGACCGTGGCTGTATGGAGCCGCGGTGTCGGAGAGATCCCATTCGGAGGTGATGACGTCGATGCCACGTTCGCGAGCCTGGCCCTCCGTCATCCCGACGGCGGCGAGGTTCGGCACCGTGAACATCACTCTGGGAGAGGCGGTCCGGTCCCCCACCGCCCCGCCAGAGGAGTCGTCACCCAGGAGGTGCTCGGCCAGGATGGCGCCTTGGTAGTTCGCGCCGTGCGTGTAAGGAGCCCGACCGTTCACGTCGCCGATGGCGTAGAGCCAGTCCTCTGCCCCCGCAACACGCAACCATTCGTCCGTCTGCAGGTCGTCGGGATCGACCCCCACCGACTCGAGACCGATCGCCGAGACTCGGGGCCGCCGCCCGACGGCGACGAGGACATGATCTGCCGCCAGTCGGTCACCTCCGTCGAGTTCGACGATCACTTCGTCATCGTCGTCGAAGAACGCCGTGGCCGAAGTGGAGAAACGGAACTCGATGCCGAGCCGGACGAGGGCCTGCTCTATTCGTCTCGACGCCTCGGGCTCTTCGGCGGGCACCGGCCGGTCGGCGAGGTCGAGCATGGTCACCTGTGAACCGAGCAGTCTGAATGCCTGTGCCAGCTCGCATCCGATCACGCCTGCACCGAGGATGACGAGCCGGTCGGGCACCGACCGGACCGTGGTCAGGTCAGCTGCGGGGCCGACCCGTCGGTTGTCGATTCCGGGGAGGTCGGGCATAACCGGCGCGGCACCCGTGGCGACGACGACTGCGCGTCGGGCGCGCACGATCCTCCCCTCTTCGATCAGTTCGACGGTCCGGGACCCGACGACCCGCCCGTGGCTTCTCGACAGGTGCACTCCCGCCGCCACGAGGGACGCAACGTGCTCGACGTCGGAACCGCCGGATGTGACACGATCCCGGAGCCTGAACACCTCGTCGGCATCGATCTCCGGGATCGACACACCCTGACTCTGCGCTGCCTCGTAGACCGCCCTGGCGGGAGTGAGAAGTGCTTTCGAAGGGATGCACGCGGTGAAGGGGCACTCGCCACCGACGTCGCCCGGCTCCAGCACGAGGACCTCGAGGCCGGCTTCGGCCAACTGCGGAGCGGATGCTTCGGTCGCGGAACCACCCCCGACGAAGACGACATCGAATTCGGACACGGGGCGCTCTGGATCCATGACGCCAACATACCCGTTGGTTGGTGACGGAAAACGCGCCTCAGCCGACGCGGAGCATGGGACGAGCCTCGTCCACATCGGGCATGAGGTTCCCTCGCCGCCTCGCCTTTCTGAGCGTCAGGACGAAGGCGTTGGTCCGATCGGTCCGCTCCAGGGTGAGCGAGCCATCCTGGAGTTCGGCCAGCACTCGGCTGATGGCGAGTCCGAGGCCGATCGACGACGGCATCGTCTTCTCGTCCCCGTTGAGCCGCTGATACGGAAGGAAGATCGAGCGCGCCTTGTCTGCGGGGATCTCCGGACCGGAATCGTGCACTTCGACACGCACACTCTCTTCGGCGTCGACCACCTCGACGAAGATGTCGTCACCGCCGTAGCGGTACGCGTTGGTGACGAGATTCCGCAGGATCTGACGCACGCGCACCGGATCCGCCATGGCGTCGACCCTCGGATACCCGTCGACGAGGTAGGCGGGGCTGCCAGGCAGCGATCGGAGCGTTCGTTCGACGATCCGCCCGATGTCGAATGGCTCGAAGTTGATGGTCACCTCGCCGATGTCGGATCTCGACCACACCAGGAGGTCCTCGATGATGTGGCTCATCTCGATCGCGTGATGCTCGATCAACTCGCGGAACTCCTCCAGATCGCTCTCGCCATGGATCATCGATTCGTTCTGGAGTTCGTGACTGAACCCGAGTACTGCCGTCAGCGGGGTTCTCAGCTCATGCGAGATCGATGCGATGAACCGGTTCTGCGACTCGAGCGTCGCTTCGAGCCGTTGACGGGCCACCGTGAGTTCGGTCACGTCCTGCAACGCCACGTAGACGTTGGAGTAGTCGGGGTCGGAGTCTCTCCCGGATGCGTGCCATCTGACAACGAGCTCGATCGGCCTGCCGTCCACGTCGACGTCGGACGCCGTGTGCTGGGCGACACGCCTGCGCTCCACCACGGCCATGACGCTGGCGAGCAGTGACTCGGTGGACCGCTTGTTCAGTCGGTCTTCCAACGTTCGGGACTGGTCGGACAGCCCGAGACGCCTCGAGAGCTCCTGGGCGGCAGGATTGATGTCCTTGATCACGGCCTCCGACAGGATCGATGCCAGTACATCCGGGTGTTCGTGGAGGTACCCATGCACGTCCTCGATCCCGGCCTCACGGAGCTCATCGATGCGGACTGCGACTCGGGAGTGGTCTTCGCGCTGGATCGCCACGGGCGAGGCATCGAAGAGCGCCCGGTGACTGCGTTCGACCGAACTCAGCTCGTCGACGACTCGCAGTCGCTCTTCCTGGAGTTCCTCGGGTCGGATCAACAGGCTCCGCACGTACAGCCCGCCGAGGATCGACAGTGCGGCTCCGAGCACCCAGATCAGGAACGACACCTCCGATGAGGTCGGCCAGCCCGCCGACGGGGCCACGGCGACCGTCCAGGGAACCGGCAGGCGTTCGGACCGGACGGAACGAAGCACGGGACGGTCAAGCGAGTGATCGCCGACGACCGGGGCGCCGTTCGGCCCCCAGACCACCACGTCGAAGCCGTCCGAGGCCTCTCCGACCCTGCCGCTGCGGATGAGTGCGTCCCAGTCGACGATCACGGCCGCGAAGCCCCATGCCGACCCGTCGTCGTTGAAGATCGGCCGTCTGATCGCGAGTCCGCTGCCTCCCTGGACGAGACCGAAGGGACCCTCGAGCGTGGTTTCGCCGGTCGCGATGGATCGCTCGAGGAGCCGGCGCCGTCCCGGGTCGGCGAACAGATCGAGTCCGATGGCCCGCTCGTTGCCCAGGATCGGGTGGACGGCCTCGATGCGATTGTCGACCACGATCTGGACCGACTTCACCGCGATGTTGGAGGAGGCGAGCGCACCGGCGTACGAGTCGAAGCTCGCGTCGATCGCCGTCCAGTCACGGTCCTGGGATTCGATGAACGCGGTGAGCCCGTCGACGGCCGACACATAGAGCAGCAGGGTCTGCTCGAGCTCACGCGCCTCGGACTCGGCCACTTCGAGGGCCTCGGACTCGGCGGACAGTCGGGTCGACGCGGTTGCCAGACCGTCGACCAGCGCGGTCGCGGCCAAGAGCCCTGCCGCCACCAGCACGGGGATCAGTGCGCGCCTCATGTTCGATTCCTCATTCGGTTCGACCAGTCGGCGCCGGCACACCGAACATAAGCTGCCTCGATGGGCGCCGCGATGGGAGGCGGGGCCTATCGTGCACCCATGGCCCCGGACGCCTACATCGTCTCGTATCTCCGAACCCCGATCGGGCGGTATGGCGGCGGCCTGGCATCGGTGCGGACCGACGACCTCGCTGCGATCCCGATCCGCGCACTGATCGGACTCCATCCCGAGATCGATCCCGCAGACATCGACGACGTGATCCTCGGTGCGACCAATCAGGCGGGTGAGGACAATCGCAACGTCGGCAGGATGGCGTTGTTGCTGGCGGGGCTTCCTGACAGCGTGCCGGGCTCGACGGTGAACCGGCTGTGCGGCTCGGGCATGCAGGCGATCATCGATGCGGCACGCGCCATCCGCAGCTCGGAGGCCGATCTCGTCATCGCCGGCGGCGTCGAGTCGATGTCACGAGCGCCCTTCGTGGTACCGAAGCCCGAACAGGCGTACCCGACCCAGGCAAACATCGTGAGCACGACGCTCGGATGGCGGCTCGTGAATCCCGAGATGGAACGGATGGGTCACACGGACTCGCTCGGGATGACCGCCGAGAACGTGGCCGTCGAGTACGAGGTGAGCCGCCGGGACCAGGATCGCTTTGCGCTCTCGAGCCAGGAGAAGGCGGCGACGGCGATGACCAATGGCCGCCTCGCCGGAGAGATCGTTCCCGTCTCGGTTCCACAGCGAAGAGGACAGCCGGTCGAGATCGCAGCAGACGAGCACCCTCGGCCGGACTCGAGCATCGAGGCATTCGGAGCCTTGGAAGCCCGCATTCAAGCTGGGCCGGGACCGTCACCGCCGGCAATGCCTCGGGCATCAACGACGGCGCTGCCGCGCTGCTGGTCGCGTCAGGTGACGCCGTCGAGAGGTGGGGTCTCGAGCCGATCGCGCGCATCGTTGCCTCTGCGGTTGCGGGCGTACCACCGAGGATCATGGGGATCGGCCCGATTCCGGCGGTCGAGAGACTCCAGGCCCGGACCGGCGTCGGACCGACCGACGTCGATGTTCTGGAACTCAACGAGGCGTTCGCGTCACAGTCGCTCGCCTGCCTCCGTGCCTTCGGCCTGCCGGGCGACGCCGAGCACGTCAACCCGAACGGCGGTGCGATCGCATTGGGTCACCCCACCGGGATGAGCGGCGCCCGGATCACCGGCACCGCCGCATTGGAGCTTCGGCGTCGAGAAGGGAAACGGGCGATCGCGACGATGTGCATCGGCGTCGGTCAGGGGATCGCCGTTCTGCTCGAACGCCCCTGACCTCTCGTCACACGTCACACGTCACAGCGACGATGACCTGGGACCGACAACTGAACCGTCATCTGTCATCTGTCATCTGTCATCTGTCATCCGCCGGAGGCGTGAAGTGGCGCTCCAACGAATGCCAGACGGAGGGATAGTCGTCCTGCAGTGCAGGGATCGACCCGGCGTATGCGGTGGGGATGAGCGGATACCGGGTCTCGAACATGAACGACATCGTGTCCGACAGCCGCTCGGGCTTCAGATCGGCGGTCGTCGCCTTCATCCAGGCGTCGTGGTCCGGCCCGTGCGGGAAGTACATGTTGTGCAGGCTCATGCCACCGGGAGAGAACCCCTCCTCCTTGGCGTCGTAGACGCCGTACAGGATGCCCATGAACTCCGACATGATGTTCTTGTGGTAGTAGGGCGGTCGGAACGTGTGCTCCCCCACCAGCCAGCGGTCGGCGAACACGACGAAGTCGACGTTGGCGATCCCCGGATCCGCGCTCGGGGAGGTCAGGACGGTGAAGATCGACGGGTCGGGATGGTCGTAGCTGATCGAACCGATCACGTTGAACAGCCGCAGGTCGTACTTGTACGGGACGTGGTTCCCATGCCACCCGACGACGTCGAGCGGCGAGTGGTCGAGTTCGACGGAGAACAGCCGCCCGTCGAACTTCACGAACATCTCCCCCGGCCGGTCGTTGTCTTCGTAGGCCGCGACCGGACTCAGGAAGTCCCGGGGGTTGGCGAGGCCGTTCGCTCCGATGGGCCCCCGCTCGGGCAACTCCAAATAGGTCCCATAGTTCTCGCAGACGTAGCCTCGGGCGGTCTCGTCGACCAGGTCCACCTTGAACACCATCCCACGCGGGATCACCACGATCTCACCCGGTTCGACCTCGAGGACACCGCATTCGGTCGCCACGACGAGCCGGCCGTCCTGAGGGACGATGAGCAGCTCACCGTCTGCGTCGTAGAGGTAGGAGTCGTTCATGGATCGGGTGGCCATGTAGACGTGGGCGGCCATGCCGACCTGGGTATGCGCATCGCCGTTCGTCGCGATGGTGCGCAGACCGGTGAGAAACGTGGTGTCCTCGTCCGGGAAGGGTGGCGGGTCCCAGCGGAGTTGTCCGATCGGCGGATCGGACTCACGGTTGGGCGCACTCCGAATCAGATGACGGTCGACCTCGGTGAAGCGCCAGGCATGTCGAACCGACGGCCTGATGCGATACAGCCAGGTCCTTCGATTGCGGGGATTCGGGACGGTGAACGCCGTACCCGACAGCTGCTCGGTGTAGAGCCCGAGTGGGGGCTTCTGCGGGTTGTTCTGGCCGACCGGAAGCGCCCCCGGCTCGGCCTCCGAAGCGAACTCGTTGCCGAAGCCGGACTGGTACTCAACAGGCATGGGTCGTCTCCATGCCCGGACCATACCCGGACGCGGAATCGCGGTGGCGGCGGCTGTCAGCCGGCCGCCAGCTTCTCCATCGCGGCCCGGATCAGTGACTCCGCTTCCGCCGCTATCGGGGCGATGGCGTCCTCACCGGTCACCTGTGACATCAACGCTGGGTCCATCGCCTCGACCAGCACGCCGTCATCCGACTGCCGCACGACCACGTTGCAGGGAAGGAGTGCGCCGATCCGACGCTGGACGTCGAGCGCCCGGCCGGCGAGGTTCGGATTGCAGGCCCCGATGATCACGTACGGCTCGATCTCCTTGCCGATCTTGGCGTGCAGCGTCGCCTTGACGTCGATCTCGGTCAACGTGCCGAAGCCCTGCTCGGCGAGCGCAGCCTTCACCGCCGGCAGCGCCTCGTCGAACTCCATCTCCAATGTGACGGCTGGTTCCAGAATCATGAGACTCCCTCGTTCGTTCAGAGACTTCTCCGCGAACGCTACACCACGCTCACCCGGTGGCGGGATAGTGATCCGCCAAGCGGTCCTCGAGCTCGGGTGTCACGATGTGCTCCTTCGGTGCCTTCGGCGCACGTCCGGACGACTTCGGCCGCATAGGGCAAGACGATCCGGCCATCGCCGGTACGTCCGAATCGGGCGAGCGGGACGTATCGACTGGATCTGAACAACCCCGGATCGACCACGGCGAGCTTCGGATTCGACTCGGCGTCTTCGAAGATCACGTCGACGACCTTTCCGATCGGCTCGTGTCGCAGATCCACCACGATGCGGCCGACGAGACCGCGGTCTGAACTGTTGGTCACAGTTCCCCCTTTCGTCCCCCGACCCGCCGCCGTCACCAACCATACGCGCGCGGTCACGCTGGCTGCTGGTCAGATCAGCCACAACTCGGTCTGGCGACCGTCGAGGAATCGGCACTCAGTACCGTCGAAGAAGGCGTCTTCTTCGAGCATGAACTGGACCACCTGCCCGTTCCACTCGGGCACCGGCACTCGGGCCTGGAGTTCGATCGAGTAGGCCGTGTCCGGCCACACCGGGTAGTCGCCTTGACCCGGCACCCCGTGCTGCCGATCCCAGAGACCGATCGTCGGACCGGCGGCGTGCCCGTGCACGCCGATCGGATGCGTGTAGATGAGCGCATCGATACCTTCGCGTTCGGCCGCCTGGTGCGTTGCAGTGAGGATCTCGTTGCCGCTACGACCGATCCGATACTCGGACATCAACAGATCCTGCAGCCGGTTGGCGGTTCGCATCCCTCCCATCAGGCCCTCGGGCGCCGACTGCTCACCCGGTCTCAGGACGTAGGCGTGCTGCTGCTGGTCGGTGCAGTAGCCGTGATAGGTGATTCCGAAGTCGATGTGGACGAGGTCACCGGCCTCGATGATCGTCTCACCCGGCTTGGCGGCGAACGAGTCTCGAGCCGCTCCCCCGCCGCGCTGGACGCTGACCGTCGGGTGGAACCAGGCTCCGTGACCCGCATCGTGCACGGTCTGGCGCAGCCACCATTCCACGTCGCTCGTGCTCGTTTCACCGGCGGTGACCACCTCGGGCGACAGGGCCCTGCGAAGGAATCCATGTGCGATCCGGCACGCCTCGACCATGATCTCGACCTCGGTGTCGATCCGAGTCTCGAGCCAACCGATGGCGAGCTCATCGGCCGGGGCGACCCGATCGCGGAGATGCGTTGGGAGGGCTGCAGAGAGCGCAGACGCCTCTGAAGCCGAGAACCCGTCGGCGAGCGGGAACACGGTTGAGGAGTGGGTGCCGATCCGCGTCGGGTCGGCATCGGTGAGGATCTCAGCGAGACGCGCCCACTGGTCGGGCTGGACATCGGGGTCCCATGCCGACTCGAACGCCTCGCCGACGGCATATCGCCCTACCGCCATCCGATCGATTCGGTCTCCGCGGTCGAGAAACACGACGATGGTCCGTCGGCGCGACGTGGCCAGCCAGGTGGCGGGCAGCATCGTCTGAAGGACCGGGTCCTCGTTGTATTCGCGGGCTGCGATCACCCAGGCATCGAATCCGGCCCTGCGCATGAGCGCCGGCACCAGCTCATCGAGGCGACGTATCAGGATCCGGTCGTACCGGACCGCTGCGGCTCTCAACTCCATCCACCCCATTCTTGCCGGGCGCAGCCCCCGCTCGACAAATGCCGCTCAACGCGGAGCCGAGGACCGAGAACTCCAGCCAGCAGATCGAATCGACCTGAGTAGCCTCACCGCGAGCCGAAGTCCCTGAGGAGCCGTGACAGCCAACATCATCGAAGCGAGCGGGTTGGTGAAGCGATACGGAACCATCACCGCACTGGACGGTCTGGACCTCGAGGTACCGGAGGGATCGATCTTCGGGCTGCTCGGACCGAACGGCGCAGGCAAGACGACTGCAGTGTCGATCCTCACCACTCTCCTCGTTGCAGACTCCGGCCGTGCGACCGTCGCGGGAGCAGACGTCAGCACCAGCCCCGACGAGGTGCGACGGAACATCGGTCTCTCCGGCCAGTACGCCGCGGTGGACGAGCAACTCACGGGTTTCGAGAACCTGGACATGGTTGGCCGGCTCTATCGGCTCGGGAAGCAACGCTCCAGGGATCGCGCCCGCGAGCTGCTCGAACGTTTCGACCTGGTCGACGCCGCCGACCGGCCCGTCAAGACCTATTCGGGCGGCATGCGCAGGCGGCTCGACCTCGCAGGTGCCCTCGTCGCCGAGCCTCCGGTGCTGTTCCTGGACGAGCCCACGACCGGGCTCGACCCCAGAAGCAGGACCGAGCTGTGGGGCGTGATCAGGGATCTCGTCGGTCGAGGCGCCACGCTGCTGCTCACCACCCAGTACATGGAGGAGGCCGAGCAATTGGCCGACGACATCATGGTCATCGACCACGGGCGCGAGATCGCCCACGGCACCGCCGACGAACTGAAACTCCTGGTCGGTGGCGAGCGCATCGATGTGACTCTCGACCATGGCGAGCAACTAGCCGATGCACGCCGGGTGCTCGAGCGTTTCGCGATCGGTGACGTGTTCGTGGACGAGCGCGGGCGAGAGCTCGTCGTACCGATCAGCGGTGGGGCGCGCACCTTGACCGAAGCTCTCCGTGCGCTCGACGCCGAGGGCGTCACCGTTGGCGACGTCGGCCTGCGGCGGCCAACGCTGGACGACGTGTTCCTGTCGCTCACCGGCCACATCTCCACGATCGAGGAGCCTTCCGCCGGCACCGTGGATGGGGGCGCGACATGAACCGGCTTCGTTACGTATTCGAGGACGGCGTGGTGATCGCCAAGCGCAATGTGATCAAGATCAAGCGCGTCCCCGAGGTCCTGATGTTCGTCCTCGTCTCGCCGATCATGTTCGTACTGCTCTTCGCATACATCTTCGGGAGCGCGATCGACATCCCGGGAGGCTCGTACCGCGAGTTCCTGATCGGCGGGATCTTCGCACAAACGGTGATCTTCGGAGCCACCTTCACGGGTGCCGGCCTGGCAGAGGACATGCAGAAGGGGATCATCAACCGGTTCAGATCGCTGCCGATGTCTCCGTCGGCGGTTGTGGTCGGAAGAACGGCAAGCGACGTCGTCTACAACACGCTGACGTTGATCATCATGGCCCTGACCGGGCTGCTCGTCGGATGGCGGATCGACAATGGCTTCGGCAACGCTGTGCTTGCGTTCGCCCTCCTCCTGTTGTTCGCCTACGCCTTCTCGTGGATCATGGCCTTCGTCGGGCTGTTGGTGCCGAGCGTCGAGGTCATCAACAACGCCTCGTTCATCGTGATCTTCCCGTTGACCTTCATCGCCAACACCTTCGTCCCGGTCGACGGCTTCCCGCCGGTACTGCGGGCCTTCGCCGAGTGGAACCCGGTGTCGACGTTGACACAGGCCGTGCGCGAGTTGTTCGGGAACATCCCTCCGGAAACGCCCGAACCGACAGTGTGGCCCCTTGCGAACCCGGTGCTCTACTCCCTGATCTGGGTGGGGATCATCCTGGTGGTGTTCATCCCTCTGTCGATTCATCAGTACCAGCGAGCGACCGCCCGCAGCTGATCGGGAACCGATCAGGTCGGCAACCGGCGGAGCCGTACGACGGAAACCAGGACCGGAATCGCCGGCTACGAGTCGGTGGAAGCGTTCTGAGGGCCGGCAGGCGATCTCCAACCGAGCGCGCCTGGAGTGACCTGTCAGATGCGCCCGTCGCGAATGCCTCGTTTCACGGTTTCAGCACGATCCCGCACCGCGTCGAGATCGGACAGCCGGTCGAGATTGGCGAGTGGCCGGCTAATCCGATGGTTCTGAGAGAGCTGATCCCGGTGGCGGGCGAGGAAGTCCCAGTAGAGCGTCGTGAACGGGCAGGCGTCTTCTCCCACCCGGTTCCTCGGGTTGTAGCGGCAGTCCGAGCAGTAGTCGCTCATCCGGTTGATGTACGCCCCGCCGGAGACGTACGGCTTCGTCGCCATCCGGCCCCCATCGGCCCACAGCGCCATCCCCATGACGTTGGGGACCATCACCCACTCGGCACCGTCGACGTACTGGTCGAGCATCCAATCCATGAGCCGACGCGGATGGATGCCGTAGAGGTTGGCGAAGTTCGACAAGACCATCAGGCGCGGGATGTGATGGACCCACGCACGCTGCTTCAACCCATCGAGGGTGTCAGCAACGCAAGCCATCTCTGTCTCCGCCTCACCGGTGAAGGCAGGCGGGACATGGCGGCGGTGGTTCAAGACGTTCGATTCGATGTGGTCCGGCCACAGCCAGTACAACCCCCACACGTACTCTCGCCATCCGATCACCTGCCGGATAAAGCCCTCGGCGGAGTTGATCGGCACGTCTCCGGCTCGATAGGCCTCTTCCACGCGTTCACACACCTCGTCCGGCATCAAGAGACCCAGGTTCAGGTACGGACTGAGCACGGAGTGGGCGAGGCTCCACGACCCCGAGGTCATGGCGTCCTCGTAGCGACCGAATCTGGCGAGCTCGTGTTCGACGAAGTGATCCAGCCGGGCGAGCGCAGCCCGCCGGCTGGTTGCCCAGATACCCACCGGAGGATCGCCATGGGTCTTCGGTAGAGCATCGATCACCTCCCGGTCGAGGTCGTCGAGTTCCGAGATGGGTGGAGTCGTGAAGATCGACGGGTCGTCGGGTGGCGGCTGACGGTTCTCCTCGTCGAAGTTCCAGCGACCTTCGACCGGCTCTCCGTCACCGTCCATGAGGTAGCCGAGGCGATTCCGGGTCCAGCGATAGAAGGACTCCATCCTCATGGACTTCTGCGAGTCGGCCCACTCGGCGAAATCGGACTGATGGCAGAGGAACTGGTTGGACCGAACCAAGTCGATTCCGAGATCATCGCACAGTCGCCGTGCGGCCCGGGAGTTGGGTTCGGTGGCGACGATCGCGTCGGGGCCGTGTTCGCTACGGTGGGCTTCGACGCCGGCGCGGAGCGTGACCGCACTGCGGTAGTCGACGTCGTATCCCGCCGCCTCGAGCTCGGTAGCGAAGCGACGCATCGCCGCGACGACGAAATGGTTCCGCTGCACGTGACGATTGCGCCGCAACAGAGCAGCGCTCTCCACCAAGAGCACACTGTTCGATCCCGGCTCGGCGTCGGCGAGCGCGCCGATCCGCCGGTTGAGTTGGTCGCCGAAGACGAGCACTGTTCGCATGGGAGCGTCCCTTCCCCTCTTCGGCCACTTTCTAACCACCTCGACGTTCCGACATTCGACTCGCCCATTCCTGACGTGCGACCCTGTTGTCGCCCTGTCTCGCCTGGTCTACTCCGTTCCGGGAGTGGCAGCGCACTTCGGGATCGAGGATCCTGTTGTAGGAGTAGACGACGTCATCGGCGGTGAATGCTCTGCCGTTGTGGAAGACGACATCGTCACGCAGCGTGAACGTCCACGTGAGATTGTCGTCCGAGATCTCCCAGCTCTCCGCAAGGGCCGGCTCCATGGAGAGGTCGGCGCCCGGCTGCACGAGCGTGTCGTAGACGTTCTCGAGCACCTGGAAGCTGGCGTACGCCGAGGTCAGGTGCGGGTCGAGACGATCGGGCTCTGCGCCCTGGGCGGCGATGAGCACCGCTTCGCCCGCTTCTGCGCTGGTCGTCTCGGTTGGGTCGTCCGGAGCGGCGGTCGTGGCCGTGTCGCCGTCTGCCGGCGCGGCGGTCGTGGTGGTGACTGCGTCGTCCACCTCCACAGAGTCGCCACTGTCGCAAGCCGTTGCGATCAGTGCGAGCACGGCGAGGATCGCCAGCATTCGCCAGAGGCCTTTTCGTTCGGCTGGTCTCATGGTGTTCCTTTCTCGTTTCGTTTCTAGAACGTCGGCGGGGTGACCGCGCCGACGATGAGGGCTGGGTGATCTGTGTGGTTGTGCCACCAGTGGGGCTTGGTGGCGTCGATGGTGATGGCGTCTCCCGCCGACAGCACGTCCTGGTCACCGTCCACATCGACGGTGAGCTCCCCACCGAGGAGGAGCACACACTCCTCCCCTGCGTGGAGGAACGGATCCCCCTCGTTGGAGAACCCCGGCGGGATCGAGGTCTGCAGCATCTCGAGTCGACCCCTGAGGTTTGGCGTCAGGAGCTCGTACACGAGACCTTCGGACCCGAACTGGATGCGGGTCCGGCGCTCCCTGCGGACGATTCGAGCCGAGCGTCGACGGGCTGCGGCTTGAGTCGGTCCCGTCTGGAGGCGAGTGATCGGCGAGCTAGAACAAGATCAGACGGGCTGCCGATCCCACGTTCGATCTGACTCAGCAGCCCTGCCGAGATCCCTGCCTCTTTTGCGAGTTCGTTGACCGTCTTGCTGTCGGATCGCGCTGCCCGGATGGCGGCGCCGAGCAGTGCGGCGGGATCGTCAGGCGGCCGGCGATCGGGTGCACTCATTCGCGCAGTGAAATGAATCGAGTGTTCAACATATTGAACGACCCTAGTGACCATTGCCGGTCCATGTCGCTCCGAGACTCGATGGGACCCACGTTTCACGGACTCCCGCCTCTGTTTCTCCGTCGAAGGGCGTGGTCGACTGCACCGATGCGATACCGGCTGCTTAACTCCTCTCGGTGAGCATCGAGGATCTCATGAACCGTCCGAACGCATCCGCCGGGCGTCGGCTCGAGCTGAGGAAGCCTGAATGGCGAACAGTCTCTACATCGCGTCGCTGGAGCCGAGGGCGGGCAAGTCGGTGGTTGCTCTCGGGCTCATGGAACTCCTGAGCGCCCGCATCGAGCGACTCGCCTACTTCCGACCGGTCGTCCCTGACAGATCCGACGGCCGGAGCGAGTTGATCAGGGCGCGCTTCCCCGCTGCCCGGGTCGACCACGCCTACACCGCCGCAGAGATCGAAGACCTCTTCGCCGGCGGCCGCAACGAGGACGTGTACCGGGGAGTCCTCGAGAAGTTTCGCGCTCTCGCCCGCGAAGCGGATTTCGTACTCTGCGACGGCACCGACTACACGGGAGTCTCAGCGACGTACGAGTTCGGGTTCAACGCCGAACTGGCGAACCATCTCGGCGCTCCGGTGGTGATCCTCATCAACGGGCACGACCGCGATGCAGACGACGTCGTCGAGAGCGTCATGGTGGCTCGGGAGTCGCTCATGCGCGAAGGCTGCACCTTGGCTGCGACGATCGTCAACCGGGTCGCCCCCGAGGACATCGACGCCGTCTCGGCGGCGTTGGGGACCGTGCGAGGACACGAGCCCGAGTTCACCATCCCCGAGACGCCCTTGTTGGGGATGCCGACCTTCGCCGAGGTGGTCGAGGCGATCGGGGCGATTCCGGTGATCCCGTCGGGTGAGGTCGAGGAGAATCGGGAGATCACCGGCTACAAGATCGCCGCGATGTCGCTGCCGAACTTCCTCGACCACGTCGGCGAGGGATACCTGGTGATGGTGCCCGGCGACCGGTCCGATCTCATCGCCGGGTCCGTGGCCAGTCGCATATCGAAGACCTATCCCAACCTCGCCGGTCTGATCCTCACCGGAGGGCTCGAGCCTGCGCACGAAGTCCTCGATCTGATCGAAGGCATCGAGGACGCCCGCATGCCGATCTATGCGGTGGACACGGACACGTTCCAGACGGCCCGCGACGTCGCCGGCGTGACGGCGGTGATGCGGCCCTCGAGCGAACGCAAGATCTCCACGGCACTGGGGCTGTTCGAACGCCACGTCGACTCCGAGCTCCTCGCCAAGCAGATCGACGTCACCCGGTCCGACCGGGTGACACCGCTGATGTTCGAGTACGACCTCATCGAGCGGGCCCGCGCAGCGAACAAGCACATCGTCCTGCCAGAGGGCACCGACGATCGCATCCTCGACGCCGCCGAGATCCTGATCCGCCGCGGAGTGGTGAAACTCACACTGCTCGGGGACCAGGACAAGGTGGCTGCACGGGTCGCCGAGCGCGGTCTGGCCCCGGGCTCGGTGAAGATCATCGACCCGGCCACGTCACCGCTGCGGGAGCAACTCGCCCGCCGGTACCAGGAACTGCGGTCCCACCGGGGAGTCGCCATGGAGAACGCCCTCGACGTCATGCTCGACGTGAACCAGTTCGGGACGATGATGGTCGAGACCGGCCTGGTCGACGGGATGGTCTCCGGGGCGGCACACACGACGCAGGCGACCGTTCGCCCTGCGCTCCAGGTGATCAAGACCCGACCGGGCGTGAGCATCGTCTCCTCGGTCTTCCTCATGCTGCTTGCCGACCGCGTCCTGGTCTACGGGGACTGCGCCGTGAACCCCAACCCGACCGCCGAACAGCTCGCCGACATCGCCATCAGCTCGGCAGAGACCGCAGAGCGGTTCGGGATCGATCCGGTGGTCGCGATGCTGTCGTACTCCACGGGCGAGTCAGGGACGGGCGAGGACGTCGAACGAGTCCGCGAGGCGACCCGGCTCGCCCGCGAACGGCGGCCGGATCTCCGCATCGACGGCCCGATCCAGTACGACGCGGCGATCGACGCGTCGGTCGGCAGCAAGAAGCTGCCGGAGTCGAGTGTGGCCGGACAGGCGACGGTGTTCATCTTCCCCGACCTCAACACCGGCAACAACACCTACAAGGCCGTACAAAGGTCGGCGGGAGCGATCGCAGTCGGTCCGGTGCTGCAGGGACTGAACAAGCCGGTGAACGACCTGTCGCGAGGGTGTGAGGTCGCCGACGTCGTCAACACCGTGGCCATCACCGCCATCCAGGCGGAGGGCGTCTGACGTGCGGATCCTGGTGCTCAACTGCGGCAGCTCGTCGATCAAGTATCGACTGTTCGACGAAGAGCGAAGCGTGGCGAAAGGCATCGTCGAGCGGATCGGCCAGCTCGACAGCGACGTGGCCGACCACAGGAGCGGGCTCCGGCGAGTGATGGACGATCTCGAGCCGCACCTCGCCGACGATGGTCTGGACGCCATCGGACATCGGGTGGTGCACGGTGGCGAGGAGTTCGTGCAGCCGACCCTGATCGACTCCGATGTGATCGAACGCATTCGCGCCCAGATCCCGCTCGCCCCGCTTCACAACCCGGCGAACCTGCTCGGGATCGAGGTGGCGGTCGAGCTCCAGCCCGCCCTTCCTCAGGTTGCGGTCTTCGACACGGCGTTCCATCGCACGCTCCCACCGCAGGCATATCGATATGCGGTCCCGGAGTCGATGTACCGCGACCACGGCGTGCGGCGCTACGGATTCCACGGCACTTCGCACGCCTATGTCGCAGGCCTTGCAGCCGAGCATCTCGGTCGACCACTCGACGAGTTGAACCTCATCACGCTGCATTTGGGCAACGGAGCCAGCGCAACTGCGATCGAGAAGGGCAAGAGCGTCGACACGTCGATGGGGTTGTCACCTCTGGAGGGGCTCGTCATGGGCAGCCGGTCGGGAGACATCGACCCGGCGATCGTCTTCCACCTCGGACGTTCCGCCGGTATGACCAACGACGCCGTCGAATCGATGCTGAATCGTGAGAGCGGACTGCTCGGGCTCTGCGGCGACATGGACCTGCGCGAGGTCGGTCGACGGGCTGCGGAGGGCGACGCCGACGCCGCGCTCGCCCTCGACGTCTATGGGTATCGCATCAAGAAGTACGTCGGCGCCTACTTCGCCGCGCTCGGCTCCGTGGATGCAATCGTGTTCACCGGTGGGGTCGGCGAGAACCAGGCCGACATCCGGCGCCGGGCACTCGACGGGCTGACCGGACTCGGAATCGATGTCGACGAGGATCTGAACCGAACGGTCGACCTCTCCGCCGGACCGGTGTCGATCCACTCCGAAGGGAGCCGCAGTGCCGTTTTGGTGATCGCCACCAACGAGGAACTGGAGATCGCTCGCCAGGTTCGTCAGGTCGTTGCCGCAGGCTGACGCCGTGCATTCAGTTCATCGCGATGAGACGATCGATGTGAGCTTTCCACTCGGCCGGCGAGCGGACGTTGAGCACCACCCGGTCGCGTGCGCCTGATGGGTGATCCCGACACGAGCAGCCTCGCAAGTCGGCTCCACTCGGACTCGATGACCCGCACCTCCACCAGAGGCCGCGGACCCGCTTGGAGGGCGCACGAGACGAGACCACTGGCCGCTACCTGGAGATGGACGACGCCGGAGAGTCGACCAGCGACCGAGAGACCGTCGGGCCGCAGGTCGAGCCGAACTCGGGCCAGCGCGCTCTTCATGCCTCCGATGACGGTCCGGCCGGTGAATGTCCGGGTGTCGGAATCCTCGATCTCGTAGGGGAAGAACACCAGCGGCCAGATCCAGTGCGCTTCCGACAGGATCGGCGGGCTGGCCATGCCGGCACGCTACGGACTGGTTCCGACCACACGCGCCGAAATGGGACGATCGGCCCTACGGCCGACGGTCAAGAAGAACGCAAGCTCGGTTGAGACATGTCATCGCTCCAGCAACCCATCGACCAGGCATCGGATCGCTCGACCAACGGGTCTCGTGCGGAGGTCGCAATCGAGGTGTCCGACTTCCGCAAGACGTACGGAGATGTGACCGCGGTCGACGACATCAGCTTCACCGTCGGCCGGGGCGAGATCTTCGGCCTGCTCGGCCCGAACGGCGCGGGCAAGACCACGACGCTCGAGTGCCTCGAAGGTCTCCGCCGCCCCGACGCCGGCCGACTCGACATCTTCGGCGTCGACCCGGCTCGCGAGCCCCGGCGTCTCAACGGCCTGATCGGCGTGCAGCTGCAGGCCTCGAGCCTCCCGCACACGATGACCTGTGACGACGCCATGCGGTTCTTCTGCGCCTATCACGGCGTGACGCCGCGATGGGATCTGCTCGACCGGATGGGCTTGGGCGAGAAGCGGGATACGCAATACGACGAGTTGTCGACTGGCCTTCAGCGTCGCCTCGCACTGGCATTGGCGATCGCACACGAGCCGGAGGTGCTGATCCTCGACGAGCCGACGGCCGGCCTGGACGTCGCTTCTCGCGCCGAACTCCATCGAATGATCGCCGAGCTCAGCGAAGCCGGAACGACGATCCTGCTGGCCACGCACGACATGGCCGAGGCCGAGCGGTGACCGATCGAGTGGCGATCCTGCTTCGCGGCAAGATCGTGGCCGTCGGCACTCCCCGCCAACTGACTGCCACCGGGGACGGCCTGACGAAGATCTCGGTTCGGAGCGAACGTGCCACGCTCGGAGACGGCTCTGATCTGGACGCGATCTTCCAGGCCAGCGTCGTGGACGAGTACACGATCATGTTCACCACGACCATCGCTCCGACGATCGCAGCGATTCTCGAGCGGCTCGAGCGCGCCCAGGACCCGCTGATCGACCTGAGGGTGGAGCGCCCCTCGCTTGAGGAGCGCTTCCTGGAACTCACGACCGAGGGAGACGTGTGACATGACTGCGTTCGCCCACCACCTCGGCTTCGAGTTCAAGAGCGGGCTCCGGAACTCCACCTCGATGCTCATGTACTACCTGTTCCCGCTCGGGTTCTACGCGCTGATGGGGCTGGTGATGGTGGAGATCAACCCGGACTTCGGCGAGCTGTTGATCCCCTCGATGGTGCTCGTGACACTGATGGCGGGAACGCTGCTCGGCCTGCCCGGAGAACTCGTCGAGGCGAGGGAGGCAGGGATCTATCGCAGCTTCAAGGTGAACGGCGTCCCGGCGATTTCGATCATCGTCATCCCGCTGCTGGCGACCGCGTTCCACGGAACGATCGGCTCGGCGATCATCGCCCTCACCGCCGGACCACTCTTCGGCGTGACCGTTCCCTCCAACTGGGTGTCCTTCGTGCTGTTGACGCTGCTGAGCGTCTTCGCGCTCGGGTCGCTCGCAGCGGTGATCGGTGTCGTGTCGACGAGCGCGCGGGCGACCGTGCTGTGGTCCCAACTGGTGTTCCTGCCGTCGATGCTGATTGGCGGCCTGATGCTCGATCTCGAACTGCTCCCCGCGACAGTGAGGGGATTCTCGGGCCTGCTCCCGTCGACCTACGCCATGCAGGCGTACCGCGGCCTCGCCTACGGAGCCGAGACGATCCTGGATCCGACGATGGCGGTGATCGTGCTCGCGGTCGGAGGAGTGGTCGCACTCGGCCTGGCGGTCGCGCTGTTCAGTTGGGATCGGAAGAACGCCACCCGACGGCTGCACCCCGCAGTGGCACTGCTGGCGATCGTCCCGTATCTGGTGGGCACGCTGTTGGCGTGAGTCAGCCGCCGCCCGTGCCGCCGGCCTCTTCGATGATCTCCGCCATCTTCTCCATTCCCTTCTCGATCCCTGCCCGGGCGATCGGGTAGGCGGGGATCATCAGGCGATCGACACCGAGCTCGGCCATCACCTCGATCGCCCTCCCCGGGTCGTCGAGGAATCGTCGCGGGTAGGCAGCGGAGATCTCGATCTCGCCTGGATCGCGTCCGGCCTCCCGACAGGCGTCGCGGAGCGCGACCAGGATGCGCTCGAGTTCCTCGATGGAGTCGGGTCCCGGATAGAAGCCGTCCCCGCGTGCAACCGTGCGGCGGATCGCTGCGTTCGACTGGCCGCCGACCACGATCGGAATCGAGCCTGCATCCGGTTTTGGATTCAGCGCAACGTCCTCGAATGCGAACACCTCACCCGAGAAGGAGGCTGCACCATCGCGCCACAGCGCCCGCATCGCGTCGATCATCTCGTCGACCCGGCGCCCCCTGCCGGCGAACGGGACGCCCACCGCTGCGAATTCCTCCTCCAGCCACCCTGCGCCGATCCCCAGCTCCATGCGACCTCCGCTGAGGTGGTCGAGCGTGGCGAGCTGTTTCGCGAGCACGAGCGGGTTCCGAAGCGGGAGGATCATCACGCCGGTTCCGAGCCGGATCCGTGAGGCGGCGGCGGCGACCCAGGTGAGCCAGACGAGCGGATCCGGAATCGGCACCTCCGGCGTCCCGGGCATCTTGCCGGACGGGTGGTACGGGTAGACCGAGTCGTACTCGTGCGGCCAGATGACGTGCTCCACCGTCCAGACCGATTCGAACCCGGCCTCCTCTGCGGCGACCACCAGATCGGTGGCGGGAGCAGGATCGGTGAACGGGATCGTGTTGGCGTAGGCGAGACCGAATTTCACGTCACGGTGCCCCGAGCGCGATCGAGGTCGTCCGCCGGAACCCAGCAGGAGTGGAATCCGTTGGGAACTCGCACCGGCAGCTTGACCCTGCCGACCGGACCGGAGCGCAAGTCCGCGGCATCGAGGATCACCAGTTCTGAACGGTCCTCGGCGGCGTCGTAGACGAACGACATCAGGTAGCCGTCGTCCTCGGAGGTCCCGCCGGGCCGCGGCGCGAACGGAGCCTCGGATCCATACCGGCCGGGACCGAACTCGTATCGCTCCTCGGTCCGATTCTCGAGGTCGTACTTGACGATGCCGTCGAAATACATGGTGATGTCACTGTTGATCGACACGTTGTAGGCGTAGCGATTCCTGACACCGACCAGCGAGGCATCGATCATCGGGAACTCGGTGTTCCGGTCATCGAGCACCTCCTCACGGGTTCGGCCGGTCGTCAGATCGAACCGATACCGGTGGACGTAGGCGTCGAGCCGGAGGTAGTTGAGGATGCTGGCGAGTGGGCCGGTGAAGTCGACTGCCGGCGGGCCGGGGACCCGGAAGCGGCACACGTCGAGAACGATCTCGTCGCCCTCCTCCCAGGCGTTGATCGAGTGATAGATGTAGCAGGGCTCCGCCTCGAACCACCGAACATCGGTCCCGTGGCGCGGGATCACGCCGAATCGGGCCGGCGTGTCGCCGAGGAACTCGAGTCGATGACGGCCCGCTCGCGCCGACTCCTCGTCGACGACGAGCGGGAGGTCCATGACGATCGAGTAATTCTCGGTGATCGCCATGTCGTGCGGCATCCTGGCGCCCGGGATGTCGATCTCGGTGTGGTGGGTCACCAGACCGTCGCTCGAGACCACGCCGTACGACATGTAGGGAGGGGTGGGCCCGTAGTCGAAGTAGACGAACTCTCCGGTCCGGGGGTCGACCTTGGCGTGGGCCGACACACACGACTGTCGGGTGCCTCCCCAGTCTTCGGCCCCGATGGTCTCGAGACTGAAGGGGTCGACCCGGTACGGAGTGCCCGACAGGTACCACAGCGCGACCAGGTTGCCGTTGTGGAACAGCACATCGGTGTTGGCGGTGTCCTTGAGGCGGAGCCGGGACCCGTCGTCGGGATTCGAGGTGCGGGGCTCTGCGACCCCCTGCCACAGGGAGCGTCCGGCCTGTCGGTCGGCGGCGAGTCCGTCGGTGGCCACCCAGCGGTTGCGATAGGTCGCCCTCCCCCCTTCGAGGTGGATCCCGTGCAGCATGCCGTCCCCATCGAACCAGTGATACCGGCCCTCTGTGCGATACCGCGGGTTCGGTCCGTTGCGGACATACATGCCTTCGAGATCGGCCGGGATCTCTCCCTCGACTTCCAGGTCGGAGGCTTGGATCTCCGTGTCGACCGGCGCGTACGGGCCGAGGAGGTACGGGTTCTCTCCGGCGTCGAGCGCAACGGACAGTGCATCGTTTCGGACGGTGGTCATCGCAACTCCAGGGTGACGGCGCCGTCTATCTAACGGCCGTTAGAAATTCTAACCATCATTCGAAGCCTGCTGTCGAGGTTTCCCGGATCCCTCAGGCCGTGATGCCGCTCAGAATCATGTCTGCGAAGGCCTCGGCCACGTGCGAGGTGGAGTATCTGCCACCTGGCGCGAACCAGAAGAGCGTCGAGTTGCACATTCCGACGATCCCTTTCATGAGCAGCCACGGGTCGGTATCGGATCGGACGGAGCGCGCCGCCTGAGCCGTGCGGATCAACTCGACCCACAGCTCCTCGTATCGGCGCCCCAATGCATCCACCTGCGCTCCCAGCTCCTCGGAGATGGCGTCGAGACGCTCGGATTGGAAGATGCGATACAGGTCGGCGTGTCGATCGAACACGTCGAGGTGTCCGACGATCCCGGCACGAATCCGAGCCACCGGATCTCCCGGGCTCGCAGCGATCGCTTCGAGCATCGCCACCGCCACGCCGACGCGCTCCCCCACGATCGCCGCGAGGACCGCTTCCTTCGACTCGAAGTAGTAGTACAGGGAGCCGGCTTTCATCCCGAGGCCATCGGCGATGTCCTGCATCCGGGTGGCGGCGTACCCCCGCTCGGAGAACAGCGTCGCTGCAACGTCGACAATCCTGCTCTGTTTGTCGGCTCGCCTCGTCGTCACACCCGAGAGCCTATGGCCACTCAGCGGAAGACGCACCGCCATCCGCTCCACCGGTTCGTGCACCGACTCCTCGGCTGCCGCACATCCCAATCTGAGGGAAGTAGGCGGAACCGGATCGGTGGCGTTCGAACTTCCGCTTCTGATGTGGCCTTGGCCCCTTACGGACCACCCTCGTGTGCGATACACGGGTGGGAGGGATGGCGTCGACGATGGCCGACCCCTGGTGGGGGGAGACCTTCTCGGCCGGCGCCGAGAGGAGGAAGACATGCGGAAACGCATCACATCCATCGTTCTCGCCTTCAGCCTGATTCTGCTGGTGAGCATCGGGATCGCCTCACCGGTCGAGCCGGGCGAAGAAGAGGGTGGGGGCAACAATCTCGCCACACCGGTCATCTTCGCCGAGGGTTATGGACTGGGCGGGATCCAGGTCGATCCCGACGACGTCACCAGCACCGGGATGCCCGGACTGCTGAAGCCTGCATGTGGCGGCGCCGAGCACTTCGCCTCGGGCGGCCACCTGGTCCAGTTCCCGTCCTCCGGGTTGGATCCGATCACGTATCAACTCCAGATCGATGGCACCGTCTTTGGCGAGGAGATCGGTCTCGGTACGGCGGCCCAAGGGAGCTACTTCCTGCAGCCGTACTCGCTGAAACCTCTCGCAGGGGGTGCCGCAGATCGGTTCGGCATGGAGACGTGCTGGGAGGCCGACTGGACGGATGGCTCCGGCATCGACATGGTCGAAGCCGACTTCGTCGACGTGGGCGACAGCCTGGTCCGAGTCCTCCGGCGTGAGAGCAACAACCCGATCAGGGTCGAGTTCACCCTGTATCAGAGCACCGACGTCGCCGGCACGTTCCAAGACGGCACGTTGCTGGATGGATACACGATGACTCAACTCTGGCCGCCGTCCTTCTCCGATGGCAAGCCGCCATCGGTCGGAGGTGGCGAGCGCATCGAGGTCTGGGGTATCGCCGACCAGGGCGGCATGGGAGTGAAGGCGCCGGCCGAGCTGGCAAGCGTGTTCACACAGAACGCAAGACTCACGATCGACAAACTGACCTGGAGCGAGCTCCCCGACACGTTCGGGGACGGAAACCGCGAGGGATACCCGACCGGTGTCATTCCCGACACGTTCGAGAGTGGCTATGACGCCTACATCGAGTCCGTCGAGTACGACGGGCTGGTCGGCGGAGGAGAGGGCGAAGGCGGCTTCTCTTCAGAGGTCAACCAGGGCGGTCGTGCTCTGTACGGGTTCAACTGGGGTGTCGGACAAGGAGTCGACACGGGGTGGTACCGCGTCACCCTGAGCATCGACCAGCTCGCCAACGGTATCGCGGCGAACGCCCTGATCACCGGAGTGAACCCGGCAGATCAGCTGGCCGATGAGAGCGAAGGCGGAAGCGACGCCGGTTCGAAGGGGTTCTTCCCTCCGACCTTCGTCGAGGACGCCTCACACGGCAACTACCTGTACGTCGACGTGTACATCACCGAAGGAGGCACCGGTGGTGGAGGCGGCGGCGGTGGCGAAGGCGGACATGGCAACATGACCGGCAAGGTCACCACCGAGGCCGGGGACGCGCTCGAAGGCAAGAAGGTGACTGCCTACTCGACCAACGGCTCGCCGGCCGGACAGACGGTCACCGACGCCGAAGGCGAGTTCTCGATGAACCTCGTTCCTGGCACATACAAGGTCGGTGTCACGGACACTGGCGGCGCGTACCGCGGAGAGTTCTTCGACGACAAGGAGGCCGTCGATACGGCGGACGACATCGTCGTGGCCGGTGGGGACACGGCCTATGTCACCATCGAGTTGGCCGAAGTCAGCGACCCTGGAGGTGGCGGTGGAGGAACCATCTTCACACCTGCTCCGGTTCCCGGATGCGGATTCGACGATGTCGACTCCTCCAACATGTTCTGCGCCGAGATCCAGTGGATGCTCCAGCAGGGCATCACCAATGGCTGCGGCCAGGGCGAGTTCTGCCCGAAGCAGATCGTGACCAGGGCGCAGATGGCGTCGATGTTCGCGCGAGCGCTCGGACTGACAGAGACCGGTGACGTCGACCATTTCAACGACGACAACGGTTCGGTTCACGAACAGAACATCAATCGCCTGGCTTACGCCGGGATCACGGTCGGCTGCGGTGAGAAGCAATTCTGCCCGGACGAGCCGATGACCAGGGCACAGATGGCGTCGATGTTCGCTCGTGCGTTCAAGCTGACGCTGGGCGCCGACATCGATCGGTTCACCGATGACAACGGTTCGGTTCACGAGAAGGACATCAACTGCCTCGCGGAGGCCGGAATCACACTCGGCTGCGGCGAGAAGCAGTTCTGCCCCGAGGGCCTGATGCTGAGGGAGCAACTCGCTGCCTTCTTCCATCGGGCGATGAACTGACCCAACATCGAAGGGGGGCCCGACTCGGGCCCCCCTTCTCAGCGTTCAGGAGCACTCATGCACAGACACACCGGATTCCCCGGGCCACGGCCGGTCCTCGCGGCAGCAGTCGGGCTGGCGCTGCTGATCGGGTCCGGCACCGGTTCGGCTCTCGCCGAGACGGAGCCGATCCCAGATGCCACCGAACAGATCACCACACCCGATGACCACCACGATGCAGGAGAAGACGCCACCCACGATGGATCCGAGCACGAAGGCTCCGGTCAAGGCACCGACCACGAAGGCACCGACCACGAAGGCACCGACCACGAGGGAACCGACCACGAGGGCTCCGATAGCGGCGGCCATGCTGCGACCAAGCTGAGCTGCACCGACATCGACCCGACCTGGAGCGAGGTCGCGCTCACAGGGCATCCGCTGTCCGGCCACTATCAGGTCGGCGATGCACATCGTTCGGTCGAATTCTTCGTCTATGACGCACCGGCCGGCGGCAAGCTGGTGAACTGGAGCTCCGACGCCCCACTTTCTGCGGTCATCCTCCGGTCCGGCCAGGACGCCGCTACCTACGAATACGAGCCGCCAGCCACGAACGCCTCTGGCCTCCAGCCGCCATTGGTCGATCGCGACGGCAGAAACCTCGCCGCCGTCATCGCCTGTTACCAGCCCGACCCCATCGACGTCGGCATCGACATCCATCTCTCCGACTCGACGGATCCCGTCGAGGTCGGCACCCAATTCGCCTACGTGATCGAAGTGGACGCCTCCGGCTATCTGAACGGATCCTCGATCCTCCTCGAACTCGCTCCGGAGGTCACCGCGATCGATGGAGGAGATTGCACGATCTCGGCACAACAGATCCAGTGCGCTCCACCCCTGAACGAAACCGTCAGTTGGACGACTGCCATCACGGTCGAGGCGGTTCAGTCCGGTGTTGCGGTGACATGGGCACACCTCCAGGCCGAAGGCGACGAGACACCGGTGTCTGCGTCGGCCCTGGAAGTCACTCGCATCGTGGGTGACCGAGGGCACGGCGGCGGGTGCGGCGGACATGAAGACGGCGGAGACGACCACACCTCCGGCGGCGATCACGAGGACGGGGCTTGCGGCAGCGATCAGCACGGCATGGCCGCAGCCTGCACTGCCGTCGACCCGGCTGCGCAGACGTTGGTCCTCCAAGGCCCGTTCGCCAGCCGTCGGTACCAACTCGATGGACCGGGACAGGTCGAGATCCAGATCGAGATCGGCGAGACCACGGGAGCGCAGATGGCAACGTGGGAGGCAAACGTGCCCGTCGACGCCGTGCTGGCGCGGACGGGCAAACAGATCGAGGTCTACCCGAATGAGCCGGCGGCTTTCCAAGGCTCGGGCGTGGTGGGACCGCGCTCCGGGTCGGGGCCTCGACCGATGGCGGACATCGCGTTTTGTGTCGTCGATCGCCCAGCCGTGGACCTGAGACTCTCCATCGACTCGGCGCCGACCATTCCACTGGGTGGCACGGGCTGGGTCTCGGTCACTCTCACCAACGACGGCTATCGGGACGCGTTCGATGTCGCGCTCGCCATCGGCCCGAACGACAAGGTCGCCCTGCGCAACTGCGGCGACCACGCGGCAGTCGACGGGAAGTGTGAGCTGGACCCGATCGCCGGAGGAGACCACGTCGAGCTGAATCTCAGACTCGACGGTGTCGCCGCGGGGTCGGAGACGCTGACCGTTGTCGTCTCGGCCGAGAACGAAGACGCCGGCAGTCTCGAGAACAACACGGCGACCCAGCCGATCACGGTCAAAGCTCGCACCCTGCAGAGCCCGACGGAGGAGCCCACGGTGTACGACACCGTCGTACCACCGTTCGACGAGCCGCCTGCGGATCCTCCTCCGGTCGTACTCTCGACGGAGCTGGAAGCGGCGGCTGAGGAGACCGAGGTCGCTCCACCGGCCGCCGTGACGCCGGAGCAGACCGTGCTGCCCTTCACCGGAACCCTGACGCTCGGCTTGATGGCGAACGCGGGAGCGGCGATGCTCGCTGCCGGCAGCCTGCTCATCGCAGGCGTGAACCTGCTCGATCATCGGTCGACCCATGCCAGACGGAGGAGGGGGCGAACGACAGCTTGAGAATTCTCTAACCCCGTCCAGACTCGCCGCGAACACACGGTCGCTGATCATGACGTGATGTCGACGGCCCAGGATCCTCAACCCCCTTCACCGACCACCACCGCGAGGTTCGAGGAGTTCGGGTCATGAGCGTGCGCTGGTCGAACGCCCCCAGCCGGGCTCGCCGGTTCGACAGGGCACAGCTGGCCGTTGTGGCGTTTCTGCTGGTCTCCCTGAGCCCGGGGTTGGCTGCTGCACTCGCCGGCGCACCGGTGACGATCACCATCGGCAGCTCGCTCGATCCGTCCTCGGTCACGATCGAACCGGGAACCAGCGTCACCTGGGTGAACGCCGACTCCGAACGCCACCGGATGGCGTCGACCTCGGGGCCTGAACGGTTCGACTCGGGCAACCTCGATCCCGGACAGTCGTTCACGATGACCTTCGACCTCGCCGGCACGTACTCCTACATCGACGATCGCAACGAGGACGACCCCGGCTACTTCGGGACGGTCATCGTGTCCTCGGGGGCTCCCTCGACGCCGCTCCCCGGCGGTGGCGGAGGCTCGGGGGGAACCGTTGCTGTCGACGTGGGCGATCGCATCTATCGGCCTGCCTCGGTGACCGTGAGTCCCGGAACGACCGTCACCTGGACGAACGTCGACGACCGCCCGCACACCGTCACCGACCGCGCCGGATCGTTCGATTCGGGGATCTTCGACACCGGCGGCACCTACACGCGGACCTTCGACACGCCTGGAACCTTCCAGTACTTCTGCACACTCCATCCGGACATGGTCGGGACGGTCGCGGTCACGGGCGCAGACGGTGGGGCGCCGCCTCCACCTGCGCCGGCACCCCCGCCGACCACTCCCGCCCCACCACCGCCGCCACCGACGACTCCGGGATCGGTGTCGATCTTCGACAACGGCTACACCCCGGCCTCGCTGTCGGTGACCGAAGGCACGACCGTCACCTGGACCAACACCGGGGCAGCACCGCACACCGCAACCGACCGAGCCGGGCGATTCGACTCCGGCTTCATGATGACCGGTGACACCTTCAGTCGGACACTGACGACCGCCGGAACGTACGAGTACTTCTGCACGATCCACCCCGAGATGGTCGCAACGATCGTCGTGACCGGTGCAGGCGGCACGGCGCCGCCTCCTCCTCCACCGGCGAATCCCGCTCCCCCGGCTTCGGCACCGGTCGCACCTGTCCCGGGAGGAATCGAGGTGGTCGACAATGCCTTCCGGCCGGCAACCAGGCAGATCACGGCGGGAACGACACTGGTGTGGACGAACACCGGAGCGCTGCCACACACCGCGACCGATCGAGCGGGTCGCTTCGACTCGGGCCTGCTGATGAGCGGGGACACCTACCGCCGCACGTTCTCGAGCCCCGGAACCTTCGAGTACTTCTGCACGCTCCACCCCGAGATGATCGGCACGATCGTCGTGAGCGGCGCCGACGGCGCGGCGCCGCCTCCACCTCCGCCGGAGGTTGCGACGGGCAGCTCTTCGGCCGGAACGACCTCGGGCGGCGGTGACATCGAGGTGATCGACAACGACTACCTGCCTCCGACGATCACGGTTGCGAAGGGCTCCACACTGACCTGGTCGAACACCGGAGCGCTTCCCCACACGGTCACGGACCGCGCCGGCTGCGTTCGACTCGGGGATCATGATGTCGGGCGATCGCTATCGGAGGACGTTCTCGTCCGCCGGCAGCTTCGACTACTACTGCACGATCCATCCCGAGATGACGGCGACGGTGATCGTCACCGAGTCGGGCACACCGGTCGGCGATCAGACCGGTGGTGAGGGGCTCCTGGCCGCCGGAGACGATTCCGACGCATCCGACGGGACAGCTTCGTCCGACGTGGATGAGTCACTGCCCAGTCGAGTGTCGGTCGACGTCATCGACAACGACTTCGATCCGAGCCCACTCAGGGTCGCCGTCGGCGGCGTGGTGTCGTGGACGAATGTCGGCGATCTGCCGCACACCGTCACCGCCGACGGATTCGACTCGGGCATCATGAGCCCCGGAGACACCTTCGAGTGGAGATTCAGCGAGGCCGGCACCTACGACTACGTGTGTGCGCTCCACCCGGGCATGGACGGCAGAATCGTCGTCGAGGCCGCTGCCTCCGAGACGGATATCGCGGCAACCACTGCGGGTGCTGCTGGTTCGACGGGATCTTCACCGGGGAACTCGATGGCGTTCGCCATCTTCATGGCGGGCGGACTCGCCGTGGCGGGAGTGGGGATGGCGGTCGGCGTCGGCCGCTTCGCCAAGGCAGTCGACAACGGCACGCTGAGATGAGATGGGCTCGGCGTGATTCGAGAGACCCCGGCGAACGGACGCTCGCGACCCGGGCGGGATTGCGGGCGACCACCTGGCTCGTCGCTTCCCTCGGAATCATCCTGACGGCATGCGGGAGCGAGACCAGTCCGTTTCCCGAGGGGAGTGTCACCATCGTCGCCAACGTCGACATCGGCGTGGGTGAGTCTCGGATTCAGGTCGGGGTCGTTGGACCCGATGGAGATCGTCTGGGGGGTCCTGACGTACCGGTCTCGCTCGAGATCGCGGCGACCGATGGTGGCGAACCGGTCGTCTACGACGCCGAATGGGTCTGGCTTCTCGAGGACGTCGTCGGGCTCTACAAGACCGAAGCGGTGTTCGAGACCCCCGGCGTCTGGACCGTGAGTGTCGCTCCCGAGTCGGGGACGCCGCTCCCAGCCACAGGCTTTCAGGTGCTCGACGCGACGTTCGCCCCCGACGTAGGGGACGTCGCTCCGGTGGCACCGATCGACACGCTCGCAACCAAACCGCTCGACCAGCTGACCACCGATCCGAATCCCGACGAAGACTTCTACCGGCAGACGCTCGAAGAGGCCTTCAGCTCGGGACGCAGCACGGTTGTCGTGTTCTCGACACCGGCATTCTGCCGAACCGCCAGCTGCGGGCCCGCGCTCGACATCGTCAAAGGAGTCAAGGCGGAGTATCCGGATGTCAACTTCGTCCACGTCGAGGTCTACACCGACCTTCAGAGCCCGGATTTTCAGCCGAGCCCGGAGTTTCTCGCACCGGCGCTTGGTGCCGAGTACTGGAATCTGCCGACCGAGCCATGGGTGTTCGTCGTCGACGCCGACGGGATCGTGACGGCCCGATTCGAGGGGACGGCCACCACCGAGGATCTTCGCAGCAGTCTCGGCTGAACGTACTCAAACCACCTGGATCTGGATCTCCGAGACGTAGTCGGGCCGATCGGTCAGGAACTCCGCAGGCACGTCGAGATCCGGCTCGGCGGAGAACCTCAGGTAGACGATCCATGCCGGACCGGCGAGCCGGTAGCCAGCACCAGCCGCCCATGCCGAGATGATCGACCTCGCCTGTCCGAGCTCGGGATAGTCGCCTTGGACGAGCGTGGCGGCGACCTGGGCGGCGGGTGTGCGGACGTTGCGAACTCGCCCGATCGCGTCGAGCGGCCCGGTGGTCGGGATGAGGACCTCGACATCGCGATCAGCGCCCACCCGGCCGTGGTCCACGGCGGCCGGCGGACGACGGGCACGGCGCCCCTGTTTCAGCACGACGGATTCGGCCTCGACGAACAGAGGCGACAGGTCGGCGCCGTCGGAGATCCGGGTTCGAATGGACGCCCAACGACCGGCCGGCCGCGTCAGGATCACCACGTCGAGAGCCGACTCCAGCTCGAGCTCGATGTCGAGCGCAGCGAGCTTGCGGTCGAGCTCGGCGCGCTGCGCCGTGATCTCCATCCGCCTGCGCTCCAACGCCGCCTGCACGGCTCCTGTTTCCACTGACGCTCGGATCTCTCGCAACGGCACCCCGAGATCGCTGAGCGAGGCGATTCGCCTGAGCGCAGGGATCTGCGATGCCGTGTAGAACCGGTACCTCGTGGTCGGGTCGACATAGGCGGGCACGAACAACCCGATGCTGTCGTAGTGCCGCAGACGCTTGGCAGACACACCGGTCAATTCGGCGAAGACTCCGATCGTGAACATGCCGCTCCTTGACCTTCCCACGATGGGAAGGTTCATCATGAAACTCTAGAAAGGAGCACGCATGAGCAGACCGATCCGTATCGCCGCCCAACTCCATCCCCAGCACGGCGCCTATCGGGGACTGAGGCGAGCCGTGGGCGCGGCCGAGGCCTCGGGATTCGACGTGGTGTACAACTGGGACCACTTCTTCCCGTTGTATGGCGACCCCGATGGTGCCCACTTCGAGTCGTGGACGATGCTCGGCGCGTGGGCCGAACAGACTTCCGACATCGAGTTCGGCCCGCTCGTGTCGTGCACGTCGTATCGCAATGCCGATCTCATCGCGGACATGGCCCGGACGCTCGATCACATCTCAGGTGGTCGATTCGTGCTCGGCCTGGGAGCCGGGTGGTTCGGGAAGGACTACGAGGAGTATGGGTACGAGTTCGGCACTGCAGGATCCCGAATCGCGGGGCTCGAGACCGCCCTCGAGCGAATCAGAGGCCGGTGGGATCGTCTCAATCCTGCCCCGCTCCGCCGACCACCGATCCTCATCGGGGGGACCGGCGAGAAGAAGACCCTGCGGCTCGTGGCCGAGCACGCCGACGGCTGGCATGCGATGTTCCCCGAACATCCGTCAGAACTCGAGCCGAAGGTCGAAGCGCTGCTCGGCTGGTGCGATCGGGTCGGCCGCGATCCCGTCGGATATCGAGTGGGGCCTCGGCCTGGAGCCCGAGGTGCCCGAACAGCTCCGGGCGCTCGAACAACACGCCGATGCCTACGTCGAGATGGGCTTCACCCAGTTCACGCTCGGCTACAACGGCCCCGACTGGGACGTATCCACGGCGACGCCCTGGCTCGAGTGGCGCGACCGGCGAAACGGCTGAGAATCGGCTGCGGCCGTCACCACCCACCGCACGGCTTCGATCGTCCGGTGTACCGTGAAACGGTGCCCCCAACAGACCGTACGGTATGGCTGCGGCTCCTCAATGACGCCAGGGCGGCGTACGAGGATCATGCGTGGACGCGGTCTCATGCGGCCTTTGCCGACGCGGACCGCACGGGATCGTTGGAGCCCGGGGATCTGGCGCTGATGGCGACCAGCGCATACATGCTTGGCCACGTGCAGGAGATGCTCGAGTTGCTCGAGCGGGCGCATCACGCCCACCTCGATGCCGGAGACCGGCTGGCGTCGGCACGAACCGGGCTGTGGCTGGCGACCAACCTGATGAGCCGCGGCAAGATCCCGCAGGCGAGCGGATGGATCGAACGCTGCGAGCGGTTGTTGGTCGACGCGCCACAGGACTGCGTCGAGCGCGGCTATCTGCTGATGCCGCAGATGCTGAGAGAAGTGTTCGCCGAGGCGTTCGACGACGTCGTGACGATCGCAGGTGAGGCGGCCCGGATCGGGAGGCGATTCGCCGATCCGGACCTGACGGCGCTCGCTGCCCAGACGCAGGGCAGGGCACTGCTCAAGCTGGCACGGACCGAGGAAGGGCTCAGGGTCCTCGACGAGGTGATGGTGACAGCGGCTGCCGCCAGGCTCTCCCCGATGGTGACCGGCCTCGTGTACTGCAGCGTTCTCGAAGGCTGCTTCGAGTCCCACGCCATCGTTCGAGCGGCGACATGGACCAGGGAGCTCGCCGACTGGTGTGGGACACAGCCCGACCTCGTCGCGTTCAACGATCGATGCCTCGCCCATCGCTCCGAGGTTCTCCGACTCGAGGGAGCGTGGGACGAAGCCGTGGAGGAGGCCGAGCGAGCCCGCACGTTCGGAGCTCGCCATCGAGTCGCTGCTCAGGCCGCCTACCAGATCGCCGAGATCAACCGAGTGCGGGGCGATCTCGAACGAGCAGCCGAGTGGTATCGGGAGGTGATCCGCGACGGTGGCGATCCCATGCCCGGGCTCGCGCAGCTGGAGGTTGCACAGGGAGATCCTCAGGCGGCTCTCGACTCGCTTCGGGATGCCATCGCCGACACCGACGACGCACACGAGAAGGCGGCGCTCCTGCCTGCGTACGTCGAGATCGCTCTCGCCACCGGCGACCAGACCGGCGCCGTGGAGGCCGCCGAATCGCTCACCCGGATCGCCCGCGAAACGGATGCCGACGTCCACACCGCCTGGGCCACGCGAGCTCAGGGCCAGGTCGCGCTCGCCGATCGCCGGATTCCCGAGGCCGTCCGGAGCCTCCGAGAGGCGGCCGAGGCCTGGCGCGACCTGTCCGTTCCGTACGAGCTCGCCCGCACCAGAGTCGACCTGGGAATCGCATTGGAGAAACGCAACGACTCCGGCGCCGCCCGGGTCGAGTTGGAGGCTGCCCGAGCAGTGTTCGATGAACTCGGCGCGATCCCCGACGTCCGCAGAGTCGACGGCCTCCTCCACCCCGGGGACACCGCTCGACCCGGCGGCCTCACAGACCGTGAGTTGGAGGTGTTGCGAATGCTGACCACCGGCGCGACGAATCGCGCCATCGCAGCCGACCTCGTCGTGAGCGAGCGCACCATCGACCGGCATGTGTCGAACATCTTCACGAAACTGGGCGTGTCCACACGGGCAGCCGCCACCGCCTTCGCCATCCGCAACGGGCTCGCCTGACGATCTGGGTAGTACTACCCACCCGACGCCCCGCTCCAAGTTGGGTAGCCCCGCCGATGCGGCGCCCTCACCGCCCTCGTACGTTCCAAGAAACACCACCGAGGAGCAGATGCATGACCGGCCAGTCGCAAGAGACGAGATTCATCGACACCGTGGTGATCGGGGGCGGCCAGACCGGCTTGACAGTCGGCTACGAACTCCAGGAGCGGGGCCGGGACTTCGTGATCCTGGATGCCAACGCACGAATCGGCGACTCGTGGCGCAACCGATGGGACTCGCTCCGCCTCTTCACTCCGGTTCGATACAACGGCCTTCCCGGTCTGCCGTTTCCGGGTGAGGGCGACGAGTTCGTGGGCAAGGACGATGTCGCCGCCTACCTCGAGGCGTATGCAGACGCCCACCGCCTGCCGGTCATGTCCAACACGAAGGTCACTTCGGTCACCCACGATGACACCAGCTACCTGGTCGAGGCGGGCGGGATCGAGCTGCGCTCCGCGAACGTGATCGTGGCCATGGCCAACTACCAGATACCCAGGGTCCCCGACTTCGCACCCGACCTCGATCCAAGCATTCTCCAGATCCACTCGAGCTCGTACCGTCGCCCATCCCAACTCGAAGACGGCCCGGTCCTCGTGGTCGGTCTCGGGAACTCCGGAGCCGACATCGGACTCGAACTCGCATCGACCCGGACCACGTACGTCTCGGGCCGTCCGAATGCGGTCATCCCCTTCCGGATCGAACCGTGGTTCGGCCGCACCGTCGGCGTCCGGCTCGTCCGCTGGGGAGCGGTGAGGCTGCTCAACACCGCCACGCCGATCGGCAGGAAGGCGCGGCCGAAGATCATGTCACAGAGCGGCGCGCCCCTGGTGCGGGTGAAGCCGCGCGACCTGACTGCAGCCGGAGCCCGACGCGTGGAACGCGTGACCGGCATAGTCGATGGGAAGCCCCAGTTGGCCGATGGGACCGTTCTCGACGTCGCAAACGTCGTGTGGTGCACCGGGTTCGAGCCCGGGTTCAGCTGGATCGATCTGCCCGTCTTCGACGAAGAGGGCCGTCCCGTCCACGATCGGGGCGTCGTCGCCGATCAGCCGGGCTTCTACTTCTGCGGTCTCTTCTTCCTGCACTCGCTCTGGTCGGAGACGCTGTCTGGCATGCCGATCGACGCCGCACACATCGTCGACCACCTCGTGAGAGAGCGTCCGGCGTCTGCGGTTGCGCACCAGGTGTCGCGCGTGCCGTGAGGTGGTGACCCCGGATCCGGGAATGCACGAAACACGAGACCGATGCTCGAAGACCCGGAAACGACACGGGCATAGAGGGTCGGTGACCTCCATTTGATCGTCGCGTCGACCCACTCCTAGCCTCGATCCGATGCACGATGCACTCGAAGCGCTCGCCTTCCTCGCCGGTACCTGGACCGGGGGCGGGCACGGCGTCTATCCCACGATCGAGCCGTTCGACTACGACGAGGAGATCACCATCGCTCCGCTCGGCCCCAAGCCGATGCTTCGGTATTCACAGCTCACCTGGAAGCCGGACACCCGAGAGCCGATGCACAGCGAGGTCGGCTACCTCCGGCCGGTCGACTCCGACGCCGTCGAGCTCGTGATCGCTCAGCCGACCGGCGTCACCGAGATCCACACAGGCTCCATCACAGGCCGGCGCATCGAGTTCCGGACTGTGGACGTGGGACTCGCCCCCACGGCGAAAGAGGTCGCAACGGTCGAACGCCGGATCGAGGTGACCGGCGATCGACTGCATTACGAACTGTGGATGGGCGCGGTGGGCCAACCCCACCAGATCCATCTCGAGGCCGCACTCGAGCGTCAGCTCGGATCGGTGACCTGACCGAGGAAGAGCATCTCGCCGGTCGAGCCGTGCTCGATCCAGAAGAGGAACGGCCGATCCGCCGTGAACGTCGCAGGCTCCGGGGCGGATGTGAGCCCGACCACGATCGCGGTTGCTGCGGCCGCTTCGGTGCCTTCTTCGTCCAAGGCGATGAATGTCTTGTGAAAGGCATCCGTCACGAACAACTCCCGCACCTCGGTGATCCCGGTGAGGTCGGCGCCGTCGCCCACGGGCGGCTGGAAGGCCGCCACCACACCGAGCATCTGGAGCGCCGGCTTGAGCGAGACCTCGGACTCGAACTCGAACGAAGGCAGGGTGATGTCCACGCTCCGCTGCTGCCACACGATGTCGAGGTCGTCAACATCGAGGGCCTCAGCCAGCTCGACCGGCGATCCTTCATTTGGGAGCAGGATGATCATGGCGGCGTCGCCTGCATACGGCAGCCGGACCGCCTCGAAGGAGTCCGCAACGGCGTAGCCGGTCTGCAGGTTCGCTCGCATCAGCGGAGTCTCGACCTCGATGCCGTCAAGCAAAGTGAACGCTCCCGGCTCGGTCCGCTCGGGATCGAACGGCTCGGACCAGTTCGCCTTGAACCAGATGGCATTCACCAGCGACAGCCGGGTGTCGACGGTGATGGCGCCCTCAGGAATGAGATCCTCGATCCGATCCTCGGTGGCCTCTTCGACCCAGGCATTGATGATCTGGCGCGAGCCTTCGGGATCACCGACGTAGTCGACCACCCTGAGCCCGGCTCCGTAGTTCTCGGCCAGCGTCAGGAGATACTCATCGAGGAACGGATAGCCGCCCTGTCCCCAGGCCGAGTTGGCGGGTCGGATCGTGAACGGCGCCCGGGTGTCGTCCTCCCCCATCGGCGGCGGCGTCTCTGCGAGGCGTGCGTCGATGGCGTTACGGGCTGCATGGAGCACCGCATCGTCGACCGAGAGATGCAGCACTTCGGCGATCTCGTCGGCGGTGACACCGCGTGCGCCGGGGTAGAGCATCGACAGGGCAGTGGCGATCGAGTAGGGCGAGACCATCACGTTCTCGTCGCCGGCGATCACCCCGAACAGGTCGAGCCCGAAGGCCGTGTCGGATGCGACAACCGCGTCGACATCGCCGGCGGCGACGTCCGCCGTGACCTGTGACACGTCGATGGCGATCAGGTCACCGGGGGTGAATTCGGCCGGCTCGCCCCCGCCGGTGGTCCCCGTCGTGTCGGGGGACGTCGTCGTGGTCATGGCGTCGGTGCCTCCGCAGGCCGCCGTGATGAGGGCGAACACCACGACGAGCCCCGTGTATGTCGTCTTCCTCATGTCCATGTGACGCTCACTCCTCTGGGAGGGTTCCGGCTTCATGCCGACCTGAGGGCGAATGTGAATGTCGAGCCGCGCCCGAGGCCATCGCTGGCCGCGGTCAGATCGCCGCCGTGCAACCGGGTGATCGTGCGGGCGATGTTCAGCCCGAGCCCGGTACCGGCCGTTTCGGCGTCGAGCCTGGTGAACCGTTCGAAGATGACGTCCTCTTGTCCCGGGTGCAGCCCGGCGCCGGTGTCGGCGACTTCGAGGCGACAGAGGTCCCCGCCACCGGATGTGCGGACCGAAACCGACCCGCCCGGCGGTGTGTGGGTGAGCGCATTGCCGACCACGTTCATGACCGCCTGGGTCAGGCGATCTCGATCTACCATCACCCGCAGCCCGGACTGCCCTTCGACGATCAGATCGACCCCCTTCACTTCGTATTGCGGCCGAAGCCGCTCGCCGACCGACGTGGCTACATCGGTGAGATCGACGGGCTCGAGATCCAACTCGAGTGCGCCCTCCTGCGCCTTCGACAGCAGCGATAGATCCTTCGTGAGCCGCCCGAGACGGTTCGCTTCCGCCGCGACGATCGAGAAGGTCTCGGTGCTCGGCGGGAGGACGCCGTCGATCAGACCCTCCATGTATCCCTCGATGGTGGCGAGCGGGTTGCGGAGCTCGTGGGCGAGATCGGACACGAGCTGGGCCCTCACCTTCTCCGTCTCGGCCAGTCGCGCCCCGAGCGTGTTGATCGACGTCCCGAGATCCGCCAGTTCGGCCTCGGCAGCCAGATCCACCCGGTGCCGGTAGTCACCGGAGGCCATCCGCTCGGTCGCCACCTCCATCTCGGTGAGATGGCCGAGCATGCGGCGGCTCAGCCAGAACGCCAGCACGAGCGCGATCGCCAGCCCGATCACCCCGGCGACGACGAGGCCGGACGTGAGCGCCTCACGCCAGGCGTCGTCCACCTCGTTCGGGACGGTCACCGGCGGATTGGCGCGCCCCGGCCCGGCCCCCCGACCTGCCCCTTGCTGGAAGCCCTGCTGGAGGCGCTGCTGGACGAAGCTCGGAGTGAGCAGTGCGATCGTCACGCCGCCCGCGGTCATCACCGCCGCCACGACGCCGACGTAGGTGACGGCCAGCCGGGAGCGCAGGGTCGGGCGGCCGCTCATATCGGGTCCGCCAGGAAGCGGTAGCCCACGCCGCGGACGGTCCCGATCAGTGTCGGGTCGGTCGCGTCATCATCGAGCGCCCGGCGGAGGTTGCGGATGTGGACGTCGACGACCCGTTCGTCACCGACGTAGTCCCAGCCCCAAACGGCTTCGAGGAGCTGCCGGCGCGAGAACACCCTGCCTGGTTGGGACGCGAGCTTCGTGAGCAGGTCGAACTCGAGTGCAGTCAGATCACGCTCTGCCCCGTCACGCTCCACTCGGCGCCGGCCGAGATCGATCTCCAGCCCGTCGAAGGCGAGCAGATCCTCACTCGCGGGTCGGCCGCTCCGAGCTCGCCGAAGCACTGCCTTCACCCTGGCGATCAGCTCTCGAGGGCTGAAGGGCTTCGTCAGATAGTCGTCTGCGCCGACGGAGAGACCGATGACCTTGTCGGTCTCCTCGGCCCGGGCGGTCAACATGATGACGTAGACGTCGGAGAATCGCCGGATCTCGCGAAGCGCTTCGATGCCGTCGGTACCCGACATCATCACGTCGAGTATCACCAGATCGGGCTCGCGTCGACGGACCTGGTCGATGGCTCCCTCGCCGTTGCCGGCTTCGATGACGTCGAACCCCTCGGCGCGCAGATACGACCCGACGAGATTGCGGAGATTCGCCTCGTCGTCGACGACCAGGATCTTCGGGGAAGCCCTCATGGCGCGAATGCTACGAGCAACGGGGGGCGCCGCCCTGGCGCCCCCCGTGTGCTGCACGGTTCCAGTCGGTTCCCCCGACCGAATCGGCGATCACCGGTCGCCTCGGCCGAACTGGTTGCCGGTCCCGTCGGCAGGACCTTCGTGCAGCGGACCATTTCCGGTTCCGGCACCGGGGCCGTAGCCCTTCTGCTCGCCCTGGGGCTCGCCGAGCTTCAGCTCACGCTGTGCCTCGGTCCGGACCTGCTCCCGCAGCTGCAGCCCATCACCGTCGCAGTTCGACTGGTCACGCACCTGCTCACGTTCGCGGGCCTGGACCTGGTCTCCTGCGGTTGCAGGCTCGTGGATCCGAAGCTGCTTCTGCTCCTGAACCTGGTCACGGTCTCCGGCGACATCCGGGGCCTTCGTCTGGTTCTGGTCGCGGTCACGCACCTGATCGCGCTCGGGGGTGGTTGCTCCGTACGTGCAGTCACCGCAATCGCGGGCCTGCTCCTGTACGCGGTCGGCCGTCACGGCCGGGGTTCCAACGGTGGCGGAGTCACTCGCGGCCACCGCCACAACGGCGGGGATCACGAGCAACAAGGACAATGCGAGGATCATCAGTGTTCTGCGCCTCATGTTCGAACCTCCTTTCTTCACACCCACATCAGACCTCGCGCCCATGAAGTCGGCGCAGTCGAATCCATGAAGCTTCCGTGAAGGCGCTCAGCGCTCCACCAACTCGAACAGGATCAGGCCGATACCGATGAGAGCGACGACGAGCCCGAGAAACCGGACGAGGAACTCATAGGAGGCGATCGCCTCGGCACCGCGACGATCGAGCGTGCGCGGCCACACCCGAACCGCCCGCTTGACGATGTGCAGGGAGTTCGAGGCTGCGAGCGCTCCAACCATGAGCAGCACGATCCCGACGAGCACCGAATACATCGGCGACCTCCTCGTCAGATGATCCGACCAACGGCCCGGAATCGACAGGGCCGTTCGGCCTGAGAGTTCACGATGCGGAGCAGTGGGGTGGGACTCGTCGCACCGACCGCCGGTCGACGGCGGTAGGTGCGGGTGTGCCGGTAGGTTGGCAGTACGTCGGAAGGAACGGGCATGCCAGACCAGAACCGGGTAGTTCCTCTTTGTGTTCCTCCTCAGGGGGCGGGCTCGCTCCGGCAAGCCGAGGGGGGTTTCGATCGCGCGGCCAACTCGACTGCCGCCCTGGCGCACGATCGACGGTGTGGCTCCTGCAGGGGACCAGACCCCGATCCCTTCGGACGCGAACGCGGCCCGTCCGCTCCGAGATGACGTATCCCGTCCACACGCGATCGAAGAGGCTCGATGACTGACGACACCACCCGGGGCGACGTCCCCCCCAGGAGTCGGGACGAACACCAACGGCCGTGGAGTCATGAGATCCCCGAGGGCCGGTGGGATGCGATCGTGATCGGCTCAGGGATGGGAGGGATGACGACGGCGGCGATGCTCGCCAGGCTCGGCCAGCGAGTGCTCGTGCTCGAACAGCACGTCATCCCGGGCGGGTTCACCCAGACGTTCAAGCGGCCCGGGTACCACTGGGACGTCGGTGTGCACATCGTCGGCGAGATGACGAGTCGGAGCTTCTCCGGTCGTCTCCTGGCGGACCTCACCGATGGACGTCTCGAGTGGGAGTCGGTGGGCCCCATCTACGACGAGTTCAACTTTCCCGACGGATTCACCATCCAGTTCCCGGATTCGCCGGATGCGTTCCGGGAGACGCTGGTCGACTACTTCCCGCAGGAGCGCCAGGGCATCGACGAGTACCTCGCGCTCGTCCGCCGGGTTTCGCGAGCGTCGGGGCGAAACCTGCAGATGCGGGCGCTCCCCTGGTATCTGGCCCCGGGCGGGCGGCGGAAGGCTGCCGAGGCGGCCTTCCCCCACATCTCCGCCACGACGGAGAGCGTGTTGGAGTCTCTCACCGACGATCCCCGTTTGCGGTCGGTGCTCGCGGCGCAGTGGGGGTACTACGGGGTCCCACCGTCGAAATCGTCGTTCGCCATGCACGCGCTGATGGTCCAGCACTTCCTGCGCGGGGCGTACTACCCGGTCGGGTCGGCTGCGAGCATCGCCCCTGCGCTGTTGCAGACCGTGGCGGATGCCGGCGGCTGGACCGCCGTTCGGAGGGCCGTGGACGAGATCATCGTGCAGCGTCGCAGGGTCGCCGGCGTGAGGCTGACCGACGGCACCGAGATCCAGGCGAAACGGGTGATCAGCGCTGCAGGCGCGATCCCCACCGCTTCGATGCTGGGTGACGCCGCCCCGGACGCGTGGTCGGGTTCATATCGAGTGCCGGGCCCGGCGCACCTCAGCCTCTATCTCGGCTTCTCCGGCGTCGACGTCACCTCTCACGGGGCGCAGCGGTATTGCCAGTGGTACTACGACTCCTGGGACACCGAGTCGATCGGCTGGGACGTCCACCCCGATCGCGACCCGGGTGCGGCGCCGGTCGTGTTCTGCAGCTTCCCCTCGATCAAGGATCCCGCACACGATCCCGGCCCCGAGCAGCACCACACCGGCGAGGCGATCACCTTCGTGCCGTGGGAGCCGTTCTCGCGGTGGAAGGACGCCAAGTGGAAGCGACGCGGACCGGAGTACGACGACTTCAAGAGTCGGCTCACCGAGGCGCTCCTCGACCAGTACCGGCACCTCTATCCAGAGCTCGGCCCCCACATCGAGCATGCCGAGTTGTCGACGCCGGTCTCGACTCACCACTTCACCTCGGCGCCGGCCGGCTCGATCTACGGTCTGGCAACCGAGCCCGACCGATTCGAAGACGAGACGCTGCTCCCAGAGACGTCGATCTCCGGCCTGTACCTCTCCGGCGCCGATGTCAGCACGCCCGGCGTGGCCGGCGCGCTCATGGGTGGTGTGCTCGCAGCGGTCGCATCGACGCCGGTCGCCGGAGCACGCTACCTCCGAGGGCTGATGGGCTGATCAGCGTGACCTGCGGCTCTGCTCGGCGATCGGGACGAGGCGTAGCGTGAGCACATATGGACGGTTCCGCGCTTCCGGCTGACACGAACCCTCCTGCCATCTCGATGCGCGGTGTCTCGAAGCGGTACAGGGACGTCGTCGCCCTCGAACGCATCGATCTGACCGTGCCCAGGGGTTGCATTCTCGGTCTCGTCGGGCCGAACGGAGCGGGCAAGACCACGCTCATCCGGATTCTCGTGGGAGCGCTGACACCCGACGACGGGACGATCGAGGTGCTCGGGATGGACCCACGCAGGGAGCGCCACGAACTCAGAGCCCAGATCGGGTACATGCCGCAGGCGGCGGTGCTGTACCAGGACCTGACCGTGGTCGAGAACGTGACGTTCTTCGCAAGGGGGCATCTCGACGACGGTATCGCCCACCGGGTCGACTCCGTCCTCGACTTCGTCGATCTCGGCGACGCGGCCGACCGGCCGGTGCAGGCGCTGTCAGGCGGACAGCGTCAACGGGCATCGCTCGCCGCCGCGTTGGTACACGAACCACGCATGCTGTTTCTCGACGAGCCGACGGCCGGCGTCGATCCCGCATTGCGCCACGCCTTCTGGCGCAGGTTCCGGGAACTGTCGGACTCCGGTGTCACCGTGATCGTCAGCACGCACCAGATGGACGAGGTGGTCCACTGTGACCGGGTGGCGCTGATCAGAGCCGGAGCGATTCTGGCCGACTCGACGCCCAGGGAGTTGTTCGCGTCGGCCGGGGCCACCGTCAGGATCATGCGGCGGAACGACGGGGTCACCGAAGAGCATGTCTACTCCCCTGGTGAAGACCTTCCGAGAATCCTGCACCGAATGGGATTGGACCCCGAGGTGCTGCGGATCGACATCGATGTTCCGAACCTCGAGGACGTCGTTCTCGGTCTGATCGGCGTCGATGGGGAGGACTCGCCGTGACCGCCCGCCGGACCCGCGCCGTGGCCGTCCGAGTGCTCAGGCAGATCGGCCGCGACCGGAGATTCGTGTTCCTCGTGGTGGCCGCTCCGCTCTTGTTGACGTTCTTCGTCAAGACGCTGTTCGACGCAACCACCGTGCCCGATCAGGTCCAAGCACAATTCGTCGTTCCCTTCGGCGCCTACATCGTGCACTTCGCAACATTCATCCTCACGGCGATCGTGCTCGTGCGAGAGCGCACCACCGAGACCCTCGAGCGCATGTTCGTCAACGGGTTCCGCCAGGGGGAGATCGTTGCCGGCTATCTGGGCGGGTACACCGTCCTTGCGACGGCGATCTCCGGGATCGTCCTCGCTGCGTTGCAGTGGATGTTCGATCTCGGTTACGACGCCCGCCGCCTCGGCGAGGCCTTCGTCGTCATCTGGCTGCTCGCCGTCATCTCGATGGCGCTCGGGATCCTCGTGTCCAACCTCGCCCAGACGGAAGGCCAGGTGATCCCGTTCATTCCACTGGTCATCATCCCGAGCTTCCTGTTCTCCGGAATCGTCGTCGGTGTCGGCCTTCTGCCGATGTGGTCCCAGGCGATCAGTCGGGTCTCACCGATGTACTACGCCAACGAGATCCTCCAGGAGATCATCGGCGGCGAGTCGATCTCGGACAACCTCGGAGCGGCCGCCGGGCTTCCGATCTACGGACTCGCCATCTTGGGTGTTGCCACGCTGACGCTGCGGGACAAACCCTGACCGCGACGGCCCGTCGATTTCCACCCTTCCGCGTGGACCTCCGGTGACATAGGCTGAGGTTTCGCGAGAAGGCGATCTGATGCCGATCTTCCCCCAAAACGTCATAGCCGTGATCTGGGACTTCGACAAGACCCTGATTCCCGGCTACATGCAGAAGCCCCTCTTCGACCACTTCGAGATCGATCCCGTCCAGTTCTGGGCCGAGTCCGATGGACTGGCTCGCTTCTACGAGGGTCGTGGCGCCCGTCGCACCAATGGCGACACGCTCTACCTCAACCACATGCTCACCTATGTGAAGGCGGGCCGGATGCCCGGTCTGCACAACGACCTGCTCCGCGATCTCGGCGGAGAGCTGACGTTCTACGAAGGCATGCCGGACTTCCTCGGACACCTCTCCAAGCACATCGAGGGCTATCCGGGCTATGCCGACAACGGCATCACGGTCGAGCACTACGTGATCTCGTCGGGACTGCGCCAGATGATCCTCGGAAGCGCGGTGGCGCCGTTCCTCGACGGTGTGTGGGCGTGCGAGTTCGCCGAGGAGGTCGCCCAGCCGGGATACCTCGACTCCGGTCAGATGTTCGCCGGTGACGAACGCCTCATCCGCGAGGTCATCTACACGATCGACAACACCACCAAGACCAGGGCGGTGTTCGAGATCAACAAGGGCACGAATCGACACCCCGACATCGACGTCAACGCCAAGATCGCGCGTGAGGACCGGCGCATCCCGATTCGCAACATGATCTATGTCGCCGACGGTCCGAGCGACGTCCCAGTGTTCTCGGTGATCGAGCAGAACGGCGGGAAGACCTTTGCGGTCTACAAACCGGGCTCTGCCTCGGAGTTCGAGCAAGTCAACCGTCTGCTCGAACAGGATCGAATCGACGCCTATGGCCCGGCCGACTACACCGAAGGCAGCCAGACGGCGATGTGGCTGACGCACGCCGTCGAACGCATCGCCGACCGAATCGTCCGCGATCGATCAGACGCACTCGCCGACCGACTCGGGGCGCCGCCCGGCCATCTGGCCGACGACTGACCCGCTCGGCTCAGGCGGTGGCTACCGCCATGCTCAGCTCCAGGTTCGCCTCTGCCCGTTCCCGGTCGCGGCGTCCGAGGCCGCAGGCGGCGCCTACATCGACCGGCCTTCCAACCAACGCCTCGATTCGGTCCCGGAGCGCAACCAGATCCTCGAGACTGTGAGCCTCGTGCACGAGCCCGGCAGCGAACCTGACGCGGCGAGGCAGCTTCAGATCGGCCAGCGGCGCATAGAACTCTGGATCGAGCGACGGTGGCTCGCTCCCCCTGGCGAATGGAGCATGGATGAACTCGAGCCTCTGGCCGGAAGGCCATGCTGCGGTCAGCGCGTTGGAGAGACGGACCAGCGCACCTGAGTCGTCCGGATCACCCATGGCCTCGTGATTCATGTCGCCGTAGCACAGGTGGATGCCGAAACGAGCACCACCCGGCGACCGCGCAACGACCTTGACGAGTTCCGCCGCCAGACGGTTCGCCACCAGCGGCTGCAGCGCCGCGGGCATCCTGGACAACAAGATCAGCGGGATCGGGATCTCGAGTTGGAAGACGACGTCGTCACCGGCGGCGGCATGGATCTTGGTGATCTCTCGCACGGTGGCGTCACGAAATGGGGCGAGGTTGCGCAGCCCCCGATCAGGCTTGAATCCGAACGCCACCAGCGAGAGGTCGAGTTGGCTCGGGATGCCGACCTGCAGCGCGTGATCTCCAGACAGGTTCTCGTGAAACCGTTGCCACGCAGGCCAAGATTCCTCGAAATGGCCGGTGTAGTCGAGTTCGAGGGTGGTCAGACGGTGACCTCTCCTCACATCGAGTCGTGGTGTCTGCTCGTATCCGCTCCAATCGCCGTCCTCTGCGACATACAGGTCGGGATGGTCTCGCAGTCCTTCGATGATCCTCTCGATCCAGTCGAGACGGTCTCCCGTCTCGCCATCGGGAATCGACGGCGGGAGCCTGCCGTCGAGCTTCGATGCGAAGAGCTCGAATGCCTGTGGTGCATCGTCGGCGGGTACCGTCCCCACCAGGTGGACGGCTCGCGTCGCCTCGCCGTTCATCGTTGATCGTTCCTCTCGAGTCGCCGTTGCTTCGACGCGCTCAGAGTGCCCCGAGGGCAGCTCATCGATCAGGCATTGGCACCGTCGTCGACGGTTGCCGCGGTTTCACAGGGCCTGTCCCTCCACCGCTCTTGATGAGCGCGTTCGGCGCAGTATCGCCGACGGCCACACCGGGAGCAAGCAACGTCGGCCGATGGTCGACGGTCCCTCCGGTGAGCCGATACGGTCGGGTGACCCGGTACGGGATCACAATGCACGAAAGGACTGACCGTCATGGAGATCGTCGACATCGACGGCATCGAGATCGCCTACGAACGACTCGGAAGCGGACCACCGCTGCTCCTGCTCACCGGCCTCGGCGGGGTCGGTCGCGCATGGGGCTCGCACATCGAACGGTTCGCGACCGGTTTCACGACGATCGCGCCCGACCACCGTGGCACCGGAGGATCGTCCAAGCCACGCAGCGGCTACACGATCGAAGCGCTGGCCGATGACATGGCGGGACTGGTCCGCCACATCGGGCTCGGACCGGCGCATGTGATCGGATCATCGACGGGTGGAGCGATCGCCCAGGTGATGGCAATCGATCACCCCGACACGGTCAGATCGATGACGTTGGTGTCGTCATGGGCCGGACCGGACCCGTATTTCGTGAATCAATTCGCCGTGCGACAGTCGATTCTGCTCGAGCAGGGCGTCACCGCCTACACCCGATCGTCCTCGCTCTTCCTGTTCGCACCCAGTTTCGCTGCATCCGATCCAGACGCCGTCGACGCATGGATCGAGCGGGCCACGGAACATCCCGGCGATCCCGAGATCATGAGCCGCCGGATCGAGATGATCGTCGCACACGATCAACGAGCCCGACTCTCCGACGTCTCGGTCCCGACGCTCGTGATCGTTGGCGACGAGGACATCTGCACTCCACCCCACGCCTCACGCGAACTGGCCGAGGTGATTCCCGGCGCACGGTTCGAGACCCTTCCCGGCGGCCACCTCATCTATCTCGAACAGCCTGAACCGTTCGCGGAGGTGGTAGCGCGATTCCTCGCCGACGTGTGATCAGCGAGCCTCGTCACTGATCAACGGAGCGAAGAAGCCGACGCCGAAATCGACGGCCTCGTGCAGGTCGAAGACTCCGGCACCGTCGGGGTCTTCGCCTCTCCAATGCTCCGCCGTATCGAGATCCGACAGGAACACCATGTCCCGACACATGCTGTGTGCCGCGCACCCGTCGGGTTGCTGCCAGCGAACTCCGACCCGTAGATCGGTCGGCTCGAACGTCTCGACCGTTGCGCCGTGCTGATGGACCCGGATCGGCGCGTCGGTGACTGCGCATCGTGACGCCGTGACGACCTCGAGGTCGAAGACGGGTGCGACGGCGACGGCGTCGAGCGCACACATGGCGTAGACCTGAAACCCTCCGATCGACAACACGTGCGGCGTCGGCTCGAGGCTGAACGGATACGCGCCTTCGATCCGGCCATCCGCCTCGACGATCAGATCGTCGGACGAGAGCCGGTCGATCACTGCCGCCCCGTCCATCTCTGCGGCACGCCCGATCACATCGAGCACTGGGGGCCGGCCGGTGGTGGCGAACGAATGCAAGATCAACCTGTGGGCATGAGCGAGTTCTTCTGGGAGATCACGTTGCCGCCGGCGCAGCGGCAACTGATCCTCGAGACGGTCTACAGCGAGTTGGATTCCAGGCATGTCGTCATTGTCGCAGCCCCGAGCGCTCGAACGATGCGAGATGACTTCGTATGCCCGCCGGTCACGGCGTCGAGAGGACCGAATTCGCCCGGCGCGCCCGAGATGCGCACCAGTGAACGTCCCAACGGCGATCCCGTAGCCAGTCCAACCCGGCCGAATGGACGGGCGTGCACCCGGAGATCACTGGATGCGCACACACACGCACTCGACCTCGTCGTGCCCCGAGCCGGACTCGAAACCTGCTTCGGTCCAGCCAACCTGGGGCGCGGAGATCCGACGGGCTCCGCACTTCGGAGTTCGTGCCGTCCGAGCCTTCCAGCCTCGGGACCGGCATGAACGAGGGTCCCGGGTGGTGACCCGGGACCCTCGTCATCGGCTTCTTCGGTGCTCAGCGCTTCGGGGAGTCGGAGGAGTTCCACGCACTCCGCAGCTTGGCCATCGTGTCATTGACGTCGCTCGGGTCGATCGACTTCGAACCGACCACCCGGAGACGACCTTCGCCGCTCGATCGTGGTGCTTCGGCCTTCTCGACGACCTCTTCGACGATTTCCTCGATGGTCTCCTCGACCGGCACATCGACCTCGACCGGGGCTTCTTCTTCGGCGACCGGCGATTCATCTTCGGTGATTTCAGACTCGAAAACCTGGCCCGCCGGCGGGCCGTCGGACTCGAAGTCCTCGGAGGAGTCGTCGTTGATCTCGATGTGCACGAGTTCCTCGACGACCAGGGGCTCTTCGCCGAGTTCCGCAAGATCGGCGTTCACCTCGGCGAGCATCGCCATCCCTGCTGCGGTCTGTGCCTCTGCTTCGGCGAGGCCAAGGGCGTACCCGTGCTCGCGGGCCTCACGAACGACGTCGGTCCGCTGCGCCTCGAAGACGTTCCGAGCTTCGCTGAGTTCGGCCATTGCTGCTTCGAGCGCTGTCTCACGCTCTCGCAACTGGCGGCCCGCAGCGGTGAGCTCTTCGTCGCGCTTCTCGATCTGGCGTCGAAGCTCGACCAGCGCCCCGTCGTTGCTGGCGTCCTCTTCCGCCTTGTTCATCAGGCGTTCGGCTTCGGTCCACGCCTGATCGAGCACGGAGTCGGCCTCAGACTGGGCGCGCTCCACGATCTCCTGGGCCTCGCGCTCGGCTGCACGACGGTGGCTGTCGATGCGAGACCGGGCGCCGGTGACCTCCGACCTCGCTCGATCGAGCTGCGAACGATCGGCGTCGAGCGACGCCCGTTCGCCGTCGAGCTGCGAGCGCCATGCCTCGAGCTGGGCTCGCCATGACTCGAGTGCGTTGCGCTCCTGGGCGAGTTCCTTCCGGTACTGGGCGATCTGCACCCGCTCGGCCTCGACCTGAGTCTCGGAATCGCGTCGCATTCGGTCGATCTCCTGCTCGACCTCGGCGAGGCGATCCTGCGCCTCGATTCGAGCGGCCTCGACACGTGCCGCCTTTGCGTCCACTTCGGCGAGCTCTGCCTGGGCTTGGGCTCGAAGCTCCTCGGCTTCGGTCCGGGCTTCGGCCGCCCGCTCACGGTCTTCGCGTGCCGCATCGGTTTCGGCCGTTGCAGCGGCCTGCGCGGACGTTCGAACCCGGTCGGCCTCGGCCTTGGCCCGGTCGAGCACGGTTGCAGCATCGGCACGATCTGTCTTTGCGACCCGACGATCGGTCTCCGCCTCGCCGACGAGTCGACGTGCCTCGGCCTCGAGCCGCTCGATCTCTGCCTGTGCCTCGGCGCGGGTCTCCGCCGCCTCCTTGCTCGCTCCGGTCCGGAGTGCGATGGACTGGGATCGAGCTTCTTCGAGTGTGTCACGCGCTTCGTCGAGCAGCCTGGTCCGCTCCTGCTCCGCGGCCTTGATCATCTCTGCGGTCTCGGCTTCGACCTCGCTGATCCGGCGTTGCATGCGAGCCTCGAACTGTTCACGTTCGCGGGTCCGCTCCTCGTGCGCCTCGGCGAGCAACTCGGCGGCACGCTGTTCAGCCTCCGCGATCCGACGCTGAGCGGTCCGTTCTGCTGCGTCCAGCGAGCGCTTCGCCTCGATGCGTGCAGCGTCGGCGTCTGCCCGCAGCTTGTCGGCTGCTTGCTGCGCGTCGCTGACCACTCGGTCCGCTTCTCGGTGCTTCTCGGCAACCGATTCCTCTGCTGCGAGCAGTGTGGCGAGTCGTGCAGCGTGCTCCTCTTCCTGCTCGTGCGCCCGCTGCTCGAGGTCGGCTTTGACGTGCGCGGCCTCTTCCTTGGCGGCGGCGGTGATCCCGGCGGCTTCGGCCTTTGCCTCGACCAGACGGGCGGATGCCTTCTTCTCTGCTTCGCGTGCGGTTTCCTGGCGCCGCTCGGCGTCGTCGAGCATCACCTGGGTGCGTGTGCGGCGTTCTTCGATCTCCGACTCGGCCTGATCCCGGATCGCCTCGGCTTCGATACGGGCGGTTTCACGGGCGACTTCGGCGTCAGCCTCGGCGTGCATCCGGATTTCGGTCGCCTTCTGCTCGGCGTCCTGAACGATGCCGTTCGCCTTGTCGGCTGCCGCCCCCAGCTGTTCGCGAGCCTCGACACGCGCCTTCTCGGCGGCTTCCCGCATCGAGTCGGCCTCTCGCCTGATCCTTCCGGCTTCCTTCTTGGCTTGCTCTCTCGAAACGGTGGCGTCATCCGCCGCCAGCGTTCGAAGCCGGTCCGCGGTCTGCTCTGCCTCGGACTTGATGCGGGCTGCGTGTCCCTCTGCAGCCTGTGTGATCTGGGCGGCACGAGCGTCTGCCTCGGCGACCGCGGTGCTGGCCGCTCGGGACGCGCGCTCTTCGGCCTCTGCGGCCTGCGCGTTCAGTTCGGCGGCTTCCCGGCGGAGGGTGTCGGCTTCGATCCTCGACTTGGCGAGTTCCTCTTTCGCCATGGCAGAAGCCGACAGTGCATCAGAACGGAGTTGGGCCGCCTCTCTGGCCATGTCGGCGGCGTTCGCCTCCGCACCGCTGCGTATCGCGTCTGCTCGGGCCTCCGCCGCGCGGATCGCACTCCGGGCGAGATCGTCGAGCTGGTCGGCGTCGAAGATCCCGGTGGTGGTCTTGCGCGCCTGTTCTTCGGCGTCGGCGATGATGCGCGCCGCTCGTTCCTCGGCATGGGCGATGGTTGCAGCTGCTTCGGCTGCAACCAGCGAGGCATCCGTGACCTCGAGGACTTCTGCCTTTCCTGTGTGATCGAGGACGTCGGCGACCGCCGCCTCGGCATGGGCAAGCGTCTGCCGGGCACGTGCCTGGGCCTGTTCTTCGATGCGGCGAGCCTTCTGACGGGCCCGCTCCAGGATGCGGTCTTTGCTGTCCAGGACTGCCGCCATCCCCAGGTCCATTGTGGGTGCAGCGACCTGTTCGGCCGGTTCGTCGCTTCCTCCGGTGTCGACGCGATGGGCCTCTTCCCACTCGCGTTCGGCCATGGCTGCCTCGAGCCTCGTGGTGAGGTCGGCGATGTACGCCATCACTTCGTCTCTGTTGAATCCGCGCAACGCGGTCGAGAATTCGAGTTGGTCCGGGCCGAGGTCTGGTGCAGCAGTCATGGTGAACGTGGTATCGGCAGCCGCTGCCACAGCTTGAGGACAAGCTTCACGCACTCGGGTGTCCTGGAGCCGGCGCCGCGAACAAGGCGCCACACGAGGCTGCGGGTCGGAGGTGGGTGCTGCTGTCGTCCGGATTCGACGTAGATTCAGATGGCCACACAGCGCTCGAAACGATGAGGAGGCCCACGTTGAAGACCGGAGTTCGTGTTGCGCTGGCACTGGGGGGAGGCGGGGCGCGCGGCTATGCGCACATCGGCGTCATTCGTGAGCTCGAGCGTCGCGGTTTCCAGATCGCCGGCATCGCCGGCACGTCGATGGGCGCCCTGGTTGGTGGCTTGTACGCCGCGGGTCAGCTCGATCCGTACACCGAATGGGCAGTGAAGCTCACGCAGCGCGACGTGTTCCGACTGCTCGATCCGACCATCAGCGGCCCTGGGATGGTCAGGGCCGAGAAGGTGCTGGAGAAGGTCACCGAGCTCGTCGGGGACACGCCGATCGAAGACCTCGCCCTCCCGTTCACTGCTGTCGCTACCGACTTGACCGCTCGCAAGGAGATCTGGTTCCAGCGGGGCCGGCTCGACACGGCGATCAGGGCTTCGATCGCGATCCCCGGCGTGATGTGGCCGGTGGTCATCGATGGCAGGCTGCTCGCAGACGGCGGGCTCATGAATCCTGTCCCGGTGGTTGCGACTGCGGCGATTCCCGCCGACCTCACAGTGGCGGTGTCGCTCTCCGACGAGTTCGGGACGGCGGCCGCGGCGTTCGAGACCGACGTCTGGGCCGAAGAAGTGCAGGCGGGCCCGAAGCAGGAGTCCGACCTCTCCCGAAGCCTGCGCAGCTGGCTCGAGAACATCCGCGGCCAGTTCCAGGAGGAACCGGATCCTGTCATCGAAGCCCCGACGCCCGCGCGCCAGTTCGAGCGACCGCCCGCCGGACTCCGGACCCGAGACGTGCTCGACCTCTCACTGGATGCGATGCGGACCGTGATGGGACGGTATCGACTCGCCGGGTACCCACCCGACGTCCTGATCTCGATCCCCCGCCGGGCCGCCGGAACCATGGAGTTCCATCGAGCTGCAGAGCTGATCGCGATCGGCGAGGAGCGGGCGAGTGCCGCTCTGGACGATCTCGAACCGACTCCGTGAGTCGATCCCCACTCCGATTCGTTCCGCCGCGCCGGCCCCGCCAGGCCCCTCGATCGACTCCCTCACTCTGCGATCGGCTCGGGCGAGGGTCATCTGATCAGGCGAGTTGGTCCATCAACAGAAAGTCTTCGGCGCGCGTGAAGTCCTTCGGCGGGTCGTCCGCCAGCGCATCGAGTGCGTCGTCGAGGTCGACCAGTCGGGGCGAACCGAGCAGGTGCTCTGTCCCGTCGACTCTCAGGGTCGCCTCGCCGGCGGCGAGCACGTTCTGCACCCAGTCGGACTCTGGCCCGTAGCGGGCGACCAGCACGTACCCCGTCTTCGTCGGGAAGGCATCGAGCGGGGTCCGGTAGGTGTGGCCCGATGTCCTCCCGATGTGGGTGACCACCGGGTACTTGCCTTTGCGCACCTGGCCGGGGTTGAACAGGCGCTTGTTGATCTTGGCCAACCACCGTGGATACGGCATGTGGCTACCTCCTCAGATGGTTTCGGTACGGTTCTGGCGGCCAACCTCAGCCGGCGAGGCGGCTGTGGAGTTCGATCGACATCCAGGCCGTTGGCGCGAGCAGGCCGGCGAGCTCGGCGAGGCTCGAGGAATCGACGCGATCCCGGATCTCGTCCGACTTGATGTGGGCGCAGTCACCGATCGTCGACGTGAGCTCGCAGACATCGATGTGGCTCCGTGCGACCTGATACGCCATCTCACGCAGCGTCTCGGGATCGATCTCTCGGAGCGAGGCCTCCACTTCGTGCAGGGTCGTGACGTTCATCGCAGCCTTTCTCTCGCCAGATCCCAAGGTGCGGCGAAGATCCGATCACGACAAGAGGCGTCGGTCCATCCTCCACCGCAACGCTGCTCGACGCTGCGACCAACTCTCCTCGACCTCGCGCCGGGGGCTCGACCGATCAGCCGGCGCTGAGCTCCTCGACGAGATCGATGTACCGCTGCTTCGCTTCGTCCTGGGTCGTGCCGGCGAGCTCGGCCCAGGCGTCGTGTTTCGCCCGACCGACGAAGTCGATCATCCCGGGCCGCTTGCCGGAGACATCACCCTCGCTTCCCTGCTTGTAGAGCGCATAGAGCTTCAACAACGCGTCGTTGTCTGGCCGCTCCGGGAGTTGTTTCACTTGCTCCGCCGCCGCAGCGAATCGTGTATCGAGGTCTGACATCCGGCGCCTTTCTCGGGTACACCCATGCTGCCACGAAGATCCTGCCTCCGCGAGTCACAACGACGGCGTTGTCGTCACAGCTCGGTCGGGCCCGGACGGCTGGCCGAACGACGACGCATCGATGAAGCCGACGAGCGGACAGCCGTGAAGGCAGACGCCAGCCCGCTACCCGACGAGGCCACCAGGACCACACACCCTCTCACCAGAGGCATCCGAAGTACGCTCGGGCAGGTGAAACGGCAGGAGCTGATCGATCTCGCCCACCTGCGTCGAGCCCGCGATCTCATGGACCGGGAGTACGCCCGGCCGCTCGATGTCGCAGAAATCGCCCGGGCGGCGCACATGTCGGCCGCCCACTTCTCCAGACAGTTCCGTGTCGCCTACGGCGAAACACCGTACGCCTATCTCATGACACGGCGGATCGAACGGGCCAAGGCGCTGCTGCGGCGTGGAGACATGACCGTCACCGAAGTGTGCATGACCGTCGGCTGCAGCTCGCTCGGATCGTTCAGTGCACGCTTCACCGAAATCGTGGGCGAGACCCCGTCCTCGTACCGGGAGCGGGACCACAGCGCACTCGCCGGCGTGCCGGGCTGTGTCGCCAGGGACCTCACCCGCCCCAGCCGCAAACCGAGCAGGATCGGAGAAGCGCAGGGCGCACCGAGTCCGTAGATTGCGGTCATGGACATCACGCTCTCACAGACCTTCGTCATCGTGACCGACCCCGACGCCGCATTGGCCTTCTATCACGATGTCCTCGGCCTCGAGGTGCGGAAAGACGTCGCCAACGAAGGGTTCCGATGGATCACCATCGGCGCATCGTCCCAGCCCCGGGTGTCGATCGTGTTGACGAACTACCTCAACGGCAGCCCTGCAGACGTGGATGCGGTCGCGGCTCTCGTCGCCAAGGGCGCCCTCAACGGCGTCCACTTCTTCACCGACGACCTCGACGGAACCTTCACGAAGGTGAGCCAGGCGGGAACCGAGATCGTGTCGGAGCCGGCCGATCAGTTCTGGGGCGCACGCGACTTCGCCGTTCGGGATCCGTCCGGCAATCTCGTCCGGATTGCACAAGCCTGACCATTTCGCCAGCAAACACATCGGAGAGTGACCAGTTGAAGACCATGACATGCCGGCAACTCGGAGGCGCCTGCGACCTCGAGCTCAGAGGCGAAACCGCCGACGAGGTGATCCAGGCCCAGGACAAGCACCTGAAGGAGATCGTCGCCGCCGGCGACGAAGTGCACGAGAGCGCCCTGAAAGACATGAAGGGCCGGTGGCGCAACCCGATCAAAGGCATGGGCTGGTACAAGGACGCAAAGCGCCAGTTCGAAGCTCTCCCCGAGGACTGATGCACCCCGCGGACTCCCACGATCTCATCCGGGTCACCGGAGCGCGACAGAACAACCTCAAAGACGTCAGCGTCGAGCTGCCGAAACGCCGGCTGACCGTGTTCACCGGGGTGTCGGGCTCTGGGAAGAGCTCGCTCGTGTTCGACACGATCGCCGCCGAGTCCCAGCGGATGATCAACGAGACCTACAGCGCGTTCGTCCAGGGATTCATGCCTTCCCTCGCCCGGCCCGACGTCGACGTCCTGGAAGGGTTGACGACGGCGATCATCGTCGACCAGGAGCGGATGGGTGGCGACGCCCGCTCGACGGTCGGCACCGCCACCGACGCCAACGCCATGCTTCGGATCCTGTTCAGCAGGCTGGGAGAGCCACACGTGGGACCGCCCAATGCGTTCTCGTTCAACGTGCCATCCGTCCGAGGCAGCGGGGCGATCACCGTCGAGAAGGGTCCGGGCAAGGCGAAGGCCGAGAAGGTCGTCTTCACCCGGGCCGGCGGCATGTGTCCGAACTGCGAAGGTCGGGGCACGGTCTCCGACATCGACCTCACCGCCCTCTTCGACGACTCGAAGTCGCTCGCCGAGGGGGCGATCATCATCCCCGGGTACAAGCCGGGCGGCTGGTCGGTGCGCGAGTTCATGGAGTCCGGCTTCCTCGATCCCGACAAGCCGATCCGTGACTACACGACGACCGAACGGCACGACTTCCTCCACAAGGAGCCGACCAAGATCAAGTTCTCGGGCATCAACCGCACCTATGAAGGGCTGATCCCTCGCGTCCGGAAGTCGTTCTTCTCCAAGGACCCCTCCTCGCTCCAACCCCACATCCGGGCCTTCGTGGATCGAGCGGCCACGTTCATCGCCTGCCCCGCCTGTGACGGCACCCGACTCAACGAGTCGGCGAGAGCGTCGAAGATCGACGGGATCAGCATCGCCGACGCCTGCGGGATGCAGATCAGCGACCTGGCCGAGTGGGCACGGGGTCTCGAGCACCCCTCGGCCGCTCCCCTCCTGACGGCGCTCCGGGACACGCTCGACTCGTTCACCGAGATCGGACTGGGCTATCTGTCGCTCGACCGTGCCTCGGGCACCCTCTCGGGCGGTGAAGCTCAGCGGACCAAGATGATCCGTCACCTGGGCTCGGCGCTCACCGATGTGACCTACGTGTTCGACGAACCGACGATCGGGCTGCACCCCCACGACATCGCGAGGATGAACACCCTGCTGTTGCGGCTACGCGACAAGGGCAACACGGTGCTCGTGGTCGAGCACAAGCCGGAAGTGATCGACATCGCCGACCACGTGGTCGATCTCGGCCCTGGCGCCGGAAGCGCCGGTGGCGACGTGGTCTTCGAGGGCGCCGTGGACGAATTGCGGGCCAGCGACACGTTGACCGGCCGGCACCTGGATCACCGGGCTGCGCTGAAGCAGTCGGTGCGCGAGCCGTCGGGGATGATCGAGGTGCGCGGCGCAGACCTCCACAACCTCCAGAGCGTCGACGTCGACATCCCACTCGGGGTCTTGGTGGTGGTCACCGGAGTGGCTGGTTCAGGGAAGAGCTCGTTGGTCCACGGCTCGGTCTCGGTGAGAGACGGTGTCGTCGCGGTGGACCAGACGCCGATTCGTGGGTCTCGCCGGAGCAGCCCCGCCACCTACACCGGCATGCTCGATTCGATTCGCAAGGCGTTCGCCAAGGCCAACGACGTGTCACCGTCGCTGTTCAGCGCGAACTCCGAAGGTGCCTGCCCGGTCTGCGGCGGCTCCGGCGTGATCGATGTCGAACTGGGGTTCATGGACACCGTCTCGACCCCTTGCGAGGACTGCGAAGGCAAAGGGTTCGCAGCGGCGGTGCTCGAGTACACGTTCGGCGGAAAGAACATCGCCGAGGTCATGGCGATGCCGGTCACCGAGGCGCTCGATCTCTTCGGCAGTGGAGACACGAATGTTCGCGCCGCCCACGAGATCCTTCGCCGGATGTCGGACGTCGGCCTTGGCTATCTCACGCTCGGTCAGCCGCTCACCACGCTCTCGGGCGGCGAACGCCAGCGTCTCAAGCTCGCCATCCAGATGGGCGAGACGGGCGACGTCTACGTGCTCGACGAGCCCACCACCGGCCTGCATCTCGCCGACGTCGACCACCTTCTCGATCTGCTCGACCTGATGGTCGACTCGGGCACGTCTGTGATCGTGATCTCTCATCACCAGGCGGTGATGGCACATGCCGACTGGATCATCGACCTCGGACCCGGTGCCGGCCACGACGGCGGCCGCATCGTGTTCGAAGGCACGCCGGCCGATCTGGTCGCCGATCGCTCGACACTCACCGGGGTCCACCTCGCCGATTACCTGAGATCGGCATAGGCGAGCCGAGGCCCCCAGGACTCGTGCAGGCTCACACGACGAGCACGAGCTTGCCCACCGTATCTCCGCTCTCGAGTCGCCCATGCGCCAGTGCTGCATCGGTCATCGGAAAGGTCTCGCTCACGTCGATCCGAATTCGTCCATCGGCCACGAGTTCCACGGCCTCGAGCCACGACGCCCGCACCGTATCGGGATCGCGGACGCCATGCTGTCCACCCGAATACCCGACATACCCGAGCCCGCGCGCCCTGAGCTGGACGGCAGGCGGCACGACCTCGGGCTCGTGGGAAGCCGAGTCCGTCAGCGGCTTGAACATGAGCCACTTCGACTCGGGGCCCCGTCGAAGTCGACGACGCCGAAATGGGTGATACACAAGTGGTCGATTGGGTCATCGGCCAGCTGCAAGCCCAACAAGATAAACCGCTGTTCCTGGCCTGCGGCATTTTCCGACCTCATCTTCCTTGGTATGTCCCAACAAAGTACTTCGACCAGTTTCCAATCGACAACATACAGTTACCCGTCCACCGTGATGACGACTTGGATGATATCCCTCAGGCCGGTGTGAAGATGGCCGGCCCTTGCGCGATCATGCAGCCGTGCTGAAGCACAAGCAGTGGCACGCGGCGGTGCAAGGATATCTCGCCTCGATCAGCTACACGACGAACAAGTTGGTCGACTGCTTGACGCACTAGACACCAGCCCTGCCGCCAAGAACACGATTGTCGTATTGTGGACTGACCACGGCTGGCACTTGGGTGAGAAAAAACACTGGCGAAAGTTCGCACTGTGGAGAAAGCGACGCGCACGCCGTTGATTTTCGTCGCGCCACCAGGCTGTCCCGGCCTGCCAGCAGGCACAACATCGGGTACGCGGGTCAACAAACCCGTGAGTCTGCTGGATATTTATCCAACGCTCTTGGACCTCTGTGGCCTGCCCGCACGTGACGGACTGTCGGGACAGAGCCTGGTACCATTGATGGCTGACCCCGATGCCAAGTGGGAACGACCTGCCATTACGACACATGGCCGGTTGAACCATACCGTTCGAAGTGAACGCTATCGCTACATTCGCTATGCCGACGGTTCCGAAGAACTGTACGATCACCAAAGCGATCCCATGGAATACACCAACTTGGTCGATCGCCAAGCGGTTGACGCAATCAAGGAGGAGATGTCCAAGTGGTTGCCGAAAGAAAACGCTCCTGACGCTCCTCGCGAAAACAAAACCAAGCGGAACCGATCAAGTAAGAAGGCGAAGAAGTCATGAGAACCCTCAAAACCGTGGTTTTCAGTTTGCTCTTGATGTTCGCGACCTGGGCGCAGGCCGAAACCGAAACGGTGGCCAGAATATTCGAGAAGTCCGGCATCCGCGGAGGATTGGTTGTCGAAATGGGATTTTCCGACGCCGAGTTCACGGCCCGGCTAGGTAACGGGCAGTCGGTGTCGGTTCAAACACTTGAAGGAAAGCCAGAGCGGGTTGTCCAGGCGCGGAAAGCGCTGGAACAGAAAGGGGTGTACGGCAAGATCAGTGTTGAGCATCTTAAGGGCAATGAGCTGCCTTACGCTGACAACCTGGTCAACTTATTTGTCGTTCATGGGCGCGATTGGCGATGGCGGCGTGCCGCAAGAGGAGTTCATGCGCGTCCTGCGCCCGGCGGTGCCATCTGCAGCGAAATCGGCTCGAGCAAATCAGACGCTTCGCGAACATCCGAGTTTCAGATCATCAGGAAACCGTGGCCAGCGGAAATCGACCAGTGGACGCATTTTCTGCACAGTGCCGCTGGAAACGCCGTGGCGGCAGACCAACAGGTTGCACCTGCAACGGCTCTGCAGTGGATTGTCGATCCCAAGTATTGTCGCAGCCACGAAATTGACTCGAGCCTGCCCGCGATGGTCTCAGCGAACGGCCGTCTCTTCTATTTCTTGGATGAAGGTCCAACCGGAATTACCGACCCGCGTTTTCCAGCTCGCTGGACATTGATCGTGCGCGATGCGTTCAATGGAGTCTTGCTCTGGAAAAGACCGCTCGAATCGTGGGGCTGGCAACAGTGGAAACCCGAAATCGCCGATGTTGACTGGCGGCACACTTCGAGGCCAACGAGGTAAGTTCCCCAGTGAGGTACCCGAGAAGGCTGGTTGCCGTGGGAGACCGAGTCTATGTCACACTCGGCTTTCACGACGCCCGCAGCTCAGTATTCTTGATGCCACCACCGGCGATGTGCAAAAGCGGTGTGAAGGCACTGAGGGCACCCAGGAAATCGTCGTCGACAATGAGACTATTTTCGTGCGAGTCCAATCTTCTCAGGCGGAGGCGGCAAAACGGCGAGGACAAGTTATGCCAGGACTAGCCTGGTGCTGATTCGAAGACCGGCGAGCGCAATGGCGAGAAGTCACTCGGATCAACCCGCTGACGCTTGCTGCCAGTGGTGACTCCGTCGTTTTTTTGCGTGGCCAGGACTTGGTATGTTACGAACAAGCAAATGGCCGCTTGCGTTGGAATGCAAAGTGCCCTCGCAGCGGGATTGTGGTGATCCACAAGGACGTTGTGCTGACGACGGGCAAAGAAGGCGACCCACGCCTTTTCCCTGGACAATGGGAAGCACCTTTGGAAGGGTCCCGATACAGGTCGCGATCTACTCGTGATCGACGATCTGGTCTGGCGAGTTCAGGCGACGCCCGGCATCCTCGCAGAGCGTGAAGAGCACTGGCCCACGCTTTCGCGGCAGGCCGGGGCGCGAAGCTGTTCGGGTACGATTTCCGCACTGGCGAACTTCGTCGCAACTTCGAAGTAGCAAACGCCATGTCGCCTGGACACCACCTGCGGTGCTATCGCAGCAAGGCAATAGATCGGTTCATCC
>CAVWBT010000013.1:0-255324 GCA_963753285.1 uncultured bacterium
GCCCTCTTCCTCGGACCCCTCGGAGCCAGCTATTGACCCGTTGGTTGTGGGTTCGAGTCCACGGGACCCACAAGACCAGCGCCTGTCCCCTGGTGTGCAGTCAGCACACGCAGATCCTCATAGTGATCGAGTTGGGGGACACTGGCCACAACCGGATGCAAGCAAGGAGCAGGGATGAAGACCTCGACGACGCCGCGCCAACCGCGGTTCCTCGAGAACCTCCTGTTCGGCACGACCTTCGATCAGGTTCCGACACTCATCCCCGGGGTGGCGCTGGCATCCGTTGTGGTGCTCGTGGCAGCTGCCCTGGCAGAGGTGACCTCCAACGCTCTGGGCTACGAAGGACTCGTCAGCTTCATCCTCGTTGCCATCGTCCTCGGCATGATCATTCGCAATACGGTGGGCCTCCGAGACAGCTTCGCTCCAGGTGTTGCCTTCACCCTCAAGAAGGTGCTTCGACTCGGCATCATCCTCCTGGGAATTCGGCTCAGCATCCTCGACGTGTTGGAGATCGGCGGCTTCGGCATCCCCATCGTTGTCGGGGCAGTTCTGACCGGGTTGTTGGTGACGACCGCCGCCACCCGGTGGCTTGGCCTGTCCGACCGTCTCGGGACGCTGATCGCCATCGGCACCGCCATATGTGGCGCCACGGCCATCGTGGCGACGGCGCCGGGCATCAAGGCGAAGGAACAGGAAGTGGCCTACGCAGTCGCGAACATCACGATCTTCGGGATTGCCGCCATGTTCATCTACCCCTTCCTCGGCAACATGATCTTCGGTGGCGACGTCACTCAGATCGGTCTCTTCATGGGGACCTCCATCCACGAGACGGCCCAGGTGGCCGGAGCCGGCCTCATCTACGACCAGTCGCTCGACATCACAACGTCCCCGAGCGGGGCTGACATCGCCGTCATCGCCAAATTGGTGCGAAACGCGCTGATGGTGGTGGCGATCCCGGCCATCACCTACGTCTACGCCCGTCGCCGCGACCAGGATGAGACGGGTGCCGCTCACCGCACCGAACTGCGAAAGCTCTTCCCGGTGTTCATCATCGGATTCCTGGTCATGGCCGGCATCCGCTCATTCGGCGACGCAGCCGTCGACTCGGGAGGGCAGGCATTCGGGGTCTTCGGAGTAGAGGCATGGAGTGACCTCACCCGTTGGATCCGCACATGGGCCGAGTACACACTGGCGACGGCCATGGCCGGCGTCGGCCTCGGCACGTCGATCTCTCAGCTCAAGGGTCTCGGCTTCAAGCCGTTCGTCGTGGGGATCGCAGCCGCCTTTGCAGTGGGCTTGGCAAGCATCGGCCTCGTCTCGCTGTTCGGGCCGTTGATCTCGGTCTGAGGCGCCCGCGCGAGGTCCGCTTCCGACTGCAGCGTGGCACATGCTTCTCCGGGATCGATGCTGTCGGTGGCCTCTCTCACGGCTTGCCGGCGAGGCAGTCAACGACCCATGAACGCAACGAGATGTTGGACACCCAGCCGGGGACGTACACGAGGTCTCGCGAGCCCTCCCCAAAGACGTGATATGCGATGTTGATGCCACCGCTGGCTGCGTACTTCGTCGCAGGCATGAGGGGGCGGAGACTACGAACTCACCGGATCGATCGATAGCGGCGCAGGTCGACCTCACCATCGAGCAATTCAGGGAGACGAGCCGTAGCCGCTCGGACATGGGGTGAATCCAGATGCGCCTCGAGTGCGTCGCGGTCCCGCCACTCCTCGACGAACGTGAAGCTCCGTTCGTCATCGAGGCTGGCCAGGAGTTCGTAGCCGATGTTCCCTGGCTCGGCTCGCGTCGGATCGATGAGACCTTCGAACACCTCCTGGAGTTCGTCTCGCTTCCCTTCCTTCGCACGGGCATGGGCAACAACTCGCAGTGTCAACCTGGTCCTTTCGATCTGTCGCCGACCCTACAGCCGGCGGCCCGCCGTCGGGCGGTGAGTCACGGCCAAACACGACTCAGCTCCGCTTCGCCATCATCGTCCAAGCGACTCCGACTGATCCGGCTGCCCAGACGGCGAGGATGAAGACCGAGCCCACGAGACCCACCTCCCCCGTTCCGATGAGAGCACTACGGACGAGGTGGCCCATCGCCTGGATGGGCAGGAAGTCGTGTACCGCAGCCAACCATCCGGGCAGACGCTCGCTCGGGAACGCCAGTGGCGAGAACATGAGCACCAGGACGGCGAACACCTGAGAGATCATTCCGGCCGTGGCGGGCGAACAGGCGATGGCGACGGCATAACCGACTGCTGAACTCGTCAGGGCGACCAGCAGCACGATCGGGACGGCCAGCAGCGACGGGTGGAGCGCGAGATCGAATCTGAGCGCCCCAGCGAGCACGGCCACCGCCATGCCGGGCAGTGCTGCGCTGAGCCACACGGTCAGGTCCGCAAGGAGGACACCGATGCGAGGCACCGGGAGCGATCTGACGAAATCGAGCGAGCCATCGACCTTCGCCTGCGAGACATCCTGGGGCACTCCGACCAGGCCGAGGCTGATCAGCGCAATGGCCGGCGCGCCCGTCGTCAGATAGAGAACGCTCTCTACGTCGAGTGAGGGCAGTAGTAGCGGGAAGCCGAGCACGACACCGAGCGCAAACGCTGCCTGGACGACGACGATGAGCGGGAGAGCTGCGGCGGTCCTGCGGAATCGCCACTGCAACAGGAGTGAATAGGCACGCATGGAGATCACGTCCCCTCGGTGGTGTCGACGAGCCTCGTATACAGGTCATCGAGGGTGGGGCTCCCCACCTCGTAGCCAGAAACGAGGCCCTGCATGCGGAGCGACTCGGCCCATCCGAGGACTTCGAGAACCTGCATTTCCGTGACAACTCCGGTGACGTGCCCGTTGGAAGCGGCAAGCAGCGAGATCGACGAGGGTGGACTCGGGAGCACACAGCCGCGTGCAACGTTCAGAACGATGTGCAGGTCATCGCTCGACCCAGAGGAGGAGCCGGCCGTGATGTCGCCCACGATCCGTCCGTGTGACACGATCACGAATCGATCGGCGACGGTCTCGACCTCGTCGAGGTTGTGGGTTGCGACGAGGACGGCGCTCCCTTCGTCGGCGAGGACACGTACCTGGTTCCAGAGCAGTCGTCGGCGTATCGGGTCGACGTCGTTGGTCGGCTCGTCGAGCAGGACCAGACGGCCGGGGATCACTGCTGCCATCGCAAACCCGGTCAAGCGCTTGATACCGCCCGAGAGGTGTGCGCCGCCTGTGTCGGCGAACTCGCTCAGCTCGAGAGCCTCGATGAGTGCGTCCGTGCGCTCCCGCACGACGCTCCGTGTCCCGCCGCGAAGCCGTCCAACGAGCTGGATCGCAGTGCGCGGAGTCAGCCCGTCGAGCGACATCTGTGCCTGTGGTTGGAATGAGCACAGGCGCCGCGCCGCGCGGTCATCTGCCACAACGTCCACTCCGTCGACCGTGATCGTCCCGTCTGTCGGTGACAGCAGCCCGATGATCTGTCCGACCAGAGTCGTCTTCCCGGCGCCGTTGGGCCCGAGCAGTGCGCACACGGTGCCTGCCGCCACGGACAGGTCGATGGAGTCGTTCGCAACAACTCCGCTCGGATAGCGCTTGCTCAGTCGTCTCACCTCGAGTCGACGCGTCGACGTGCGGGCGGACACGAGTCGGTGCTTCGCGTTCGCTGTCGTCACGGTCATGGTCTCCCTCCTCGTCGATTGCGTGGCTCGCACCTCCTGATCCGTCCCCTCATGTCCCATGCGATGTCAGCCAACCGGCGAGCGATTCGGCCCACTGGTCGTCGGTCTGAGAGTCGTGCCGTCTCAGGTCGCCGTCGATGAGGCCGTCCCGGAGCACGAGCACGCGCCGGGCACGGGAGGCGACGTTCGGGTCGTGAGTCACGAGGACCACGGTGCGGCCCTCGCGGTTGATCTGGACCAGCAGATCCATGATCTCCTCCGCCATCGCAGCGTTCAGGGCCCCTGTGGGCTCGTCGCCGAAGACGAGGTCCGGTGAGTTGATGAGGGCCCGGGCGATGGCAGCTCGCTGCAGCTGGCCGCCGGACGCCTGCGTGATCTCGCGGTCTGCGAGTTCGCCGATCCCTACCAGGTCAAGCAGTTCCTTCGCTCGAGCCACGACGGCTTCACGCTCGTCGGGGGTGGCGGTGAATCCCGGGAGGACGACGTTGTCGAGGATCGTGAGGTTGCGCAGCAGGTGGACCTGCTGGAACACGAATCCCATTCGTGTCAGCCGGAGCTCGGCCAGGTCGCGCTGGCGGAGTGCTGTGATCTCGACTGCATCTGAGGCGTCGTCGTCGAGTGTCACCGTTCCTTGGGTGACGGGGTCCATTCCACTCAGGCAGTACAGCAGCGTGGACTTGCCGGAGCCCGACGGGCCCATGATGGCAACGAAGTCGCCTCGGTCGATCTCGACGTCGATACCTCGGAGGGCGATGGTCTGTGCGTCGGCCTCGCCAAAGGACTTGTGGATGTCGGTGGCGGTCAAATGAGCTGTGTTCACGATGTCACTCCTCGTTTCGGTGTTCACGGATTCGGTCGTGGTCGGGGTCAGGGTCTTCATGACTTCACTCCTCGTTGAGTTGGGAAATGCCGAGATGATCGAACGATCGGGTGGCGATCAGAGCCACGACTGCGACGGTCGCGGTCAGTGACAGCGGGACCGCCACATAGGCCAGCAGCGGCTCGACATCGAAGCGGAGCGCCGGGGCGCCCAGCGAGCCGATGACCGAGGCAACCATCGATTGACCGACGGTGGCCACGAGCACGGCTCCGGTCACGATCCCGGCGACCAGCACCACCACGAACCTGGTCAGATACTGGAAGCGCAGACCCTGGTCCGACACACCGAGTCCCCGCTGGATGGCGATCTGGGACCGATCGCGGGCGATGACCATCTGGGCGAACATGGCGGCGATCAGTGCCGTCAGAACGATGGCGACCAGCGCTGCGACGGTGGCGACGGTGCCGGTCTGGCTGATCAGGTCGCCGAGGGTCTGATCGGCGAACTCGGACATCTGGATCGTCTGGACCGCTGGGAAGTCGGTCGAGAGACGTCCGGCGAGCTCGGTCGGCCCGACGCCGTCAGCCGCGTCGAGCAGCACGGTCCGCCACACGATGGGCTCTCCGTCGACGGCGACCATGCCCTTGGCGGTGCGTCCACCGTTGGTCATGTCCTGGTAGGTCCCGACGACGGTGACCTCTTGGGTCCCGGCTTTGCCTCGGAGCGTGATGGTCTGACCGACCTCCGCCCCCATCGAATCGGCTGCGAGCGAGGACAGGGAGATCTCGTCGGGTGCATCGGGGGCGGCTCCGTACAGGTACGAGAGCGGGAAGACCTGGTGGTCGCCGGTCTCGACGACCAGCTGCTCCCACTCTCCATCGATGTTCAGCGCTTCGAACCTCGCGGTGACGAACGGCGCCACTCGGGCGACGTCCGGGTCCTGGGAGAGCGCCGACAGCAGCTCCGGCGCCGAGTTGACGGCTGCGGGCGTCCGGAGCTCCAGCCGCAGGTCTGCGACACCCGTGCCGAGATATGTGATGAACGTCGGTGACGTGACGGTGGTCCACAGGTTGACGGGCACCAGGACCAGGAAGGTGCAGAGGGTGAGGACTGCCAACAGCATTCGGTGCGTCCTGAAGCTGCGGCGGATGTCGTTCAGTCCCATCCAGAAGCCTGTTGGGAGGGCGCTGCCGGTGAGCCGGGACCTGGGCGTCCGGGCCGGAAGCCATCTGCGCCTGCGTCGCGGCGGCGTGCTCGCTCGCAGGGCATCCATGGTCGAGATGCGTCCCAGCCGGCGGAGCATGAGCGCACACCATGCCACGATGGCGAGAACGACGAGAACGCCACCGATGAGCGGTGCGGCGGTGAGCCACCACGAACCGTTGGGATCGCCCAGTTGCAGGCGGAGGGACGCCGTGACCACGCGGGCAGCAGGGACGCTCAGCAGGGATCCCACGAAGCCTCCGATCAAGGCAAGCGCCACGTACTTGGTGAGATACAGGCGGCGTATCCCCTTTCCGGGCACGCCGATCGCCTTCATCACGCCGATCTCATGGGTGTCGCGCTCAATGGCGGTCAGGAACGAGAAGCGCAGCGCGATCGCCGCGACGGCAAGCATCAGCACGGCGAGGAGGCTGAGGACGGCGATCCCGATGCCGTGAGAGACGGCGTTCAGGAGGAAGAAGGTGCCTCGATCCAGCACGGGCCCGTTGGTGGCCGGCCCGGTCTGGGTGTAGGCGTCAGAGACGACGCGCGTGTCGGCTCGGTCCGCTACCAGGAACTCGATCAGGTACTCGGGTTCGACGATGTGGCGGGCGATCGCCTGGTGATCTTCGGTCGAGATGAGTAGACGCTTCGACGTGGCGAACGTCGGGTTCATCATCGAGTCCCGCACGAAGCTCGTGACGGTGAAGTCGAAGCGGGCCTCGGGGAGTCGGACGGACACGTGGTCGCCGACTTCGAGTCCCTGGGTCTGGTGGTAGTACAGCGGCATCGCGATCTCACCTGGCTGCATTGCGAGGACGTCGTCGTCGAGGTCGAGCAGCAGGTCGAAGGACTGGTTCTGCGTGACGAGGGCCGGCTGGAGCACGGACCCCGACTGCGGCTCGTCACCCAGGAACAGCAGGTCGGTAGGGATGGGCAGCGTCTCGCTGACTTGCCATTCGGCTAGCTCGGTCCGATCCGCCGCCCAGGCCTCGACCGCGTCGAGGTCGACGTCGCCGGAGTGCATCTGGACCACGTCGGGGGTGCGGGCGGTCGTGAACAGCTCACCGATGGCGCCGGTCAGCTGGGCCAGGACGCTACCGCCGGTGGCGGCCAGCAAGGCAGCCATCGCGATCAGACCGGCCAGAACGAGACTGGTCGTGCGGGTACGCCGAAAGTCGGCGCGAAGCATGCGGATCATCATGAGAGGGTGCTCCTGTGGTTCGGTCGCCCCTGGTGGTGGGCCTGTGAGCGAAGGGAGAGGTCGGCGTTCAACGGGGTCTGGGTGACTCGATCGTCGTATGTGCCGGTCATGTCTCGCCGTTCGTCGTGTACTGATGAACGTATGAGAAGCCCAGGGACGCGTCTTCGGCGCGTGGGTTGGTTGGGGGCTCAACCCCAGGGTTGATTCAGCAGATCAGACGTCGACGTCGCCGGGCGTGACCAGTCCGCTCTCGTAGGCGAATGCCACCGCCTGAGCACGGTCCCGCACGTCGAGCTTGGTGAACACGTGGTTGATGTGGGACTTGACCGTGGCAACACCGATGAACAGGCGCTCGGAGATCTCGTCGTTGCTGTACCCATGGGCGATCTCGGCGAGCACATCGAGCTCTCGGTCGCTCAGATCCTCGAGGCGGCGAGAGGTCTCCGCGTCGGCTGCGAGACGCTGGGCGAACCGCCCGATCAGTCGGCTGGTGATGGACGGGGACAGCATCGCGCCGCCCTCGTTCACCGTCCGTACCGCTGCTGAGAGCTCGTGACGGGGCACGTCTTTCAGCATGAAGCCGCTGGCGCCCGCCCGCAGCGCCTCATAAACGTATTCGTCGGGCGCGAATGTCGTCAGGATGATCACCCGAACAGAGTCGGTCTCCTCGACGATGCGGGCGGTCGCCTCCAACCCGTCCATCTCGGGCATGCGGATGTCCATGAGCACCACGTCGGGGTGAGTGTCACGGACGAGTTCGATCGCTTCGAGTCCGGTTCCCGCCTGGCCGACGACCTCGATGTCTTCCTCTCGCTCCAGGATCAGCGCGATGCCGTCTCTGAGGAGCGCCTCGTCGTCGACCACGGCCACCCGGATCGTCATTGGCCCGCCCCTGTCAGCGGGATGTCGACTCGAACCCGGAAGCCGCCTTCTCCTATCGGTCCCGCCTCGAATCGGCCACCCAACAGCTCGGCCCGCTCTCGCATGCCTGCGAGCCCTCGACCGCTCCCTCCGATCCACGATGACTGGCCCACCCCGTCGTCGGCGACCTCGATGCCGAGCACACCGCCGTCGACAGCCACGTGGACGGTCGCGTGGGCGTCGGGTCCGGCGTGTCGGAGGCTGTTGGTCAGCGACTCCTGGATGATCCGAAACGCCGACAGGTCCACTCTCGTCGGCAGGCCATCAGGGACGCCTTCGATGTCGAGCGACACGCTGAGCCCGGCACTGTCCATCTGTTCGGCGAGCTTCGGGAGATCGGCGAGCGATGCTGCGGGTGTACGTGGCTGTTCACCGGCGCGTGGTCCCAGGACGCCGAGGAGATGCCTCAGCTCGTCGAGCGCAGCGCGTCCTGCCTCCTCCACGGCGTTCATTGCTTTCGCCGCACGAACTGGATCCTCGTCGAGGATCGCTTGAGCCGCGCCGGCCTGGACGGTCATGAGGCTCACCCGGTGGGCCACCACGTCGTGTAGTTCCCGGGCGATACTCCTCCGCTCCTCCTCGACGACCTGACGAAGCTCGGTCGCCCGTTCACGTTCGAGCAACTCCGCTCGCTCTTCCAACAGCCGGACGCGCTCCTGACGGGCGGCGACCCTTCGCCCGATGTACCAGGGGAGGAAGGGGACCACTGTGGCGGCGAGGGCGATGTCGGCCATCGGGTCGCCGTCACGGAATGCCACTGCGACGAACACGCCGGTGGCCACGATCACTGCGAGCACCGAAGCGCGGAGATCGGCGATGTACCGGCCGACACCGTACATCGCCACGATGATCGCCAGCGACGGGCCGTCGGCGTATCCGAACAGATGCCACACGGCATACGCGGCTACAACCACCGCGAGTACGGCCAATGGACGATGCCTGCGCACGACGAGCACCGCGCTTCCGATGATCAGCGCGATCCAGGCGGGAATCGGAAGCCCGCCGATTGCTGCGGAGATCGACCCATCTCCGGCTCGGGCTTGGGCAGCGGCGAACACCTCTACGAGCAGAATTCCCACCGCGAGAATGACGTCCCCGGCGGAAAGTCTCGGCAGCAGGCGACGACGTGTCACCCGGCAGATCCTATGCGGATTGCCAGGCGCAGCGAGCGCTACATTCCGGGCATGAGTTCGATCCGTCCCGAAGCGGGCCGTTTCACCGAGTATCTCGGCAAGGCGGCTCGCGCCATCGACGTCCACCTCGATGAGGACCCGGGCGATGCGATGCGCCGTTTCGCCGATTGGGACTCCGAGCTGAGAGGCACGTTGCCGGACATCGGGAGTGGGACCGACGGCGCCATCGAGCGGTTGCTCGAGGTGGTCCTGCCGAACGGGCCTCGCATGTCGCACCCCGGGTTCTGGGGCTGGATCACGACCGGTCCCTCGACGGTGGGCGCCGTGGCAGCCGCGGTCGCTTCGGTCGCCGGACCGCAGCGCTACTTGATCACTGCGTTCAACCGGGTCGAGGAACTGTCGCTCCAATGGCTTGCCGAGCTCTGCGGTCTCGGTGAGCACATGAAGGGCGTGTACTCCAGCGGTGGGTCGACGGCGAACCTCATCGCCCTCGGGGCCGCCCGACAATGGGCCTTCACCGAGCGCGGCAGGGACCCATCAGCCGAGGGTGTCGACGGGACGCCTGCCGCCATCTATACATCGACCGAGGCCCACCGCACGATCCACCGGGCTGCCGGCGTGCTCGGTCTTGGCCGGCGGAGCATCCGGATGGTCCCCACAGATGACGCCCATCGAATGCGAGTCGACGCGCTCGCAGCCATGATGGAACGAGACGCTTCGGAAGGCATCATGCCCGTTGCGGTGGTGGCGGCCGCCGGAACCACCAACACGGGAGCAATCGATCCGTTGCGCGAGGTTGGAGAGCTGGCTGGCGAACACGGGGCGTGGTTCCATATCGACGGTGCCTATGGGCTGCCCGGGATCCTCGACCCTCGAATCACCCACCTCTACGACGGCCTCGAACTGGCCGACTCGGTGATCGTCGACCCGCACAAGTGGATGGGTGCACCAGTCGGCGTCGCTGCCACGTTCGTCCGGGATCGCTCCATGCTGCAGCAGACGTTCATGCAGGAACCCTCCGACTACCTCGAGGGCGGCTTCGTCGAAGAACCAGAGTCCTCGCTCGACTCCATGGGCATCCCATATCAAGACTTCGGCGTGGAGCTGTCGTCGCCGGCACGGGGCGTGATCGTCTGGGCAATCCTCACCGAGCTCGGTCGCGAAGGGATGGCGGCACGGATCATCGAGGACAACGACTTCGCCCGGCAGGTCGCCGAACGCGCACTCAGGGAGCCGGCGCTCGAGTTGTTGACCGAGCCGACGTTGTCGATCTGTTGCTTCCGGCACGTTGCGCCATCGGGGTCCGATCCCGACGAGTTCAATCAGCGGCTCCTTCGCCGATTGCTCCGCGAGACCGATTTCATGCCGAGTTCGACACTGATCGACGGCCGCTTCGTCATCCGCCCGTGCTTCATCAACATCCGCACGACGGCGATGCACGTCGATGCGTTCATCGATGCGGTCCTGCAGATCGGCGCCGAGTTGACGCCGGAGGTCCGGGCCTAGCCGCTCAATTCCCACACCGATCGGAACGTCTGGTGGGAGCAGCCCACGGTCTCCGGGCCTGAATGGCGTTCCGCACGAGTAGTAGGTTGGGAGCAACCCATGACGACCAGCGAGCCAGAGCACTTCGACGTCCTGGTCGTGGGTGCCGGCCTCTCCGGGATCGGCGCCGCATGGCACCTTCAAGAACGCTGTCCCGGGATGAGCTACGTGATTCTCGAAAGCCGGGACGCCATCGGCGGAACCTGGGATCTGTTCCGATACCCGGGGATTCGCTCTGACTCCGACATGTACACGATGGGATATCGCTTCCAACCGTGGCGGAGACGGGCCGGCCATCGCCGACGGCGCGTCGATCAAGGCGTACATCGAGGACACCGCCCACGACGGCGGCATCGACCAGAAGATCCGGTTCGGTCATCGGGTGGTGCGGGCTGAATGGTCGTCGGAGACCTGCCGGTGGACGGTCGAGGCCGAGGTCGGAGGAGCGTCCGTCAGCTTCACGTGCGGGTTCCTCTACACCTGCACCGGCTATTACCGCTACGACACCGGACATGCCCCCGAGTGGCCGGGGATGGATCGCTTCACCGGGCCGATCATCCACCCCCAGCACTGGCCCGACGACCTCGATCACTCCGGCAAGCGCGTGGTCGTGATCGGTAGCGGCGCCACAGCCGTCACGCTGGTCCCGGCGCTCGCGTCCGAACCGGGTGCTGCCTCGCACGTGACGATGCTGCAGCGATCACCCACCTACATCGCCACGATGCCCTCCCGCGATCACATCGCCGAGACTCTCCGTCGATTCCTGCCCGAGAAGATCGTCTACGCCCTGTCCCGGTGGCGGCGGGTGCTCGCCGGGATGCTCCTGTTCAAGCTCGCCCGCAGCCGGCCGGAGTTCATGAGGCGCCTGCTGCTGCGAGGCGTCCGGAACGAGCTCGGATCCGACTTCGACGTCGAGACCCACTTCACGCCCCGCTACGACCCCTGGGATCAGCGTCTCTGCCTCGCCCCCGACGGTGACTTCTTCGCTGCCCTGCGCAGCGGACAGGCCTCGATCGTCACCGACCACATCGACACCTTCACCGAGACCGGCATCACCCTCGAGTCCGGCGCGCATCTCGAAGCCGACGTGGTCGTACCGGCCACCGGACTGGAGATCCTGCTCCTCGGAGGGATCGAGATCGTCGTCGACGGAGTGCCGGTCGACCTATCCGAGACACTGACCTACAAGGGGATGATGTACAGCGACGTCCCCAACCTGGTGTCGACGTTCGGGTACACGAACGCATCGTGGACGCTCAAGGCCGATCTCACCGCAGAGCACGCCTGCCGCCTCCTCGACCACATGCGCCGGCACGGATACGGACGGGTCACGCCCCGCCGCCCGGATTCATCGATGGAAGAGGTCCCGGCACTCGACTTCACGTCGGGCTATGTCCAGCGTGCGTTGGACCGACTGCCGAAGCAGGGAACGCGGACGCCGTGGCGGGTCCACCAGAACTACGTCAAGGACCTGTTCATGTTCCGGTTCGCCAGTGTCGACGACCCGGCACTCGAGTTCGCGCCACTCGAGTCATGACGCGAGTCGTCAGGTCCTGAGGACTGCGTACACCTCCCACTCGCCCGGGACACCCTTCATGGCGTGCGTTCCGCGCGATTCGAACTCCAGTTGGGATCCGACCACGAGGTCTTTGACCGTCCGCGAGACGAGAATCTCCCCTCCCTCCGCGAGCGATGAGATTCGAGCGCCGATGTGAACGCCGAGGCCGGCAACGTTGTCGCCGATCACCTCGACCTCTCCGGTGTGGACTCCGGCCCTGACCTCGATGCCGAGTCCCCTCACGGCCTCTCCGATGGCGGCGGCAGCCCGAACGGCGCGGGCCGGTCCGTCGAACGTTGCGAGGATCCCGTCGCCCGTGAAGACTCGCTCTACTCCTCGCCACCGCTGCAGCTCCTGGCGTGTGACCTGATTGTGACGTTCCAGCAACGACCGCCAGGCGCTATCCCCGAGTTCGGCCGCCCGTCGGGTCGAGTCCACGATGTCGGTGAAGAGCACGGTGGACAGGATCCGTTCCGGGTTGCTGGCCTCGCGGTGACCCGTGACGAACTCCTCGATCTCGTCGACGAACTCCCCAGGATCCACCGCCCAGAACAGGTGGGCATCTCCGGGTAGCTCCACGAACGTGGCATTCGGGATCTGCGAGGCCATCCACCGGCCCTCCTCGACGTCGACGTCTTCGTCCTCGGTCCGATAGAGCAGCAACGTCGGGGCCTGAATGAGGGGGAGGACCGACCGCGTGTCCATCAGCGTGTTCATCTGCATGAGCTGCGCCGCCACCTTCGGTGAGGCCGACAGTCGGAAGTACCTGGCAACCCACTCCCGAAACGCGCGATCGTCGGACCGATCTCCAAGCATGTAGTGAGGGATGCGATCCGGATCTCCGAAACTCTCTTCCGTCTCGCGGATCTCGACTTCTCGGTTCTCGGCAGACGGCGCCCACGGATGATCGGGCGCCGGCGTCCGCCTGGCGTAGGTCGATGCGAGGATCAGCGCCTCGGTGCGTTCGGGATAGGTCGCAGCGAACAGGCTCGCCATGCTCCCGCCCTCGGAATGGCCAAACAGGATGGCACGGTCGGAACCGACCTCGTCCATGACGGCGCGGACGTCGTCCATCCGCTCCTCGAGACCAGGCAGGCGATCGAGCGGCAATCGGTCCGACATGCCGGTGCCTCGCTTGTCGAAGGTGATCACGCGGGCGAAGCTGCCGAGTCGCCGCAGGATCGACGCCAGCACCGGGTCGTCCCACATCAATTCGACGTTGGAGATCCATCCCGGCACGTACACCAGATCTCTCGGCCCATCCCCGAAGACCTGGTAGGCGATGCTGAGGCCGTCACTCGTTGCGTACTTGGTCGTCGGCATGACCGCTGACACTACGGGCTGACCCTGGCCGTCGCCGAGATGACCACCAGGACACATCCGGTCGCACCGTCGGCTCCGAATAGGAGATGACCGCCTTGAAAGGAGCTGCCAATGGAACGCAACGACATCGTCGAGGACTTCGAAGCCGTCGATCAGCACGGCAACACGGTGACACTCTCGGAGATGCTGACCGACGGACCGGTCGTCCTGTTCTTCTATCCCAAGGCGATGACGAGTGGATGCACCGCCGAGAGCTGCCACTTCCGCAACCTGCGCGCCGAGTTCGCCCGGTACGGCGCCCAACCCGTCGGAATCAGCGCAGACTCGACGGCGCAGCAGGCAGAGTTCGACGAGGCCAACTCGCTCGGGTTCCCGTTGCTGTCCGACCGCGATCGCCGGATCGCCGCCCAGTTCGGCGTGAAGCGCCCCGGGCCGCTGTGGAACAGGCGGATGACCTTCGTCATAGACCGTGACCGCCGAGTCCTCGAGGTCATCGGGTCGGAGATGAACATGGAGATTCACGCCGACCAGGCGCTCGAGGCACTCGAGCGGGCGTCGTCGCTCGCACGAGACTGACCGCAACCAGGGCTCACGCAGACCGCGTCACGACGGCACATCAGGTCTCCGTACACTCTCGGCGATGCGGTGGAGGTTCGTCGAATGTCTCGGTGCGGAGGAAGCCGAAGCCCGGCAGGCAACCGCCGACCTCATCGACCGGTGGTGGGATGCGTTCGCCGGCAAAGCAGCGGATCTGAACGTCATGTTCGGCGGCGGACAGGCATTCGACCTGCCGGCGTGGATGAGCGATCACCTTGGAGCGGTCCATCCCCACCTGATGTGGGAGTACGGCCCGGCGGTGCACGGACCTGGGCACCGCCTCGTCATCACACCCGAGTCGAGATACCACCTCGCACCACTCGTCGACGAGATCCTCGGCCGGGCCCCGCGCATCGAAGGATGGGAGTTCCATCCGCATCGATTGCCCGAATCGCTCGAGCACGCCGAGGCAATCGTGAACGCCCGCACCGGCGGGACGCTTCGGGACGTGACGGTGGCGGTATCGACGGGCGATCACCACCTGATCGACCTCGAGTTCACCGCATCTGGCGCCCGGGCCGAACACGACGCCTTCATCGCAACCGAAGCGCTGCTCGGCGAAGCGACGCTCAACACCTGGATCGGTGAGATCACGACGACCAACCCGAAACGCCGGCTGGGTCTGCGCAGAGGCAGGGACACACCGGCGCAACGCATCCCCATCGCCGGCCTCGCGAACGCCGTCGAACGGCATCGGGACTCGATCCTGTCCGAAGTCGCCGAGATCCCCCATGCAGAATGGCCCGGGGAGGGCACCGAATGGTCGCTCTTCCAAGTGACCGCCGACCAGTCCGACGACTACCCGGGGAGAGCGGATCTGGTCACCGGTCTCACCCTCGACCCCGCCTTGTGGAAGGCATCACTGGCCGGCCGGTTCGACTCGTCCCGGTTCTCTCGCTCGGGCGAGACCTTCTGCTACGTCAAGATCGACGGGACGGACGGTCTGACCGGCTCGGAGTTCGAGGATCGTGGCGCCATCGAGGACGCCCTCGACGAGATGCTCCGCTCCGGCGGCCTCGGGTGTGTGATCGGGGCGGGCACCGGGCTCCGTTACTCGTATGTCGATCTCGCCCTGACCGATCTCGATGCAGGCCTCTCCGCCGCCCGGGCTCGGCTCGCGCAGGGAGCAGTCCCGCGTCGCAGCTGGATCCAGTTCCTCGACATGGAGTGGGCTCGCGAATGGATCGGCATCCACCCCGACACTCCCACACCGCCACTGGGGTGAGCGCGCCATACCAATGCCGGGAGCGATGTCGATCGGCGAGGGTCGTCAGGCCCCGGAGACCTCCCAGAGCCCCATCAGGTTGCCTTCGCTGTCCTTGAAATAGGCGAAGGCACCCTCGGATACCTCGGTTCGCGGGAGCACGATCGATCCCCCGCTCACCGTCACCTTCTCGAGAGCCGCGTCGATGGAACCGACACCGATCGTGACCACGGGCGCCGACATGGCGGCGGATTTCTCCACCAGCCCGCCGTTGATGGCGCCGGGCTCGGTCGGCATCATCGTGGCCCGGTCGACCGGCACGGTGGTGACCGTGACGTAGTCGGAATCTCCCATCGGCACCGTGTACGACGTCCATCCGAAGGCCGCCGCATAGAACTCCTTGGCCCGGTCGAGATCCGCCGCGGGTATCTCGAAGTGCACGACTGCGTCCACTCTTCCTCCTCTGATCGCGCGAACTCCGTCTGTATACACGCCTCACGCTCGTCCGGCCGGGCAGGAGAGCGGATCCGTGTCCGCCGGGCCGACCGTACGGGGACGCATCACACCGGAGCCGGGCCGGCGTGGTCGGCGTGAGCGCGACCCATCGCCGCGACGACGATGGCCGCTCCGGCCACGATCACGCCGGTGATGAACGGGTCGAAGAGGTCTGCGAAGATCACCGTCGCCACGTTGGTCATGGTGTGGAACACCACCGCAACGGATACGCCGCGCCCGGACCTGTTGTAGAAAATGACGATGAGCACCCGGGATGCCACCGTGAAGACGGTCCACCATCCGATCCACCAGGCCGATCGTCCCGCCGTGAGGAGCGGGATCCAGTGCCAGATCGCCCACACCGCCCCGATGGCGAGTCCGGTGAGGAGTTCCGAGCGACGCCTCTGGAAGACATCCGTCGCATAGCCCGTCCAGCCGAGTTCCTCGGCGACCGCAGCGACGAGGAACACCGCCGACATCACGAGCAGCGAAGGCAACGCCACCGCCTCCACGGGCGACGCGGTGCCCACGAGTTCCTCGATCCAGTAGGTCGAAGCCACTGCAGCCGGGATGGTGAGTGCAGCGGGCAGGAACCAGCGCTTGCGTGGTACGCCGCGGACGTCGACAGTTCTCCGCCACAGTTCGGATACGCCTGCACGCCCGGCCGACCGATACGACAAGATCGAGGCGGCGATCGCCGGACAGACGACCATCAGTCCACTGATCGGAACGCCCTCTGCGATCTCGGCGTCGACGACCGAACCGGCCAGCCAGAAGGGAACGGAGAGGCCGATCGTCCATGCGACATAGGGCCACGCCCGCCGATCGCCCGCGGCGGCGTCGAGGTCGCCACGGGCATTGGTCGATGTCGACCGACCGATGTGGACCACCATGCGACCAAGCTACGACCCGCCGCGGCACGACCCAAGGGTCGAAGGGCCCTCGAGAAGCGCACCGACCAGACGCCCATGAGGCCGGGGTCGAGCGACGCTCCGGCGCCCCTCAGCGCTCGAGGGCTCGCCGGAGAAATGCCGCCATCTGTCCGCGGGTCACGGGGTCGCCCGGGCAGAACCTGCTGTAGTCGAGCGGGTCGCAGCCCCTCGTGATGCCGGCGGCGGCGAGTGCTCCGATCTCGGGTTCGTACGGCGAGCCCGCCGAATCAGTGAAGCCGGACGCCACCGCAGGCAATTGGAGCGCCCGCACCAGGAACACCGCCATCTCACCCCTCGTAACCGTATCGTCGGGGCAGAACCTGGTCGGATCCCCGATCTCGCATCCGGTTGTGATCTCCGATGAATACAGCGCATCGATCTCGGCCTCGAACCCGGAGCCGGTCGTGTCGGTGAACGGCGACTCGCCTGCGGGGAGATCGAGCGCCCGAACCAGGAACGCCGCCATCTGTCCGCGGGTCACACGCGGCGTCGGGACAGAACTCGTCGTTCCACGGGGCGTTGCAGCCACGAGTCACGTTCTCCCGTGCGAGCCAGGCGACGTCATCGGCGAAGACGTGGGTGTCGTCGACGTCCCAGAAGCCGGATGCGGGCAGCGGCTCGGGAGGCGGTGGGGAGTTGCCGAGATCGAGTTCACCTTCGAGCGGGTAGGCGCCGGCCGTGAACTCGCTGAGGATGTTCCACGACATCCAGCCAAGGCCGAGATCACCCATCGCGTCGATCTGCTCACGCACCTGGCCGGCGGAGTACCAGAAGTCCTGGATCCATGGCCGGAGCACCACGCTCGAACCGCCCATCCGGGCGAGGGCGTCTCGGCTGGCGAACGTGACGACCTCACGCGGATGGTCGTTGGGGACCGTGAAGCCGTACCAGCCGCTCGAGTAGTGGCTGGGGTAGATCATCGGGGACACCACGTCGACGGCCCCGATGATCGACTCGAAGTGCTGGCCGATCCCGCCGTCGGTCGGGGTGTTGGTGATCCACCCGAAGATGTCCGCGCCGGTGGCGCAACCTCGTGGCAGCAACTGCGAGCGCGCGTCAGTCAGGAAGGCGGAGATCGTCGCCACCCTCGACGCCGCATCGGCCGGACCGTCGAACCGTGAGTATTCGCCTCCTCCGTCGGGGAACCGCACGTAATCGAATTGGACCTCGTCGACTCCGGCTGCGCACGCCTCCTCCGCCAGCGCCATGGCATACGCCCGCGGAGCCGGATCGGTGGGATCGAGGAACACCTGCCCGTTCTTGTTGAGCGGCCCGCCGGTCCGGGTGTCGACGACCGCCCACGACGGGCGGGCCCACCCGGCGATCGGATCCTGGAACGACACGATGCGCGTGATGACGTACAACCCCGCCTGGTGTGCCCGGGAGACCCGCTCGGCGAGGTCGAACGCCGGGTCGGCTTGTGCCCCGATCGCGTCCACCTGCGGGACGGCGGAGTCGTGGTAGATCAGTCCGTTCTCGTTGCGGATGTCGATGACGAGTGCGTTCACGGCCGAGTTCTCGGCGAGGCGCAACATCTCCGAGAATCCGGCTTCCGAGGCCGCCACCCACCCGGCCACGTGAAGGGCGCGCACGATGCGGGGAGCAAGACGGAACGTGAACCCGGTCGAGCCGTCCCAGGCCACCGTTCTCGACCGATAGGCCGGCCGCTCGATGGTCAGCGAACCGGCGGGAAAGGCGCCGAGAAGGAACCGACCGCCGGCATCGGTTTTGGAAGTGATCTCGCCTCCCCGGATGACCGCTCCCTCGAGGGGGTCGCCGTCGAGATCCAACACCCTGCCGGTGATCACCGCGTCGGCACGACCATCGGACACGTCGCCGACCACTCCTCCGAGCAGGGCGATTACGAGGCTTCCGACGACCAGCAGACGACGCACGGATCCAGTATGGCGATCCGACTTCGGTCGACGCCCGGATTGCCTGGACGTGACTCAGGACAATCGCCGGGCGGCGCTAGCGTCGCAGCGCGGACGGAACGGGGGCTGATGGAAGAACCGAGTGAGCTGCAACGGGATCTCGGATTCTGGAGCGCATTGACGATCGGTGCCGGCACGATGATCGGCGCAGGCATCTTCCTGCTCGCCGGGAGGGCGATCGAGGCGGCTGGCCCTGCCGCCCTGCTCTCGTATGCGTTCGCAGGCTTCGTGTGCATCCTCACCGCAGCAGCAGCCGCCGAACTGGCGACCGGGATGCCCACCTCGGGGGGCGACTACTACTTCGTCTCGCGTTCTCTCGGCGCAGCCTTCGGGGCGATCTCCGGAGTGGGCATCTGGCTGTCGCTGACCGTGGCGATCGCGTTCTACCTGGTTGGTACGGGCGAGTTCCTCGCCCAGGTGAGCCCGCTCCCGCAGGTCGCCGGTGCGCTCGGTGGTGCTGCCCTGCTCATGGTGCTCAACGTCGTGGGCGCAAAGGTGTCAGGCTCCGCCCAGATCGTGATCGTCCTCGCACTCCTGGTGATCCTGGGCGTCTTCGTCGTCGGCGGGACGCTCCAGGCCGAGACCGCGAATCTCACACCGTTCTTCCCGGAGGGCGGCGGAGCGGTGCTCTCCACGACGGCGCTCGTGTTCGTCTCGTTCCTCGGGTTCGTCAAGATCGCCGCGGTCGCAGAGGAGATCAAGGAGCCGGAGAAGAACCTGCCACGTGCGCTCATCGGATCCGTCGCATTGGTCACGTTCCTGTACATCGCGATCGTCCTGGTGGTAGCCGGCGTCTTCACCCAGGAGACGATCCGCGAGGTGCCCGACCCGCTCACCCGCACGGCCCGGCTCGCCTTTGGCGACGTAGGAGCCACCGGCATCATCATCGCCGGGCTCTTCGCCACGCTCTCATCGGCGAACGCCTCGATCCTGGCCGCATCACGGATCAACCTCGCCATGTCGCGGGACGGCCTCTTCCCCGCGCGCCTCGCCGAGATCAACCGCCGCTTCGTCACGCCGCTCCGGGCGACCGTGCTGACGTCGGCCATCGCGGCCGTGCTGATCGTCGCGCTGCCCAACATCGAGGAGCTCGCCAAGATCGCATCGTCACTCCAGCTCTACTCGTATGCCGCCATCAATCTCGGAGCCGTGGCGCTGCGAGCAGCGGATCCGCCCTGGTACCGGCCGAGTTTCCGGGTCCCCCTTTCGCCGATCCCCCAGGTGCTCGGGGCGATCGGCTGTCTGGCGATCATCGGTTTCTCGGGATCGACTGCCCAGCTCGCCGTGGTCGGCTTGATCGCCGTGAGCCTCGGCTGGTACTGGGTGCGCCGATCTGTCGTCGACTTCGAGTCGGCGGTGCCCAGGCTCCGAGTGCGGTGGAACCAGCTCGGGCTCCGTGCGCTCTTTTCCCCACCCACCAACGTCGAGATCGAAGCAGGCACGGTGCCCGTCGCTCCCATGGAGCACATTCTCGGCACCGAGGACCCACGACGCGTCGGCGTGGCCCTCGCCAATCCCGCAACGGAGCGCTCGTTGCTGCTCCTCGGCAGACTGCTCGCCGCCGGCGCCTCCGACCCGGGGGACGTCCTGCCCATCCGCCTGGTTCCGGTTCCGCGCCAGACACCGCTCGGCTCCGTCGACCAGGACGCCCGGGTCATGCTGCAGGCTCGAGCTTCGATCAATCAGGTCCTCTGGGAGTTGCCACCCGCACCGTCGGAGACCGGTCGCCCGATCACGACCGAGATCAACAACGTGATTGTCGAACCCACGCACGATGTCGCCGTCGGACTCGTCCAGGCCACCACGAATCATCGAGCCGACCTTCTCGTGCTCGGCTGGCACGGCGGATTCTCGCTCGGCCGCATCGCAGACTCTCCGGTACGCAGAGTCGTTGCCGGTCTCCCTGCAGACTTCGCCGTCCTCCGAGACCGAGGGATGGAGCACATCGAACGGATCCTCGTGCCTTGGGGCGGTGGCCGCCATGCCCGGCTCGGTCTCGAGGCCGCGCTACGAATCGCAGCTGCCACGGGCGCCCGGATCGACGTGCTGCGAGCGGTCAAGGAAGACGCGGACACCGAGCGCGAAATCGCATCGGTGAACAACGAGATCGAACCCCTGACTTCGCAGGTCGATGTCACCGTCGACGTCCTCGTCCGCGCTTCCGAGGACGTCGTCGCGACCCTCGTCGAGGTCGCCGAGGCCGGAGGCCACGATCTGCTCATCATCGGAGCATCAGGCGAATCCGGTCTGCGCACCGTGCTGTTCGGCACGATCCCCGACATCGTCGCCGACCAGGCCCCGTGTTCGGTGCTGCTCGTGCGCCGATACATCCCCGAGCACTGGGCATACAAGACCTCCGAGCGTTTCAAGCGCCTTCGCGAGCGGGTCGGGCTCACCTCCTCGGCCGAATGACCTCCCTGGCGAATCGGCCCGTGGAGAACGTACCGACGGCCCGCTGAGGCGGGCCGTACCTCGAGCGACCCAGGCCGTTTCACCGCGATCGCCTGGTGCTGGCATCGGCCCAGGGCCTTATGGACCTCCCGCCCCGGTTGCACGTGACGTAGGTTGGGTGATGCCAAGAGAGGAACTCATGAAACGGATTGGATTCGTACTGCTCGCACTCGTCGTTGCCCTCCTGTCACTGGGGGCGGTGGCACTGGCCCAAGAGGAGGAGGAGTTCCTCGACGGCAAGCTCCGCTTCGGAGACGACATCACGGTCTCCGACGACGAGAGGATCGACGGCGATCTCTACCTGTTCGGTGGCGACATCTACGTCGACGGTGACGTGACGGGCGACCTGGTCGTCTTCGGGGGAACGGTCAGCGTCGGGGGTGAGATCGGCGGCGACTTGCTGGTCGGTGCCGGGACCGTCGAACTGACCGGCGCCGTGTTGGGCGACATCCGGACGGGCGCCGGCCAGGTGACGATTCGTGGCGACGTTGGCGAAGACATCCTCGCCGGAACCGGTCGACTGCGAGTTGACGGTGACGTGGGCGGCGACATCGTCTTTGGCGCCGGCCTGGTCGACATCGGCGGCACCGTGGCAGGTGACGTGCTGGGAGGAACCGGTTCGTACACGGTTACAGGAGAGGTGCTCGGCACCGAGGACGTCACCATCGAGAACTTCGATCTCGAGATCGAACGCCCGAACGTGTTCATTCGCGGCCTGTCCCGCTTCGCCTCGTTGCTGCTCCTTGGGCTGCTGATCATGTGGCTCGGGCGATCCACGATCGAACGAAGCGTCGATGCTGTTGCCAACCAACCGGGACCGACCGCCCTGTGGGGCTTCGGGTTCCTGTTCGGACTGCTCGCGGTTCCGCTGGGGGTGACGCTCGCCGGTGTGCTTTTGGCGATCCTGTTCGGTTGGCTGGGCCTCGGCCTCGTCGTTGGGGTGATCGTCTTCGCGGTCGTGCTCAGCTGGATTCTTGCGGCCGTGATGGGCTTCGTGGTGACCGCCGTGCTCGCTCCGATCACGATTGCTGCGTGGCTCGGAAACCGGTTCCTCCCCGAAGGTACTGCCGCCTACCTCGCCTTGGCGGCAGGACTTGCCGCACTCGTGATCCTCGGACTCGTCCCGGTCCTGAACGTCCTCGTCTGGTTCGCAGTCACGATCATGGGTGGTGGAGCCTGGCTCAGCCTGGTCCGCAGGGTGCGCGGGCCGGCGGAGGTCGCCGTGGAGGGGTGACCCGAATATGGATGATGAACGCACTTCCGAGGGAAGGGCCGGCGGCCGGATGCCAAGCCGCTCTCGAAGCGCCGGCAGCGACGTCTCCGTGAACCCCTGAGCGAAGGGGAGTTGTCATCGTCAACGGATCGCTCCGGACCCGCGTCGCCGAACGGCTGCAATCGTTCGACCAGTCCGACGTGGTCCACAAACCGATCCCCCGGATTCTGTCGAGGCCCGTGTCGGGTCCGGGCGTCGCGACGGGAATCACCTTCGGCGGAACTCGATGCCTGAGGGCTTCGGCCACGTGTACACGACACAGGCGCACATCGAGGCGTGGGCGGCGGTGCTGCAGCCTGAGGGTTGGTCCGCTGCCGACACGGCCCGCCTTCAGCAGCATTTCATCGACCGATGATGAGGAGGAGCAGCTCGTTGCCGATCCGCGTTGTTGCCGATGAGCGCGAGCTGCACGCCTCTCCGGCGGGTCGCGAGATCCCGGAGGCTCGTGGCCACGGCGATGGCCTTGCGAAAGAAGACGCGGCGTCAAGGACGGAAAGCGAAGATCGATCCCGACCGTTCGCCGGACGAGCAGTTTCTGTCATGGGTGGTGGATAGGTTGAGTCCATGGACACTGTGGGAGTGGATTTCGGGTCGTTGCCCGAGTTCGTGCCGTTCGATGACCCGGGGTTCGATGCGTTTGCGGACCAGCTGACCGCGATCTGGGCCGCTGCAGAACCGAGACCGGTCGAGGAAGCCGACCTGTCGTATCTGGCGACGCTACCGACCGGAAGTGTCGCCGCTTCCATGCTCACCGACCTCGACACAACCGGGGTGTCAGGCAGGAACCGGGTTTCCCTGCTCCAAGCCCGGATCCGGTCCCACTCGCACTTCCAAGCACTGATCTACGAGGACATCGCCGCCATCCACGACGCCTGCACCGATCTCGTCGACCCCGAACTCGCATGGGAGGCAGCCGCCTCCGAGATCCGGGCGGCGTTACGACTGACCCGCCGGGCCGCCGACCACCACCTCGACCTTGCACTCGCCCTGCGAGACCGACTCCCGGCAGTGCTCGCAGCGCTGAAAGCCGGCGAGATCGACCAACGCCGAGCAACTGTGATCGTCCGATGCCACCATCCATCTCCCCGACGACACCGCCCGGCTGGTCGCCGACCAGATCCTGCCCCGTGCAGGACAGCTGACCACCGGCCAGCTCCGCCAACGACTCCGCAAGCTCGCCATCGAAACAGACCCCGACACCGCCAAAGCACGATACGAACAGGCGATCGAACAGCGTCGAGTCGAACTCGAACCCACCGACGACGCCACCGCCGACCTGATGATCCTCGACGCCCCACCCGACCGGGCCGCCGCCGCCCGCCGCCACATCGACCGGATCGCCCGATCCCTCCGCAGCCCAGACGAGACTCGCAGCATCGACCAGCTCCGCGCCGACATCGCCCTCGACCTCCTCACCGGACACACCCCAACCTTCGACAACTCGAAGTCTCAAGACCGAGGATCGGTGCACCTCACCGTCGACCTCACCACATTGACCGAACTCGACGACCACGCCGGACACCTCGCCGGATACGGACCGGTCATCGCCGACCTCGCCCGCCAGACCGCCCGACGACAGGAACGGCTCGACCTGGCAATGGACCGTCACCGACCCAAACAGCGGCCAACCCATCACCACCGGCGTCACCCGACGCCGACCCACCGCCCAACAACACCGCAACATCACCACCGCCAACCCAACCTGCATCTTCCCCGGCTGCCGCATGCCGGCCATCGACTGCGACATCGACCACCGCACCGCCTGGACCGAGAACGGACCCACCATCGAAGACAACCTCGCCCCCCTCTGCCGCCACGACCACCGACTCAAACACGAGTACGGCTGGCACCTCGAACGCCTCGACAACGCCGACCATCTCTGGACCAGCCCCCTCGGCCACACCCACACCACCAGCGGGCAACCCCCCTGAGGCCCGGTAGCGTTGCCCCGATGATCGAATCCGCCCCAGCTCGCGCCCGTGTCATCGTGATCGGCGGGGGGATCATCGGCGTGAGCGTGGCCTATCACCTCGCCGAGCTGGGCTGGACCGACGTCGTCGTCTGCGAGCGAGACAAGCTGACGTCCGGGACCACCTGGCACGCCGCCGGGTTGATGGTCACGTTCGGGTCGATGTCGTCGACGTCGACCGAGATGCGGATGTACACCCGCGACCTCTACACGCGGCTCGAAGCCGAGACCGGGCTGTCGACGGGGTTCAAGCCGGTCGGGTTCATCGAGCTCGCCGCCGACGCCGACCGGCTGGAGGAATACCGCCGCGTCGCCGCCTTCAACCGAAACCTGGGTGTGGAGGTCCACGAGATCTCCCCCACCGAAGTCGCCGACCTGTTCCCGCTCGCTAGGACCGACGACCTCCTCGCCGGCTTCTACGTCCCCGGCGACGGGCGGGTCAACCCCGTCGACGCCACCATGTCGCTGGCCGCCGGAGCCCGGCAACAGGGCGTAAAGATCCTCCAGGGGTTGCCCGTCACGGGTCTGCTCACCGATCGAGGGACCGTGACCGGCGTGCAGACACCAGCAGGCGACATCGAGGCGGAGTACGTCGTCAACTGCACCGGCATGTGGGCCCGGCAGCTCGGCGAGGACCACGGTGTCACGATCCCGCTCCAGGCGGCCGAGCACTACTACTTGATCACCGACGAGGTCCCGGGCATCGATCCGTCGTGGCCGGTGATCGAGGACCCCGCCTCGTACGGCTACTACCGCGAAGAAGTGGGCGGGCTGATGATCGGGCTGTTCGAACCCGAATGCGCGCCATGGAACGTCGAAACCATCCCCGACTCGTTCTCGTTCGGCGAGATCCAACCGGACTGGGACCGCATGGGCCCGTACGTGGAGAAGGCGATGGGCCGGGTCCCGGTCAGCCAGGACGTCGGAATCAGGAAGTTCTTCTGCGGACCCGAGAGCTTCACTCCCGACCTGGCCCCGGTCGTCGGCGAGGCTCCCGAGCTGCGCAACTACTTCGTCGCCGCCGGTCTGAACTCGATCGGGATCCTCACCGCCGGCGGACTCGGACGCCTGGTCGCCCGTTGGATCTTCGACGGTCGTCCGGACACCGACGTCACCGGCATCAACATCGACCGACTCCACCCCTATCAGACCGATCCCGAGTACCGGCGGAAGCGGACCGTCGAGTCGCTCGGCATGGTCTACCGAGCCCACTACCCAAACCAGTCGATGCAGACCGCGAGGAACATCAAGCTGTCGCCCCTCCACGATCGGCTTGCCGAGCGCGGCGCCTACTTCCGCGAAGTGAGCGGCTGGGAAGGAGCTGATTGGTACGCACCCGCAGGTGTGGAGCCGAAGGTGGATCGCCTCTCATGGGGCCGGGAGAACTGGTTCCCGTACTGGCGGGATGAGCACCAGGCGATCAGGAACGCAGTGGGAGTGATGGACATGTCGTTCATGTCCAAGTTCTCGGTCGAAGGCCGAGACGCGGCGCGATTGCTGGAACGGCTCTCGGCGAACCGGATCGACGAACAGCCGGGCCGCATCACCTACACCCAGTGGCTCAACGAAGGCGGGACGATCGAAGCCGATCTCACCGTGACCAAGCTCGACGACGACCGCTTCTGGGTGGTGGCATCCGACACCGCCCAGCGCCATGTCGAGACCTGGATGCGCCGCCACGCAGCGATGCTGAGCGACGTTGCGATCATCGACGCCACTTCTGAGTACGCCCAGATCAACGTGCATGGGCCACTCTCGCGGGACCTGCTGGCCGCTGTCACCGACACCGACCTGTCCAACGAGGCGTTCGCGTTCCGCGATGCTCGACACATCGAGGTCGGCGGAGTGCCCGTGCTCTGCGTGCGGATCACCTACGTCGGTGAGCTCGGGTATGAGCTGTATGTTCCGGCGGGCGACGCTGTCGAGGCCTACGACCGGCTGGTTGGCGCCGGCTCGAGCTTCGGTTTGCGCCATGCCGGGCTGAAGGCGCTCGGGAGCCTCCGAATGGAGAAGGGCTATCGCGACTACGGCCACGACATCGACAACACCGACGACCCGTACGAGGCCGGGCTGGGCTTCGCCGTCGATCTCGGCAAGCCCGGGTTCATCGGCAGGGATGCGCTCATCGCTCGGAAGCAGGCGGGGCCGCCCAACCGTCGTTTGGCACAGATACTCCTGACCGACCCCGAGCCACTGATGTTCCATGGCGAGGTGGTGTACCGGGACGGCGAGGCGGTCGGGTACATGCGGGCGGCCTCGTACGGTCACACACTCGGCGGCGCCGTCGGTCTGGCGATGGTCAGCGCCGACCAGCCGATCACGAGCAGCTTCATGCAGTCGGGGGCCTGGCAGGTCGACATCGCCGGCAATCGGCACGACGCCACCGCCTCGCTGACGCCGCTCTACGACCCCGCCGGGGGGCGCGTCCACATCTGAACACTGCGCGGGCTCAGCTTCCGGGCGCTTTCGAGTAGAGCGCGATCTCCCGCCACGCCGGGGCGAGGCCGCCGGCCAGCTCGGTCGTGACGACCCGCACGAGATCGACAGCCAGCAGGCGATCGGCATCGGCATATGTGAGCACGTCACCGTCATCGGTGACACCCTCGAACGTCTCCAGCAGGACGAGGTCACCTCCGGCTGGTCGAACCCAGAGTTGATGCACGCTCCGGCCGGGCGGGCTCTGAGCGACCGTCATGTCGATCCGCGTGAGGTCGACAGGACCGACGAGACGCAATTCGATCCATTGCGGGGCCAGATCGGCTGAATTCCAATACGTGTCGATGCCGTCGATCGCCTTCGAAGCCTCGAACCCCGGCACCTCGCTGCTCGCGGCGACCGCCGCCTCGGCAGCCCGGTTGAACGAGATGAAGTCGAACTCGCCGTACGAGCACGGGTCCGGTCGGTTGACCGGCGCAACGACCGCAGCGACCTCGCCGTCGCCATCTGTCGCCCAGTAGAGGTCGTCGGACAGATCACCTCGCCAGGCCCAGACGAGAAAGCCGTCGAATCCGACCCGACACGCCTCGACCTCGAGCGCCATGACCGACGCGGCTCCGGCCGCTTCGCTCGGCCACCAATGCCTGAACGCCCCGTGCTCACCCAGGATGAGCGGCTTGTCGACGATGCCGTCGATCCCGAAGTTCTCCCAGATGTCGGAGTCATCAACGCCGTTGCCCGCATAGTGATGAAGATCGACGAAGTCGGCTTCGGAGTTGCGGAGGAAGTAGCTCGTCCTCACGAGGCGCGTCTCATCGGGGCCGTTGACCTGATGCGGCGCGTTCGGGGTGAAGAAGCCGACCGTGACCATCGCCGTCGGGTCGATCTCTCTGATCGCGTCCCGCAACAGATCCGACCAATACACCAGGCCCTCGTCGATCATGCGGTCTTTGTCCGCCTGACTGGCCATGTCATAGGTCTCGCCGTTGGCGGTCGTCACGAGGCCGGACGGAAGCGACAGCGGCGCGTAATCGACGTGGAAGTGGTGCTCCTGGCGGAGCTCATAACCGAGCACGACGTCCGTACGGGCACCCCGGTCCACCAGCCCCTGGACGAGCTGTTGCCAGTAGTCGACGTAGAGGGCCACGGCCTCGGGGTTGAGGAACTCGTTGTTCGCCGACTCGAACTGTTCGGTTTGCAGCCGGGCAGTCTCATTCACCCACCACGAATCGTCGGGCAAGGTGTTCGAGGCGACGATGACCACCAGATCGTGACCGGCTGCGATCGAGAGGAAGTCGGCGAGGTTGTCCAGATAGGCCGGGTTCACGGCTTGCCCCCTCGGTCCTGTGCCTGCACAGCCGGATGCGGGGAGGCAGGTGTCGATGAGGATCCTGACGGTGTTGAAGCCGAGCTCACGCATGACGGCGAAGTCGGCCGCCACCGTCGCCGGGTCGTAGTGGCTGGTCGTCAGAAGATCGTCGGCGATCGCGCCTCCGTAGCGAGTGATGAACCGGTTGTAGTTCATACCCCGCGGCACGTACCGCTCGCCGGTGACCGTGTCGTAGAACTCTCCCACTCCGTCGACGACTCTCGCGCCGATTCGGTGCGACGGTGGTGTCGGCGAGTCGGGAACGGTCGACGTGGAAGTGGTCGATACCTCGGGGAGGGTCGTCGTCGCGTCGATCGTGGTCGTGGTGACCGACGTGTCGTCCGTGCACGCCGCTGCCAGCAGGACGACGCCGACGAGAGCTGCAAGGGGCCTCCGCATTTCCGGAGGCTACCCCCTTCTCCCCACCGCCATTGGTGGGGCGAGCGGCCCCCGCATTCGCCGGGGGCCGCTCCCGCTCGCTAGTTCGAGTCGTCGGCCAGGAACCGAGCCACGAGCTCACGGTGCGCTGCCCGCGCCTCTTCGGTGTCTAGCGTCAACCGTGAGCCGTCGACGAAGAGCTCTCCGGCGACGTCAGGAGCGTTGATCTCGACCCACTCGCGATAGGCGGCAACGCCGGGACCGCTCGACGGGTCGGTGAAGTCCGCCGGCGCACCGTCAGGGAACTCGATGTTCCAGATGTAGCCGTCAGCACCGGACCACAGCGTCGTGATCTCCTCGCTCCGCGTGCCCGGTTCCAGCCCGGAGATCGCTACCTCGCTGCACCGCACCTCGGTCTCGCTGACCACTTCGCAATCGCGTTCGTGCTGCATCCCCGTCACCGCTCCGAACCAGGACGCCTCGGCGTCCTGCCCGCTCGGGTAGCCGGCCATCGGATGGAAGATTGCCTCGTAGCCGGAGATGTCACCCGAATCGAAGCGCTCCGTGAACGTGGTGACCACCTCGAGCAATGGCGTGTCGGCCGGCAGTGCGCCCTCGGCGCGGGGCCCGGTCGACGCGAGGAAGAAGGGCACGAATTCACGATGCCCCGACCGTGCTTCGTTCGTGTCCAACTTCATCGCTCCCGCTTCGGTGAACAGCTTGGCGAACTCGCCGGGGTTGATCTTTCGGAGCCACTCTCGATAGGCGGCGACACCCGGCGCGTTGGTCGGATCGTTGAACTCGATCGGAGCCCCGTCGGGAAACTCGATGGAGAGGATGTAGCCATCGGCACCGTTCCACAACGTCGTGATGTCGTCGGTGACGGTCCCCGGTTCCAGGCCAGACGTGGCTCGTTCCACACACCGGACCTGGCTGTCTGAGACCAATTCGCAGCTCCGGTCGTGCTGAACACCGGTAACGGCACCGAACCAGGATGCCTCGGAGTCCGAACCGCTGACGTACCCGTTGTCGGGATGGAACAGTGCCTCGTAGCCGGAGATGTCTCCCGTATCGAAGCGTTCCATGAACGTGGCGACCACGTCGAGCAGAGGGGTGTCCGCGGGCAGGGCTCGCGGAGCTCTCTCGGCAGCAGGCGGCGCGGCAACCGATCCGTCGCCGCCCGGTCCGAGATTGGTCGTGACGATGAAGACGACGGCCAACACCGCCGCACTCGCCAACGCCACCAGCGGCCCTCGGTAGCGGCGTCGCGACTCCACACCCGCGGTCGTCGGTTGTCCGGCCAGTCGCCGGGTCTTGGTTTCCGTCATGTTCCTGTTCCTCTCGTCGATGAGTGCGAGGAGGTCGGCCGACGAGAGAGCGCCAGATGGAAGAGCGTTTGTCGACGGGACTGCGTCGACGGATTTGACCAGTTCAACGATTCCATTGAGTTCATTCATCGAGCCACCTCGCCTTTCACGGTGGAGGAGGGACTGCCTGCGGCGGCAGGTGAGCCGCCGTCCAAAATCTTCGATAGTTTCTTGAGCGCCCGCGTGTACCGGCCTTCGACAGCTCGGTCGGTGATTCCGAGAATCGCGCCGACGGCCTCGTTCGACAGACCCTCCCAGATCTTCAGGCGCAGAAGCTCTTGGTCGTCGGATCGGAGGGTCTCGATCGCAGCCGAGACGGCGCGTTGTTCCTCGCTGCGGACCAGGTGGACCTCAGGGCCGTCGATCTGCGGCGCCGCCATGGACTGATGACGTAGCGAGAGGTTCATCCTCCGCCAATTGCTCCGCTGGCGGTTGCGCACCACGTTGCGCGCCACTCCGTAGAGCCACAGCAACGCCTCGCCCTGCTCGGGGATGCGGTCCGGTCGCCGAAGCGCAACGAGAAAGACTTCCGACACGGCCTCGTTGGCGTCTTCAACGGGGAGTCTGCGCAGGCAGTAGGCGTGAAGTTCACGGTGATGCGCGTCGAATAGCGATCTGAATCGCTGATCTGTCGTCGATGCGGCTCGCACCCGGGCTCCACTCTTCCTGCTGCAACCTACATGTCCGGACTGGCCGGCAACCCTCACAGAAGTTTCGTGGGGGTGGAGGCGGCCTCCGGACATGTACGGGTGCACGGTCGAGCACGGGGTGGGACTGCCCCAAAACGAAGTGAGGCCCCCGGACCACTCCGGGGGCCTCACTCGTGTGTCGCCACAGCCGGCCCCGGGCGGGACGCAGTTGGGATCGGCAGCGGTGTTGTGTTCCCGAATCTGGTCGAACGGCCCGGGTCCCGGTCGCTCCCAACGACCACAATGGGGAGGCAATGCCTGCCAATCTCTCACCCGAATACAAGGGCGCCGAGGCGGCGTACAAGAAGGCGAGCGACCCAAAGGAGCGGCTCGACCTGCTGCGAACGATGCTGCGCACCATCCCCAAGCACAAAGGGACCGACCACCTCCAGGCCGACATCAAGTCGCGCATCAAGGAGCTGACCGAGGAGCTGGCGGGACCCAAGAAAGGCGGCGCCAAGAGCGGGCCGCCGACCTCGTTCCGTCCGGAAGGCGCCGCACAGATCGCCCTGGTCGGCCCTCCGAACAGCGGCAAATCGAGCCTCCACGACCGCTTGACCAGCTCGCACGCCACCGTCGGCGACTATCCGTTCACGACCCAGTTCCCCCAGCCGGGCATGATGCCGTACGACGACGTCGCCTTTCAGTTGATCGACCTCCCACCGATCTCGGCGGAGCACCCGATCCCCTGGATAGGAAACGCCCTTCAGCCGGCCCACGGATGCCTGCTCGTCGTCGATCTCTGCGAGGTCGGATGCATGGAACACGCTCTCGAGGTCAGGGACGTGCTGGCCGAACGCAGGATCGTGCTCACTCCGGTGTGGCCGGGCAACCTCGCCGCTGGACCCCCTCTCCCCGACGACGGCGATCCCTTCACGATCCGCATTCCGACGCTGCTGGTGGTCAACAAGGCGGACCAGGTCGATGATCCCAAGGCGGAGATGGCGATCTTCGAGGAGCTCACCGACATGCACTATCCGGCGATCCCCGTCTCGGCCGTGACCGGGGAGGGCCTCGATCGGCTCGGCGCCTTCCTGTTCTCGAGCCTCGAGATCATTCGCGTCTACACGAAGACCCCGGGCAAGCCCGCCGACATGGAGCGCCCCTACACGCTCCGTGGCAGCGGGACGGTCCACGACATCGCCGACATGATCCACCACGACCTGGCCGAGTCACTCACGTTCGCCCGACTGTGGCGGGATGGCAGCTACGACGGAGCGCATGTCGGCGCCGACCTCGAACTCGCCGACGGCGACGTCCTCGAACTCCACACCTGAGTGGCCGTCACCGCCGACCGGAGAACCACGCCCGCAAGCGGGCGAACCCCTCGTCGAGGCTGACGGCGGGGTGCCAGTCGAGCGCCTGTCTCGTCTCCCGCTGGTCGAACCAGTGAGCCGTCGACAGCTGCTCCGCCAAGAACTCGGTCATGGGCGGATCGTCCTCACGGCCCGACGACTCCCACACCCGTTCGGCCATCCGGCCACCGAATCGTGCGACCGCCACCGGAACCTTGAGCTTCGGTGCGTCGAGACCGGCGGCGGCGACGATCCGGGCCACCAACTCGCCGATCGGACGGGGTTCGCCGTTCGAGACCACAAAGGCGCGCCCGCTGAGCGAGTCCGCCCGATCGAGGGCGGCGACCAGGGCATCGGCGGCGTTGTCGATGTAGGTGGTGTCGATCAGCGCGGCGCCGGATCCGACCAGCGCCAGGCGGCCTGAGCGAGCCCGGTCCACGATCCTCCCGATGAGCTGAGTGTCACCCGGCCCCCACACCAGATGCGGGCGGATCGCCACGACGTTCAGTCGGTCGTCGGCCTCGCCGAGTGCCAGCTGCTCTGCGATCGCCTTGCTGCGGGCATAGTGACCGCCGGCGGCATCGGGGTCTGCGGGATCGGCTCCGGCTCCGACCAACGATTCGCCGCCGTGCGCCACCGACGGAGACGAGACGTACACGAACCGCGACACGCCTGCGTCACGGGCTGCGGAGAGGACGACCGCCGTCCCGGCGACGTTCGTCGACTGGAACTCCGGCCAGGTGCCGACGACCCCGACCCGAGCGGCCAGGTGAACCACGGCATCGGCGGCTCGCACCGCCTCAGAGACGGCATCGGCGTCCGTGACGTCTCCGAGCACCTCGTTGAAGGCGAGGCCGCTCGGATGGCGCTGCAACACCGTCACCTCGTCTCCGCGTTCGCCGAGACGCTGCGCGACCGCCCCTCCGAGCAGGCTCGTTCCTCCGGTGACGAGGACTCTCACAGCTTCACGAACCTTCCCCCGGCGAGCACGCCGTGGGCCCACTCGGCGACCCGCAGCCGATCGATCTTCGAGTTGTGCCGCTTGTCGACCGGCAGCGCCGGCACCTCCAGAACGGCAGCAACGTCGACCTCCACGGCGTCACGTACGCGGTCGGCGAGCGCGAGTCCGGCAAGGCGAGGTCTCCGGGGCGGTTGAGCGGTGGCGACGACCACGACCACCTGTTGTGCGCCCTCGGGGCCGACGCCGACAGCTGCGGCGAGATCGACCCCATCGACCGATCGTGCGGCGTGTTCCACCGCTACCGGCGTCACCGGGCCGTTCTCGGCGGAGATCACATGCGCCAGCCGACCTTCGATCCAGAGCCGACCCTCGTCGTCGAGCCGCCCGACGTCGCCGCTGCGGTGATAGCCCGGAGGCTGCGCCGAACGGAACTGAGTCAGACCAGAGACGGTCGTACCCGTCCTTGACGTGGGCGGCCCGGATCACGACCTCCCCGGTCACATTCGTTTCGGTGCCGGGATCATCGATCGGCCGGCCGAGCGGATCGAGCGGATCGATCAGGATCTCGACCCCGTCGATCGGGTGCCCCACGCACACTCCGGTCCCAGCGCCCGCATCGACGATCTCGTCGAGCGAGACGTCCGCCACGGGCAGCACCTCGGTCATGCCGTATGGCGTGTGTGCCTCGGCGTTCGGCATGATCCGCTTGGCTCGGGCGAGCAGGTCCGGCGGGACCGGTGCCCCGGCGGACATCAACAGTCTCACCCGAAACAGGGCCGCCTGCTGCGACGACGACAGACGATCGGCGGTGGCGCTCACGTTGGTGAGCGCCGCCGGCGAGGCGAACACGAGCGTCGCGTCGATCGCCTTCGCAGCTTCGCCGAGTGCGGTGGCGTCGAGCGTCCCCGGCGAGGTGATTTCCATGTCGGGCACGACCGAGGAGATCCCCATCGCCGGCCCGTACAGCGCGAACGGAGCAAATGCGGCCACGAGCCGGTCGCTGGGCTGGATGTCATAGATCCTCATCAGAGCATCCACCTGTGCCTGTGCCTGGCGATGCCGGTACCGCACTCCCTTGGCAGGTCCGGTGGCACCGGAGGTGAACACCACCACCGCGAGATCGTCTGGTCCGGGATGGGGCGGGCTGGGGCGGCCATCGCCGAGGCGGCGGAGTTCGTCGAGCGAAGACCAGATGCCGAGCGCCGACCGCGCGACGTCGCTCGGCGACTCGACCGCGATGCGCCGGCCAGGCCAGTCCATCGCGCGAGCGGCGGCGAGGGCCTTGGGGATGCCGATGAGATAGTCGGGAGCGGCACTCTGGAGCGCACGTCCCATGCCTTTCACACCGAGTCCGGCGTCGGCGATCACGCCGACCGCTCCCATCTTCCAGCACGCATAGAGGCAGACCGTGAGGTCGACGCCTGGTGGCACCAGCATGGCCACCCGATCCCCGAGGCGGACGCCGGCCCGGTATAGACCAGCGGCGACACGGTCGATGTCGGCTGCGAGTTCGGCAAACGAGATGCTCCGCGCCTGGCCCGCCTCGTCCATTTCGATGACTGCCACATCGTCGTCGCCCGACCGCCGCTCGAGACCGCCCCACAGCGGCGGGCGGTCTGTCGAATCGGGAGCGTCTGGCGTGACGGTGCCGAGTTGGCCGACCCAGGCGGAGACGGTGCCGGCGATGTCGGCCTCCTCGGGGACATAGTGGCGGGCGCCGATGAATCGATGGACGTCGGCGTGCGGGAGTCGCGCTTCGAGGTCGTGGAGATAGAGATCGGAGAACACGGGATCGGAGGGCCCCCACAGCAGCAGCGCCGGCACGTCCCTGAGATCGTCCAGACCTTCCGCGACCCGATCGAGGATGGCGGCCGACGGATGATCGGCTTCGAGCGGGATGTCGGCCACGAACTCCGCCACCGCCTTTCTCCGATCCGGCGAGTCGTACGGTGCCAGATATGCGTCGCGGACGGATTTCGAAGGTCGGATGCGTGACATGTCGACCGCTCCCCGAATGAACGCCGACGTGCGGACGGTGATCGTGTCGAGCAGCGGAGCGGAACGGGCGATCCGGATGATGGTCGGGGCGGCGGCATCCGGTGGCTGATGGACCGCCGTATTCGCCAGCACGATCCCGGCGAGGTCGTCACGATGGCGTTGCGCCCACCCCAGCGAGATCGGACCACCCCAGTCGTGGGCGACGGTGATCACAGGTCCGTCGATGTCGAGTTCGTCGGTGAGCGCACTCAGGTCGTCGATGCGTTGCTCGAGTCGCCGGAGCGTTCCGGTGCGCTCGGAGAACCCCATGTCGAGATGGTCGATGGCGATCACCCGGGCACCGGCGGGGGGATTGGCGAGCAGGTCCCTCCACAGGTACGACCACGAGGGGTTGCCGTGAACGCAGAGCAGCGTGACCGATGGTCCCGTCACGCCGTTGTCGAGTATGTGGAAGGTCCGCTCGACACCGTCGAGTTCGGGGACGGCCACGAGACGAGACCACGCCGGGTCGAGCCCAGGCAGGCCATCTGGGGGCAGGGTCGCCGACGTCGCTACGGGCTCACTGCCGTTCAATGTCACCAGACGATTTCGGTGGCCATCGCGTTGATCCCGGACCCGAGCCCGAGCAGCAGCACCCGGTCGCCGGGGCGCAACGATTCGGCTTCCTCGGCGAGCGTGATCGGCACGGCTGCGGGACCCACGTTCCCGAGGGTCGGGAACGTGAGCGGCGTCTTTGCCGGGTCGATGCCGAGCACGTCGCACATCGCAGCCGTGTGGACCTGGGACACCTGATGGATGATGTAGCGGTCCATGTCGCGCCATCCCCGGTCCTCCACCTCGGCCCATGCCCTCTTCGCCAGCAACACGCCGGCATCGAGCAGCGCCTTGGAGTCGGTGCGCATCTGGTCGAGCGTCCCGACGCAGATCTTGTGATGGCTGGTCTCGGCCTGGCTGATCCCCCCGACCACCCGATGACTACCGGGGTTTTCCGAGAGCCGGCCCAGCACCATGGCGGCCGCGCCCGAACCGAGGGTCAACGAGGCGAACTCCGAGAAGAGATCCGACATCGTCGTCTCCTCCCGAGCGAGACGCTCGAGGGTCCTCTCCTGGGTGTAGCGGCTGCCCTCGCCGTCGGTGATCAACGCGTACTCGATCTGCCCCGCATCGATCATCGTGCCGGCCACCTGGATGGCGTTCATGAACCCGAGACAGGCGTTCGAGAGGTCGAAGTTGAGGCAGTTGCTCGGCAGGTCCAGCATGTGATGGATGGCGACCGCCGCCGACGGCTCGAGGTGGTCACGACAGACCGATGTGTCGATGAGAAGGCCTATCCGGCTGCGGTCGATCCCGGCGGCTTCGATCGCCTTCTCACCCGCCAGCGCGGAGGCTTCGGCGAACGTCATGCCCTCCGGCCACCATCGGCGCTCACGAATCCCGGCCAGGTTCTCGAGAAGGCCCGGTGTGGCGCCGACGCGCTCGTAGGTGGGCATGAGGCGCTCGTCGAACTCGGCCGATGTCACGATCTCGGGAGCGTGGGCGGCCGCCACCGAGATGACTGCCGTATCGGAATGGGTGTGGATGGAACTGCCGTGCATGAAGTCTTCCTCAGGGAGCCGATGATTCTCGCAGGATTTCGCACGATTACCGAACCTATGCGACGTAGAAGCTCTGCAGAATCGCGTCTGGGTCGACGCCGCATCGGGAGAAGTTTCCCGTATGGGAACCAATCCGCTGCTCGGCACGTCACCATGGGGCTTCCGTTGAAAGGTCCCACATGGCTGGTTTGACAGGCAGAACCCGTGCAGTGTTCGTCGGGGCGATCGTGATCGTCACTGCATCCGTGATCGCCGTCGTTGCTATGAACGACCCCGAGGACGCACCCGAAGACGGGGCCGCGACGACGGTTCCGCCGGTCTCGACCACCACGACACTGGCGCCCACCACCACGAGCCTGATCGAGACCTCAGCAGAACTGTCCGGGTGGATCGGGGAGTACATCTGGAGCGAATTCGTCGATGGCGACCCTGGCTCCGACCAGACCCTGGTTCACCGGCTCGTGCTGAATGACGTGTTGGAGGACGGGGCGATCATCTCGGGCACCCTCGTTCAGGAGGGGTTCCAGACCTTCGCAGTCATGGACGTCCTCGGTGTCCCGGGTGACGGGTTCGTGACCATCGAGTTCGTGGCCGTCACGGAAGGATCGGCGCCGTACACCGAAGCCGAGGCATTGTTCCGACTCGCAGGCAACCCACAACGACCCGAGACGACCGTCGTCGGCCTCGTCACGCTCGTTCCCGATCCGCCGCCCGGCACGCTCTTCGTTCGCGACCTGGGTGAGGACGTCGTGGCCGAGCCACCGGCAACGGTGTGGGGCGTGGACGCCGAGACCTTCGATCTCGTCCAGATCGAGATATCGAGCGGCGCGGAGCTGAGACGAGTGACTGGGTGGGGCGTCGACCTCGCCGAGCGGAGTGAGGGCGGCGGCCAGGCACTCCAGTTCGTCGAGGTCGAGGCGAGCACGTCCATCTGGGTCGACGACTGTTGCGAACCGGCGTTCGGGACCACGTTCCGAATCGACCCGGAGACGACCAGCCTCGACGACGCGGGGCTGAGAGTGACCGGCCTCGGCGCCGAGCTGTCGTTCGACGGCAGGCTGGTGGCGGTCGGCGTCGGCGACATCGGGATTCAGATCCTGGACGCGCAGTCCGGTGCCGAGGTCGTGAGCCCCGACTCACTGGCGCCACTGATCGCAGCACCGGACGATGCCGGTGATTTCGTGTTCCCCACGCCGCTCACGTGGCTCAGTGGTACCACGCTCGCCGTTGCGGTCGACTCGGTCGATCGGACGACCATCACGTTGTTGGACGTCACCGATCCGCTGGCACCCACCTCGATCGGCGATCCGATCACCATCGACGGCACCATCGCCGACGGCGATGTGCGGTTCGACGGTCGCATCGTGGCGCTGGCGGATCGACCGGACCTCTCCGTTCAAGGAGCTGGTCGTCATCGACGTTCCGACGGCGACGGTCGTCGAGCGCATCGAACTCGCAGACGGGACGGGCGGCATCGACTTCGACCGCTCTCGCCGGCACCTGTTGATCGTCGACGGCGAAGGCATGCTCGAGCTGTACGGGAAGGCCGGCTTCGATCGCCCCATCGGCCCGTTCGTCGACGCCGGTTGGTGATCGTCCAGCAGTGCTCCGACCCAGCCGACCAGCACAGGTCGCGAGTCGCTGTGAGCAAACTGACAGCCCATAGAGTGGGCTCGAGCGCGCCGCTCAAGCCGACCTCGATGAAGGTGGGTCTCTGTTGACCAAAGTCTCGCACTCCGAACCTCATCGATCGGATCAACACTCCTCGCTGACCGTGCGTGCACTCGCTCTCGGCGCGCTGGGAGTGGTCTTCGGAGACATCGGCACGAGCCCGCTCTACGCCTTCCGCGAATCGCTGGCGGGTGAGAACCCGATCGGCGTCACGGAAGCCAACATCCTCGGGGTCTTGTCACTGATGTTCTGGTCGCTGATCATCGTGATCACGGTGAAGTACTTGATCATCGTCATGCGTGCGGACAACCACGGTGAGGGCGGCATCCTCGCGCTGGCGGCGCTGATCACCCGGGGAGGTCGAACCGGGCGAGCGCTGGTCATGATGGGACTCTTCGGAACCGCGCTGCTCTATGGAGACGGGATGATCACACCTGCGATCTCCGTGCTCTCGGCCGTCGAAGGAATCGAGATCGCGGCGCCATCGGTGCACACATGGGTGCTGCCGATCACCGTCGCGATTCTCATCGGACTGTTCTCGATACAACGACACGGAACGTCGACTGTCGGAAAGCTGTTCGGCCCGGTCATGGTCGTGTGGTTCAGCACGCTGGCCATCGTGGGCACGGTGCACATCGTGGACACCCCCTCCGTCCTCCGGGCGCTGAATCCCTGGCTGGCGGTGCAGTTCTTCATCGACAACGGCGGCACGGGATTCCTGGTGCTCGGCTCAGTGTTCCTGGTGGTGACCGGGGGTGAAGCCCTCTACGCCGACATGGGACACTTCGGGCGGCGGCCGATCCAGCTGGGCTGGTTCGTCGCCGTGCTCCCCGCCCTGACACTCAACTACTTCGGACAGGGCGCGCTCCTCCTCGACGACGCAACCGCCATCCGCAACCCGTTCTTTCTCATGGCGCCCAGCTGGGCCCAATGGCCGCTCACCGTCCTGGCGACGGTCGCAACAGTGATCGCATCTCAGGCACTCATCTCGGGCGCATTCTCGCTCAGTTCCCAGGCGGCCAACCTCGGCTACCTCCCCCGCATGAGGATCATCGAGACGTCAGACGAGCTTCGGGGCCAGGTGTACGTTCCGACGATCAACTGGTTCCTCCTGGCGGCATGCGTGACCCTCGTCGTGTCGTTCCGGTCGTCTTCCAACCTCGCCGCCGCCTACGGAGTCGCCGTCACGATGACGATGCTCATCACCACCATGTTGATCGCCTCGGTCGCCATCCACCGTTGGAAGTGGTCGCGGGCGAAAGCCCTGCTGATTCTCGTCCCACTGGGCCTCATCGATCTGGCGTTCGTCGTTGCGAACCTCTTCAAGATCCCTGCCGGCGGATGGGTGCCGCTCGCAATCGGCCTGATCGGATTCGTCGGATTCACGACGTGGCGGAAGGGACGCTCGCTCGTGGCCGAGCGCATCGAACGGAGACAGCTTTCGGTCAACGATTTCGTTGCCGGACTGGCCGACGAGGACATCGCCAGGCACCCGGGCACCGGGGTCTACCTCCACCGTCATCCGGGCCTCGTGCCACCGGCGCTCCTGGCGAACCTGCGACACAACAACAGCCTCCACGAGACCGTCGTCTTCGTTTCGGCGATCACCGACGATGCACCTCACGTGCCACTGGCGCAACGCGAGCGCATCACACACCACGATCTCGGATTCCACGAACTCGAAATGCACTACGGGTTTGCAGACCGGCCGACGCTCGCAGAGGACCTCGAGACGCTGATCATCGAGGACGTGTCGTTCGATGCTCAATACACCACCTACTTCCTCGGACGGGAGCGGATCGACATCGCAGACCGGCCCGGCATGGCGGCTTGGCGCGACCGGCTGTTCATCTTCATGCATCGAAACGCCAGCGACCCTTCGATCCACTTCGGTCTCCCGCGGGAACAGAGCGTCGACATCGGCACCCACGTCGGCATCTGAGTGAGGAGGTGCCCCTCGGCACCGGAGTCGGCTGCCGAATCCTTCGGAGTGGGGGATCAGCCCGAACGGGTTCCAGGAACAGGGTCGAGGACACCGTGACGGGTCGCCCAGATGATCGCCTCGGTGCGATTCGTGACGCCCAGCCGCTGATAGAGATCCGCGAGCACGCGGTACGTCTCGCGCTCGGAGTATCCGATGCGCTCGGCGAGGCTCGCCACCGTCTCGCCCCGAGCGAGCAACTGCAACCACCCCGCCTCGCGCTCGTCGACCGTTGCACTGATCTCGGGAGGCGGAGGAATGCGTTGGGCCATCGCCCGTGCGAGATGGATCGGCGCCGAGACACGACCCCGCAACGCCGAGGAGATCACCTCGCGCAACTCGTCGGCCGGATCGGCATCGTCGAGGATGTCAGAGGGAAACACAGCGAGTCGGGTACAGGCCGGGGTCACGGGTCTGCTCAAGGGAACCGGAAACATCGTCCAGGGAGCCACGTCGGTGGTTCGTGACGCAGTCGTCACGACACTCGGCAACGTCGGCGACATCGCCGGGTCGGTCGCCTCGACCGCGGCGGAGATCGTCAGCGGCGCATTCGCTGCGGTCAACGAGGTCGGCACCGGTGCCGTGCGCACCGCCAAGGGGCTGGTCGTCGGCCTACTCGAAGGCGTCGGCGAGATCGCGACCGTCACCGTGGGGACCATCTTTGACGTCGTTCGTGCTGCCATCCACGGAACCGGCTCGATCGGCACCGACGCGGCATTGACCGTTTCCGGCATCGCCGAAGGTGTCATCACCGCCACCAAGACCACCGGCGTGAGCCTCGCCGACGGTGCGGTCGCACTCGGAAGTTCGGTCATCAATGGCATGAAGGACCTCGGCACGAGTGCAGTCGACACCGCCTCGGCGACCGTTTCGGGTGCTGTCAAGGGTGCGGCCCAGATAGGTGGCGACGTTCTCGAAGCCGCATCCGGCACGGCCAAGGGCCTGGTGCAAGGCGCAGGAGAGGTTGGAACCGACATCGTCGATGTCACGACGGGTGCGATCTCGGGTGCGATCTCGGGGGCCAAGGAGCTGGGGCTATCGGTCGAGGACGCGGCCTCCGCGGCCGCCACCGGTGCCCTCGAGGCGGCCGAGGCGATCGGCGAGTCGGCCGTCCATGCGGTCCGCGATGTCGCAGCGTCCGGAGTCGGCGGTGTCAAGGCCGTCATCAAGGGCGAGCAGGAAACCGCCTGACCCTCCCGCAGACGGGTCACCGAGGCCCCGGAGCACCCCGGGGCCCCGGTTCGTTCGGGCCCCCTCGAGATCGGTGCCTGTCGTATGATCTGCGCTGCGGCGACCACGGCGGCCGACCGCGCACCGAGGAGGTGCCGCATGGTTCGTCGAGCGAAGTCATTCGTGGTGAACGCAGGAGAGGGTCGAGACCTCAGGGGCCCGGCAGGTGGAGACCTCCGGCTCAAGGCCGACACCGACTCCACCGACGGCGCGTTCACGCTCCTCGAGATCGAGATCGGCCCCAAGCAGGGACCGCCCAGGCATCTTCACCGACGCGAAGACGAGATGTGGTACATCCTCGACGGCTCGTTCAGGTTCTTCGCCGACGAAGAGATCCTCACCGCGTCCCGGGGAGGGTTCGTCTTCGTCCCCCGGGGAACCTCACATTGCTTTCAGAATCTCGAAGACCGGATGTCGCGGCTCCTCGTGATGTTCGCCCCGTCCGGCATGGAGCGATTCTTCATCGAGCACGCCGAACTCCCCCCTGGCCCAGCCGATCCCGACGCATACGACGCGATCGCCGACAGGTCGATGATGGAGGTGACTGGCCCGGCGTTGGCGGTCTCCCATCCGATCTGACGAGCGTTCGGCTCGATCCGTCGCCGCGTCAATGTCCCCGACCCACCCGGTCGTTGGCGGCACGCTGGAGCTCGGTGAGCGATGTGAGGAGGTCGGCGTACAACGGCATCCGTGCGGGCGCGCAGCAGCCGACCTGGAGCCTGCCGATCCGGCCCCCGGTCTCCTCGAGTCCGGCGACGATCGCATCGGCATCGGTGATTTCGCCTCGGAACATCGAGAACCGGGATCGCGCAGTGGACAGGTCGTCTGCGATCGCCTGCATCGTCGGACTCCGTTCGGGCTGACAACACAGGTTCTCGAGTCTGGTGAGGGTCTTCTCTGCGTGGTCCAGAAGGGCGTCCGGTGATCGATCGGACATCGGACCAGCGTAGGAGATTCAGCGGACCGGCCCGTACAGGATCGTGTCGACCAGGAGCGGTGCGGCCTCGACGGCCGCTGAACTACCGCTGGTCGTGAACAGACGGCCGTGGCGTTCGATCGGAGCGTCCGACAGGTCGACGCCGAATGGTTCCAACTCATCCCGGGTGAGCCAGTGACCCGCCGCCCGCCTTCCCGCAAGCAGCCCGGTGGCGGCCAGCAGCAGCGTGCCGGTGGAGATCGACAGCACTCCATCGCACGACGATGCGATCTCTCGGATCCGTTCCACCACGCCGGGGTCACGCGCCATCGGACGGCACCCGAACCCGCCGGGGAGGACGAGCACGTCCGGCTTCGCTTCTGCGAGCACTGCGCCCGGGACGAAGACGTCACCGGGGTCGATACCCACGACGGGTTCGTGGGTGAGACCGATCATCAGGACATCGGTGCCGAACAGGTCGGCGATGCGAGCCGCCGGAAGCGTCGCCTCACGCGTCATCACCCCGGCTCCGAGGAAGACACCGACAGTCATGCTCGGACCATACCGCTTCTCACCGTCCGCCTCGGAGTCGGCGGAAACGCGCTTGACTCTCCCCCAGGGGGAGCATCGACGATGAAAGGGAAAGGAGGTCGAGCATGAGCCAAGTGGTCCCGATCGGGCGGTTCTCGAAGATGACCCGGCTGTCGGTGAAGGCGCTCAGGCTGTACGACGAGATCGGCCTGCTCCAGCCGGCCTGGGTGGACGACTCGTCGGGCTACCGCTACTACGAGCCGAGCCAGGCGAATCGAGCCGAGGCGATCAGGATCCTCCGAAGCGTCGACATGCCGCTCGAAGAGATCGGAGAGATCCTCGACATCGCCGACCCGTCGGAGGCGAAGGCCGCCCTGAAGCGGCATCACGACCGACTGACGACCCGGCTGGCGGACCAGCAACGCATGCTCGAGTACCTCGAAACCATCATCGATCGGGAGAAGATCATGCCGTACGACATCGCAGTCGAGCAGGTACCGGCGCGCACCGTTGCCGCGTTGAGGAAGACGACGAGCCTCCGGACCATCGGAGACGACATCGGTGCCGGGTTCGGAGCCCTCATGCAGTTCATGGGCGCTACGGCCGCCCAGCCCATGGGACCGCCGTTCATCGTGTACTGGGACATCATCGACGAAGAAACCAGGGGTGACGTCGAGTTCTGCGTCCCGGTTGCTGCCGGTCTCTCGGGGAGCGAGACGGTCGAGGTGAAGACGCTGCCATCAGAGGTCGTGGCCTACACGATCCACCATGGGCCGTACCCCGAGATCAGCCCGGCTTATCACACGCTGACCGGATGGATCTCCGAACACGGTCATGAGATGACCGGGCCGCCGCGGGAGATCTATCTCAACGACCCCACGCAGGTCGGCGAGGACGAGTTGCTCACCCGGGTCGAGTGGCCGATCAACGCCGAAATGGCAGCGAGCCGATGAAGATCGAAGCGGCGGCGATCGAGAAGCACTTCGCGGCGTCGGGCGACCTCGGCGACGATCTGCGCGAGATCGACCGAGTGATCACCGAGACTGCGCCCGGTCTGAAGCGCCAGCTGTTCGCGGGTCCGAGCATCACCATGCTGGGGTACGGCGAGATGGCCTGGCAGCGCCCTTCGGGGTCCGGGGTCTGGCCGCTGATCGGCGTGGCGGCGCAGAAACGCCACATCAGCGTGTACGTGGCGGCCGTCAAGGACGGTGTCACGCTCGCCGAGCACTATCAGGGTCGTCTCGGGAAGACGAACAACGGAAAGAACTGCATCCGATTCGGCGGTGTCGACGTCATCGACCTGGATGTGTTCGCCGAGGCCGTCCGCGACGCCGTGGAATGGGCCGACCGGCAGGAAGAGTTGTTCGGCCGGACCTGCGCTCGACCAGTCTGAACGGCGACACGGTCACTCGCGCACTCGTAGGGTGTCGTTGTGACAGACGAACGAGTGGTGATCGTCGGTGGCGGGCCTGCCGGACTCGCCACCGCAGCATGCCTGACCGGACGCGACGTCGACCCGCTCGTGCTCGACAGCCACGACGAGGTCGGAGCCTCGTGGGCGAACCGATACCAACGTCTCCACCTCCACACCCCGCGGATCCAGTCTCGACTCCCTGGCATGCGAATCCCCAGCCGGATGGGCAGATGGGTGTCGAAGGACGACTACGCGACGTACCTCCGTGCGTACGCGACAGCGCACGGATTGCGCATCACGCACGGGGTGACGGTCATGAGCATCGAGCGGGGATCCGACGGCGTACACGTGATCGAGACCGACTCACAGCCGCTCACCGCAGACGTGGTCGTGGTCGCCACCGGCTACAACCAGACACCGAACATTCCGGACTGGCCAGGGCTCGGTGACTACACCGGCTCCTTCATACACGCATCGAAGTACCGGACCGGGGCGGATCACCGAGGACTCGATGTCCTGGTGATCGGGTCGGGCAACACCGGCTCGGAGATCTGTGCAGATCTGTGCGAGCAGGGAGCGGGACGGGTGCGCTTGTCCGTCCGGACGCCGCCCAACATCATCCCCCGCCAGCTCGGGCCCATCCCGACCACGCTGCTCGGCATCGCCAACGACTTCCTCCCGGCTCCGCTGGCCGACCCGCTCAACTCCTGGATCCAGAAGACCACCATCGGCGACCTGAGCCCATACGGATTGCCGCCCGCCCCGGGAGGTGTCGTCGCTCAGATGCGCAAGACGGATGTCGTGCCGACCATCGACGTCGGCATGGTGGAACAGCTCCGGGCGGGCCGCATCGGCGTGGTTCCCGAGGTCGTCGGCTTCAACGGGCGCAACGTCCGGCTCGGTGACGGCAGCATGATCGAGCCGGATCTGGTGATCGCCGCCACCGGCTACCGCCGGAGCATCGAGAGTCTCGTCGGGCATCTCGGCGTGCTCGAGAACGGCCGGCCCACGGTGCGGGGCGGCTCCACGCACCCCAACGACCCGTCGATGTACTTCGTGGGACTCTCCAACCCGATGAAAGGCCTGCTCTTCCAGATCAGCCTCGACGCCCGGGCCGCCGCCAAGGCGATCGCCTCGTCGCTGAACAGGCAGCGGTAGGGACCCTCGACTCTGCACGGGACCGACTGGTGCGATACGTTCGCGCTATGACCACACGCACAATCCCCGTCCTGTTGACGGCGCTCGCACTCGTTGTGACCGCGTGCGGCGACACGTCCACAACAGACGACTCGACGACCACCACGGCACCGGCCGTGACCACCACACCGACGACCACCACGACCACGGCCGAGCCGACGACCACCACGACCGAGGCCTCCCCGGACGAACAGACCGTGCTGGTCTACTTCTCGGTCGACGGTGACGACTGCGCAGCGGTCGAGGGCTTCGAACGATCTGGACCGGCAGGCACGAACCCGATCGAACTCGCACTCACCGAGCTGCTCGGTGGGCCGACCGCCGAAGAAGAGTCGGCCGGCGCCGGCTCCTTCTTCTCGTCGGAGACCGCCGACGCACTGTACGAATGGGACCTGACCGACGGACTCTTGACCGTCGAGTTCCGAGACATCCGATTCCTCAACAACGCCTCGACGAGCTGTGGGAGCCAGGCGCTCCTGGCATCGATGACCGACACGGTGTTCCAGTTCCCGACGGTGGAGCGGGTGCGCTTCACCATCTTCGGGAGCTGCTCGCTGTTCTGGAACTGGCTTCAGACCGAGTGCAGCGAGATCACCCGGCTCGGCACCGAGCCATCGCCGGTCGACGTCAACGCGCTCGCCGAGGGATCTGGGTGCACCCCTGGCACCGGCGAGCTGCCGGACGGCAGATGGTTCGGATACGTGACGGATCCGACCGGGTCGGGTCTCGAATTCGATCTCGCCTGTTGGTTCAGTGGTGTCGGCGCCATCGAGGCCACGCTCGAGGACGGCGAGGAGTCGCCACCGCCGAACGACTACTACATCCGGAACAGCTCGACCGAGACCCGGGCGGTGCCTGTCGCAGCCGACGTGGTGGTGCGATGGCTGCCACCGGAGGACATCGCCAACCTCGCCGAGATCGACTTCGCCGAATGGATCGAGATCCGCCCCGAACGCGACTGGCTCCCTGCCGTCTGGCTCGAGATCGAGAACGGTGAGGTGGTCTCGATCGAGGAGCAGTACCAGCCCTGAGGACCGGTCCGAGCGCAAGACGAGCGGTACGATCCGCCGGTGACAGGCCGACCAGCTGAACGTCTTCCCCGAGCGGCCTGGCTGACTGCCGGGGCGGTTGTTGCGCTGCTGCTCGGCGTTTCGGGGCGATACGGCTTCCATCGCGACGAGCTGTATTTCGTCGTCGCTGGACGCCGTCTCGACTGGGGCTACGTCGACCAACCGCCGCTCACGCCGCTCGTCGCACGTGCGGCCGAGACGGTCGCCGGGACCTCGCCCACCGCACTGAGGGTGATGCCGGCACTGGCGATCGGCATGGTGGTGGTCCTGACGGCTTCGATGGCGAAGCGTTTGGGAGGCGGCCGGAAGGCCCAGGTCTTCGCTGCGATCGCGGCCGGGGGGTCAGGGGTGGCGCTCGCCGTCGGGCATCTCCTGAGCACCACGAGTTTCGACTACCTGTCGTGGACGCTGGCGACGTGGATCCTCGTCCGCCTGCTCGACGACGCCGACCCGCGGTGGTGGCTCGCCCTCGGTGCGACGATCGGCGTCGGCCTGCTCAACAAACACCTGATCGGGTTGTTTGCCGTTGCCGTTCTGATCGGGTTGGTCGCCACCCCACGACGGAGTCTGCTGGCCGATCGGTGGCCGTGGATCGGAGTCGGGATCGCTGTGATCCTGGCAGCGCCCAACCTCGCCTGGCAGCTGGCGAACGGCCTTCCGCAACTCGAGATGTCGAACGCGCTCGCCGGTCGCAGCGGCGGACCCGTTGCGTTCGTACTCGAACAGATCGGTCTGCTTTCGATCGTCCTTGCGGTTCCTGCCGCGATCGGACTCTGGTCGCTGATTCGCAGGCCGGAGTTCGAGCGCTGGCGACCGATCGGCATCGCGTTCGCCGTGCTGTTCGCCTTCTTCCTGTTCGCCGGGGGGAAGTCGTACTACGTCGCTCCGATGTACCCGGTGTTGTTGGCGGCCGGATCGCTCTGGTTCGAGAAGCTCGCAGATCGACCTCGCAGGATCATGGTCGGAGTCACCGCAACAGGGATCGCTGTCGGCCTGTTCATCTCCCTTCCCCTCCTGCCGCCATCGGCGATGTCGGCGCTGGACGCCACCGGCGAGTTGGGCGAGACGGTCGGCTGGCCGGAGCTGATCGACCAGGTGTCGACGATCTACCGGTCGATCCCCGAAACCGACCGCGCCGACGTGGCGATCTTCACCGGTTCGTACGGCGAGGCCGGCGCGATCGACGTCCTCGGAGCCGACGCCGGCCTCCCGCCCGCGTTCAGTGGACACAACACCTACTGGCTGTGGGGACCGCCGGTCGAGCACGGGCCGATCATCGGCGTCGGCGCCATCGGCGACGCGCTCGAGACGCGTCTGCCCCGATGTTGCGGAAGTCGACCGGATCTCGAACCCGTACGGCGTCGAGAACGAGGAGTACGGCCTGCCGTTGTACCTGTGCCTATCACCGGACCGACAGCTGGCCGACATCTGGGGCGACGTCAAGCACTACAACTGAGCGATCGGCTGCTCAGCCTGCCGCCAACCCGCGCAGGAGGTCGAGCGCCACGGGGGCTGCTCCATCCCACTCTGCGATCGGGACGTGAATCGTCAACACGACGACGTGACCCGATGACGCGGCGACCCCGACGAAGATCCGGTGGGTGTCACCCGACGTTCGGATCTCGATTTGATGACCTGGCGCCGTCGCACCGGGAATCGTCACCGGCCCCGACGACACGAGGACGAGATCCCCCAGCGTCCGATAGGCGTTGACCTGGGACTCGACCACCACCTGCGGCGATGCCGCTTCAGTGAACGAGAGGACCGAGATGTCGCCGACGATCGGGGCACAGCCGCCGTAGTCGAAGGTGGCGTGAAACCCTCCGAGGGCGTCAGGTGTCGAGTCGAACTCGACGAACGCCGGATGCTGCAACGTGAATGCGGGCTGGGAGAGCAATGCTGCCTCTCCCCACCGGCAGTCGTTGATGGGGTCGAAGAGGTCGAGCGGATCGACGGTCGTCGTGGTGAACAGCGGCTCGCTCGTGTCCTCGAGTTGAGCCATCAACTCCGCCCGCTCGGCCTCGGCCCGTTCCTCGAACACGCTGATGAACGCGTCTGCGGCGGCCGCAGCGGACTGACCCGCAGTCGCGGCCTCTTCCTCGGTCGGGATGACGACATCGGCGCAGCCGGCCGCGAGAACGGCCAAAGCGAGCGCGGTCACAGCGAGACGCATTGAGTCCCTGTCGGCAACAGCGGTTCGGAATCAAGTGGCATCCCGACGGCGTCGTCGCCGTAGCATTCGCGCCATGACAGCCATCGCAGTGACCGGAGGAAGCGGCAAGGCCGGGAGGGCGGTCGTCGCCGATCTCGAAGATCACGGGTACGACGTGACCAACATCGACGTTGCGGCATCACGGCATCCCGACGAGCCCACGGTGGTCGCCGACCTCACCGACTTCGGTCAGGCCCTCGAAGCGGTGGCGGGCCACGACGCCGTGATCCACCTGGCAGCGATTCCCGCACCGAACGTGCTCACCGATGCCGAGACATTCCGGACGAACACGATGTCCACTTACAACGTGCTCTCGGCGGCGGCGACGCTCGACATCGGTCGGGTGGTTTGCGCATCGTCGGAGACACTCATCGGGTTGCCGTTCGATCGTGAGCGGCCCAGGTACGCGCCGATCGACGAGGCTCACCCGCTGCTCCCGGAGTCGCATTACGCGCTGTCGAAGCTGGCGGGCGAAGTGATCGCCGACCAGTTCGCCCGTTGGACCGGGATGACCATCGTGTCGCTGCGGATCTCGAACATCATGGAACCCCACGACTACGACCGGTTCCCCGGATTCTGGGAGGACCCGCGGATCCGAGCATGGAACCTGTGGGGCTACGTCGATTCCCGCGATGTCGCCCAGGCCGCTCGGCTCGCCGTCGCGGCGAACCTCCAAGGCCACGAGGCGCTCATCGTCGCAGCCGGCGACACCTGCATGACCCAGCGAAGCCGTGACTTGATGGCCGAGGTGTACCCGGGTGTCGAGGTCCGGTCGGTCGCCGGCCACGAAACGCTGCTCTCGATCGACAAGGCCCGCACGACCATGGGCTACCACCCGGCGCACTCCTGGCGGGACTACGTCGGCTGAACCACGACCGGTAGGTTCCCGGCGTTGACATCCCGGACGTGGAGGGAGTTGGATGTGGATGTGGTGATCGAGTCACGGCGCCTGCTCCTCCCCGACATCGAGACGACTGTGTCGCTTACCGGACCCCCGGACGGTCCGGCGGTGGTCCTCCTCCACGGGTTCCCCGACGACCGGCATGGGTGGAACCGCCAGATGGTCCCGCTGGCAGAAGCCGGCTTCAGGGTGATCGCCCTCGACCAGCGCGGATGCGGCGAAGCGGTGTCGGGGACCTCCCTGCATTCGTACACCGTGTCACGCCTGGTGGACGACGTGGAGGCGGCGCTCGGTGCGCTCGGGATCGAGCGGGCGCATCTCGTCGGTCACGACTGGGGAGGGGGCGTCGGCTGGACCGCCGCGATCGAACGTCGATCCTGGCTCGAACGCCTCGTGATCGTCAACGTCCCGCATCCGGCCGTCTTCGCTCGTTTCGTCCGCACCCACCCCAGTCAGCTCCTGAGAAGCTGGTACATGCTGTTCTTCCAGCTCCCGGCGATACCCGAGGGGCTTCTGGGGGCCGGGCGGGCAGCACCGCTGACACGGGCCCTGACCGCCTCGGCCCAGCCGGCCGCCTTCACGCGTGAGGAGCTCGATCGGTATCGGTCCGTGTGGAGCACGCCAGGCAGGATCAAGGGCATGCTCGACTGGTACCGCGCTGTCAGGCTCGGTCCGGTTCCTCGAGGACGTGTGGAGGCGCCAACTCTGATCGTCTGGGGCGAGAGGGACATCGCCCTCGATCGTCGCCTCGCTGCTCTGAGCGCCGAGAGATGTGACGATGTGACATTGGCCACGCTGAAGGATGCCGGGCACTGGCCGCACCGGGAGAAGCCGGCCGAAGTGAACGGTCTCCTCATCGAGCATCTGGGACCGTGATTGCGGGTCGGTGCGGCTGCTCCCGATGAAAGGCATCGCGCAGGTGGGCGCTCGGCGCACACCAACCTCGGACGGATCAGGCGCAGTCGATGCACCAACCGGGTGTGTCGGAGGCCAGCCTGATCGGTTTCGTCTGGAAGCAGTTCTGACAGACGAACGTCTCGGGCCCGGACTTCTTCTTCGGGCGGGCGCTCGGAGCCGACGGCCGGGCACGTTTCGGCGCCGCGACCGAAGGCCGCGTGCGCCGCACGAAGTGCTTGGTCGGGTCATGTTCCTTCTCCGCTCCCCACCAGAGCGCATCGAGAGTCCACAGGTCCGTTCCGAGGTCCTCAGCCACCAGATGCAGCATCTCGTTGACCGCTTCGTAGATCTGGCCGTCCGACGCGTCGGGGGCGACATCCGGCCACAGCTCGAGGCGCTGCATCGCCGAATCGGAGATGCGGCTTCGCACGCCGTAGGTGTCGGGGTGCGCCACCAGCAGAACGGCGGTGTAGACATCAGATGTGAGCCCCGGGACGTCTCCGATCGAATCGATTCGCACCGAGATCGGCTGCTCCTCGGCGAGCAGGTCGGCGAGCACCGCTCTGACAAGCTCGAAGTGGCGCATCAGTTGCGGTTGGTCCCGGTGGAGGTTCCACCAGTGGCGGTTGTGCTCGAAGTGGAGGAACTGGGAGAACGTGTCCTCGTCGAGTGTCTCTGGAGCCCCGAAAGACGGGTCCGAACCGCTTCAGCACCATCTGCTGGTCGCGGATCATCTGGTTGACGTCGTTGTGCTGGCCAGAGGCCAGCAAACGCTTCAGATAGGCGAGGCCATCGGCAGCCACGGACCCACTCCGGTTCGGGAGCGGCAGAGCATAGGGACGCCCGGCGGTCACCCGATCCCGACCGCTACTCAAGGCCCACCGCCCGGACCGCCTCGACCCAGCCAGGATGGGTGTCTGCGATCCATCGCGCACACTCGAGCCCGGTGACGACTTCCTGACCGGCGATGCCGTCGGGGCACGCGGACCGATACCGCCGTTCGTCGTTGACCATCCCCCACTCCTCGACCGCCTGCTCGGCGAGGTGCGATGAGGGGAGCCATTGCGGCGGCTTCACCACGAGCCCGTCAACCACGACGAACGTGATCTGGTTCAGGTTCGTGGCGACAACGGATGCGGCGTCCAGGATGATGTCGGTGACAGTCACCTCGCAGGCAACGAAGGAACCGACGGTGTCGCTTTCCAACGTCACCGAGCACTCGTCGAGGCGAATCCGGCGGTCCAGCTCGACGGCCGCCAGCGTCTCGTCGTGGGATCCGAAACCGCGTCTCAGGATGTCCCGGCTCGACAGAGCCGCCTGGGTGTCCCAATCCCCTTCATTCCGGGCGTCGACCCATTCCTCGACGACGGCGACCGGATCGTGTGGAGGCACGGCCGACGCCCCTTCGGCCCGGCCTCCCGGACCGGCGGAGGAGCAGGCGGACCCAGCCACGGCGAGTAGCGCAACCAACACCGGTACACGATTCACCCGTCTCCAAAACCTCGCTACCTGACAGACGAACACCGTAGGCCCGTGGGTGACACCTCGGCCGAATCGAAGGAAGACCTCGGGTCCTCGACGGCCGGCCGAGTCGCCGGGATAGTCTCTCTTCATGTCCACGCACCGATTCCCGAACGTTGGCGCGCTCATTGCCGCCAACGACGCGTACGCCGCGAGGTTCGACGCCGCCGGCCTCCAGGTCGCCCCGACCCGTCAGTTGGCGATCGTGGCGTGCATGGACTCGCGCATGGACATGTTCGCCCTGCTCGGACTCGGCAACGGGGAAGCCCACGTCATCAGGAACGCCGGCGGAATCGTCACCGACGACGTGATCCGTTCACTGTGCCTCTCGCAGCGGTCCCTCGGAACCAGAGAGATCGTCCTGGTCCATCACACCGACTGTGGCCTGCAGAAGATCGATGCCACCGACTTCAAGGAGGTCCTCGAGGCCGAGACCGGGATCAAGCCGTCGTGGGCGGTGGAGTCGTTCGCCGATCCCTATCGCGACGTCGTGCAGTCGGCCAACCGCCTGCGGGCATCCCCGTTCCTGCTCGAGAAGCAGCACATCAGCGGATTCGTGTACGACGTGCAGACCGGGCTCTTGGAGCGGGTCGACCTCCCCCGCCGGTGACCCGATCGGCGCCTCGCCGGCCGAACCACGCCACGCCTGCGCCCTTCGGGACTTCCCTTCGGAGACCTGACATTCGTCTCTGGTGAGCCGCCGCCTCGGTCGAGATCATCGAGGTTGGCCTCGCATCGAAGGGAGCTCACCGTGACTGGAAGTCGGGTCTCACCGCGGAGCATCATCGTGCTCGCCGTCGTCCTGGCAATCGCGGCAGGCGGTTGTGGATCGACCGCTGAACCCAGAGCTCCCATCGACGCGGGGGATCTGCGAGCCGACGTGGACCTTCTGGGCGGAACGGTCACGGGCCACGTCGCCGCATGGATGGAACAGGACCCTGACGCGATCCGCTCGTACTGGGACGACGACACCGTGCACGAGGACACCGGCTTCCTGCTGGAGCTCTCGGGCCCCGACCTGCTCTCGATGCCGGATTGGTTCTTCGATGATGCCCCGGACTTCAAATGGGAGGTGGATCAGGTGTTCGTGGCCGACGGCGTCGCCCTCGAGGTCACCCGCGCCTGGGGCATCGAGTTGCGTGGTTTCGACTTCGTCGAGGACGAACCCCTCTGGGAGATCGACCGTATCGAGGTCGATCCCGACGGCACATTGGGGCGCTGGACGCTGTTCTACGACCTCGACACCTACCGAGAATGGAGTGCCCTCGATTCTCGGATCGACGACGCGGAGTCACTCATCCGCGCCTACGCGGACGCATGGGGTTCCGGCGACTCCGCAGAGGTCGGCGCTCTCTACGCCGCGGATGCTCACCGTGTCGACTCGCTGTTCGGAGTCGACCTGGCAGGCATCGACGCGATCGAAGCCCATGCAGCGCGGTTCTCCTCATGGGTCTCCGACGCCGGGTTCAGCCCGCATCTCATCTTCAGCGACAGCCGACTGGGGTTCCGGGACCCGGAACGGATTGGCGCCGTCTTCACGCTGGGAGGCGTCGACGGCGAAGGCTCGGAATGCGACATCGACATGGCAGTCGTCCTCTCGTCGACGGACGGCACCATCGTCCATGATGAGGTCTTCTGGGATGCCGACTCGTTGCTGGCGTGCGGTTGGGCGGCATGAATCGGTCTCTCGGAGCTGCCGCCCGATTCAGGAAGTGGATCGGATCCAGGGCGGGGGCGGCGCATCGATCCTGGCGAGGTTCGACGGAACCGGACCGAATCGGTCGGTGTTGCCGTCCTGCCAGTCGCGCCACGCCTCGGTGAGCTCGTCCTTGCTCCGGGCGACGAAGTTCCACCACATCTGGATCCGATCCTCGAGGGGCACACCACCCAGCACCATCATCCGGGCGTCGGATCGGGCTTCGATCGGCAGCGTCTCGAGCCCACCAGGGACGAGCGCCAGCCACCCGGGCTCCACCACCTCGGGTCCGACCAGGATCGGGGTGTCGATCGGAACGACGGCGTATTCGAAGCGGGGGTCGGCTTCCAACTCGACCGATCCAGCTCCCATCGACAGGTCGATGCCGACGAGATCCGAATCGACCTCGGCGGGTGATGATGCGCCCGCAGCCGCTCCGAGGATCACGGTTGCGACGCCTCCGCCGAGATCGACCTGAGGAAGGTCCGCGTGGTGCTCGAATCGGGACTCGCCGTGGCGGGTCTCCTCGGGTTGGGCGAGCCACATCTGGACCCCCCGGATGCGATCGGCGATGCCCAACTCGGCATGGGCGATGCCGTGTCCGGCGGTCATGAGGTTGAGCTGGCCGGGACGGATCGGCTGTTCGGTTCCCAGCGAGTCGCCGTGCAGCGCCTCGCCCTCGAACAGCCATGTCACGGTGGACAGACCGATGTGGGGATGGGGGCCGACCTCCATCGGTTCGGGATCGTCGAAATCGGGTGGGGCCATACAGTCGACGAAGCACCAGGGACCGACGGTCCGGCGCCCCTTGGTCGGCAGCACCCGAATGATGTCGAGGCCACCGACCGACGTCTCACGGCCCTGTCTGACCTCGACACGCGCCAGCGGATGGTCTCCCGCCTCGCTATCGGTTGGATCAACCGGTCCGCTCATCGATCACCCTTCGGAACACGGCCACCATACGACAACCCGGGGTCAATGCAGGTAGCAACCATCCATCGTTAGCTTCGGATCCCATGAGCGAACAGGACGCGAACGCCCAGGGCACCTACGTGGAGCCGAGCTTCGAACGGGACACCAGATACATCAACACGAGAATCACCGCCGATGGCCGCGAAGGCTGGCCGGTCGAGCCGGGGCGATACCGGCTGATCGTCGCCCGGGCGTGCCCGTGGGCGAACCGGACGATCATCGTTCGACGGCTGCTCGGTCTCGAGGACGCCATCTCGATGGGCATGTGCGGGCCGACCCACGACGCACGGAGCTGGACCTTCGATCTCGATCCGGGCGGCGTCGACCCGGTGCTCGGGATCGAGCGGCTTCAACAGGCCTACTTCACCTCGCACCCCGGATACGAACGCGGGATCACGGTGCCGGCGATCGTGGACATCCCGACCGGCGGCGTCGTGAGCAACGACTACCGCCAGATGACCGTCGATCTCAACCTCGAATGGGCCGAGCATCACCGGCCCGGGGCACCCGATCTGTACCCCGCGCACCTCCGGGACGAGATCGAAGAGGTCGCAGCGCTCGTGTATCGAGACGTGAACAACGGCGTCTACCGGGCAGGGTTCGCCGGCACCGCCGAGGCATACGAGAAGGCCTACAACGAGCTGTTCGCCCGGCTCGACTGGCTGGAGGACCGCCTGTCGACGCGGCGCTACCTGGTGGGTGACACGATCACCGAGGCCGACGTCAGGCTGTTCACGACCCTGGTCCGCTTCGACCCGGTCTATCACAACCACTTCAAGTGCAACCGCAACAAGCTGATCGAGATGCCGGCGCTGTGGGCCTACGCCCGCGATCTGTTCCAGACTCCCGGGTTCGGCGACACGATCGACTTCACCCAGATCAAGTCCCACTACTACGAGGTCCACACCGACATCAATCCGACGGGGATCGTTCCGCTCGGCCCTCGGCTCGAGAACTGGGCGACCCCGCACGGTCGCGAGGAGTTGGGTGGCCGCCCCTTCGGCAACGGGACGCCACCGGCGCCGGTCCGCGACGGCGAACGAGTCCCACCGGAACACAATCCGGCGTTGGCACTGCTCGGTCAGGGGTGATCCAGCGGCAGGGACCAAAGCAACCGAGGGGCGAAGTCAACCGTCCCGCGGTAGATGCCAGCCCGAGCGCAAATCGACGTGGCGCACGGAGCAATCGTCGATCAGGTCTTCGTAACCCTCAGGCAGGAAAGAGCGGTTCCAGTCCTCTCCGAACCGCGCTTTCGCCGAGTCGAGATCCGCAACAACTCATCCGCACATCCCGGTTTGGTTCGTGCTTCGAACAGCCGCATGACCGGCCCTCCCTCGGATTCGTCGCGCTGCATTCTCGTCCTCCTTGGTTTTTGCTGCGCTGCTCGGTCAGGGATAGCGGTCGGCCCGGAAGTCGGGCCCCATCAGGCGTGCCCGAGCGATGGCGACTTCGACGAACGCCAGGGCGGGATTGTCGGGCGAACCGAAGAACCCGGCGAGGTCGTACGTGAAGATCCCGGCGTTCCAGATGCGAGGGTTCTCGTTGGAGGGCTGAAGGGTCGCCGTGCCCCATGCTGCGAGTTCACCCGGACCCTGCCCGCCGATCGGCCAGTGGAATCCGACGTGCGGGTTCTCGCTGATGTTCCTGAGCTTCTTGGATTCGGTCCGCGTGGCAAACCAGACCGAACCCTCCGTGAAGCCGGGAGCGACCACGGAGACGTGTGGCCGACCCGACCCGTCCGCGGTCCCGAGGTACACGACCCAGTTGATGGCGGTGGCCGCTTCGACGAACGATGACCAGTCCATGGACGGATCCTAGAACGACCTCAGGCTGCAGGCGCAGGCTCGCGTCGCAGGGTCCCTGTGCTCCCGACCTTGCCACCGAGCCAGAGCGCCATTCCGCCGGCGACCAATGCCGGCACGGCGATCCCGGCGCGAACCGAGACGGCGTCGGCGATCGCGCCATCGATGAGAGCGGCGAACGGACGCACGCCGAGGAAGAACACCGACCAGATCGCCATCACCCTGCCTCGGACCTCCTCGGCGATCCGATCCTGGATCGCCGAGTTCAACGCAGTGATGGCACCGATGAAACCGACCCCTGCTACGGCCAGCGCCGCCAGCGCCACCCAACGATTCGGTGCCAGCGCCAGCATCGCCATCCCCGCGGCGAGCACCCCGAGCCCGTACGCGCCGGCGCGTTCGGCCTCCATGGACTTCACGAAGCTGCCGAGGCGGAACGCCGCGAGCGCTGCACCGGCGCCGAACGCTGCGACGAGCAGGCCGACGAAGCCGCGGCCCTCTCCGAACAGATCGGCGATGGCCGGTGTGAGGGTGTTGACCGGGTCCGATCCGAACCCGATCGCCAGGGTCCCGATCAGCGGGACGAGGATGCGGCGATCACCGAAGGCGACGCGGAACGACTCCCCAATCGACCCGTCCGTCTCGCCGGACATGTCGACTTCCCGCTGACGGATCAGCGCCAGCACGATGATCAGCGGAAGGAACGACAGGGCGTTCACTCCGAAGGCGACACCGGCGCCGAAGGCTGCGACCACCCACCCGGCCACCGCTGGGCCGAACGCTCGGGCCAGGTTGAAGGTCACCGAGTTGAGCGCGATCGCCTGCTTCAGATCACCCGGCCGGACGAGCGCAGGAACCAGCGCCTGGAGGGCCGGGAGGCTCAGGGCGTATCCCGTACCGATCACGGCAGTCGCCAGATACACCGGGAGAGGACTGGTGATGTTGTCGTCGCCGATCACGAGGATCGTGATCGCCAGACCCAGCGCCCCGATCCAGGCGAGGATCTGGGAGAACAGCAGCATGCGTCGACGGTTGACCCGGTCGCTGAGCTTCCCGGCCCAGAGGGTGAACAACAGGATGGCGCCGAACTGGATCGCCGAGATCAAGCCGACCTTCGTGTTCGATCCGGTGATCTCGAACACAAGAATCCCGGCGGCGATGTTCTGGAACCAGTTGCCGGCGTTCGAGAACAGATTGCCGAAGAAATAGGGACCGAACCGACGATCGGCGATCAGCTCGAGCGAGCTTCGCGATTCTTCGGTGGCGGGCATCTGGTTTCCTTTACCCTTCGAAGCAGCCATGAAACTGACATCTCTCACCCCAGGCATGCCGATCCCGTGGGGCGGTGACCGTATCACGCACGTGAGCGACGAGCTGGCTGCCGCGTTCTCGGCGGGAGATCGACTGGTCGTCGTCCAGGACACCGGGGACCTCCTCCACATCCCCGAAGCGGCCTGGATCACCGCAGCGGACGCGGTCCATGCCGCCGCGGCCGCCTTCGCAGAGCTTCGGTCCGTTTCCGACGACCGCATCTCTGCGTTCTACCTGACGTTCGCAGATCGTCTCGAAGAGGACGAGGCGTTCGCTCCGATCGCGGCGGCGAACGCCGCCGACATGGAATCGGCCGCGGCCCGCGGACGGTCGACCACCAGACTCGAACTCACCCCCAAGATGCGGATGGACATGGTCGACGGGCTCCGATCGTGGGCGTCCGCCCCGTCGATCCGGGGTCAGATCACCCAGACGGTGGAACACGATGGATGGAAGCTCGACCAGGTCTTGGCCGGGGTCGGGCCGGTCGGCTTCGTCTTCGAGGGCCGACCGAACGTCTTCGCCGACGCCACCGGCGTGTTGCGTTCCGGGAACTCGGTGGTGTTCCGCATCGGGTCCGATGCGCTCGGGACCGCCCGTGCGATCGTCACTCATGCGCTGGAGCCCGCACTCGAACTCTCGGGACTGCCGCGCGGATCCGTCAGCTTGGTCGACTCGGCAGATCGGGCCGCCGGCTGGGCGATGTTCTCGATGCCGACGCTGGCGCTCGCCGTCGCCCGTGGCTCTGGTCGGGCGGTCTCTCAACTCGGGGCGGTCGCCCGACAGGCCGGCATCCCGGTCAGCCTGCACGGCACCGGCGGAGCGTGGATCGTGGCCGACGCCGACGCCGACCCGCACCGATTCCGCTCGGCGGTCGTCAACTCGCTCGACCGCAAGGTGTGCAACACACTCAACACCTGCTGTGTCACCGAGGCGGCGGCCGACCGCTTGATTCCGGTGCTCCTCGATGCACTGGAGGAAGCCGCCCGGCTGCGCGGAGCGAACCCGAAGCTGTGGGTCGTCGATGAGCAAGCCGGGACCATCCCGAGCGGGTGGTTCTCCGAGGTGGCGATCACCCGAGCCGAGGGGGACGTCACCGAGCCGCAGACATCCACCCTGGGCTGGGACGATCTCGGGCGGGAGTGGGAGTGGGAGAACAGCCCCGAGGTGACCCTGGCGATCGTCCGGGACGTCGACCACGCCGTCGACCTGTTCAACACGCTCAGCCCCCGGTTCGCTGCCAGCCTGATCAGCACGGACTCGCGACCAGGTGGACCGCTTCTTCGACGAGATCGACTCACCGTTCGTCGGCGACGGCTTCACCCGGTGGGTCGACGGGCAGTTCGCCTTGAACAAACCGGAGCTCGGATTGTCGAACTGGCAGTTCGGCCGGCTCTTCGGTCGCGGCGGAGTCCTGAGCGGGGATTCGGTCTACACCGTCCGAAGCCGCGCCACCCAGTACGATGAGGATCTGCGGCGTTGAAAACGTGAGGGTTGACGCTCCGCAAGATGGGTACATGATTGCCGATAAGGAATGCGTGGCACCAAGATCGGTGTTGACACAGATGGAACACGAACCGGTGGCACCGGAGACGGTGTCGACGAGGTAGAACAGAATGGAGACGACCATGACCGACACTCGCAAAGGAACCGTCGTCGTCGACGAATTCCTCGAGAAGCACGGCGCAGTTCTACCCGCACACATCATCGACTTCGCGCTCGACGTGCGTTCGATCTTCGTCGAGATGGAAGAGCGCAGCACCGTAGGCGTCTGACCGAAACCAAGACTTGTACTCGGGGGCGGACCATCGGTCCGCCCTTTGACGTGCCCGGAGGGACCACAGGATGTCGATGAAACTCGCCCAGGCGATCGCGACGCTGTCACCTCACCGTCGCATCCTCGTCTACACGGGAGCAGGCATCTCGACGGAGAGCGGGATCCCCGACTTCCGCGGACCGAACGGACTGTGGACGAGAGTCGATCCCGATGATTTCACGATCGACCGGTACCTCCAGAGCCCGCAACGCAGGATCGACGGGTGGAGGATGCATGCGGAGGGAGCCCTGTGGGGTGCGCGGTCGGACATCGCCCCGAACCCGGCCCATATCGCGGTCACCAGGCTGTGGTCGGCGGGACTGACGTCGGGCGTCATCACCCAGAACGTCGACGGCCTCCATCTGGTCGCCGGCATCTCCCGCGAATCGATCTCGGAGATCCACGGTGACGTTCGGCGAGTCGTGTGTCTGGGCTGCGCGTCCGAACAGCCCATCGAGGACGTGCTCGAACGCGTGGATGCCGGCGAGCTCGATCCACCGTGTCTCGAGTGCGGCGGCATCCTCAAGCCTTCGACCGTGATGTTCGGGGAGTTGCTCCCACCGGCCGAGATCGAGAAGGCCGATCGCTTCAGCTCCGCAGCCGACGCCGTCCTCGTCATCGGTTCCACCATGTCGGTCTATCCGGCTGCCGAGTTCCCGATGGCGGCACGACGCCGCGGTGCTCCCATGGTGATCGTGAACCAGGGTCGGACCGACCACGACCGGTCGGCCCACGTCAAGATCGCCGGACCGGCAGGCGAGATCGTCCCCAAGATCGTCGAAGCGCTCACCACCGACTGACCGGGTCCGCCTGTCGGGAGTCCGACCGTCTCGCGATTCGATCCACCAAGGCCGGCTCCTCGGGGATAGGTTCAATCCTCGAAGGGAGGCGCGATGACTGACTGCGAATGGTTTCGGATCGATCACGGCGGGCTGGAGGAAGGCAGGGTCACGACCGTCGTCGCCAACGAGATGGCGCTCGCCGTGATCAGGACGGAGTCGGGCTTCGGGGTGCTCGACAACCGCTGCCCTCATCAGGGTGGCCCGCTCGGCGACGGGGAACTCGACGATAAGGGCTGGCTCCGGTGCCCGTGGCACGGGTACGAGTACGACCCAGTCAGCGGCGAGCCCCCGGACGGCTTCGATGACGCAGCCACCTGCTTCCGTGTCGAAGAGCGCGAGGACGGCCTCCACGCGGAGCTTCCCGTCCGTCGTCGCACGGTGACGGCCATGGATCAAATGGTCGACGTCATGACCGACTGGGGCGTTGACACGGTGTTCGGCATGGTCGGCCACTCGAATCTCGGGCTGGCCGACGCGCTCCGCCTGGCCGAAGAGGACGGGCGTCTGCGGTACGTCGGCATCCGTCACGAGGGCGCCGCCTCGTTCGCCGCCTCCGGATACGCAAAGCTCACCGGACGACCGGCGGCGTGCTTCTCGATCGCCGGCCCCGGCGCAACCAACCTGCTCACGGGCTTGTGGGACGCCAAGCTCGACCGGGCACCGATCCTGGCGCTGACCGGCCAGGTCAACTCCCAGGTCCTCGGGCCCGGAACCTTCCAGGAGGTGGACCTGGCGTCGGCGTTCGAGTCGGTCGCCGAGTGGAGCCAGACCGTGCTCGGCGTCGAGAACGCCGGGGAGCTGATGGCCCTCGCCCTCAAACATGCCATCGTGGAACGCGACGTCGCCCATCTGATCTTCCCCGACGAGGTCCAGAGCCTTCCGGGACTCGACGAACCACCCGAGCGGCCGAAGGCCGGCAGGATCGGATCACCACGGATCGCTCCGCCGATGACGGAGCTCGACCGGGCGATCGAGCTGATCACCGGTGCGGACCGACCGGTGATCATCATGGGGAACGGGGCCAGGACTCATCGTGATGCGGTGGTCGAACTCGCCGAGAGGATCGACGCGCCTGTGATCACCACGTTCAGGGCGAAGGGGCTGATCGCCGACGACCACCCATTGGCCTGCGGAGTGGTCGGTCGCTCGGGCACTCCGATCGCCTCGGCGATGATGACAGAGGCGGACGCCCAGCTGGTCGTCGGCGCCTCGTTCTCGAACCACTCGGGTATCGCCACCTGGGTCCCGACCATCCAGATCGACTTCGATCGGATGACGCTCGGCAAGTTCCACACCGTCGACGTTCCATTGTGGGGCGAGATCGGCACCACCATCGAGTTGATGTCCGCCCGGCTCGAGGCGAAGGACCGTCCCCGGATCCGCCGGGAGATGGCCGAGCGGGTCGCGGACTGGCGCCAGGTGAAAGCCCGCCGAGCCGCTCAGACCGACGAGGCCGGTCGGATGCATCCGGCCGCTGTCTTCGCTGCCCTGGGAGAGGCACTCGACGAAGACGCGGCGCTGGCAGTCGATGTGGGCAACAACACATACGCCTTCGGGCACTACCTCGAAGCCAAGCGAGGTCTCGATGTGGTGATGTCGGGATACCTCGGATCGATCGGGTACGCCTTCCCGGCGGCAATGGGGCTGTGGGCTGCGACGGTCGGCACGGGCCGCAAGGTCGTCTCCGTATCGGGCGACGGCGGATTCGGCCAGTACATGGCCGAGTTCACGACGGCCGTGAAGTACGGGATGGGCATCACCCACGTGCTGTTGAACAACTCCGAGCTCGGGAAGATCTCACGTGAGCAGGTCGGTGCGTTGCACCCGATCTACCAGACGTCGCTGGTCAACCCCGACTTCGCCGAGTACGCCCGGCTGTGCGGCGGCGTCGGGTTCAGGGTGTCGGATACCGCCGACCTCCCGGCGGTGTTCGAGGAAGCATTGGCGATCACCGACCGCCCCACGCTGGTTGAGATCATCTCGATGAGCCAGGCGGTGTGAGGGCGGCATCGCCCTCAGCCCTTGGCTCTTGGCTTTGGCCCTTGAAGATCTGGCGAGCGCCATGTCTGTTTGTCCCCCAAAGAAGACCGATCCAGCTGCCCCGACACGACCCGGGTTGTTGGCTGCGGGCCGTTGCGACCCCAACGGCGGGTGTGCCGTCAGGAGGGCAGAACCAGCCTCGTGCGCCTAGGGAAGATCGTGTCCGCGGACGAAGAACGAGGCCATCTGTTCGCGGGTGACGACGTTGGAGGGGCAGTAGGAGGTCTCGGTACAACCGAGGGTGACACCGACGACTTCGATCGCTTCGATGTACTTGGCGTACGGGTTGGCGTCGATGTCGTCGAAGACGCCTGTCGGGGATGCGGGCAACGGGATGCCGAACGTCCCGACGAGGAACCTCGCCATCTCTTGTCGAGTCAGTGGTGCATCTGGGCAGTAGTCGAACTCGCTGCAGCCGAACCCGATACCTGCTCGGGTGATCGCTTCGATGTCATCCGAGAAGAGGTGGCCGTCTGTGTCGGTGTAGGTGGCACCGGCGGATGCGACGGGAAGATCGAGATAGCGGCGGACGAACGCGGCCATCTGGCCGCGAGTGATCGAATCCTGTGGGCAGTACTCGGTCTCACTGCAGCCGCGGGTGACACCCAACTCGACGAGACGCTCGATGTCGGCTTCGTGTGGCGAGCCGTCGTCGTCGACGAACGACGACCCGACGAAGGCTTCTGGTGGCTGCGGAGCGGGGGCGCCGCCCGGCTCGGACAGGATCGGCGCCGTCAGGAGATATGGATAGGGGTTGATTCGCTCTTCGAACCCGTTGCCGTAGTAGCGAACCTCGAAATGCAGATGCGATCCGGCGTACTCGGCGTTGCCGCTGTCGCCGACCCACCCGATGAGCTGACCCTTCCGCACCACCGTGCCTTCGGTGATTCCCTCGGCGATGCCGTTGGCGAGTCCGTCGTCGGTACCGGGTGTGTCGTTGTTGAGATGGATGTATCCGGTCTTGTAGTCGCCGGGATGGTCGATGAAGAGATAGCAGCAGTTGCCTTCTTCGACGGTGCCCATCCACGACACCACGCCGTCGGCGACAGCCACGACCGGGGTCATCTTCGGACGCATGATGTCGGTCGCTCCGTGCAGGCGGCTGCACCCGGATCCGCGGCAGTCGTCGAAGGAGTCGGAGAGAGGGTCGCGGTCGCTGATGACCGGAAACACGATCGTGTTGAGATCGAAGGCTTCGAGGACGGGCGCCGCCGACTCGACGGCCTGGGCTTCAGCAGGCGCGACCGCGAAGGTGGCGACGGCGACGACGAACGCCATCAGGACCCTGATGGCACGATTGACTGTGTGCTCCCCCGAACATGGCATGAGTTATCCCTCGGCATGTTGCTGTCAGAACTGAAGACGGTTCAGTATGCAACCTGTTACGAAATGGTTTGTCCAACTCGGCTACACGTCGATGTCGAACAGGTCGACCAAACGGTCGATCAGGGCCTGGCCGGAGATGCCACCGCGGATGATGTCGAGCGGCTCGCCGTCGGCCGAATAGATGACGGTCATCGGAGATCCCTGGGCACCGAACGCCGAGGCGAGCCCTCGCCCATCGATGCCCCCGACATCGCGCGCCAGGGGCCACAGACCGGCGATCCCCGTTCGCTCGGCAAGTCCGAGACCGGTTCCGTTGTCCATCGTGTCGATACCCACGAAGGCGACCTGGTCACCGACCAGTTCGGAGACCGCAGCGAACTCCGGCAACTCGTCGACACACACCGCGCACCACGACGCGAAGAAGGCCGCCACGGTCGGCGTCCCTTCGAATTCCGCCAACGTGATGCGACCGTCTCCATCGAGCTGCGGGAGGTCCCAGGCGTTCGGTTCGGTGACTCCGGTCGGAGCGTCGGCTCCACCCCGGAACGAGCCGATCACGATCGCCATCAGGCCGACGCCGATCACTCCGAGGGTCGCAATCGTGAGGGTTCGGCTCCGACGCTCGGCACGTGCCCGTGCCTGCGCTCGCTCGCGTTTCGAGTCGGGTCCGGTCTTGGTCGCCATCACTGCTCCCAACCATCTCACGCAGCTCGCCATTCCCGGGGATTCGCTCGTCTGCCCGGCACCCGCCGGCCGGCAAGCCTTCTGATACCGACCGTTTGGTCGGTATCCTCGAAGACAGCCTCTTCCAGGGAGATCTCGTGTCCGAATACACCGCCCCGATCGCCGACATGGAGTTCGTACTCCGCCACATCTCAGGCCTCGAACATGTGTCGAAGCTCAACGGCTTCCAGCATGCCGACCCGGACACGGCCGTAGGTGTGCTCGCCGAAGCGGGTCGATTCTTCTCCGAGGTGATCGCCCCGACCAACTGGGTCGGAGACCAGGAGGGATCGGTCCTCAACGACGACGGATCGGTGACCACACCCGAGGGGTTCAAGGAGGCATACCGCAAGTTCGTGGACGCCGGCTGGCCCGGCGTCCACCTCCCCGAGATGGCCGGCGGCGGCGGCTTCCCCTATGCGGTGGGGATCGCGCTGCAGGAGATGTTCACCTCCGCGAACATGGCCTTCTCCCTCGCCCCGCTGCTCACCCAAGGCGCCATCGACGCGTTGATCGAGCACGGCTCCACCGAACAGCAGGCCACCTATCTGGAGAAGCTGGCGACGGGCGAGTGGACGGGGACCATGTGCTTGACCGAGCCGCACGCCGGTTCCGACCTCGGAACGATCTCGACGAAAGCCGTCAAACAGGACGACGGCACGTACCGGATCACCGGCCAGAAGATCTACATCACCTGGGGCGAGCACGACCTCACCGAGAACATCATTCACCTGGTGCTTGCCAAGACGCCCGACGCCGCTCCCGGCACCCGCGGGATCTCGATGTTCATCGTTCCCAAGTTCATCCCCGACGCCGACGGAAACCCAGGCGAGCGCAACGACGTCAAGGTGGTCTCGATCGAGCACAAGATGGGGATCAACGCCTCCCCGACGTGCGTGCTGGCGTTCGGTGACGCGGGCGGCGCCGTCGGCTATCTCGTCGGTGAAGAGCAGCGGGGCATGAAGTACATGTTCACGATGATGAACTCCGCCCGGATCGGGGTCGCCGTCGAGGGCCTCGCAATCGGAGAGATGGCCTACCAGAAGGCCGCCCGGTACGCCTCCGAGCGGGTGCAGTCGAAGCCACTCGGTGGGGACGCCCCTGCCGCCATCGTCAACCATCCCGATGTCCGTCGCATGCTGCTCACGATCCGGGCGAACAACGAGGCGATGCGGGCCGCGCTCTACGACACCGCCGCCAGGATCGACATCGAGAGCCACGGCGAAGACGAAGACGCTCGCACCCGGGCCGGCGAACGAGTCGCGCTGATGATCCCGATCCTCAAGACCTGGTGCACCGATCTCGGTGTCGAGATGGCATCGCTCGGTGTGCAGGTCCACGGCGGGATGGGGTACGTCGAGGAGACCGGCGCCGCCCAGTTCCTCCGCGACGCCCGTATCGCTCCGATCTACGAGGGGACCAACGGCATCCAGGCGCTGGACCTGGTCACACGGAAGGTGCCGCTCCGGGACGGCCAGGTCGTGAAGGAGTATCTCACCGAGATGAGCGGTCTGGCCGCGGAACTCCGCGGGATCGACGGTTTCGCACATTCGGCCGACGAGCTGGATCGTGCGATCGAGTCGCTGACCGAGGCCTCGACCCATGTCGGCGCCAAGATGGCGTCCGGCGAGTACGCCGATGCGGTGGCAGGGGCCACGCCCTTCACACGGATGTGGGGCACGGTCGTCGGCGGCGCCTTCCTCGCCCGGGCCGCGCTGGCTGCACAGGCACTCATCGAGGCGGGAACCGAAGACGACACGCTGCCCGCCAAGCAGTCGATCGCCCGGTTCTACTGCGAGCAGATCCTCCCGACCGCCAATGGGCTGCTCGCGTCGGTGCTCGCCCCGGCGGACCCGCTGTTCGAACTGTCGAACGAGGCGCTGGCCATCTAGACAGATACGACTCCGGGCAGAGTGAGCGCAGAACACCCCGCCCGGAGTCGGCTACCACGACTATACGAGTTGCGCAGCAGGGCTGTACAGACTGCGCAAACCGACCTCGCACCCGCTGATCAGAGCAGCGAGCGACCCAAGCGGTCCCGCTCACGGTCCATCCGGTCGAGCTCGTCCTCACCGGAGACGACGATCTCGGGGTCTGGGGTGAAGTCGAGGCTTCGATCCCGGTCGTCGTAGTCGACGGCGTTGAGGATGACCTTCATGGCGTTCAACCGCGCCTTCGGCTTCGAGCTCGAGCGAATGATCGTCCATGGTGCGGCGGTCGTAGACGTGCGCTCCAGCATCCGATGCTTCATCTCGGTGAACTCGTTCCAATACTCCTGCGCCTGCATGTCGATCTCACTCAGCTTCCACTGCCGCAGGCGATCGTTCTTCCGTCTGGCGAACCGCTCGGCCTGGGTTGCTTTGTCGACACTGAAATAGAGCTTGACCAGCACGGTTCCCTGACGCACGAGATCCTTCTCGAATCCCTGGACGCCCTTGAGGAAGTCCCGGTAGTCCTCCTTGGAGCAGAACCCGAACACCGGCTCGACGAGCGCCCGGTTGTACCAGGACCGGTCGAACAGCACGATCTCGCCGCCGGAGGGGAACTGGGTGACGTACCGCTGGAAGTACCACTGCGTCTTCTGTTCCTCGGTGGGCTTGCCCAGCGCCACGACCCGGAACCGCTTCTCGTTCATGAACCGGGTGATCCGACGGATCGACCCACCCTTCCCCGAGGCATCACGGCCCTCGAACAACACGATCATGGGAATCTGCTGAGCTTCGAGGTGGCGTTGCATCTTCAGCAACTCGACCTGGAACGGGTGGAGCGGCTTGTCCTTGTCGAGCTCGGCCTGCAGTTTGTCGCGTTCGGTCCTGAGCCGATCGACCTCGGCTCGTAGCTGTTCCAGCTCGGCGATCGTGTCGGTCGCCTGTCCGTCTTGTTCCGCTGCCTCAAACACCGTGCGTCCTCTGATTCGCCTGTCCGTGACCCAGACGGTATCCGATCGAGCCGTCGAACACCACGGTTGTGCGGGTCTCGCACCATGGGCGTTGGACTCTTGCTCGGTGAGTCTCCAACCGGAGACGATGGGTTCTGGACGCACCCATCGGGAGGCAGCCGTGAATCGCACCCGCCTGGCAATCGCAACAACGCTCTTCCTCATGCTCTCATCGTGCTCGGGCACGAGCTCGATGAGCGACCCGACTGAGCCGTTGGGACCGCCGATGGAGCCTCAGACCACCACCACGTCTCGTCCAGCAGCCACTTCGGAGCCGACGCCGACGCCAGCGCCCGACCTGGGCTGGACGACGACGACTCTCGACTTCGGAGTCTCACACATCACCGAATGGCGATCCATGCTTGTCGGGCTGGCGGTCCAGGACTTCGAGGCGCCGAGCTCTCTCATCGAGGAGGACGACACCGGATGCATCGGTTTTCAGGCCGGTCGAACCGGCGAAGTGGTCTGGTCTGCCGATGGCGTCGAGTGGGAGCCGTTCCCGGTCCAGCCTCACTGGTATCCGGGACCGCTCGAGCCCCAAGAGTGGAGTCGGGAGGTCGCCAGCGGCGAGATCACATCGCGACCCTGGCCGTTCCGGTTGGTCTCAGGCGCCGACCGGCTCCTCGCCATGTCGTTCGAGGAGCTCACCGCCGCACGGGGCAAGGTGGCTGTGGACGTATGGGAGCCGGTCAGTCGAACGTGGCAGCGCATCGGGTCGCTCGAGTCGGTCAGACCGAACACCTCCGGCGTGGCTGTCGCCTCCGGGCGCGACACCACGATCATCATGGCAGCCGACTTCGACGGCCATCTCGGCGTCTGGACCGTGACCGAGACCGGCCTGGTCGAGTTCCCGAACCCCTTCGCCTCGCTCGTCGCAGAGACCCCTGAGCGGTGGACCGACGAGGTCGACGGTGTCGAGCTGGTGGCGACCAACGACGGCTTTCTCGCTCAGCTCGAGGTCGGGTCCGGCGGCTTTGTGATGGCGTACAGCGTTGACGGTGCCTGGTGGACCCAGGTTGCCAATCCGGCAGCCGGCCCCGTCCACCTGGCCGCGTCCGGTGACACGGTGATCGCCGTCAACGGAGACGGGATATGGCGCAGCGCGAACCGCGGTCGGACTTGGCAGCCAGTCGCGATGGAGCACCCTCTCCAGCTCACCGACCTGGCAGGGTTCGCATCGGGGTTCACCGCCTGGAGCTTCACGGTGGATTGGGTCTTCCCGACCGTGTGGTTCTCGCCCGACGGGCTCGAGTGGAGATCGGTGCTCCAGCTCTCTGATGAATACGGCTGGATCAACGGCGTCTCGATTGCGGACGGCGTGATCATCGTGTCCGTCGACGCCTCGCCCGGCGGATGGGTCTGCCCCGAGATCGTGCGCCACGAGTACGAGATACACCTGGGGACCATGACTGGCGTTCCACCTGGATGACAAGAGATGAGTGCCTTCACCGCAGAGACAGAGCGTGCCGACTCGAGATCAGTTCGCACTCGTCTCCTGGTCACACTTGCGCCGTTTGCGCTGATCGCCGTCACCTATCCGGTGTTCGGGGTTGCCGACGCCGCCCTCGGGGATGCAGTCGGCGGGCAGCTCGCCTGGTTCGTCGGGATGTCGTTCTATTGGGCCGTCTGGGGGTGGGGTTTCTCGGTGTGGGTGCTCGGTCGCCGGCGCACCTGGGACCTGATCCGTCCTCGCAGCGCGACAACGCAGACTCTGGGGCATGTCGGATTCGTCGTCGCCATGGCAGCGGCGGTGAGATTCCTGGTCCCAGGCATGGGATACGACAAGGCAACGACCGGAGCCGCCGTGCTGCTGGCGATCTCGACGTTCGCCAACGGGGTGTTCGAAGAGATGCTCTGGCGCGGCGTCTTCCTGGCGACCTTCCCGGACAACGCCTGGCACCGGGTCGTGTGGCCGAGCGTGATGTTCGGTCTGTGGCACCTGGTGCCAGGCTCGATCTCGGAAGGCGGACCTCAGCTGGCCATGGTGATCGGCCCCACCCTCATGGGCCTTTACCTGGCGTGGCTGTCGAAGAGGACCGGGACGATCTGGTGGGCGATCCTCGCCCACAGCCTGGGCGGGCTGGTGATGATCTCCTAGAACGTGAGCATCCAGGCGGCCGCCAGCCCTCGCGCGGTCCAGGCGATGGTTCGGAGCCAGTTCGTGGACACGAGCCGGTTGTGCAACTGCTCGTCGAAGCCGCCGGCAAGTCGGGCGTGGAGCGGGGCGTAGAAGAACGCCGTCGACGTCCAGATCGCTGCCAGCACGGCGCCGGAACCGAAGGACAGCCAGGTCGGCACGGCGTCGACGGTGAGGAACACCAAGGCGGCCATCACCACTTCGAGCGGGCCGAACAGTGCGATGACGGCGGTGACCCGCCGCTGATGGAACGCCTCGAAGCGGGAGAATCCGTCCTCCGGCACCTCCTTCATCAGCGGGTACACGAGCACCTGGATCGTCCAGATGAACCCGACCATCGCCCAGGTCGCAGCCATGTGCAGCAGCAGCGTCATGGCTCGCTCCGCTCCAAGACGTCCAGCCTGCCTCGACTCGCGTCGAGCCGTACCAGGTCACCGGTCCGCACCGAGCCGTGAACACCCGTGAGGTTGGTCACGGCCGGAAGCCCGACCTCTCGGAGGATGATCGAGCCGTGGGAGAGGTCTCCTCCGATCTCCACGCCGACGCCGGACACCAGACCGAACGTGGGCAGCCAGCCCGCCTCGACGCTCGCAGCCACCAGCACCGTGCGGTCGGGGTCGAAGCCTTCGGGGAGGCGTGTGGCGGGTTCGGAGAGGACCCAGGCGGTGCCTTCGACGGTGCCTTTCACCAGCCCGACGCCGGTGAAGGAATCGGACCGCTCACCCATGACGGGCGGATCGAAGCGACGGATCACATCGGGGATCGGAGACGTGCGGCGCTCGTCCTGCTCGGTGCGTCGCCGGGCGAGGAGGTCACTGTCCGGCCGCCATCCTGCATCGAGCGAGCGCACCTCGTCGACGTCGAGCAGCCAGAGGTCGTCAGGGTCCACGCCCGCATCGGTTGCCAGCCGCCGGAGGTCGTTTCGCAGGGTGTGGAACCCCCGCATTGCGTCGGACCGGAACTGCTCGCGTGCGGCGATCGCCGGCCTTGCGATCAGCCAGATCGGGAGCGTGGCCAGACCGCCAAGCGTCCACCGCTCGGGACGGCGGTCGAGACGGACCGAGCGGAGGATGCTGTGGAGGATCGGGGCGGGATCCTCGTCGTAGCGGGGGCGTGAGATGTCCGACTCGAAGATGCCCCGATGGCCGTAACGGTCGAGCCAGTGTTGCCATGCTCGAGCGAAGTTCAGATCGTCGAATGGAGGCCGGCCGGGGTCGAAGTCATCGCCCACCGTGGCTCCGACCTCGCCGAGGTCCCGGAACATCTTCGTTGCCGCCGTCTCAGTCCGGCTCGAGTGCTCGGCGAGCGTTCCAGCGGCTCGGAGCAGCGCCGTGGGAGCGCTGGCCGCGGTGTTGAGCGCGGTCATCCCATGGACGGTGAGCACGTAGACCTCGCGCAACCGGTCAACGGCTTCGGAGAACGACCTCGCAGGCATGGCGGTCGATGCCCGGATCTGTGCCAGCTTCTTGCGGGTGAACGGTTTGGCGGTGGCCTGTGCCCAGGCGAGCCCCAGCAGCGCCCGCCACCGGGTGAGCATCCGCAAGGGTCGAAGCCCTTCACCAGAGGTATCGGTCCCGCCGATCGAGTCGGTCACGAGCCTGGGTGGCAGGCCGAGCGAGCGCATGAAGTCGGTCATGAGTGACAGATTGATGAGCGGCCGGCCGTCGAAGACCTCGATGAAGTCGCGCTCGTCGGTGAGTTCAGGATCGAACATGCGGTAGTAGTCGAACAGTTCTGGCGAGCCCTCTGCGATCACCGATGTCATGAACACCGAGGGCGGGTCGGGGAGGATCTCCTTGTGGTTGGCGATGGTGAACGCTTCGTTGCGCAGTGTGGCTGCCGTGATCGGCCTCACCTGGATAAGCCAGCAGGTCTCGCCGTCATCAGCCCACTCGATGTCCCAGTCGGTGTCGCCGAACTCCCCTCTCACCTCCCGGAGCAACGACGCGAGGCGCTGCTGCCATCCGGGCAAGTCGCGCGCCGGTCGTTCCCCGATCCGCAGCCGGGCGAGTTCCAGTGTGTTGCCGGAAGCCGAACCGGATGCGAGATCCGCCGCCAACCCGTCGACCCACTCGATCAGGTCGTCCTCGAAGCCTCGCTCTGCAAAGGCGATGCCGGCCGTGACCGCAGGGACCATTTCCATGACGAGCACGTCGAGACGGCCGGTCCGCTCGTCAGCCGAGGAGCGAACCCGATCGACGGCGCTGCCGAGTTCATCCGGGCTCACGTCGAGCAGTGAGCGGAATCGACCTGCGTTGGACGACTCGGCACCGTCTTCGGCCGAGAAGGCCGATCGCACTGCGAGATCACCGTCCAGGTCGTGCGACGATGGCGGCCCCTGACCGTCGGGGATGACGAACCCCCTCGGCACGGGCATCCCCCCAGCGCGAGCCCGGTCGAGGAGGGCCGCTTTCGGTCCCACTCCCGCCAGGGATCCGCAGCCGAGTCTGAGCGGTGCCGGCTCACCGGAGAGCAGCCTGTCGGCGATCGCGGTGATCGTGGCGGCGTATTCGGCGGGCTGTTCCACCATGGGGAAGTGATCCCATCCGGGAACCACGTCGATCTCCGCCCGCGGCAGTAGCCGCCGATAGTCGTCGACCTGGTCGGCGCCGAGCACCCGGTCCTCGCTGCCCCACAGCAGCACGGAGGGCACGTCGATCGGCGAGAGCGACTCCCACCATTCGGCGGTGATGACGTCGAACATCTGCGAGAAGGACTGGGCGCGGGCGTACTCGGAGAGGAATTCGTCCCGGTAGTCCCGAGGGACATCTCCACCGAAGAACACCCGAGACGTCAACGGCCTCGTCAGCCGGGAGGCGATCCCCCACCGGACCAGGCGGCGGATCAGCTCGGGCTTCATCAACTTCGGAAACAGCCGTTCGTCGAGCCTCGTACCGACCGGTGCGTGGATGATGAGTCCGTCGACCGGGTGTCGCTGGATCATGTCGAGCGCGATCGACCCGCCGATGCCGTGCCCGAGCACGACGACCGGGCCGTCGAACCGATCGATCTCCGACCACAACTGCTCCGCGTAGTCGGTCAGGCTCAGCAGGCTCGGGTCGGCCGGCCGCCCGCCGAAGCCGGGGAGGGTCACCGCTTCGAATCGGATGTCGCCGTCGATGTGTTCGTGAACTCGCTGGAAGCGGAAGCCTCCGCCGCCGTTGCCGTGCACCGCCACCAGCGTGAGGCCGCGTGTCATCGCGTGATGCTCCGGGGAATGTCATCGGGCCGCGGATGGTCTCCGGCATGGGTGCCGATGTGCTGCCAGAGCACATCTTGCCCGTCGACGACTGCGAGCACGGGGAGCGTCCAGGGGTCCCCGTGACGCCGGCCGATCATCTTGCCCTTGAGGGTTGCCCTGGCACCGGCGATCCACGATCCGAGGCCGAACATCTCACGCAGACTTCCTCTGGGCACCGAGAACGCCTCGTAGAGGATCTTGTCGGGATCGGCGATCCCGACCCCACCCGGCCAGTGGGCGTCGAGGAACGTTCGACCCTCGTCGGGTGTCCCCATGAAGACGAAGACCGGTGTCGGAAATGTCGGGTCGCACACGGCGACCCTCCGGAGATCGGAGACGATCTCCTTGGGGAACAGTCAACCGAAATGCCGGAGAAAGGCCAGCAGCACCGGCCCGCGTGCGGTCACGTCGCGGAGGGTTGCAGCGTCGAGGCGGACGCCGTCGAGAGGCCGATCGAGGATGTGTGAGGGGATTCGCATGGTCGAAGAGGAGTATGAAGAGACCCCGGGCGAACCGGACATTCGCCACCGAACCGGGCAGAATGGGCGCGTGGAACAGCGAAGAGTCGTCGTCACCGGGCTGGGCGTGGTGTCCGCCGCCGGTATCGGAGAGGAGTCCTTCTGGAAAGGCCTCCAGTTGGTGCCCGGCCCCGGTCCCCATGCCGTCCAGAATTGGGATCCGGAACGGTGGATCCCGAAGCGGGAGGCCCGCCGCTACGACCGCTTCACCCAATTCGGTCTTGTCGCCACGCACGAGGCGCTCGAGATGGCCGGCGGGCTCGACCACATCGACCCCAATCGCGTGACGGTCGACGTCGCCACCGGTGTCGGAGGCCTCAAGGCGCTGGAGGATCTCATCCTGAACACCTACGCAGAGGGCGAGACCCGGCTGTCGCCGATCTGGATTCCGATGATGATGTGCAACGCCGCAACCGCGGCCGTCTCCATCAAGTACGGCTTCGGCGGACAGGCCAGCACACCGGTCGTGGCCTGTGCCGCAGGCGGACAGGCGATCGTGGACGCCGCCCGCCAGATCGCCTGGGGATACGCAGACGCTGCGATCGCAGGCGGAGCGGAGGGAGCACTCCGCCCCCCGACCATCGAGGGATTCGCGGCGATGCGGGCGCTCAGCCCGACCGGTGTCGCCCGCCCGTTCGATGTCGACCGCGACGGCTTCGTCGCAGGCGAGGGCGCCGGCATCCTCGTCCTCGAGGAGCGGGAGGCCGCCATCGCACGCGGGGCCACGATCATCGCCGAGGTGGCCGGTTCGGCCGCGACTGCGGACGCCCACCACATGACTGCCCCACACCCCGTCGGCGACGGCGCCGAACGAGCCGTTCGACTCGCGCTTGAAGACGCCGGGATCACTCCTGCCGATGTCGGCTACATCAACGCCCACGGGACGGGCACCGCACTCAACGACCTAACCGAGGCCCAGGTCCTCCTGCGGGTCTTCGGTGACGACCACCCTCCCATCTCCTCGATCAAGGGCACGACCGGGCATGCGCTCGGCGCCAGCGGGGCAGTGGAGGCCGTCGCCTGCCTGATCGCGATGAGCCGTGGCGAGCTTCCCCCGAACATCGGACTGACGACCCAGGACCCCGAGATCGGGCTGACCGACATCGTCACCGAGCCCAGGCACTGGGAGCCGACCGTGGCGATCTCGAACTCCTTCGGGTTCGGAGGCCACAACGTCGTGCTCGTGTTCAGCTCCGGCCGCTGATCAGAACACCCAGTCGGCCACCTGAAACAGGATCATCACGATTCCGAACCCCGAGAGGGCCAGATGCTCCCACCGGTATTCCGGAGCGCGATAGGTGCGCCCCGTGCTCGGACTGAAGCCGACCTCGATCGTGTCGCCGATCTCGGGGCTCCGACCATAGAACGCCGACGGCTCGAGCACTTCGCGGCGACCGGTCAGTGGATGGTCGTAGGCGATCACAGGGGCGTACAACCTGCTGCTCCGGTGGATACGGGACCTCTTGGTTCTGATGTCGGTGACACTGCCGAACACGGTGATCGCATCCTCCGGAATCCGTTTCTCCCGATTGACGTATCGGCCCAGGACGATGAGCGCGATTCCGATGAGGATCACGGGCATCGAGGCTCTACTCCAGGACCTCGAAGGTCAGCCCGGCGTGCTGCTCGAGGGGCTCGATCAGCGATTCACCGAAGGCGGTGGCGGGCGTCCAGAACCCTCCGCCGACCCCGTCGAGCGATAGGAGCGCCGTCGCCGCCTCGCCGAGCATCTTCGCCGACGACCCGTAGCCGGGGTCACGGTCGCCGGTGACCTTCGTGGCGATGGACCGCCCGTCGTCGGTGGTGCCGAAGAAACGGATGTCGAAGTAGCCGCCCTCCTGTTCTTCCGGGGTCGGCCCGGTTCCCGGAGCCGGCAGCACGCGGTGTAGGAGCGAGCGAGCCGGGCCGATCGCGGCGGCCCCGATGAAGCCGGCGAGACCGGCGGACATCGCCGAGGCCCGAGCGAGGCCACCGGGTCCTCGTCCCATCATCGAGGCCTCGTCGTAGAGGAAGTCGCCGCCCCACGGGTGCCCGAGAAGTGCGTTGGTCCGGTGCACGACCCGGGTGTTGACCGACGCCATGAGGAACGGTGCCAGCCACTGTCCGGACGCCTCGTCTCTGACCGGTGTGGTCACGTTGGGCTGACGGACCCCGGTGCGCTGGCCCTCGGGAGCGATGGCATACGGGTTGGTGAGCACCCTCCGGAGCCCTGGATCGGAAGACAGCTCATCCATGGTGTTCATCATCGTCCCGACGGTGCCGCCGCTGAATCCTCCCTTGAACGCCTTCACTCGCATCTTGATCTGGCTGCAATGGGTGCCGAGCGTGGCGATCGCCTGCTGCTGGGTGAACAGCACCCCGAGATCGGAGGGGATCGAATCGACACCGCAGGCATGGACGATCCTGGCTCCACTCGCCTCCGCCTCGACCGAGTGGGCATCGATCATCAGCTGCATCCAGTGAGGTTCGCCCGTGAGATCGCAGTAGTCGGTCCCCGCAGCCGCTACCGCGGCCACCAGCTCCGACCCGTGCGTCGCATACGGCCCGACGGTCGAGACCACGACCCGGGCGGACTCGGCGAGCCGCTCCATGTCGTCGGAGTCGGCGGCATCGGCGACGATCCGCTCGACGTCGGCGCCGGTTTCGCCGGCGATCCGATCCAGCCTGTCCGGGTTGCGCCCGGCGATCGCCCACCGCACATCACCGTCGGTTCCGTGACGCTGCACGAAGTAGCGGCACAAGATCTGCCCGACGAACGAGGTCGCCCCGAACACGACGAGATCGAACGGACGGTCGAGATGCGGTCCAGCCATGCTTCGAGCCTACGCAAGCAGAGAGCAGACAGCATCCATACGACGAGACGCGTTATCCCGCGCCATCCCCTACCCTGCGGGCTGAACACGGGAGCTCGGTGTGACCGGGCTGAGAGGGAGCCGATCGCTCCGACCGTACGCACCTGACACGGGTAATGCCGAGACAGGGAGTACTCAGCCGATCCCCCCGCTCCCGACTGACGAGGAATGAGGAGGAATCCCATGCGCACCACTGCGCTGATCCTGGCAGTCGGGATGCTGTTGGCCGCTTGCGGCGACACGACCGACCAGGCCACGACCACGACGAACGACGTGCCGGCGACGACCGGTGAGTCGACGGCCACGACCAACCCGCCGACGACGACCGGCCCGGAGTTGCCCGAGACGTTGACCATCATCTCGCACGACTCGTTTGCCGGTGGCGTCACCGACGCGACATTCGCGGCGTTCACCGCCGACACGGGAATCGAGGTCGAGGTGCTGCCGGCAGGTGACGCCGGGTCGATGACCAACCAGGCGATCCTCACGAAGGACAATCCCGTCGCCGACGTGCTCTTCGGGATCGACGACAGCTTCCTGTCCAGGGCCTTCGACGCCGGGATCTTCGAGTCCTACGACTCTCCGCTGCTCACAGACGTCCCCGAACGGCTGCGCCTCGACGACGAACGACGCGTGACGCCCATCGACTTCGGTGACGTGTGCGTCAACTACGACGTGTCCGCATACACCAACAGCCCACCACCACTCAACATCGAACAACTCGCCGAACCGGGGTACGCATCCGACCTGGTGGTGGAGAGCCCGGCGACGTCGTCGCCCGGCCTGGCGTTCCTCCTGGCGACGATCGCCACGTTCGGAGAGGACGGCTGGAAGGACTACTGGACCACCCTGGTCGACAACGGGGTGAACATCGTCTCGGACTGGGACACCGCGTACTACCAGGAGTTCAGTCACTGGGGTGGCGACGACCCTCTCGTCGTGTCCTATGCGTCGTCGCCGCCCGCCGAGGTGATCTTCGCCGACCCGCCGGTCGACGAGGCTCCGACCGGGGTCGTCGACGAGACCTGCTACCGACAGATCGAGTTCGCCGGGATCCTGGCGGGCTCGGAGCATCCCGACGCGGCCGGACTCCTGATCGACTTCATGCTGAGCCCCACGTTCCAAGAGACGATCCCGCTGACCTGGTTCGTGTTCCCGGCGAACGAGACCGTCGAACTTCCCCAGGAGTTCGTCGACTACACCCTGATCCCGGCCTCGCCGCTCACTCTGGACCCCGGGTTGGTCGAAGAGAACCGTGAGCGATGGATCGAGGAGTGGTCCGAACTCGTGCTCGGGTCGTGAGCACCCGAGCGGGGAGGATCGCCCTCGCGATCGTTCCCGTCGGGTTCATCGGGTACTTCTTCGTCTACCCCGTCGCTCGCATCCTGATGATCTCGATCGGCGAGGGATTCGGCGACGTCCTCACATCTGCGACGACCCGGTCGGTCGTCTGGTTCACGCTGTGGCAGGCGGCGGTCTCCACGTTGCTCACGTTCGTGGTGGCGATGCCACTGACCGCAGTGCTGTCGCATTTCAGCTTCCCCGGCCGGTCACTGATCAGGGCGCTGGTGACCGTTCCGTTCGTGCTGCCGACCGTCGTCGTGGGATCGGCGTTCGTGGCGCTCGGCATGTCCAACAGCATCTGGGGCATTCTGGCTGCGCATGTCTTCTTCAACGTCGCCGTCGTCGTGCGCACGGTGGGCGGCGTCTGGTCCCGCGTCGACCGCGGTGTCGTCGAGGCGGCCCGCTCGCTCGGTGCGTCACCGTTCACGGCCTTTCTCCGCACCACGCTGCCGATCCTCGGCCCGTCGATCGCGGCGGCGCTGTCGATCGTCTTCCTGTTCACGTTCACGTCCTTCGGCGTGGTCCTCATCCTCGGCGGATTGACCTACCGGACGATCGAAGTGCAGATCTATCAGGCTGCGACCACGTTCCTCGATCTCGGAGCCGCCGGGGCGCTGGCGGTCCTCCAACTGGTGGGCGTGGTGGTCATCTTGTGGGCCTACGGCCGCTATCAGCGCACCCGGAGTGTCGGGCTGGAACTGGCTCCCGAGGAACGCGTACTTCGCCCGCCGAGGACCGACTCCGAGCGAGCGGTCGTGTGGTTGGTTGTGGCCGGAACACTCGGGCTGCTGGCTGCACCCCTGATCGTGCTCGTGATCCGTTCGTTCCGAGGGGGCCTCGCAGGGTGGGCGTTCCTGATCGATCCGGGCCGGTTGGCGATCACGCCCGGTGAGGCGATCACCAACTCGCTGTTGTTCGCCGTGGTCGGTGCGGTGATCGCGACGGTCGTCGGGCTGATCGCCGCATCGCTGATCTCACGCGGATCGACCGTCATGGCGTCGACCTTCGACACGGTGTTGATGCTCCCGCTCGGCACCTCGGCGGTCACCATCGGATTCGGTTTCCTCGTGGCACTCGACGAGCCGATCGACCTGAGGGGTTCGACGCTACTCGTCCCCCTGGCGCATGCCCTGGTCGCGGTCCCGTTCGTGGTCCGGTCGACCCTTCCGACGCTGCGGGCGATCCGTTCGGACCTGCGGGAGGCGGCCGCGGTGCTGGGCGCGTCGCCCAGGCAGGTGTTCCGCCACGTCGATCTCGCGATCGTCTCCCGGGCGGCGATGGTCGGCGCCGGTTTCGCCGCCGCCGTCTCGTTGGGCGAGTTCGGCGCGACATCGTTCATCGTCAGACCCAACAGCGTGACCATCCCGACGCTGATCTTCCGGCTGCTCGGACGTCCCGGTGCGGTCACGTTCACAGCGGCGATGGCGTTGTCGGTCGTCCTCATGCTGCTCACAACGGCGCTGATCCTGTCCATCGATCGCCTCCGCGCCGGCGAGCTGGGAGAGTTCTGATGCTGTCGGTTCGCTCGATCACCAAACGCTTCGGCCAGACGGTCGCCGTCGACGACGTCTCGCTCGACGTCGGCGACGAGACCGTTGCGATCCTCGGTCCGTCGGGCTGTGGGAAGTCGACGTTGCTGCGGCTGATCGCCGGGCTGGAGCGCCCCGACCGGGGCACCGTCCATTGGGACGGCGAGGGCATCACGAACACGCCGATCCATCTCCGCGATTTCGGTCTGATGTTCCAGACGTTCGCCCTGTTCCCCCATCGGACCGTGGGACAGAACGTGGCGTTCGGCCTCGAGATGCACGGTGTGGGCCGCGACGATCAGCGCCGCCGTGTCGCCGAGGCGCTGACGTGGGTCGGGATGGAGAGCTTCACCGATCGCAGCATCGACGGGCTGTCCGGCGGTGAGAAACAGCGGGTCGCACTGGCCCGGACGCTGGCACCCCGTCCCCGGCTGGTCATGTTGGACGAGCCGTTGGGATCGCTCGATCGGCTGATCCGGGACCGCCTCATCGGCGACATCGCCCGCCTGCTGGATGACACCGGAACCCCGGCCATCTACGTGACACACGATCACGACGAGGCGAGGGCCGTAGCCGATCGGGTCGCGCTGATGCGCGCCGGACGGATCGTTCAGATGGGAACCTGGAGCGAACTGACGTCGCATCCGGCCGACGAATGGGTCGGACGATTCCTCGGAGTCTGAGAATCGGCTGAGAATCGGACCGTGCCCGAGTCTCGAGGATCGGGCTCGATAGCCTCCCGTGTCATGAGCAGCCTCGGACGTCTTCTGCTCGTCGACGACGACGAGAGCATCCGCAGGTCGCTGGGTAGGGCGCTCGAGCTCGAGGGATACCAGATCGAGACGGCCGATCATGGCGACGCTGCGATGGACGCGCTCGACGGCGATCGATTCGACGCCGTCCTCCTGGACGTGATGATGCCCGGCCGTTCCGGTCTCGACGTGGCACGCATGATGCGTGCCGGCGGCGACTCGACACCGATCCTCATGCTCACGGCACGCCACGAGGTCACGGACCGGGTGGCCGGACTGGATGCCGGCGCCGACGACTACCTCCCGAAGCCGTTCTCGCTCGATGAGCTCCTGGCGCGGGTCCGTGCGCTGCTGCGTCGGAGCGGGGTGTCGGAGTCCGGCGACTCCCTGACCCTCGCCGACCTCGTTGTCGAGCCCCGCTCTCGACGGGCCTTCCGCGGGGAGCGTGAGCTGCAGCTCACCCGCACGGAGTTCGATCTCCTGGAGTTGTTGGTGTTCAATGCCGAGATCGTGCTGGAGCGGGATCTGATCCTCGATCGGATCTGGGGTCTCGACTTCGCCACGAGCTCGAACTCGATCGAGGTGTACATCGGGTACCTCCGCCGGAAGACCGAAGCAGAGGGCGAGCCCCGGCTGATCCACACGGTGCGCGGAGTCGGCTACGTGGCGAGAGCGCAGTGACACTCCGCTGGCGCTGGGCACTCACGTTGGGCGGCGCCACCGCGTTGATCGCACTGCTGGTGCTGTTGGCTTCGGCGCTGCTCACGACCCGCGAGCTGCGAGCGCAGGTCGATACCGACCTCGAGCGGCGGCTGACCCTGACCTCGGAAGGCGAGGTCCCGCGACCGATCGCTCCGTTCGACCCGCGCGTACGCCGTCGCGCCCCCGTCGACCTGGACGCGTTGTACCGGATGTTGGGGCCGCAAGGAAACGTGATCGTCGACACGACCAACGGCGAACTGCCGCTGACCGAAGCCGTGATCGACCTCGCCGTCCGTACGACCGACGAGCGGACGTTCGAGACGGTGACGATCGACGACGAACGGTTCCGCATGATCGTCGGCGGGTTGACCGACCGGCGGGGCGGAGTCAACCTCGGCGCAGCCCAGATCGCCGTCAGCGTCGAAGGGGTCGAGTCGAGCATCGGGGCCCTCGCCCGCCGGTCGGCTGCGATCGCCGGCCTGCTGGTTCTGGTGGCGGCCGGTGTCGGCTGGCTGCTGGCGGGACGGGCCGTCGAGCCACTGACGAAGCTGACCGGACAGGCGGAGCACATCGCCCGCACCGACGATCTGAGCGCCGTGGTCCAATTCGATCGGACCGACGAGATCGGACGGCTCGCGTCGGCGTTCTCCGCGATGCTCACGGCGCTTCGGACGAGCCGGGAGCAGCAGCAGCGGCTCATCGCCGACGCCGGTCACGAGTTCCGCACGCCGCTCACTGCGCTCCGAACGAACCTCGAGACCCTGCAGCGTCGCCGGGAGCAACTGACGGGCCAACAGACCGACGAACTCGTCGAGGCGGCGCTCAACGAATCGATCGAGCTCACGAACCTCGCGACCGAACTGGTTGACCTGTCGACCGACGCGACAGCGACGGGCGAGGAGCTCCTCCTGGTGGATCTCGGCGAGCTGGCTGCCTCGGTCGTTCGGCGCTACGTCAGCCGAACGACAGACCCGATCGAGGTCGAAGGGGACGCCGCACGGGTGCAGGTGCGCGTGTCACAGATCGAGCGGGCCCTGTCGAATCTGATCGCCAACGCGATCGCATGGAACGAACCCGGGGAGTCGATCACGGTGCGGATCGACGGGACGACGCTGAGTGTCTCGGACCACGGGCCGGGGATCCCGGACGGCGACCTCCCGTTGGTGTTCGATCGCTTCCACCGCAGTGCGACCGCTCGGGGCAGGCCCGGTTCGGGGCTGGGTCTGTCGATCGTTCGGCACATCGTCGAGGGCCACGGAGGCACCGTCTTCGCCCGGAACCGTGCCGAGGGGGGAGCCGAGGTCGGCTTCACCCTTCCTGCTTGACCACAACCCACAACACATGACCACGACGCGCAGAACGGGCGGACCTTCAAGGTCCGCCCGTTCCACAGGGAGGTCTACGCGCCCTCTGTACCCGGTCCACCGGATCCGAAACCACCACCGGGGCCGCGATGATGGCGAGGCCCGAGTTCGGCGTGGACCGCTTCGAACTCGTCCCGGGTGATCTCACCGTCTTCGAGTGCCTCGGCGAACGGGCCGTCCTCGGCGAGGATCCGATCGGCACCGAGCTCCTCGAGTTCGGCCACCGTCAGGACGTCGTCCTCGAATGCGGACTCGAATGCGGCCCGACGCTCTTCGCGCTCGGCGACCCGCCCCTCATGGCGAGACTCGAGCTCGGCGAGCATCGTGTCTGCCTGGTCTTGGCTGATCACCCCCTGGGTGACCATCTCGCCGAAGAAGGAGCTGATCCGCTCCCCTCGCTTCATCTCGACGATCGGGGCGTCGGGGGTGACGGGATCGCCGGAGTCGGTCTGTGCGGTCGCCACCATGGCGCCGCCGGCGATGAGTGCCCCCGCCGTGAGGGCTGCGACTGTCTTTCGCATTGCTGGCCTCCTTTTCGTTCTTGCTGACTTCTGGCCTGCACCGACAGATTCGGGCACCGGCATTCGAATGGTGTGAGGTCAACCTGAAGGAATGCTGAGAACGTGTGTGCCGCACAGTGCTCGACGGTGGCCCCCGATGCCGACACGGCACCGAAACCACCGACACCGTGGACACCGTCGGCGCAACGGAGGAGATGGACGATGGACCCATTCGTGATGTTGGGTCGCCTGGTCTTGGCCGCCACCTGCAGCGGTTTGATCGGATACGAACGCGAGACGGCTCGCAAGTCGGCGGGCCTGCGAACCCACACGTTGGTGGGTGTCGGTGCCCCGATCTTCTCCATCGCCTCGATCATCTCCTTCGATGGGCCGGACGAGGCCCGGATCGCAGCCCAGATCGTTACCGGAGTCGGCTTCTTGGGAGCCGGAGCCATATTCCGCCAGGGCGCACTCGTGAGCGGACTGACGACCGCCGCCGGCCTCTGGGTGGCCGCCGCGATCGGCATGGCCGCCGGGTCGGGCAGCTATTGGTTGGCGTCGCTCGGAACGCTCGTCACCCTCGCCACGCTGTACGGGTTGAGTGAGCCGGACAGGGCGATCGCTCGACGGAAGGTGAAGGTCAAGAGCTGGCTCGAGGTCTACATCGGCGACACCAGCAAGCTCGAGGGGCTGTTCGAGTTCATCCGGCGGATCGACCCCGAGGCAGGCCAGCTCGACTTCAAACGTCGAGGAGAGAACGAGGCCGTTCTCGTGATCGCCTGCGACGACGAGAAGAAGCACATACTGTCGGAGTTGCTCGCCTCACACCGGATCGTGACCAGGGTCCAGGAACTGGAGCCTCGACACTGGCCGCAAGAGAAGCCGCGCATCTCCACGGATTGAGGGCTGCACTTCGGCCGCCCGTCAGTCCATCAGATGCGCATTCTCCTCGGCGCGAGCTGCAGCCATGGCTTTGATGTCTTCGGCGATCTCGGGGTAGGAATCCATCAGACTGGAGAAGGCACGACCGCTGATCACCGAGAGTTTCGTGTCCGACGTGGCGACGACGGTGGCCGATCGAGCGCCTCGTTCCAGCAACGCCATCTCCCCGAGCACTGCTCCGGGCCCGACCTCGCCCACCTTCTCGTCACCGATGATGATGTCGGCGGACCCGGAGATGATCACTTCGAGCTCGAAGGGGAACGAGCCTTCCCGCATGAGCGTGGAACCCGCCCTCACCTCGATCTCGTCTACGTACGGGCCGAGTGCTCTCAATCGTCTCTCACCGAGTTGAGCGAACGTCTCGCTCGTCATCAGTCGCTCGATCTTTGGGTCGTTCTTCACCTGCACACGCTCCGAGTCGTTTCGACGAGACTACGACAGCGCCGCCTGCGGCGACCCCGAATCCGGTGGTTGTCTTGGGTGTCGAGCCGACGACCGCCGCGGCAGCTCCGGAGGAGCCGTCACATGTGACGGGCGCACCGCTGCCTCACCGCCGTCCAGACCGATCCATCACTAGGTTTGGATGTGAGGCGTGTGAATCCCCCGGCCGTACGGACGGGAATGACGAATGGCTGAAACGGTCTTCTTCGTGATCGGTGTGGTGAACAACGTTCTCCTCATCGCGATTTTCGTCATCCGCCGGAGATCGCCCGAGCTGCTGAAGAAGATCGGCTGGGTGTATCTCCTGCTGGCGGTCCCGGCGATGTATGCGATCGTGTTGGTCCAGCAGGAACAGAAGACGCAGCGCTACACCGTCTTCTTGGCGATCTTCCTGGCGTTCCTGGCGATCGAAGCGCTCTACGACTGGATCCTCGAACTCCCGTTCAGAGAGACCATGCGATGGACCCAGCTGACGCCGTACGTGGCGCTCTACGTCTCGATGAACTACGGATTCGTGGTGATGGTTTGGAGATTCCAGTCGGTAACGGGCGGGATCGTCATGTTGGCCCTCTTCGTGGTCCAGATCATCGCCAACGTGATGACGCACCCGCGACCGAGCAAGGGTGGCTCCATCCGCTCCGGCGAACCTCGGAAGCGCGATGCAGCCCGGGAGTAGGCCCCTGATGAAGTGACCGTCCGGGGAAGCGTGAATGCCGCCCGATCGCCGAGGCAGCGCGTCATCCTCCCCGTCGAGTTGTCGGGTTCCGTGAGGTCCCTATACTGCCGATGCCTGGTTCGTTCGCGGATCATGACCCCCTGGGGGCGTGGTGAAGCCTGGAGTTCACGCCGGCCTGTCAAGCCGGAGGTCGCGGGTTCAAATCCCGTCGTCCCCGCCACCTCTCCGCACACGTGTGGTGAGGTGTTTGGTCAGATAGCTCAGTCGGTAGAGCGCCGCTCTGAAAAAGCGGAGGTCGACGGATCGACGCCGTCTCTGACCACAGAGAGAAGCCCTCCTCATCCGGGGGCTTCTCTCGCGTCCTAGTGTCACGTCCGTGATCAGCGTTCCCGACCCATCTCTGGTGTGGCTCATCGGACCGTCAGGAGCGGGCAAATCGACGTGGGCAGAAGCGCACTTCCGCGACGTCGAGATCGTTTCCTCCGACCGGCTCCGCTCGATCGTCGGATCCGGGCCCAACGACCTCGACGCCAGCGCAGCCGCCTTCGATGTTCTGGAGCGAATCGCAACGGCCCGCCTCGGCGCCGGCCTGCTCACCGTGATCGACACGCTCGGCTTCGACGACACCCTCCGTGATCGATTGGCGGACATCGCGGTTCGGGAAGGTCTCCACCAGATCGCGGTTGTGTTCGACACGCCTCCCGATCTGTGCCGCGAACGCAATCGGACCCGGGATCGCAGCGTCCCTGCGAAGGTCCTGAATGGCCAGTTCAAACGCAGTGCGGCACTCATCGAGCAGATCACCGACTCCGACTGGCAGGTGATCCGGCCCGAGCCAGTCGAGGTGGTTTCCAACCACGCGCCCGAGATCCACGTCTCGACAGCTACACCGGCGGCACCTCGCAAGAGCCCGCTGGAGTTCCATCTCAACATCACCAGGTTCGATTGGATGGACGGCTCCGCCGAGGCGCTGACACAGGTTCTGGTCGCCGCCGAAGAGGCGGGTTTCTCGGGGGTCTCGGTGATGGATCATCTCGTCCAGATCCCCCAGGTCGGGCGGTCGTGGGACGACATGCTCGAACCGCACATGGTCCTGGCCCATGCAGCCGCCGTCTCCGAGCACCTCCGGCTCGGGGTCCTCGTGACCAACGTCACGCTTCGCCCACTGGCCGTTCTGGCGAAGATGCTGTCCACGCTCGACAACCTCTCAGGAGGGCGAGTCGACTGTGGGCTGGGTGCCGGCTGGTACCGCTCCGAGCAGGAGGACCGGGGAATCGCGTTCCCACCTGATGGGGTACGCCTCGACCTGCTCGAGGACTCGATAGGCGCACTGAGAGCCTTCTGGGGGCCAGGAAGCAAGCGCTTGAGCGGCACGACTGTCCGCATCGAGGACTCCGGTATGTATCCGAGGCCAAGACAGGAACGAATCCCGATCATCGTGGGCGGGGGCGGGGAGCGGAGAACGCTCCGAATCGTCGCCGAGCACGCCGACGGCTGCAACCTGCGAACCGGCCCGGAGCTCGGGCACAAGCTCGAGATCCTCTCCGGGCACTGCGCCGCCGTGGGGCGGGATGTGAGCGACCTGAAGGTGACAGTCCTGGACGTCACGCTGGTTGGCGAGAGCCGAGACCACCTCGCCGACCTGGTCGAGCGGCATCGGGGCCCTGTCTCGGCCCGGGAGTTTCGGACGCGCACATCGGCGGGGACGGTCGATGAACAGGCAAGGCGTTATCGCGAGCTTGCCACCGCCGGAATCGACCGGGTCTATGTCTCTCTGATGGATCTCGACGGACCCGACCCGGTGCGCCGCTTCGGAGAGGTGATCGCCGGGTTGTGAACGGACTCACCCGGCCGAGATAACAAACACCGGGTGGTCGGGAGCTATCGCTCTGATCGCATCGTCGTCTGCATCGGCTCCGACTCCGCCGAAGAATTGCCCGACTTCCCAACTCCACCGCTCCAGGTACGTCCGGAGAATCGGGAGCCGATCCTCGACAGGGACCTCGATGGCTGTGAACTCGGTTATCCGACGTCCAAGTCGGAGCCGGCCCTCGCCGGCAACTCTGAGGTTCTTGACCCACTGTGTGTGACCGCGGGGTGCCACCAGATACTCGACGCCGTCGATGACCAAGAGGTTCACCGGTACGGCTCGCCACTCTCCGCTCTTGCGCCCTCGCACCTCCAGCGTCCGCGAGCCCCAAACGCTGATCCCCAACCTGGTCAGGCCTTTGACGGTCGGGTTCAACACGTTCCGAGTGAGCCAGTCAGGAGCGACATACCGTTTGTCGTCGGAGTGTTCTGCCATGTGATACCTCTCAGCGTTCCTTGTCGATCGTGTCGAGCAGCCAGAGCGCCCGGGCCTCGAGCAGCCCCCGGATCCAGCGCATCGACAGGGCGTATCCACCGACCCCGTAGATGGTGGCGGCCACGGCCCCGAGGGTTGCCAGCGCAGGCCCGCTGAGAAAGGCGGGCAGGCCGATCAAGAGGCCGATCGGAACGATCAGCAACCCCGACAGCCCGAGTCCGAGAAACGAGAAGATCAGCGCCGTGCCCGACACGTTCCGGGAACCGAACAGGTTCGACTCCGGAAGCGGATATGCGCCGAGGATCGACGTGAGGTTGCCGCCCGCGGTGAACACGGCGGTCACCGACACCCCGGCCAGGATGCCGGCGACGAGGTAGCTGGCGTCTCCCGACAGCGCCGCTGCGGCGACGGCGGCGATCACGACGAGCGGAACCGACACGGCCGCCCATCCGAGATTCTTGCCGGCGAGCACGTCGATCAGCCGGATCGACGAGCTCTGATACGCCCAGAAGGAGCCGCCGTCGAACCCGAACTGATTGGGGATGACCGATGCGGTCACCAGAAACCCGATGAAGGCTGCTGCGAACGGGGCGTACGGAGTGTCGGCCAACGCCGCACCGCCGGTCCCGACGAGCACCACGGTCGCCACCAGACCGCCGATCAGCTGAGCCTTCACCCGGGAGTCCCGGAGGAGATATTTCAGCTCCTTCGCCGCAACCGAACCGACCGGCGTCCGAGGGAGTGGGTATCGCCTCGGGTAGAGCGCCGTGATCCCACCCCGGCGACGACGCGACCTCCGGTTGACCGCCGCCCTCGTCTGGAGCCGTTCGACGGATCGTGCGAACAGGAGGCCGGCCACGACCAATGCGACCGCCCCGTAGACGACACTCGCCCCGATCTGGGTCCACGCGCCCCGCTCGACAGCGTCGACCATCAGGCCGAAGACGCCGGCCGGGGTCCACGCGAGGGGCTCGATCGACCCGAGGATCGTTTCGATGTCGAGCCCCCCCGGCGCCCCGTTCTCGGCGGTCTCGGCGACGAGCAGAGAACCGGCGACGCCCGGCAGCGTGAGCATCCCGACGATCGTCAACGCGGCGATCTCCTGGGTGCGGCGGCTTCGAAGGAGGTCTGTGAGCAGCGTGGTGATCCACCGGCTCACCACGATCATGAACGCGAGCCCGCTCAGCGCAGCCGCCACCTGAATCAGCCACACCCCACCGAAGCCGTACCCGACCCCGATGCCGATCCCGAGCATCAGAATCGTCATGAGGGCGCCCGGCCCGACGAACGCCGCCACCGTCAGCCCGATCGCCAGCTGGCGGCTCGTGAACGGCAACAGCTCGAACTGTCGAGCTTCGATGGTGTCGTCGAGCGTGGCGGCGACCACCGGGAGCAGCAGCCACGCCAGACCGGTCAGTGTGAACACCGCTCCGGAGACCGCGAGCTCGTTGTCGACCGCCCGGAGTGCCGCCCCATACCCGTACCCGAGCCCGATTCCGGTGGCGATCGCCAGCAACCACGACACCAGGAACCCGAAGGCCTGGATCACCGTCGACCGCCGCAGCCGATTGAAGATCAGTCGGAGCTTCAGTCGGGCGAAGACCCGAGCCATTCGAGGTCCCCTTCCTCGGTGATCTGCGCTCCCACCATCTCGACGAAGACGTCCTGGAGGCGGCGGCCTCCGGTGATCTCGGAGGTCGAGCCGGTGGCGAGAACGCTGCCGTGATCGATCACCATGATCCGATCGCAGAGGCGCTCGACCACGTCCATGGCGTGGTCGGAGAAGACGACGGTCCCTCCGCCGGAGATGTGGCGGCGAAGGATCTGCTCGAGCGTCTGGCGTGCCACCGGATCGACCCCGGCGAACGGCTCGTCGAGAAACAGGACCGCCGGATTGTGCAGCAAGGCGCATGCGATGGCGATCTTCTTGGTCATCCCGAGGCTGTAGTCGGCGACGATCGTGTCTCCCGCTTCGGTGAGGTCGAGCAGCCGGAGAAGTGACTCACGACGCCGGGCGATCACATCCGGGTCCATGTCGCGCATCATCCCGTTGAACTCGATCAGCTCCCGCCCGGTGAGGCGTTCGAACATGGAGGGATTGTCGGGAACCACACCGAAACGGGTCTTGGCGGTGGCCGGGTCCTCCCACACGTCCCGACCGGCGATGCTCACGGTGCCCGCGTCGGGACGGAGCAATCCGGTCGTCATCCGCAGCAACGTGGTCTTGCCGGCGCCGTTGGGACCAACGATCCCGAAGAACGACCCCAGCGGGATGTCGATGGTGACATCGTCCACGGCGAGCGTGTCGGCGAACCGCTTGGTCAGTCCGTTGTAGGAGACGGCCGGGTGCTCGACGGAGTGGTCCATCCGGGAAAGCTAGCAAAGACCGGCATTTGTTCCGGAAGCTGCGGCATTGCGTCAAGATGGGGCTCATGTCCGATACCGAAACGATCCGGGTCGAAGGCTCCACCATCTCCGAAAGAGGAAGAGGCGAGCGCAGACTGCCGGTCTTGGCTGGCTTGGTCGGGCTCGTGTTGGGCGTCGCGCTGGCGGTCCTCGCCTCGGCATCCCCACCGTCCGAGACGTCGTCGGACACTCCGCTTGGGGTACAACCCATCGTCTCTCCGGACCCGATCGCGACCACACCTCCGACAACCGAACCGGAACCGACCCTCGGCGATCTGGCACCGATGCTCGACACCGATCTGGTCGGCTTCGGGACCAACATCAGGGGTTCGAGCACGACCGAGCTGTGGCGACTGGGAGCGGGGGCCCCGACGACGCTGGATCTGCCATCCGGCACTGCCAGTACCGACATCTCCGGCAGGCGGTTCGCGCTCGTGACACAAGCCCGGTATTCGGATGACCGAGCCCTCTGGGTCGGCAATGGCGCGTACGCCGAGCCACTGTCCGCTTCGGTTCTCGGTGCCGTCTGGAGCGGCGACGAGGCCGCCACCATCGCCTGGACCGAGCCCCGTGCCCGGTCGGCCGGGGACCCAGTGCAGACCGAATTGTTCACGCAGGGCCTCGCGGGAGCGAATCTCACGAACCTGGATGCACGCACAACGGCAGTGATCCTCGGGCTGGTCGAGCCGGTGTGGTTCACCTCTGCTGGAGTCGTCGTCTCCGACCGGTCGGGCACGCTCTCGCTCGTGACGACCGACGGCGACGTGCGCTCATCGCTCGAGGTGGAACGGTTCTACGCAGCGACGGATCGATATGCCCTGCTCGAGGTCGCCGGCCGTTCAGTGCTGGTCGGCCCCACTCTCGAGATCATCGACGAGCTCGGCGTCGACGTGTCGGAGTGCGCCATGGCGCGGTTCGCTCCGCCGACCGCCGAGCCGGTCCGCCGACTCGCCATCGAATGCCAGTACATCGAGGGGTACATCTTCCTCCATGTGTGGGAGATCTCCGAGGGTGCTCTTGGACTCGAGATCAGGCAGGCTTCGTCGCTGCCGCAGCTGAACCTGAGCCCGTTCTCATGGGCGAGCGAATCCATCCTGGTCGCTTCGCTTCCCGTGAACGCCGCCAGGCCCGAGACGCTCCTGACGGTCTGGGACGTGACCACCGGAGAGTCAGGACTCATCCGCTGGCCTGGTCTCATGTACCAGGTGGTTTCGTCCGCCCCGTGACCCGAGCCAGCCGAGGTCGACGGACTCCGGGATAATGGCGGCCATGGATCGCCAGATCGAAGTCTCCGGGGCAGAGGACCCGGCGCCGTCGACATCGACCCGGGAACGGCGGGAATCGGGATGGACGCTGCTCGCCGCCGGTACCGTCGGCGTGCTGATCGGTGCCGCCGCGGTCTTTCTCCTGAGCCCGAGCGAAGCGTCCACGACAACGACAACACAGACAGACGAGTCGCTCGAGGCACCGGCGGTCGTCGCCGCCACCCTGGGGACCGTCAGCCCCCCACCCAGCCTCGCAGAGCTCGTGCCCGGCCTCACGTCCGACCTGGTCGCGTTCGGGTTCACACCGAGCGGCCAGGCCGTGATCCAGCAGTGGTTCATCAACGCCACCGAACCGAGGACGATCGACGTGCCGTTCGGGCGGGCGATCACGGACGCGTCGGGTCAATGGATCGCGGCGCTGGTGAGCCAGCGCTACGGCGAGTCGAGCAACCTCCACGTCGGCAACTCTGCCTACCAGGAGGCGATCGCTACGGACGTTGGCAGCGCCGTGTGGTCGGCGGACCAGCCGGGTCGGATCATCTGGACGGAACGGACGTCCGACGGGACGTTCGTGTTCGAGCAGACGCAGGGTCGCAGCCCCGAAGCTGAGGCCTTTGCCGTCCCGGTTCCCGACGACGCACGCGTGATGTGGCTCGACGGCGACCGCCTCACCGTCACTTCGGACGGATCGATCATCTCCCTCCAACCGGATGGAAGCGCAGTGGCGAGGCTGGACGGCGCCGAGTTCGTCGCCGGCGCGGACGGATGGGCTGCAGTCCTCCTCGACGATCGGCTGACCCTGGTCGACGGTGATCTGGTGCCCCTCGCCCCGATCCCGGCCGGCAATCAGCCGTGCGGAGATGCCCGCTTCGCCAGGTCGGACCAGGGTCGGGAGGCCGCGTACCTCCGGATCGCCGTGCTCTGCGGGACCACCGGACCGGCCAGCCTCGAAGTCCTCGACATCGACCCGATCACCCTCACGTTCACGTCGCGCACGACGGTGGAACTCACCGAGCCTGCTGCGATGAGCTGGCTGGAGGGCGATCGTTTCCTCGCCATCCCACAGCCAGACCCCGAGTCGCGGCCCCGCTCGACCATTGCGATCGTGGACATGGACACCGGAGCGGTCACGCAACTGAAATGGCCGGGCGCAGTGTTCGGTGTGATCGGCACGCGCTGACGCACCCACCGGCGAACCTCGACCTGAGATCGACACCAGATGTCGTCAGGAACCCTGGGTTCGCAGGCGTGGCGGCGGGTGTGGGAGAATGAGCGCATGTCCGAGCTGAGCTTCACCCGTCCCTCGCCCACCGACTTCCTGGCAGTCGACTCGCTGCTCGACGACACCGAGATCATGCTGCGGGACACGGTCCGCCAGTTCGTCGCCGACCGCATCCTGGGAGACATCGCCGAGTGGTGGGAGGACGGCGTCTTCCCTCGCGAGGTCGCCAAGGAGATGGCAAACATGGGCCTGTTCGGGATGCACCTGGAGGGCTACGGATGCGCCGGAACGTCGAACGTGGCCTACGGGCTGGCGTGCACCGAGCTCGAGTTCGGGGACTCGGGTGTCCGCAGCTTCATGTCGGTGCAGGGCTCACTCTCGATGTTCCCGATCTGGAAGTTCGGCTCCGAGGAGCAGAAGCAGACTTGGCTGCCGCAGATGGCCGCCGGCGACGTGATCGGCTGCTTCGGGCTGACCGAGGCCGATTCGGGCTCGGACCCGTCGTCGATGCGAACCCACGCCGAGCGGGATGGTTCGGACTGGGTTCTCAACGGATCGAAGATGTGGATCACCAACGGCACGATCGCAGACATCGCGATCGTCTGGGCTCGAACCGACGAAGGCGTCCGCGGCTTCATCGTCCCGACGGACTCGAAAGGGTTCGAGGCACAGGCGATCAAGCACAAGGCGAGCCTGCGCGCCTCGGTGACCGCCGAGCTGGCGTTCACCGACGTCAGGATCCCCGACGAGTTCGCACTGCCCGGTGTGGCGTCCATGCGCGGGCCGTTGTCGTGTCTCAACGAGGCACGGTTCGGGATCCTCTTCGGCGCGATCGGCGCCGCACGGGCGTGTTACGAAGCGGCGTTGAACTACGCCGGTGAGCGCACCCAGTTCGATCGGCCGATCGCCGGCTTCCAGCTCACGCAGCAGAAGCTGGTCGACATGATGGTCGCCACGAACCGTGGGATGCTGGTGTCACTGCACCTCGGACGGATGAAGGACGCCGGGACGCTCACACCCGAGCAGATCAGCTTCGGCAAAATGGACAACGTCCGCAACGCGCTCGAGACGGCCCGGACCGCACGCTCGATCCTGGGTGGCAACGGGATCACCCTGGAGTACCCGGTGTTCCGCCACATGGCCAACCTCGAAACGGTCTACACCTACGAAGGCACCAACGAGATCCACACCCTGATCCTCGGCAACTCCATCACCGGATTGAACGCGTTCGCCTGAGCGCGATGGCGTGAGTCGATCGGCTCCTGGGCCCGCGCCGTGAGTGCCGTCAGCGATCTGCCTTCAGCCATCGGCCCGCGCCCGAAACCGCGGTTCCTCGAAGCCGAGAGCCGACTGCCGAGAGCCGACAGCTGATAGCCGAGAGCTGACAGCAGATCAGGCGCGGGGTGCCCAAGCCACCCACGCGACGACCCGAAGCTAATTGGAGTACGCGATGGCCATTGGGAGCGCCCAGCGTTCGACCAGAGCGCCGTAGCGCTCGCCGGCCGTGCGCCAGTTGCTGGACGACAGCGCATCGAGTGATGCCCAGAGGTCGGCCACCGACTGGTCGAGGGCGAGATCGCCATCGGCGAAGAACCTGGCGACGGAGCCGTAGTCGAGTTCGACCATCGCAGACCGAGGGAAGTCACCGAGCCAGGCACGGAGCTCGCGCACTTCGGCGGTGATGGCAGGTGGAATGTCAGACCGTCCCAGGATGTCGATCGCTTGATCGAGCCGCGCCAAACCGTCACCGACCAGCTTGGCGATAGCGGATGTGCTTCTCGGGCGTGTCGACGATCTCCCGCTGGTCGGGAGCGAACGGGACGAACCACCGGATGGGAACGTGCCACGCAGACGTGAGGATGTGGGCGACGCCGCCATCGCTCTCCTTGAGCGCCCGGAGCCGATCCCGCGCCTCGTCGGCCGCCGACTGCGGAAACAGGGGAGGTCCGAGTTGCGAGCTGGCGGCCCGAAGCGCCAGCAACCCCTCGAGCATCCGCACCATGGGCGTGCGTGGGCATCGATAGACGTTGCCGCGCCATTCGGTCGTGTACGCGTCGTCACCGGCGCTCTCCAAGGTCAACGCCACCCCGAGCGCCACGGGCGAAGCACGTTGGGTGGGGGCCTCGGGGAGGCCTCGAACGGCGGTGGCAGCCGCTTCGAGATAGACACGAAGGTTCGCCGTTCTGATCACGCCTTCGACCCTACCCAACCACCGACCGTCGCGACGGAGTGCGGATACAGTGAACAGCAGTCGGATCGAAAGAGGTCGTCAGGGATGAAGTGGGCGAAGAGGGAACTTGATCACCGGAACCTCGGCATGAGCGACGCACAGGCCGTCGACCTGTATCGAACGATGCTCCTGGCCCGCAAGATGGACGACCGGATGTTCGCGCTGAACCGCCAGGGACGCGCACCGTTCGTCGTCGGATCCTCCGGGCACGAGGCGATCCAAGTCGCCTCGGTCGGTCCACTCGACCCCGAACGCGATTGGATCATGCCGTACTACCGGGACATGGGCGTGGCGCTGGCCTGGGGCATCCCGGTTCTCGACGTGTTCCTCGCCGTGTTCGCCAAGAAGACCGACTCGATGTCGGGCGGTCGACAGCTCCCGAACCACTGGTCGGACGTCGGACGCCGGGTGTTCACCCAGTCGTCGACGATCGGCACCCAATATCCCCACGCGGTCGGAGTCGCACAGGGAATCGCACTCGACGCCGGCGACGGCGTGGTCGTGGTCTACGGCGGCGAAGGCTCGACGTCCGAGGGTGACTGGCACGAAGCGATGAACTGGGCCGGGATCCACCGGCTGCCGCTGATCTTCGTCATCGAGAACAATGGCTACGCCATCTCGGTGCCCACGAAGGACGAGATCGCCGGCCGGGTCTACGAACGCGCCAAGGGGTACGGCATCGAGGGTGTGCTGATCGACGGCAACGATCCCCTCGGTGTGTATGCGGCGATGAAGCAGGCGGTCGATCGGGCCCGGAAGGGCGACGGCCCGACGCTGATCGAGGCGGAGACCTATCGGTACTACGCCCACACGTCGGATGACGACGATCGCCTCTACCGATCGCGGGAAGAAGTCGACATGTGGCGACGCACCGACCCTGTCGTCACGATGAAGCAGTACTTGATCGAAGAGCGGCTCCTCTCCGATGCTCGCGAGTTGGAGATCGAGCGAGAGGCCGAACGCATCCTCGCCGAGGCGGTCGCGGAAGCCGAGGCGGCGCCCGACGCCGACGAGCCGACGACGCGGGTCTACGCCCGTGAGTTCGATGTCCCCGAGCCGACGACGAGAGTCGCGCCGGCTCCGGAGGGCCCGGAAGTCAATCTCATCACCGCCGTGAATCGGGCGCTGGACGAAGTGCTCGCCTCGAACGATCGGACGCTGGTGTTCGGCGAGGATGTCGGCGGTCGCAAAGGCGGGGTCTTCAAGGCGACCGAAGGTCTCACCGAACGGTACGGCGAGGGTCGCTGCTTCAACACGCCGCTTGCCGAAGCGTCGATCATCGGCAGCGCCGTCGGGTTGGCCGCCTACGGCATGTACCCGCTCCCCGAGATCCAGTTCGCCGACTACATCCACCCGGCCTTCGATCAGATCGTCTCCGAAGTCGCCAGGGTCCACTACCGCAGCGATGGGCAGTGGTCGGTCCCGATGGTCATCAGGACTCCGTACGGCGCCGGCATCCACGGTGCGCTCTATCACTCCCAGTCGATCGAGGCCTTCTACACCCACGTCCCGGGGCTCAAGGTGGTGGTGCCGTCGACGCCAGCCGACGTCAAGGGATTGCTGTTCGGCGCCGTCGACGACCCGGACCCTGTGCTGTTTCTCGAGCCCAAGAAGCTGTATCGGCTCGCCAAGGGGCCCTATCCGGAAGGTGAGCACGTCGTGCCGCTCGGCCGGGCGGCGCTCCGGCGCACCGGTTCGGACCTCACGATCATCGCCTACGGCGCGATGGCACATTTCTCGGTCGTGGCGGCCGATCTTCTCGACCGAGAGGGCATCGACGCCGAGGTGATCGACCTTCGTTCGCTGAAACCGCTCGACTGGCCGACGATCGAAGCCTCGGTGGCCAAGACGAGTCGGGTGCTCATCGTTCACGAGGACAACGAGTTCATGGGATTCGGCGCCGAGATCGCCGCACAGATCGCAGACAAGGCCTTCGGCTGGCTGGACGCGCCCGTGAAGCGATATGGGCTCCCGGACATTCCGATCATGCCATTCGCCACCTCGATGGAGGACGCGATGTATCCCACGCCCGGCTCGATCGCCGAGCGAGCACGCTCCGTCCTCGAGTTCTGACGACCGGCCTCAGCGCACCCCGGCGCGAGCCAGGCTGCCACGCACGCGGCTGAGCAGCTCGCGTGGGCTGAACGGCTTCACGACGTAGTCGGTGGCCCCGGTCGAGAACCCGGTCTGGATGTCGGACGCCTGTGCCTTCGCCGTGAGCATGATGACCGGCAGATCAGCCAGGCCCTCCGTCTCGCGGATCCGGCGACACGCCTCGATGCCATCCATGATCGGCATCATCAGATCGAGGACGACCAGATCGATGTCGTTGGCCGCAAGAACATCGAGCGCCTCTTGACCGTTGGTCGCGGTCAGCGTCTCGATACCGTCGAGACGCAGCTTCATCTCGACCAGCTGGCGCACATCCGGGTCGTCATCGACCACCAGGACTCTCGCCATCGCGATCACCTCCTTCTCTGTACGTCTGGCCCTGCTGGGCCAAGGGCAGAATCACCCTCACGAGGGTTCCCTGCTCGGGAGCGCTCGTGACCGTGATCTCACCACCGTGCTTCCGCACGATCGCCCGGGCGATCGCAAGACCGAGACCGGCGCCCTGCGACTCCATCTCCCGGGCGTTCGACGCCCGGAAGAACCGGTCGAATACCCGATCGACGTCGGTCCCGGGTATTCCGATTCCCATGTCCGAGACCTCGACCAGGATCGAGCTGTCGACGACCTTCGCCGACACCTCAATGTCGCCACCATTCGGGCTGAACTTGACCGCGTTCTCGAACAAGCCGGAGAACACCGTCGCGAGCTCGACTGCGGATCCGGACACCTCTGCGCGTGAAACCGAGTCGGTGTCCGTCGTGATGGTGCCGACGAACTGGTCGGCCCAGGACGAGCGAGCGTGCTCCAGAACAGCCGCGATCTGAACCGGTTCCGGCTCTCGTATCGCTGTCTCCCCGATCGACGCCACCTGGAGGAGCTTGTCGACCAGTGCCAGCAGCCGGTCGCCGCTGCGCGACATGACATCCAGCGCAAGCTTCTGGTCGGGGCCGACGTCGCCGAGATCGCCCGACCCGAACATCTCCAGATAGCCGAGGATGCCGGTCAGTGGCGTCCGAAGCTCGTGAGACACGGTCGACACGAACGCGTGTTGAAGCAGTTCCAGATGCTGGTGTTCCCTCAGGTCGCGTGCCAGGAGTGCGTAGTAGGTGTTGTCACCCTCGTGGCGGAAGAGACAGCTCATCGACACGGGGATCTCCTCGCCCCCCTGGTCGACGAGGGCCATCTCTCCGATCCACGATCCGTTCGACCGCAACTCGGGCACGATGTCGCGGCCGAAGCGCTCTGCCGCCCACGGCGGGAAGAGGTCTTCGATGTTCATCCCATCGATGTCGGTGACACCGGTCAGTGCCCTGCCTCCGGCGTTGATGTACTCGATCACACCGGTGGCGTCGCTCCAGACGACGAGATCGGGCGTGAAGCTGAGGAGGTCGGCAGACCGCAGTGCCGTCGCCTGCGCGAGCAGCTCCGCCTCGATGTCACGAAACGTGAGGACGGCTGCGGCACGATCCTCATCGAGGGTGAACGTACCGACTGTCACGTCGGCGCGGAAGCGGACTCCGGAGTTCGAGAGCATCTGCACCGTTCGACGCGTGATCGGGTCCGAGGTCGAAGACGAGACGATCTGAGAGAGCACCCAATCGACCGCCCGCGGCGACATGACACCGCCGATCGAGTCTCCGACGAGCGCCCCGCCGGCGGCTCCCAACAGGCTGAGCGCGGCCTCGTTCGCGAGCTCGATCGTTCCTTCGGGATCGACCACCACGACCCCGTAGGAGGCGCTGCCGACGACCGCCTCGAGGAAGCCCAGATTGCGCCGGAGCCGTTCGGTCACGGCGTCTCGCTGTGTGGCGTTCGTGATCGACTCGACGATCGCCGCGACGACACCGACCAGCGGCCGCAGCATCTCGGCGGTCTCGTTCGTGATGACATACGTCGGTCCGGCAAGCCCGACGACGCCGAGAATCCGGTCGGCGACCACGAGCGGCATCCCGAGGAATCCTGCCCCGGCCTCGGGCGCAACCATGACATCGTCGGATCGAGCGATCACCTCGGAGATGATCAGGCCGAGGTCGGGCGGAAGCGACCCGGGAACCGTCGAGGCGCGCGTCTCGAGATTGGGTATGCCGATGTCGTTCCACACGAGCTCACCGATGAACCCGACCTCACATCCGGAGCATCGGAGCACCGACGTCAGCAGATGCTGCCAGATCTCGGCGACGTCCCGACGCTGTCGATACAGCTCCTGGATGGTGACGATCTCTGCGAGGATGTTCGAGCGCGCCTCGACTCCATGCAGGGGCCGGCTCGACGACCCGCCCGGCAAAGCTGACGTGGGTTCCACTGGGTTCCCATCGGCCGGTGCCGCGCGCAGTTGCGGATTCGCCGTCGATCGAGGCTCCTATCCTTCCTCGCCATGACCCTCAGACGCGATCTCGCCGAGCTGTTCGGCTCCGCCTTCGCCCAGATCGGGCTCGACCCCGGTCTCGGCGACGTCGTTCCGAGCCAGCGGCCTGACCTCGGTCAGTTCCAGTGCAACGGTGCAATGGGCGCCGCCCGGCAGGCGAAACGCGCGCCTCGGGACATCGCGGCGGACGTCGTCGCGATCGTCGAGACGGATCCGAGGATCGCTCAGCTCGAGATCGCCGGGCCGGGCTTCGTCAACATCGTCGTCACCGACGAGTTCCTCGCTGCGTCGATGGCGGATCTCGCCGACGACGACCGTCTCGGCGTCGCCGCCGAGGCCGGCGACGCCCACTGGATCCTGGACTACGGCGGCCCGAACGTCGCCAAAGAGCTGCACGTCGGACATCTGCGGACCGCCATCATCGGGGAGTCGATCAAACGGACCATGCGGTATGCCGGGGCACGGGTCACCGGTGACGTGCACCTGGGCGACTGGGGCGTCCAGATGGGTCAGCTGCTCATGGAGGTGCGCAACGAACAGCCGGAGCTCGTCTACTTCGACGAGGACAACCACGGCCCATATCCCGACGAATCGCCGGTCACCATCGACGATCTGCAGCGTCTCTATCCGCTCTCGTCCTCGCGGATGAGATCCGAGCCGGCGTTTGCGGCGGCTGCCCGACAGGCGACGGTCGACCTCCAGGCGGGACGCCCCGGCTATCGGGCCCTCTGGCAGCACTTCCGCGACGTGTCCGTCGAGGCGATCGGGCGGGTGTACGACGACCTCGACGTCAGCTTCGACGTCTGGCTGGGCGAGAGCTCGGTGCACGACCGGATCGGCCCGATGGTGGAGCGGCTCGAGTCAGCCGGGGTGGCGGTGCCCTCTGACGGGGCGATCGTGGTGCACGTCAGCGACGACGACGAGGAGCATCAGCTCCCACCGTTGATGCTGGTCAAGAGCGACGGTGGGTACGCCTACGCCACCACCGACCTCGCCACGATCGAAGAGCGGGTCGAGGACCTCGAAGGAACCGGCGCGATCTATGTGGTGGATGCTCGCCAGAGCCTGCACTTCGAGCAGGTCTTCCGGGCGGCCCGCAAGGGTGGGATCGCTCCCGAGTCGTTCGCGCTCGAACACGCCAAGATCGGTACGGTCAACGGGCTCGACGGCACTCCGCTCCGAACCAGGGACGGGGACCTACCGCTGCTCCGCGATCTCCTCGCCGACATCGAGTCCATCGCCATCGCCAGCATGAAGGCCAAGGGCCTCGCTGCCGACTATCCCGACGGCGAGCGCGCTGAGATCGCCTGGCTCGTCGGGATGGCAGCGGTCAAGTTCGGCGATCTGTCCAACCATCGCACATCCAGCTACATCTTCGACCTCGAACGGTTCAGCTCGTTCGAAGGCAAGACCGGGCCATATCTGCTCTACGTTGCGGTACGGATCGCCTCGCTGCTGAAGAAGGCGGCCGAACTCGACGTCTCCCCGGGACGGATCCTGCCGCCGGGCCACGACTCGGAGAGAGCACTGCTGCTCAAGATCTCGGAGTTCGCCGATGCCGTCGAGCGGGCCATCTCGCTGCGCGCCCCGAACCACGTCGCCGAGTACTGCTACGAGCTCTCCGGAGCGTTCAACCGGTTCTACGAGCAGTGCCACATCCTGAGCGAGGAAGACGAGGCGCAACGGGCGTCGTGGCTCGCCGTCGCCGCGCTGACACGCCGCGTGGTCGTGACCTCCCTCGATCTCCTCGGGATCAAAGTTCCCGAGCGGATGTGATCATGCAGGTTCGCCCGGCGCGCCTCGACGACCTCGAGTCGGTCAGAGCGTTCACCACCGGCACGTTCGATTGGGGTGACTACGTCCCGGACCGTTTCGAGTCCTGGATGGATCGGGACGATTCGACGGTCATGGTCGCCACAGACGATGGTGACGTCCCGATGGGTCTCGCTCGAGTGGTCATGATGAGCGGACGGGAGGCGTGGATCCATGCGGCCCGCGTGCACCCCGATCACCGGCGACGTGGGATCGGAAGCGCGATCAACGAGGCTCTCTGTGATTGGGCCAAGGCGCACGGTGCCATGGTGGCCCGCCTGATGACAGAGGATTGGAACTCGGCTGCTCAAGCCCAGGTCGAACGGTCGGGCTATCGACGGGTCAGCACGTGGTCATGGCCGATGCGCGATCTGGGCACCGGCACGATCGACCCGGTGACGAACGGCGGACGGAGGGTCCCCGGAGAAGAGCAGCTGGCATCCGGTTCGCGGGCGGAGATCGATCCGGCCTGGATCGCATGGTCCACGTCGGAGATGGCATCGAGCGGCCGCGGCCTGTTCCCGATCGGCTGGACGTTCCGACGGATGACCATCGACGACGTTCGGGCCGCGTCGGCGGCGCGGGAGTTGCTCCAATGCGCTTCCGGTTGGGTGATCGCCCGAGTCGAGGACGACGAGCTGTCGGTTTCGTGGGTCGCCACCAACCCGCTCGACGCCCCGAAGCTCGCCCGGGCCGTCATCGACCTGGCCGCCAGACGAAAGCTGGCGTCGGTGGCCGTGATGGTGCCCACGATCGATTGGCTCGACGAGGCCTTCGAACACGCCGGCTGCACCGTCCGCCGCGGCCACATCTACGCCCGAGAGCTCTAGCCGTTCCCCACGCAGTGGGGAAAGGTCCCTGCCGGCGAGGAACGAGCCGGGAGGTAAGGGGCCAACTCCCACGCATCGGGTGGTCGCGCAAACCGGAGCGTTGGAGTCGTCCCCCTACCTCCGAACCGCCTCGCGAGTGACCGCCGCGCGGTCCTTCTACCCGAAGCTCGACCCACTCGGAGGCGGTTCGCAGGGACCTTCCCCCAGCAAGCTGGGGGACATCAGTCGACGCCGATGGCGGCGAGGGGGCCGTCGGGGGTTCTCGTGAGGAACAGAGTGGCTGATCGGGAGCCGCGGAGGCGGAGGCGGGGGCGGAGCTCCTCGGGTGTGATCGGAGAGCCCCGCTTCTTGATCGTCACCACTCCGACGTCGAGCTCCGCCAGTCTCGACCGGAGCCGCTTCAGGTTGAACGGCATCACCTCGTCGATCCGGTAGCTGGTCACCATCGGGCCGTCCGCAGCCGTCCCTGAGGTGAGGTAGGCGATGTCGGGATCGATCATCGTCGCCCCGATCTCTGCGGCAACGCATCGGACCAGCCCGGCGCGCACGACGGCGTCATCGGGCTCGTGCAGGTATCGGCCGATCGGTGTGAACGCGACGCCGTCCGGCTCGGGGCCGGTGATCGAGGCGCCGGAGGGCAGCACGGTCGCCCGCCGGACCCCGGATCCGTCCCGGCCGTCGAGCCAGATGACCGCCTCTCTCAGTTGACCGTCCAGCGAGACCCATTCGACTGAGGCGCCGACGGGGATCTCGTGCTGCTCGATCCCGGGTGCGACCTTGATCGCCATGACGTCGGCGTGGGGCCTCCATCGCTCGATGAGGGCGTCGACTGCAGGCAGATACGAGTCGAGCCCGCGGAGCCGACGCCCGCCAGTCCTCCGGGCGGGGTCTGCGAACACGACCGACGCACGAGCCGGCGCCATGGTCATCACATCTGCGAGAACGGGGTGGAAGGGGTGCGGACCGCCCGCCACTTCGCAGTTGTGAGCGGCGAGTCGTAGCCGGTTCGGATCGCGGTCGATTCCGACGGTGGGCGCCAGCCGGGTGAACGCCAGCGCATCACCGCCGAGACCGCAACCGAGATCCATGATCCGGTCGTGGGGCCCCTCGGGAAGACGCTCCAGCCGATGCAGGGCGATCGGGTGAGGGGTCGCCTGCTCCAATCCGGCGCGATCGAAGAGCATTCGATCGGCGTCGGGGAACTTGGCACGCGCCCTGATTCGCAGCAGGGCCGTCTCGGAGATCGCGGAGGCGACATCAGGATCGTGGCGGGACCGCAGGTCGGTGATCACGGCCAGCAGATCGCGGTCAGACAGGTCCTCGGCTACCAGTCGTTCGATCTCGCCGGCGGCCGGTCCGGATCGGAGGGCTTCGATCAGGCTGTGGTTCACGCAGCCGGCATCGAGAAGGCGATCAGCGCGAACACCGCCCACAACACGTAGAGGCCGGGAAGCTCGATTTCGGCGTCGAACCCGGCCCGCCTCGCCCCCTGCCGCACGGCCCATACGAGGGGCACACCTATGAGCACTGCGAACAGCCCGGACGAACCCGTCGCCCGGATCACCTCTTGACCGACCCGAAAGGGCAGGGATTGGTCGGCGACGATCGATTCGACCTGTCCTGCGATCCATCCGAGGAGGAGCACCACGAGGATGCCGCCGAAGACCCTCCCGAAGACGACTTCGAGCGACGGGTAGCGCGCCATGAGCGCCGCTGTCCCGTAGCGCCCTTCGGAGGCCACGCCGAAGGCGAACGCGGCCGTGACGCCGATCACGATGAATGCGGCGACGACCTCTCCGATCGAGAGCCCCAATCCGACCTCGACGACACCGAAGCCGTCGAGGACGACGGCGAAGGCGAGTCCCATGAGGCCGGTGCCGACCACCAACATACCCATCGACAGCATGGTGCGGAACGTGCTGCCGATCAGCAGGAAGTAGTACCGCACCGATTGCGGATGGGTTCCGATGTGCTCTGTGATGTTCACGGTGCTCCTGCGTCGATGCGCGATTCGGTCAGTGCTCGCCAGTAAAGCTCGATCGGGTGGGCGACCGCCACCTTTCCGGCCAGATGGGAGCGAAGCTGCATCTCGCATCCCGGATTGGCGGACGCAACCACCGGGGCTCCCGTCTCCAGGACCTGCGTGGCTTTGCGGGTGCCCAGTTCGTGCGAGGTCTCGGGGTGGAGCACCGAGTAGATACCTGCGGCGCCACAACACAGGCCGTCGGGATCGATCTCGAGAGGCCTGTATCCGGCGGCCTTCAGGATGCTTCGAGGTGCGTCCGTGATGCGCTGGGCATGTCTCAGATGACAGGGATCCTGAACGGCGACTCCGCCCCGATCGCCTGGCAGAGTCGGGAGCCGCCCGCTGTCGATCAGTTCGGCGACCAACTCGGTGGCGTCCCGGACCTTCCCCTGGAATCCGTCGCCGACCCAGTGGTCGTACTCCTTGAGATGAGCGGTGCAACCGGCCGCATCGGAGACGACGAGATCGACTCCGATGAAGGCCTTCCGATTCTTCTCGGCGAGCTCTCGAGTCACGTCGACATGCCCATCGTGCGCCGCCAGGGCCCCACAGCACGTCTGCGCCTCGGGCACGGTCACGCGATAGCCGGCTGTGGTGAGGACCCCGACAGTGGCGTCGTGGACCGGCCCGAACCAAGCATCCATCACGCACCCTGCGAGCAGGCCGACGGTTCCGATCGGAGTCTGCGCCGAGAGCGCTTCACGACCGACCCAGCTCTGCCGGCCGCCGAGTTGGCGCATGCCGGCGAACGATCGACGGATGGGGCCCGGCAGGATCCCGCCGAGTCGAAGTCGCTGCATGATGCCGGCGCCGAGCGTGGCTAGCCGGATAAGACCTCGGTTGGGCAGCACGAGGCCGAGCAACATCCGACGTGCGTTGCGCTGCGGGCTGGGTCGCTGGACGTCGAGTTCGGCGCGCGCTCCTTCCATCACCCGGCCGAACGGGACCAGCCCGGGGCACACCGCCTCGCACGCACGACACTGCAGGCAGTACGACATGGCGTCGTCGAACGCCTCGTCCACCGTGAGCACGCCGTCGAGAACGGCGCTCATGGCCATCAGTCGGCCGCGCGGGCCGGCCGACTCGCGGCCGGTCAGCCGGAACGTGGGACAGTGAGGGAGACAGAGCCCGCATTGGACACATGCCGAGAGCTCGGGCCTCGTCGGCGCCTCGGGTGTGACAAAAGCCATCAGATACCTCCCGGGAGCCGGCCCCGATTGATGATACGGTGCGGGTCGAATCCGGCGATCAGTCTCCGTTGCAACGACAACGCCGCCGGTGGAGTTCCCCACGGGTCGACGACAGGAGGCGCGTCGACCGGCCCGGATCGGGACGTGAGGACCAGCGAGCCGCCGACCGACTCGCACCACGCCCTCGCATGCAGGAGGACGTCGGGATCCTCGCTGGCGATGGCAACGACGCCGACCCCGTGTTGTGCGATGAACGGGACATCGAGCCGCTCGACCGCACGGGGGACGAGCGCAGGCGGCACCCGCATCTCTGCGGTGCCGGGCGCATCGAAGGTCGGCCAGGTGAAGCCATCGGCCTGGATGGTGCCGATGGCTGCCGCCGAAGCGACCTCGGCGGCGGGCCCCTGGAGATACGCCCAGGCGCCTTCTTCGGTCTCGAGTACTGCCATGGGACGGTGCACCCGTTTGGCGTCAGAGACGTCGTCGAGGCGGACCGTGGCGCGAGCTTCGGGTTCGGGCCACAGCTTGAGACAGACCGAGACGATGACACCGAGGGCCCCGAAGGAGCCGGTTGCCAGTCGGGGAAGGTCGTATCCCGAGACGTTCTTGACCACCCGGGCGCCGCCGGTCACGACCCGGCCATCTCCGGTGACGACGGTCACCTCGAGCACCCGGTCCCTCGTCGGGCCGAAGCGGTTGCGCCGGAAGCCCGAGATCCCGGCAGCGACGACACCGCCGATCGTGGCCTCAGGCTCGGTCTCGGGCAGGGCGGCGGTCTGGCGATGTGGCTCGAGCAGAGCATCGATCTCACCAACGGTGACACCGGCCTCGACCGTCAGGGTCAGGTCCTCCGGCTGGTGGTCGATGACCGAGTCGAGCCGTTCGGTCGACACCGACGCCTCTGCAAGCACCGGATGTCCGATGCCGAGGTGCCCGCCACCACCCACCACGATCGTGGTCGTGTGATTGGCATCCAGCTCTCGGTACAACTCCGACATCTCGTCGACCGTGCCCGGTGCGTGATGAGCGGCGGCACCCGGGGCGAACGCGCTCATGTCACGGTCCGGTACGGCGGTCTCGTGATCGGATGAAGCCACTGCGGGTCAGATCCAGACACCGTCGGGAACCGGAACGGTGCGCCCGAAATCGAAACAGCGGGAGCCCTGAGGGAGGATCTTCTCGGGGTTGAACACACCTTCGGGGTCGAACGCCTCCTTGATGCGGGCCTGGGCGTCGAGGGCGTATTCGTCGAACATCAGGCCCATGAGGTCACGCTTCTCCTTACCGATGCCGTGCTCCCCCGAGAGCACGCCGCCTTTCTCCACGCACATCTGAACCAGCTCGTCGGCAGCGGCGTGCACTCGTTCGATCGCTCCCGGCTCCGACGCATCGAAGGTCATGAGCGGATGGAGGTTGCCGTCACCGGCATGAAAGACGTTCATCATCTCGAGCCCGTACTTCTCGCCGATGGCGTAGACCTCTGCCATCGCCTCGACGAGACGGGTCCGCGGGACGACCGTGTCGTGGAGGTAGTAGTCCGGAGCCGACTGCGCAACCGCCCCGAAGGCCGACTTGCGCCCCTTCCAGAGGAGCTGACGTTCGGCGTCGTCCGCCGCGAGCGAGACGCTGGATGCTCCGGACTCCTCGGCAACGCGTCGGATCACCCCGGCCTCGGCGTCGACGGCGGCAGTGGCACCGGACACCTCTGCGAGCAGGATCGCCGCCGCTTCGGTCGGGAGCCCTGCGTGAAGCCAGTTCTCGATTGCGACGGTCATCCGCTGATCCATCATCTCGAGCGCCGCAGGGACCACGCCCGCCGCGATGATGCCGGAGACGGCGGTCGCAGCGTCTTCGACGGACTCGAACGCGCACAACAGCGTTCGAACGTCGGGGGCGTCGGGGGTCAGTCGCACCAGCACCTTCGTGACGATGCCGAGCGTCCCTTCCGACCCCACGAGAATGCCCCGCAGATCCAGGCCGATCGGGTCTGGGGCGGCACTGCCGACGGTCACCACCTCACCCCCCGCCAACACGACCTCCATTCCGAGGATGTGATTGACGGTGGTGCCTTCCGCCAGGCAATGGGGGCCGCCGGAGTTGTTGGCCACGTTTCCGCCGATCGTGCAGGCGGATTGTGATGACGGGTCGGGTGCGAAATGGAGCCCGTGCCGGGCGGTGTGGCGGGAGAGGTCCAGGTTGATCACACCCGGACCGACCCAGGCGGTTCGGCTGTCGGGGTCGACCTCGTAGATCTCGTTCATGCGAATCATCGACACGATCACGTTGCGTTGGAGCGGAACGGCGCCGCCGGCGAGACCGGTGCCGGCGCCTCGCGCCACGATCGAGGTGTCGTGGCGCTCGGCGATCCGGACGATCTCGGCCACCTCTGCCGTCGTCTCGGGGAGCACGACGACATCGACGTCTCCGCGGAAGACGCCGGCGTCCTTGCCGTACATCCAGGAGTCGAGCCGGTCGTCCAGGACGCGATCCCGTCCGAGCAGGTCGATCAGGTCGGATACGAGCGCCATACGACGATGCTACTTCCCGTACCCGCCGCCGCCGGGGGTGCGGACCAAGAGGGTGTCCCCCGGCTCCACATCGACGGTCACCTTGCCGGGCAGCCGCTCGACGCTGCCATCGGATCTCGTGAGCAGATCCTCTCCGCAGGCACCCGGAGCACCGCCTTCCAGCCCCCACGGGTGGTGGCGTCGCCGCTCGCCCATCAGCGACAGCGTCGCCGGTGCGGTGAACACGATCTCCCGTTCGATCCCCTCGCCACCATGCAGCCGGCCGGTGCCGCCGCTACCTCGACGCAGTGTGTACCTGGTCACCCGGAAGGGGTAGTGGCGTTCGAGCGACTCGATCGGCGTGTTGCGGGTGTTCGTCATCCCGGTCTGGATGCCGGACTGGCCATCGAGGCGAGGGCCTGCCCCCTGCCCACCGGCGACGGTCTCGTAGTAGGCGAAGGTGTCGTTGCCGATGAGGATGTTGTTCATCGTGCCCTGGGAGGCGGCAGGAACCCGACCGTGAGCGGCCTGGGCGAACGCGCCGAGGAGCACGTCGGCGATCCGCTGGCTCGTCTCGACGTTGCCCGCGGCCACGGCCGCCGGCGGAGCGGCAGAGACGACGCTGCCCGGGCGGGTGACGAGGGAGGTGACCCGATAGCTGCCGCCGTTCGCCGGGATCGTCGGGTCGGTGACGACGCGCAACGCGTAGTACAGACAGGAGCGGGTGACCGCCTCCACCGCGTTGAAGTTGGCCGGCACCTGGTCGTCGCTCGCCGTGAAGTCGGCCACGACACCCTCGGCACCGATCGTCAGCGCCACTCGGATCGCAACATCCGAGTCTCCCATCTCCATGTAGTCGGTGAACTCGAACGTTCCCCTGTCGAGCGCGCCGATCGCCGCGCTCATCCGCCGCTCGCCGTAGGAGAGGATCGCCTCGGACATGCCCACGAACCGTTCGACGTGGCCGCCGACGAGCTCGACGATGCGCTCGACTGCGACCTGATTGGCTCCGAGTTGGGCGGAGAGGTCTCCCTTCCGCTCACCCGGCGTCCGCGTTGCGTCGAGGAACGGTGTCAGAAACCCTTCGAGCCACTCCCCGTCTCGCACGGCCGGCATCGGAGAGACCACGATGCCTTCCTGGGTCACCACGGTGGCGTGCGCCGGCATCGATCCGGGGGCCTCACCGCCGACGTCGGCATGGTGGGCGCGATTGCCGACCCAGGCGATAAGACGGCCGGCCACGAAAACCGGCTGAACGATCGTGAGATCATTCAGATGGGTACCGCCTTCGAACGGATCGTTCACGGCGTACTGCACCCCCGGCTCCGGATCGAACCGATCGATCACCGCTCGCACCGATGCGGGCATCGCGCCCAGGTGGACCGGGATGTGTTCGGCCTGTGCGAGCATGTCTCCCGAAGCGGTGAAGACGGCGGCCGAGCAGTCTGCGCGTTCCTTGATGTTCGGGGAGTACGCCGTCCGCCGCAGCACGATGCCCATCTCCTCGGCGATGCCTCGGAGGCGGTTTCGGGCGATCTCGAGGTCGATTCCCGACGGGGTCACCGGCGCAGCTCCAACTCGCCCCCGGCAAGGACGGTCGCCGTGTATCCGGGAGGTACCCAGATCGTCGAGCCACCGTCTTCGATCACCGCCGGGCCCGGGATGCGTGAGCCCGAGCCGAGTCCCGCTCGACCGTGTACGTCCACCTGCTCGAACCGCTCCCCGGTGTGAACGGTTCGGCGCCGGGTGGCCGGTGAGGCCGGATTCGGGGCGGGAACCTCGACGCCCGACGGAGCCGTGGCGGTGGCGCGAACGCCGACCAACTCGATCGGATCGCCCTCCCGGGCAAAGCCGTTGCGCTGTCGATGTTCGGCATCGAACGATGCGATCAGCCGATCGGATCCACCTGCCCGCTCGATCACGACGGTCAACTCGTGGGACTGGCCGGCGTAGCGCGCCAGCGCAGCCAGCTCCACGTTCCGCGGAGATGACCCGACGGCTTCGGCGAAGGCCGCCTCGGCTTCGTCCACGGCGCTCCGGGCGAGAGAATCCACGACGGCCGGATCGAGGTCGAGCGACGGAACGGTGACGTCGATCCGGATGGGACTCAAGAGCAATCCGACCGCAGAGAACACGCCGGCGTGATTCGGGACGATGACCGACTCCATGTCGAGACGGGTGGACAGGGCTGCGGCATGCAGGCCGCTCCGGCCCCGCCGAACGCCACGAGGCTCGCAGCCCGGGCGTCGTAGCCTTCACTGACCGAGACGGTGCCGATCGCCCGCTCCATGTGCGACTCGACGACCTCGACGATGCCCAGCGCTGCTTCGACCGTCGACATCGAGAGCTGGCCCGCCAGTTCGGCGACCGCTCGCTCCGCCTTGTCCAGGTCGATCGCCACACCGTCCCCGAACACCGCCTCCGGATCGATCCGACCGAGCACGATGTTCGCATCGGTCACGGTCGGGGCCTGGCCTCCCCGGCCGTACCCGGCGGTCCCGGGATGGCCCCGGCGCTCTGCGGGACCGACGCGAAGCGAGCCGCCGGGGTCGACCCAGGCGATCGAGCCGCCCCCGGCGCCGACGGTGTGGATCGACACGGTCGGAACCAGACACGGATATCCGCCGACCTCGGTGTGCTGCGACGATCACCGGCTCGCCGTCCTCGATCCGACAGACATCGGTCGATGTGCCGCCCATGTCGAACGAGATCGCCCGACGAATCGCCCAGTCCGAGTGGCGAGCTCTGCGGTGGCGGCGACGCCTCCCGCCGGGCCCGACAGCAGGATCGTCGCCGGGTTCGCAGCGGCGGACGCCACCGGGGCGACCCCGCCATTCGACCGCATGATCAGCACTTCAGTTGCGATCTCGGGCGTGGCCGCAGTCGACAGTCGTTCCAGGTAGCGGTCGACGATCGGGCGGAGATAGGCGGCGGTCACGGCGGTGCTGGCACGCTCGAACTCGCGGAATTCGTTGGCGATCTCGTGGCTGAGCACCACGTCCAGATCAGAGACTGCCCGAATCCGGTCTCTGATCTCGGCTTCGGCCGTTCCGTCCCGATAGGCGTCCTTCAATGCAACCACGATCACATCGGGTGCGCGTTCGACGACGCGGGCGATCAGATCCGGATCCGTTGCTTCGAAGCGGTCCTCCCGTTCCACGAGGTGGCGGGGCCGCTGAACGGAGATGTCGTACAGGGAAGGCCGGTCGGATCGGCCGATCTCGAGGAGGTCGCGGAAGCCCTCGTCGGTGATCATGACGACCCTCGCTCCTTTGTGTTCCAGCAGTGCATTCGTGGCGGCGGTGGTGCCATGCACGAGCAACGCCTGGTTGGCGGCGCCGGCGGCCCTGGCCCCTGCGATGACCCCCACGGACTGGTCGGGAGTGGTTGCGACCTTGCCGACGGTCACGGTCGAGCCGTCGACGAACACGACATCGGTGAAGGTTCCTCCTACGTCGATGCCGATCGCCACGGCACCATGATGGTCGCTACGATCCCGGTCCGCGGACTGCATCGAAGCTCCATCAGCAAGCAACCAGAGGTGTGACATGGCGATCGGGATAGACCGGACCCCCAATCCGAACGCCCTGAAGTTCACTGTCGGCGAGCCGGTCGGCGGCCCGGTCACCTTCACGGACGCCAACGCGGGCGACAGCCCGCTGGCCGACGCGTTGCTGGCGATCCCCGGCGTCGTCAGCATGTTCATGACTGCAGATTTCGTCACACTGACCAAGACCGGCGACAGCTCCTGGTCGGACATCGAGGGCGCAGCGGTCGCCGTGCTCGAAGAGCACTTCGGTTGACGTCAGCCGGGGGCGGGCACCCGCTCCCCCGCCCCGTCGAGCCAGACCGCGACGACGAACGGCACCCCTGCCCCGTCGCGGACGACAGCGGTCACCCGCCACAGGTCGCCGAGCCTGAACGTGGCCATCGTCGCCTCGTCCGGTAGACCGGCCTCACGCATGGTCGTCAATGCCGAATCGGTCACCTCGATGGGGGCCGATTCTTCGACGAGGTCGAGCTCTGCTGCTCGGCCGACCGGCAGCGGGCCAGGAGACGGGAGGTCCGCCACGAACGGCCCGTCGTCGCCGATCCCGACGGTGACGAGGAACACCCGCGCCGGGATGCGGAGATAGTCACCGTCTCCGAACGCCGACAAGCTCCGGACCAGCACGGCGACCTCCCACGTGCCGAGCCCGGTCTCCTCGGCGGAGAGCGCAACCGCAGACTCGACGAAGCTCCGGGCCGAGGCATCGACGGCCGGGACCTCCATGCCGTCCGGCAGCAAGGCGGGCGCGGCGTCCGAGGGCCGACCATCGATCGTCAACCACTCCGACACGAACCACTCGGCGTGGGCCGTGACCGCCAGTGCCGCATCGTCGGGGGATATGGCACGAAGATCGGCCTCGGTCACCGGAGAAGAGGGTGCGGGCTGAACGGTGCTGGATGGCATGTCCTGGGTCGCGGCCACCGCCGGCCCCACCGTCGACGGTGGAGGCGCGGATGCGGAGAGGGGCGGGGCGGGCCAGAGCGTCCGGGTCGCAGACGCGGCGACGGCGGCGACGACGAGGGCTCCGGCGACGACCATCATCCAGCGCCGGCCGGGTGGGTCTACCGGGCGCACACGCTCCCAGGGAAGGGACTCGAGTCGCTCGTCCAGATCGTCGGCAGTTGTCGGTTCCATGTGGCGGACCGTACGGAAGCGGATATGGCGCTTCAAGGGGGTCGTTCGAGATCCATCGCCATGACCGGGAACCAACGATCACCTGACTAACGTTTCCCATCCGATGGTCCCGAACCCCGAACCCTGTCGATCGTGATGAACCCCGACCCCCGCCCTGGCCGCTGGCTGCTCCCCCTCGTCATCCTCGGGATGATGGTGTTCACCTATGTGTTCGTCCAGAACCTGCCTGCCGCCGAAGACCAGACCCAGGACATCGGAGCGAACGGGGTCGACGCCTCGACGACGACCACCACGGCCACGATCCCCGATACGACGTCGACCACCATCCCCGCCCCCGTGCTCTCCCCGGAGGTCCAGGACTATCTGAACCAGGTGGCGACGGCGGAGACCGAGTTGCTGGCGTTCCAAGCGGAGATGGCCGACATCAACGGCCGCTGGGATGCCGAGCCGCGGACACTCGAGTACGCAGACGGCGAGGCGCTCCTCACCGACCTGGCACAGCGCATCGCCACCTGGGCCACGAACCTCACTGCGGTCGTGCCTCCGGTGACGCTCACAGACGCTCACGGCGTGCTGACCGCCACCGCCCAGGCGTCGGCCGACAGCGCAGCGGACGTCCTCACCGGTTTCACCGGACCCGATGCCGAGCCCCGCATCACCGCACTCGTCGAGTTCGATACGGCGGTGACGGCGTTCACGGCTGCTGCCGACGACGTGGAGCTCAGGGCCACGACGACCGGCGGCTGACATGGTCACGATCAGGCGGTCCACTGCCGACGACATGGTCCCGTTCTTCGAGACCATGAGCCTCCAGTTCTCCTTCGACCTCCCCGAAGACCCCGAAGAGCGGGAAGCCTGGAAGAACCGCACCCTCGAAACCGGTGGCATCGAACGAGGCATGCTCGCCGAAGACGACGGCCGGATCGTGGGGACGCTCGGCTCGTTCGATCTCGACATGACTGTGCCCGGCGGCTCGATACCGTGCGCCGGGACGACGTGGGTCAGTGTCGCTCCGACACACCGCCGACGCGGCGTGCTTCGCCGGATGATGGAGGCCCATCTGTCCGAGGCGGTCGAGCACGGCGACGTCATCGCCGCGCTCTGGGCATCGGACTCGGCGATCTACCAGCGCTTCGGCTACGGGAAGGCGGTCGAATCGGTTTCGATCGACCTCGACCGGCCGATGGCACGCTTCCGTGACGCAGCGCCGGTTCCCGAACACATCGAGATGATCACCAAGGACGAGGCGGCCGACGTGCTGCCACCGTTGTACGAGCGAATCAGACGCGACATCCCAGGCACGTTCGCCAGGTCCAAACCGTGGTGGTCGTACCGGCATCTGCGGGACACGCCCGAACGCCGGGGTGGCCAGAGCGCGCTGCGGATCGCCGTTTCCACGGCATCCGACGGGCGTACCACCGGATACGTGGTCTTCAGGGTCGAGAGCAGATTCGACGCCGGTCATTCCAACGACACCGTGCACGTCGTCGAGTTGCTGGGGTCGACACCGGGATCGTGGTCGGCGCTCTGGTCCCTGGTGCTCGGGCTCGATCTGGTGACACACGTGAAAGGGAGGTGTCGTCCCCTCGACGATCCGTTGTTCGAACTCCTGGCCGGCGTGCGCCGCGTCGAACGAACGCTCACCGACACGGTTTGGGTCAGGGTGCTCGACGTCGAACGCGCCCTCACCTCGCGCACGTACGGCCAACCCGGTGCCCTCACGATCTCCATCGGCGACGCTTTGGGAATCGCGAACGGCACGTACCGACTCGAATGGGATGGCCATCGCATCGAGTGCGCCGGGACGTCGGGCACGCCGGATCTCGACATCGACGTCTCGGACCTCGGGGCCGCCCTCCTCGGCCGGCCCGCCTTCGCAGCGGCGTCGTCGGCGGGGACGATCGCGGGCTCGTACGAGGCTGCCGTGCTCGCCGATCGCATGTTCGGCCATCACCGCTCGCCGTACTGCCCCGAGGTGTTCTGACGATGCTCGAGCCCTTCGAGGTGGCTCCAGTCCTGGTCGAGAAACCCTGGGGTGGCACCCGCCTGTCCGAGCTGGGCAAATACCCGGGGCGTTCATACTTCGGCGAGAGCTGGGAGGTCGCCGACCTGGCGCCCGAGGTCGCGCCCCAGGTCGACGACCCGGTGTCGCGGGTGATCGACGGCCGCTGGCGGGGGTGGTCACTGGGAGGAGTCGCCTCGAAGCTCGGCGAGGAGTTGATGGGCCCCGTACCGCTCGGCCCCGACGGCCGGTTTCCGCTCCTCATCAAACTGATCGACGCCCGCGAACACCTCTCGGTGCAGGTCCATCCGACCGAGGAGTACACGTCGACCCACCCTGGCACCCACCTCAAGACCGAGTCGTGGTACGTGGTGGACGCCGATCCGGGCTCGAACCTGTTTCTCGACGTCGATCCCTCCAGTCCGAAGGAGAGGGTCATGGCCGATCTCGAGGGGGTGACCGTCGTTTCGCACCTTCGAGCCGTGCCGGCCCGAGTCGGGGCGTTCCACCACATCCCGGCCGGGATGATCCATGCACTCGGCGCCGGCGTCATGGTCGCAGAGGTCCAGACACCGAGCGACACGACCTTCCGCCTCTACGACTGGGCCACCGAGTACGACCGCGACCCACGTGAGTTGCACGCCGACCAGGCGAAGGAGACGGTGATCCTGCGGCACCCCGACGCCTTCGATCTCGCTCCGATGACCCTCGGCCACGATCGCAGGCTCGTCGCCACGGCCCACTACTGGATCGACGAGCACCGACACGAAGGCGGCGAGGTCGACCTCAGCGACCGACCAGGCTTCCGCATCGTGATGTGCGTGGCAGGCACTGCAACGGTCGGTGACATCACGTTGCGGCAGGGCTCGACCGTGATCGTCCCCGCTTGCGCCCTCGACACCGAGATCGGACTGGACGGCACACTGTTGGAGGTCGGCGTCCCGCTGTAGCGCCGTGCGCCATGCGCCCTGCAACTGAAGGGTTCATCATCGGAGCCGGCGCATCGGCGCTTCGAAGGGGACGGCTTTCGCCGGCCAGCGTCGAAGCAGACCCCCGACGTCCATCGCCCCGACCACATCGCAGGTAGAGGCGGCCGCTTGCGGCGCCCGCAACCCGGGCCGCGACGCTCCAGACGGCCCGCGCCAGGCGCGACACCGAATGCTGCGCGCCCGCTGGTGAACGCCAGGCAATCCGGGATGCGCCGCGGGCGGGGCAGGCCGGGCGCCTACCCGTGACGGTCGGGAGACGTGGGCAGCAACACTCCAGCGGTCGCACGACCGCAATCCCTCACCTTCAGGCACCAGGCGCCCCAAAGCCGACGGGATCTGGTCAGTGGAGCGTTTCGTCCTTGTTCAGAGCTGCTTCAGAGCGGTGTTCGATCTCGCCCATACCTTGGATTTCGAAGGGGCGGACACCCGGTCGGCCCCACCAAGGAGAGAAACCATGAGGAGAACAACCACCCTGATCGGGATCATCGCCGCCACGCTGTTGCTGCTGCCTGCGACGGCGTTCGCCGCAGGAAAGGGTGCCGGCGGTGTGAGCGAAGTCGGAGCGTTCTACGTCGACGGCGTCGCCTACAGGACCGTCGGCACGCCGACCGATCTCTCGAACACCGGGGCACCCGACCACTCCTTCGACACCATCTACGTCGTCGGGAACGGACAGGCCAACGTCGCGACCGCCGCGCCGGGCGACGAGGACTACAACGGTGGACGCTGGAAGGTCGAGGTCCTCGACTTCGGCGACCTCGGCTACGCCATGTCGCTCGCTGGTCACGACTACAACGGCAGCGGAACCCTCGACTCCGCCGAGGAGATCGCGGCAGCCCTCGCCGCCGGGTACGCGACCGCATCTGCCGGCCCGACCTTCGTGTGCCCCGTGATTCCTGCACCCCGAGGCTGAACGGACGTCCGAACCACCGAGAACGAAGGGCCCGACAGGAGGGCCCTTCGTCGCATCGCAGCGTTAACGCTGTGTTTCGGCTTGGGAACACAGATCAGGGCAGTGTTACCGTCTCGGTCGTGAGCAGACAGGCCGACTACGTCCTCAGCCAGGTGCAGGAGCGGAAGATCCGCTTCATCCGCCTGTGGTTCACCGACGTCCAGGGTTTCCTGAAGTCGGTGTCGATCAGCCCCCAGGAACTGCAGACCGCATTCGAAGAGGGCATGACGTTCGACGGTTCCTCCATCGACGGCTACGCCCGGGTCCAGGAGGCGGACATGCTCGCCTTCCCCGACCCCGCCACCTTCCAGATCCTCCCATGGCAGCAGGAAGAACAGGTCGCCCGGATGTTCTGCGACATCGTGACACCGGACGGCGAGCCGTTCGCCGGCGACCCACGTACGGTGCTCAAGAAGAACCTCCAGCGGGCATCCGACATGGGGTACACCTTCTACGTCGCGCCGGAGCTCGAGTACTTCTACTTCGCCGACTCCGGACCCGACCCTCAGGTGCTCGATCGGGGCGGATACTTCGACCTCACGCCGCTCGATTCGGCGAGGGAGTATCGGCGCAAGACGATCAACGCGCTGGAGCGCATGGGGATCCCGATCGAGCACTCCCACCACGAGGTGGCTCCCAGCCAGCACGAGATCATCGTCCGATACACCGATGCGCTGACCATGGCGGACAACATCATGAGTTTCCGGCTCACCGTGAAGGAGGTCGCCCTCGCCCACGGGATCTACGCCACCTTCATGCCCAAGCCACTCGAAGATCACGATGGCAGCGGCATGCACCTTCACATGTCCCTGTTCGAAGGCGAGGAGAACGTGTTCGCCCAGGAGGGCGCCGCGCACGGCCTGTCGGCGACCGGCGAGTCGTTCATCGCCGGACTCCTCACGCACGCTCGGGAGATCACGGCCGTCACCAACCAGTGGGTCAACTCCTACAAGCGGCTCGTTGCCGGCTTCGACGCCCCGATCTGGGTCTCGTGGGGCCACAACAACCAGTCGGCGCTGGTCCGGGTGCCCACGGTGAAGAAGAACAAGCCGGATTCCGTGAGGGTCGAGTACCGCTCCGCGGATTCGGCGGCGAACCCGTATCTCACGCTCGCCGTCCTCCTCGCCGCCGGCCTCGATGGGATCGAGAAGGGCTACGAGTTGCCGCCTGAACTCCCCGGAAACGTGTTCGCTCTCACGCCGAGCGAACGTGAGGCTGCGGGCCTCGCCCGCCTTCCCGAAACGCTGTCCGAGGCGCTCGACGTGATGGAGAAGTCCGAGCTGATACGCCGGGCACTCGGGGACCACGTCACCGACTGGTTCCTGCGCAACAAGCGCAAGGAGTGGGACCGCTACCAGCGCCATGTGTCACGTTTCGAGCTCGAAACGTATCTCCCGGTGCTTTAGTTGTGACCATATGGACGTAGCGCTGTACCCCAAGGACTGCTCGGAGGAGCTGGCGGCAGCACTCGCCATCGGGGGCATCCGCCCCACGAACGTCGACAGTCTCGAGCTCGCAACACCCGAAGCAGTCTCGGCGTGGTCGGTTCTGGTTGTCGATCTCGGCGACGAGCCGATGCGACGACTGCGTCACATCGAAGGTCTGGTCGAGAACAGCGGGTTGCCGGTGCTCGCCGTCGCCCACACCGCCCAGTTCGCACTCGTCGAGCAGGCGAAAGGCGTCGCCGACTTCATCGCCCATCCCCCGGATTCCGCAGAGATCGCCGTTCGGATTCGGCGGCTGGCCAACACGTCGTCGGGGGTCGACTCGGTCCTGTCGTTCGAGGATCTGGCGCTCAACCCGCTCACCTACCAGGCGTCGCTCGCCGGCGACCCGCTGGACCTCACGTACATGGAGTACGAGCTGTTGCGCTTCTTCGTGGAGCATCGCGGCAGGGTGTGGACCCGGGAGCAACTGCTCTCGAAGGTGTGGGGGTACGACTACTTCGGGGCGCGCGGACCGTCGACGTGCACGTCCGCCGGCTCCGAGCCAAATTGGGCGAAGAGCGCGCCGGGTGGATCGTCACGGTGCGCTCGGTCGGCTACCGCTTCGGCTGACCTCCGCCGGGGCCTCGTCCCGCTGCTCGTGCGGTCGGGACTCCTCGAACGTCTTGCGCATCTCCTCCCGATCGACCGTCGCCGCCTCGGGCTGATCACGGGTGATCAGCGCCACGATGGTCTGGCCGGGCATCAACGTGGGGGAACCTTCGTCGGTGAACACCCCGACGATCTCGCCACCTTGCACCACGAACAGCGGGGTCGCCCGCGTTCCATACTCGGAGCGGTAGTCCGAGAAGCCGAACTGCTCGGTCAGAGGGGTGGCCCGGAATGCGGCACCGGCGAGCATCCGCTCAGATGCCTCGATGAAGCTGAACGTCGCTGATCCGAGGGTGCGACCGCGGAGTCGATGGGCGACCTGGTCACTGCCGACGCTCGGCGCCAGCTGGAACACGCGGGAACGGCCTCGTACCTCGATCGAGTTGATCGTTGCGAGGGCATTGAACTCGTCGTTCGGCGTCGCGACCAGCACGAGGTTCTCATCCTCCTCGGCCTCGTCGGCCAGCACACTCGCCCGGTAGGCGTCGAGGCCTTCGAGCCGCGCCTTGGTCAGCTCCGAGTGGTTGGAGGCAACCATGTGGACCGGGACCCCGAGAGCGGCGAGGGTCTTGGCGAGCTGCCTGGTGACCGGGTTCGCCCCGATGATCACCAGACCGGCAGGCGCATCGTCGACCACGCCCAGCACGCGCCCCACCCAGCGTCCGGTCAGCGAGTAGAGGGCGACGGTGCCGATGATCACGAAGAAGACGAGTGGAATCAGCCGGGCTGCCCCCTCGACGCCGGCCTCCTCGAGTCCGATCGCGAACACCGAGGCCACGGCGGCTGCCACGATGCCCCGGGGCGCGACCCAGCTCATGAAGAGCTTCTCCTTCAGCTCGAGTCCGGATCCCACGGTCGACACGAAGACGGCAAGCGGCCGCGCCACCAGCACCAGCACTGCCAGGAATGCCACCTCGCGCAAGCCGACGGACGTGATCTCCTCGATCTCCAGCCTCGCCGCCAGCATGATGAAGAGCGCTCCGATCAGAAGATCGCGCAGCACCTCCTTGAACTCGACGATGCGATCCACCGGGGCGAACCTCTGATTGGCAAGGGCCATGCCCATCAGGGTGACCGCAAGGAGACCGGACTCGCTCCGCAGCACGTCGCTGGTGGCGAACGCCGTGAGAACGAACATCAGCATCGTCGCAGGCTGCAGACGATCGGGGATCAGGTAGTTCTTGAGGAGCAACACGATCAGCGCCGCCCCTGCGATCCCGACGACCGCTCCCGCGCCGACGGTGGCGAGCAGCCCGGTGATTCCTTCGTCCAGGGAGCCACCGCCCTCGATGAGCAGATCGAAGACGATGACAGCAAGGATCGCTCCGACCGGGTCGATGAGGATCCCTTCCCAGTTGAGGATCGTGCGCACGCGCTTGCTCGGCCTGACGGCTCGAAGAAGCGGCCCGACGACCGTGGGACCGGAAACAGTGATCACTGCCCCGAGCAGGATGGCCAGCCCGGGCGGGAGATCGAGGATCCAGATCCCGGCGAGCGTGGCGAGACCCCACACCAGGAGGACACCCCAGGTGATGAGCCGCCGCACCACCGTTCCGTGTCCGGTGACCTCGGAGAACTCGAGCGTCGCTCCACCTTCGAACAGGATCACCCCGACGGCGAGCGGGACGATCACCAGGAAGATGTCACCGAACATCTCGTCGGGCTGGACGATGCCCGTGACCGGCCCGGCAAGGAACCCCAGCACGAGCAGCAGCAGGATCGACGGGATCCGGAGACGCGCAGCCACCCACTGGGCGCCGACTCCGAGGACGAAGATCGCAGCGAAGCCGACTACCAGTTCGGTCTCGGTCACCCGAACTCGATGCCTTGCGCCAGCGGGAGCTGTCCGCCCCAGTTGATCGTCGTCGTCTGGCGACGCATGTAGGCCTTCCAGGCGTCCGAACCGGCCTCGCGACCGCCGCCGGTCTCCTTCTCCCCACCGAACGCCCCACCGATCTCGGCGCCCGATGTCCCGATGTTGACATTGGCGATGCCGCAGTCCGAGCCGATGTGAGACAGGAATGTCTCTGCCGAGCGGACCGAGTCGGTGAAGATCGCCGACGACAGCCCCTGCTCGACACCGTTCTGGATGGCGATCGCCTCGTCGAGTGTCTCGAACTCGATGACGTAAAGGATCGGGGCGAACGTCTCGGTCTGGACGATCGGGGCGTCCGGGCCGATCTTGACGATGGTTGGTTGGACGAAGAACCCTTCGCCTTCGATGGCCCTGCCTCCTGTGATGATCTCGCCGCCCTGCTCGACGGCGGCCTCGAGGGCGGCGAGCATGTCGTCGACGGCCCGCCGGCCGGCAACCGGGCCCATGAGCGTGCCCTCTGCGAGCGGATCACCGATCGGAACCTGCTCGTAGGCGGCTGCGAGACGTTTGAGCATCTCGTCGGCGATTCCCTGCTGGACGAGCAGCCGCCGCAGCGAGGTGCATCGTTGCCCGGCCGTTCCGACGGCTGAGAAGAGCGCCGCCCGCACCGCGAGCTCGGGGTCGGCGTCGTCCATCACGACGATGGCGTTGTTGCCGCCGAGTTCCAGGATCGAACGACCCATGCGCTCGGCCACGATGGGCGCGAGGATCCGCCCCATCCGACAGGAGCCGGTGGCTGAGATCAGCGGGAGGCGGCGGTCACGCGACATGGCGTCCCCGACCGTCGGGCCGTCACCGACGACGAGACCGAACACGGCTTCGAATCCCGAGCCGTCCATCACCGACTGCACGATGCGGGTCACTGCGATTGCCGTCAGCGGTGTCCGCTCCGAGGGCTTCCACACGATGGGGTCGCCGCAGACAGCGCCGATCGTGGCGTTCCATGACCAGACCGCAACCGGAAAGTTGAACGCCGAAATGACCCCGACCGGCCCGAGCGGGTGCCACTGCTCATACATCCGGTGGCGCGGTCGCTCGGACGCCATGGTCAGCCCATACAGCTGGCGCGAGAGGCCGACGGCGAAGTCACAGATGTCGATCATCTCCTGCACTTCGCCGATTCCCTCGGGCAGGATCTTCCCCATCTCCATCGAAACGAGCGCACCGAGTTCGTCCCGGTGCTCTCGGAGGGCGTTGCCGATCCTGCGCACGTATTCACCCCGTTGGGGAGCGGGCAGCATCCGCCATCTCTCAAAGGCCTCGGCGGCCGCATCGACCACGGTGTTGTATTCGTCGAGTGACGCCCCGGTCACGGTCGCCAGCAGCTCGCCCGTGGACGGATCCACCGACTCGAACGACGGGCCGCTGGTCTCCAACCAGCGCCCGCCGAACGCGCCCGAGTTGGTTTCTGTGATCCCGAAATGCGCGAGGATGTCGCTTCTGGTCGTCATCTGCAGGCGATCAGTTCGATCTCGAGGAGGAACTCTGGCTTGGGGAGCGCCGCGACCTGTACCGCCGAACGAGCCGGCGGCTCGGACGGGAAGTACTCGCCGTAGATCCCATTGACGGTGCCGTAGTCGGCGATGTCTCCGAGGAAGATCGTCGTCTTGACGATGTCGGGGTAGTCCAGACCGACGTCGGCGAGAATCTTCCCGATGTTCTTCATGATGAGCCGAGCCTGACCTGCGACGTCGGTGGGTGTCGCTCCGCCGGTCGGGTCGATGGCGACCTGACCGCTCACGAAGACGAACCCGTTGGCTTCGGTGACGACCGAGTAGGGGGCCAACGGTGCGGGCGCCCCGGAGAGGGTTGGGACCTGTTTTGGCATGGGCGGTTTCCTTTCTGGAGAGGCTGGTGCCTCACTCCAAACGTAGCGAGCCGGAACACAGCGAAACCCGCCCGTGGGCGGGTTTCGCACAGATGTGGCCTGGCGGACGAGATCGGCCGATCTCGCCGCCCGGAGGGCTCAGGAAAAGCTGTTGCCGCAGCCGCAGCTCTTGGTGACGTTCGGGTTGTCGATGGCGAATCCTGCACCCATCAGGCCGTCCCGATAGTCGAGGGTGGAGCCACGCAGGCGCTCGGCGCTCTGTGGATCGACGACGACCCTGACATCGCCGAACTCTTCGATGATGTCGGCGTCCTCGACCTCGGAGTCGAAGAACATCTCGTAAGAGAAGCCCGAGCATCCGCCCGGACGGACCGCCATGCGAAGTGCCAGCGAGTTCTCACCCTCGGCGGCGATCAACTCACCGACTTTCGAGACGGCGGTGTCGGTGAGGTTCACCGTCTTGATCGGCTTGTTCGACTTGATGCTGAGAATCTGAGACATGGAAACCCTTGTTCGACCTGTGGAGATGGTAACAACCCCGGGACGCAACATCATCCCGCTTGTTGAGAGCGGCGGTCGGGTCCACGCGTGCTGTCGGCTATCCGCGGTCGGCTGTCGGCATGCGGACGGCCGATAGCTGAGGGCCGACAGCACCTCCTCGCCAGTGACACGCTCAAACACCCGCGATACAGCTACGCGGCCGGGGTGGTTACCCTCTCCCCCATGCCCACCGAAGCACAGATCTACGACGCCCTGCGAGGGGTACAGGACCCCGAACTGGGCGGCAACATCGTCGATCTCGACATGGTGTCCTCGGTCGACATCGCAGACGACGGTGTCGTCACGGTCGGCGTGGCGCTGACGATCGCCGAATGCCCGATGCGGAGCCAGATCGAGAACGACACGGCACGCAAGGTCCGGGCGATGCCGGGCGTGACCGACGTCGTCGTGACGACCACGGCGATGACGAAGAAGCAACGCGCCGAACTGATGTCTGGCGTCCGGGCGCGCGCCCGCGAGAACGCCGAGCCCACCCAAGTCTCGCCGCTCACGCGTGTCGTCGCTGTGAGCTCGGGCAAGGGCGGTGTCGGGAAGTCGTCGGTGAGTGTGAATCTGGCGATCGGTCTGCAACAGCAGGGGTTCCGAGTCGGCCTGCTCGACGCCGACATCTGGGGATTCTCGATCCCGCGAATGTTGGGCGCCGCCGCGCGGCTCGAGGCGGACGATCAGACCCGCCTGATCGAGCCGGTCATCGCCCATGGGGTCAAAATCGTCTCCACCGGTCTCATCATCGACTCCGAAGAGACCGCCCTCATGTGGAGGGGCCTCATGCTGTCCAAGGCGCTCGAGCAGTTCCTCGGCCAAGTCGCATGGGGCGAACTCGACTACCTCGTCATCGACATGCCCCCTGGCACCGGCGACATTCAGATGGCACTGTCGAGGATGCTGCCGCAGGCGGAGATGGTCGTCGTTACCACCCCGCAGAAGGCTGCGCAGAAGGTCGCCGTCAGGGTGGCGGATATGGCCCGCCGCTCGCACATGCCGATCATCGGGGTGATCGAGAACATGTCGGGCTTCGTCTGCGATCACGGCGACACCTATGAGCTGTTCGGTTCGGGTGGCGGCGCCGAGCTGGCCGAGGACCTGAATGTGCCGCTCATGGGCAACGTGCCGTTGAACGCCGCGGTCGTGGCGGGCGGCGACGAGGGTATACCCGTGACCGCCGGCGACCCGTCGAATCCGGCGGCAGAAGCGTTCAGCGAGATCGCCCGGCGCCTCGTCGAGTTGTTCCCCCCGGCCGCCGACGAAACCTGCACCGGCCGCATCGCCAAACTCCTCGACGACCTCGAAATTCCCGTCTAGGGCTTTCGCCCGGCTGGTGGCTCTTGACTACTGGCTATTGGCCGCGATGGGCCTCGCTACGCATCGGCCCTGAGTGCCCTCCGGGCGCAGCCAGATCACGCTGGTTCTGGCGCGTAGGGGCGACCCTCGGGTCGCCCGCGGCGCATCCCCGTGAGCCCGACGATCACCCACAGGCGCGTCCATGGAGTCGAGCGGGCGAAGCACCCACAGCGATGAGGCCGCCAGGCCGGATGCCCACAGCGTCGAGGCGTGGCCCCCGGGGCCGAGTCTCGGCCCGCAGCCGCGATGCGAGCGTCGGCGAGCGAGCGTTGGGGGACTAGTCCGTCTGTCCAACGCCCAATGGCGCTCAGGTTTTGAGCCCTCACGGGTCGATGGGTCATTGAAGAGACGAAACCAATGACGCGCCGAGTGGGAGGCCGCGAGATGAGCACCCGAACCAAGACACCGGAGTGGGCGGTGATAGATCGACGCAGAGCACCGGTCGCCGTTCTTGCCACACTGGCCCTCCTCGCCTCGCTGCTCGCGACAGCGGCCCCTGCACCCGCTGGTGCCGCCTATGTGACGTCTGGATGGTCGATTCAGCTGACCGAGGATGCGACCAGTTCGGGTTGGGAGGACTCTTCGGTCCTCCAGAACGTCGATTTCACCGAGTATCCAGGATCGTTGTACTCGATCACGCGTTCGCTCAATGTCGACGATGCGTGGAATGCCGGCTACTCCGGTCTCGGGATTCAGGTTGCGGTCATCGACACCGGAGTCGCTCCGGTCGAAGGCATGCTGCATTCAGGGAAGGTCATCAACGGCCCGGACCTCTCGTTCGAATCGCAGAATCTCGACACGCACTACTTGGATTCCTACGGTCACGGCACCCACCTGGCCGGGATCATCGCCGGCAAGGCTTCCGACGTCTGGGATGACTACACACACCAGTCGAAGGACAAGTTCCTGGGGATCGCGCCGGACGCCGAGATCGTCAACCTCAAGGTCGGTTCCTACGACGGGGCGGTCGACGTCTCGCAGGTGATCGCCGCCATCGACTGGGTGGTCCAGAACCAGTACTCCCAGGGCATGAACATCCGGGTACTGAACCTCGCCTACGGCACCGACTCGCTCCAACCCTACGAGGTCGACCCGCTCGCCCAGGCCGTCGAGAAGGCCTGGAAGGCCGGCATCGTGGTGGTCGTCGCCTCCGGCAACGACGGCAACTCCGCCCCGCTGCGCAATCCTGCCTACGACCCGTACGTGATCGCCGTCGGCTCCGCCCAGTACGGCGACACCAACGTCTCCAGCAACGCCCTGGTCCAATACGACCGGGTCTCGACGTTCTCCAACTGCGGCACCGACCGCACCGTCGATCTCGTCGCCCCCGGCAAGTCGATCACCAGCCTCCGGGTGCCCGGCTCCTACGCAGACGACAACCACCCCGAGGCGAGAGTCGGTGCCGACTACTTCCTCGGCTCGGGCACCAGCCAGGCGGCAGCGGTGGTGTCCGGTGCAGTCGCCGTCCTCCTCCAGCGTGACGAGGGCCTCACCCCTGACCAGGTCAAGAAGCTGCTCACCGACAACGCATCCCCGATGGCGGGTGTTTCGAGTGCTTGTCAGGGCGCCGGCGTCGTCGACCTCGCCTTCGTCGCCAAGGGAAAGAAGATCAACGCATCCGGTGCAACCCAGACCCACCTCGCATCCGACGGCTCGGGATATCTGGAGGCTTCCCGCGGCAGCGAACACGTCGAGATGGATGGGGTCGTCCTGCAAGGCGAGCAAGACATCATGGGGAATCCGTGGATCGGCTTCAACCAGCTCGTCGAGGTCTGTGTCAAAGAGGGCAAGGGCCGCGATGCCGTCATCGTCTGCGAAGACCAACGGGTCGCCACCGACACCCTCTGGAACGGCGGTGACTGGAACGGCAGGTCCTGGTCCGGCACCAGCTGGTCCGGTACCTCGTGGTCGGGCACCAGCTGGTCCGGCACCTCCTGGAGCGGGCTCTCGTGGTCCGGCACCTCCTGGAGCGGGCTCTCGTGGTCGGGGAAGACCTGGAACGGGCTGAGCTGGTCGGGCTTGTCGTGGTCCGGCACCTCGTGGTCCGGCACCAGCTGGTCCGGCAAGAACTGGACCAGCGGCACCCTCGACGCAGGCCTCCGCTGGGACTGACCCCAATACACATCCGATCACACAGAGGGCGGGACCCCAGGTCCCGCCCTCTGCTGGTCCGACAAGTCGTGGTCCGGAACCTCGTGGTCCGGAACCTCGTGGAGCGGCACCTCCTGGTCCGGCACCAGCTGGAGCGGCAAGAACTGGACCAGCTCCGGCTGGGGCGCCAGCCTCGGCCTCCGCTGGGACTGACACCGACGACACACTCCGATCACGCCACAGAGGGCGGGACCTGTTGGTCCCGCCCTCTGGCTATTGGCCCCGGCTCCGCTCGCCTGGCGGCTCACATCGGCCCGTTCTCGGTCGTCAGTGGTCAGTCATCGGTCGGTATCTCGAACCGGCAGTCGGATCAGCGCCACGACTGGCAACCGAGAACCGAAATACCGATGACGGCCGAGGCGAGCGAAGCGAGCCAGGCACAGCGGCGATCACTCCCACAACGAAGCACGAGAGCCAGCGGGGGAAGCCAGGCTCTCGTGCAAATCGAAGCCCTGAAAGGGGGATAACGGGGCTTCGAAACTCGGTTGTGTCGTGTCCGTTCGGTCGGCGGAATGCCTCCCAGCCCGCCCTCTCGGACACGTTCATATGATGGCCGATCGCGCGCAGCGTCGCTATCCCATTCTGTGCGATGCCGAACGAACTAGTCACCCGGGTCGATCAAGCAGACGGAATCCGCCCATTCGTCGCCGGAACGCCTGGCGCGACCCTCGGACGCGAGCTTCCTGAGGTGCGCCACCACTGACCGTGCCGCAAGGGGATGCAGCGCGGTGTCGACGTCGACGTAGACGGTCTCGACTACGGCACCGATCGAATCGGCACCGCCTGCGATCGCATCGATGATCTGACGTTCGCGCTCCAGCCGGTGGGCGAGATACCACGAGATGACTTCGTCGGGCCGATCCATCTCATCCCCGTGACCCGGATACAGCCTGTCGAGGCCGGTGTGTTGGATCCGCTCGAGGGACGAGAGATACGGGCCCATGTCCTCGACCATCACCGACGAGCCTCCCATGATGTGGTCACCGGTGAAGAGGGAGTTCCCGAGTCGGAAGCACAGATGGTCCTCGGAGTGCCCTGGCGTGTGCACGACAATCAACTGCCGGCCGGCGACGTCGATCACCGATCCGTCGGTCACCCGGATATCGGGTTCGAAATCGGGGCCGGAGGCGTATCCGATGGCAGGAGCGTCCACGTCGACGGAGAGCGGGTTGGCGAGGGGGGCATGATCGAGGTGGGTGTGGGTCACGATCACCGAGGACACCGTGCGATCCGCGACGATGGCGAGAATCGCGTCGCCGTGGCTACGGATGACCGGTCCGGGGTCGAGCACGATCACCGTGCGATCGTCACCCACGACCCACGTGTTGGTGCCCGGGCCGGTGTAGGGACCGGGGTTCGGGGCGAGGACCCGTTCGATCCGCAACCCGTGCGTCATGGGATCTCGATGTCGATCTTGCCGTTGCGGTGGACGATCCGGGGCTGAACCGGGTCGACATGGTCCTGCGAGCGGGCGAATCGGTCGGCCTCCTCCGCCGACGCGAACGGAAGGAGCATTCGCAGGTGAGCGATCGTCGGCATGATCAGTTCGATCTCGTCGTCCTCGTTACGTCGGAGGGCGGACTCCGGCGACATCCATTCGACGACTTCCAGTTCGGCGCTGATCGGTCCGAGCACTTCGGCCTCGATGACCGCAAGGAAGAACCGGGTGTCGAACCGTTTGGGCAGGCCCTCGGGCGTGACCCAGTTCGAGAGGTACGAGAGGCGGTCGTGCTGCCAGGAGGCGCCCGAGATCCGCACGTGCTCGTGCACCGCCCTGCCCTCGAGCACGACATCGGAGCCGACGGCGGGGTCGGTCAGAAAGATCCCCACCTCCTCGGCGACCTCGCGGAGCGCGGCTGCTCGCCACGGCGCATCCGGCCCGTCGATTCCGGTGAGATCACGCTCGTGGTCCTCTGGGTCGACGACACCACCCGGAAAGACCCAGGCTCCGCCGAACGCCTGGCCGAGGGGGCGACGCCCAAGGAGGACCTCGAACCCGTCGCTCGCTTCTCGCAGGACGATGACCGTCGACGACGGCCGGGGCTCACTCATCGGACGAAGACACGAGCGGTCTTCATGAACCGAACCCGGAGAAACTCGCGGATCGACGGAACGAGCAGGGCCAGTCCGACGGCGTCCGTGAGGATCCCGGGCGTGAGCAGCACGGCACCGGCGAAGATCAGCATCGCACCGTGGGCGACCTCGGTGTCAGGCACCTCCCCGGTGGCGAGCCGGAGTTTGAAGGACCGCCACACGAGGCGTCCCTGGGCAACCACCATCCGGGCACCGACGATGCCCGTGACGATCACCAGCAGAATGGTGGGGAGCACCCCGATGACGTCGCTCACCTGCGCGAGCACGAAGATCTCAGCAACCGGGATCCCGATGAAGATCACATACTTCCACACCCGCGTCACCCTACCGTCGGCATCGAGATGAGCAGGCTGGTCAGTATCGGAGACGCCCAACGACGTGCTCGCATGGCGATCCGTCACCGGCTGGCACCTCATAGGCGCACCGAGGATGCGCTCGAAGTCGCTTCGTCGGTGGTTGCACTGCACTCGTCGGATCCGGTCACCGTCCACCTGTCGGTGCTCGCCCGACAGGATGACCGGGGCCACGTCCCGTTGGAGGCTGCGCTGTACGAGGAGCGGTCCATGATCCGACATCATGCGATGCGGCGCACGATCTGGGTGATGCCGCTCGAGACCGCCATCGACGCCCACGCCGCCAGCACGCAGAGGATCGCTGCACGGGAGCGCAACCGAACGATGAAGGCGTTCGGATGGAGCCCAGGGTTCATGGACGACTCGATCAACGAGTTGGTGGCACTGATCGCAGACCAGGGGCCACTGACCACACGGGAGATCGGCGAGCTCCGACCCGACCTGACCACCCGAGTGGCGGTCGCAGAAGGAACGCGCAATCCGGCTTCGATCCCGACGCACACCCGCCTCCTGTTGCATGCCGGTTTCGAGGCGAGGATCGTCCGTGGTCGACCCAGCGGTTCGTGGATCTCCTCGGAGTACGCGTGGAACGAGACGGTTGCATGGCTCGGCCGTCCGATCGCCAACGGAGACGCTCGCCCGGCCTCGGCCGCCATCGTTCAGCGCTGGCTGGAGGCGTTCGGCCCAGGAACGGAGACGGACCTCCGATGGTGGACCGGATGGACCGCAACACAGGTCAGACAGGCGCTCGCCGACGTGTCGGCGGTGGAAGTGGGACTCGATGGCGGATCGACCGGATTCGCACTCGAGTCGGATCTCGCCGACGTCCCAGAGCCCGAGCCGTGGGTCGCCCTGCTTCCCGGGCTGGATCCGACGGCCATGGGCTGGAAGGAGCGGGACTGGTACCTCGACGACGCCACCGCGGCTCGGGTCGTGGAACGCAACGGCAACATCGGGCCGACCATCTGGGCCGACGGCGAGATCGTCGGAGGATGGGTGCAGCGCCCCGACGGGACCATCGCAAAGGAGCTCAACCGTCCCGTGTCTCGAGCGCACGAGCACCTGGTCGAACGCGAGACGGAACGGCTCGTCGCTGCACTCGGAGACACACGGTTTCGGACCCGCTTCCCCGCGCCGAACCAGGCCGACCTGCTGGCCTGAGCGCAATCGGGCCGCGCCGGTAGGCTCCACCGACATGGACCTTCGCGATCTCCCGTCTGTCGACCGCCTCGTCGGCGAGCTCGCATCGGACCTGCCTCGCACGATCCTGACCGACATCGCCAGAGCAGCGGTCGAGGCAGCCCGCTCGGCGATCATGGCAGGGGGCCACGGAGACCCGTCCGCCGATGCGGCGCAGGCGGCCGCGGCGCTGCATCGCTCCCGCCCGCGTGGAGTGATCAACGCCACCGGAGTGCTGCTGCACACGAACCTCGGGCGAGCACCGATCCACCCGAAGGCCGCCGACGTCGCAGCATGGACGGCCACCGGATACTCGAACCTCGAGATCGATCTCGCCGATGGCGGGCGAGGTGGCCGGACCGCCTATCTGGAGGCACTGCTCACGTCGATCACCGGAGCGGAGGCGGCGCTTGCCGTCAACAACAATGCGGGCGCTCTGTTCCTCACCTTGATGTCACTCGCCCGTGATCGCGAGGTTCCCGTCTCACGAGGCGAGCTCATCGAGATCGGCGGTTCCTACCGCCTCCCAGAGCTCATGGATTCCTCCGGCTGCCGACTCGTCGAGGTCGGGACGACCAACCGCACCCGGATCGGGGATTTCCGCGCCGCCATCGGCGACGACACCGCCATGCTCTTGAAGGTGCACCCGTCCAACTACCGGGTGGCCGGGTTCTCCGAGGAGGCACCGCTGGAAGAGATGGTGGCTTTCGGCCGAGAGTCGTCGCTGCCGACCGTGTACGACATCGGTAGCGGCCTCATCGACGACCGAACCCCCTGGCTCGACGGCCCACCACCGAAGTGGCTCGCCGACGAACCCGGAGTGCGCCAGTCGATCGAGGCAGGGGCGGACCTGGCGATGTTCTCGGGCGACAAGCTCTTCGGAGGCCCCCAGGCCGGGATCATCGTCGGCCGGCGCGACCTGATCGGTCGACTCCGCAGGCATCCGGTGTCCCGCGCCATGCGACTCGATGGCGCTTCGCTCAATGCGCTCGTGATCACCGCCGAGATGTATGCCGAGGGACGCGCCGCGGAATTGCCGTTCTGGGAGATGGCGACCATGCCGGCCGACGAGCTCGATCGCAGGTGCGTCGAGATCGCGGACCGGATCGACTCCGACTGCGACATCATCGATGCCTCCTCGACGGTCGGTGCCGGGAGCGTGCCCGGATCCGAGGTTCCCAGCCGCGTCCTGTCGTTCGACGCACCGGATGCCGACCGCCTCTACTTGGCGCTGCTATCCGGTCAGGTGCCCGTAGTTGCGAGACGAGAGCGGGGCCGGGTGCTCATCGATCTTCGAGCGGTTCACCCGTCGATAGACGGCATCCTCACGCGGTGTCTCTCCGAAGCACTCGCCCGATGCCGGTCATAGGGACCGCCGGGCACGTCGACCACGGGAAGTCGACGCTGATCAAGCGGCTGACCGGCCTCGAAACCGACCGCTGGCAAGAAGAGCAGGAGCGGGGCCTGACCATCGACCTCGGCTTCGCGTGGATGACTCTCCCCGGCGGGGCCGAGATCAGCTTCGTCGACGTTCCAGGACATGACCGGTTCATCAAGAACATGCTGGCCGGGGTCGAGGCGATCGACGTCGCACTGTTCGTCGTGGCCGCCGACGAAGGATGGATGCCCCAGTCCGAGGAACACCTGGCCGTTCTCGACCTGCTGGGCGTCAGGCGTGGGATCGTGGCGCTCACCAAGACCGATCGGGTCGACGCCGATCTCGTCGAGTTGGCGACGCTCGAGATCGAGGAGCATCTGGAAGGAACCTCGATGTCCGGCGCAGAGATCGTCCCGGTCTCGGCGCAGACCGGCGATGGGATCGATCCATTGATCGCCGCGCTCGAGGGCGTTGCGGGCGAGATCCGGATCCCGGACAGAGACCGACCACGGCTGTGGGTGGATCGATCCTTCTCGATTCCCGGGGCCGGAACCATCGTGACCGGCACGCTGCTGGACGGCCAACTCGCCGTCGGTGATGAATTGGTCATCGCCCCCCGCGACCTGAAGGTGCGCGTTCGGGGCCTGCAGTCCCACGAACAGGAACGAGACACGGTGGCCGCCGGGTCGAGGGTCGCGGTCAACGTCACCGGGATCGAACGCGAGGCAGTGGGTCGAGGTGACATGCTGGCCCGGCCCGGCCAGTGGACCGGCACCCGACAGTTCGTGGCCACGCTCCGGACGGCTCGCTACGTCGAGGAGCTGACGGATCGGGGCGCGTATCACCTGCATCTCGGCAGCGGATCGTGGCCCGTCAGGATTCGACTGGTCGGAGAACGGCTGGTCCGGATCGACGTGGGCGCCGATCTGCCGATCGCGATGGGCGATCGCTTCATCCTCAGGGATTCGGGCCGCCGTCTCGTGGTGGCGGGTGGCCGGGTCGTCGACCCCGATCCCCCGCGACCGAAACGGTTCACCGAGGCCGCCACGGCGCTCCTGCTCGACGCGCTCGATGACGATGCCGACACCCGCGCACAGGCACTCCTCGACTTTCGCGGATCGGACACGCCCGCCCGACTGGCCGCCCACTCGGGTGGTGGCGTGCCGCCCGAAGGGTTCCATCACGGAGCTGTCCGGCTCAGCGAGGCCGAGCGGGCACGCGTGGCCGATCGGATCGTTTCGATCGTGGAGGAGTATCACGAACGGCATCCGCTTCGCCCCGGGATCGGCGTCGCCGAGCTCGCCGAGAGTCTGGGGCTCGGCTCGGGTCTCATCTCTGCGCTCGCCGGTTCCCTGGAGTCGGTCGAGGTGTCCGGAGCGTTCGTGTCGACCCGGGGGTTCTCGGTCAGCTTCACCCCGGCCCAGCAGGAGTCGCTCGACCGGGTCAAGTGGTCACTCGTCGAAGCCGGCACGACCGAGGTCCCGCGGGTCGCAGACCTCGGGATCGACCAGGCCCTGCTGCACGCCGCGGTCCGGAGCGGCGAACTGGTGCAGATCTCGAACGAGTTCGTCTATCTCCCCGAACAGATCGAGGAACTGCTGGCCGTGATCGACGGACTCGGCGAGTCGTTCGGGGTCTCCGAGTTCAAGGACAGGGCGGGGCTGTCACGGAAGTACGCCGTCCCGTTCCTCGAATGGACCGACGACACGGGCCGGACCGTCCGCACCGGCGACGTCCGACGGAAGCGGTAGCCAAAACAGCCGTGAGCTTTGAGCTATGAGCTATGCAATGGATCAAAGCTCAAAGCTCAAAGCTCAAAGCTCAAAGCTCAAGGCTCGAGGCTCGAGGCATCGACACGAAGGAAGGCGGGCCGATCGACCCGCCTCCTGTTCGTTCTCGTTGGTTTCGTGCTCAGCTGGCGACCAGGGCCTTGCGATCCTGTTCGCTGGTGCCGCCCCAGATGCCGTAGGGCTCGCTGATGGCCAATGCATATTCGGCGCACGGATCCTGAACCGGGCACACGTTGCAGATGGCCTTGGCACGCATTTCCCTGCGCTCACGGTCGTCCTTGCGCTCGAACGTGGGGGGAGGGAAGAAGAGGTGTGCGTGGTTTCCTCTACACAAACCTCTCGGCTGCCATTCGTCGTTCACGGATATCCTCCAACTCTCCGTAGTTGCCGGGCGCAACCGAATCTAGAAAGCCCTTCCATTATTGCCCAGGAAATATCTGGAAATCCACCCAGAAATGTTCATCCGGCGTTCACAATCGGCCCCAGAAACTTGCGAAACCCAGTCGATCGTCTCGCCATGGGGACCTCACCGCGACTCAACGACACCCCCCTGACCCCGCGACGCCCACTCGAGATCTCGAGTGTTCACATTCAGGCGACTGGCGGTCCGTCCCCCCGAAGGAGAGACAGACTGTGCGGCTCAAAACGTGTTGGGACCGACGAAGCAAGGGCTTCGATCACACCGGTATGGCGAGTGCCCGGGTGCCGTGCAGTCATCTGTCATCTGTCATCTGTCATCTGTCATCTGTACAGCGAGGGCGCCAGCCCGAGCCTCACGAAGGGACGTCCACCTCGAGGTACCAACCCTCGACACCCACGACCTCGATCGAGTCGCCCGGAGAGATCCCAGCCTCACGATGCGACGTCGCTCGCCACACGGCGCCATCGATGTCGACTTCCCCATCCGGGGTCAGTGCGGTGACAGCCTGGCCGATCCGACCGATCAGGCCCTCCCGCCCGATGGTCTGAGTCGAGAATCGCGACCGAGCCACTGTCGGCATCGCCAGCAGGAAGAAGAAGGCCGCCGAGCCGATGGTGAACAGCACACCGGGGATGCTCGGGGAGATCTGGGGCGCAGCGTCGGTGAACCAGAAGCCGGACACGCCGAGACCCACGATTCCCAACGTCGTGAACAGGAAGATCCCTCCACGTTGATACGACCAGGCCATCAACAACACCGACAGCGTGGCGAGAACCACCGCCCACCAACGAACGGGCAACACCGCGAGGCCATATCCCGCCAGCACAAGCGACACGGCCGCCGTGCCGGCGGCGATCCCCGGTCCGATGGCATAGAACTCGAATGCTGCGACCGTGAGACCGGCGACCAGGAAGAAGAATGCGGCTTCGGGACTCGCCGCCAATCGGAAGAACTGATCGATCAGGTTGGGCTCGCGGATGATCGTCTCGAGGTTGGTGACCCCACTTTCGAACTCCCGGACGGTCTCGAGAACGACGACACCGTCGGTGGTCGCGACCTCGCGCCCGTTGAGGAACTGGCCGACCTGTCGGGGCGCAGCCGAATCCGGTCCGACCTCGTCGAAGAGATCGGTGTCTTCGACGAGGACGGCGGTGTCGACATAGTCGGCGAGACCGGCCAGGTCGATCACCGGGACACTCTCGTCGTCACCGGCGATCGTCGGCTCGAGGTACCCGATCTCCGAGCCCGGGGCGGCGAGCACGACGTCGGCTGCGAGCGCGACCTGAGCAGCTCCACCGTATGCCCGTGCCGGCGCGGCGCCGATCCAGGTGACGACGGGCAGCGGCGGGTTCGCCACGAGAACGGCGAGTTCCGAGAGCTGCTCGGGCCCGGCGACCACGCCCTCGGAGTCGATGGCCAGAACGACATACTCGACCGAGCCGGACGCAGCCGCTTCCTCGATCGAGTCGATGGCGAACTCGATGATCCGTTCGTCCCAGACACCCGACAGATCGATCACGTCGGCGGTCTTCGAGTCGGACTGGGCCAACGTCAGCGAAGACGCCAGGAACGCCGCGATGAACGCGGCGATCACGACAACGGAGGAACGGTGCTTCACGAAGCAGAGATTCTACCGGCGTCACAGCAGCCGGAATCGAGCGTCACCGACTCGAACCCGCCCTTCCAGCCGACGCCCGGCGAGCCCGGTGCGCCAGACGCTACGCTGGCGAGCCATGGCCGCCATCATGCTGATCGCCGACGACGAATGGGTGCGGAACGACGTCTCCGCCTCGATCGCGGATCCGTCGATCACCCTCACGGTGCTCGATGACCCCTCGGACATCACGGCGGCTGCCGGCGATCGACGGTTCGACCTGTATGCCGTCGACATGCAGATCGCCTCGACCGGAGGCATGGCGACCGTGCGATTGCTCAAAGATGCCATGTTCCGCAACGAGATCGAGCGGGCTCCGATCGTGTTGCTACTCGATCGCAGCGCCGATGTGTTCCTCGCGAAGCGAGCGGGCGCCGACGCCTACCTGATCAAACCGTTCACCTCCCAACAACTCCGAGAAGTGATGTCACATCTCCTCCCGGAGGCGTCGAGCTGAGGATCGCGTGACAGGCCTGCAGATCGTCCTCGTGGGCATCTTGTCGGTCTGCATCGGAGCCTCGGGGTTCTTCTCGGGCTCCGAGACGGCCATCTTCGCACTGCCCCGCGAACGGGCAGCGCAGCTCGCGGAGCGGGGCACTCGGGGCCGCCGGCTGGCTGCGTTGGTGGCCGACACCGAGTCCGCGCTGGGAACGCTGCTCGTCGCCAACAACTTCGTCAACATCCTCGGAGCGTCGGTCGCAACGACGCTCGCCATCGACCTGGTCGGCGCGGTCGCCGGTCGCACCACGGGTGAAGCGCTCGGCCCCTGGCTGGCAACACTGGTGGTCACTGCGGTCGTGCTCGTGGTCGGGGAGATCACCCCGAAGACGCTGGCCTCTCGCCGCCCCGAGCAATTCGGGCTGTTCGTGGCCCCGACCATCTGGTGGCTGGGCAAGGTGCTGGACCCCGTCGCCCGGGTGTTCGTCGGCATCAGCCGATCGATTCTGAAGATCCTCGGTGTCGGCTCCGACAACTCTTCGACGGCGACCGGCAAGGACATCATGGCCCTGGCCGCGATGTCCCACGAAGCGGGAGAGATCGATGCGGCCGAGCGTGAGATCCTCGAGTCGTTGTTCGCGCTGGCCGACCGTCCCGTCCGCGACGTGATGACCCCGCGTCTGGAGGTCATCGCGCTCCACGCCGGCGACTCCGAGGCGACCGCCCGCAAGGCGGTGACCATCCACGCCCACAGCCGCTTTCCGGTCGTCAAACGCGGAGGAACACTCGACGACGTGATCGGGATCCTCTACATGAAGGACATGGTGCGCCAGCCATCCGATGGGACGATCGACCGGTTCCTCCGAGAGCCCGTGTTCGTCCCCGAGTCCACCCCGGTGTTGTCGGCACTCCAACAGCTGCGTCGACAGAAGATCAGCTTCGGGGTCGTGGTCGACGAGCACGGGGGCGTGGAGGGGATCGTCACCGTCAAGGACCTGATCGCCGAGCTCGTCGGGGACATCCAGGACGAGTACGACCCGAAGGAGCCGACGGTCATCTCGATGGGCGACCAACAGTGGGTGGTCGAGGGGCGGGTTCCCGTCGAGGATCTCGAGGCGGCGCTGGGTAGCGAGCTCCCGCACGGCCCGTATTCGTCCGTCGGTGGCCTCTATCTCGCCTTTGCGGGCCGGATCCCGACCGCAGGCGAGGAAGTCGAGATCGATGGCCATCTGTTCCAGATCATCCGCATGGACCGCCGGCGGATCGATCGCCTGCACGTGAGGGCGCTGGCAGCTACGCCGGACGCCGGCGAAGACGCGCAATGAGAGCCTCTCGGTGATCCCCCGATCGTTCGATGTGGCGTACCAGCGCCTGGCCGGAGCGGCACTGCGATATCACGCCGTGCCGAGATCGCCGGACAACCTCGACGCCCTCGCCGAAGCCCGCTGGGAACTGCATCTCGCCCGCCAGGAGATCGCCGCCGAGCGAGCCCGGCTGGAGGCGATCGGCGCCATCTACACCATCGACGATCGTTCGTGGCTGGACCGGGTCGGGATCGACGCTTGACGGACAAGCCATCTGCCGACCCTGGTGGGTGTGACGAACGGCTCAGGAGCCCGACTCGGTTCGCACATACGATGTGGCGGTGTCTTGTTCTAGGCGGCGCAGGCCGCGCGCCCGTGTCGCTCCCCGATCAGCTGTGAGAGCGTTGCCATGAGCTCGGTGCTCTGCGTCGGCATCGCCACCCTCGATCGCATCTTCGCCGTCGATCGACATCCCGCAACGCCAGGCAAGTATCGGGCGAGCGGCCGAACGGTGGCGGGTGGCGGTGTCGCCGCCAATGCCGCGGTGGCAGTCGCCCGACTCGGAGGACGGGCCCGATTCGCCGGAGTCGTCGGAGACGACGAGGCGGGCGCAACGATCGCCGAGTCGCTGGCCGGCGAGGGCGTCGACGTGTCCATGCTGCGGGTCTTGCCCGGTCGCCTCTCCCCGGAATCGATCGTGCTCGTCGACTCATCGGGGGAGCGCCTCATCGTCAACCACGCCTCCGAGGACCTCTTCGACGTAGCAGCCGTTCCCACCGTCGCCGACATCGGTCACCCCGACGTCGTGCTGACCGACATGCGGTGGAGGGTGGGCGCCGTGTCGGCGCTGGCAGCAGCGAGAGACCTCGGAGTGCCCGGGATCGTCGACTGCGACCACAACCCATCCGACGCTCCCGGCATCCTCGAGCAGGCCACCCACGTCGTCTTCGGCCAGTCGACGCTCGAGGCCTGGTCCGGTGCCGTCGACCCGGGCGAGGCACTTCGCATCGCCTCCGAGCGGCTCGGCGCGTGGGTCGGGGTCACCGTGGGCAGCGAAGGCACGTGGTGGCTGGACTCCGGACGCCTCGCGCATGCGCCGGCCGTCGAGATCGTGGCGGTCGACACCCTCGGCGCCGGTGATGTCTTCCACGGGGCCTTTGCGCTCGGGCTCGCCGAAAGGATGACGATCCGGGAGGCGATCGAGTTCGGCTCGGCCGCTGCCGCGTTGAAGTGCACTCGCTTCGGCGGTCGAGCCGGCATCCCGACGCGCGTAGAACTGGAACGCTTTCGAACAGAGGAGAACCGATGAAGTTGACAGCCGGGAAGTTGTGGGGCCTCCGACGGATCGCCGATCGGCACGGACGGTTCGCCATCGTCGCTGCCGATCAGCGCCCTCCCATCGAGGGCGTGGTGGCGGACCGCCGCGGCGGCGAGGTGCCGTGGCGTGACGTTGCGGACGTCAAACGGCTCATCGTCGAGCAGTTCGCTCCGATGACGTCTGCGGTGCTCGTGGACCCGTACTACGGGTTCCCTGCGTCCTACGACGTCGTCGACCCGAGCCGCGGCCTGCTGTTGACGTTGGAGAGCTCACGGTTCGCCGAGGACGCCGACGGCAGACGGTCGGCAGAGATCGATGACTGGTCGGTGGAGAAGATCAAGCGGGCCGGCGCAGACGCCGTCAAGGCACTCGCCTGGTTCCGGCCGGACGGTCCGGTCGAGGTCATCGAGCACCAGCAGCGGTTCGTGGAGAACATCGGGGAGGCGTGCCGCCGCTACGACATCCCGTTCGTCTTCGAACTGCTCGACTACCCGCTCGCCGGCGACGAGGACACCGCAGCGGACCGCCGCACCGATCGGGTGGTGGCAAGCGTCGAGGCGTTCACCGACGCGCGGTTCGGAATCGACCTGTTCAAACTGGAGAGCCCGATCCTCCCCTCCGTTGTTCCCGAGCCGGGAGCAGCCGGATCCGAGCGCATCACCGAGGCGTTCGCTCGATTGGATGAGGCCTCGTCTCGCCCGTGGGTGATGCTGTCCGCGGGCGCTCGGCCGAACGAGTTCTTCAACGTCCTCCATCATGCGTACGCCGCCGGCGCGAGCGGGTACCTGGCTGGACGGGCGATCTGGTGGGACGGCTTCCAACGCTTCCCCGACCTCGAGGCCTTCCGGGCGGAGCTCTCGACAGAGGGCGCCCGATATGTCGAACGGCTGAACGCACTGACCGAGGACGCCGCGCTCCCCTGGTTCCAGCACCGGAGCTACGGGGAGGCCGGCCCGGCGCTCGATGACGCCACGTCGACGTTCCGCAACACCTATCGGGGGTTCGACCAATGACCGTCGGGTTCGTTGCGATCGCGCGTCCGACCTTCGATGTCGCCTTCTCGTCCGAGCTCGCAACCGCTGCGTTCGACTCACTCACCGCCACTGGAGTGGAGGTCGCCGGCGCGCCCGAGTTGGCGATGACGGACGCCGACGTGTCGGCGCTGTCGGTGGCCTGGTCCGGTCTGTCGATCGAGGCCCTGGTCGTCGTCCAGGCCTCCTTCGCCGACTCGACCCTCGTCGCCGCTGCGGCCGACACCACGGACGCTCCGATCGTGCTGTGGGGTGCGCCCGAGCCGCGCACCGGCCATCGGCTGCGGCGGAACTCGCTCTGCGGCATCAACCTGGCCGCCTTCCGGCTCGCCAACGACGGACGCGACTACCGGTATGTGTATGCGGACCCCTCAGACCCCGGCCTGGCCAGGATCCTCGATGCGGCGTTGTCGAGTCCATTGGGCACGCTCGACACGTCCGCCCCCGCCCGCATCGAATCCAGTCCGGCCGGTGACATCACCGAGCGGCTGGCCGGGTCCCGGATCGGCGTGATCGGGCGACACCCCGACGGCTTCGAACCGTGCGGCTTCGACGCCTCCAGGACACTCGAGGCGACGGGCGTCTCGATCGAACAGATCGCACTCGACGAACTCTTCGACGTGGCCGGCTCGATCTCCGATCAGGCACTCAAACCGATCGTCGCCGACCTCGAGGCGAGGATGGATCTCGGAGAGCTCGACCACGCGTCGATCGAGCCGTCGGTGCGGCTCCATGCCGGCCTCAAGGCGATCTGCGAGGAGAAGCGTTGGGATGCGGTGGCCACCCGATGCTGGCCGGAGTGCTTCACGGAGTTCGGAGGAGCCGCGTGTACGGCGCAAGGGCTGCTCACGAGCCTGGGCGTTCCGGCCCAGTGCGAGGCGGACGCCTATGGGGCGATCACTGCGCTCATGCTCCAAGGTGCGGCCGGGTCCGTGGCGTTCACCGCCGACCTGGTCGACCTCGATACTCAGACGGACACGGCGGTCGTCTGGCATTGCGGGCTGGCGCCGTTCGAGATGGCAGCGCCCGACGTTCGCCCTTCGGGCACGGTGCATTCCAACCGCAAGCTGCCGCTGGTGAGCGAGTTCGCCCTCGCCGCCGGCGTGGTGACGATCGCCCGGCTGAGCCAGTCGAGAGGCGTGATCAGACTGGCGCTCGGCCGGGCGGAGATGCTCGACGAGCCCCGGCCGTTCAGCGGAACCGCCGGGACGCTGCGGTTCGAGAGGCCGGCGCTCGACGTGCTCGACACCATCATGAGCGAGGGGTTGGAACACCACTACGGCATCGTCTACGGCGACGTCGTAGACGACCTGATGAGCGTTGCAGCTGGCATGCGACTCGAAACGATCTGGCTCTGACAGACTGCAAGCAGGCCTCGTCCGCACGGCCGAGGTCGGAGCCACCGCTACTCGATGACTGCGATCGCCTCGACTTCGATCAACAGGTCCGGCAGCGCCAACGCAGCGACGCCGAGCAACGTGCTGGCTGGAAGCACATCGTCACCGAAGACCCGGCGACGTGCTTCGACGAAGGACGCACGATCATCAGGGGTGTAGCCGACGACGTAGGTGGTTGTCTTGACGACGTCTCGGGGTGAGGCACCGGCCGCACCGAGCGCAGCGGCGAGGTTCTCGAACGCAACGATGGCTTGGGCTCCGAGTCCCTCGGCAACGCTTCCGTCCGGTCGAATCCCGACTTGTCCACTGACGTAGATCGTGACGGCGCCGGATGCCCGGACGACATGTGTATAGCCACGAGGTTCGTGGATGGCCTGCGGGTTGATCTTCTCGATCGTCATGCCCGGATCATATGCCGGCTTCCCGATTCGAGCTCCGACTGGTGTCCGACCGTGAATAGCCTGCGGTTCAAGATGCCGACCAGCCGATCGCCTGTTCGATCTCGATGTCGATCCATGGGCCGAGTGTGTGGCCGGCGAGTTGCGGGTAGCGCGTGCGGTGGGCGTCTTCCACCGGACTTTCGATGCGGTCACGGACCGAAGCTCGACCGTCGACCCGTACCCACCACAGGCGATGCCAGTCCTCCCCGTACTCGTCGACCAGCAGGCTGACTCGGGGATCGGCTCGGATGTTGGCGAGCCGGCGCAGGCGACGCGACCGCTTCGGCTTGGAGTCGACGGCGATGACGATCCGATCGTCGCCGACCAACGTGTACACGACGGAGACCAGGTGCACACCGAGTTCGGAGTCGACGGTCCCCAAGACCGCCGATGTCGAGTCGCGCAGCCGGGCATGAGCCTCTGCTACGTCCAACGACGCCTCCTCGTCGCCTGCCGCCTCGAGCATCCCTGGCCGGCCCGTGTTCCTGGCAGGTCGGGCTGCTCGTGCGGTCGATCGGCACGCGGGCGGTCGAATCGGCAGAGGATCACGAATCGTCCGATCTCCGACGCCCACTCAGCCACCAGACACCCACTCCGACGACCACGCCCGGAACGATCGGGATCAGAGTGTTGAGATCGTTGTCGAGACCCCAGTCCTCGACCGAGAAGCCGGGAGTGCCCATGACCGACGAACAACGCTGCCAGCTCGGCACTCCACCGACATCGTTGCAGGACCAGGCCATGAGGAAGAGATAGGCGAGGAGGAACGCCACGATCCCCGCCACCGCAGCGAACCAGGAACGGGATGTCGGCGACATCTGCCCAGTCAACCATGTCCGTTCACCGACACGGGGAGGGGCGACGCCAGGGGACCGTCCCGCTCCTCCGCCTCAGGCGAACAGGTTCCGTTCGATGCCGGCGGCGTCGAAGAGGTAATCGCGGCTTGCCTCGAGTTCGCCCGCCATCGCATCGGTGTCGAAACCGAGCAGGTGGCCCCGCCACTTCTTGATCTGCCCGGCCACCAGGACCGTGTCGACGTTGCTTCGATCCATGAGGGTGACGACGGCCCCGGCGGCGTTGTTGAGCGGCGTGACATTGAGCGCCCCTGCATCGAGGAGAACGATGTCCGCGTCCTTACCCGGCGTGAGACTGCCGGTCTTGTGCTCGAGTCCCAGCCCCTTGGCGCCTTCGATGGTGGCGTGACGGAGTGCGTCTTCGCACTGCATCAAGTCGGGGTACCCCTCGACTCCGGCGAGCGCCTGCTCGTTCACGTGCATCCGCTGGAGCGAGATCAGGCCTCGCATCTGCGTGAAGGGGTCGGCGGTCATCGTGCACTCGACGTCGGACGAGAGGGACACACTCATCCCGAGGTCGAGCGCCTTCTGGATCGGAGGCATGCCGTGACGCATGTGCATCTCGATGGGGACCGCAAGCGAGACATGGGCACCGGCGTCGGCGGCCTTCTGCCATGCCTCGTCGGACATGCCCGTCATGTGGATGAAGATGTTGTCGGCGCCGAACTGGCCGGCGGCCGCCAGCGCGTCGAACGTGTCACGCATGCCGAACGTGCCCACGACGTGCAGCGCAACCGGCAGGCCGAGATCACGCCCGACCTTCCATGCCTCCTCGTAGCCAGGCAGGTAGATCTCTCCTCCCATCACCATCGTCAGCATCTGGTCGTCGGACGAGAACGACTCCCCTCTGATCCGGCTGGCATCACCCGGGTACCGAGCCTCCTCGCCCCAGCCTTCGAAATAGCCGAGGACGGCGCGACGGCCCGCGTCGCGCAAGGCATCGATAGCAGCGTCGGAGTGGGCTGGGCTGTGGTGGATCTGCGACACGTCCATGACGGTCGTGACGCCGGCGTCGAGTTGGGAGATGCTGCCGAACAACTCGTTGATGTAGACGTCCTCGGGCCGGTAGACCAATGAGAACTTCTGGAGGATCACGTCGTAGTAGTTCGACTCGTTCCTCGGATGGCCGTCGTTGATCAGGATGCCGTGGGCGAGATGACTACGAAGTGCCGTCTCGAACTGGTGATGGTGAGTATCGATGAACCCGGGCATGACGATCATGCCTGTGGCATCGATCACTGCGGCGTCGGGCGCTTCGATCGAGGGCCCGACCTCGACGATGCGAGCCCCCTCGATCAGCACATCACCGACTGCGTGGTCGCCGACGGCCTCGTCCATGGTGAGGACCGTCCCACCCTTGATCAGCACACGGCGGCCCGGCTGGCCGGCGTCGGCCACGAACGAGGCCTCTGCGGCGGCCACCCGGGACGAAGCGGCGGCGAAGCTCGCGCCGGCGGGGACGGTGGACAGTGGGTCACGTGTCATTGGTGCGCTCCTGGGGTCGGCCTGCCGGCACATGTCTGGTCGTCCCCGAGTCCGTCCTCCGAGGACGGAACCGACCCTACCGGGTGATGGGTTGAGGTGACCCGCCCAGCCGCAGATAGGTCGGCACGATCGCCGATCGGCGGGTCATGGAGATGGCCGACGCTCCCCGAGGACGCAGAACTCGTTGCCCTCTGGATCGGCCAGCACCACCCAGGGAACCTCGCCCTGTCCGATGTCGACGCGGGAGGCGCCGAGTGCGATCAGTCGATCGACCTCGGCGTCCTGATCGTCGGGGCGGAAGTCGAGATGGAGACGGTTCTTGCCTCGCTTAGGTTCGGTGACCGGCTCGAAGATCATCCCTGGGAGCCGATCGGCGAACTGCTGGATCTCGAACGCCTCAGGATCGTCATTGACGACGACCCAGCCGAGCGCCTCGCGCCACCAGTGCCCGAGTTCGACGGGATCACGAGCAACCACGACCACCTGCTCCCACTCGAGACTCATCGGAAGGATGATATGGCGACCACGGCCGAACCGACCAAGGGTCAGGTCGCCATCCTCAGGAGCCCGCTTCTGCGACCTCGCTCGAGCAGGCTATGTCGGTGGCCCTCGCCGACCGGGTGAACGATGCGAACGCGACGTGCTGGGTTCTCGTCGATCGTCGGGGGCGCACTCGTGAGCGATGATGGTCCAAGGCGGGCCTTGCCCCACCGGAGCAGCTCAACAGTCGGCCATGGCCGCGAGCGTTCGGCAGATCTCCTGGCGTGGGAACGGCAACGATCCGACTCGTGAAGTCAGAAAGGTCTTGCGGATCGGCTGGAGATTGTCGAAGGATGCTGCGCAGTGTGTGTCTACACCGTGGTCTTGGTCCAGGTGGATCTCGGTCGGGATACCTCGAATGGTCCGTGTGAGGGGCGCCACCAAGATCCAGTTGAGCACCGGGATGGCCTCGGACCGGGTGACCACCAGTACGGGTCGTCGCTTGTCTTCGGCTTCTGCCCACCAGATGTCGCCTTGGCGGGGTGTCACCATGGTTCGTCGGCGATCATCCGCACCGTTGCCTGGTCGGCCCATGCGACGTCGTCCTCGGTCTGGGGATGACGTGTGTAGCCGGCGATGATCGCGTCTGCGGTGCGGCGGCGTCGGGTTTGCTCGATGAGCGCGTGAAGGCCCTTGCGAACGGCATCCGAGCGAGACTCCACGACTCCTTCGGCGATGAGCTGGTCGATGCTCTCGGCCAGTTCGTTGTCGATGCGGGCGACGAGCTGTGTCATGCATCAAGCATAACGGAGTGCAATGCACCCGCCAAGGGATCCGACCGACACCCACCAAGAGCTCTCATTCCTCGCATTCGGAGCCAAACCCATCGGGGTCGCTCACCCAGGTTTGCGGGAGCAGCCGTAGAAAGCATGGGGTGAATCACCAGATCGGCGTCGTCGGCGAGCTCGCGCTAGACGATCTCCAGCAGGTTGCCGGCTCGGTCGAATCCGATCGCGATGACCTTGGCTGGGTCGGCTTGAAGTGCCGCTCGGCGCTATCGAGCGAGATGCTCGCTCTGGTCCATTATCTGATCATCGGCGTGGTGTAGATCTCAAGGGACGAGTTCGAACGCGTCCGTGTGGGCGGGGCGAACGATGGAGAAATGCCGGCGGTCGAGTGTGGCGATCTTGGAGACGTGAAGTCGCTCGGCTGCTGCGACGACTGAACCGTCGACGGTCCCCAGCGGCAGATCTCGATACCGACTCACCAAGGCGGCGATGCGGAGCCAGTCACCCGCCATGACTGGCTCGATGGCGAACTCGCCCGCCGCAGGGTCACCAAGAAATCGGACCTCGGCGTCTGCTCCAAGCCGTGGCCACGACCTCCGGCGCGCCAACGCCACCGGACTCGTCCTCGAAGGGATCGACCTCAAAACCGCCCAAACCCGGCTCGGTCACACCGACCCGAGGCTCACACTCGGCATCTACGCCCAAGCCAGCACCGAAGCCGACCGCCACGCCGCCGAACGCCTCGGCGACCGATTCCTTCCGAGACGAGGCCACGACAGCGGAAGAGGCCTGGCATGAGACTGCCACCCTCCAGCGGGCGGCACGCTCGATCATTCGCCGGGCACGACCTCCTGGAGCTGCGTAGCAACCGCAAGGACGTCTTGTGTCGCCATGGTCCACAGCTGTGACGGGTCGACCCTGTGGTAGTGATGACTCAGTCGATCACGCACCTTCGCCATGTCAGACCAAGGAATCTCGGGATAGCGGTCGGTGACATCCTGCGACATCGCCTTGGAAGCCTCGCCGATGATCTCGAGGCACCGTTCGACGGCGCGACGCAACACGACGTCGGCGTCGAACGCGTCCCGTCCCCGCTCGACGACTGCGGCGATCTCGTCGGCCGCCATGATCATGTCGGCCAGGCGGTGCGCGTCGGATCGACTCACAACTTGACGGCGTCGCTTCGGATCTCGTCGTCTCGATCGAGAAGCGCACCGAGCGAGATGACGTCGACGTCGACTCCCAAGAGGTCACAGAGCGCCTCCTCGAGATGGATCAGATCCAGAAGGGAGCTCTCAGGCTCGAAGTCGACCAGGAAATCGATGTCGCTGTCGACCGTTGCCTCGTCTCTCGCAACCGAACCGAACACTGCGATCGAACGGGCGTGGTGTGGCTCCAGCAGCGCCCGAATCTCGTCGCGGTGGGCATCGATCAGTGAATTGAGAGCTGTCGAACGGCTCGTCATGGGCAGATTGTACGGTCGCTCGTCTCGAACACCACCCCCCTTCGGCACGCGCGATGGACGCGCGATGGAAACGGGTACCAAACCAGCGGGCCGCCCCGAAGGGCGGCCCTGACCTGGGGTTTCTCTGGTCGGGACGGTGGGATTTGAACCCACGACCTCAGCGTCCCGAACGCTGCGCGCTGCCAAGCTGCGCCACGTCCCGATTGTCACGGGAGGATACTGCATCCGTGGCACGGCCTCCAATGGAGGACTACGAAGTGACTATTTTCCGGCGAAATCGCATGCAAATGGCTGCTGCGATTGGCCTCATGGGTCTCCAGGCCTAGGATCAAACCCCGTGCGACTCGCCCCCATCGCCGCGCTGCTGAGCCTGCTCCTGGGTTTCGGCGCCCTGCCTGCGTCTGCCGACGCGGTCGACACTGCAGTGGCCGCATCCCGAGGCGGCGGTCTGGCGATCCAGTCGGATGCCGAAGCGACCGCTAATGCGTCGGCTTCGCGCCAGGCCGCCAACCAGGCGATCAGCCACGCCTCGATCTCCCACCTCACCGCGGTGTGCAGCCGCGCAGCCGAGATCGTCGGATCGGGCCCGAGTGTCGACCTCGTGTTCGCCGGTTTCCGGGGCAGCCCGAACCACTGGTCGAAGCTGACCGACCCGGGTTGGACATCGATGGGAACCGGCGCCGTGGTCGGCGCCGACGGCAAGGTCTACGTGTCGGTGGTCTTCTGCGAAGGAGCCGGCGGTTCGCCCGCTCCCCAACCCGCCCCGTCACCAGCACCACCACCCACCTCACCACCGCCGAACCCGACGCCGAACCCGACGCCGACGCCACCGGCGGCGTCGAGCGCACCTGCCGTTCCGGCAGCGCAGCCGGCGGCAGAGCCGGTCGAGATGCCAGAAGTCGAAGTCGATCTCCTAGGGCTGCTGACGGCGATCCTCTCGACCTCGCTCGATTCACTCACCGCCGAACCCGACGCCGCCGACCCGATCGCGGCGATCCTCGAGCGCTACGTGTCGCTGCCGTCCGGGGTGATGATCCTCTGATCAAGCGGTCTCGGCCGCAACCAACTCGGCGAGCTGAACGGCGTTGAGCGCAGCGCCCTTCCTCAGGTTGTCCCCGACCACCCAGAGATTGATTCCACCCCGGGCACCCACGGTGTCACGCAGACGCCCGACCAGCACGTCGTCGATCCCCGCCGAGTCGAGCGGCGTAGGGACTTCATCGGTCCACACCTGGACGCCGGGGGCGGCATCGAGCAGCTCCTTGGCCTCGGTGACATCCATGTCACGCTCGAACCACATGCTGGCGGCGATGCCGTGCCCGGTCACGACCGGCACCCGGACACAGGTCGGCTCGACCGCGATGCCGGGCGCTGAGAGGATCTTCCTGGTCTCGTGCACCAGCTTCCACTCTTCGTCGGTGTACCCCTGCTCCTTCTCCGAGCCGGCAAAGGGGATGACGTTGAATCCGATGGGTGCGACATAGACCTTCGAGTCGGGCCGTTCGAATCCACCTTCTCGGAGGGCGTCGGGGTTGGAGCGAAGCGCGTCCGTGTGCCGCATCAGCTCGTCGATGCCTGCCATGCCCGAACCCGACACCGACTGGTACGAGGTCGCGACCATCGACCGCAGCCCGGCGGCGCCGTGGAGCGGCCCGGCGGCCATCATCAGGTCCATCGTGGTGCAGTTCGGGTTGGCGACGATCCCGCGGGGCCGATCGACGATGGCGTCGTTGTTCACGTCCGCCACGACCAACGGAACGTCCGGCTCCATCCTGAACGCCGACGAGTTGTCGATGACCACGGCTCCCGCTGCGGCGAACTTCGGGGCGAACTCGCGTGACCGATCGCCTCCGGCTGAGAACAGTGCGATGTCGACCCCGGAAGGATCGGCAGTCGACAGGTCCTCGATCGTCACGGTCCCCCACGGCGTGTCGAGCGTCGAGCCCGCAGACCTCGACGATGCGAACAGACGGATCTCCTTCACCGGGAAGTCGCGCTCGGCGAGGATCGAGATGATCGTGCGGCCGACGGCACCGGTGGCACCGACGACTCCGACGTTGACGGGGTTCATGCGCCCACCTCCTGTGAGACATTGGGCGGATCGAAGCGCTCGTGGAGCACCTGGACGGCACGCTCGGTGTCGGCCTGGTCCACGACGCACGAGATGCGGATCGTCGAAGTCGAGATCATTCCGATGTTGATCGAGGCGTCGGCCAGCGCCCGGAAGACGCCGGCTGCGACCCCTGGATGCGACTTCATCCCGGCACCGACCAGGCTCACCTTGCCGATCTCGGCATCCACATCGACCGAGCGGGCATTCATGGACTCGGCGATCTTCGATGCGATCGAGCGAGCCTGATCCAGCGTGGCCTTGGGCACCGTGAAGGAGATGTCGGTGGTGCCGTCCGTCGACGTGTTCTGCACGATCATGTCGACGTTGATGTCGGCGGCCGCCATCGGCTCGAACAGTTGCGCGGCGATGCCCGGGAAATCGGGCACTCCGCGAATGGTGAGCTTGGCCTCCGACGTGTCGTGGGCGATGCCGCTGATGACGGCCTGTTCCATGGTGGTCTCCTTCACCCAGGTGCCGGGATTGTCGTTGAACGACGAGCGGACGTGTATCGGAATATTGAATCGGCGGCCGAACTCGACGGAGCGGCTCATGAGGACTCCGGCGCCCGACGCCGAGAGCTCGAGCATCTCCTCGAACGAGATCTCGTCGAGCTTGCGAGCCGCAGGGACGATCCGGGGGTCTGCGGTGTACACGCCGTCGACGTCGGTGAAGATCTCGCAAGCGTCGGCGCCGAGGGAGGCGGCGAGCGCAACCGCGGTGGCGTCGGATCCGCCCCGGCCCAATGTCGTGATCTCCCGGGAGGCGGGGTCGACTCCCTGGAACCCGGCCACGATGACCACCTTGCCGTCGGCGAGCGATTCCTTGACCCGCGTCCCGCGGATCTCGGTGATCTTGGCGGCTCCGTGAGCAGCGTCGGTGAGGATCCCCGCCTGGGAACCGGTGAACGACACCGCCTCCACTCCCCGCTTGGCGATCGCCATCGCAGTCAACGCCATCGAGATCCGCTCGCCGGCGGTCAACAGCATGTCCATCTCGCGGGCGGGCGGGTCCGGGTTGACGGCCGACGCCAGCGTGATGAGGTCGTCGGTGGTCTTCCCCATCGCAGACACGACCACGACGACGTCGTGGCCTGCTTCCTTGGTGGCGCAGATCCGATCGGCGACGGCCGAGATCCTGTCTGGTGAGGCGACGGAGGTACCGCCGTACTTCTGGACGATGAGCATCGAAGAACCCCGAATCAGTTCGTCGAGAGGATACGGCGCGCCGCCCGAACTTCGAATCCACCAGGACGGTTACGCTTGCCGCTCCATGGCAAGCGAAAAGCACGAACGACAGAAGGAACTCCGGCGAGCCAAGCGCGAAGCCGAGCGCAAGGCGGCCCAGCGCAAGGAGATCTTTCGGCGCATCCGAACCGCGCTCGGACTCGGTCTCTTCGTCGCCGTGATCCTCCTTGTCGTCCCGGCCCTGACCGGGGACGACGAGAGCCTGCCCCCCTCGTATCAGCAGTTCCGCGATCAGCCCACGGCATGCGGTGCCGAACAGCCGCCTGCCAACGAGCAGGTCGACTACGACGCTCCAGATGACCTCGACCTCTCCGCCGGGGCCACCGCCACGATCGTGACGTCATGCGGTGAAATCGTGATCGAGCTCGACACCGACACCTCACCGCTGTCGGTCAACTCGTTCGCCTACCTCGCACAGGAGGGGTTCTACGACGGCACGGTCTTCCACCGGATCGTCGACGACTTCGTCATCCAGGGTGGCGACCCGGAGGCCTCGGGGTCGGGCGGTCCCGGCTACAGCATCCCGGACGAATTCCCCGACGAGGGCTTCGTCTACGACGAGGGCGTCGTCGCCCTCGCCAAGACGCCGGCGAGCAACTCGACCGGCAGCCAGTTCTTCATCGTCCACGGCTCGCAGGGAGAGATCCTCTCCCCGACGTTCAACGTGATCGGACGGGTCGTCTCGGGCATGGACACGGTGGATCGGATCGCCGCGATCGACACGGTCCGCGGGATCACGCGAGAGGAGAGCAAGCCGACCGAGACGGCCTACGTCGAAGCGATCACGATCGATTCGTAGGGCGAGGCTTGCCTCGCCCTAAGCGCATCAACGCTGGCCGCAGGATCACCCGCAGGCCGCCCCGGCGACCAGTGGCAATACGGGAGTCGTCGGCGTAGCCCGGCAGGGCATGGCTGACCGGGCGGCTCGCCTAGCCTCCGCATCGATGGCGATCGACCTCCACACCCACAGCTCCTTCTCGGACGGATCCGACACTCCCGAAGAGCTGCTCGAGCGCGCAGCTGCGATGCGCCTCACCTCGATCGCATTGACCGACCACGACACGCTCGAAGGCATCCCCGAAGCCCAACGCGCCGCCGATCGCCGGGGGATCGAGCTGATCCCGGGCACCGAGCTGTCGCTCGAGTACACCAAGGGCGGCATGCACCTCGTCGTGCTGTGGCTCGAGCCACGGCCCGGACCGCTCCAGGACCGCCTCGCCGAACTGCGGGACGGCCGGGACCAGCGAAACGCCGGGATCGTCGAGAGGCTGGGAGAGTTGGGACTGCCAATCGACCTGGAGGAGGTTCTGGCGGAGGCCGGTGAGGGTTCGGTGGGTCGTCCCCACATCGCCGCCGTGATGATCCGACACGGCTATGTCGACTCGATGGAGCAGGCGTTCTACGAGTACCTGGGCAACGATCGCAAGGCGTACGTCGACCGAGAGCGACTCGAGCCCCGCGAGGCGATCCAACTCGCGAGGGCGTCGGGCGGTGTCCCGATCCTGGCTCATCCCCACACGCTCGCCATCGACAATCGATTCGAGATGGCGGACCTGCTGGTCGACCTGCGAGCCCACGGTCTGGTTGGGATCGAATGCCACTACGGCAGCTACCTCGCAGAGGGGAGGGCTGGGATGGTCGCACTCGCAGACCGCTTCGGTCTGATCCCGTCCGGTGGCTCGGACTATCACGGCACGTACAAGGCCGATGTCGAGCTGGCCATCGGACGGGTGGGCATCGCCGTCCCCGATTCGATCCTCGACGACCTGCGGCACTTCGCCGTCCCGGCATGACACGCCGATCGGCATCCCTCGGCCAGGCGGCGGCCATCGTCTCGGCGGGAGTGCTGTTGTCGCGCCTGCTCGGCGTGGTCAGAGAGCAGGTCATCGGTGCGTTACTCGGCCGAACGGTCGAGACCGATCTCTACGTCAATGCCTTCACCCTTCCCGACTACCTGTATTTCCTGCTGGCAGGTGGATATCTGGCGATCACGCTCGTTCCGATCCTCACCGAACACCACGCCACCGGTGACGATGCGGGACTCAACCAGAGTTTCACGGCGGTCTTCCGGGCGGTTGGGATCTTCGCGATGGTGCTGCTGACTGCCGGCCTCATCTTCGCTCGCCCACTCGTCGAGGTCGTGTTCAGCCAGCTCGACAAGGGGGTGATCGACCGTCTGGTCCCGCTCACGCGGGTCGCGATCGGCCTCCAGACGTTCTTCCTGCTGGGTGCACTGTTCACGGCCGCGCAATACGCCGAGAGACGATTCACCATCCCTGCGCTCGGCCCCCTCTTCTACAACGGCGGCATCATCCTCGGCGGTGCGCTCGCTGCCCTCGTGGCCGAGCCGACCCCGATGTGGTTCCTGGTCGGTGGCCTGATCGGAGCGGCGATCGGAAGCTTCGGTCTGCAGTGGTGGGGCGCCCACCGGTTGGGGATTCGGCTGGTACGTGGCGTCCCTCGATCACACCCTGCCACCGGGAGGTACCTGAAGCTGGCGATCCCGCTGATGGTCGGGCAAACCGTCGTCGCGCTCGACGAGCAGTGGCCCCGACTGTTCGGTCAGCTAGCCGAAGAGGGCACGACCGCCGGCCTGAACTTCGCCCGCAGGCTCAACATGCTGCCCGTCGGCGTGATCGCCCAGGCGGCCGGGGTTGCCAGCTTCCCATTCATGGCGCGTCTCTTCTCGGAGAAGCGCCTCGACGAGATGCGCGACACAGTGACGGTCTCGCTACGGAGTGCGATCGCGGTCGGTGCACTCGCAACCGGATTGATCATCCCGATCCGAGGCACCATCGTTCGTGTCATCTACCAGTGGGGCGAGTTCAGCTCCGCCGACACCGAGGTCGTCGCTGCGTTCCTGTTGTTCTTCTCGTTGTCGATCCCGTTCTGGGTGATGCATCAGATCACGACACGCGCCTTCTACGCCCAGCGGCGGATGTGGCTGCCGGTGGCGATCGGCACGGTCACGACCGCGGTCGTGGTCCCGATTCTCTTTCTGCTCACGGATCGATACGGCGGCGACGGAATTGCTGCCGGGTCGACGATCGGCGTGGTGCTCTACGCGATCGCCATCACGGTGGCGTGGCTTCGAGAAGGACCCGGCCACGAAGCGGTCGGGTTCGCGTACTTCATCGGAAAGGTCACGACGGCCGCCGTCATCGCCGGGCTGATCGCCGTGCTGACGCTCGTCGCCCTCGGCGACCTCGTGCCCGATGCGGTGGCCGGGCTGGTTGCGGCGGCGCTCGGAGGACTCGGCTACCTCGGCCTGGCACGGCTGTTCGCCATCGACGAGGTGTCGGACGTCGTCGACCGCGTGACCCGACGCGTCCGCTCCTTCTTGTGACGCAAATGCATGCAATATCGACATTCCCGTCACAAGAACGGGTTCAGTCCGAGACGACCGTCGTCCATCCGTGGTTGTCGGGGGTGCGGCCGAGTTGCACGTCCGTGAGCGCCTGACGGAGTTCGAGCGTGGTGGCACCGACCTCTCCCGAGCCGAAGGGGATCTCTTCGCCGTCGACGATCAACGAGCCGACGCCTCCGAGGACCGCAGCGGTCCCCGACAGCGCGGCCTCGCCGTCCTCGGCCCACTCGACCATCTCATCGACCGAGAAGTCGCGCTCCTCGACCTCGAACCCGGACTCCCGGGCGAGCGTGAGGATCGAGTCCCGAGTGACGCCATGGAGGAACGACGAATCGAGCGCCTTCGTCAGGATGTGCTTGTCGCGCAGGAGCAGGAAGTTCGACGCGCCCGTCTCCTGAACATCACCCTTGGGGGCGAACAACACTTGATCGATTCCGAGTTCCTCTTTGGCGTCGAGCGTGATACCGAGCGCCATCGCGTAGTTCGCCCCCGTCTTGACGGACCCGAATGCAGGGGTACTCCTCGGTTGCACCGTTTCGACCTTGACCTTCAACGGCCGAATCCCACCCTTGAAGTAGTCACCCACCGGGCTCGGCAGCACATAGAGGAGCGCCGTCTTCGACGGGGCGGCAGCGGCGCCGATGTTGGGCTCGGTGCCGATCAGAGTCGGGCGGAGATACAGAGACCCGGGTGCAGCGGGCACGAGGTGCAGGTTGTCGGCGACGACATCGATGATCATCCGGGCGAGCATGTCGGCGTCGGGCACGGGCAGCCGCAGTACCCGCGCCGAGGCCTGCATCCGCTCGACGTGCCGGTGGAGCCGGAAGATGCGAACCACGTTGTCGTCACCCCGGTGTGCTTTCAGCCCCTCGAAGCAGGCACTGCCGTAATGGAGGACGTGAGTCGCCGGATGGAAGGAGAACGGCTGGATCGGGCCCAGCTTCGGGGACTCCCACTCTCCGTCCACCCAATTGGCCACGCTGAACGAATCACCGAAGACGGTGCCGAAGGGGCCAGCCGGCGCCTCGGGGATCTCAACGGTCACGATCGTCCTTCCTCACGCGAGGCCACAGCGTAGGTGATCGCCGCAGCACGCGACGCTGGGGTCAAGCCGTTTCCCAGTTCAAACCGGCGTCGGGCACGACCGGGGGCTGGAACCGGCCGAGCGGCTGGTAACGACCCGCTCGAAGCCAGGCACTCTGGGCATTCGGGTTCCCCGGGCGGCGCACGGCCGCAGTCTCGGATTCGACATGCTGGATGACCGCGACGATCGCAGCCGCCTGGTATTCGTCGGCACCACCGGTGATCTCGATGTCCATCATGTGTCGCTCAATTCGACGAGTTCGATGAGCGTACCCGCCAGGTCGGCGGGATGGACGAAGGCGATCTTGGCGCCTCGACCACCAACCCTCGGCTCGCGATCGATCAGCCGCGCCCCCTCACTTTCGAGATGACGCAACGCCGCAATGATGTCAGGCACGGCGTAGGCGACGTGGTGGAGCCCCTCGCCGTGCTTGGCGAGGAACCGCCCGACCGGGGAGTCGGCACTCAACGGTTGGAGCAGTTGGACGAAGGATCCACCGACGGGGATCATCGCCTCTTCGACACCCTGAGACTCGACTCGCTCGCGGTGGAGCGGCTCGACGCCGTAGCGGCTCCGGTACCCGTCGATCGTTGCGTCGAGGTCTTCGACGGCGATCGCCACGTGGTCGAGGTTTAGGAGCTTCATCTTCGACCGGACCCTACCGGGCCGCTTCACCGAGCGCCGACGCGAACTCGTCGGTACCTCGGAGCGGCGAGAGGTCGTCGTCGGACACGATCCTGGTCACATCGAGGCCACCACCGACCAACGCCTCGATGTAGGCCAGCCCGGTATCGGTGTCACCCAGTTGCACCGCCGAGCACGCGATGTTGAAGCCGATCACGGACATGTCGCCACCCTGCTCGAGTGCACGGCGGCCGATCGTCATCGAGGCCTCGTAGCGGCCGAGTTGATGGAGCAGGATCTGCGCCGATCCCAGGAGCTCCGCCGAGGCCCCATCGGCAAGATGAAGCTCCAGATCCTCGCCTGCCAGCGCGGCCCGTACAGTCTCGACGAACCAGACGGCGTCTTGGCCGACGTCTCTGGCGACGACACGGGCGTCGTCCACTCGCCCGGCGATGATCAGCGCCACGAGCCGGTTCGCTCCCGAGAGGGCAGGCGAGTCGATCGCAGCGGTGGCGAGGCGGGCTGCGATCTCCGGCTCGTCGGCTGCGAGCTGCCGGGCACGTTCGACCATGGCGTCCGCCGACGCCGGATCGATGTCGTCGTCGGAGGCGGGATCGACCCGTTGGCGGATCAGTGCCTCGGCGAGCAGCGCGTCGCGCACGCCCCCGGGAGGAGCCGAGCGAAACACCACCTCGGCCGGTGTGAGCTGCCCAGTACGCATCAGGGCGATCCCTCTGGTCTTGTCGTCGACCACACCTTCCGGCAACAGGGCGAGCTCGTTCCAGCGGCCCGTCCAGAACAACAGCGTCGTCCGCAGGCTGTCGGTGCTGCGCTGGAGGTCACGCGACCGCGGCGTCCCGGACATGGCGTCGAGCCGGGTGATGGCCTCGTCGAGTCGCCCGGCGCGGGCGAGCTGGACCGCCTCTTCGAGCGCTCGCTCGTGCTCGGTGTCGAAACTGCGCCGGTACTCCTGCAGCGGTGAGGTCCCTCCACGAAACACGAAGAACACCAGGATCAGAGCCGAGAAGGGCCCGAAGAACCACCACACCGCGCCCACGCCGAGAACGGCCGCAACGCCTTTGATGATGGCGCCGAGCCGAGCAGCACGACTCGGAGCGAAGATCTCCAGGGCGGCGTCGAGGCTGTGGCCTCCGTCGAAGCCGGGAAACGGGACCAGGTTGAAGATGCCCCAGACCAGCGCCACCTGCGTGAGCAGCTCGAGGAAGACGAGCACCTCGACTCTGACCCCCGGCATCGACTGTGAAATCAGCCATGCCACGCCACCGAGGAGGACGCCGACGATCGGGCCCGCCAGCGAGACCCGGAGCTTCTGGGGAGCGGTGATCGGCTTCCCGGTCGACCAGGTGGTCAGCCCTCCGAACACGATCAGATCGATCTTGGCCTCCGCTCCGATCGACCGGGCTGCGAATGCATGCCCGAGCTCGTGGCCGAGCACACCGACGACGACCGCCCCGGCGTAGGCGGCGACGATCCCGATGGCAGAGACACCGGGGCGCAGGTTGGCGAAGTCGATCCCGCTCAGCCACAACGCAGGCAGCAGGAAGTGGAACCAGTTGATGGTGACGGGGAAGCCGAAGGCACGGAATCCGATGCCTGCGGCGGAGATCAACTTCGTAGCCATTGCGAGAAGGATGCCACGGACCCCCCTCTAGGGCGACGCAACCAGGGAAACGGGTGGAGCTCTGCGATCTCGACGTTCCGGCTGATTCGCCGGAAACCGGGTACCGGGGCGAAGGTGACTGCGGGTGTCCGATCCGCCATGACACTCCCCGGACGGCCCAGATGCACCTCGACCTCACGCCGGTCTGCGAGGTCTGCGAGTGTCTCGGCGAGGAACACGAGACGTTTGCCGGACAACTGGAGCCGCTCGAGCAGTGGCTCGTCGAACACGAATACGACCGGGAGATCCGGGTTGGCTGCGAGCGCCGGGTCGTCGTCGCCGAGCGACTCGGCGGTCAGCCAGACGACGTCGGGCTCGGACCGCCGATCGACGTCGATGGGTCCTGCGGTTGCGGATGGATCAGGGTCGTTGCGGAGTCCCGATACCTCGGAGACCTTCTCGATCACCGGGTCGCTCGGCCAGTCCTGGACGGGGCATTCGCCGTTCAGCTGACAGGAATCGCAGACACCCTTGGCGCGTTTCTCCACCTGCCAGCGACTGAACCCGTACGGCTTGCCGGTACCGCCACCCGATGTCCACAGCCACCCGAGCCGGTTCGCGGCCCGTGAGCCGTCGAGCAGGTGCTGGAAGAACACGTCCTCGCCCTCACGCCAGTGGGCGCCTGCCCGATTGACCCATTGGGATGCGAGCCACATCCGGGTCTGGTTGACCAGCCAGCCGTCGGTCTCGAGTTCGGATACGACCAGGTCGACGCACGCCATCTCCCGCCACCACGGTTCGCGATCCCATCGCTCTGTCGATTCGACCGAGTACCGGATCCAATCCCGGGTCGCAGTCCCGAGCCGGGCATAGAGGTGCCGGGAGTACTCCTGCCAGTTCAGCTCGTCCCGGTACTTCTCGACGTCTCGGGAGGGCCCGCCGGCCACCGCCTCCCACACCTGGGGCAACTGCAGCAGCCCATGTCGGATATATGGGCTGAGGGCGGAGGCGCCCCGCCGGGTTTCGGGCCAGACCTCGTTTCGTTTCGCGGCGTAGCCGCTCACGTCGAAGGCTGCCAGCGTCTCGTCGGCGGCTCGCTGCCCGCCGGTGAACCGTCCGGATTTCATCACGTCATCGCAGGTCAGATGCCCGAGGTGTTCGGCGGTCCAGTCGACTGCGTCTGAGAGCGTTGGCGTCGGAAGCTGGGTCATGGGCCAGAGTGCAGCATGGCGCGGCGACAACCGGCAAGCGTGTGCCGCCGGGCACGGATTCAGTCCACGCTGGTGTGCTTCTGTTCTTGGGACAGCGACCACCCCAAGTTGCCCGGGGTGGGCTCAGAACCGAGGAGTTCGCTCTGTCCCAAGAACGTGGAATGGTCGTGGAGCGGTCTGCGACGAGTGCTGCCGCCGCGTCCGACACGCCCGACCGTCGTTCAGTCGGGGCGGGGCTTGCCCCGCCCGCGGCGCATCTCGCTAGACCCGATGCTCACCCGCAGTCGCGGCGTTGCATGAACCTTCGCGCCTGGTCCGGGTCGAGACGAGATCACGGCCCGAGTTGCGGGCACCGCAAGCGGACGCCCCTACGCCGCCAGGCGCGTGAGGCGTGAGGAGAAGCGTGAGGCGTGAGGCGTGAGGCGTGAGGCGAGAGGCGTCGGTAGTCTCGGCCTCATGTCTGAGAACGCTGTCATCGTCGGTGCGGCACGCACCGCGGTCGGGAAATACGGAGGCGGGTTGAGCCCGCTCCGGGCGGTCGACCTGGGTGGAGCGGCGATCGCTGCGGCCACCGAACGGTCCGGGGTCGATCCCGGAGCCGTCGACGAGGTGATCTTCGGACAGGTCCTCCAGGCGGGCGAAGGCCAGATCACCGCCAGGCAGGCCGCCGTGCGTGGCGGGCCTGCCGATGACCGTGCCGAGCATCACCGTCAACAAGGTCTGCCTGTCCGGCATGGCCGCCATCGGGATGGCGGCGCGGGCGATCCGCCTCGACGAGGCCAACTTCGTGATGGCCGGTGGGATGGAATCGATGTCGAACGCCCCACACGTCCTCCACGAGCTCCGCTGGGGAGCCCGAATGGGCGACGCCACACTCGTCGACGTCATGACCCACGATGGGCTCTTCTGTGCGTTCGACCACTGCACGATGGGCGAGTCGTCGGATCACAAGAACGCCCGGCTCGGCATCACCCGGGCCGAACAGGACGAGTGGTCGGCGATGAGCCACGAACGCGCCCTGGCGGCGTCCGAGTCGGGGCGTTTCGCAGACGAGATCGTCGCCGTGCCGGTCCCCCAGCGCAAGGGCGACCCGGTGGTGATCGACACCGACGAGGGCATCCGCCCCGGAACCACCGCCGAGTCGCTCGGGAAGCTCAGGCCGGCGTTCATCCCAGACGGGACGATCACCGCAGGCAACGCCTCGCAGATCTCCGACGGTGGGGCTGCGCTGATGGTGGCCGATCGCCAGGCGGCCGAAGCGAACGGCTCGCCGATCATCGCCGAGATCCTCGCCTACGGCCAGATCGGTGGGATCGACGCCACGCTGCACGAGCGGCCCGCCGAAGCATTGCGCGTGGCACTCAAGCGGGCAGGTCTCGAAGCTTCCGACCTCGACCTGGTCGAGATCAATGAGGCGTTCGCGGCGGTGGCGCTGTGGTCGGCCAAGATGCTGGACATCCCAAAGGAGAAGGTGAACGTGAACGGTGGTGCGGTGGCCCTCGGCCATCCGATCGGCTGCACAGGAGCGAGACTCGTCGTCACGCTGATCCACGCCCTTCGGGCGCGGGGCGGCGGCATCGGTGCCGCAGCGCTCTGCGGCGGGGGCGGACAGGGCGACGCCCTGATCGTGAGGGTCGATGGCTGAGATACCCGACAGGAACCTCGGACTCGACCTCGCCCGAGTCACCGAAACGGCGGCAATGGCCGCAGCTCGCTGGCAGGGCAGAGGCGACAAGGAAGCCGCCGACCAGGCGGCCGTCGACGGCATGCGCGCACACCTCGGCACGCTGTCTCTCGACGGGGTCGTCGTCATCGGCGAAGGCGAGAAGGACGAGGCCCCGATGCTGCACAATGGCGAAGTCGTCGGAAACGGCGACGGACGGCCGGTGGACATCGCCGTGGATCCGGTCGACGGAACCACGCTGACCGCCGCCGGCATGCCGGGTGCGCTGGCCGTGATCGCCGTCGCAGAACGCGGGACCATGTTCTTCCCGGGCCCGATGGTGTACATGGACAAGATCGCCGTCGGCCCGGCCGCCAAGGGCATGGTCGATCTCGACGCACCGGTAGAGCGAAACCTCTCACGCGTCGCCGAGGCGAAGGGCTCCGACGTCAATGACCTGACGGTGATGATCCTCGACCGCCCACGCAACCAGGACTACATCGACGCCGTTCGCCAGGCAGGCGCCCGGATTCGGCTGATCCGCGATGGTGACGTCTCCGGCGCCATCGCAACTGCCCGCGACGAAAGTGGCATCGACATGCTTCTCGGGATCGGCGGCACGCCCGAAGGGGTTCTCGCCGCTGCGGCGATGCGCTGCATGGGTGGTGAAATCCAGGGCAGGCTGTGGGCGCGTCACGACGAAGACCGGGCCCGGGCTGCCGAGGCCGGGTTCGACCTCGAACAGGTCCTCGGGACCAAGGATCTCGTCGGCGGCACCAACGTGTCGTTCGCCGCCACCGGTATCACCGGAGGAGAGTTCCTTCGCGGTGTGACGTTCACCGGCAAAGGCGCCATCACCCATTCGGTGATGATGCGTGCGAAGACCGGCTCGGTTCGCTACATGGACGCCTTCCACAACCTCGACAAGCTGAACGAGTTCTCCTCCATCGAATACGGCTGACCGGTACGAACCCAGGGCTGGAGACCGCGCATGAGACGTTCTCCAGGAAGAACTCGTGCAGGATCCGCCCGGGTCGCACGAATCGTGACCCGAAGACCGCGTCACAAGAAGGTGCCCAACCGTGGTCTCCGGACGCCTCGGCCGCACAGATAAGGGTGGAGTCGCCCGACCAGCCGCAGATGGCCCGTCTACTGTTCGGCCGGTTGAGTCGGATCGAGGGGAACACCGGTGACGACGAGCGCTGAAAGCAACGAGGCAGGCCCCATCATGCGCGCCGCCTTCGCCTACCAGCGATTCGCTGACCGCTTCAGCGAATGGATGGGCGCGATCTCCAAGTACATGGTGATGATCACCGTCCTGGTCGGCTTCATGAACGTCCTGCTCCGCTACACCGGCGAACGCATCGGGATTCAACTCACCAACAACGGGCTGCTCGAAGCCCAGTGGTACCTCTACTCGCTCATCTTCCTGTTCGGGTTCGGCTACATCCTCAAGCACGGCGTGAACGTACGGGTCGACTTCTGGTTCGCCAACCAGACCAAACGAGTGAAAGCCTGGATCGACCTCGTCGGCCACCTCATCGCATTGGTGCCGTTCTGCATCATCGGGATCTGGATCTCGATCCCTCAGATCCAGACGTCGTGGCGGTTGAACGAGCAGTCCCCCGATCCCAGCGGCCTCCCTCGCGCCCCGATCAAGACGATGATCCTCGTCGGACTCGTCCTCCTGCTGATCCAAGGACTGGCCCAGATCGTGAAGCTGGTCGCAACCCTGCGCGGCGTCATCGACGACAACGCCGGGCTCGAAGCCGACACCCCGGTCCGAATCGAATGAGGGGCCTCCGATGATCGGAGAGTGGCTGGCGATCATCATGTTCGCCATCTTCCTGGTGCTCATCCTCAGCGGATACCCGGTGGCGTTCTCGTTCGCCGGTACGGCGGTGGTGTTCTTCTTCCTCGGACTGATCACCGATTCGCTCGACTCGTTCGTCCTCAACGGGCTGTTCTCCCGCTGGTTCGGGGACTCGCTCAACAATTTCACGTTCTTGGCCATCCCGTTCTTCGTGTTCATGGGAGCCGTGTTCGAGAAATCGGGTCTCGCCGAGCGCCTGTTGACGACGATCGGCATGTTGATGGGTCCGCTGAAAGGCGGCATGGCCGTCGCCGTCGTTTTCGTCGGAACGCTGCTGGCGGCCGCGACCGGAGTGGTGGCCGCAACGGTCATCGTCATGGGGCTGCTGTCGCTGCCGGTGATGATGCGATACAACTACGACCCGAAGCTCGCCGCGGGCGTCATCACCGCGTCAGGAACCCTCGCCCAGTTGATCCCGCCCAGCCTGGTCCTCATCGTCCTGTCCCAGTTCATCCCGGTCTCGGTCGGCGAACTGTTCGGCGGTGCGCTCGTCCCTGGAGTGATGCTGGCCGTGATCTACGCCGCGTATGCGGTCGCGACCGCATACCTCAAGCCCGGCAGCGCCCCCGCAGTCCCGAAAGAAGAGCGAACCCTGCACGGGTTCGGACTGGTCAAGGAAACGATCATCTCGGTCCTCCCACCGTTGGTCCTGATCTTCGCCGTGCTCGGGTCGATCTTCTTCGGGATCGCAACCGCCTCCGAGGCGGGCGCGGTGGGAGCCTTCGGAGCGGTGATGCTTGCGATCGCCTACCGCAACTTCAACTGGAAGCTGATCGACGACGCCGCCCGCTCCACTGCGAACATCACCAGCCTCGTCCTCCAGATCCTGTTCGCATCGAGCTTCTTCGCTCTCGTCTTCGACCGGCTCGGTGGGCAGTCGCTGATCACCGATTGGCTCACGGCCATTCCCGGTGGCTTCTGGGGCTTCGTGATCGCCGCCAACATCATCGTGTTCCTGTTGGGCATCAACCTCGAGTTCCTGGAGATCTCGTTCATCGTGATGCCGCTCTTCGTACCTGCCGCCCTGGCGCTCGATGTCGATCTGGTGTGGTTCTCGGTGATGATGGCCATCAACCTCAACATGGCCTTCATCTCACCACCGGTCGGCTTCTCCCTGTTCTATCTGCAGTCGGTCGCTCCACCCGAGGTGAAGACATCCGACATCCACCGGGGTGCGCTTCCGTTCATGGTGCTCCAGATCATCGGGCTCTTCATCGTGATGTATCTCCCCGAGACCGTGACCGGCCTGCTGTTCTTCTTCGAGCTCCGGGATCAGGGTGTGACCTTCGCCGGGCCGACATCCGCGTTCGGGCCGCGGCTTGCGCTCACGTTCGCCGCGGTCGCCGTCGTAGCGGCTGCCTGGGCGGTCTACGTCCGACGCAGGTCCAACCGCCAGGCACGCGTCGCCGTCTGAAGCGACGGTCAGACAGGACGGCCAATCTGCGGTGGGCGCCCGCACTCGCATGAGCTCCCTCGACGATCGAGTCGTGGCCGGGCGCCACACGACTCAGGGCCGCCCCGATGGGACGGCCCTGAGGTCTCAACTGCAGTCTGTTTGGTTCAGACCTGCGACGAGCGGTAGCTCAGATACGACTGCTCCGCGTAGGAGTGCCAGCGAGTGATCTCGTCACGGAACGCCGACCAGTTGTCGAGCACCGAGGCGAAGTCCGAGTCTGCAGCGGCGTTCTCGTCGTACAACTCGAACGAGGCCTCTTCCGCTGCTTGGAGCACGTCGTCGGGGAACGGCAGCACCTGCACACTGCTGTCGGCGAGGATCGCGTCGAACGCCGGCGGATTGAGCACGTCGTATTTCGCCATCATCGTCGTGTTGGCTTCGTACGCCGCCGTTCTCAGGACCTCCTTGTACTCCTGTGGCAGGGCGTCGTACTCGTCGGCGGGGAACTGCACCTCGAGCGTGGGACCCGGCTCCCACCAGCCCGGGTAGTAGTAGAAGTCGGCGACCGATTGGAAGTCGAGTTGGGTGTCGTCGTAGGGCCCCACCCATTCGGCGGCGTCCACGGCGCCCGTCTGGAGGGACTGGAAGATCTCACCACCCGGTATGACCTGGACGGTCACGCCGAGGCGCTCCATCACGACACCCCCGAGGCCGGGGATCCGCATCTGCAAGCCCTGGAGGTCGGCCAGGGAGTTGATCTCCTTGTTGAACCAACCGCCCATCTGTACGCCGGTGTTGCCCGCCGGGAACTGGATGACGTTGAATCGTTCGCGATAGATCTCCTGGAGCAGCTCCAGACCGCCCCCTTCCCACAACCAGGCGTCGTTCTGTCGGGATGTGAGCCCGAACGGAACCGCGGTTCCGAAGGCCACGACCTCTGCGAGGCCGCGGTAGTAGTACGAGGCGGTGTGTCCGGCCTGGACCGACTTCGCCTGAACGGATTGAAGCACCTCGAGCGCCGGAACCAGTTCGCCACCGGCGCGGGCGTTGATCGTGAACTTGCCTCCGGTCATCGCCGTGACACGTTCGGCGAACGTCTGGGCGCCTCCGAAGATCGTGTCGAGGGACGTCGGCCACGAGGTGGCCATGTCCCAGGTCAGTGTCGGCAAGTCGTCGGCCTGGAGTGCTCCATCCAGGTCATCGTCTCCTGTCGAACAGGCTGCGAGCGCAGCAGCTCCGAAGGCACCCTTCGCAGCCAGGCTCAAGAATTGGCGTCGTTCCATGTGGCTCTTCCTCCTCGGACGCGATCACCTCCACAACGTCCCGCTGCGCAGGCGTGCGGAGCGTACCGCTCAACTGGGCGGCAGCGCCTCCGTGATGCGGATTTTCCCGCGGGCCGTCCTCCCGGGTTCACCCAGACCGTTTTCGAGCCAGCCGATCGTCGTAGGCGGGCGCCACCGTCTCCCAGGAGTGGATCCGCATCTCACCGGCGAGTGTGCGCCCGACGTTCCGAGTCGCCACGAGTTCAGAGAGACAGGACCTGAGCAACGCCGACGGATCGGAACCGGCATAGAAGACCGTGTCCTGGAACTCGGTAGGAATCAGTTCGGGATAGCTGAGCCGATTCGGCAGGACGGGGAAGCAGCCGGCTCCGACAGCCTCGACCACCGAGATCCCGAAGAACTCGTGATCGGCTGTAGACACCACGACGTCCGAGGAGTTCAGCAGCTCGACGTACGAAGCCTCGTCGGCGAAGCCGCTCCACACCAGCCGGTCACCGAGCGCGGTCTCGAAGGCGTCGCGGGCGGGATCTCCACCCAGGCGCACTTCGCCGCACAGGACCACTTCGAAGGAGTGGGCGTCCAGGCGGGTGATGGCGCGCATGAACCGCTCGGGCCGCTTGTCGTGTTCCCAACGGTGGTTCCAGAGAATGCGTGCGGGCCCGCTGCGTTCGGTCGGCGAGAAGCGCCCGAGATCGACACCGACCGGCATGACGACGGACCGCTCCCGTACACCGTCGACCTGCCCACCGTGCGGACCGTCCGGGAATCGTTCGAACAGCCCGGGCAGCAGCTCGAAGAACGTGTCCAAGTGGTGACGTGAGTTGAACCACACCTCGTCGGCGGCAAGGACCGAGGTCCAGTTGATCCATGGGAAGTCGACCGGCGTCCCCTTCTGTGACGGGTAGGCCAGCTGGTTCTCGTGCATGTACAGCGCGGTGAACGGTCTCCCCCAGTGACGGAAGGTCAGCTCACGGAACAGCGACAGGTCGATCATGTCCGACACGATCACGGCGTCCGGCCGATAGCCGCCGGCACACGACTCGCCGACCTGATCGGCCAGGGTCACCGCCCCTCCGCGCATCCGCCATCGCCAGTTCTCGGCCGGCAACGTGAGCAGAGTGACTTCGTGAGCCGAATGCCTGACATACCCGTCCGCCCAAGCCCGATGCGACCCCCCATAGAACGGCTCCACCAGACAAACCCTCATCAGAGCGGACCGTGGATCGAAACCCGGTTCGCATCCGGGTTGCAGTCAGCGATCGGCTGTCGGCTGTCCGATCGGGGATCGCCCCGACTGCCGTGGTGGCGAACACGGTCGATGAACCGAGAGCGCGAACACTCGAAGCAGACAGCTGATGGCCGAGAGCCGACAGCGTGACGGCGCCAGCCGGAACCTCTCACATTTCCGAGCGGCCGACGAGGGCGCGGCCGAGAGTGAGCTCGTCGGCGTAGTCGAGGTCGCCGCCGACGGGCAGACCGGACGCCAGGCGGCTGACCTTGATCCCGAGGGGCTTGAACTCGCGGGCGAGATACATGGCGGTGGCGTCGCCCTCCATCGTCGGATTGGTTGCGACGATGAACTCGGCGATCTGTTCGCTCTCCACGCGCTTGCGCAGCTCCGGGATGCGCAGCTGGTCGGGGCCGATGCCCTGAATGGGTGAAAGCGAGCCTCCGAGCACGTGGTACCTGCCCCGGTATTCATTCGTGCGCTCGATCACCACGATGTCCTGCGGCCGCTCGACGATGCACAGCACCGACTGATCGCGACGGACGTCGGTACAGATCGAGCACTCCTCGTTGGCGGTCACGTTGAAGCACCGGACGCAATGTCCGATCTGGTCGCGGAGGTCGAGGATGGAATGTCCCAGCCGTCGGGCATCGGTGTCCTCGATGCTCAGCAGATGGAACGCGATGCGCTGGGCGCTCTTGTTCCCGATGCCGGGCAGTCGGGAGAGTTCATCGATGAGCCGCTGGAGCGGGCCCTCGTACATCAGCCCAGCAGGCCGCCGAGTCCTCCGGCCAGCCCACCCATCGACTCTTCAGCGGCCTTGGAGGCTTCCGACATCGCAGCATTGATTGCTGCCACGACCAGGTCGCCGAGCAACTCCGGGTCCTCCGGGTCGATCACGTCCGGCGAGATCTCGACGGACACGACCTCGTTCGACCCCTTCACGGTCGCCTTGACGACGCCGCCCCCGGCCGAGCCCTGGAATGTCTGCTCTGCGAGCTGGTTCTGGGCGGCCATCAGCTCTTCCTGCATCTTCTGCGCCTGCTTCATGAGCTGACGCATGTCTGGCTGACGGTTCATTGAGGCTCCTCGATGGCGGGGTCCGCCAATCGTAACCGGACGAGGGTTCTCAACCGTCGCCGTCGGATTCGTCGATGACGGTCCCGCCGAGTTCGTCTTCGATGAGTTTGAAGGGGTCGGTCAGATCGTCGGGCGCCTCGTCCATCTGATCTTGATCTGGGACGCGGCTCGGGCTCGGGCTCGGGCTCAGCTCGCCGCCTTGGTCTCGCTTCTTCATCGTCGCCGGCGGCAATCGACCCGTCGGCCGGCGCGAACACGACGGTCACCGCACCACCCAGCAGGTCTCCGGCGCGGGTGGCGACGATCGACGCTGCGGCAGGATCGGCTTCGAGCGACTTCAGGTGGAAGCCATGGCGGACTCCAACGATCAAGGTGGAGCCGCGCACGTCCATCGGCTCGGTCTCTCGGAACAGCGCCCAGCGGCGCGCCCCGAGCAGATCGCGGAGCCCACCGAACAACTGAGGCCAGACAGATCTGAACTTCTCGATCGTCAAACCCTCGGCGTCCGCCCTGGCGTCCGGCTCGCCCACCAGGGGCGCCGCCGCGGCGACCAGTTGCTCGTCCAGATCGGGCTCGGGCGGCGTGACAGGCTCGGGCGACGGCTCGACCGAGCGCTCCGGGGCGGCCGCCGGGCTCGACTCGGAGTCCGTCGCCGGCCTCTCGGCCGGCGGCGACTTCTCGATGGTCGCCAGTTTCTCGACCGGGGCGGCCACAGGGGCAGATGAGATGCTGCTGATCTTCCGCTCCAGGCGATCCATCCGCGAGAGCATCGCCTCGGAGTCCGTCGACGTTTCGGGCCGAGTCAGTTTGATCATCGCCAGTTCGAGCATGAGCCGTTCCTCCCGGCCCTCCCGCAGCTTGATGAGCGCATCGCCCAGCAGATCGACGCCGCGGAGGACATCGCCTGCGGGCAGCCGGGCAGCGGCCTTCCGCCAGTGCTCCAGCACCTCTTCCGGCTCGTCGGCGACTTCGGCGAGGTTCGGGGCGTAGTGAGCGAGGAACACCCCACGAAGGAAGCCGACGGATTCGGCTGCGAAGCGCCGCAGGTCGACTCCTTCGCCGGCGAGTCGGGCGACGAGCTCGAGCCCTGCCTGGGCGTCTTGATCGGCGATCGCGGCGGTGAGGGCAGCGTATGCCTCCTGGTCGGCGAGACCGAGCGCGCGGTTGACCCCGTTCAGGTCGACGGTCGAGTCACCGAGCGCCGCGACCTGCTCGAGCAGGCTCAGGGAGTCGCGCACACTGCCTGCGGCGTGTCTGGCGACGGCGATCAACGCCGCCGGCTCGGTCTTGTACCCCTCGAGATCGGAGATCCTGGCGAGGTGGGCGGCCAGCGATTCGATCGACACGGAATGGAAGTCGAACCGCTGGGTCCGGCTTCGAACGGTGTCCAACAGCTTGTACGGCTCGGTGGTGGCGAGCACGAAGTGGACATGCTCCGGTGGCTCCTCGAGCGTCTTGAGAAGAGCGTTGCCTGCGGCCTTCGACAGCATGTGCGCTTCGTCGAGGATGAACACCCGGCGGCCGGTTCCGGTGGAGGCGACGGTCGTCACGCTCACCCGCATCTCGCGGATGTCGTCGACCGAGTTGTGGCTGGCGGCGTCGAGTTCGAGGACGTCGAACGAGGCGCCCTCGGTGATCGCCACGCAGCTGTCGCACTCGTTGTCCGGCGACCCGTCGGGCAGCCGGTTCGCACAGTTGAGTGTCTTTGCGAGGATCCGGGCGGTGGTCGTCTTGCCGGTGCCCCGTGGCCCGGCGAACAGGTAGGCGTGAGCGACGTGCCCGTCGGCGACCTCGCGCGACAACGTCGTCGTCACGTGGGACTGCCCGACGACCTCATCGAAGGTCTGGGGCCGGTATTTGCGATAGAGCGCCTGATACTCCGCCATCGGAGTGAGCCTACCGGTTGGGCCAGACACGTTCCCTCGACACTTCGTGCAGGTCCCGCCCGAACCGATGCATTCCGGCCGGCGAGCCGGGTGGCCACGATTCGAGGTTCCGTCACCCTGACCAACGACTCCCCCCTGGCTGCCCCAGAGGGCAGCCCGTCCCCCCAAAGAGGGGACACACAATGCCCCGAAAAGCCACGGAGTTCGTTCGCTCCCCCGCAAGGGGACACACAATGCCCCGAAAGACCGCGGGGTTGTTTGTTCCCCCTCAGGGGGAACAGGCTTGCGCCAGCAAGCCAAGGGGGGTTCCATTGCACCCAACCGGCACGCCACGACCACCACTCACCACAACACCCCCTGGCTGCCCCAAGAGGGCAAGCCCATCCCCCCAAAGAGGGGACACACGATTCCAGCGGCACGCCCGCCGGATGGCGCATCTCTCCACAGCCCTTATCGTTCAGGAACGACTGGCATCTGCCGATGGGGACGAGTGACCATGATTTCTGAAACCGCCGACGACGCCGTCCCGGTGGTGTCTCCGTCCGCCGTCTGGGCCCGTGGCCTCGTCCGGAAGTTCGGCAAGGACACTGCCGTCGACCACCTCGACCTCGACATCGCCCCTGGCGAGTTCTATGGGCTTCTGGGCCAGAACGGCGCCGGAAAGACCACCACCATCAAGATGATCGTCGGCCTGCTTCGCCCCACCGCAGGCACGGCCGGAATCGGTGAGGTCGACACGTGGAGGAATCCGATCGAGGTGAAGCGTCGCATCGGCGTCCTCCCAGAGGAGTTCAACCTGTACGAGCGGCTCACCGGGGCCGAGCTGTTGGACTTCGCCGCCGGCATGCACGGGCTCGAGCGGGCCGAGACGATCGACCGTCGCAACGAGCTCCTCGACATGCTCGATCTGTCGGACGACGCCACGAAGCTCGTCGGCGACTACTCCCGCGGCATGCGCAAGAAGGTCGCTCTGGCGGCGTCGATCATCCATCGCCCGGACGTGCTGTTCCTCGACGAGCCGTTCGAGGGCGTCGACCCGGTCAGCGCCCGGCTGATCCAGAACCTGTTGATGAGATACACCGAGAGGGGGGCGACGATCGTCTTCTCGGCACACGAGATGCACCTCGTGGAGCGACTCTGCACCAAGGTCGGGATCATGGTCAAGGGCCGTCTGGCGATCGAAGACACCGTGGAAGGTCTGCGCCAGAAGACGGGCTCAACGACCTTCGACGACGCGTTCATCAAGGCGGTTGGTGGCGACATCGGGTCGGGAGAGATCGAGTGGTTGCACAACTCGTCCAGCTGAAGCTGCGGCTGCTCTGGAACGGCCTCAAGGCGGACTGGCAACGTCGTTTCGGGTTCCCGGCGACGATGATCGCCCTGGCGGTCGGCGCCTTCTACCTCGCCGGCCGCTACGTCGAGACGTTCGGCTCGTTGACCGAAGAGGCCAGGGTCGAGTTCACGCTCTGGGCGGCACTCGCCTTCTTCGCGCTGTGGGTGACGCTTCCCGTCGTGATCTTCCCCCTCGACGAGAACCTGGACCCGGCCCAGTTCTCGATGGCGCCGATCCCGCCTCTCTCGTTCATCACCGGGCTCGGTCTCGCTGCCCTGATCGCGCCGAGCGTCGTCGTCCCGGTCATCGTGCTCGGCGCCAACGTCGCGATGCACGTCTCGGTACTCCCGATCGTCGTCTGGGCGTCGTTGCTCTTCCTGATCTTGATGATCGTGGCCGGCCAGCTGTTCACGACGGTCATCTCGGCGATCCTCCGTACCCGACGGGGCCGAGACTTCGCCATGTTCATCGTGCTCGGAATCGGGCTCGTCGGCTTCGCCGCGCAGCAGCTCACCCGGCGCGCCATCGACGCACTCGGTCTCGAGGGGGCAGTGCTGGCGAACCCGATCGGTGACAGCGCGGTCTTTCTCCCGCCCGTGGCGGCACAGCGGATCACCACCGAGGCGCTCGCCGGGGACTACCTGGGCGTGGCCGCCTGGTCGCTGGTCACCATTGCATGGATCGGATTGCTCGCCTGGTTCTGGAATCGGCTGCTGCAATGGATGCTCACCACCCCCGAGGCCAACGCGGGCCCGGCCAGGCGGTCACGGAGCGCAGGCCTGGCCGGGAAGGCTGGGTGGAGTCCCTCCATCGTGCTCGCCCGCAAGGAGTTGCGATTCTTCGTGCGCGACCCGAGGCAACGACTGGTCTGGACAGGCGCGGTCATCTTCCTGGGGCTGGTGGCCTCTTCGATCCTGGTGGGCACTACCGGCATCGGGCAGTTCCGAACACGCGAGTGGATTCCGCTCCTGGCACCCGGGCTGGTGTTGTTCGTCGGTCTCCCGATCGCGCTGAACATGTTCGGATGGGAGCGGAACGCTGCCAGCTTCCTCTTCGTGCTTCCCACCACCCCGAGGCGTTTGATCCTCGGGAAGAACCTGGCCACCGCCATCGCACTGGTCCTCGAGACGGCGGTGTTGTCGCTGCTGCTGGCTGCGCTGTCCAACTCGTGGTCGGTGCTGAGGTTCGTCCCGGCGCTCACGGTGGCGGCGGTCGGCTGTCAGCTGGCGGTCGGGAACCTCGTGTCGGTGATCACTCCCCTTCGGCTGCCACGAGAGGGCACCGACGTGTTCAGCCAGGCGACGGAGCAGGGATGCCTGGCGATCTTCGCCCAGCTGACGTCATTCGCCATGATCGGCCTGATGCTGGTGCTGCCTGCCTCGTTCATGGTGCTCGCCGTTGCATTCGGTGAGGTCCTGGAACCCTGGATGGCCAACGGGTTCTCGATCGTGTGGGGCACGTTCTTCTATCTCCTGTCGCTGACCGTCACCTCACGGATCCTGAACCGTCGGATGCCCGAAGTGGTCAATTGGGTCCAGACGGTATAGGTCGGGCTGGCGCCCTCCCGCCTTCCGCCTTCCGCTCTCCGCTCTCCCGCATCAATGTGCTGAGAGCACGCTTGCCAGAAGCCGGAAGCCAACAGCTTTCGGGGTCGGGACGCCGGAACGTGTACACCAGCAGCACACTGGGTAGACAGCGCCCATGACCCATCCACTTGAACTCGTTGTGATTCTCGGGACCGCCCGGGAAGGGAATCAAAGCCAGAAGGTCGTCCCCGGAATCGTGGAGGCGGCCATCGACCGAGACTGGAAGACCACGGTCATCGAAGTCTCGGATCACCCGCAGTCGGCGACTGACTCGCACGCCGGAGACGAGCCATTCCGGAGCCAGATGGCGACCGCCGATGCATTCGTGATCATCGCCCCGGAGTACAACCACGGTTTCCCCGGAGAGCTGAAGATGCTCCTGGACCGCCAGCAGGGCGAGTTCGCCCACAAGCCGGTCGGCCTGGTCGGCGTTTCGGCGGGCGACCATGGCGGGATTCGCGCCGTCGAAGGCCTCCTTCCCGTCCTGTACACCCTCCGAGCCATCGCCGTTCTCCCGCAGGTCCTCGTCGGCGGAATCCATGAACTCGACCACCCGTTCGAGGTCGAGCGCCACGCCAGACAACTCGGGGCGATGTTCGGGGAGTTGGCGTTCTACTCCGAAGCGCTCAAGGGCTCCCGCAGCTGAGCAGAATCCGGGCGCACCGGTGCCCCGCCAAACCAGAACCGAATCCCCTCTCACTCTGTGTCACGAGATGACCCAGATGTGTGTGGCGAGACGGTCGATCACTGCCTTCGGGACCTCGAGGCTGACGCCGGGCGGCAGCCCGGGGTCGGAGATGTAGACCTTGTCCCCCTCGAACCCCTCGATTCTGACGGCGTGCCCGCCGTCCGGGCTGCCGTCGGGCTTCTTCCACTCGAGACGGAGGATGACTTCTTCGTCGGCGAACGCTTCCTTGCTGAGGCGCTTGATCGCTTCGAAGGGGCTTGGTGCATTCCCGATCGGAAGAGCGAGGACGTCCAACTGATCATCAAAGAGCCCGAGCGGCTTCCCTGCCTCGACAAGATTCTTGAGCGAGTCGGGACCGAGGCCGGTCCCCTTCCAGTCGTCGAGTCGCTGCGAGAAGAACTGCAGGGCCTTTGAGGAAGGCACCCTCTGGCGAAGCGTGGCGAGCACGTTGCGAAAGCACTCGATGAGACAAGAGTTGGAGTGCGTCTGGAGCAGGGTCGGGATGGTCCCGGGTCGCGGCGGGACGACCCGAGTGCCTGGGGCGATGCCGTAGCCACCGGGCCGGTCGAGGATCTGCGCTATCTCATCGACCCACTCCTCGACGGTCGATTTCCGATGGCCGGGTGCGATGTCCCCAAACTCCTCGGGAATGGCGAACCTCTTCTGGCGCCGGAACCATGCCAAGGGCATGTGCCCCACGTCGCCGGCGTCGATCTGAGCTTGGGTCAGGCCCACCGTGGGCAGTGGTTGCCCATCGGGCGTGACGGGCCAGAGCAGGTCGCCCAGATCGGCCGTTGGTGGGAGCGGCGGTAGGTCGTCGGCACGCGGCATTGGGGGCAAAGGCGGTAGCTCGCCGACCGAGTCGGCCAGGTCGTCCACGGTGTGGAACGGGATCTCCGGACCATCGGCGTCGATCAGCGCGTCGCCGGCATCGTCGAGCACGTACTCACCGCCTCGTGCAGCGTCGATGGAAGAGGTGCTCGGCGCATCGACGTCGGGAGTCTTCGGAGGACGAAGCTTTCCCCAGACATGCGTGTCCACGTAGTGGCCGACGATGGTGTCGATCGAGAAGCTGATGCAACCCTTCACGTTGCTCTTGACGAACTCCTCATCGCCACGTCGGGCTGACTCCGCATAGCCGTAGACCGCGTCTTGGGCTCCCTCCGCTGCCATCACAGCACCGCCGGGTAGTTGCCCGAACGCCGCACCGGGATCATTGACGATGCTCTTGTATCCGTCGACCGCCCCCATGATGGACTCGCCCGCCCCGACGGCCTTGTCCGACCACACCTCCCAATGGACCCGAGGATCGTGGGCCGCCTTGACGAACTGGAACATGCGCTTGTGCATCTGAAATGTCACCAGATCCTTGAGGCTGTAGTAGGTGTAGGAAGAAGCGAACACGACCAATCGCCAGTCGGTGCGATCCCAGGGGTCGAAGACAGGGCCGCTCGCCGGCGACAGGGAGCGGGCGTCTATGAGGGTCTGGCGATCCCAGAAGAAGCCCGTGGCGATCTCGTACTCCGTGCGAGTCGCATTGAGATAGGCGACCTCCTCGTCGAGCGTTGGGCCGACCATGGGCCATCCGCCGGGCGGCGGTTCGTACAGCTCTCCAAGGCGCGCCATCAGCTCTGGCACCGCCCAGGTGAAGAGTCCATCCAGGGCGAGAACCGCGTCCGTGACCGCTTCGTCGATGGCGGTGTGGACGGCCTCGCGCCCTCCACGCAGAACCTTGGCGACCTCGGCGCTCACCTGACCGGGCTCACCTGCGGCCCCTGCGATCAGGTCGGCACCCCACTGCGTTGCGGCGTCGAAAGCGGCGAACCCCCGTGCCAAGGCGGAAGTCAGTTGGTCATTCAACACCCACTCGGGGAAATCGCCGTCGGCCGTTGCGACGGGACCGAACGTCAGCTCCGAACCATCTGCGGTGGACTCGTCCCAGTCTCCACCAAGGCCTGGCCCGTCTCCAAAGTCCACCTCCGGTGGTTCGTACGGCGCATCCAACTGAGCCAGCCGTTCGGTCTTGGCGAGCTCCTCCGGGGTATTCAGCAGACCCGACAAGTCGGTTTCGGTTTCATCCTCGTCCGGCTCGGCCTCGACTGGCCCGCTGTCTTGTTTGGTCTTGCCACGGGACCCGAACAACCACACGCCCAGACCGATGAGGGTGGCGCTCCCAAGGCCGATCCCCACCAGCGGGAGCATGCCGCCATCATCTGTCTCGGGCTCGGTCGAGTCGTCGATGGCAGGGTCTTCAGACTGCACTCCGGTGTTCTCATCTCCTCCGACGGTCTCCTCGGAATCGCCGGCGCCTTCTGCTGAGCCTGCGGAATCGCCCGACTCTCCGGCGACCTCCTCGTCACCGGTTGCAGGAGTCGGTCCGTCGTCGGGCTCTGACACGTCGGAGCTGCCCAAAGCAGCGGGTGCCATCACGCTCGACCACATCGAGCCGGCTTCGGCGCTGAGCGCCAGGACATCGGCGAGCCCGAACACGGTCCTCTCATTGTCGACGGCGAGCACATCAGAAGCGATGGCCCATGCGTCCTCGATGGAGTCTCCGGCCACGCCCGATGTCATGACGAATACGTCCCGGGGACCAGGAGTGAACCACACGACCCCGAAGGCGCCATCAGAAAGGGGGAAGCCGACTGTTCCGAGTGGGTTTGCGAAGTCGGTCCGACTCCCATCTTCCGCCGCCTGACCGAATGCGCTCCGCCACATCTGGCCGTCGAAGTAGACCGATGCGAACGAGAATGCCCCTTCGAGCGGCGTCGGCAGATCGGCGGCGGGAGCGAATCCGACCACGCCCGGTGCGGCTTCGACCAGCGCTACCTCGCAATAGGTCTCACAGGTGAGCGGGTTCCCGTCGAACTCGGCGTAGATCACGTCGATCTCGAACGCCTGCCCGTAATAGGACGATGAGGGGGCGTTCAGCTCGATTCGCTCCGCGGCCTCGGTTGCCAGACCCAAGCCCGCATATCCCGCGACGAGCCCGTCTATCAGCTGGCCGACGTCAACACTCTCGGCCTGCAACGAGACCCGAGACATCGCCCGAACCTGGGGAAAGGTTCCCTGTGGTGGCGGGCCTAGGTCGAAGGGCTGGATCGGCTCCTGCACCCCCAGCGGCATCGCCTGACTGCTGAGGTAGGCGGTGACCGCAGCCAGGTCGGGAACGTCGATCGAGTGCTCTTGAGCCATGACCGGCGCCGTTGCCCCGCCGACGACAAGAGCAGCTATGAGAGACCAACGTGTCACCAAACGCGTTCTGGACAAGCGCCGAGCAGCGCCGAACCGTTGATGTCCCCCATGAGCCAAGTTTGGAGCAGACATGGCCACACCATAGACAGGGGTCGCAACACCGGCCCGCTGTAGAAGGGGGTTTGGATGCTAGGCGAACGAGGCGAACGCTGTGACCGTGGGTCACCGCGAGGAACGGATGCCGGGCTCGCATGGCCGTATCACGATCGAAGCCCGGCCGGCATACACGGCCGAGCTACAGCCCCACCAGTTCCGCGCTGATGTCCCAGAGCTTGCGGGCCGCCGCCTCGTCCGATGCGATCGGGAGTCGGTCCTTGACGTCCCCGTCCGCCCAGTAGAGACCGCGTCCGATCTCCTCGTCCGACGCGGTGGCGAGATGCACCGAGGTCGCAGCGCCCTGAGCAGGCGTCGCCAGAAATGGCCTGAGCAGGCGCATGGTCATGCCCATCAATCTCGAACCCTCCGCACCCTGGGCGAACGAGGTCCCGACGACACCGGGATGGAGTGCCTTCGCCGCCAAACCCGAGCCACCGAGCCTGCGGTCGAGTTCGATGGTGAACAGGATGTTCGCCAGTTTCGACCTGGCATACGCCATGTTCGAGCTGAACCGGCGAGTGGCCTGGAGATCATCGAAGTCCAGGCCGTTCTTGGCACGGCGGTAGTTCTCCGAGCTGACGGTGATGACCCGGGATGGCGCGTCCGCGAGCAGGAGGTTGGTGAGGAGGAACGGCCCGAGGTGGTTCACACCGAAGGTCCACTCGAATCCGTCTGGTGTCTCGAGGCGCTTTCCCGTCATCACACCGGCGTTGTTGATGAGCACGTCGAGCCGGTCGCTTGAGCGACTGGCGAACGCTCGAATCGAGTCGAGGCTGGCGAGGTCGAGCTGCTCGACCCCGATCATGATCCCTGTGGATGCGTTGATATCGTCGGCCGCCGCGGCGCCTCGCCCCGGGTCGCGGGCGGTGATCGTCACCTGCGCGCCCCGTCGGGCGAGTTCCTCGGCGGTCGCCTTGCCGATACCGGAGTTTCCGCCGGTGATGAGAACGTGTTTGCCTTCGATATTCCAAGTCATCGGAGGGAGTGTACGAAGGGGCTGGTCGACGACCGACGCGTGCGGCGACCGTCAGAGGGCGGCACCGACCGCCCGGCCGCTGGCGAACGCTCCTTCGATTCGTGCGCCGGAGAATGCCTCGCCGGCGAGCCATACGCCGGAACCGAGCTCGACGTATCCCGTGTCGAGCGGATTCGTCGGCATCGAGTAGCGCCAGCGGTGGGCGATCGAGGCGACGACCGGCGCGCCCACGAGGCGCCGTAACTCCTCGGGGAGTTCGTCGAGCCATACCGAGTCCCCGTCCTCCAGTCGGGACCGTGCGTAGCTGGGCGTGCTGTGAATCGTGACCGCCGGCAGCTCTGAGACGCCTTTGTGATGATTGTCGGCGATCCAGGCGATGAGGTCGCTGTCCGGAGCGAGATGACCGTCGGTCAGCCCGGGATCCCCATCGAGGACGGCCATCACGGCGATGCATGGGTCGTAGTCGATCGCCTCGAGCGTCGCTCGGGTGTCCGCTGCGATGAGGCGACCGTCGATCATGTCGAGCGCCTGTGGGATTGGTGCGGTGACGATGGTGGCATCGGACTCGAGCCGCTCGCCCGACTCGAGCACCGGCCCGGACGAGTCCACCGTCGCAACCCGAGTTCCGGTACGGACGTCGAGCCCGGTTGCGAGATGCTCACAGATCGACCGCATGGCCGGTACGCCGCGATGGCGGGGCTCCACACCGTTGTCGGTGGTGAGGCTTTCCCCCTCGTACCAGACGCCCACGACCCCGGCGAAGCTCCACTCGCGCACGGCCTCGCGAAACTGCTCGCTCCGTACGCTGAAGTGCTGGGCGCCGTGATCGAACCTGGCACCACCGAACCGCTTGCTCGCCATCCGGCCCCCGACCGCCCGCCCCTTGTCGAGGACGACGACCTCGTGCCCTGCCTCGACGAGTTGGTTGGCGGCCACCAGGCCGCTCACCCCGGCACCGACGATGGCGACCTTCAACCCGCCACCTCGGCGGCGAGAAGGTCGCGGATCGCACCGAACAACAGGATCGCCTCGGTCTGGTCGAAGGCAGCGGACTCGTTGAATACGGATCCGGCCACGATGAACGAACGGCCGTCGCCGGTGGTCAGGTACCAGGAGATTCCGAGCACACCTGGTTCGCTCCCACCCTTGAACCAGACCTCATCCCACGTACCGGTCTCATCGGGGATGCCTGGGTTGGCGGTGGCGATCTCCACGAGCGGCGCCAGCCCGGATTCCGTGGAACGGCCTGCGAGATACACCCACGCCTCGCACAGGTCGAGGGCGGAGCCGAACCACTCGACGTCGAGCACGGCGACCGGTTCGGTGAAGCCGGCTGCTGCGCTCAGATCGGGAAGCGAAACGTCAGCGAGCCCAGCGAGCACTTGACTCCGGGCCTCGGCATCACCCTCGACGAACGCTCCAAGGGCAGACCCGTCTCCGAGCTTGAGTTGGAACAACTCACGTGTTGTCAGGAACGGCTCGTTGAGCGAGGGATCGGGGTGCCCCATGTCGGCCTGGATGGCTTCGACGGCATCCCGACCGACCAGCGCAATGAGATGGTCGGTCGCCGTGTTGTCCGAGATGGAGATCATCCGCTGAGCGAGTTCCTGCACCGTGATCGTGGCACCCGGCTGCTCGTTCTGTGTCACGCCGCTCGGCAGGCTGTAGTACGCCGCATCGAGCGTGACGGCGTCGTCCCATGCCACCTCGCCGCCGGCGACGGCGTCCGCAACGGCGCCGAGCACATAGATCTTGAACATCGATCCCAGCGGCAGCGGCTGTCGGCTGAGCGTCTCAGAGACGGGTTGGCATCTGCCACCGGTCGTCTCCGCGACCAGCACCCCGGCCGTGCCCAAAGCGGTGAGACGATCGAATGCCTCGTCATATGTCTCGGGAGGGTCGTCGAGCACCGGCGGTTCGCCGGGTTGGAAGAAGAGTCCGTCGATTCGCTGATCACCGTCGATGTTCAAGAGGAGCCTCAGCACAGGCTCGCCACCGACCGGCGCGATGAGAACGACGAGGTTGGTCGAGCCGCTCGTCTCGGTGTCCACGACCGACCATCCGGTTCCCCCTCCAGCGATCTGGTCGATCAGCGGGGTGAAGTCCTGGTATGAGACCTGATCTCTGAACACCTGAGCGAACCGAGCTTCGTATTCGTCGGACGTGACGGAAGCGCCGTTGAGCAGGGTGAGGAGCCAGACGAGCTGACCCTCGATCGGGGAACCGACTGCTGGACCGGCGGCCGTGGTGGAGGTCTCTGCGACGGTCGTGGTCGTGACCGAATCCGGTGGCGCGGTGGACGGAGTCGTGGTAGTGGTGTCGGTCGTGGTGGTGCATGCGGCAAACACCAACGCCATCACCACCATCAGAACGCTCGATCGTTTATTCACCGGCAGTCACCACCCCGTTCTCGTAGGCGAACACCACCGCCTGGACCCGGTCGCGCAGGCCGAGCTTGGTGAGCACGTTGGACACATGAGTCTTGACCGTCGCCTCCCCCACGAACAACTCCTCGGCGATCTCGGCATTGGTCAGGCCGCGGGCGAGCAACACCAGCACCTCCCGTTCGCGCTCGGTGAGCCCGTCTGCTGCACCGCTGGGGGACGGCATCCCGGGTCTGCGGGCGAACTCCTCGACCAGTCGCCGTGTGACGGACGGCGCCAGCAGGGCGTCACCGCTGGCGACGGTCCGGATCGCCTCGACGAGGGTCTCGGGCGGAGCGTTCTTGAGGAGGAACCCCGACGCCCCGTTGCGCAGCGCCGTGAACACGTAGTCGTCGCGTTCGAACGTGGTGAGGATGATCACCCGGGGGCCATCGTCCATGGCGGTGATCTCGGCGGTGGCCTCGAGCCCGTCGGTGCCGGGCATCTGGACGTCCATCAGCACGATGTCGGGCCGGAGTGACTTGACCAGCCGGACGGCCTCGGCCCCGTCGGTGGCCTCACCGATGACCGACATGTCGGGCTCGGCCCCGATGATCATCCCGAATCCGCTCCGGACCAGCTGCTGGTCGTCTGCGATGACGAGTTCGATCATGCCGTCATCCCGTCCTCGTAGATCCCCTCGGTCGGGAGGCGTGCCGCCACCCGATATCCGCCGCCTTTGATCGACCCCACGCTCAGATCGCCGCCCACCATCGTCGCACGTTCCCGCATGCCGAGTTGCCCGCGGCCCCCGGACTCCCCGGAAGGCTGGATGCCGGACGTTCCGCGGGTGTTCACCACCTGGATCTCCAACGCCTGGTCGAGATAGGACAGGATCACGGTGGTCGGCGCGTTGCCCGCGTGCTTGATCACGTTGGTGAGCGCTTCCTGGATGATTCGATAGGCACTGAGATCGACTGCGAGTGGGAGCTCCCGTGCCTTGCCCATCCTCCGGACCTCGACGGGTAGTCCGGTGTCACGGACCCGCTCGATCAACTCATCGAGGTCCTCAATGGTGGGTTGCGGCTCGATACTGGCCTCGTCCTCCTCGGAGCGGAGAAAGCCGACCAGCCGATGGAGTTCGGTGACGGCCTGCCGGCTCGAGTCCTCTACCGACGCCAGCGCATCGGCGGCCCGGGTCGGGTCGACTTCCAGGATGCGCCGTGCTCCTGCGGCCTGGACCCCCATCACGCTGACGTGGTGAGCGACGACATCATGCAACTCGCGAGCGATCCGGACTCGTTCGTCGAGGACTGCGCGGCGCGCCCTGGCCTCGCGCTCGACCGCGAGCTGATCGGCCCGACGGGCCAGTTCGGCGGCGTCGATGCGCCGCCGGCGCCAGGCGTCACCGAGCAGCCAGGCGGCCGCGAAGAACCCGGCGTTGATGGCGAGCGAAAGGGCCGCAAGCGTTAGCCCGTCGAATCCGACGAACTCCTCCTGTCCGAAGATCGAGTACAGCAACGCGAGGCCGGAGAAGGCGACGGCGACGGCTCGGAGGGCGTGGCGGGCGGTCGCATCCGAGTAGGCGCCTGCAGCGAAGATCGCCAGGAAGATCGCCAGCGACGACACATTCGGCTCCGGGATCTCGAGATACCGGTAGAGGGCGAACAGCGGCCCGACCCACCCGACGACCCAGAGCGGTCTCACCCGTCTCCACGCCAGCGGGAGGAGGAGCGCCGCCGTGATCAGGATGTCGCCCCAGTACGGCAGCCTCGACGTCACCTTGTCCGGCACGACGTCTCGGATGATGAAGATCGAGAAGCATGCGACCGCGAACATCACCGCAGCCACGACCCAGTCGGATCTCCGCATCGATCTGTTGTCGTCCATGAGACGGAAGGCTATCGATCGAGGCCGATCCCGACATCCCCCTGGAGAGGGAACCGCGGTTCACCCGGACGGCGGAGGACGAACGGACCGGACATCGATAGCTTGCTCATCACACGAACCGAAAGAGGTCCGACATGCTGCGAATGCAGGATCTGACGAAGTCATACGGGGACGTCAAAGCGCTCGACGGCTGCACCTTCGGTGTCGACCCCGGACAGATGCTCGGCTTTCTCGGCCCGAACGGGTCGGGGAAGACGACGACGATGCGAGCCATCTTCGGGCTGATCAAACTCGACCGTGGATCGGTGACGCTCGACGGCGACGCCGATCAGCGCCGGGGATCGCCTCGCCTTCGGGTACATGCCCGAGCAGCGTGGGCTGTATCCGAAGATGAAGGCGAGCGACCAATTGGCCTATCTGGGGGCGCTCCACGGCATGGAGCCGAGTGAGGCCCGTCGCGCAGGTCTCGAGCTGCTCGATGACCTCGGGCTCTCAGACCGTGCCGGTGATCCGGTCGAGGAGCTGTCGTTCGGGAACCAGCAACGGGTCCAACTCGCCGCCGCGCTCGTCCACGATCCGAGCGTCCTGGTCCTCGATGAGCCGTTCAACGGACTCGACCCGATCGGCGCCGAGACGATGGCCGAGGTCCTCCGCCGGCGTGCGGAGGCCGGAGCAACGGTGATCTTCTCGTCCCATCAGCTCGACATGGTCGAGGACCTGTGTGAGGAGGTCGCCGTGATCAATGCCGGCCGGATCGTCATGGAGGGCAACGTGCGGTCCCTGAAGGCGGCGTCGCCCCATCGGGTGATCGAGTTCGAGTCATCGAACGGCCATGCCGCCGTGCTCGATCAGCTCGAAGGTGTCATCACTTCGTCGTTCGATGGACATCGGCACACCGTCATCGTCCCGTCGGATCTCGACGTTCGGACTGTGCTCAACCGCGCAGACTCCGACGAAGGCATCCAGCACATCTCGTATTCGACACCCAGCCTGTCCCAGCTCTTCAAGGAGGCAGTGGCATGAAGGCCTCATCGACACTCAAACTCGTGATCATGCGCGAGCTCCGCGAACGCGGCAAGAGCGCCGCCTACATCGCCTCGACGATCATCACCACGGTCCTGATCCTGGTTGCGATCCTGCTTCCCACGATTCTCGGAGGTTCGACCGAGTACTCGATCGGGGTGGTCGGGGCCGGAAATCAGGAGATCGTCGACCTTGCGATCGACATCGAGAACGCCGACGCCGAACCCGACGAGGAGACCGAGTTCTCGGTCACCACGTTCGAGACGGTCGACGCGGCAGAGGCCGCGCTGCGCGCAGAGGAGATCGACGCTGCTCTGGTCGGCGGCTCCGAGATCCTCGTCCGCAGCGCCGCCGGGGCCAGCGGGGACGATCTCAGCGGCTTGCTGCAGTATGCGGCCTCCACGCTGGAGATCGATCGACTGGTGTCCACCGCCGGAAGTGACGCGGACGTGGTCGACATCCTGGCCGGTGAGCCGCTCGCGCTCCGGACGCTCGAAGGTGTGGCATCCGAGGAGAACCAGGCACGAACGGTGATCGCCTACGGAGGGCTGATGCTGATGTACATCGCCGTGCTCAGCTACGGCGCCTGGACGCTGACGGGCGTGACCGAGGAGAAATCGAACCGTGTGGTCGAGGTGCTGCTGGCGACGGTGAAGCCGTGGCAGCTGCTGGCCGGCAAGGTGATCGGCATCGGAGCACTCGGCCTCGCCCAGTTCGTGTTCACGGCCGTGGCTGCACTGGTGACGTTGCGGATCGCAGGGACGTTCGACCTGCCGGCATTCCCGACCGACTCGCTGGTGATGCTGATCCTGTGGTTCCTGCTCGGGTTCGCCATGTACAGCCTGTTGTTCGGTGCGGCCGGGTCGCTGGTGTCGCGGATGGAGGACGCTCAGAGTGCCTCGACGCCGCTGACGCTGGTCGCGCTGGTCGGGTTCTTCATGAGCTTCGTGGTGCTGGACAACCCCGATGGCACGCTGGCGATCGTGATGACTTTCGTCCCGTTCACTGCGCCGTTCGTGGTGCCGGTCCGGTTCGCCCTCGAGTCGATCTCGATGATCGCGCTGGTCGGCTCGGTGGTCGTGGCGATCGGGTTCATCATCGGGGCCACCTTCCTGGCCGGGCGTGTCTACGCAGGCGGCTTGTTGCAGTTCGGTTCGAGATTGAAGTGGCGCGAGGCGCTCCGATCGGCCGACGCGTGACGACTTCCAGAAAGTTGGGGTGAGGCCGACAGGCCTCGCCCCGACCTGCCTATGGTCGGGACTCGGGGTGGAGAGCCCCCGAGGAAGGGAAGAGCGACCATGACCGTCTCGATCCGGAGGAGGTTCGCGGCCGCGACGGCCTTCGCGCTCTTCCTCACCATGCTGTTCGCCGCCAGCGCAGACGCCGCTCCCAAGGCAGAGAACCGGCCCGCCCTCAAGTGGAGCACCTGCTACCAGGACGTCACCGCCGAGACCGGAACGGCCTACGAATGCACCCAGGTCAATGTGCCGCTGGATCACGACTCACCCAAGGGAGCCGCCATCAGCCTGGCACTGGTGAGAATCCCCGCCTCCGACACCGAGAATCGCATCGGCTCGTTGTTCCTCAACCCGGGTGGCCCGGGCGGCTCCGGCGTCGAGTTCGCCCTGTTCTTCGGGCCGTTCGCCCAGTTCGTGTGGGGCCCTGTCGCCAATCAGTACGACATCGTCGGCTTCGATCCGCGCGGGATCGCCCGATCCACCCCGCTGCGATGCTTCGGCAACCTCAACCAAGCGGTCCAGGCGTTCCCTCCGCTCCCATTCCCGTTCGTCGAGGACGAGATACCCCTCTTCGTGCAGGGCGACCAATTGCTCGACGACCAGTGCACCCAGCGCGGCAACAAGGTCCTCGAACACATGTCCACGGCAAACGTTGCGCGGGACCTCGACCTGCTTCGTCAAGCTGTCGGCGACGAATACCTCAACTTCGTGGGCCTTTCGTACGGGACCATGCTCGGTCAGACCTACGCGAACCTGTTTCCCGACAAGGTCGGGGCCGTCGTGATCGACGGCGTCCTCGACCCGATCGCCTGGTCGAACGTCGGCTCGGATGTTCCCTTCTCGACCGCGTTGAAGTCCGATGTCGGCGCTCTGGCCACGCTGGAGGAGTTCTTCGAGCAATGCGACGCAGCTGCGCCGAGGAACTGCGCACTCGCTCCAGACTCGGAGGAACGCTTCTACGAGTTGGCCGACCGTCTGCGTGAGGGACCGCTGCTCGAGTTCACCGATCCCTTCTCCGGCGAGACGTTCCCGTACGTGTACCAGTTCCTCATCGGTGATGTGCTCGGTGCGTTGTACGGTCCGAACAACTTCCCGATCTTGGCGTTCTATCTGTCGGTGTTCGAAGGCTCTCCGGACGCCGAGACTCTCGGGTTCGCCCGTGCAGATCTGTATGACGCACCCAGCTATGTGAACAAGCGCGGATTCCCCAACTACCCGAACTTCGTCGAAGGGTTCCCCGGGGTCGCATGCTGCTGACGCCGAGAGCCCGGACGGCGCCCACCAGTTGTGGTTCGAAGTCGGGAAGCAGGCCACCGAGGACAATGGCATCTTCGGTGAGCTGTGGACCTGGGCGTTCGGAGCCGTGCACGCTGTGGTCGAGCGTCGACGAGGACGTGTATCGCGGCCCGTACACCGCCGAGACGGCGAACCCGGTGCTGGTGATCGGCAACTTCTACGATCCCGCCACCCGCTACGAGGGAGCGCAGATCGCCCGTGGCCTGCTGCCGAACTCGGCGCTCCTGAGCGTCGACGAGCCGGGCCACACCTCGCTCGGGCTCAGCGGATGCGCCGGGTTCGTCACCGGGCTGTACCTGGCCGATCCGTCGATTGCGGGTGCCATCGACGGCTTCACCTGCCTGTCGGAGGGCAACTGGTTCGACAAGCTCGCCGATGCCGGCGGACCTGGAGGTCCCGGGGCGGCGTTCAGGGCGAACATCATGGATGAGGTCGCCTACCGGCCGTGACCGGCTGAACGCCGAGGAGCGGGAAGAGCGGGGGCCGGCACGCACGTGCCGGCCCCCGTTGCCACAATGGCAGCGTGTTGATTCAGAAGCGCTTCTGGGAGCCGATCGCCAACGGCGACGTGACACTGGCGTTCCGGCGGTGGAAGCGCCCGCAGGTCATCGCCGGCCGGGTGTATAGAACGGCAGCCGGGCGGCTCGAGGTGTCGAACGCACGGGTTGTCACTGAGGATGAGATCACTCTCGCGGACGCGACAGCAGCCGGCTACGCGACCGTCGAGGCGCTGGTCTCGGAGTTCCGCAACGAGCCCACCGACCCCATCTACCGGATCGAGTTCCGCCATCTCGACGAACCCGACCCGCGAACCGAACTGGCCAACGACGCCGAACTCGGTCCCGACGACGTCGTCGAGATCGACCGGCGCCTCGAGCGACTGGACGACGCCAGCTCGCATGGTCCATGGACGCTGGAGACACTCGAGCTGATCGAAGCCCATCCGGAGCGACGGGCTCCCGATCTCGCCGAGATGGTCGGACGCGAGACCAAGCCCTTCAAGCTGGACGTCCGCAAGCTGAAGAACCTCGGTCTCACGCTGAGTTTCCGCGTCGGGTACCGCCTGTCACCGAGAGGCGAGGCGTACCTCGGAGCGCGCCGCCCTCGATGAGCACCCGCATAGCGCCTCGTTCTTGAGCCTGGCCCGGGTCTCCCGATCCGCAACGGCCCGGGCCGCGGGCGACCGAACGGTCGCCCCTACCCAACCCCGAAACGTCACATCCGTTCCGGCCACGGTCGCCCGAACACACCACACGCAGACACACCCCTCACGCCACACGAAGAGGCTGAACAGGTAGGGGCGTCCGCTCGCGGCGCCCGCAACGCATCACGGCAACCCGTCAATGCACCCGCAGGCGCAACTGACCAGTGTGACCATACGCACCATCTCCGCCCCGTGACCCAGATGTCTCGATCCAAACGATCAGGTCCCGCAGGTGACCGAACGGTCGCCGTACCGCTCCGGCTACCCCGTCGTGCGCGGTAGCGTCACCCCATGCCTGGAATGATTGCACTGGTCGGCAGCGGGGAGTTCCTTCCCGGAATGATGGACACCGACCGGATCCTGCTGACCGACCGGCCAGGGCGAGTCGTCCACCTCCCGACCGCCGCCGGCCTCGAGAGCCCCGACAGCATCGAGCGGTGGTCGCGGATGGCGGCATCGCACTACGCCGCCCTCGGCAAAGACGTCGTCAGCCTTCCGGTGATCGATGATCAATCCGCCGATGATCCTGGCCTGGCAGCAGAGATCGACTCCGAGACTGCGCTCATCTACCTTTCCGGCGGCAATCCCGCCCACTGCGCCAAGACGTTGCGGGACAGCGCCGTGTGGGATGCGATCCTCGCCGCCTGGGAATCGGGCACTTCGCTGGCCGGGTGCTCAGCAGGCGCCGGTGCACTGACGACGGTCGCTCCGAACCAGATGGGCGGCAAGACCGAAGCCGGGCTCGGCGTCGTACCGAACCTCGCTGTCATCCCCCACTACGACCGAGCCAGATTCCTCATGCCCATCTTCGGAAGGGTGATCCGCAATTCGACACCACCGGACGCCGAGGTGATCGGCATCGAGGAGGACACCGCTCTGGTCGGCCGCCCCGGCGGGGACTGGACCGTCACGGGACGCCAGTCTGTGGTTCTGCTGGATCGTCACAAGCAACGGGTGAGTGCAGGACAGCAGATCAGCTTCAGCTAGCGATGCCGGCCACCAGAGCCTCGCGGCAGCCGAGCGTCTCCGGGTCACAACGACCGGGAGGGGGCGGCCGAAGCCACCCCCCTCCTCTGGTTCTTCCTCGCTCGCTCGAGTTCAGGGCACGATCGTCGAGTCGAACAGCGCACCGCCGTCGACTGCAGGTGCTTTCCGCGACAGCCTCACTTCGACCGTGACTTCACCAGTCGTCGTGTTGCCGAAGGCGTCGGTCGCCGTGAACGCGATGTGGTACACGCGGCCGTCGCCTTCACCACTCCGCTCGGCTCTCACCTGGGCGATCGACGTGCCGATTCCATCACCATCCGGCGCCGTGTTGCCATCGCCGTTCGCGTTGACCGGCTCGTCCTGGAAGATCGAGTCGATCGTGATGGTGATGGCGTCACCTTCGGCATCGGTGCATCCGAAGATCTCGATGTCGACCATCTGATGGTTCGGGGGCCAGATGCTGTCGATGCTCGGTTCAGCGAACTCGCACGACGGCGAGGCGTTGAGGTCGAGGCCGACGATCACCGGATCGTGGTCTGAGGATCGGTAGGCGTCCGGTGCATAGATGGCGTCCTGGGCGTCCTGCTTGAACGACGTGTCGTAGTCGATCAGGTCCGGCTCGTCGGCGTTGATGTGCCACGCCGTCGTGCCGGTCACCTGCGAGGCCAACGAGGCATTCGCCATCCCATAGTCGAGATAGCCGAGCTGACTGTCGAACACGTAGCTGTAGGCAAACTCACCCTCGGACAGACCAAGGAGATCGACATACCCCTCTGCGATCAGCACGTCGATCGGATCCTCCTTGTCGTAGGAGTTCAGGTCGCCGATGATCATCACGTCGGGGTCATCACTGCCGGTCGGGTCGGTTGCGAGCCAGTCGGCCAGCACCTGGGCGGACACGGTCCGTGTCAGGTTGCAGCTTCCTGCCTCTGGATCGTCATCGCCCGGACCGCACGGCGAGCCCTTCGACTTGAGGTGGTTGACGACGGCCGTGAACTTCCCACCCGTAGCGTTCTCCAGGAACGTCTGGGCCAGTGCCGCACGGTTGCGATCGATCCCGAACGGAGCCACGAACGCCGGATCGTCGAGCACCGCATAGTCCCCGACGGGGGTCACCGAGCCCGGCTGGTAGATGAAGCCGACCTTGATGGCGTCACTTCCGACGGTCCCGGTGTCGATGTAGTCGTACGTGCCCGAACCCGAGATCGCGTTCAGTCCGTCGACGATGTCTGCCATCGCCTCTACGCCGGTCGTGTTCTCGACCTCGATGATCCCGAGCACGTCGGCGTCCATCACCGCCATCGCCGAGACGATCTTGTCGAGTTGACGCGTGCGCTCGTTCTCATTGTCGGCGCCGCGGCACTCCTGATCCTGGAGAGGCCCGCAGATGTCGTTCACCCCGTCGTCGATGGTGTTGAAGTAGTTCAACACGTTGAAGCTCGCCACGGTCAGTGACCCACCGACGTCGTCGGGGGTTGCGGGCCGGGGGTTGTCCTCGACGTATGCCGCTCCTGCCGTTGGCTGGATTCGGTACAGGCCGAACGAGTAGTCCATCACACCGACGACATCGCGGAGGATGTCACCACCGCGGAAGCGGTTGTCGAGCGTGAAGGGATCACCGTTCGGGTGCCGCGCCGGGTCGGGGTTCTGCGACGAGCGCCCATCGTCGAGCGTCAACCTGCTACGGGCGTTGAGTTCGGCCAGCGCCGCCGCATCGGGCGAGCCCGGGTCGAAGACCGCCGTCGGCTGATACAGCCGCTCGGGGGTGAGCACGATCTCACCGAATCGGTCGAAGTTGAAGTACTCCGAGATGTAGACATCCTGGTTGGCGCCGACGACGATCGACATGCCTTCGACCGCCTCGTATTCGCCGAACGAGTCCACCGGCAAGGTCACGGTCGCGGGTGTCGGAGAGTCGGTCGGCCCGCAGACCAGAACGGCGGTCGCGGAGATCTGCGTCGCGTCAAAGAACTCAGATACGGGTCCGACGACCCGGATCAGGTCTCCGTTTGCAACGTCGACCGTCGGGTTCGAACCCTGGAAGACGAAGATGCCCTCGGACGTGGCGGGGTTGCCGTCGCTCTCGGCATCCTCTTCCTGAACGAAGAACCCGTTGAGGTCGCCGTTGGCTCCTAGGACGTCCTGGAAGTCGCCAACGACCACACCCTCGATCGTGTGGGTCTGTCCCACGAGGGGGCTGGCGGAGCCGTCGCCCTGGATGGCGCTGATCAGGGTCGCCGGGTCACCACAGAAGCCGGTGGGCGGGACCACGACCTCGGTGTTGAGCAGCCCTGGCGATTCGGACGCGGGACCCGTCCACACACCGTTCACCACCTGAAGCGACTCGCCGATCAAAGCGCCACTCGACTCCGACACACCGATGTCGGTGCTGGTCAACCCATCGGCCGCACCGCCAACCCCAGTGAAGCTTCCCTCATACGACAGGAACTCGACCACAACGTTCGATGGATCCACCAGAGCCAACCCATCGGGAGAACCATTCTGGATCCCATTCACAGGCTGCGGGAACGCCACCGCGCCGCGGCCACCGCTCTCGTCAGAGATCACGCCCGACAGCGCAACCGTGCCGTACACCGTGCCATTGCTGCCGTTGTAGAGCAGCACCGTCCACCCGGACAGATCCGTCCCCGCAGGACCCTCGATCTCGAAGAACTCCCCGACATCGGTTCCAGCATTGTCATAGTGCAACTCGCTGATGAACACGGCACTCGTCGGAGCCCCGAGGTTGAGCGAGCCTGGCGATTCGGACGCGGGACCCGTCCACACACCGTTCACCACCTGAAGCGACTCGCCGATCAAAGCGCCACTCGACTCCGACACACCGATGTCGGTGCTGGTCAACCCATCGGCCGCACCGCCAACCCCAGTGAAGCTTCCCTCATACGACAGGAACTCGACCACAACGTTCGATGGATCCACCAGAGCCAACCCATCGGGAGAACCATTCTGGATCCCATTCACAGGCTGCGGGAACGCCACCGCGCCGCGGCCACCGCTCTCGTCAGAGATCACGCCCGACAGCGCAACCGTGCCGTACACCGTGCCATTGCTGCCGTTGTAGAGCAGCACCGTCCACCCGGACAGATCCGTCCCCGCAGGACCCTCGATCTCGAAGAACTCCCCGACATCGGTTCCAGCATTGTCATAGTGCAACTCGCTGATGAACACGGCACTCGTCGGAGCCCCGAGGTTGAGCGAGCCTGGCGATTCGGACGCGGGACCCGTCCACACACCGTTCACCACCTGAAGCGACTCGCCGATCAAAGCGCCACTCGACTCCGACACACCGATGTCGGTGCTGGTCAACCCATCGGCCGCACCGCCAACCCCAGTGAAGCTTCCCTCATACGACAGGAACTCGACCACAACGTTCGATGGATCCACCAGAGCCAACCCATCGGGAGAACCATTCTGGATCCCATTCACAGGCTGCGGGAACGCCACCGCGCCGCGGCCACCGCTCTCGTCAGAGATCACGCCCGACAGCGCAACCGTGCCGTACACCGTGCCATTGCTGCCGTTGTAGAGCAGCACCGTCCACCCGGACAGATCCGTCCCCGCAGGACCCTCGATCTCGAAGAACTCCCCGACATCGGTTCCATCATTGTCATAGTGCAACTCGCTGATGAACAGGTCGCCGGTCGTGGTCACGGCACCGCCCGGCGTAGCCGGGATGAGTGTCATGACCATGGCGATCGTCAGGAGCACGACACGTCGGACAGGTTTCATGGAGGCTCTCCCACTCTCGATTTCTCCACCGCCGAGCATATCCCCCGAAATCGAACGGTGCACAGCGCAGCAGCAAACGCGTCATGACCGTCCGTCGTAGTCTTGACGCATGGGATACGACCACGTTGAAATCGATGTGAACGATGGGGTCGGTTGGCTCTGGCTGAACCGACCGGACAAGCTGAACGCCATGTCCGAGGACATGTGGGCGGACATCCCCGCCGCCGTCGCCGAACTCGACGCCGACGAGTCGGTGCGCGTGATCGTCGTCGCTGGGCGAGGCAGAGCCTTCACGGTGGGAATCGACCTGACCATGCTCGGCTCTCTCCAGATGGACTCGAAGTCCGAAGCCGAGAAACGAACCAAGCTGTATGCCGAGATCAAGCGGCTCCAGCGGACCAACTCGGCCTTCGCCGACTCAGCCAAGCCGACCATCGCCGCCGTCCACGGATATTGCCTCGGTGCGGGGATCGACCTCATAACCGCCTGTGACATCCGGATCGCGTCGGCCGACGCCACGTTCTCGGTACGCGAGACGAAGATGGGCCTCGTCGCCGACGTCGGGACGATGCAACGACTGCCCAAGATCATCGCCCCCGGGCACGTCGCCGAGTTGGTGTTCACCGGTCGGGACATCGACGCCGCCGAAGCCGCGCGCATCGGACTCGTCAACCGAGTGCACGACGACGCCGAGGCCATGCTGGCCGCGGCCCACGAAGTGGCCGAGGAGATCGCCGCCAACTCGCCACTCGTCGTCCAGGGTGCGAAACGGGTGCTGGCGGCGGAGGCAGACATGTCGACCGAGGCAGCGCTCGACCACATCGCCCTCTGGAACTCGGCATTCCTGTGGAGCAACGACCTGAACGAAGCGATGATGGCGTTCATTGAGAAGCGCCCACCGGACTTCACGGGCACATGACCTCGAAGCGGGTCCGCTTCGAGGGACATCTCTCCGACCAGCTCTCCGGGACCCTGCACCGGGCAGAGAACGCCCGGGGTGGCATCCTCATGGCGCACTGTTTCACTTGCTCTTCCGACCTGGCCGTCAACGTCAGGATCGCCAAGCACCTCGTGGAGCGTGGCTACCACGTGCTCCGATTCGATTTCACCGGACTCGGCCGCTCCGGCGGGGACTTCGAAGACTCCACGTTCGTGTCGAATGTCGGCGACCTGGTCAGGGCAGCCCAGTGGATGCTCGACGCCGGGCTCGGGCCGACGGGCCTGTTCGGACACTCGCTGGGAGGGGCGGCGTCACTGATCGCCGCCAACAGGATCCGAACCGTGGCAAGCGTCGTGCTGTTGGGGGCGCCGAGCACCGCAGACCACGTGCTGACCCACATCGCCACCGACGACGTCGACGCCATCGAGTCGGAAGGACGCCGGGAGGTGGAACTCGCCGGCAGACGCTTCCCGATCTCCAAGGAGTTCCTCGACGACCTGAACGCCTACGAGCACAGCGAGGCGATCGCCGAACTGGGGCGCCCGCTGGCGATCATTCACTCCCCCGACGACCGCACCGTGCCCGTCTCAGAGGGCGAAGCGCTGTTCGCCGCCGCTCGCCAACCCAAGGCGTTCTATCCGCTGATCGGGGCCAATCATCTGGTGACCGATCCGGTTCACGCGGCGCGGGCCGCGAACTTCGCCGCCGATTGGTTCGATACGACGGGAGCAGGCAGTTTCGGCACCTGACGCGACTCGGGCCACGCCATGGCGTGGCCCAAGTAATCGTGATCGACTTCTGAGGAGATCAGCTGACGGCGGCCGCAGCCTTCAGCTCCGAGGTGATGTCGACGGTCGGAAGCGAGCCGGTCTCGCTCTCGAGATGGGCACGCACGAACCACTGGAACAGCTCCAACTGGCCGAGCTGTCCGATCAGGAGATCCTCGGAGACGGGATCGATGTCACCGAGCTTCGAGATGGCATCGCGGTGATCACCGTTGATGCCGCTGTACACGATGTCGAGGGCGGCGAGGTGCCGTTGGGCGGTCGCGCGACCGAGGTCGTAGTCGTCCCAGTCGCGCTTGGAGACCAGGGCGCCTGGGGTCCCGACGGGGACTCCGCCGAGGGTGGCGATGCGCTCGGCGATCTCATCGACCATTCCACGAACGGCATCGACCTGAGGATCGAGCATCTCGTGCACGGCGATGAAGTTCGGGCCGATCACATTCCAGTGGATGTGCTTGAGCGTGAGTGCGAGGTCGAGCAGGCTCGACATCCGCTCGTCGAGGGTGCCGATCACTTCTCGTGCGGAGTTCTCGTTCATGCCGGGAACGGTGAAGGTTGGGGTCGTCATCTGTGGACTCCTGTGTTGCTTGCTCGATGTGTCCATACCCGAACGAGGGTCCGCGCAATCATCCACGCAACAGCCACCGGTGTCCGCAGGGAGGTTTGATCGATGGGTCGCGGGGTATGTTGCGCCCACCATGAACGAGATCGACGACTCGACAACGTCGGTGACAGAAGTCCATCTGAACCCGACTCCGACTGCGCCCGGCGATGCCCGCCGCTTCGTCGCCGACCTCCTCGATGGACACGCAGTGGTCGAATCCGCCAAGCTGGTGGTCAGCGAGTTGGTGACCAATGCCGTGCTCCACGGCGGGCGGGATGCGGGTCAAGTGACCGTCATCGTGGAACGTGACGCCGTGCACGACCGGGTACGACTGCAGGTCAGCCAAGCGCAGCATCCGGGCTTCGAGTACCTCGACCGCGCCCCGGGACATCTGGGACCGACTGGCCGGGGGATGATGATCGTGGATGCGATCGCTGCAGAATGGGGCATCGACAGCGAAACAGGCTCCGTCTGGGTCGTGCTCGCCTGACCCGCCCGAGGTCAGCGGACCCTCACCCAACGAGTGAAGAGTGACGTCGACCCCATGAGCGCGCGGTCCAGTCGGAACACTCGTCCAGCCTGATCGATGGAGGGGCCTGCAACGATCCGCTTCGAATCGCCGGCCACGACCATCGGCGCCATCGTCACACACCACTCGTCGACCAGGTCGTCGGCTGCGAGCTGGCCGTTGAGGCTCGGGCCGCCCTCACTGAGGACCCGTCCGAGGCCCGCCTCCCTCAGCGAGGAAACGGCGGAAACCAGATCGACTCGTTCGTCTCCACACGTCAGCACATCGGTCACCGATGCGAGATGGCGCCGCCGTTCAGCCGGCGACGACTCGGTGGTGATGACGATCGGAGGCTGATCTTCGAAGGGATCGAGGTCGAATTCGAGGCTGGTCGTCACGAGCGCGACGCGGGGAACATCGGCCAGCCCACGCGAACGACGCCAGGTGACGAGGTGCGCGGGTAGCTGCGGGCGGCGGTAACCCTCCGCCCTGGCGGTCGCGGCGGCCACAAGGACGACATCGGCAACGGCGCGAAGTGCACGGAAGACGACTCCGTCTTGATCGTCACCGATCGACGACGAGCGACCGTCGATTGCGGTCGCTCCGTCGATGGTCGTCACCATGTTGGAGAACAGCCAGGGAGCCGTTCGATCGTCCTCGAGATAGACACGTTCGAGCGTGTCGTCGTCGACGCGCTCATCCATGTCGTGTCCGGAGGCTCAGGAGGCGATCTGGCCTCTCACACGGGGGAAGCGGACCGGCGTGTGTTGGAAGCACGTCTCGCGGGTGTTGTACCGGCTGAGAACGGTGGAGCATCGATCCTCGAGGCACACTCGACCGGCCGCCTTCGTCTTGGGACGCCGACCGCTCTGCATGGGCTTGGACCCTGTCAACACCTGTTCCATGATGTCCTCTCGTGGTAGCGGAGTCGCGGAGCGATACCCGAGGTCTCAGTCGTTCAAACATGGAATGACGGAGGTTCACTCGAGCCGGTCACGGAGGGTGCCGAGCGCACTCCGGATCAGCCGCGACACGTGCATCTGAGAGACGCCGATCTGCTCGGCGATCTCGGTCTGGGTGAGATCCTCGTAGAACCGCAGATACAGGATCTCCACATCTCGGTCGTCGAGGTCCGCGATCGCGTCCTGGAGGTCCGACCATTCGGCTGCGAGCGCCATCCGCAGGTCGACATCGCCCAGCGAGTCTTTGTGCGTGCGGTCGTCCTCGGCTCCGACCGGGGCGTCGAGGCTCGCAGATCGGTACGACGAACCGGCGGTCATCGCCTCGATCACCTCGTCTTCGGTGAGATCGAGGTCGGTGGCGATGTCGGCGACGGTCGGGACCTTCCCGAGCCTCTGCTGGAGTCGGGAGCTCGAACCGTTGACTGCCAACACGCGCTCCTGAAGCCCCCGCGGCACGCGCACCGACCAGGCCTTGTCACGGAGCAGGCGTTTCAGCTCGCCCGAGATCGTCCGAGCCGCGAACGAGGCGAACGACGCCCCGTGGTCGACGTCGAAACGACCCATCGCCTTGACCAGAGCGAAGCGGGCGACCTGCTCGACATCGTCCTGGGCGATGCCCTTCCCCCGGAACCGCCGACTGATCCGATCGGCCAGATAGGAGTACTTCTCGAACAGGATGTCCCTGGCGTCGTCGTCACGGTCCAGCCGCTCGAACAGCTCGCGTTCGGCGACGTCCTCGAGCGTCAAGGTCGACGTCGGGCGCAACAACAGCCTCGCGCCGGCGTCGGATCCGGCCGACCACCACGAGTCGGACACGACCTCGAGCACCCGGGCGCGCATCGGATCGACCGGAGCGCCGGCTATGTCGTCCTCGGCGTGGACATCTACGACCACCGACCTCGTGTCCGCCACGATGGAGACCTGCGCGGACGAGGCGCCGGACTCGATCAGGTGCCCGGCCAACTCGGCGACGGCGAGTTCGATCTCGGCACGCCGACGGGGAGGGAGACTGGGAAGGGCATCGAGCACGTGACCCCGCAGATATCGCCCCGAGAGCCCGTCCACCTCGAATGAAGCGGTGGCCTGGTCGCTCATGTGTCGCCGATCCTGATCTCGAGCAGGCTCGGATCCGACTCGACTGTGAGTCCCTCAGGCATCGACGTGACGGTTGGCGGAGCGAGTTCGGAGCCTTCGACGGTGAGCAGGCAGCCGTTCTCGACGCGGGTGCCGGTCACGGTGACGGAGTGGCCGGATCGCACCGAGTCGGAGGCTGCGTCCGACACCATCAGAACGACCGCCGTCCGAGCGTCGTCGGACATCTCGAGTTCCTCGATCACGCCGCGGGTGAAGACTCGCGCCAGGCGCGGAGCATCGATGTGGTACGAGATGGTCAGCCGGAAGTCGTGCAAACGCTCAGACCGAGGAGATGGCGTCTTCGAGCGTTCCGACCGTGTCGAGCGCACCGGTGAGGCCGGTGATGGCGATGATCCGTTCGACCGGTCCGTCCGGGATGACGATTCGAAGCCGGTGATTGCCCTCTCTGAGGCGATTGTGAGCGCCGACGATCGTTCGGAGACCCGTCGAGTCCATGAACGTGACCTGTGTCAGGTCGAGGATCGTGTCGCGGTTCTCGGCGAGATGCGACTCCACGGCGTCGGCCGTGGCGATGTCGATCTCGCCCGCGGGCTGGACGAGTAGCCACTCGCCTTCGTCTCGTGTCGAGATGTCCATATCCAACGTCGGTCCTCCTGAAAACAACCTTCGGCACCAAGGTACCATGCGCGCCATGCATAGCTCCATCGACGGTGACCTGAGGCTCACGACGATCGCCCCGTGTGACTTGAGAACCAGTCGGCTGATCGCCAATCTCGTGACGTCGGCAGTCGACACCTCCACGATGGACATCGATCGGGTCGCAGACCTACAGACGGCGCTGTTCGAATCATTCATCGATCTCGTCGAGAGCGTCGACGCGGCCGCAGTCGAGGTCACCGTCAGCAGATCCGACGCAGGGCTGACGGTCCGGCTCGCGGCGCTCGACCCCACATGGACGGCTCAACCGAGCTTTCTGATGACACGGGTGCTGTCGGCACTGGCCGATCGCGTCGAAACGGGTGCCGGAGCGATCGAATTCGAATTCTCCGCGTAGGCCGGACGATTTCGATCGCTTCACGGCCGCATCGAACGGGTAGCAGCCGGCCATGAACGCAATCGATCCTGCGCGCCTGGAACGACACGGCCCAGACGAGCCGGCCGACGGCAGCTACACGCTCTACTGGATGAGCGCCGCGGTGCGGACCCAGGACAACGAGGCGCTCGAGTTCGCCATCGAACGGGCCAACTCCACGAGTCGCCGGCTCGCCGTTCTCTTCGTGCTCGACCCGTCCTACCCCGAAGCCCAGCAGCGACACTTCGAATTTCTCCGGCAGGGCCTCGACGACGTCGCAACCGGACTCGAACAGAGAGACGTCAAGTTCGTCGTGCGAATCGGTGACCGTGTCGACCATGTGGTCGATGTCGCGGCCGAGGCAACCGAGATCGTCACGGACCGGACCTATCTGCGCCATCAGCGGAGCACGCTGACACGCATCGTCGAACGGTCGGGCAAGCCGGTCACCGAGGTCGAGGGTGCCGTCATCGTGCCCACCCACGTGACCTCCCAGAAGCGCGACTACGCCGCTCGCACCATCCGCTCCAAGATCCACGACCATCTCGAGTCGTTCCTCCGCCTGCCCGAGACCGTGTCCCTCGAGAAGAACAGCCGGAACCTCTCGATCGCCGGCGCCACAGAAGCAGAGATCGACGACGCCATCGCCGGACTCGACGACGGGGAGTCCGTGCGGACCCGCACCCGGCTCTTCACCGGAGGCCAGTGCCAGGCCCGCACCACACTCGACCGGTTCATCGAGGACATGCTGCCCACGTACGACGACGAACGCAGCCGACCCGAGTCGGGGAACGTCTCGCACATGTCGATGTATCTGCACTTCGGACACATCTCCCCGGTGCGGGTGGCGGCCGAGATCAAAGCGTCGAGCGCGCCGAGAGAAATGATCGACTCGTACATCGAGGAACTCGTCGTCCGGCGCGAGCTCGGCTTCAACTACGTGGAGTTCGAAGCCGACTACGACAAGTACTCCGCACTGCCCGAATGGGCGAGAACCACCCTCGACGAGCACCGCGACGACCCGAGGGAACACGTCTACACGCGCTCGGAGTTCGAGCGCGCCGAAACCCACGACCGCTACTGGAACGCTGCGATGATCCAGCTCCGTGAGACCGGTTATCTCCACAACTACATGAGGATGTACTGGGGAAAGAAGATCCTGGAGTGGAGCAACACCCCGGAGTACGCCTACAGAACGGTGCTGACCTTGAACAACCGACACCTCTACGACGGTCGCGACCCGAACTCCTACGGCAATGTCGGGTGGGTGTTCGGCCTGTGGGACCGGGCATGGCAGGAGCGGGCCGTGTACGGAAAGACTCGATCGATGACGGCGGCAGGACTCGAACGCAAAGCCGATCCGGATGCCTACGTCGAACGGATCTCTGAGGTCACCGGACTGGAGGTGCCCGCATGAACGGCCTCGAAGCCGGCGACACGCACGAGGAGATGCCGACACAGCGCCGTGTCATCGTGCTCGGAGCGAGCGGCTACGTCGGAGGACGCCTGGTCTCCCGCCTCCTCGACGAGGGCCATCAGGTCGTCGCAGCATCCCGTGACCCCCGCAAGCTGGCCTCCATGTCCTGGGCGGACCAGGTCGAGATCCGTCGCGTCGACCTGCTCGACGAGCCGACGATCGGCGAGGCGATCAGAGGCTGCGATGCCGCCTACTACCTGGTGCACGCCATGGGTGGCGGCGCCGGGTTCGCCAGTCGAGATCGGACCGCCGCCCTCAACCTCGTCGCAGCCTCCCACGACAGCGACCTCCAACAGATCATCTACCTCAGCGGCCTGGGCGACGAAGACGCCGAACTCTCAGAGCACCTCGCCAGCAGACAGGAGGTCGGTCAGATCCTCGCTGCGGGAACCGTCCCCGTGACCGAGCTCAGGGCTGCCATCGTGATCGGATCGGGATCCCTCTCCTTTGAGATGCTCCGCTACCTCACCGAGGTGCTGCCGGTCATGATCACCCCCCGATGGGTGCGCACCCGCTGCCAGCCGATCGCCATCGCCGACGTCCTCTACTACCTGACCGCGGTGCTCGGCCATCCTGAAGCAGACGATCGAGTCTTCGAGATCGGCGGCCCCGACGTGCTCACCTACGAAGAGATGATCCGCACCTACGCCCGGATCGCCGGCCTCAAGCAGCGGACGATCATCCCGGTCCCGGTGCTCTCGCCGGGGCTGTCGGGAAGATGGATCGGGCTGGTCACCCCCCTCGATTCGGTGACGTCCGAGGAACTGGTCCAGAGCCTCCGCAACGAGGTGATCGTCGGGGACCGTCCGATCTCCGACATCATCGATCACGAGACGCTCAGCTTCGACGACTCGGTGAGACGGGCACTCGAACGGGTCAAGAGCTCACAGGTGCCGACACGATGGTCCCCCCAGGACTGGGCTCCGGCGCAGCCGCTGCCATCCGACCCCGAATACGCCAGCGGAACCGTGCTGTTCGATCTCCGCCGGATCGAGACTTGCGCGGCGCCCGAAGACCTGTTCTGGGCGTTCGCCCGGGTGGGTGGCGCCACCGGCTACTACTCGGCCCAATGGGCATGGCAGATTCGCGGACTGATCGACCAGGTGCTCGGTGGAGCCGGGCTCCGGCGCGGCCGCCGCCATCCCGAGGAGGTTCGCCAGGGTGAACCGCTCGACTTCTGGAGGGTCACCGATGTCCGACCCAACGAGCATCTCACGCTGAAGGCGGAGATGAAGGTGCCTGGAGAGGCATGGCTCGAATGGGACATCGAGGAGCACGACGGGCGTTTCAGCCTGATCCAACGCGCCACCTTCGTGCCGCGGGGGCTGTTCGGACGGCTCTACTGGTATTCGCTGGTCCCCTTCCACGGCGTGGTCTTCCCTCAGATGGCGAGGGGCATCGTCTCGGCGGCCGAAGAGCGATGGGACGCTCGGGACGCCGATCGCGCCGGGTGACACCGGATCACGATTCCCCCCGGTCCCTTGTCCGGAACGCCGCCTCTGCGAGTACGATTCGAACCCAGCCCCCGCGAGAAGGAACTGATGCAGGAATACACCACTTCAGGTTCGGTGGACGTCGCCCCGGACAAGAACCTCACCTCAGCGCTCTGGGAACACGAGCAGAAGAACGGCGCCAAGCCGATCATGTCGCACCGACAGGGATCCGGCCCGTTCGTGGACATCAGTTATGCGGAGATGGCAGAACAGGTGCGTCGCATAGCAGCCGGTCTCATGTCGCTCGGTTTGGGCGATGGCGACCGCGTGTGCCTCTTCTCGCCGACGAGGTACGAGTTCACCCTCTTCGACTACGCGATCTGGACCGCCGGCTGCGCCACGGTCACGATCTACGACTCGTCCTCGGCCGACCAGGTCGACTGGATCGTGTCGGACTCCGGAGCGAAGGCCATCGTGTGCGCCACCGACGACCTCAAGAAGGTGTTCCTCGAGCAGGCCGGCGAGCGCGGGACCTGCGAACACGTGATCTCGCTCGAAGCAGGAGGCATGGAAGAGCTGGTCGCAGCCGGGGCCGAGATCTCCGACGAGGACGTCCTCGCCCGAGCCAACGCGGTCGGCCATGACGACCTCGCAACGCTGGTCTACACCTCTGGCACGACAGGTCGGCCAAAGGGCGTGGAGCTGACGGTCGGCAACTTCGTGTGGACCGCCCTGCAGACCGAGGTCGTGACCGACGACGTGATCAACGCCAACTCATCGACCCTGATGTTCCTGCCGCTCGCGCACATCTTCGCCCGGGTCGCCCAGGTCGTTTCGATCGAACGAGGCTCGAAGATCGCCTACTCGACCGGCGTTCCCCAGCTGATGGAAGAACTCCAGATGGTCCGGCCCACGTGGATGTTCTCCGTCCCGCGGGTGTTCGAGAAGATCTACAACTCGGCGAAGCAGAAGGCCGATGCGGATGGCAAGGGCAAGGTGTTCGACCTCGCTGCGAAGGTCGCCGTCAACTACTCGACCGAGGGGCAGGCGGGCAAGGTGTCACTGCCGACCAAGATCGCCCACTCGGTGTTCGACCGGCTGGTCTACACGAAGCTACGTGACGTGTTCGGCGGCCGTGCGAAGTATGCGATCAGTGGTGGCGCTCCTCTGGGCGAGCGGCTGGGTCACTTCTACAGCGGCATCGGCCTCACCGTGATCGAGGGTTACGGGCTCACCGAGACCACGGCGGTCGCGACGGCCTCCTCACCTGATTCGATTCGGATCGGCACCGTGGGACGACCGCTCCCGGGTTCGACCATCGCGATCGCAGACGACGGCGAGGTGCTGATCAAGGGCGGCCACGTCATGCGCGGCTACTGGCAGAACCCCGAAGCCAGCTCGGAGTCGGTCGACTCCGACGGCTGGTTCCACACCGGCGACATCGGGACACTCGACGACGGCTACCTCCGCATCACGGGGCGCAAGAAGGAGATCATCGTCACCGCGGGCGGCAAGAACGTCGCCCCCGCCGTGCTCGAGGACCGGCTGCGAAGCCATCCTCTCATCTCTCAGGCGATGGTGGTCGGAGACAACCAGCCGTTCATTGCGACGCTCATCACGATCGACCCCGACGAGTTCCCCCGCTGGGCCGGAGAGCACGGCAAGACGGGAACCGTCGCCGAAAACGTGGACGACGAAGACCTGAAGGCGGCCATCCAGGAGGCGATCGAACACGCCAACAAGGCCGTGTCGAAGGCGGAGTCGATCCGGACGTTCCGCATCCTCCCGACCGACTTCACGATCGAGGGTGGCGAGCTCACGCCGACGCTGAAAGTGAAGCGACGCGTGGTCGCCGACCACTACGGCTCCGAAATCGAAGCGATCTACACGAAGTGACACCGGACGAGCTCGACGCAGCCATGGCTGCGTCGGTGCCGTTCGTTGCGACCGTCGGGTACCGGGTCGTTGCAATCGAGGGTGACGCGGTGACCGTCACCCTCCCGAACCGGAACGAACTGCACAACCACATCGGGACGGCGCATGCTGCAGCCGCCTTCGGGGCTGCCGAGACCGCCACCGGAGCCGTGCTGCTCCACGCGATCGGCGACCGCCTCGGTCAGATCGTGCCGGTGCTCAAGGACGCCCAGATCAAGTACACGGCACCGGCGATCGGCGTCGTCTCGGCCGTGGCCGGGCCCCGTCAGGACCCGACGGTCGTGATCGACGCCTGCATGCGGGAGGGCCGGGCCCTTCTCGACGTCGACTGCACGCTGTACAGCGAGAACGGAGCGGTGAACGCGGAATCGGCGTTCACGTGGTACCTGAAGAAGCAATGAGGCAATGGGCTCGCCGCTTAAGCGGGCTCCAGCGGCGCCGACAGAGTCCTCATGAGCGCAGCGCCTCCAACCGAGAGCGCCATTGCCACTCGCATCGACCTCGAACTGATCGGCGTGGCGGCGGCAGTCCTTGACTACTCGAGCGCGGCCGAACGCCTCGGTCGGCTGTCGGACCCGTTCGCCGCGCTCGAAGACCCGTGGGTCGTCCACGAGCTTGCAGCGACGGTCACGTTCCTGGCAATGAACCGACGCGCTGCGACGGCACTCGGAGCCTCCCCGGAAGCCCAGTGCCCCGGTCAGGTCTTCTCGATGCTCGACGTGAGCTCCGGGATGCTCGACAGCTTCAGAGCTCATTTCGCTGGAGATGCTGAACGGCTCACTGACCTCGGAGACCGAGCATCGTTCGACGGATCAGCGGGTCATTCTCGTCGACTGGAAGGCCGCCGACACCTCGTACCGCCACGTCGTCGTCACGCTCAGAGATGTGACAGCTGCTCGCGTCGCCGCCGAACGATGGGATCTCGTTTCGGCGCAGATGGGCCGACTCGGGACGGCGACCAGCGCGATCGCCAGACGGCTCGACTCCGTCGAAGTTCGACGCGAGACGGTAACCCAGGTGTGCCATGTCCTCGAGTGCGACCGGGCCGCGCTCGTCACCGTCGATGTCGATGGCCGAGAGATACGCGACTTCGTCATCGTCGACCCGTCCGGCGTCACCCCTTTCACTGCGCCGACCTGGTCCGAGTTCCGTGCGAGCATCGCCGGCAGAGCACTCGACGGTGGGTCGACCATCACGAGCAACGGGACGCATCTGGGGGCACAATCGAACGGCCACACGCCGGAGTGCGTGATCGCGACGCCGTTGAACGCCGACCACGAGTACGCCGGCGTGGTGATCGGGTATCGCAACGGCACCGAGCGACCGTTCAGCGAGGCGGAAGAGGCTGCGCTCGAACTCATCGCCGGCTCGGCCGCTCGGGCCAGCGAGAACGCTCGTGTCTACGAGTGGATCTCCGAGGAGTCGGCAGAGCTCTCAGCAGCGAAGAGCGAGATCATGTCGGCCTTCGAGCAGCTCGCGATGGCGCAGGCACAGCTGCTGCAGGCGCAGAAGCTCGAAGCCATCGGCGAGCTGGCATCGGGGATCGCGCACGAGATCAACACCCCGATCCAGTTCGTCGGGGACAATGCCCAGTTTCTGACCGACATCGCTCCGGACATCGCCGCGTTCCACATCGAAGCCCTCAAGCTGGCTGAAATGGCGGCCGACGTACCGGACCTGGCCGAGACGGTCGCTTCGGTGTTGGAAGCCGCCGACGCCGCTGACCTGTCCACCACCGACGAGGAGATCGCCGATGCACTCGGAGAGATCCGCGAGGGCGTGGCGCGGGTCGCCGAGATCGTCCGCGCCATGAAGGACTTCGCCCACCAGGGAGGGGACACCAAGACACCGATCGATCTCAATGCGACTATCGAGACCACGATCGCCGTGGCGCGCAACGAGTGGAAGTACCACTGTGAGGTCGCACTCGACCTCGATGACGGCCTGCCTGCCGTCCCGGCGCTGGCCGGGCCGTTGAAGCAAGCGATCCTCGTCATCGTCATCAATGCCGCACAGGCGGTCCAGGATGCCGTCGGTGATTCCGGCCGCAAGGGCACGATCGCCATCTCCACCTCACAACAGGGCGACAGCGCCGTGCTCAAGATCACCGATTCGGGCCTGGGGATCCCCGAGAAGATCCGAGATCGGGTCTTCGATCCGTTCTTCACCACCAAGGAGGTCGGGAGGGGGTCCGGCCAGGGTCTGACGATCTGCCGCTCGGCGATCGTCGACCAGCACGGAGGGACGCTCGAATTCGAAACCGAGTCGGGCGTCGGAACCACATTCATCATCAAGCTCCCGCTGCACATCGAGGAGGACATGACATGAGCGGACACCTACGAGCGCTGTTCGTCGACGACGATCCGGCCGTGCTCGGCGGGCTCAAGCGCATGCTCCGAGCCATCCGCAGCGAGATCGAGTCCGACTTCGTCGACAACGGCCCCGACGCACTCACGAAGATGGATTCCGACGGCTACGACGTGGTCATCACCGACATCAGGATGCCCGGCATGAGCGGCATCGAAGTGCTCGAGGCCGTGTCACAAGAACATCCGGACATGGCGCGGATCATCCTCTCCGGCTACAGCGGCAAGGCCGATACGCTCCGCGCCACCGGTCTCGCGCACCAGTACCTGGCGAAGCCGTGCGACGCCGCTGGACTGCGCAGCGCGATCCTCCGATCGGTCCGCATGCGGGAGGAATTCGCCGACCCCGAGCTTCGGCGTCTGGCGGGCGGAGCGCGCACGCTGCCGTCCGTTCCGGACCTCTTCAACAAGATCAACACAGAGTTGGTTTCGGACGATCCGTCGGCGGCACGCATCGGACAGATCATCTCCCAGGATCCGGCCATGTCACTCAAGATCCTCCAGATCGTGAACTCTTCGTTCTTCGGCCTTCGACGCGAGGTGAGCGACATCGGTCAAGCGACTGCACTGCTGGGTCTCGACACCATCTCCTCCCTTGTTCTCGCAGCAGGCGTGTTCAGCACGGGCCCGGCTGATCCCGTCAGTGCGGCCATGGTCTCTCACGTCTACGAGTCGTCACTGGAGATCGCCTCCGTCGCCAAACGGGTCGCGCAGGCGGCAGGCGCGGATCGGGCCGTCGTCGAGGAGGCGTACCTCGCCGGGCTGATCCAGGACGTCGGCATCCTCGCACTCGCAAGCAACTGGCCGTCACGCTGGAGGCAGGTCGATCGCTCTCACATGGAACTGAGCGAGCAGTCCATCTTCGGAACCACCCATGCTGCGTTCGGCGCCTACATCGCATCGCTGTGGGGTCTCCCGGACTCGCTCGTCGAGACGATCCGGTATCACACGGCCACAGCCGAAGCCCCGGTCACCGACGAGTTCGGTTCGTTGGCCGCCCTGCTCGTCGCACGGACGATGGTGAACTCCGGTTTCGACCTCGCACGAACGACTGCAGACACGCCCTATCTGGAGCGCATGGGTCTCGCCGGCAGCCTGCCGGACTGGTTCGATGCGGTCGAAGAGCTGAGAACCAGCCGATGAGCCGCCGGGTCCTGCTCGTCGACGACGAAGAGCGGGTCACCTCCGGTCTGCGACGCAACCTCCGCAGACGTTTCGAGATCGAGACCTGCAACGACCCACAAGCTGCCCTCGCCATGGTCGCCGGCCAGGAGGAGCCGTTCTCGGTCGTCGTCTCCGACTATCAGATGCCGGGCCTCAACGGGATCGACTTCCTCGCACGCGTCAGGACCATCGCCCCTGAGACCGTCAGGATCATGCTGACCGGACAGGCCGATCTCGACGCCTCGATGCGGGCCGTCAACGAGGGCGAAGTGTTCCGATTCCTCACCAAGCCCTGCCCGAGCGACACACTCGCTGCCGCCCTCGGAAGCGCGATCCGGCAGTTCGAGCTCGAACGCGCCGAACGAGAGTTGCTCGAGCAGACGCTCAAGGGCACGGTTGACACGCTCATCGAGCTGGTTGGGCTGCTCGATCCGGCGACGCACGACGAGTCGGTCCGGGTCCGCGATCTCGTACACGTCATGGCGACTCGATTGGACCTGCCTGATCGGTGGCGTTTCGAGCTCGCGGCCGTCCTCAGCCAGTTGGGAACGCTCACACTTCCACGCGGTCTGGTCGATGACCGGAGGGCGGGACTCCACCTCGATCCGCAGCCGGCCGCGCTGTGGAAGACCCATCCGGGGATCACTGCGTCGCTGCTGGCGCACATCCCGCGCATGGAGCTGGTCGCTCAGATGATCTCGATGCAGGAGCATCCACCGGCGAATCGACCGCACGAATCCTGGAGGGACCGCTGCGATGGCGCCGATCTCGTAGGCATCGGTGCTCACCTCCTCGACCTGGCGTTGCGAGTCAAGCACGTCGATCTGAACGGCGACCCTTCCGAGGTCATCGCACTGCTGGCGGCCGACGGCGGGCCTGAGTTTCGGATGCAGGCGGTGGAGTCGTTGACGAGTGCCCCGCCGGGCGGGCGCACTCGTCAGCAGATCACCATGGCGATCGGCGATCTCCGCCCAGGGATGACCTTGTTGCACGAAGTCACGGCACACAACGGAATCATGCTCCTCAATGCGGGCAGCAACCTGTCCGGAACCCAGATCCAGCGCCTCCGGGCGTTCGCGAACACGGTGGGGGTACCAGACAAGTACACGGTGCTCGCCTGAACCGCCGATCAGCGGCTGAGTTCGATCACCGTCTGGGCGAAGACCCCCGAGCCCGCCTTGATGCGTTCGGAGTAGGTCACGCGGTTCCAGTTCTCCCACTCGTAGCCGGTGGTGTCGACGGTCTCCGAACCCGAGGTGACGACGATGCCGATCCGGTCGATGACGACGTTCTCGACCACTCCATCGGCGGACACGTCGAAGACCGAGTGCGTCGAAGGGTCTGAGAAGCCGATCGCCTGCCACGGCACTCTGATCTCGATTGTGTTCTCGCCGGCAAACCAGGTCGAACGGGAGTCGAACGCCGGATCGTTCGGGTCGGTGGTGCCATGGTGGAGCAGCCCGGTCGGATCGATCTCGACCGTCGTCTCGGTCCCGTCGAAGAGGGTGTACGGCCGGTTGGTGATGAGCCTGTGGAGATTCCAGCCTCCCGGCTCCGACTCCTCTGCCGGGAAGAAGCCGAATCTGCGGTAGGCGTTCAGCATCGGATCGGCTCCGGACCGCACCTCGATGCGGGCGTCGGATCCGTCGATCACGAGCCGGTAGTCGGCCTCGGGGAACGCCGCCGATGTCCCCAATCCGGCTCCGTCGCCGTCGATCACGTCGAAGCCGATCATGATCGGCTCGACAGTCCACGTCTCGGGTCGATCCGTGACGAGTTTGAGGTACAGGAAGCCCTCGTCATTGGCGGCGCGGACCTCACGAACCGATTGCCGGGTCTCGGCGATCGCCCGCGAGTGGTCCGGCCATTCGGTACCGTCGCCGTCGAGCACGAGCGTGTCGGCCAGGGCAGGCTCGGAGGCGACGAGCCCGAAGTGGGCTTCATTGGTCCACGTGTTCATCCAGATCGCCCGACGGTCTGCGATCTCGTAGTCCATGGTGTTCCAGGTGAGCTTGAACCACTCGTCGGTCCAGGCGAAGACATATCCACCGGTCAGGCCAACCTCGGAGATCGTCTCGAGCAGATCGGCGTTGATCGCTGCCTGCTCCTGTTCGGTGTGATCTCCCTGGTTGCGGCCGTGCGGTTCCTCGTGTGCCTTCGCCATCCCGGTGGGCACACCGAACTCGAGCACCACGAAGGGAACACCGGCGTGATGCTCCCGGTACTTCGTGAGTAGACCGGCGTACGGGTCGACCCGACCGTCGTGGACGAAGTCGGCGATGCCCGGCTCGTAGCGCTGGAAGTCGGGGTAGTAGGGGTAGACGTGATACCCGGCGAAGTATCCGCCCGGCCACTCGTCGGTGGGACGGACGTGCATCGGATCCACGCCGACCAGGTCCTCCCGTTCGAGCGGCTCGGTCGGGTGGGAGAGCGGGTCGGTGGTCACCCAGTTGACGAACGCGAGCGGCATCGCCGTGCCGTACGACGCTTCGGCCGCGGCGACGTGATCGAGCATCATCGCCATCCAGTTCTCGGTCGGTGACGCCGCGGTGGTGGCTTCGAAGTACTCACCTACGAAGCGCTCGATCCCGGTGTTCTTCTGGTCGCTGGCGAGCACCGCAGAGGCATCCCACTCGATGCCGACCGCCCACGCCATCAGCCACGGTGACACGTCGTGTTCGTAGGTGCCGTGCGCGCGCCCACGTCGCTCTCCGATCACGGCGTTGCCGTGCACGACGTCGACGAGATCTGACAGCTCTTGGCGGAACGCATCGATCACATGAGGGTCCCAGAAGTCCTGGCCGTCGACGATCTCCTCCTCGGGCGGCCAGGCACCGTGGACCAGGTAGAGCGGTCGATCGGGATTCTCGAGATTGTGGGCTCTCAGCTCTGCGTAGAAGTGCGGTGGGAGCATCGTGTAGACACGGATCGACGTGAACCCGAAGTCCGACATCTGATCGAACCACCGCCGGTAGGTCGCGGCGTCGACCGCCAACTCCCCGGGGAACCGGCCTGGGACCGTGGCGCCGACGTTCACGCCGGCGTGGAAGTCGCGGTCACCGCCGGAGGTGGAGAGGATGAGCCGCTCGCCTTCGGTGCGGGCGAACCGGGTCAACCCGTCGACGATCTCGTAGCGCGGGCTCCAGTCTCCGATCGATTCGGCGTGGACGTCGGCGAGGGGATCGACGTCGGGCGCGATCGCTTCCAGGCGGGTGCATCCGGTGAGGGCGAGCACCAGCGCGAGCAAGATGTGGATTCGATTGCGCATCATGGTTCACGTCGGCCCGCGGTGGACCGAGTGAAGGGGCGGCCTACGAGTCCGACACGGCCTTCTGGAGCCTTCCGAGAAAGTGGATCCACCCGTTGGTGTAGTCGGATGCCTCGTCGTCCGATCCGGCGTCGTGGGTGACGCTCACGACGCAGCCCCGGGGGGAGGCCTTGAAGATCACATCGACCAGCCGGGGCGGAAGATCCTCATGGTCCCACTTCCAGCTGAAGGCGAGCTGCTTGCCTGGGACCACCTTGCGGTAGCGACCTCTGAGCGTGACGCCCGGCCCCTCCCAGAACATGCGGTATTCACCGTCCACCTGGGGGTCGGTGTGGGCCTCCGTCGGCCACCAACGCACGAGGAGCTCTGGATCGACGAAGTGTTCGTAGACCGCTTCGGGCGACGCCTTCAACTCGCGTTCGATGTGCACGGTCTTCATGGCCGAACCATACAGAACCACTCAGAGTGCTGCGTAGTAGTCGTATCCCCGCTCGGCCCAGTAGTCGGCCGGGGGCTCGTCGGTGAACCGGATGACGCCGATCCGCTTCAATTGCTTGATCCCGTATTTGAGAGGTGTGGCGAGCCGGAGCGGAGCGCCGTGTTCCTGGTCGAGGGGCCGGCCGACCATCTCGTAGACCAGCAGCGTCTGGGGGTGGTCCATCGTCGCCCGATCGTTCCCGACGTAGTAGTCGCCGCCCGGCGTCTCCATGGCGACGTAGGCGGTGCCGGCATGGTCGGGGTACCAGGACTGGAAGTCGGAGAAGCGGGCACCCGCCCATGTGGTGATCTGTGACCAGCCCTCGACACACTTGTGCTCGATGATCATCTCGTGCTTGGGGAGGGCCTCGATGTCGGCGAGCGTATGGCTGCCGATCATCGATCCGTCGGAGGCTTGGACCTCGAGAACCCATTCGGCGAGATCGATCTCGGTTCGGAGTCCGACACGGCCGTTGACCCGCAAGATCGACGACTCGGATGCGGGGAATGTCGGGGCGAGGTGTCCCTCTCGGAACGTGGCCGACCAGATACGCTCGTTCAGCTGATGGGCTCGCCGAGTGATGTCGGGGATGTTGTCGATCTCGGGCCGCTTCTGGAGACGGTAGAACCCGAAGATGCCCCCGGCGACGGCTGCACCGGCGCTGATGAACGACCGCCGAGAGATACCTCGATACTCGTCATGGGAGATGGTGGGGACATCCTCGACCTCGGCTCTGAGTCTCGCTTCGCGATCCATGCTCGGCTCAGTCACGATTCGTGCGCCTTCTCCGCTCGTAGCCGGTGATCATCGATGCGAAGTTGGCCCAACCGGCCCTTCCGACCTGCATGAGATGGAGCACGAAGAACCCGACGAACCCCATCGTCGTGAGGAAGTGGACGAGTCTGGCCCCTTCGTAGCCCCCGAACATCGAAGTGAGCCAGCTGAGCTGAATCGGTTTGTAGATGGCGAATCCCGAGATCACGATCAGGCCCCCCATCAGGATGACGGCGGTGTATGTGACCCGCTGGGCGGCGTTGTAGGTGCCCTGGACCGGGGTGCCCTTGCGAAGTCCGAGGTCATGGAGCGCCACGTCGATCGCCTCGCGGAAGTGCCGACGATCGGGGATGATCCTGCGCCAGCCGCCGGTCCGCCACAGATAGAGACCGTAGGCGATGCCGTTCAGCGTGAACAGCCAGCCGAACGTGAAGTGGAACGCCATGCCCTTCGCGAGTCGCCGTTCCAGTCCGAGCGCCTCGTTGAACCACTCCGGGAACAGTTCGATCGGGCCGATCGAGTACGCGCGGTTGGCCCAGTAGATCCGCAGCCCGCTCCAGACCATGATCCCGAGCAACGGGAAGTTGATCCAGTGCATCCAGCGGTTGCCTCGTCGGTGTTTGAGGAGGTACTCCTCGTCCACCTCGGGCGGATCGAACGTGTCGGCGATCGCTGCCATGTCGACACCGTACGCAGGTCGCAGCACGGCGCCGAGGATTCGCGCGCAACGTTTCGCGATCGTTCACATCACCAGGCACTGCGCTTGCTGCAAACGCCGAGTCGTCGACGACCGATGCGACTCGATAGGGTCGGTACCGATGATGGGAAGATCGAAGGTGCGCCAGATTGCTCGAATGCTCACTGTCGTCGTGCTTGCGCTGGCCCTGAGCGCCTGTGCAGCGGGAGAGAATCCTGCGGTCACCGGGGATGGCGGGGCAGGGTTCTGGCTCGGGCTGTGGCACGGGATCATTGCGCCGTTGACGTTCTTCATCTCGCTGTTCACCGATGGCGTCAACGTCTACGAGGTGAACAACAGCGGGAACTGGTACGACTTCGGCTTCGTGCTGGGTGCGGGCATCCTGTTCGGAGGGGGCAGCGGCGGCAGCCGAAGGCGGAGATCCAAGCGACGCGCTCTGCCGCCCTCCTGATCACAGCGAGGTCCCATTCGCGCCAGGTCCGGAAGGCCCGCACGAGTGGGGACTTTCGGGCACCAGCTAGGGCCGAAATCTGCCCCACGACGCTCCTGATCTCCGCCACTGTGTGCACTGTCACCTATGACACATGTGATCAGGAGGTCACTCATCATGACAAAGCGGCTCAGACTGCTCGGAATCGTTCTCTCCGTCATCGGCGTGGGGTTCCTCGCCGGCGGCGGGATCGCTTACCTCGGAGTCCAGGACGGATACACCTCCCTGGAAAAGTTCTCCGAAGCCCAGAACGTCACCCTGTCCTACAACGACGCAGGCGAACTCGTCGACCGCGGCACCACCGAAGGTGCCCAGGCGATCCTCTCGCTGCTCCAGGACGACTGGGGCTACTCGGTCGACTTCGACGAACTCGACCCCAACGACCCACTCGTCAACACCGACACCGAATACATGGTCCAGATGGCCACCGTCGGCTACCACGTGCTGCACGGCACCCAGACGATCGTGCTGACCGAAGACGCCGAGTACGACGGTGAGAGCTTCCCCGCCGGTGAGTACACGCTCACCGTCAACGAGGTCGGCAGCCCCGAGCGGGTCGCGGCCGGACTCGGCGGCTACTGGACCGACTTCGACCGGATGCACCCGCTCGAGGGTCCCGCCCGTGCCCAGGCATGGTCAGGAACGGCACACGGTCTGTTCGGTGAGCTCGGCGTCGGCACCGTGACACACAGCGCCCTGCAGCTCGGTATGGCACTCGCAGGTCTGTTCGCAGGCGTCGGGGCCACCACCCTCCTCGCCGGCGCAGGCATCATCTGGGCCACCGGCTCCAAGGACGAGTTCGACAGCTTCGTCGAGAAGGCAACCAAGGAAACCACCCAGGTCTGAACCAACACACAGACCCCAACGAAGAAGGCCCCCGACACCACGTCGGGGGCCTTCTCACGTCTCACGTCTCAGGTCTGCGGATTGTCAGGTCTCACGTCTCACGTCTCACGTCCGCCCCGTCTGACGCTCTCAGGTCGGCGGATTGTTGTCCCCCCCACCGGCGTGACAGCCCGCCCCGCCGCCGCACTTGGGAGACGCATTGTTTGTCCCCCCACCGGGGGGACGGACCGCCCGCCGTGAAAGCCACCGAGCGTCAAACCTCCAAGATCGCATCAGGTGATCGGGCGGTCAGGGGGGCGTCGTGATACCCGCCGACACCACGGGGCTTGGTGGCCGCCGTGACTGCGGCAGCCGCCGTTCCAAACGCCAGCCCTCATGGCAGATACACCGCAGTGGCGGACATGACACTCCCACCGCTGATGGTGAGGTCCATGGCGATCGGCGTCCCGGGGATGATCCCGTAGACCGGTGGTCCGGCGTAGGTCCCGTCGTATAGGTCCAGCAGATCCGAGCCGGACACATCCAGCTGGATCCACGGTTGGTTGCCGTCGAGGACACGGACCACCGCCGCCGGGTCGAGGACATGCTCGAAGGTGCGTTCCTCCTCGTCGAGGATGAACAGGTCGTTCGGCAGTTCCTCGTCCTCGGTGATCACGCCTGCCGCGACCGCGGCGTCGTGCGCCGCCTCGCCGGTGAGCATCTCTGCGGGATCGATTCCCGTCCAGATGGCGTCACCGCGCCGTTGCACCGTGACAAGGCCGAACCAATCGCCGTCTGCGAGCTGCTCCGGTCCCGGTTGAGGAGTCGGATCGGATGTGTCATCTGTGACGTCCACGTCTCCGGTCGAGAGCAGTCCGGCGCCCGCTGCGAGCGTCCCGATCGTCAGGAGCAGTACGGCACCGACCGCAATGGTCAGCTTCGTCGATGTCTTCATCGATGTTCCTCTCCTGCCACGTTGCCTGCGAAGTTCTGGTTGGTGCGCAAACGGAAGAGACCGTCGGGGTCGATCCGAGCCTTGACCGCTGCGAGCTGTGCCGCGGCTTCGACGTCGAAGACCGCGTCGGAGTTCCGCTCTGCGAAGTTGAGGTACGAACCTGCGTTCCAGGGAGCGACCGCATCGATCAGGTGTGTGAGGGCCGTCTCGCTTGCTGCCTTCATCTCGGGATCGGCGGCCATTCCCACACCCATCAGGGCGTATGGAGCGGTGATGCGGGACAGCACGCCACCGTGCGAAGCATGCCTCGCAAGGGCTCCACCGAGGTGCCGGATCTCCGCCGAGATCAGCGGAGATCCGGAGTCGACACCCACTCGCTCCACCAGCCGGGCGATCACGTCCCCCGAGAGCTCGGACAGGAGCGTGTGATGTGACACTCCGGGCGTCGGTCCTTCCGGGTCGCCGTGGAGCCGAACCAGTTCGGAGCACGGCATCACGCCGAACGTGTCGAGGACGGGCGCCGCCACTGTTCGGAGTCGTGCAATGTGGTTCTCGACCACGCTCGGGTCGCCGACGCCGACCGCACCCAACGTCACGACTCGACGACCCCGGAACGGCTCGGGCACCTCTGGGATCGGAGGCAGGCTGAGGAAACGCATGATCGACGTGATCGACTCGTCGAGGTCGGCCGTCCACTCGGACCAGGCAGCGAACAGGCGAGGCGCGTCGACTGCATCCCAGGCGAGGGTTCCGCCGTATACGTGGGACACGGGCATCAGATCGAATTCGATCCCCGTCACGACACCGAAGCCGGCGCCGCCACCGCGCATCGCCCAGAAGAGCTCGGGGTCCTGGTCGTGGTCGACCCGTCGGAGGCGACCATCGGCGGTGACGAGATCGACCGACCGGACCGCGTTGCAGGCGAGCCCGTACCGGCGTGAGAGCCAGCCGATGCCGCCGCCGAGGGTGTATCCGACCACGCCGACGTCGGGGGACGATCCCGACAGCGGCGTCATGCCCGATCCGGCCAGGTCGTAGGCGACCTCTCCCCAGAGGGTTCCGGCCTGGACGGTGCACGCACCTTCGTGGATGTCGATCGAACGCATCCTGCTGGTGCGAATCAGCATCGTGTCATCGAGATCGCCGTACGAGGCGGCGCCGTGCCCGGTGCCCTGAGCGATGACCCGGAGACCGTGACCGCGAGCGACGTGCACGGCCGCAACGACCTCCTCGATGGACTCGGAGAACACCACTGCGGCTGGCTGCTGGTCGACGGCCAGGTTCCAGGCCTGACGGGCACCGTCCCAGCCGAAGTCGCCGATCAGGAACGTCTTCGAGCCGAGACCCATGCGGTCGAGATCGGAACGGATTGAGCGAGAGTGTGTGATGGTTGTCATGAGGCGCACTGTGCGGGATCGTCGTCCTCGTGTGAAACATCGACTCGGTGTCGGATCGACATCTCCAGGTTGTGAATCGTCGTATTCTTCGCACGGGATGAACATCGAACTGCGCCACCTTCGTGCCGTCGTCGTAGTTGCCGAAGAGCTCAACTTCACGCGTGCGGCCGAACGCCTGTTCATCGCCCAGCAGGCGCTGAGCAATCAGATCCGACAGGCCGAGACCGAGTTGGGCGTGCGACTGTTCGATCGCAGCACCAGGCACGTCGCGCTCACGCCGGCAGGCGAAGAGTTCTACGAACGGGCGACGCAGATCCTCGCTTCGGTGGAGGACGCCGGACGAGCGGCCCAGGAGGCCGCACAACCGAGAACGGCGCTGAAGGTGGGCTTCGTGGCCTCGGTCGAGCACAGTGCCTTCGCCCACATCGTGGCCGAGTTCGAACGCCGCCGGCCTGACGTCGACGTGTTCATCACCTTCGGCGACACCACCGAGCCGACCGGTGGTCTGCGGGGCAGGGAAACCGACGTTGCCTTCGTCTACGGCCCCTTCGACCGGACCGGCCTGGAGACCGCCTTGCTCTTCACCGAGCCGCTCGGCATCGTCATGGCCGCCGACCATCCGCTCGCGGCGCTGGACGACCTGACCCTGGAGCGCGCCCTCGCCGAGCCGACCTTCGATTTCACGACCGGTGATCGGGCATGGCGCGACTACTGGATGGCCATCCCCCACCGGCGAGGCAAACCCCCGATCGTTGTGGCTCACTTCAAGACGCTCGACTCGCTGGTCGAGGCACTCAGGGCGCGACTCGGGATCCACACGGGAACACGATCCTTGGCGGACCTTGGCGGCGGCAGCCTCGTCTGGCGAGAGATGCCGGACCTGCAGCCACTCGAGCATTTCGTCGCCTGGCGGGCAGGAGACGACCGGAGTGAGGTGAAGGACTTCGTGGCGACATCGATGGAGAGCTTCTCGACTCCGGCTGCGTGACCGCGACGGGGCGGGGTGGGTGCCACTGCGACTGTTGCACCCCAGCCGTACCCGGTCGACTCAGGAGAGCACCTCGAATCCCGTACGATCGGTCGATGCCTTCAGAGCGCACCCCGATCCGTAGAGAGCCGCCTCCATTCCGTGAAGGCGTCGTCGCCTCCAGCGAGCTGGTCACTCCACGACTCGTCAGGGTCCGGCTGGCCGGGTCAGAGCTGGCCGAGCTCTCGATCGACGAACCCGCCGCGAGTGTCCGACTGCTGGTGCCGACTCCCGGCGAGGACGAGCTGATCATCCCGATCTGGAATGGCAACGAGTTCCTTCGCCCCGACGGATCGAGGCCGATCATCCGCACCCTCACACCGCGCTATCTGGAAGGTGACACCCTGACGCTCGAGATCGTGCTGCACGAAGACGGTGCGATGTCGAACTGGGCCGCCTCGGCCCAGGGAGGCGAGCGTGCTGCGATCTCCGGCACCGGACGCGGGTACGGCATCGACCCGACCGCATCCGGGTTCCTGCTCGCCGGCGACGAGTCCGCAATGCCTGCGATCAGCCAGTTGCTCGAATGGATCCCCTCGGATGCCGACGTCCGGGTGATCGTCGAACTCGCTGCGCCGGAAGCCCGCGCCCCGCTGCCGTCGCATCCACGAGTGACGGTCGACTGGGTGGAGTTGCCGGCGGGAGCGCAACCCGGCGACGTTCTCGTCGGCGCCGTCGAGGCGTTCGAGATTCCAGACGGCTGGCGGGTGTGGGCCGCCGGCGAGGCGGCGGCGATGTTCCGGATCCGCAAGCACCTGTTCGACTCACTCCGTCTCGAACGCAAGCACGCCACCGTCCGCGGCTACTGGAAGCACGGGCGCACCGGCCCCGGCGGGTGAACCGCGGCCATGATCAGGGACCTCCTCCCCTGGCTGTGATCGGTTCGAACAAGGACGATTCGGCCAGCCGAGCGAGGAGCCCCCATTGCCGTACCGGACGATCATCGAGCCGTTCCGTATCCACACCGTCGAGCCGATCGACTTCCCCGACGCCGCCCAACGACGGGCGGCGCTCGAACGTGCCGGATACAACCTCTTCGAACTGCACGCCGATGAAGTGATCATCGACCTGCTGACCGACTCGGGCACCGGGGCGATGTCGACCGCCCAGTGGGCCGGCATGATGCGCGGCGACGAGTCGTACGCCGGAAGCCGCTCGTTCTATCGGTTCCGAGACGCCGTCACCGCGATCACCGGCCTGAGCCAGGTGATCCCGACCCACCAGGGACGCGCCGCAGAGCGGATCCTGTTCCAGACGGCGGTGAAGCCGGGTGACGTCGTTCCCAACAACACGCACTTCGACACGACCCGGGCGAACGTCGAATTCCAGGGAGCGGAGGCGCGCGATCTCGTCACACCCGAAGCCCGGGACCGCAGCTCGGACTATCCGTTCAAAGGGAACATGGACACCGTCCGGCTTCGGGAGACGATCGCCGAGGTGGGGCGGCACCGAGTCCCCCTGGTCATGATGACCGTCACGAACAACTCCGGTGGCGGTCAACCGGTATCGCTGGCGAACATGCGAGAGGTTCGAAGCATCTGCGACGAGCACGACATCCCGTTCTTCCTCGACGCCTGCCGGTTCGCCGAGAACGCCTGGTTCATCAAGACCCGGGAAGACGGCCAGGCGGATCGGTCACCGCGGGAGATCGCAGGGGAGATGTTCTCTCTGGTGGATGGTGCCACGATGTCGGCGAAGAAGGATGGGATGTCCAACATCGGCGGCTTCCTGGCGATGAACGACTCCGACCTGGCCGAGCAATGCCGCAACCTGCTGATCCTCACCGAGGGCTTCCCGACCTATGGAGGGTTGGCGGGCTACGACCTCGAGGCCGTCGCCCAGGGCCTCGAGGAAGCTCTCGACCCCGAGTATCTGCGATACCGGACGCGGTCGACCGCCTACCTGGCCGACAAGGTCGACCGGGCGGGAATCCCGATCATCAAACCGCCCGGCGGCCACGCCGTCTATCTGGATGCGGCCGCCATGTTGCCCCACATTCCGCCGGCACAGTTCCCGGCCCAGGCGTTGGCGTGTGCGCTCTATCTCGAAGGGGGCGTGCGCGGCGTCGAGATCGGATCGGTCATGTTCGGCAAGCGACTCGAGGACGGGACCGAGGTGCCGGGACCGAACGAACTGGTGCGGCTGGCTGTCCCACGACGAACATACACCCAGAGCCACATCGACTACGTCGGGGAGGTGTTGATCGCCGTTGCCGAGCGCGCACACGAGCTGTCAGGTCTGCGCCTCACGTACCAGGCGCCGTGGCTGCGTCACTTCACCGCGCGCTTCGAGGCGGTCGGCTAGACCGGCTCGATCCGGCCGCGATCAGCGGGAGTGTGCGAACGTCTTCTCGACCGTGTCGTTGTGTTCGACGTGTTGGGACTCACGCTTGGCGCGCTTGGCGGCCCGCTTCTCCTTCAAGCTCTTGGCCGGTGCCCTACGGGCCGGGTGTCCCGGACGGTTCTTGTTCGACATCGACGACCTCCTGTCACCGTCAATCGTCGCACAGCGCGACTGGGCCGTGCAGAGTCCTTCATCCCGACTGCAAGACCGCACGGCCCTTTGCATGCTCGGTCCCGAACCCGGAACGTTTTCCCACCGATCGTCGTCAGACGGGAGAACAGCACGAGAGGAGATCCAATGAACCATTCACTGCCCGTCACCGTCCTGACAGCGCTCGGAGCGCTCACCGTCCTGATCGGCTTCTTCGCCGCCGGCGAGCTCCTGGTCGCGGCGCTCGGCTTCGGCGCCCTCGTCGCAGCCGGGCTCATCCAGGCCCTGGACGCCGACCGACACGAAGCGATCGTTCAGCCGCTCAGGAAGATCTGAAGGACCGCATCCCGAACACGAAGGCCCCCGCTCTCTGTGCGGGGGCCGTTGTGGTTTCCGCCGACCTGCCGCCGCCGAAGGCCATGAAGCCGCGTTTCGCGATTGGCGAAAACCGCAGCGGGTGCGCGCGGCCCACCCATAGGATGGGCTTCGATGTCGCTCGCTCCTGCAGTCCACGAACTCAGGAGCCGGCCTGGCGCCGCAGTCCGCGTTGGGATCTGGGTCCTGCACCTGTTGCTTCCGCTCGCCGCCTTGTGGTTGCTACTCGCCCAACCGGAACTCGACGTCACGTGGCAGCATCGACCCAGCCACTTCTGGCTCGTTCTGAGCGTCGCCGCGGTCAACGTCGGGCTCGCCCTTCAGATCTCGAGGGAAGCACATCGTCGCTCCGACGCCCGACTGCTCCTGGTCGGCTACGCATTCACGGTCGCCGCCGGATTCCTCCTGCTCCATGCGCTTGCGACTCCGGGCGTGATCGTGACAGGCGCCAACGGCGGATTCGAGGTCGCAACGCCTGTGGGTCTGGCGCTCGCATCGGTCTTCTTCGTCGCGGCATCGTTCGACTTCTCGTCCGACGCCTCTGACCGCATCGTTGCCCGAGATCCCGTCATCCGATGGTCGCTGCTCGCGTTGATGGTCGGCTGGGCGGTCGTCTCGGTGGCCGAGTTGCCTCCGCTGGCCGAGTCGTTCGCCGAACGCGCCGAGGGGCCGCTCTTCTGGGCAGCACTCATCTCAGTTGGGCTGTACGCGGTGGCCGCTGTTCGATTCTTCGGATCGTATCGAAGGAAGCCCTCAGTGATGCTCCTCGCCCTCGTCACTGCTGCCGCCCTGCTGGCAGAGGCGATGGCCACGATCGTGTGGGCGAGGAACTGGCAGCTGTCGTGGTGGCTGTGGCACGTGCTCATGGCGACGGCGTTCGGTTTCGTAGCCTATTCGGCGTACTCGCAGTTCCGGCGGGAAGGGGGCTCGGCGGGGCTGTTCGACGGGATCGTGTCGGGAGACACGAGCGAGGCGATCAGGCAGGAGTACGGGGGGGCGCTCGAAACGCTGACCGACACGCTGCAGCGATCTGCACGCTCCGGGCTCACCGAGGAGGACCTGGACCTGATCATCGCCGGGCTGCGCGTGCGCTTCTCACTCACCGAGGGCCAAGGCGAGGTGCTCGCTCGGGCGGCGAGATCGCTCGCCGCCGAACGCGATCAGACGGTCCGTCTCGGAGCTCTCGTCGAGATCGCCACGAAGGCCGGTGTCGAGCGCGACGAGGACGACCTGCTCGAGACGACCATCGAAGTGCTCGCCAACCGCTTCGCTCCAGACGTGGTCCGGGTGGGCATCAGATCGGCTGAGGGACTCTCGTACCCGGACCGGTTCACGACCGGGGATTGGCCGACGCAGGGCGACCGGTACACCAAGGATCTCATCGTCGGGACGGAGCACGCCGGAGTCGTCGAGTTCGCCCGCCCGAATGGATCGTTCCGGGAAGCGGACACGTCGATCATGAACACGCTCGTGTCCGAGATCGGCATCACCATCGACAACGTCAGGCTCTATCGCCAGCTCGACGCCCTCTTCCGGACGTATCTGTCCCCGGATGTCGCCGAGACTCTGCGCGCCGATCCCGCTCAGGCGGGACTCGGTGGATCCATGGTGGAGCTGACCGCTCTGTTCGCAGACCTCCGTGGGTTCACCACGTTCACCGAGCAGACAGATCCCGGTGAGGTCATGGAGATGCTCAATCGGTACTTCGGCGACGTCGTTCCGATCATCCTCGGCAACGGAGGGACGGTCGTCCAGTTCGTCGGCGATGCGATTCTCGCCGTCTTCGACGCCCCTCGACCGCGGCCCGACCACGCCTTCCGGGCCGCCAAGAGTGGCCTGGCAATGCAGCGAGCGATCGCGGCGCAGACCGTAGGGGATGGCCGATGCCCCACGGTTCCGGATCGGCATCAACACCGGGGTCGCCCTGATGGGCAACATCGGCGCCGCCGAGTTCCGCAGTTACAACGTCGTCGGCGATGCCGTGAACGTTGCCTCACGGCTGGAGACGTCGGCCGAGCCGGGAACGGTCGTGATCGGTGAACCGACGTATCACGCGATCGCGGACAGGGTCGTGGCGCACCCACTGGGACCGTTGGAGCTGAAGGGGAAGAGCCGGCCGATCAATGCCTATCGCATTGACGAGATCCTCGACGAATGACCAGGTCCGGAGCGTCGGCTGCCGTGCGGCGTAGCTGGACACGCGTTACCCGGACGTTCTCCAGGCACTTCAAGACGTGTGCCCGAGACGGCGCCGCCCCGTGGCCCGGCAGACCCATGAGTGCATGGCACAGGAGGCCAAGCCACGACTGGCGGTGATTTCGGCCGCCTGGTTTGAGTCTTCGTCTGCCCGTGCGCGGGGAACCTCCCGAGACGGCGCCACGTCGGACCAGAGCAACACCGAAGGGAGAAGCATGAATTCGTCACTTCCGGTAACAGCGCTCACGGTGCTCGGCATTCTCACGGTTCTCCTCGGCTTCTTCGCAGCCGGCGAGATACTGGTTGTGGCCCTCGGCTTCGCTGCGCTGGTTGCTGCGGGACTGATCAATGCCCTCGAGACACGCGGTCGCAAGAGCAACAATCGGCCGACCGAACGAATCTGACCAGACACACGCGACACCAGCCGACCGGCGTATCCCATCGAGGTCACTGTCCTCGGCCCCAGTGGTGCAGCCCCGACGTCCGGCCACTTCGAACAAGCGGCTGGGTACACGTACTCGAGACCCCTGCATGACGCAGGGGTCTCGATACTTCGAGTCAGGCTGCCGGTCAGCGCTCGACGGCAGGTCTCAGGCGGCTAGTAGTCGACGTGGCCTATCAGCGTTGAACCCCACTGCCACGGCACGGTGAAGTCCAGGCAGTTGGATGGGTCGGGATCGTCGCAGCCGTCGACAAACTCCGGAACCACGTAATACTCCCACATGGCTTCGCCGGTAGCTCCCTCGAAACGCCCGGTTCCACCGTCGAACGTGACAGGAATCGTGTTGGTCTCATCGGAGGGGTCGTAGTCGTAGACCATGAACAGGGCGTCGCCATTGGCAGCCCGGATGGTGGCCACACCATCGTCCAGGCGGTCCGGCTCAGCCGGGCAGTGCGACGACGAGATAGTCACCTTCCCCATGTGGGTTGCCAAGCCGGGCGACTCCGTGACCGTCGTGACCTCATCACAACCCGATGGGAAGTCCCCTGGGAACTCCCAATGGACGGGCCCTTCGAAACTCGCCTTGAACGGGCGCTCGGTACCTCCGGACGATGCCGAGGCCATTGGTGTCACCGCCACGAGAAACACTGCTGCAATCGACAAGACGACCAACCATCGTTTGGACATGGTGCCTCCTCCTCAGAACGCAACCAACGAAGCTCGCTGCCGCCGCCTCTCGCCCCTTTCGAGCCCTCCTTCCCAAGACAGCAACAGTGCCAGAGGACGACATCAGGACGACGGTGCGAACGCCTCGGACTCACGATATGCGCCGCAGCCGATCGTCGTCTACCTACCTTGGTCACCATCTGGTCAACGCCACGGAATGTTCACGTCCCGTGGAGTGGTGTAGGTGGGAGCGAGGGTCCGTAACGCGGTAGGGCCATCGTGCAACTCTCAGCGAGTTCATATCCGTGGACTCGATAAGGAGGATGCACGATGGCCGAGAGCCATGATGCACGATTGGCTGAGCTCGTTGGTGAGCTTGGTGGTGATGATGTCCGTTTTCTGTTCCGGGACCTGGTTCAGAAAGCATTGCAGAGTTGATCGACGCCGAGCTGTCGGCGGCGATCGACGCCAAACCGCATGAACGGACTGATACTCGAACAAATCAGCGGAACGGGGCACGTAGTCGGGTGTTGTCGACACCTGCGGGTGATGTGGAGTTGCGGATCCCGAAGGTGCGGGAGGGAGCGTTCTTCCCGTCGCTGCTCGAACCCAGACGGAGGGTGGATCGGGCGTTGTGGGCGGTAATCATGACCGCCTACGTCACCGGAACCTCCACCAGGAAGGTCGATGATCTGGTCAAAGCGCTCGGAGTCGAATCGGGAGTGTCGAAGTCGACGGTGTCGAGGATCTGTGAACAACTCGACGAAGAAGTCGCCGCCTTTCGGGAGAGGGCATTGGATCATCTCGAGTTCCCCTATGTGTTTGTTGATGCCACCTATCTGCACGGCCGTAAAGACCATCGAGTGGTCTCACGGGCGGTGGTTGTCGCCACCGGGGTATCGACCGACGGTCGCCGTGAGATCTTGGATCTCGATGTCGGGGACACCGAAGACGAGATCTTCTGGACCCAGTTCCTCCGCCGGCTCAGACAGCGTGGCCTGTCGGGGGTGCGGCTAGTGATCTCCGACGCCCACAGCGGGCTGAAGACCGCCATCCGCAAAACCTTCTCAGGGTCGGGATGGCAACGCTGCCGAGTGCATTTCATGTGCAACCTGTTGGCCCGAGTGCCGAAGGGCCACGCCGAGATGGTCGCAGCCACGATCCGTACCATCTTCGCTCAACCCGACCCCGACGCCGTCCGAACCCAGCTGCGGCTGGTCGCTGACTCCTTCGCTGACCGCTACCCAGCCGTCACCGACCTCCTCATCGAAGCAGAGGCGGACGTGACTGCGTACGCCACCTTCCCCCACAGCCACTGGAAGAAGATCTGGTCCACCAACCCCCTCGAGCGGCTGATGCGAGAAATCAAGAGACGAGCTGACGTGGTCGGGATCTTCCCAGACGACGCCTCGATCCTGCGGCTCGTCGGTGCCGTCCTCTCAGAGCAACACGACGAATGGCAAGTCAGCGACCGCCGCTACCTCGGCGAAGAATCCATGGCACTCATCGACACCAACAACCACAATGACCCCAACAAGGAGGTGAACCAGCTACCCGCCGCCGGATAACCCGGAGGCAACGCTGAGAGTTCACCTACCTACACCACACCGCGGGACGCGATCCACGGAATCGGGCGCAATGTCGAGTTCGCCCCGTTCCACGGCACTTGGCAGAGACACGATTCTGTGCTTGTGACAGACCGCAACCTTCTGATCTCAGGCACAGCCATGTCTACGTGCACAAAGCAGGAGACCCCCGCAACAAGCGAGGGTCTCAGCACACCCGGAGAGACTTGAACTCCCAACCTTCTGATCCGTAGTCAGACGCTCTATCCAATTGAGCTACGGGTGCACGTAGTCGGGTCGGACTGTGGCCACAACGGTAGCACTGCAGGTGCGAAGGGTCGAAGCCACATTGGGCTCATCCCTCCGCAGTCGGGGCGCAGACCGGATCCCACTCGTCGAAGTGAGACGGCACCCGCACGACCCATTCGACGACTGCGTCGGGGACAAGTTCGAGCTCGTCCGAGGCCGCTACGGCGACCCGGCCATGTCGGGTCGTTGCGTACAGGAGGCACGCTCCCCTGCCCACCCGGTTGCCGTCGACCTCACTGGAGACGCGCACACATTCGGGCTGCCCGTCCGCACAGTCGATGGGGTCGACTCGCGCACCGACGAAGACCGGATCGGCGGGGAGAGCGCCGCAACCGACCAACATCACAAGTCCGATCGAGACGGCCAGCAGGCGGTGCATTCATCGGATGGTATGGGAGCAGCGCAGAGGAACGGCGAAAGCCCCCGAGCGGACGGGGGCTTTCTCTGAGCGGAGAGAGAGGGATTTGAACCCTCGAGCAGGCTAATAACCCACTACTCGCTTAGCAGGCGAGCGCCTTCGACCACTCGGCCATCTCTCCGGATTGCGCAGTAACAGTACCGACCGTCAGGCCCCGACACCAGACGAAACCACGTCCGGCTCGGTTTCGGATGACCCGAGCCAGATCGCCACCGCAACCGCAGCGATCCCGACCCACTCCAGCAGCCGGAGCCGCTGGCCCAACGCCACCAACCCCATGAACGCTGCGGTGACCGGGAGCAGCGACTGCAGCAACGCGAACCGGGCTCGGGCGAGATGCGACATGACGATCTGGTCGATGCCGTAGGGAATCGCATTGGAGAACAGCCCGGTCATCAGCGCCAACAACAGCAAGCCGGGCCGCTCGATGCTGAGACCGGGACCGGCAACCGGAGCGATCACCAGCGCTCCGACGGCCATGCCGACACCGAGCCCGTCGACACCGAAGCCGGACCGGGCGACCCGGTGACCGAGGATGATGTATCCGGCCCAGAGCAGGGCGGCGAGCAGTGCAAACCCGATTCCGATCAGTGACCCTTCCGGCTGGATGCCGGCGATCAGAGCGACACCACCTCCGGCGAGGACGAGGGACCCGACAGATCGCGTCGAGCGCGCTCCGAAGGCCGCAACCGAGATCGGACCCAGGAACTCGATCGCCACTGCGTTGCCGAGCGGGAGGTTGTCGATGGCGAGATAGAACGCCAGGTTCATCGCAGCGAGCACCGACCCGAACGCGGCAGCCGCCCAGAACGCCGAGCGGGTCCACTCACGCCGCCAGCTCCGGCGGAATGCGATCACAAGCAGCGACGCCCCGACGACGCGCAGTAGCGCGACGTTGCGAGCAGGGAGGAACTCGAACAGTTCGACGGCGATCGCAGCTCCGATGTACTGGGAGATGCCTCCGAGGACGAACAGCGGCTCGGGCGGGATGCGGGGAGCCGAACGGGTCTGAGCCATCGCCGCCACGGTAGATGCCCGTTCTTGTGACGGAAACCGCTGGAATATCGACGTTTCGGTCACAAGAACGGGAGCGGAGGGGGTGGGATTTGAACCCACGGAACCCGTGAGGGTTCAACGGTTATCAAGACCGTTCGGGCCGTTTCTCGAGATGCCCGGCCTGACAGGTGAATCCCCCGAAATCCCCTGTCCCACATGGGTTTTCGACCTTTCATCGTCTTTGGTCATCACCGGGCGGTTTGCGTCGTTGCTCGTTCTCCCGCGCCCCCAGCGCGCCCCAAGATGCTCGCCGCTGTCCCGTTCTGGTGTCAGTCGCGGAGGGTCTTGTGGATGTCCTTCATGAGGAGGACGAGATGGAGGTCGTCGGTCGGTGACTGCTCGAACTCGGGGATGAGATGCAGATAGAAGTCGCGGGCCTTCGGTGTCTCGGCGTGCACCAACAGGCCCCGGCAGCCGATCCCGGCGCCGAGCTGTGCGGTTCGGCTGATCACGTCGGCAAGGAGCCCGGCACCGAGCCCCCGGCCTTCGTGTTCGTTCGCCACCCCGAGACGAGCCAACAGAGCTACCGGTTGTGGGTAGCGGCCCGCCCCTCTGCGGACTCTGGTAGGGGCGTCCTCGACCGAGAGGCTTGCCATCGACCAGGCGTAATAGGCAACGACATGGTCACCGTCTACCGGGGTGACAACCAGCACCTTGGCGGTGCCGGCGGCATGCGCCTGCCGGGCGTGGAAACGCAACCACTCGGTCTGCTCGGTGGACCGACATTCGAAATCGTCGATGACGTCACCGGCCTCCAGCAACCGGGGAGGGCGATACCGCTGGGTCACTCGTCGATGAATGGCGACGGTCGGGCCATGAGCTCACGAAGCCCGGCCAGGCTGCGGGCGGGACGCTCGTTGATCCTCTCCCACGCCTCCTGAGCCTCAGGTCCAAGGCTGAACTCGACCCGATCGGCCAACACCCGCCGCGAGGCGGTCGTGAGGTTGGTGATCACGAAGTCGGTGAGATCGGTCCCCGACGCGGCAACCGCCCGATTGATGAGGGCGCGGTCCCCCGGGGTCGTGCGCACCTCGAGACGCTCACTCCGGGTTCGTTTCGCTTCAGATGTCATGTCCAACCTCGTGTCCGGCCAGTGTACGGCCACAGGGCTGGAATGTCAACGCCAAGTCCCCAGGACCGACCCTCGGGAAGACTCTCATGCGACGGCCGACATAGCGAGCGCCGAGGTGCCGCTATGAGCGGGCGCAGGCCTGCGACGGTTTGTCTCGAGTTGACCGGTCCCGGTCACGTCGGGTCGGTGCCCTCGTGAGGAATCACCTGGTGGCCGATAGCGTCGGGGTCCCGAACCCCTATCCGCAAGTGGCGCCATCCGTAGCGCCAGACAACTGCGCCTGCGATCACCAGCAGCAACATGAAATTGACCCAACGCCCCAACTCGGTCGTCCATGTTGGGATCGCGGCCCCTGCGATATTCGCAGAGGCGTGGAACAACGCTGCAACGAGCACGCTCCCACCGGTGTTGTTGTACAGCCACGTGTACAAGACGGCCAGAACCATCGTCTGCAGAACAAACTCGGCGAAGGGAATGGAAGCCTGCGTCGTCCCCTCGATGAACACGAGCGGCAGGTGCCACAGACCCCAGATCAGTCCGAGGACGAGACTGGCCCCCAACGTGTTGAACCGCCGCTGAAGAGGATCGAGAGCGAATCCCCGCCATCCATACTCCTCGGGCAGAGCATTGGCGAAGTAGATCAGAAGGAATACCGGGAGGATCATCGCTGGCGGCACGCCGTCGTCCCAGCCGACCTCACCGCCGAACGCCACGACGCCGACCACGCTGAGTAGCCCCACCAACGGTCCCAGACCGAGAGCCGGAATGAGCCACCTCTTGTCAAAGTCGAGTCGCCAGCCACGGAGCCACAGACCTCGAACCCCCTCCCCGCCGGCAGCACGTCGAACCAACCAGAAGGCGGCAAAACCTGGACCGAACGGGGCGAACATACCCAGCAGGCCGACAATCTCGGGAAGGTCAGGAAGAACGGTCGACCACAGTACCGGCAGAAGCCACAACAGCCACGAAAAGGCGAAGGTGATGATGAAGAACCGCGTCAGACGCCCCCTGCTCATCGCGCGCTCACCCAGGGCGTCACCAATCACTGTCGTCCTCCCATCGTCCAGGTGGCACAATGAAACCCTAGGACAGACACTCGCCCGAACGTTCCATCCTCGAGGAACCACACCACCCATAACGGCAGGTTCATGACTCGGTTGCCGATTGTTCGTCAGCGGCCATCATGGGAGTCGTCGCCGAGGGGTTTCTGACCCCGGCTGGTCTTCGCCGGCGGCGGAGGCGCCGATGATGTGTGTACAGGGGTGGTTCGGCTGGCGCTGGGGGTTGCGGGCCTGGAGCCTGCTATGAACCGGGAGCGATGCCGGTGAGGATTTCGTCGGCGTTGTTGATGAGGGTGGAGAAATGTCCTCCGTGTTCGTCGATGCGGAGACTCGCGTTGGGTAGTTCCTCGGCGAGGAACATGCTCCATCCCAACGCTGCTTGTCGATCGCGGCCGACCGTGCCACATCCTGAGAGCTCGTGGGCACGTCGCGTAGGTCGAATCCCCAGTCCGTGTGATAGAGGCTCGCTTCGTGGACGATCCCAGAGACGCCCTGTCGGGCGCCTTCGGTCATCTCCGCAACGATCTCGGCCGCAATCTCGGGCTGTTGGCGGAAGAGTTCACCGTCGGCTGGCTGCATTCGACCGACACCGACAGCCAGCGTTGCGGAGAGGCTGGCCATCTGTTTGAGCTGGTTCTTCGCCATCGGCCGGTACAGCACCGGTGATTTGAAGAGGAGGTTCATCAGCCGGAACGCCGGGTGAAGCCCTCGATCGGGGGCGGCGGGCGGCGCCGGTGACGATACGGTCACAAGCGAGTGGACCCGCTCGGGATTGGCGTGTGCACATGCGATGGCATGGGGGCCTCCGCCCGAACGGCCCACGACCCCGTATCCGGCGATCCCAAGCTGATCGGTGAGACTCCCGACGTCGGTTGCCCAGTCCAGGAAGGTGCGGCCGCCTGAGGGGGTCGACGCCCCGTATCCGGGCCGGTCGGGACAGATCAAACGGATGTTCGGCTCGAGTGGCGGCGCCGGATAGCAATCGTCCAGCGAAACGGGAGTCGTTGCCGCCGTGAAACAACAGGACACTCCTGCCCTCCGGCACTCATGACTCAGCCCAGGCCAGGGTCCGGCCGTCGGCCAATGTCATCGATAGATCTTCAGACCGCACTCGTCGCTCCCTGGGTTTGGCTTCTGTGGCTGGCGCCGCCACGACGAGCACCCAACCGGCACCCGACCCGACTCTACGCTCGATGCTTCGGCCAGCAGTCGCCGACCGTCGTGCAAGTGCCTACAGCCGCGGCGCCGCACCCAGCGCACGAGGTGCCGGTATGCGCTACCCGAGAGAATGGGCGATATGCCGCGAGAACAGGGTGATCTGGGCGGTCGGGTCCGGGTAGGGCGAGGGCGGCGCTGAGTCTGCAGCCGGACGCTTATTGGCTCCGGTTGGCAAGGACTAGCTCAAACGCCGCGACCAGAGCCGCCACGTCATCAGCCGGTCCTTCCGCCCGAGTAACTCGGGTGGCAAGGTGTGGGTCGCCGTTCGATGCCACCAATCGATCCAGGGGGCGGCCGTCCACTGACACGTCCATCTGCCCGCCAGAACGGTCACGGCGGATCCACAAATCGATACAGCCATTTCCCGCTGGGTCGCCGGCCTCGTAAAGGAAGGTGTCGCACCGGTCGCGCCGGTGCTCGATATGGTCCGTCAGCGCCGTTGAAGGTGAACCCTGCTCCGCGCCAATACCGAATCAGCCTGCTCTCGAAGCAAGCTGTCGAACTCGCTGTTGACATCGAGCTGCACACGCTCGTCGTGGTCTTGGATGACGGCAAGAGCGATCCACCCGACCGTCGCCAGCGGGATCGCGGACAGAAACCAGGTCCCACGGTCGTGGTCACGACGACGACCGTCGCGAACCAGTAACCGCCCCGACGGCCACGGCGACCACCCGGTACACCGAAGGAAATGATCTCCTCCGACCAGAAGAAGCCATCGATGCACGGGCCGCAACCAGACTGGAAACTCTCTCGTGCGCCACCGGTTGATTATGTCACCGGACCGTGCCCAGATTCCCCGATATCCCCACTGATGCTCGACTCGGAACGCTGAGTGTTGAGGGCAGCAGAGGTCACGCACGCCGACGTGCCGATCCCGAGTGCTCGGCGAGATGGGCGCTATTGATTGAGATCGGGTGATCTGTGTGGTCGTGTGAGGCTGCGATCGTGGCCGTATGAGTCTTGCGGAGGCATTGGAGGCGGCCGGTTCACCTGTGCTGGTGATTCCGTCCAAGCCGACATCAACGCCCCGCTAGCGGAGCATCGCGGGTACGACGGCTTTGGCTGGTGTTTGGATTCCGGCAACGAGAGACCGTTTGGCACTCTGGGTTGCTTCCGGGCTTCGAATCCTTGGTGACACCGGCGCCATCCCAGCGGGAGGATGTCGTCGCCCTGTTCAACACGGCGCTCGCAAGCCTCACCCTTTTGCAGCCCGACCTGGGTTGGGTGCTGATCCAAGGCGCAGTGTTTGGCGTGCTTTGGGCCGTGTTCAGGCTCGGAGTGATCTATTCCGGCGAGTCCAGGACGGCCTGACCCTCGGGAACCCGGTTGGTCGCGAATTGACAGCCCAAGTGTGGGCGGCGAGGTATCGCTCTGAGCCGGGAACGACATGGGCGATGAACGGTGTCTTTGTTCAGCCGACCCGTCCGGTTTCGTAGGCCCAGATCACGACTTCTACCCGATTTCGGGCCTGAAGTTTGGCCATCAGGCTGGCGACGTGAGTCTTGACAGTGCTTTGGCTGATGAAGAGCTCTTCGGCGATCTCGGCGTTGGTCTTTCCGCGGGCGACTTCGGTGAGGACTTCCTCCTCGCGTTCGGTGAGCGGGTCGATGGGTTGGGGTGGGGCAGCTGGGCGCTCGGTGCTGGCGAACGTTTGGAGAAGTCTGGCCGTGACGTTGGGGGCGACGAGGGCGTCTCCGGTGGCGGCGGCGTGGACTGCTTGTACGAGCAGATCCTGGTCGGCGTCTTTGAGGAGAAAGCCCCGGGCTCCGGCCTTGAGAGCGCCATACACGTATTCGTCGCGGTCGAAGGTGGTGATGATGACGATCGGGATCGGGTCTTCGACTTCTGGTCCCGCTAGCGCCTTGGTGGCTTCGATCCCGTCCATCTTGGGCATGCCTATGTCGAGCAGGCACACATCGGGGCGGAGCCGCTGGGCGAGATCGACCGCTTCCGCACCGTCGGCGGCTTCGCCGACGACTTCGATGTTCGGGTTGCGCGTTGAGGATCATCGGTGAGTCCTGTTCGGACGAGATCCTGATCATCGGCGACGACCACACGTATCGTCATCCGGGCTGCCCTTGTTTGGGTAGCACGGCCTTCACGGTCCATCCTCGTCCGCGGTTCGGCCCGCATCGAGTGAGCCGCCGTGGAGGGAGGCTCTCTCGCTCATTCCGACGAGTCCGTACCCAGAGGACGACTTGGGGTCGAAGTAGGAGGCGTCGCCGTCGTCGGCAACGGTGACACGACATCCTGGTTGTCTTCTTCGACCCGAATGCGTGATTCTCGTTGCGCGTCGGGCGTGGCGCCGGGCATTGGTGGTGGCTTCCTGGGCGATTCGGAACACTGCCGTTTGGATCGACGGCGCCACATCGTCGAGTTCGCCACGCATCTCCAACTCGATCGGGGGCGGTTGTGCGCCGCTTGCCGGCGAGGCGCTCGAGGTCGCTCGAGACGTTTCTGGGGACTGTGCTCGTCTTCGCCCCGTCGCAGCACTCCGACGATGCTGCGCATCTCGGTGAGGGTGCGGCTCGCCTCCGCTTTGATGGCCTTCAGCGTGGAGGCCGAGGCTTCGGGGTCGGAGGCGGCGAGGGTCCATCCGGCTTGGGCCTGGATGGCGATCGCCGACACGTGGTGGGCGATGGTGTCGTGCAGCTCTCGGGCGAGTTGTTCGCGTTCGAACATCTTCGCTTCGGCGATGGCCCGGTCTTGGGCTCGGTCGCGGAAACGGACGGCAGCGCCGAGGGCCGAAGGCAAGAGCAGCAAGGCGAAACTGACGACGGTGAGCTCGGGACCGCTCGGGTAGCAGATCATGTTCGTCACGTGCGGGACGCTCATGATCATGAGACCGATGACAGCGTCGCGCCCCGACCCCCAGCGAAAGAGGGCGTAGGGGAACACGATCAGCCCGACCATGGTGACCAAACCAGGTGAATCGCGTCCGACGGCGATGGCCGCGATGTCGAGCCCTGCAATGACGCTCCACGCAACGGCTACCGACAGCAGCGGATGGGTGCGTCTCCACAGCAGCATCACGATCGGAAGGAGATGGATCGCCGCCGAGAATGGTCGCCACACCAGTTCCTCCCGGGTGATGCCCTCGAGCAGCGCAAGCCCGATCAACCCAGCCACCAGCACCCAGTCTCTCCATACGCGGCGTGGCGGATTGGGCTCACGGGGTTCAGCCCAGAACGATCGGAGCGCGTTGATCATCGGGACAGGGTAGCTAGGGGTGGGTCCACGGTCATCGGCCGAAAGTACGGCCGGTGAATCAACCGGGGGACGACTCGATCACAACCCTGCGGCCGATGTGGCGGGGCGACGCCTGCGGCATGGTGACAGCAGCCCTCACACGAGGGAAAGCAATCGAAAGGCTATGTCATGCAATCACTTCAGAAGATGGGTGGGATCGGCGCCCTCGTCGCTGCCGGGACGTTCGTGGTCGGTCTGGCCATGTTCGCCACGCTCTTCGCCGACTTCGTATCTGCGCCACCCCGCTGCGGCGGTGGAGTTCATCGCCGACAACCAGGCTGCGCTGTACGTGTGGAACATCACGATTCACATCGTGTTCGGCATCGTCCTCGTTCCTCTGGTGCTGGCGATTGGGGACCGTCTCCGTGAGGCCCATTCGCCGCTGGCCAGAGTGGCCTCGGTGTTCGGGCTCATCTGGTCGGGGGTGATCATCTCCACCGGGATGATCACCAACATCGCCTATGCCACAGTCAGCGACCTCCAGGGCACCGACCCCGAGATGGCGTCCACGGTGTGGACGACGCTCGACGCAGTGACCAACGGTCTCGGTGGGGGCAACGAAGTCCTCGGTGGCGTGTGGGTGCTGGGGATCAGCATCGTTGCACTCCGTGAGCGGCTCTTCGCCCGTTGGGTCAACTATCTCGGCGTGGTCATGGGCGTCGCCGGTCTTGTCACCGTCGTGCCGGCGCTCGAAGAAGTCGGAGCGGTATTCGGTCTCGGGCTGATCGTCTGGTTCGTCGCAGTCGGAATCACCCTGATCAAGGACCGCGGTCGCCCGGCTGAGCAGCCGGCCAGCTCCCGTCTCGAGACGTCACGCGCCTCGTGAACACCGCCCTCTCACCAGAACACAAGGAGCGGACCATGACCACGACATCGAACAGCGAGAAAGGACGAGTCCTCGACGGACTCGTCCGGCCCTTCGGGATCGCCGCAGCGGGGCTGCTGATCGGCTTCGAAGGACCGAAATGAGCCTCAACCGGAGCCAGGTCACGCTGTCTGATTACGTCGAGAGGCGCAGCGGTGTCCCGCTCGGAGCCCGGGGGTCACTGAAGCGAATGCTTCACCAGTCGCTGGGGGCATCCAGCTTCGGCGGGTTCTGGCGGTACTGGAACCCGCTCTGGGGGTACTACCTCGGTCGGTACGTCCACCGACCGCTCCGAGGGTTCCTGCCTCGCGCGCTTGCTGTGGTCGCCACCTTCGTTGTCAGCGGGGCTATCCATGACGCCGCCGTATACCTTGCCACCGGGTCTGCCCAGTTCCTCTTCACCCTCTGGTTCGGCGTTCTCGGAACCATGGTCGTGGTCGGCTCTCGAAGCGGCCTCCGGTATGAGTATCGGGTGTGGCCGATGCGAGCTCTGACCAACATCGCTCTCATCGGGGCAGCGTTCGCGATCGCCAGATTCGGCGAGCAGCTCCTCGGTCTGTCGTGATCTCCGTGGCTTGGCTTCTGCGGTCTCTGATTCTTCTTGCGGTTGTCCTTTCGACCGCGTTGCCGGCGGTTGCGGCTGAGGGGTCGATCGAAGACTTCATCGAAAGCGAGATGTCAGCGTCAGCCGTGCCAGGCTTGGCCTACGCCGTGGTGGCCGATGGCGAGATCGCCACGATCGACGCATACGGTGTTCGCAAACAGGGCGGCGAGAGCGTTGCGGTCGAGACACCGTTTCAGATCGGGTCGATCTCGAAGAGCTTCACCGCCCTGGCGGTGATGCAACTGGTCGAGGCCGGTGTGGTCGGACTCGACACCGAGATCTCCACATACTTGAACGGTTTCTCGGGACAGCTTGCCGGCGAGATCACGGTTCGGCAGTTGCTCAGCCACACCAGCGGCTTCTCCACCATGCAGGGAAACACATCGCACACCGACACGGCCGGCGGCAACGACGAGCTGGCGCTTCGAGTCGACGGACTCGCGGAGGCGGGTCCCGACCATCGACCCGGCGAACGGTGGGAGTATTCGAACGCGAACTATCAGATCCTGGGTCGGCTGATAGAAGTCGTCGGCGGCATGGACTACCAGACCTTTGTCGAAGTCAACATCCTGGAGCCGGTCGGCATGGAGCACAGCTTCGTCGCGGACGGCGAGATCCATGACACCATGGCGACCGGGCACACACCGTGGTTCGGCACCAAACGGCCTCTCGGCGAGCACACCACCGACCGGGGAACGGCCCCCCAGGGAGGAGTCATCGCCAGCGCCGGCGATCTGGCGCTCTACATGCAGATGATGTTGAACGGCGAGGACGACGTGCTGAGTGCCGAAGGCAAAGAGCAGATGATGAGCCCGGCGAGCGCGGCATCCCCGTACTACGGGTTCGGCTGGTACCTGGATCCTGAAACAGGCGCAGTCTGGCATTCCGGTCTGACCCCTGGGTTCGAGGCGCTCGCCACCATGTATCCAGACACGGGAGACGCTTCGGTCGTCTTGTTGAATGCCAACGGGGGCCTCGGCTTCGGTGAGACGGCTGATCTACAGAATGGCGTCGTCGCGCTCTCCCTCGGACGCGACTTCGAGTCAGGGGGATCAGCGTGGCCGAGGGCCTCGTTGTTCGGCTCACTCCTCCTCGCCGTCGTCTTGTACCTGTTCGCCATGGTCTGGGCGTGGCGGAAGCGAGATGAGGTCAGAGCCAAGAGTGGTGTCGCGGGCCTGTTCAGCTTGTGGTTCCCGCTGCTCACAACAGGTGTCGCAGCATGGGTTCTGATGTGGCTGACGCCACGACTCTTCGGCACGTCTCTCGGTTCCCTCGGCCTCTTTCAGCCCGACCTGGTGGTCTTGTTGATTGCTTCGGGTCTTCTCGGTGTCTTGTGGGCTGTGTTCCGGCTCGGGGTGGCCTATTCAGGGCCAACGGCTTCGAACCGCGGGGCTGAACAACCCGCCGGTTAGCCATCGGCTGCTCTAAAAACATTCCGACCGCCGAGCGCCCGCGCCAAAGCCGACTCGGTGCTCGAACGCGGATCTGTTGTTGGGGGATGTAGACGTATACGGTCCTCGCCGAGCACCGCCGACGATACGACCCGGTGCGCTCGTATCGTTCACAACGGCGAGCGATATGGCGCACCTCGTTCCGAGCCGAACCGGCAGGGAGGATGTGTTTGGGTGCGCTGACCGTTACGTGAGGGCTGTCACCCTCGGCCTGTGCGTACGGTTGGTTTGTTCCCGGAGCGGGTCTGGCTCGCGAACCGGCTGACACCCTTTGGGGTTGTCTTTCGAATGACTCGCCGGCTTGTTTCGGGAACGGCACTCACCGGTCGGATGGGGTGATCGGTGTTCCGGTCCTGTTGACGCCAGGCCCGGCGAACCTGGTCCACCCGTCCGGCAAGTGCGTGCCACCCCTGCCCATCTATGCAAGGAGGGATGGCAATGACCATCGTAGGAAACCCTGATGCTGTCGTTGGCGGTGTCGACACCCACGCCGATGTCCATGTCGCTGCTGTAGTGAACCACCTGGGAGGCGTCCTCGGTGTGGAATCGTTCACGACGACAAGCAACGGCTATCGACAGTTGGTCTCTTGGCTGAGATCGCACGGCGAGCTGGTGTTGGTTGGTGTGGAGGGCACCGGCTCGTACGGAGTGGGTGTTTCGAGGTATCTGCAACGAGAAGGCGTCACCGTTGTCGAGGTCGACCGGCCGAACCGTCAGACCCGCCACCGGAAAGGCAAGTCTGATCCGGTCGACGCGTTGGCTGCAGCCCGGGCTGCCCTCTCCGGATCAGCCACTGGATCCCCCAAATCGAGGGATGGGAATGTGGAGGCGATCAGGGTGTTGATGATCGCCCGCCGCTCCGCAGTCGACACCCGCATCGAAACCCTCAACCAGCTCCGCCATGTCGTGTTCACGGCGACACCGGAGACCCGAGCCAAGTTCTCGGGGTTGACCGCTATCGGTCTGGTCAACAAGGCGACAGCGTTGCGGCCTCGGGAAGGCGACGACCCAGTCCGGTATACGACTCTGATGACGATTCGAGCTCTCGGCCGTCGAGTCCAATACCTCCGTGAGGAGACGAAGCGGCTCAACCGGATGCTCCGGCCTCTGATCAGACAGACCGCACCCACTCTCCTCGAGGTCTACGGAGTCGGCTACGACACCGCAGCCAAGCTCCTCGTCGCCGCAGGAGACAACCCCGAGCGGATCAGAACCGAAGCCGCCTGGGCCAACCTCTGTGGAGTTGCCCCCATCCCCGCCAGCTCGGGGAAAACGAAACGACACCGCCTCAACCGAGGCGGAAACCGCCAAGCCAATTCGGCGCTCTATCACGTGGTCATCACCCGGATGAGACACGACCAGCGAACCCGCGACTACGTCGCCCGGCGACTCACCGAAGGCAAAACCATGGGAGAGATCGCCCGAATCCTGAAACGCTACGTCGCCAGAGAAGTGTTCAAACACCTCCCACACCCAGCCTGAACCCCTCCGTCGGGGTCTGGCCCGATCGAACCGGCTCACACCCACTCGGGTTGTGTAACGAATGACCTGCCGACCCTGACCCTCGATGACATGACCGGACCGGGCGCCCGGGTGTGACCTGAAACGAGCGTGCCCCCACCAGCGCGTGGGTGGCTTATCCCTGTCGTGTTCCACCAGACGCCCACCCCGGAGACCCGCCGGCACAAGCCCGGCGATTTCAACGCGTCCCCAGCACCACAGAGCACGAACCCCTTGACATCCATACGAGCTTCAGGGACGAACCGGGCGACGGTGGCGCGCCCGATATCGGGGACCGGATGGACGGATCCGGTCGAGAAGCTTCGACCGTAAGGTCGACGCCGACCGGTGGCTGGTCGCCCGGCTCGGATCGATCGACCGGGGCGAGTGGATCGCACCCGAAGCCGGCACAATCCCCCTGTCCGAAGCCGCCGCCGACTGGCTCGCGGGGCTCGACATCAAACCAAGACCAGGGCCGGCTACGAATCGCTGCTTCGCTCCCGAGTGCTACCCGTCTTCGGGGACCTTTCGACAGATCTGGAAACCGGCAGTCGAGGCGGCAGGGCCTCGAGCAACTCCGCATCCACGACCTGCGAGGCACCGCCGCCTCGCTCATGATCTCCTCCGGAGCCAACATCAAAGCGGTCCAACGCCAACTCGGACACGCCTCCGCAGCCATGACACTCGACCTGTACGGCCACCTCTACGAAGACGACCTCGACACCCTCGCAGACGCCCTCGACCGTCGGTACGCGGCCGCAACGGCTCCAGCACATACCCGCGCCAAAGGAGCGCCCGACGATTCTCCCGCGCCCCTATCGCGCCCCAGCGCGCCCCGAACGACTCGGCGGCCCCAAACGTAATTGAAGGCAAGAGCTGAAATAGCCCGTCGTGACAGGGCATTTTGGCGGAGGGGGTGGGATTTGAACCCACGGAACCCGTGAGGGTTCAACGGTTTTCAAGACCGTCACCTTCGACCGCTCGGTCACCCCTCCTCGGCGGATGGCCACCCATCAGGCTACCTCCGGCCCGACCGTCCGATATCACTCGGAAACGGACAACCCGGCCGAGCGGCCGGGTTGGAGTTCTGGCGGAGGGGGAGGGATTTGAACCCTCGAAGGGCGTGAACCCTTACTGCATTTCGAGTGCAGCGCACTAGACCGGACTATGCGACCCCTCCAGGCGGCGGTGAGGCTACCTGATTTCGTTCTCGTGACGGAAACGGCGATATCCCAGCTATTCCCGTCACAGGAACGGGAGCGGAGGGAGAGGGATTTGAACCCTCGAAGGGCGTGAACCCTTACAGCATTTCCAATGCTGCGCACTAGACCTGACTATGCGACCCCTCCGGGGCGTCCATACCTGATCGGACGAGGCCGTAGAGTACCCGCACTCCCGTCGCGAGGCCAGATGACCCACTCCCCCGAACAGCTCGACGCATGGATGGAGCTCGCACTGTCCGAGGCACGGCAAGCGATCGGACATGGCGACGTCCCCATCGGAGCAGTCCTGATCGACCCGGCCGGGCACGTGGTGGCCTCCGACCACAATCGTCGCGAGCAACGCAAGGACGCGCTCGCCCACGCCGAGATGCTCGTCCTGGGCGCCGCCGCCGGTGCCGACGACTGGCGACTCGTCGATCACACGCTTGTCGTCACTCTCGAGCCGTGTGCGATGTGCGCCGGGGCGATCCAACAGGCACGGCTCGGACACCTCGTCTACGGCGCCGCCGACCTCAAGGCCGGCGCCTGCTGGTCGCTCTACAACATCCCCCAGGACGCCCGGCTGAACCACCGGGTCGAGATGACCGCCGGTGTGCTGGCCGAACAGAGCTCGGGCCTCCTCAGCGAGTTCTTCGCAGAACGCCGCTGAAGAGGCCCAAGGGTCTCGGTTGGGTTGTCGTCAGGAGGTCTTGCTGAGCGGACGCTCCCAGAACGAGGTCTCGATGGCGGGCTCGTATCCCTCGTCGGCACTGATCTTCTGAGCGATGTATCCGAGCATCACCCCGTAGATCGCCTTCGAGAAGATGTCGGCGAAGCTGTAGATCAGCTGACGTGCGACGACGCCGCCTGCGGTCTCGGAGATCACGGGCATGAGATATGCAACCGGATAGATCGTCCAGGACACGAGGAACAGGATCCACACTGCGTTGAGCGCGGATGCCACCTTCGGCTGGTTCCGCTTCGCCTCGCTGATCACGTCATATGCGACCTTGAGCAGCCAGATGTAGAAGACCGTCGAAACGGCGCCCCATCCCCAGAACGAAGCGCCGGCCTCGAGCTCGTCGAACTGGCCGATGTAGCCGGTCCAGATCATGCCGAGCCCGGCGACGATGAACTGGATCCACTTGCTGCGGAAGGCCGCACCGGTGATCCCACCGACGACGAGCAGCTGGGTCAGCAGCACGGGGACGTCGATGCTCCAGTTCATGTACCGAAAGCCGTTGGCGAACAGCTCGCCGTCGGCGAGCGCGTAGGCCGACCCGTTCCAATCGAACGAGCCGTTCCAACGAATCGCCAACGCTCCGAGCTCGATGATCGCAGAGACCATGACCACGGCGCTGAGATAGGAGGTGATCCGCAGACGGGGCGTGATGCTCCGGGCGGTCAACAGGTAGTAGAAGAGGGCTGCGGCAAACACGGCAGCCGTGAGCGACAGCACCGCCAGAACGATCTCGAATTGGAGCGGCGTGTACTCGAACATGTTCTCGAAGGACATGACAACCTTTCGTGGGTTCTCGCCTGTGTTCCCCTGTTCTTCGGAGCGGCAAACCCGAGCGGATGACGCAATCGAGGTCGAGGGGACGCGACGAGAGCCCAGAAACGTGATCGATCCGGCGAGGGGTCGTTCGAGGTCTAGGGGCCGCCGAGCGGGTTGGGCTCGGCTCGGACGTGGTGCCCGCAGTACTGGCACATGTCCTTGCCGGCTGCGATCCGGGCACCGCACTCGGGGCACGGCTGCCCTTTTGCGGCGACGGCACGTTCATCGCGCCGGGCCATCACCGCGTTGATCTCGCTCTCGAGATCGGCATCGGTGTATCCCTCTCGCTTGAGGATCTCCCACATGGCTTCGACGACGAGCGTGAGACGTTCGGTGCGTTCGTCCTGATCACCCATCGTCCGGAGGTCGATCTCGAACGCGTTTGCAGAGATACCCATCGCCGCTGCGCGGGTCTTCGCTCTCGCACCGGCCACATATCCACCGACGAACGGAATCATGCGGCCGACCATACCGCATCGAGTGGTTCGATGCGACGGAGAGTGGCATCGGCTTTCGAGAACGTAGCGAGGATCTCGTACACTCGCCCCTGCCCTCCTTCGGGTGGGCGTTCGCCTCGAGCGCGGGTTCTGCGCAGCGGGACGCCACGAACCGGGTCAGGTCCGGAAGGAAGCAGCCCTAAGAGGTTTGTCCTGGGTGCCGCAGGGGTGCCTGGCTCATCCGGCGAACGCCCTCCCGAGCGAGGGATACCATCGGGGTCATGGCCGGTCCGAAGCGGTGGCCACCGCTCCTCATACCGCAACTGCCGCACTCCTGGATCCGCACTGGCGTGGTGATTGCGATCGTCGGATCGGCGCTCATGGCCGGCGACACACTCCCGAGTGCGTGCGGATTCGGCGACCAGCTGTGCCAACCGCTGATGGCCACACTCGGGGCGCTCACGACCACCGTCTTCTTGTTCTGGTTGATCGCTCCATGCGTCATCGTCGCAATGGGCCTCGTCCACGTCGCCCGCGTGACGATCTCATGGCTCAGGCTGGACGTGAGGCGTCCGCGCCGCGCCTGACTCAGCCGCCGAACAGGATCGCCACCGTCTCTTGTTCCAGTGCGGATGGCGGGTCGGCATTGACGCCCTGGGCAGCGATCGCCAAGATCTCGCCCGGCTCGTATCCCTCGTTTCGACCGAACTCGAAGAGCTCGCTCAGCCGATCGCGGGTGTCGTCGGTGTAGTCCGCTGCGACCACCGATCCGGATCCGTCGATCGAGACGAAGAAGGCGTCGAAGCCGACCCTGAAGTCGCGGGTCGGGTCGATCAGCGGAATGAGGATCACGACCACCGTCTCTGCCGGGTCGAGCACGTTCGCCAGCGCTCCGAGGGACACCGGATTGCGGACGAACTCGATCGGATCGGCTCTCGGGGCTTCGAACACCTCGAAGCGCTCGGCCTGCGAGGCATCGACCTCGAACACGTCGAGGGTCGCTTCGGAGCTGGGATTCGTGAACCCGTAGCGGTCGCGCGCCACGGGCTCGACGGCCACCGACGGGGCCTGGATGATTTCAGAGGCCGCAGCCAGATCGCCTTCGAGCGTGTCCGAAGGGCCGCCACAGGCCGACAGCAGCGGGATCAGCGAGCACGCAATCGCAAGGCGCCTCACTTCGCCAGCACGACTCCATAGACGAACCCGAACGGCCCCATCCGCCAGGTCCGCTCGAGGCCCAGCGACCGATCCCGGTACAGCTCCTCTGCGGGTGGGAGCTTGTCGAGCGACTTGTGGAGGTACCAGTAGTCGGCGGGAGCACGAACGATCAGCCCGGCGAGCGGCAGTGCGATGGCGGATCCGATCCGGTGAATCGCCCGGAGCAACGGGTTGCGGGGACGGCTGAGGTCGACGATCACCGCCTTGCCACCCGGCTTCAGGATGCGGCGGACCTCCTCGAGGGTGTCGTCGATCGAAGTCAGGTTGCGGAAGACGTAGGCGCTGAACACGCCGTCGAAGGACTCGTCGGCGAACGGCATCGTCTCGCCGATCGCTACCACCCGATCCTTCATCGGGGAGAGCTGCAGCATCTCGGGGACGGGGTCGAGACCGACGACATCGAATCCGGCCAGGACGGGATCGGCGGCCCCGGTCCCACTCCCGAGGTCGAGGACTCGACCTGGCGGGAGGTGGGCGACACCTCGCCGGCGCCAGGCCTGCTCGCGCCCGAACGAGAGCAGCGTGTTGATGAAGTCGTAGCGTCGGGCGATCCGGGCGAAGATCGGATCGGAGGCTTCGCTCATGCAGGCTCGATGACGTCGAACCCGGTGTACGGGCGGAGCGCCTCGGGGATCACGACGCTTCCGTCGAGCTGCTGATGGTTCTCGAGGATCGTGAGGATCGTCCTGCCGACCGCCACCGCCGTGCCGTTGAGGGTGTGGATCGTCTCGTTGCCGGCCTCGGTGCGGGCTCGCACCTTCAGGCGACGGGCCTGGTAATCGGTGGTGTTCGAGCACGACGTGACCTCCCGGTACGTCCCCTGGGACGGATACCACGCCTCGATGTCGTACTTCTTCGCCGCCGACGCCCCGAGGTCGCCGGCGGCGACGTTGACCACCCGGTAGGGAACCTCGAGCGCCTGCACGAGGCTCTCCTCGATCGCCAGCAGCCGGTCGTGCTCTTCGACCGACTGGTCCGGGAGCACGAACGCGAACATCTCGACCTTGTCGAACTGATGGACCCGGAAGATCCCGGCGGTGTCCTTCCCGTACGTGCCGGCCTCGCGACGGAAGCACGTCGAGAACCCCGCATATCGGATCGGAAGCTCGTCGAGGTCGAGGATCTCGTGCATGTGGTAGGCGGCGAGCGGCACCTCCGACGTCCCGACCAGGAACAGATCGTCCTCGGGGATCTCGTACACCTGCTCACGGTCGCCCGGGAAGAAGCCGGTGCCGACCAACGCCTCCTCCCTCACGAGGACCGGAGGCGCCATCGGCGTGAAGCCGGCCTCGGTGAGGCGATCCATGGCGAACCGCACGAGTGACAGTTCGAGCATGACCGCCTTGCCTTTGAGATATCCGAACCTCGAACCGGAGACTTTCGTCCCCCGGACGGTGTCGATGATGTCCAGCGATGAGCCGAGGGCATCGTGTGAGGCGATCTCGAACCCGAAGTCACGCGGCGCTCCGACCCGCTTGATCTCGACGTTGTCCTCGTCTGTGAGCCCGTCGGCCGCGCTCGGATCGACCAGATTCGGCAACGCCATCCAGGTCTCGTCGAACGACTCCTGGAGCCGATCGGCCTCTGCCGAGAGGGTCTTGTAGCGTTCCGCGAGATCCGACACCGAGGCGATCGCCGCCGCCTTCTCGTCACCCGACAGTTGCGCGATCCGCTGGCCCGCCTCCTTCTGTTCGCTTCTCACGGTTTCGGCGGCATGCCTGGTTTTGCGGATCTGCTCGTCGAGACCGACAAGCTCGTCGAGATCGATCTCGATCCCCCGGCGCGCCATCGACTCGGCGATCTTCTGAGGATCGGTCCGGAGCAGCGTGATGTCGATCATGGTTTGACCTCGTCGAGAGTCGTGAATGGTACCGGGGGTGGCTGCGGCGGAGGAAGCCGCTATCCGCCCGTGGTGGTCGTGGTCTCCGGTGTCGTGGTGGTGGAGACCTGCTCGTTGATCCGGAACTCGAAGCTGCGACCTCGCGCCGGATCGGTCTCGTCGATATTGGCGATCGGCAGCCCCACGAGCAGCTGGTACAGCGCCCCGGGCGTCACGTCCAGCAGATCGGTCGACAGAGTGGTCGTCGACTGGGGGGCCAGCACGGGCACATCGAGCACCCGACTCTGGACCACGCCGTCGTTCGATGCGAGCTCCACCCCCACGGTGGTGGCCAACGAATCGGTGTTGCCGGTGTTGGAGACGACGACCTTGACCACGATGGTGGCGGTGTTCTCCACGACCAGTGCGTCGGTGACGTCGACGATCCATGCCGGGTCGGTGGTCACCTGTTCGATGCCGAGCACGGCTCGCAGCTCGAGCGGGCTCCCGTCGGCGGCGGCGAAGGCGACCACGGTGGCGGCGGTGCCTGCGATCGGGAACGTTCGCGGGAAGAAGGTGATCGACGGAATCGGACCGACGGGAGGTGGGATGTCGGCGGCCGCGAGCCGTTCGACCATCTGGCCGAAGAGCACGTCGCCCACCCGCAGCTCGACGAACGCGTCGATGACCTCGCTCTCGACGCCGAGGGGCGCAGGATCATCGGCCGCCTTCAGCAACGCGGTGCGAAAGCCTTCCAATCCGCGGGTCCATGCCTCGGTGGCGAGGTCGAAGACCACGGGAACGTCGGCGGCCTCCTCTGGAGGTGTCATCTCGGAGATGGCGGAGCGGACACCCTCGATCGTGGCGACGACCTCGTCGATGGTCTCGTCGAGCAGGATCCGGTCGGTGTCCCTGAGCTCGAGGATGAGTGCCTGGAACGCCGGTACCAGTTGGTCGATCGCCGTCGCCTGCTCACGCACTTCCTCGGCGTACAGCGCCGGCGACCCGTCGTCGGCCAGTAACCGAGACACGACAAACGCGCCCAGAACCAGGATCGTGAGTGGAATGATCCATCGGGGACGGCGACGGGGGAACGTTCGAAATGAATCCGAAACCAAGTGGGCGAGGGGGGACTTGAACCCCCACGAGTGTTACCTCACAGGAACCTGAATCCTGCGCGTCTGCCAATTCCGCCACTCGCCCGCGGATAGTGATCCGAAACTGTAGCTGTTTGTTCGGCCTTCGGCGGAACGGACATGCGCCGCCAAGCCGTGATAGGGAGCGCCAGATCCATTCCCGGCGGAGCTCGCGATCTGCAACCCATCTCCTTCTGCGGGGCGAGGAATACGCTCTACGCTCAATGCGATGAGACTGGTCCGGGAGTTCGAACGGCGCATGGACGGCCTCCTCGAGGGGTGGGCGTCCAGGGTGTTCAGCGGACCGCTGCATCCAACGGAACTGGCAACCCGTCTGATCCGTACCGCCGACTTGTCACTCAACGACGACCTCGTGTGCCACAACCGTTTCGAGATCTCGATCCCCGATCCGGGAGAGGGCGCCGCGCCACACCGCCTCATCGACGAGTTGGAGCGACTGGTCGAGGAGGCGGCGTTCGAGCGGGGTTGGCGGATGAATGGCCCCGCCAAGGTGGAGATCCGCACCGAAGCGTCCGTCCGGCGCGGTTCGGTGTACGTCACATCCGGCATGGCATCCGGCGTGCGTCCAGCGTGGGCGGTCCTCCGACGCGAGGGCGAGATGGTTCCGATCACCGTCAACCGCGCCGTGATCGGACGGGACCACCGCTGCGACGTGGTCCTCACCCGCGATCAGATCAGCCGGCGTCACGCCAGGATCTGGTCGGAGTCGGGAACGATCAGGGTCGAGGATCTCGGGTCGTCAAACGGCACGGGCGTCGACGGCACGCCGGTCGGACAAACCGCCATCGAATGCGAGTTCGGCTCGGTCATTCGCCTCGCCGACCTCAAGTACCGACTCGAATCGATCTGATGCCGGATCTCCTCCTCACCCTTCTCCGACTGATCTTCTTGGGCCTGGTGTATCTGTTCGTCTGGCAGGTCGCCCGTTCGATCTCGACGCACCTCGGGCTCGGCGGAGGCCGGGGTAGGCGACGCAGCGGCACCCGGGTCGCCGTGGTGAAGTCCGAACATCAATCGGGTGCGACGTTCACCGTGACCGACTCGATGGTGCTCGGACGGTCGGACGAGGCCGACTTCTTCCTCGACGACCCCTACGCTTCCGACTTCCACCTTCGCCTCTCCGCCCGAGAGGGGCGACTGGTCGTGAACGACCTGGGCAGCACGAATGGCACCTACGTCAACGGCCGACGGGTGACGACTCCGGTCGATCTCAACCGGGGTGACGCAGTGCAGGTCGGGAAGACGGTGATGGAGGTCCGATGAGTTACCACTGGGCAGTGGCAACCGATCGCGGTCGGATACGCACGATCAACGAGGACGCGCTCCATCCACTCACGTCGGGCCGGGGTGACGGCCCAACGGTGGTTCTGGTCGCAGACGGGATGGGCGGCCACATCGCCGGCGAACGCGCGTCGGCCGTCGCCACTCAGCGCGCCGTCGAGACGAAGGGCTCGCTGAAGCAACGGGTCGAGGCCGCCAACTACGCCATCTTCGAGGAGATCGACCGTCAGCCCGAACTGGCCGGCATGGGCACCACGATGACCCTCTTCGAGTTGGGGGAGGACGGCGTCGTTCGCTACGCCCACGTCGGGGACTCACGGGCCTACCTGTATCGCGACGGCGAATTGACCCAGATCACGAGAGACCACACCGTCGTCGCCGAGTACCTGCGGCGCGGGACGATCACCCCCGAGGAGGTCGCCACCCATCCGCAGCGGAGCCTCATCACCCGTGCCCTGGGTCTCCAGCCAGATGTGGAAATCGACACGGGTGAGGAACCTGTTCGCCCCGGTGATCGTTTACTGCTGTGTTCAGACGGGGTCAATGTGATGATCGACGACGATTCGATCGCCGAGTCGCTCGGCCTCGAGACACCCGAGGAGGCCGTATGGGATCTCGTCGAGAAGGCGAACATGGCCGGCGGGCAGGACAACATCACTGCAATCGTGGTTCAGGTCGACTGATCGGTTCGGTCACATGACCCGGGATCTCCAACCGACACTCATCATTGGAGCGGCCGCGCTCGCCGCGTTCGGGGTGAGCCTCGTCAACTTCGCCGCACAGGGAACCGTGGACGCCCAGGTGGGGCTCACGTTCGGCACCCTGTTGTTCGCGTTCGGTGGTGTGTTCGTTGCGACGCGGCGATTCGCTCCCGAGGCGGTCCCACATCTCCTCCCGCCGGTCGCGGTGATCGCCGGATTCGGGTTCATCGAAATCTTCCGCCTGAACCCGTACCGGGCCGGACTCCAACGGTGGTGGCTGCTGATCGGAGCCGGGCTCGCAGCCGTCGTGCTGGCATGGATCTCTCGCAACGGACTCGCTTCCCTCCGGCGATATCGCAACACCCAATTGCTGGCAGCGGTCGGACTGTTGCTTCTTCCGCTGCTCCCCTCCGACTGGTCGCTGCCCATCCGCGGGCTCGAAGTGAACGGTTCGCGGCTCTGGATCGAAGTCGACCTCTACATCGCCCAGTTGAACTTCCAACCGGGCGAGGTCGCGAAGCTGTTGTTCGTCGTGTTCCTGGCGTCCTACCTCGCCGACAGACAGCCCGCACTGACGGGCGCCCATCGGAGAATCGGGCGGCTGACCCTGCCCGAGCCGCGCCAGCTCGGGCCGCTGCTCCTGGTCTGGTTGGGGAGTCTCGGCATCCTCGTCTCCCAGCGCGACCTGGGTGCCTCCCTGCTGCTGTTTCTGGTGTTCGTGGCAATGCTGTACGTCGCGACCGGCGAGGGCGGCTACCTGGTCGGAGGCGGTTTCCTGATCGCCATCGGCGGGATCGCCTCATGGCAGATGTTCGACCACGTACAGCGGCGAGTGAGCGCCTGGCTCGACCCATTCGGTGCCTTCGAGGACGCCGGATATCAGGTGGCGCAGGGGATCTTCGGGATGGGAACCGGCAGCCTCTCGGGCTCCGGGCCCGGTCTCGGCCAGCCCGAACTCATCCCGAACGCCATCACCGACTTCGTCTTCGCCGCCGTCGGCGAGGAGTTCGGATTCGCCGGGACGGTCGCCGTCCTCGGTTGCTACGCCCTCGCCATCGCAACGGGATTCGGCATCGCGCTCCGTTCCCGGGACCGGTTCAACAAGCTGCTGGCATTCGGCCTGACGTTCGTGTTCGCCCTCCAGACGTTCCTGATCATCGGCGGGGTGCTTCGCGTCGTCCCGCTCACCGGGATCGCACTCCCGTTCATGTCGTACGGCGGCTCGGCACTCGTCGGCAACTTCATACTGATCGCGCTGCTGCTCGCCGTCTCGCACGAGGAGGCCTCCAGATGAATGGGCCGATCCGGCGTATGGCGTCGCTCCTCTTCCTCGGCTTCGGCCTGCTCCTGGGGGCGCTTACCTGGTTCCAGGTTCTCGGGGCCGACGGATACCGGTCCGACCCGCGAAACGTGAGGACCGCCATCAGCATCAGCGGCAAGGAGCGCGGTCTGATCGTGACTGGCGACGGGACCGTGCTCGCCCGATCGAACCCCGACCCGGACGACCCCCAGGTCTACCTGCGCGAGTACCCCGAAGGCCCGACCTTCGCCCACGTCGTCGGATACACGTCTCGCCTGGTCGGAGACTCCGGACTCGAATCCGCCTATCGCAACGAACTCCGGAGCAGGCGGGACCTGACGATCTCCGACGTGATCGCTGCTCTGTTCGGCCGCGATCTCCGGCCCGAGAACCTGCTCGTGACGATCGACGCCGAACTGCAGCGCGCTGCCGTCGCTGCGCTCGAAGGCAGCCGAGGGGCGGTGGTTGCGATCGAGCCGTCGACGGGTGCGATCCTGGCATACGTCTCCTCTCCAAGCTTCGATCCCAACACCTTCCTCGGCTCGACGGCGGTAGCAAACCGTCAGGCGGTGCTCGACGACCCGACGGAACCGATCCGGGATCGCGCCGGCACCGAGCTGTATCCGCCGGGCTCGACGTTCAAGACGGTGGTGGCTGCAGCAGCAATGGAATCGGGGATCGCCGGGCCCGAGACCACGTTCGACGACCCCGTCGTGTACGAGCTCCCCGGTTCCACGGCCACCATCGGGAACGCCGACGGCGGCCCGTGCGGCGATGGGGTGTCGGTGACACTGCAGACGGCACTCGTGCGATCCTGCAACACCGTCTTCGCCGAGTTGAGCGTCCGTGTGGGTGCAACGGTGATCGGACAGACAGCGAGTTCGTTCGGCTTCGACCGTTCCATCGAGTTCCCGTGGACGCTCGCCGAGTCGACCTTCCCCGAATTGGACCTCGAAGACGATCCGGCGGCACTCGCCCAGTCCGGCATCGGTGAGCGCAACGTACGTGTGACGGCGCTACAGATGGCGATGATCGCTGCGGCAGTGGCCAACAACGGGGAAGTCGCGCAGCCTTACGTCGTGTCACAAGTGTTCGACGCGGACGGCGACGCCAGAGAGGTGACCGAGCCTCGCGTGATCGGACGCGCCATCTCGCCGGCGACAGCGGTGGTCATGGCACAGATGATGGAGCGGGTGGTGACGTCGGGGACCGGTCAGCAGGCTTCGATCCCCGGGGTGCGGGTTGCAGGGAAGACCGGGACGGCGCTGCCCGAGCCGGGCCGGCCCGACGTGTGGTTCATCGGGTTCGCACCCGTCGATGCGCCCCAGATCGCGATCGCAGTGATGCTGGAGGACGGCGGGCCGCTCGGCGAATCCGGAACGGGCGGCTCGGTGGCCGCACCGATCGCGGGGTCCCTCATGGAGCGCTATCTCGTGAGAGGGAACTCCGGATGAGCGCGACTCCGACCACCGCCAGTGATCGGGTGAACCGACAGTGCAGAAGGGTGCCGTAGACTCTCATGACTTCAATGGATACTCCCTCAGCGCTCACCGAGCGGTACGAGCTCACCACCCATCTGGCGCGCGGCGGCATGGCCGACGTCTATCAAGGCATGGATTCGCTCCTCGACCGCAAGGTGGCAATCAAGATCCTCCACAGCCAATTCTCGACGGACGAGGCATTCGTCAAGCGGTTCCGCAAGGAGGCCCAGGCCGCCGCCAACCTCACCCATCCGAACATCGTGGGGATCTACGACTGGGGCCAGCTCGACTCGACCTACTTCATCGTCATGGAACTGGTCGATGGGCGGTCACTCAGGGACGTGCTCAAGTCATCGGGTTCCCTCCTGCCACGGAGAGCGGTCGAGATCAGCTCCGAGGTCGCCGCCGCGCTCTCGGTCGCACACCGCGGTGGACTGGTCCACCGGGACATCAAGCCCGGCAACATCCTGCTCGCTCCCGACGGCACCGTGAAGGTCACCGACTTCGGCATCGCACGCGCCTGGGACGACTCCCAAGAGCTCACCAAGACCGGAGCGGTCATGGGGACCGCCACCTACTTCTCACCCGAGCAGGCGCAGGGTCACGCCGCCGACGAGCGGTCCGACGTGTACTCGCTGGGCGTGGTCCTCTTCGAGATGCTGACCGGTCAGACGCCGTTCCGCGGGGAGAGCCCGGTCGCTGTCGCCTATCAGCACGTCTCGCAAGCGCCCGTCGCCCCTTCGTCGCTCAACCCAGACGTCACCCGCGAGCTCGACGCGCTGGTGCTGAAGGCGCTGGCCAAGAACCCCGACGACCGCTACCAGACGGCCGAGGCGATGCGCGCCGACCTGTGGCGTCTCCTCCAGGGCGAGAAGCCACTGGTCATGACGGGAGCCCCGCAGCCGCCCCCGCCCGGTGACGCCGCTTCGACGCGGATGATCACGACGCCGGTTCCGCCGCCGGCGACGGTGCCACCCGATGAGATCTATCGCCAGCTCGAAGACCCCCCGTCTTCGAACCTCGCCTTCATCGTGGGAACGTTCGCCCTGCTGGCCACGCTCGCAGTCCTCGTGTTCCTGGTGTTCCAGGCGCTGAACGAGGGCACCTCCACCGCATCCGGCAGTGATCTGGTGACGGTCCCGCAGGTGTCCGGTCAGGCAGAGACCGATGCGCTGCGGATCATCCAACGCGCCGACCTGACGGCGATCACACGTGGCGAGGCTTCCGACGAGGTCGAGGCAGGCATCGTGATCCGCACCGAGCCCGCTGCGGGTGAGCAGGTCGAAGCGGGCACCGAGGTCACGATCGTCTACTCGCTGGGCACGAACCGATTCGGCGTTCCCAACATCGTCGGACTCGCACGCGAGTCTGCAGAATCGTTGATTCTCGAACAAGGGTTCTCGATCGGGAACGTGACCGCCGTAGCCAACGACGACATCGGCACGATCGGCCAGGTGCTCAGCCAGAACCCGGCCGCCGGAGAGCGGCTCGACGAGGGCTCACCGGTCGACTTCGTCGTGTCGTCCGGGCCCGACACCGTGACCTGGGAGGCACTCGAGGGACGCGAGGAACGCGAGTCGGTTGCGATTCTCGAAGGTCTCGGGCTGATCGTCGAGGTGATCACCGAGCCCAACGAGGAGATCGAAGAGGGGCTGGTCGTTCGCACCGACCCCGAAGCCGGGACGGAGGTCGCCCCGGGCAGCGACGTCCAACTGGTGCTGAGCGAAGGTCCGCCGCCCGTGGTGGTCGGCGATCTGCGGGGCCTCGACGTCGCGACCGCGACCGCCCGGGCGAACGATCTCGGGTACAACATCACCGTGCGCGCCGAACCGACCCTCGTGTCCGACCCGAACCTCGACGGGCTGATCGCCACTCAGGGCCGGAACCCGACCGACACGATCGAGGCTGGCGGAACGATGATCGTCACGATCGGCGAGTACGTTCCCCCCGCACCTTCGACGACGACCACCACGACGAGTGGCGGCTGAGCGAACCCGAGCACTGCTCGCCTGGTATCGGGAGCACGGTCGTGAGCTCCCCTGGCGCGCAAGCTCTGATCCGTGGGCCATCCTCGTCTCGGAGGTGATGTCGCAGCAGACCCAGATCGCCCGGGTCGTTCCGGCCTGGACGGCCTTCATGGAGCGGTACCCGACACCCGGGGATCTCGCCTACGCCGATCGCGCCGAACTCGTCCGGCTCTGGGCGGGGCTCGGCTACCAGCGACGGGCGATCCATCTGCAGCGAGCGGCGCGGATCGTCGACGATTCCGGCTGGCCCACAGACGTCGCCGGTCTCATGGAACTCCCCGGAGTCGGTCGGTACACCGCGGCCGCGGTGGCGTGCTTCGCCTTCGGGGTCCCGGTCCCGGCGATCGACACCAACCTCAAGCGCATCCTGAGCCGATGGCACGGCGAGGCGCTCGATTCCTCGACACTCACCGCTGCAGCCGCCTCCGAACTCCCGCACGACACCGCGGCGGCATGGTCCCAGGCACTGATGGATCTCGGCGCACAGCTGTGCCGCCCGAAGCGGCCTCGCTGTGGAGACTGCCCTGTCTCGGAGTGGTGCGCGGACCCGACCGTCTACCAACCCCCGCCCAGACAGTCCCGCTTCGAAGGATCGGTGCGACAGGCGAGAGCAGCGACGATGCACACCCTCGCACACCACGGAGCCTCGACCAGGGCGGCACTTGCGGAACGCACCGGGCTTGCTCCGGAGAGGCTCGACGACGCGGTCGCATCCTTGCTTTCGGACGGAAGCGTCGTGCGTCGAGGCGGGAGACTGATCATCGCCGACACCTGACCGAGTCCGGCGCCGAAGGGTCAGTCGACGACGCGCAACACCTCGTCAGGAGACCCCGATCGGCGTCGCGGACCGGGGCCGACCTCCCAGCCGAGCCACCCGGCGAGCCCCAAGCCCGCCAACTCGAGAAGGTGGTTCCGTTCGAGGGCGAGTTCGGTGTTTCCGGCGATCACATCGATCACTACGGCCAATACCAAGACGGCGCCGAGGCTCACGGTGACCGGGAGCAGCCCATATGCGCGATCCGGTCGCCAGGAGCTGTACATGAAGACGATTGCAAGGCCGATGGTGAACGCAGCCTGATGCCGTAGGACGTGGGTGTCGACACCGGACGTCGGGCGGACGACATCCGGCAGGTGGCTTGCGAACAGCGCAATACCGGCGCCGAAGAGGGCAGCGCGGAGCCAACGATTGCGTTCGAAGCGCTGGGGTCTCGGCGCCGAGCTCGCTCCGATCGCCGAGGCAAACGCCCGGCACGAAGCACACGTCGCCACGTGCTGTCGAAGCTGCGACCGCTCGCCGGGGCGGAGCTCACCGTCGATCTCGGCGGAGATCAACTCCTCGAACTGATCACACTCGTTCATCGCTGGCAAGGTCGCCCCGAATCGGCATTCGGTTCCAATCATGACAGAATCGGGGTGTGGACGAACTCACCGTGTTGGCGCTTCGAGCGAAGGCCGGCGACCGGAGGGCCCTCGAAGAGATCTTCGAGCGGGTCCGCCCGGACGTCCTTCGGCTCTGCAGTTATCTGGGCCAGCCTGCGGATCCGAACGATCTGTGCCAGGAGGCGCTGGAGCGGGCCCTCGGCTCGTTGCACCGTTTCCGTGGCGACGGATCGGCCCGCAGTTGGTTTCTCTCGATCGCTCGACGGACCTGCGCCGACGCTACCCGGCGTATGGGGCGACAACGCAACCTTCGAGCCAAGCTCGTCGCCTCGCAGACCAGCGATCTCTCCCACGATCCGCTCGGTTGGGGCGCTGTGGCCGAGGCCCTTGCCGCACTCGACGACGATCGCCGGGAGGCCTTCGTTCTCACTCAGTTCCTGGGGCTGAGCTATCCCGAGGCGGCCGACACACTCGGGTGCCCGGTGGGCACGATCCGCTCACGTGTGGCTCGGGCCCGCGCCGACCTGATCAGGCTGGAAGTCCCGGACGAACGGTCCGCCTGAACACGAGTATCCGGGAACCGACCGGGCGTGTCCGGCGACCTGATTCTGGAGCAACTCAGAAGGAGGGTCTCTTGAAACACACGACGATTGGCTCCGCCGCGGCGCTCGCACTTGTACTCACCGCCTGTGGGGGCGGCGAGGCGGTGACGGCCGATGGCGCATGGGCTCGAACGAGCCCGATGATGGCTTCGGCTGGCGCCGTCTACATGGACCTGACGAGCGACCAGGCGGACCGACTCATCGGAGCCTCCGTCGACTCGTCCATCGCCGCCGCCACCGAGGTCCACGAGACCGTCGAGGTCGGTGCGGACATGGGCAACGGCGACATGGAGGAGGGCGAGATGGGTGAAGGCATGTCCGAAGACGGCGAGGAGACGGCTGGCGACATGTCCGGCACAGAGGGCATGGGCGCCATGACGATGCAGGAGGTCGAGGCGATCGATCTGGAGGCAGGTGACACGGTCAGCCTCGAGCCGGGGGGATACCACATCATGCTGCTCGATCTCGTCGAGCCGCTCGAGGTGGGCGACACCTTCGATGTCACCCTCGACTTCGAGACAGCCGACGACCTGGTCGTCACCGTCGAGGTGCGTGACTCCGCGCCGTGATCATGCCGGGCCCGGGCGTGTGGTCGCGTAGAGCGCCCGGGCTCCCAGCATCACGGCCACCACCGCCACCGATGCGGTGAGGGCTTGGTCTAGTGCCACCGGGGTGACGGTCGGCAGGATGGCCGCCGTCAACCACTCTCGCCTGAATCCCACCCATCCGAGCATGATCGCCGCAGCGAGGAACTGAACCGAGGCCGGGAGCAGCCAGTTGCGCCCGAGCGCCAGGACTCCGAGTGATGAGAGCGGCAGGACCCACAGCAGCCATGGCGGCGCCGTCTCGAGGGGCACCGACAGGAAGGCAACGGACCCCAGAACCAGGGCCACGAGGGATGCTCCAATGAGGCCGATGGACGGTCGACTCCAGGCGAACGCGAGCCCGGCGGCCCCCACGAGTGCACCAACGACCAGCGGGACTCGTGACGCCGGCTGCTCCCACACCGAGATCACGGTCACGTCGACCTCGGAGCCGTCGACGATGAGGGGAATGACTCCCTCCAGGATCTGGTCGCCTGGCTCGGCTCCGGGCGGCGACTGCGGGTTCATCCAGTGGGCGCGGTGGTCGTGCCAGGCATAGACCCCGTCCGACGCCACCAGCTCCCACTTCGGCACCGCGCCGATGAACGCCGTGGCGGGGATCTCGACGATTCCGAACCGGTCCTCGGACGTGTAGGTCGATGGAGCGGTGCGGTTGATCTCGACGGCCCCGTCGGGTTGGAAGCGCAGATAGGGCTCGCCCTGGTAGCCGATCACCTCGATCGTCGTGCCGCGTTCGACGGTGAGTCGAACGAACGAGTCACCGCCGATGACGTCCATCTCGAAGCCACCGCTGATCGGATCGATCGCCGTGACCTCCGTGCGGTACTCGGTCGGGCCGGGGGCGTCGGCAAGAGCAGGTTGGGGAATCGCCAACATCACCAGCACCGCCAGCCATGCGAAGCGACTCACGGTTCGACGATCTCGAGTACCAGTTCGCCGGATGGATGCACCGTGCAGACTCCAACGAACTCCCCCGGCGACGCGAAGCGCTGACGAAGCGTCTCGCCGGCACCGACGAAGAAGGGGCCCACGAGGTGACCCCGATCGTCGTCGTTCACGATCTCGATGACCTCCCCGACGGCAACCGTCATCTCTCCGGGGAGGATCTCCAGCGGCTGCCCCTGGTCGAGAGCCTCCCCGGCGCCGAGGGGAATCACGTACGCGTAGTCGGCGTCACCGGCCTCGGTCTGGTCTTCGATCAGTGCGGCAGGTTCAGCACTGCAGGAGGCCACGAGCATTCCGATCAGAACCAGCAACGCGGACCGCCTCATGGGAGCAAGGCCTCGAGGTCGAGCCGGATGTCGTCGACCTCGACTCCAAACGGCCAGGTCACGAGCAGGGTCCCGCGATCGTCGATCGCGTAGAGGTTGCCGGAGTGGATCACCTCCACTTCGCCATCGTCGGTCGTCGACACGTCGTAGACGACTCCGAGCGCCTCGGCGGCCCGGGCCAACTCGTCGGGAGACTCGGTGCGAAGCGGGTGGGCGTCCGAGATGAAACTCTGCAGGTATCCCGTGAGCACTTCGGGCGTGTCGCGATCAGGGTCGACGGTCGCCATCGCCACCTCGATGCGCTCCGCCTCGTCACCGAGATCCTCCAAGGCGACCCGCAGGTCGGCGAGCGTCGTCGGGCAGACATCGGGACAGGAGGTGTATCCGAAATAGACGAGGAGCAGGCCGTTCCCGGGAGCTACGAAGGAGAAGTCCTCTCCGGAGGCCGCATCAGGGAGCGAGGTGTCCGCCACGGACGGCGCCGGCGTTCTCACGAAACCGGCGAGCTCTCGAGGCTCACTGCAGCCAACCACTGCGAGCATCAGCACCAGCAGCACCGCCAGCCGCTTCACGCTCCCTCCTTGATGAAGGCGATCACCGCTTCGATCTCCTCGTCCGTGAGGTCGTTCTCGGGCATGCTCACGGTGTAGCCGGCCACGATCTGTGCTCCGGGTTCTCGGATCGAGCGCCGCAGGTACGCATCGTCTGCGATGACCGTGGATCCGTCCTCCAGGAGGACCTCGCTGCCGGCGAGCCCGCTCCAGTCGGGCCCCACCCTGCCGGCGTCGTGGCAGGCGAGGCAGCCGTTGCCCTGTGCGATCTCGAGGCCGAACGCCGCCTCCGGCGACAACTGCTCATCATCTGAACATCCGGCCAGAGCGGCCGTCACGCAGAGAGCTCCGATCAATCGAGTCATTCTCATCTGATGCCAAGTCGTTCATCGCACGGACACGGTTCCCGAGATTCGGGAGGTGGCGCCGGTCACTCTTTGAGGAAGTTCGCCAACAGTGCCTTGCCCTCGGTGGTCATGATCGACTCGGGATGGAACTGGACACCATGGATCGGGAGTTCGGTGTGGCGGATCCCTTGGATCACATCGTCTTCGATGCTCCAGGCGCACGGCTCGAGGACGTCGGGCAGATCGACCGCCGCCAGCGAGTGGTATCGGGTGGCAGTGAACGGCTGCTCCAGACCTCTGAACACGCCCCGATCGTCGTGTCTGATCGTCGATGTCTTCCCGTGCTTCGGCTCGGGGGCGAGTGTCACCGTCCCGCCGAACACCCGGGCGATCGCCTGATGGCCGAGGCAGACGCCGAGGATCGGCATCTCGTTCCGCCATTCGCTGACGAACGCCTCGGAGTATCCGGCGTCCTCGGGGCGACCCGGGCCGGGAGAGATGACCAGGCGGTCGGGGGCGACTTCCTCCTTCGCCTGCTGAGGCGTCATGGCGTCGTTCCGGATCACGACGGGGTCGGCCCCGAGCTCGCCCAGATACTGGACGAGGTTGAAGGTGAACGAGTCGTAGTTGTCGATGACGAGAATGCGCATGGAGTGAGGAATGGGGGGAGAAGCTGAGGATAGGGCGCTTTCGAGGCGACTACTCTGCGATGAGGGCTCCAGAACGGTGCCCCGCGAGTCGACAACAGTGGAACATGCCTGAATCCAAGCGCCGCAAGCCGAAGAACGTATCGGCCACGAAGTCCCGCACCGCCTACAACGCCGTGCTGAACAAGAACGACGACCCGTCGCCCACCTGGTACGTGGCGGTGATGGCGGGCCTCATGATCGTCGGAACTCTGCTCGTCCTGGTCCGGTTCGTCTTCGGGTTGGAGCAATACGTGCTCCTGCTCGGCCTCGCACTCATCGCCGCCGGCTTCTTCATGACCACGAACTACCGGTAGCTCGGGCTGGCGCCCTCGCCGCTATCGGCCGTCAGCTATCCGCCATCAGCTTCACGCCTCCCGCGCTTTGTGGAGGCAATGGACCAAAATGCTGACGGAATCTCCCTGCGCCGAATCCTTCAACAGCTGACGGCCGACCGCCGACAGCACCGCAACCCACGAAACACGGCGAACCCGTCGATCAGCGGATCACGCGTCTGGGCGCCAGACGGGGACCATTTCCTCACGGCAGTGGCGGGGGGCCTTCTCGGTGGAGACGTTGGCGACGGTCATGATCACCTCGGCGCCACAGACCGTGCACTTGTAGTCCTGGATGACTTCCTTGATGTCGTCGGGATCGATCTCTTCAGGCGTCATCGACAGGATGCGAATGAAGTAGATCGAGAAGCGCCACACCACGTATCCGATGGCGAGCGCAATGAGCACGTTGAGAACCGTCACGCCGACGATTATCCCACGCCCGGCCCCGTTGCCCGACTCGGGTCCGGCACGACGGCCCATCAGTGAGAACCGGATGCCTCGATTCGAACTGAGCACACATCACCCGAAGCGCACCAGGGCTTCTCCTGGGACGCCCTGCAGCCGAGCTTCGCGTGCATAATGACGTGGGAGCACTGGTCCTGACGTCTCCGACGATCCGGCGCACCACTCGAAACGCCGAGTACCCGCTCGCAGGTGAGCTGGTCGAAGAAGCAACCCTGCTTCGGACGAGCTGGAGCCGGTTCCGGCTGGTGGATCGGCGGACGGGCGAGCTCGCCCGATTCGTGATGCGCACGCCGCGGCCGGGTCGCAGGATGCGCCCGAGCTGGAGATCCGACCCACGAACGGAGATCGCATCGTGCTACTCAGCGACGTGCCGTTCTCGACGATCGAGGGCCTCAAGCGCGACCTCCGCAACGAGGTCCTTGCGACCTACCGTTGCAACGACGGGTTCCGGCTCGACGTGTATCCGGGACGCGCCGAGTTGAACGTCGAGCCGACGCGTTTCCCCGCTTCGCTCCGAGTCGCTGTCGTGGCCGGGGTCATCGCACGGGCGCTTCACTCGAACCCGACCCTCTGACGCGGTCGACGGCAGCGAGCCGAACGCCCGATCCTCGAGCGTCAGACCCGCTCGATGATGGTGCCGTTCGCCATGCCGCCGCCCTCGCACATCGTCTGCAGTCCGTAGCGCCCCCCACTGCGAACGAGTTCGTGAACCAGCGTCGTCATGAGTCGGGCACCGGATGCGCCGAGGGGGTGCCCGAGCGCGATCGCCCCGCCGTTGACGTTGGTCCGCTCCCACAACGCCATCGGGTCCGATCCGCCGTGCTCGATCCGCCAGGCAGCGGTGACGGATGCGAACGCCTCGTTGACTTCGAATAGGTCGATGTCGTCGATCGTCATCCCCGCCCGGTCGAGCGCCTTGGACGTAGCGGGGATCGGGCCGGTGAGCATCATCACCGGATCGACCCCGGCTAGCGAGAACGCCGTGAAGCGCGCCATCGGCTCGAGCCCCATCTTCTCTGCGGTGTCCTCGTCCATGATCAGCAGCGCAGCCGCGCCGTCCGAGATCTGTGACGAGTTGCCTGCCGTGACGATCCCGTCCGGCTTGAAGGCGGGCTGGAGGCCGGCAAGTTTCTCGATGGTCGTCTCGAATCGGATGCCCTCGTCGACGGTCATCATCTCGGTCGTGCCGTCGTCGAGCGTGACCTCGACCGGGACGATCTGGGTCTCGAACCTGCCTTCGTCGGTGGCCTGGGCGGCCCGCCGATGCGACTCGAGCGACAGCTCGTCGAGTTCCTGGCGCCCCAGACCCCACTTCTCGGAGATCATCTCGGCGGAGATACCCTGCGGGACAAGTCCGTGTGAGTACCGCTGCTGCATCATCGGACCGAACGGCTGGCCGGGGCCTTGCTGCATCGTGACGCCCATCGGCACCCGGGTCATCGACTCGACGCCTGCAGCGATCACAACGTCGTACGCCCCGGCCATCACGCCTTGGGCAGCGAAGTGGGCGGACTGCTGCGATGAGCCACACTGGCGGTCGATCGTGGTGCCGACGACGTCCTCTGGGAACCCGGCGGCCAGCGCGGCGTTACGCCCGACGTTGACGGCCTGTTCGCCGGTCTGCATCACGCATCCCATGATCACGTCCTCCACGAGGCCGGGATCGAGGTCGTTGCGCTCGACCAGTGCATTCAGCGGGATCGAAGCGAGGTCGACCGGATGGATGTTCTTGAGCTTGCCGTTCCGCTTGCCGGAAGGGGTACGGACTGCATCGACGATGACCGCATTGCGCATGGAGACT
>CAVWBT010000014.1:0-75927 GCA_963753285.1 uncultured bacterium
GGGAAGCGTTTCCGAAGTGGACCAACCGACCGAAGTCTGCGAGCGCCTCCCACGACTTCGCCCGCACGTCGCCCCCGATCGGATCGAACACGACGTCCACTCCCCTGCCGCCCGTGAGTTCGAGGACGCCCTCGACGAAGCGTTCACGCACGACGACATGGTCGTACCCGTATCCGATCGCAGCATCGAGCTTCGACTCCCGACCGACGGTCCCGATCGCCGTTCCCAATCCCAGATAGCGGGCCGCCTGAGCGAACACCGATCCCACGCCTCCCGCCGCGCCATGGAACAACATCGATTCACCGGGTCGGACGCTGCCGCCATGGCGAAGCAGGTTGAGCGCCGACGGGAGCACGCCGGTGACGCACGCCGAGGCCGGATCGCCTGCGAGCGAGGCCGGCAGCGGCACGACGCGGCTCGCGTCCGTGACGACCTGCTCGGCGTATCCGCTCCCCCCACACAGCGACGCAACCGGCTGCCCGGCGACGAAGTCCTCGACGCCCGGCCCGGTCTCCGTCACCCGGCCGGCGACTTCGATCCCGACGACCATTGGTGGACGGCCGAGGCCGTCGCCCCGACGATTGCGAACATCGGTGAAGTTGACGCCTGAGAACTCGACACCGATCCGCACCTGTCCCGGCCCACATTCGGGATCGGGCAACTCCCGCACCTCGAACACGTCGGGCCCTCCGTATGACGGCACGACCATCGCCCTCATGGTCGCATCACTCGGCCTGACGGACGCGAAGCTGATCGGTCGCCCATTCGACGGCCGCACTCTCGACGTTGAAGATCTCGAACGGGCGTCGACCTTCGGTCTGACGGGCGTACTGCTCGGCGAGGTACCGGACGACGCGATTCGAGACGATCACGCCGGTGGCCACCAGGCCTTCGATGTCGGTGCCGGCGAAGACGTCCCGTGCCTTCCGGTCTGCGAATCCCAGCCCGCGGGCATCGGCGAGAATGACAACCGGCTCCCCGGAGGCAAGCGTCTTGGCTGCTGCAGCGGCCTCTCCCGCCGAGTCCCCGTCGAGCGTCGCTGCGAACGACACCGTCCAGAAGATGATGCCTGGCTCGATCAGCTCGAAGCGACCCACCCGGGTCTCGATCGCTCGGTCTTCGCCCATGTGAGGCAAATCTAGATTCGATGCACTGATTCGGCGGGATCCTGATGTGCGAACGGACCGACTGGTCCGACGTTCCGACTGGTCTGACATTGTCCTCTGGCGCGTTCGTTCTCGCTCTCGAAGGCTGTGGAAGGTCGACATTGGAGGCGTGGATGGCGAAACCCGAGACGTTCTTCTCGCCGGCGAACGGCTGTCGCAGCACACGTGGGACGTTCGAAGGCCGCCGCTCCCCTCGTGATCGGGCCGCGGTGAGCGAAGCCACAACACCTCGGGCTCTGCGAGATTCTCCTTGTCCATCGCCGGATCGACCCTGGAGGCATGCGTGCTGACCACGCCACATCGACCGACCAAACTCGCCGTCCTCACCAGCGGGGGCGATGCCGCCGGCATGAACGCCGCAGTCCGCGCCGTCGTGCGAGGCGCACTTCACGAAGGGATGGACGTCTTCGGAGTGTGGGAGGGCTTTCAGGGCCTGGTCGACGGGGGCAACTCGATCCGACAGCTGAGATCCGACGACGTCGGGGGCATCCTGCATCAGGGCGGAACCGTGCTCGGTACCGCCCGTTGTGCGGCGTTCCGGGACCGCAACGGGAGGAGAAACGCTGCTCGCAATCTGGTGCAGCGCGGGATCGACGCCCTCGTCGTCATCGGGGGTGACGGCAGTTTGACCGGCGCCAACCTGTTCCGCGAGGAGTGGCCCGAGCTGCTCGCCGAGCTCGTCCAAGACGGCACGGTCGAAGGTTCCCAGGCGGACGCCCATCGCCGACTGACGCTCGTCGGCCTGGTCGGCTCCATCGACAACGACATGTTCGGGACGGACATGACCATCGGCGCCGACACGGCCCTCCATCGGATCACCGAGGCGATCGACGCGATTCACAGCACCGCCTCCAGCCATCAGCGGTCCTTCGTGATCGAGGTGATGGGACGACATTGCGGCTACCTGGCGCTGATGAGCGCACTGGCCACCGGGGCGAATTGGGTGCTGATCCCGGAGAACCCGCCCGACACCGACGACTGGGAAGAGTCGATGGGTCGCGCCCTCACCGCCGGGCGAGCCATCGGTCGCCGGCAGAACATGGTCATCGTGGCTGAGGGCGCCCGAGATCGACATGGAAACCCGATCACCGCCGATCACGTCAAGTCGGTCCTCGAGGCGCAACTCGGAGAGGACACGCGTGTGACCATCCTGGGTCACGTCCAGCGGGGCGGGTCGCCGAGCGCATTCGATCGCTACCTGAGCACGGTCCTCGGCTACGCCGCCGTCCAACAGGTACTGACGTCTCCGGGCGGAGAGCCCCAGCTGATCGGCATACGCGAGCACCAGATCATCAGCAGCCCCTTGATGGACTGCGTGAACAGGACACGAGCCGTCGCCGATGTCATCGGTGAAGGCGATTACGAGTCAGCGATGGAGATGCGGGGTGGGAGCTTCGGGAACTCGTTCGACATCATGCGAACGATGGTGCGCGCCCAACCTCGCTCGATTGCGTCAGAGGGCCAACAGCTCCGCTTGGCAGTGCTCCACGGCGGAGGCCCTGCGCCCGGCATGAACACGGCCGTCCGCGTCGCCGTTCGCGTCGGGCTCGACCTCGGTCACACGATGCTGGCCGTCACCAACGGATTCCGAGGTCTCGAGGACGGCCGAATCGAGGAGATGCAGTGGATGGGTGTGTCGGGTTGGGTGGCGAGCGGCGGTGCGGAGTTGGGCACGAGCCGCCACGTGCCCACCGAAGACGATGTTCGTCGGATCGCCGAACAGATCGAGTCCCATCGCATCGATGGGCTCTTGATGATCGGAGGTTGGGCCGGCTATCGGGCGGCGAGCGCCCTCCACGAGGATCTGGCACTGCCGATCGTGTGCATGCCGGCATCGATCAACAACGATCTGCCCGGCTCCGAGATCAGTATCGGGGCCGATACGGCCCTGAACAACATCGTGTCGAACGTCGACAAGATCAAGCAGTCGGCAGTGGCGTCCGGCCGCTGTTTCGTCGTCGAGGTCATGGGACGTCACTGCGGCTATCTCGCCTTGATGAGCGGGCTGGCGACGGGCGCCGAACGCGTCTACCTGCCTGAGGAAGGCGTCTCGCTCGCCGACCTGGAGGTGGATCTCGACGCGCTCAAGGCCGGTTTCCGCCGCGGGAAGCGTCTCGGCTTGTTGATCCGCAGCGAAAACGTCGATCCGGTCTACACGACCGGCTTCATCCGCTCCCTGTTCGAACGGGAGGGCGGAGACCTCTTCGACGTGCGCCAGTCGATCCTCGGTCACATCCAACAGGGAGGCGACCCGTCACCGTTCGATCGCATCCAGGCCACGAGGCTTGCGTCGAAATGCGTCGAGTACCTGGTCGAGCAGTTGCATGGCAAGAGTCCCACGAGCGCGTTCATCGGGCTGCAGAAGGGAAAGGTTCGATTCACGAATCTGGCCGAATTCGATCGGATGATCGAGCCGGACGCCCACCGTCCCCTCGAGCAGTCCTGGATGTCGCTCCGCCCCATCGCCGAGATCATGTCCGGCCCCACCGAAGGCTGACGCACCTCCTCGGTCGGTGGCGCCCATGTGACGACAACCAGCCCTGAGGCCGCCGAGGCATCGCGTTCGTATACTTCACGCCCCCATGGTCACCTCCCTCGTCGTGCTCGATGGGTTGCGGCCGGACGCCATCCCGCTGGTCAGCACACCTCGACTGGACGCCTTCTCGAAGGCGGGGAGCTCGACGATGTCCGCCACGACCGTCGTGCCGGCCGTGACGCTTCCGGCCCATCTCTCCATGCTGACCAGCGTTCCCCCGAACATCCACGGAGTGGTCGACAACACGTGGAACACAAAGGGAAGGTCCTTCGCCAATCTCGTCGATCAGGTGGCGATGACAGGGAGGTCCTCGGTGGCGTTCTACACGTGGGAGCCGCTGCGTGACCTGTGGTCCCCGGGCTCGATGGCCGCCACCTGGTTCCGCAACCTGGATTGGCGGACCGACGGAGACCACCAGGTGGCCGAGGCGGTGGCCGACTTCTTCGGGCATTCCGACGCCGACTTCGCGTTCGTCTATCTGGGGTCGATCGACATCGCCGGCCATCAGCATGGGTGGATGAGCGACGAGTACCTGCACCAGATCGAGACCGTCGATGAAGTCCTCGGAGGCGTACTCGACGGACTCGGCGCAGACGCCACCACGGTCGTCACCTCGGACCACGGTGGCCACGATCACGTCCATGGCACCGGTCACCCCGACGACCTGACGATCCCCTGGATCATCTCCGGCCCCGGCATCCGCCGGAACCACCTGCTCGAAACCGCGGTGTGCCTCTTGGACACGGCTCCCACGCTGGCCCACGCCATGGGACTGCGGCCGCCTGGTTCGTGGCAGGGAGCGGCCGTACTCGAAGCGTTCGCGAGGTGATGCCGGGGACGGCCGTTGCGCTGATTCTCGGCGCCGCACTGGTCCACGCCACGTGGAATCTCCTCCTGAAAGGAGCCGAGGACGGTGCACTCGCCATCACGATGGCTGCCATCGGCGGAGCCGTGATCGCGTTTCCCGTGTCGCTGCTGTTCGGGACGGTGCCGTCGGAGGCTCTGCCCTACCTGGGCGTGTCGATCGGCCTCCAGGCCGGGTACTACACCGCCCTCGCCGCCGCCTACCGGCGGACGGACATATCAACGGCATATCCGATCGCACGCGGCCTCGGTCCGCTGCTGGCCGCGCTGGGGGGCACGGTGTTCCTCGGCGACTCGATCACCGCAGCGGGATGGGTGGGCGTTGCGATCGTGGTCAGTGGAATCGGACTGATCGCGTTGTCGAATCGCCGGTTCCAGGGTGTGGCGTTCGCACTCGTCACCGGCCTCTTCATCGGCGCCTACACCGTTGTCGACACCGCCGGAGTCCGTGTGGCCGGATCGGGGTTCGCATACACCGCCACCCTCTACGCAGGCCTGGCGGTCGTGATGGTGCCGCTGCTGTATGCCAGGCGCGGTGCAGCCGGGCTCCGTCAGATCGTCTCGCGAGAAGGGGCGGGCCTGATGATTCTCGGAGTCCTTGGAGTCGTCGCGTACTCGATGGTTCTCGCCGCCGCTCGGATCGCCCCCATCGGTCTGGTGGCACCGGCGCGTGAGATCGCCATCGTCTTCGGGGTCATCGGGGGTCGGCTGTTCTTCTCGGAACAGGTTGGCTGGCGACGCGGGATCGGCGCGATCGTCACAGTCGCCGGCGTGGCGGTTCTTCTCACTCGTTGAGATCGGTCGAACTCGGATGCGAATTCGACCATTCAGCCGAGGCACAAACGTCAGTTCACCTGGGCTCGGTGCACGTCCACGGCCGACCGCCCGAGTGATCTCATTCGAGCGGCTGCAGGGACCCTTTGGTGTAGTCGAAGGAGATCATCTTCGTCGGCGTGATGTGCACAACGACCGGCTTCCACTTGCTGGCCAGGCCCCGAGCTGCGTCCACTGCTCCTTCCCGGCTTCCGATGTATCGCTCGAAGATGGAAACACGCTTGTTCACCGCGTCCTCGAAGTCCAACTCGGCGGTCCCGTAGATCATCACCCCCCTGTAGGGGAACGTATCGGTGTCGATGAGCACCGTGACGCGCGGGTCGCGCGCCATGTTCTTCACCTTCACCTGCTGGGACTGGGTGCTCACGTGGATCTGTCGGTCCCGCCACTCGTACCAGATCGGCATGGTGTGGGGTGTGCCGTTGGGGTTGATCGTGCTGAGCCGGGCGATGTGCGGGCCGGCCAACAGCTCTTCGAGACCGGGGTCATCGAGTGGCGGCATCTGTGGGTACCCGGTGATCTCCTGCATCCCCCGATTCTGGGCCGATCCGAGAATCGGGTCAATGCCAATGGAGGATCACTCGCAGCCACGTCGACGGCAGCCTGACGGCGCGGTTCCATGGAGGGTCATAGAGTGGCTGGATGGATGTTCTCCTGATCTCTGGTTTGTGGCTCCCGTCTTTCATCTGGCAGGAGGTGATCGAGGAGCTGGAAGCGCTCGGACACAGGGCCTCGGCCGTGCCGCTCCCCGGCGTCGACGACGGTTCGAGCACCGCGACACTGGAAGACCAGGTCCAAGCCGTGATCGATGCCGTCGACCAGAGGGACTCATCGATGGTGGTGGGCCATTCGGCGGCCTGCACCCTCGCATGGATCGCAGCCGATCGCCGGCCCGATGCGATCGCCGGGGTGGCGCTCGTCGGTGGGTTCCCTGCCGCCGACGGCGAGGCGTATGCAGACTTCTTCCCCCTCTCCGACGGCGTCATGCCGTTTCCGGGGTGGGAACCGTTCGAAGGACCTGATGCTCGCGACCTCGACGAAGCGGATCGCAACCGGATCGCCGACATGACCGTGCCGGTGCCAGGAGGGGTCGCCACGGGGACCGTCCGGCTCACCGACGAGCGGCGTTTCGATGTTCCGGTGGTCATGATCTGCCCGGAGTACGACGTCGATCAGGCCAAGTCGTGGGTCGACGGAGGGGACGTGCCCGAGCTCGCCAAGGCAACCCGGGTCTCGTATCTCGACATCGACTCGGGTCATTGGCCGATGTTCAGCTGTCCGGGTGATCTCGCCCGGGTGATCGATGCCGCAGCCGGCATGACGTGAGCGGTGGAAGCTTGCGCTACGTCATCACACCCGATGTCGCCTTGTCGCTCGCCGCAGACCAGCGCCGGATCGCAGAGGGCGTCCAGCTCGTGGCGCCGGCTCTCATCCGTTCACAGGTGCTCTCGACGTTGTACGGAATGGTGCGTTCGGGTGAGATGAGCGAGGCCGATGCGAAGCAGGCGCTCTCCTACATCCGTGGGCTGCGGATGCGACTTCTCGGCGATCGGGTGCTCCAGGACGTCGCATGGCAGATGGCCACCGAACTCGACCTGGACGAGACCTTCGACGCCGAGTACATCGCCCTGACCCGGCTGCAGGCCGATGCATTGGTCACCGGCGATCCAGAGCTCCGTCGAGCGGCTTCGACCCTCGTGACCGTCGCAAACACGATGGACCTGACCGACTGACCGCTGGCGCGGTGATGCGATCGAGGGGGTTTCGGGCAGTCACACGGGCGAGAACTCGCCTCTTCGAGTGCCCACCGGAACCGCACCCCTGAGTCCCCTCATCGCGGCGACCGGCCACACCGGCCGGCCACTCACCATCGTCGCGCTCGGCGTCGTGATCACACCAGTCGAACCGCATACGATTCCACCTGCCTCGGGTACTGCTCGAGTCGGCCGACAACAGTAGATACGCATTACATGAATTCTGTTGCATGTATTAGCCTCCCTTCCCGTCGAGCCCTGGACAACCACGTATGTCGATCCTGAACGCTCTCCCCCCGGATTCCGGGACGGCCTTGAATTGACCCAGGGCATCCTCATCGTCGCCGCAGTGGTCGCTCCGTTGATCGGATCGGCGATCGCCTTCGCATCCGAGAGGCTCGCACCAGCCGGCCGGGCGGTGACCGGTGCCGGCGCCATCTCGACCGCGGCGTCGTTGGCGCTCCTCCTGCTGAGCGGACTCGAAGCCGATGGGCGACTCGACGCCGCCGGATGGCTGGAAGGCTCGATCGACCGGGCCGGCGCATTGCTGCTGTTCGTGGTGACCGGAACCGCCACCGTCGTGTGCCGGCTTCTCTCGTCGCAGCCTCGACGACGATGGTCGTGCGGGCCGGTACTTCGCCCTCATCGGCGTGGTGGTGTCCGGGTCGGCGATGGTGATCGTGGTCTCGTGGCCGATCATCGCGGTGATCGGGTGGATCGCGTCGGGCTGGGCGCTCGTCGGCCTGATCGGATTCGAGGCGTCGTGGCCGGCGGCATCCCGGGCGCGACGCCGCATCCTCCGGACACTGACGGTCGGTGACGTCGCGTTGGTCGCAGCGGTGGTCCTGGCCGCGACCCGCTCGGACGGCTTCCTCGCGGGTGGGGCCGCAGCCAGAGAGGCTCTGATGACGGCGTCGACCGGAGGCGCCCCCACTCTGCACGTCGTGATGGTCCTGGTGGTCGTGGCCGGCGCCTCCCGGTCGGCGCTCTTCCCGTTCCATCGCTGGCTGATCGGGACGCTCGCCGCCCCCACCCCGGTCTCCGCGCTCGTTCACGCCGGTCTGGTCAGCGGAGCCGGCCTCCTGTTGCTGCGACTCCGCGATCCGTTCGTGTCCTCGACCCCCGCCGTGATCCTGGCATTCACGCTCGCGGTGCTGACCGTGGTGTTGGCATCGGCCGCCGGCGCGTTGCGCTCGGACGTCAAAGGGAGCCTGGCGTGGTCGACGGTTGCGCAGATGGCGTTCATGATCGTCCAGTGCTCCGTCGGCGCGTTCAGCAGCGCCGTCTTCCACATCGCCGGCCACGGCATGTACAAGGCATCGCTGTTTCTCGACGCGGGCGACACCGCGGCAAAGGCGATGCGCGATCGGCGCAGCCCGTCACCACTCGCCCGGATCCGAACTCCTCTGCGATGGACGCTCTCGATCGCCTTCACCACGATCGCCGTGACGGCGGCGGCGTTCGTGATTCCGCCCGACGTGTCACCGGCCGGGACGATCCTCGTGCTGGTGTTCGCCTGGCTGACGATCGTGTTCGGAACCGACAAGTGGCTACAGAGATCCCCATTCCCCAAGATGGCCACCGCCGGTACCGGTGCGATGGGAGCGATCGCTTCCGCCTTCCTCTACCTCGGTGGGTTGCGCCTCGCAGAGGCCTTCGTCAAGCCATCGCTCGCCGGCCTCGAAGCCGAGACCGCGATCGGGCCGACCGTGCTGGTGGCCACCCTCGTGTCGATCGCGGCACTTGTGGGGACCGCTGCGGCGTTCCCCGGTGCAGCGGGTGTGGCACTGCGCGACCGTGCGCAGCGTGTCGTTCTCGCACTGGCAGAGGCGGGTCGAGCCAGGCGCGCCGCCCCGGGTACCGAGGCGAGTCGCGAGGTGTTCGCACGACCGGTGGAGTCGAGTGGCGTCCGGCGGGCGGAGATCAGGGCAGATGTCGCAGTCGCCGCGGCAATCATCGCACCGCAGTGGCCGCTCTCGTCCTTCGTCGCCGTGAATCCGCTGGGCGATCTCGAGTCGATGGGTTTCGACGCAGCCACGGCCGCCGCCCGGGAATGGCTCGGGGCGCGGACGCATCTCGATCTCGAGCACTTCCGCCGGGGTCACAGCCAGGGCCTCACCACCGACGACGACCTTCGGCATGTCGCCTTCCGACGGTTCACAGAACTCTGCTCGCGCGACCCGATCGTCGTCGACGGGCGGAGACTGGAACCGGTCGAGGTCATCGTCGCCGACATGCTGCATGGGCCTCCGGACCACGCCACCGTGGCGAGCCCGGCCGACGACACGACCAGGCTGATCAACGCCGTGCTGTCCGCCTGGCTCGCCGCCTACGTCGAGCCGCCGCACTGGGAAATCCGACACCCAGGCGAGACGTTCACCCAGATGGCACGCCGGCTGCTGCTCCTCACCGACCCCCGTCTCCGGGCGAGCGCCGACGCGAGAGACTGGATCAGCCGACTCGGCGAAGACCCTGCATCGATTCTCGACGCCGTGTTCACGGTCACCGGCATCACCGAGGGGCAACGGGTCGCCGAAGCTCGCCGCCATCTGTGCGAGTTGCCGGGATGGTCGGGTCTGGCCAAGTGGCGCAACCAATGGGCACAGCCGGACGAGCCCCGGCCGCCACTCGCCCCCATCGAGATCGTTGCGATTCGGGCGCTCATCGAACTCGCCATCGGAGCACCGATCCCTGCCCGTCCGACAACCCGGCCGGTTCGGCACTCGCCGACAACGCCGTCTCTCGACGAGCGCGTCAAGGCAGTGCTGGGTTCAGTCGCCCCGACGGGTGGTCCCGGCGATCGCATCCCCGTTGCCAAGGTCCTCTCGCAGGTCCCTCCCGACACTCGGGGTGTGATGTGGGTCGAAGCCCAGGAACGGGCCTTCGACGATCGGCTGCTGGCGATGCTGGACCGCCTCGATCCGGGCCCCGTGTTCCAGCGGCCGGAGGTTCAGATGGTGTTCTGTATCGATGTGCGATCCGAGGGCCTGAGGCGCAACCTCGAAGACCTCCACGACACCGAGACCCTCGGCTTCGCCGGGTTCTTCGGTGTCCCGATGCGGATTCGCCGGGTCGGATGGGAGCACTCCGAGCCGAGGTGTCCGGTCCTGGTCTCGCCGGTCATCCAGGCGGCGGAGTCCCCCCGCCAGGACGCGATCCCGGCAGTCGCCCAACAGCTCTCCATCGAACGGCGGATCGCCGGCGTCAAGGCCGCACACTCCGGCGCCAAGTACGGCCCGGGTGCTCCGTTTGCGCTGGCGGAGACCGCCGGCTGGCTCGTCGGCCCGGCCGCAGCGGCCCGCACGTTCGTTCCGCGACGCCCGAGACCCCTGGACCCGCCAGGCACGCGGATGCTCATCGACGACGACGAGCTGCTCGTGGACAGGCGTATCTTCTTCGCCGAGTCGGTTCTGAACACGATGGGTCTGACCGAGCGGTTCTCGCCGCTCGTGGTGCTGTGCGGCCACACCAGCGAGACGACGAACAACCCGCATGCAACCGCCCTGATGTGCGGCGCCTGCGCCGGAGCAGGCGGGGAGGACAACGCCCGTGCGGTTGCCGCCTTGCTCAACTCGGCCGATGTCCGCCACGGACTGATCGACCGCGGCATCACGATTCCCGACGACACCTGGTTTCTGGCCGCGGTTCACGACACCGCCAGCGACCGCGTCGCCCTGCTCGACGCCACCGACGCACCCCCGACGCATCGTGCCGCGTTGATCGATCTGCAACAGTCCCTGGACCGTGCCGGCCAACGCCAGGCGGCAGCGAGGTCGACCCATCTTCCGGGTGATGCCGAACGGGTCTCCGAACGGGGGGCAGATTGGGCCCAGGTCCGACCGGAGTGGGGGTTGGCTCGCAACGCAGCGTTCATCATCGGGCCTCGCTCGATGACGACCGGCCTCGATCTCGACGGTCGCGCCTTTCTGCACACGTACAACGCCGCAGACGACCCCACGGGCCGTGTCCTGGAGACCATCATGACCGCGCCCCTCGTGGTCGGACACTGGATCTCCGCCCAGTACTACTTCTCGACGGTCGACCCGGAGGTGTTCGGGGCCGGCAACAAGCTGCTCCACAACCCGATCGGAACGACGGCCGTCTTCTCCGGCGACGGCGGCGACATCCGGATCGGGCTCCCCCTGCAGAGCACCCATGTCGACGGGGCCCCGTTCCACCAGCCCCTGCGACTCCTCGCCGTCATCCAGGCCGATCTCGGTCGGATCGAGGAGATCATCTCCAACAATCGGATCCTGCGGACACTCGTCGAGGGATCATGGATACGCATTGCCGCCCGAGCACGACCCGACCATCGCTGGTCGACGAGAACACCCGCCGGCACGTGGACGGAGATGCCACGAGTATTCGACCCAGACCCGACACTCAAGCCGACTACGGAGGCCCCATGAACAACTGGACCGGGCTCACACCCATGGCACGAATCGAAGTCGTCATCGAAGGCGAACACGAACACATCATCCGCGACCTGCTGTTGTCGGCCGGTGCCACCGGGTACACGGCGCTCCACGGCGTCTCGGGGCTCGGGCACGGCGGCCAGCACGAAGGCCGGCTGCTCTTCAACGACAGGAACAGCCTGTCGATGCTGATCAGCATCGTTCCGATGGAGAGCGCCGAACCGCTGATCGCCGGAATCCGGCGAGTGCTCCAGAACCAGCACGGCGTCATGTTCGTAAGCGAGACCCACGTCAGCCGACCGGAGTACTTCCGGTCGGGCACCGAGGCCGACTGAGGCGCTCTCACGCCTCGAGTCTCGTGCGGGCGATGACGATGCCCTCGTGATGCATTTCGACCTGCTGGCCGGCGAGACGAGGCACCGAATCTCCGTCCTTCGTCTCCAGGTCCCGCTTCACGACTCCGCCGCGGGCGGCAACCACCATGACCTCGACGTCACCCCACCTCACGACGACTTCGCTTCCGTCGGGGAGTCCCGGGATGACGGCGAACAGCTCGATCTCGGAGTCACCGCTGCCGAACGAATCCCATTCGATCTTGCCACCGACACGCGGGTACGGCGAAGCCGGGTCTGGCTGCCACCAGCCGTCGAACCGCTCGACCCTCTGCCTGGCAGGGTCCCGATCACGTCTCCGAAAGATCATCGTCCGCTTTCATGGCAAGTGGCTGTCGTCCGGCAACGCTAGCCATGCCCACCTCCGGCCACCCGCCTGGGGAGCGTCACGAGCGGTCGGAGCGACGGCACACGGCGATCCCGGCTACCGGTACGGGACCGCGATACCTAGCGTTCGCCCCATGAACAGCGAACGTTTCGCCGAACTCGACCGCCGGATCACCGGCCTCTTCGCCGACCACGGCATCACGCTGTTGCGCATCAGCATCGGGATCGTGTTCTTCTGGTTCGGGGTGCTCAAGTTCTGGCCGGGCCTCAGCCCGGCAGACGGGCTGGCGCTCGACACCATCGACCGCCTCACCTTCGGTCTGCTTCCTCCGACGTTGGCCCGACTCGGTCTGGCGGTCCTCGAGACCACCATCGGACTTGGCCTCATCTTCGGCAAGGCACTGCGACTGACGCTGCTGCTGCTGGCCGGCCAGATGCTCGGGCACGGTGACACCGCTCGTTCCTGTTCCCCGAATGTGACATGGACGGAGTTCCTGGTCCCGACACTCGAGGGTCAGTACATCCTCAAGAACGTCGTGCTCGCCACCGCCGGCATCGTCATCGGCGCCACCGTACGCGGTGGCCGCCTCATCGACGACCCGGACGTCGTCGAATACGTCGCACGAGTCTGACGCCGCAGTCGTCGGACGAGCGATCGTCGTCGCTCCGACGGGGCACCGACCGTCGAGACACGTAGTCTCAGAACGATGAGCAGGCCCACCAGCGACATCGTCGAAGAGCTGGCAGCAATAGCCGAGTCCGATGGCGTCTGGGATCGGGGGCACGCCTTCTCGTACGTCTTCGACGGGCCGGACACCCAGGAGCTGTCGGACGCCGCCTACCACCACTTCGCCGGCGCCAACGGCCTCGATCCGACGGCGTTCCCCAGCTTCATCCGTTTCGAGAACGACCTCATCGAGTTCGCCCGTGGACTGCTCGACGGCGGACCCGGCATGGTCGGGCACGTCACGTCGGGAGGCACCGAGAGCATCATTCTCGCCTGCAAGGCGGCCAGGGACCGTGCACGCGCAGAAGGGCTGGAGGGCCGGGGCGTCCTGGTGTTGCCGATCACCGCTCATGCGGCGTTTCACAAGGCCGCCGCAGTGCTCGACCTCGAGGTCCGCCCGACAGCGGTCGACGACGAGTTCCGTGCGATCCCAGAAGCCATCGCCGAGGCGATCGACCATCGGACGATCGCGGTGGTCGCCTCGGCACCCTCGTACGCCCACGGCGTGGTCGACCCCATCGACGCCATCGCCGAGGTCGCCCGGAGCCGCAACGTCTGGCTTCATGTCGACGCCTGTGTGGGAGGCTTCGTGCTGCCGTTCATCGACGGCTCGCCACCGTTCGGCTTCTCGATCCCGGACGTCCGATCGATCTCGGCCGACGTCCACAAGTACGGGTACGCACCCAAGGGAGCGTCACTGGTGTGCTACGCCGACGCCACCGACCGTTCCTTCCAGTACTTCGCCACCGCCGATTGGACCGGCTACCCGGTCGCCAACCCGGTGCTGAGCTCGACACGCTCCGGAGGCCCCATCGCGGCCGCATGGGCCGTCGTGGAGCATCTCGGGATGGACGGCTATCGAAACGCCACTGCGAGCGCGTGGTCGGCGACGCGGACGATCGTCGACGGAGTGCGTGACGCAGCCGACTCGAACGCTCGGGTCGTCGTGGAGCCGGATGCGCCCCTGCTGGCCATCACATCCTCGAACGTGTTCCGCCATGCAGAGCGCATGCGGGATCTGGGGTGGATGACGACGGTCACACCCTCGTTCGGCCCGTCGCCGGCTCATCTCCACCTGACACTCACGGCAGCCCACGAGAAACTGGCCGACCGGTTGCTCGCCGATCTGGTGGCGACGGCATCGGGCGACGACACGCCCGTCGAGCCGATCCCGCTGCCCCCGGGCACAGACGCAGCCACGTTGCAGGCACTGCTCGGCCAGATCGACATCGCGAACGAACGCACGATCGTGGATGCGACGATCGACGCTCTCGATCCCGCGAGCCGAGCCACGCTCATCTCCGCCTACATCCAGTCGCTGTTCAGATGACCGAATTGGTGCCGGCCGCCATCCTGACGGCTGTCCTCGTCGTCGGCTCACGGTTCGCCCCGGCTTCGCTGCGGCGTTCGCTTCCCGCCGCCGTCCTCGGCGGCATGGTGGCGCTGGCGCTCCGCCAGCTCGGGGCGTTGCCCGGTTCGGTGATCGCCTGGCAGGACGTGGGGTATCACCTGTTCGGGGCTTCGTTCCTGGCGATCGGACTCACCCCGGCAAAATCGCCGGGCATCTCGCTGCGTGACGGCGCGGCCTGGATGGGGGTCGGCCAGTGGGTGAGCTTCCCGTTACAGGCGATCATGGGTGGCCTGGTGACCTGGGTCGCGATCGGTGCCGGCAGCGACCTGCACCCGGCATTCGGATTCCTGGCTCCGATGGGGCTCAACGAAGGTCCCGGCCAGGCCGTGTCCATCGGACGGTTGTGGGAGGCGGAGGGACTGGCGAACGCACCGAGCATCGGCGCCACCATGGCGTCGCTCGGCTTTCTCGTCGCGTACGCCGGTGGTGTGATCGTGGCACGTCGAGTGCGGCGGAGCGACCGAACCCGACCAGCAGCGGCGGTCCCGGCGCCCGGCCGAAGCAACCCCGTGGGCCCGACAGGAGCGGCGGTCGAGTCGGACGCCGCGACGAGTTCGAAGAACCGGCGCTCGATCGTGGTGACGGCGCTGGCGGTCGCCGTCGGTTACGCCGCCATCTACCTGCTGGTGCGCTGGGTCACCGGGCTGATCGGGCCGGACGTCCAGGACCTGGTGCTGGCAGTGCTCTTCTTCGTCTGTCTGCTGATCGGGATGGCCGTCCGCGCAGTGCTCGGTCGTGCCCGCGTCGACGTCGACGACGCTGCGTTGCGAACCGTGACGGTCTGGGCCGTCGACGGATTGACTATCGCCATCCTCGGCTCACTCGCCTGGGAGAACGTGAGCGATGTCGCCGTCCCGATGGCCGTTGTGGTCGCTCTGGCGGTGGCGGCGACGGCGACGGCGATCTGGGTCATGGGCCGCCACCTACCGACGCTGAAGCTCGAACGGCAGCTGGCGTTGTTCGGCACGGTCACCGGCACGGCTGCGTCGGGACTCGCGCTGATCGCCATGGTGGACCCCGAGATGGAGACGTCCGCATCGACCGAGCTCGGCGCGGCGGTCGTGGTGTCCACGCCGGTGGTGCTGGGCGGGATCGCCATCACCACGCTGGCGGCAACCGGCACCCTGTCGCTGATCTCGACGATCGCAGTGCTGACAGCGCTCGTCACCTTCTCTGGAGCGGTCCAATGGTGGATCGTCCGGCGACTGACGCGAGCGGCGTAGCGATCCCGAACCTGCACCGAACCGCATTAGCGTCTCGTCCATGGATCGTGAGCGACTGACCTGGTTGTTCGGCTCCGAGGTGCTCGACGTGCTCGCCGACTACGACCTCGACGACGAGGACGATCGAATCGCCCTGGTCGAGGAGTACCTTCCGCTCCCGCCGGACGCGCACAGCCGACGGGCGCGAATGGCAGTCAGGACCATCGCGGCAACGCAGATCCTCACCGACGACCCACCCGACACCTGGCGAACCGCCCGGCGGTTGGAGGAGGAGGGCCTCGACCGCGACCAGATCGTGGGGCAGATCACGATGGTGATCGCCGAGCAGGTCCAAGCGGCACTGACATCGGATCGTCCGTTCGACGCCGATGCATACGGATCGGCCCTGGACGAGCTGCCACTACCGACGAGGGGCGAGATCGCCCGTGAGCTGATCGACGCGGCCAGGGCGCACCCTGGAATCGAGGCAGGCGAACACGTCGACATGGTCGTGGCGTCTCTTTCGGTGTCGCACTCTGAAATCGTGAGGGCGTCGGTCGAGCAGGTGATCGACGACCTCATCGACGGACCATTGCACTGGCTCCCCGGTGACGCCACCGTCCATGTGCCCGACCTGGTCGACGGTCGCACGTTCACACACCGCCACAACGATGCAGAGGCCGAGATCGGATTCCTCAACGTCGGCTTCGATCTGGGCGCCTTCACTCGGTTCGATGCGGTGGAACTCGCAGATGGCACCGAGATCGAGCAGTTCTCCGTCGAACGTGCGCATCTCGGATGGGCCGGCCCGGACGGATGGCTCGCCGACTTCGCTCCTGGTGACCTCCTGTCCATCACGGCTGTCGTGACGGCGGCGGACGGGGGTGCGGAGGGCCCGGTGAACGCGACGGTCACCATCGCTCGCAGCACCACCGAGCCGGACATCCGCGATGAGGTCGTGAAGGCGGCGAGGGATGCGTACGAAGACCTGCTTGCCGAGGTCGGCCTCCCGGTATCGGGCGAGGAGCTGGCGTTGTGGCTCTGTCATCACCGTTCGGACCTCTTCGCCGAACTACAACCGCCACTCGCCGAATTGTGCGCCGCTGCAGGCCTCGAACTGCGGGGAAGCGAGGTCGCACACGACGAGGAGGTCTGGCGCCATGCGCAGTCAGCCGACAGGCACTTCCATGCCATGCGACTGACCGACGACCCCCACTGGCAGCGAGCACTTGGCCATGCCTTCGATGTGTTGGGCGATCCCGATGCCACGGTCGATGAGATTCGCGAGACCCTGGACGAGTGTGCCGAGTCCGAGGCTCTGGACACACTGTCCGAGGTGTTGTTCCCTCACCGGGCTCGATCTCGCCGATGAGTTCGAGGTCGGGCCGACCGGCTCGCCGGGCAACCTGTTCGAACTGGTTCGACGGGCGATCGCGGTGGCCAGGAAGCCGCGAGAGATCGCCAGCGCGGAGTATCTGGCGTACATGCTGCACGAGCGATGCGGCGCCCCCGAGATCGCAGAACAGCATCTGAGCCGAGCCGTGCAGGCAGCCCCCTGGTTGGGTTCGGGCATCGAGCGAATGGGCTGGTATCGATTCGATCGCGGCGATGCTCGTGGTGCGATGCGCTGGTGGAATCAGCTCGAGGGTCGGCACAGCGCAGCTGCGACCATCGAGCCGTTCTTGGATCACACCGAGAGACACAAGCTCGGCCGAAACGACCCCTGCTGGTGTGGGTCGGGGAGGAAGTTCAAGCGATGCCACTGGGGGGCGTCCGATCTGCCTGCCCTGCCCGATCGAGTCGGATGGCTGAGCCGGAAGGCGGTGCTGTGGGTCGAACACGCCAACAACGAAGTCCGCTATCTCGTCGAGCAGTTGGCGACCGTCAGGGCCACGGGCGACCCAGACGACGACCCGGATCTGTTGATGGAGCGCTTCGATTCCGACGAGCTCCGACGCATGTACGACGAGGCATATGCAGATCCGATCGTGATGGACGCCGCCCTCCACGAGGGTCGGCTGTTCTCGTTGTTCCTGCACGAGCGCGGTGCACTGCTTCCGGAGGACGAGCAGCTCCTCGCCTCGTCGTGGCTGACCGTCGACCGAAGTGTGCACGAGGTGGTGTCGGTCGTGCCGGGTTCGACGGTGACGATGCGCGATCTCGCCAGCGGAGACGTGGTGGAGGTCCGTGAACGGACCGCCAGCCGAATGATGGCGCCCGGCGAGCGCTACTGCGCACGAATCGTGCCGGACGGCGAGTCGCATCAGATCATCGGAGGGTTGTTCGGTGTCCGGACCGGACACGAATCTGCCGTGCTGGACCTCTGCGCCGACGGTGACGGTGTCGAGTTGTGCGCATGGGTCGGAGCGCTCAATCAGGCCCCGAGGATCGTGCACACGCCGGGTCTGATCGACGGGATGATCGACCGGGATGCGATCGAAGAGCTCATGGACGGCTTCGCAGACGGGACCGACGAGGACACGATGATGGAGGCGCTCGGTCAGGAGATCGCTCGCCAGACGCAGACGGCGTGGCTCGACGAGCAGATACCGGCCCTCGACGGCCTCACGCCCAGAGAGGCTGCCGCCGATCCCACCCGACGGGAACAGGTGGAGCGGCTCCTCGACGAGTTCGACCGTGCCCAACGGGGTCCTTCGACTGGTGGGCCTGGCAAGCAGATCTCTTGGGACACAGCCGCTCTCCGCCGCGCGCTCGGCCTCGAGGAGTAGCGGAGAGTCGGACAACCCGGCTGATTCCAAACGGATGCTCGGTCCGGTGAGACCGGTCGACCTGTCATGAGCGAGGCCCGGGGCCGGCTCGGGAGACTTTCTGTTGAAGAAGTCATTGGAAGCGAGCTGATCTGCGACTCGGGGCCTGGAGTAGCCTCCCGCCATGGCGACCTACCACCCCGAACTGACCAAAGCACGTTTCTACCCCCCTTCGATCGGCCTTCCACGAACGCTGCCCCTCTTCCGCACCGTCGAGAAGCTGCAGAAGCGGTTCGGTAATCCCAAGGCAGCACGAAAGGTGTCGGTGAGCGACACCGCGGACGTGTTCTTCGTCGGTCCGCCGTCGGGCCGCACGCCCGCCCCGGCTTTGCTGTGGATCCACGGCGGCGGCATGGTCGTCGGGACTGCCGGCTCGGAGTTCTCCTTCACCCAGAAGCGCTACAACCCCGAGTTGGATGTGGCGATGGCCTTCGTCGAGTACCGCCTCGCCCCGGAGCATCCATTCCCGGCAGCGATGGACGACTGTGCCGCAGCGCTGGCGTGGCTGGCAAGGCAACCCGAGGTCGACCCCGGCCGGATCGCCATCGGGGGCGGGAGCGCAGGTGGTGGCCTGGCTGCGGGGTTGGCCCTCCGTGCTCGTGATGAGATGGATGTCAAGCCCATCTTCCAGTTGCTGGTCTTCCCGATGATCGACGACCGCACCGCCCAGCGAACGGATCTCGACGACATGCCGACCAAGCTGTGGAGCCAGACCTGCAACCGCTTCGCCTGGTCCTCGTATCTGGCAGGCGCCACGGGTGGCGACGTGCACCCGCACGCTGCGCCGTCTCGTGCCGAGGATCTGTCCGGCCTCCCGCCGGCGTGGATCGGTGTCGGGACGCTGGACCTGTTCCACGACGAAGACGTCGAGTACGCCCGTCGCCTGCAGGACGCTGGTGTTCCATGTGAGCTCAAGGTGGTCGAGGGCGCATTCCACGGCTTCGACCTGGGCAGCGCCCCGGTCGTCCAGGACTTCCGCCGCAGCCAGGTCGACGCACTCAAGGCAGTGCTCGACCCACAACCGGCGGGCTGAACAACTGTTGACCGCATCGATGCAGACGGTCGTCGTGCCAGACGATCTCGACCGGAAGCCGGTCGACATGCCGGATCGGGCGCACCCCGCCGTACTCGAGGAAGTGCAGGTCCCGTCGGCGTCGATACAGGCACTGCCCCTTTGGGTTAGCGGGACATCTTCGCTCCTGCGGCGGTCGGGGCTGCGGTTCCACGAGTACGCCGAGGAAAGCGTTCCACGTCTCTCGGCGATGGGTCGGGACGGCATGTCACAACGAAGCCACGGGACGCAGCTACGACTGCAGGGTGGATCTCGGCGCTCGAAGTCGCACCGGAGCCTTCAGCGAGTCGTAGGTCCCGTGGACCGAGGATGAGGGCTCAAACACACGCCTTGGAACGACGACGTTCGAGGAGTTCTGCAGGCATGACGAGTTCGAGTGGCGCGCCTACGAACTTCGCAGGATCTTCTCCATGGCCTTCCCCCTGGCCAGCTCGTCCACCAACTTGTCGAGGCGGCGGATCTCACGCATCGTCGGTTCTTCGACATCCTCCACACGCACACCGCAGACGACGCCGGTGATCAGCGTCCGGTTCGAATTCATCTCCGGAGCGTCGGCGAAGAACGTCTCGAAATCGGTCTCCTCGTTCAACTGGGACTCGAGTCCTTGTTTGCTGTAGCCGGTCAACCAGCCGATGATCTCGTCGACCTCCGCCTTGGTTCGACCTTTCCTCTCTGCCTTCGCCACGTAGTGGGGGTACACGCTTGCGAAGCTCATGGTGAAGATCCGATGCCTGGTTTCGTTGGTGTTCGCCACCGTTCGCTCCTCTCGTCGCGGCTCGCTGCCGGAACGCGACGCTCATCTTCTTCATGATCGATTCGAGTTCGTCGGGCAGATCCATTCCCTCCGCCCGCCGAACCCCAGACGCTTTCCCGCCGCCGGTCCAGGATCGTCCGCCGGCACACTCAGCCAGGCAAGCAGCCGATCGCGCTCGCGGCCGGGCGGTCGCCGCAATACCGGGCATCCGAACGGTGGACATCGGTGTGTGCCCTCATTCAGCCGGCACCTCGGACCATCGTCAGAAGCATCTGGCTGGGCTCGTCGGCGTAGACCGAGTGGGGCTCACCCGCTTCGAGAAACAGCCAGGACCGCGGCCCCATACGGTGGCGATCACCGCCCACCTCGACGGTGAGCGCGCCGGCGATGACCTGGACGATGGCGGGCACCGAGGCGGTGTGCTCGGTCAGTTCCTGACCGGCGTCGAATGCGAACGCCACGAGCCGAACCGGGCCGTCCTTGAAGAGCACCCGACTGAGCGTGCCCTCGGCGGGAATCTCCACCGCGTCGGCGACATCGTCGAACAGCGTGTACGACATGGTGTTCCTCCTCTGGAATTGAGACTAGACGGCTGCCCCAGAGCCGTTCCCGACAGGACTCCTCCACAGGGAGGGGCCGGCCGTCGTGTGGGTGGACGCCGTCCGGCTCGACGGCCCATGTCGGGATGGTCCGGCGAGCGACGCCCGCCGAGATCCTCGCGGTTGACCGGACTACGACCGCGGATTCACAGCTGAGCTCGAATCGATCCGAGGAGGAGTCGGATTGGCCCTCGATGGCCCACTTGACGGTCGCGCACTTCTTCGCAGTCTCACGCCGAGTCATCATCCGGAGCATCGGGGAGAACAGCATCGTGTTGCCTTTCGGTCTCACGTCGGTGGAGACCACCAGCCTCGTACCCAGTTCGCCTCCGTGAACGCGCACGTCGTGTCGATGCCCACGCGATCGCTGTGGGCGGCGACGACCAGGAACTTGTCGGTCGAACTCGGAGGGCGTGACATCGTTCTCCACTCCGCGATACACGGTCACGAACTTCGAGCCCTCGCCGACCCGGTTCATCGCTCCGTAGTTCAGCCGCAGACACACCTTTGTTCCACCGCGATTCGTTGCGGACGTCGGCCAGCAAGTCGAGGAGGTGGTGGGATCGCACTGGAAACACACGTCGTCGATCAGTGGCTGTGCCATTCGACATCTCCGCTCTGTGGTCGGTCGTCTGCCCGATCGAGCTGACGTTCACTCGGCGCACGCGGTCGAAGCCCCAATGCGAGACGTGAGCGGTGATATCGCGACGGCACCACGTCCGGAGGGAAGTTCAGCCGCCCGCCGAGGAGCGTGCGGGCCGGCTCTGTGAGTGCCGCAAACGCCAGCCATCCCCGCATGTGGCCTCGCCCGAGGGAGCGAGCCTCATATCGAACCACGGAACGAGGCGCAGCTCGAACGATCCTGTGGTCGCGATGATGGCTGCACCGTGGATCGCCCCGACGCGGGCCTCGTCAATCCCAGCGGAAGAGCCAAGTGGCCAGCGATCCCATGACGAGCACGTATGCGGCCATCACCAACAGACTCGATGCCGCTGGGATCTCACCCGCCCAACTGGCCGACAGCGCCTCGACTGCGGCCCCGCTCGGGGTGTAGCCACTGACGGTCCGGACGCCTGCAGGCATGACCTCGAGGGGGATGTAGACGCCGGCGAAGAAGAGCAATGGGAAGTAGAAGAGCATCCCGATCGCCTGACCGGAGTTGGCCGTCGGCACGAGCGCCCCGATGAGCAGCCCGACGACCAGCAGCGAGACCGCGCCGAGAACGAACGAAAGCAGGAACCACCCGGGACTCTCCGGGAGCGGAATGTCGAAGACCAACATCCCCATCAACGTGGCCCCGATGGACGCGAAGCTCACAACGACGAACTGCACGACGAGGTGGGCGATGACCATCGCCCCGGGGTGCACAGGGGTGGTGGAGAGGCGCCTGAGGATGCCCTTCTCCCGATCGCCGCCGAGGGTCGCCGGCAGCAGCGACAACGCGACCGTGGCCAGTCCGAGCGCGATGCTGACGGGTGCGTAGATCTCGACGAGGCTCTTCCCTCCCAGACCCTCGTTGGGGTCGGTGGCGCCAGGGAACACGGTTCCGATCACGACGAGCAGCAGGGCAGGAAAGACGAGTCCGAAGAACACCGCCATCGGTTCCCTGAGGAACACCTTCGATTGGGTCTTGGTCAGTGTCAGAAGGGCATTCATGTCGCCGCCTCCTCCTGGTGGTTGGCCTCGAGACTGCGTCCTGTGAGAGCAACGAACGCATCGTCCAGAGTGGTCTGGTCGACCTGCAGCCGATCAGGGATGATCCGACTCCTGTCGAGGAAGGCAACCACCGAGAAGAGCACCTTCTCGGATCCTGTGACGACGATCTCGCCATCTGAGCGAGTCACGCTCGTGACGTCGGGCAGGCGCCTCAGTGCGTCGTCCTCGATCGGCTCGGAGGTCCTGAATCGGAGCCGCTGTTCCAGGCCAACACTGTCGACCAGGCCCCTGGGGGTGTCGAGCGCGACGAGACGTCCCTCGTCGATCAGAGCCAGACGGTCTGCCAGCCGCTCGGCCTCCTCCATGAAGTGGGTCACCAGGACGACGGTCACCCCGGAGTTCCGAAGCTCCTCGACCAGCCCCCAGGTCTCCCGACGCGCCTGCGGGTCGAGGCCCGTTGTCAACTCGTCGAGGATCACGGCACGGGGTCTACCGACCAGGGCAACTGCGATCGATACGCGTTGTCGTTGACCGCCCGACAGACGCGAGTACAACGTGTCCGCCTTCGAGCGGAGGCCGAGGCGTTCGATCAGCGGTACCACATCGAGCGGGTCCGAATAGAAGGAGGCGAAGGTCTCGATGACCTCCCGAACCTTCACCCGCTCGTGGAAACTGCTCTCCTGAAGCTGCACGCCGAGAAGGCGCCGCACTTCGCTTCTGTCCTCGATCGGGTCGAAGCCGAATACCTTCAGGTGACCCGCATCGGGGGTCCTCAGTCCTGCGATCGACTCAACCGTGGTTGTCTTGCCGGCCCCGTTGGGCCCGAGGATCGCGAAGATCTCGCCCTCCTCCACGGAGAACGACACGCCGTCCACGACGGTTCTGTCGTCGTAGCGCTTGGTCAGTTCGCGTACTTCGATCACAGAAGTGGACATGCCGCCCTTGGGATCGGGTCGGTCTGCTGCATGCGCGTGTCTCGATCCCTCATCGGCTGCGCGCCAATTCGCCGCTCTGGGGTTTCGAGAATCGTACGACGAGCCCGTGGACCGTCACCCCGAGGCCCCATCCGATCAGCGCCAAGACCGACCACCACGCCCACCATTCGCCGGTGATACCGGCCGCTGCGTTGAGGGCCAGATTCACGGCGAAGATGATCACCATCGAGGCGGCGAACACTCGTGCGTGGAGGTGGAAGGCTCGAGTTTGCTGGACGTGCAGCAGAGCATCTTCCGTCGTTGAAGTAGGTGTGGCGGTCGACATGGTTGTCCCTTCATTCGATGTTTCGTACTTAGTACGAGGGAATCTATCCGTACTAAGTACGGATGTCAACCCGTGGTCCGCAGAAGAGGGTCTGGGACATCGCGCATGCGCTGTTCGCACATGACCTGCCAGAGTCGAATACTCGGTGAGCGCCGAGCCGATCTCCGAGACCCGATCCCGCTTCTCACGACCGCAACCGCTGCAGCGACGCTCCCGACCACCGAGGTGCGCAGCGCGAGCCATCCTGTCCCGTCGTTGGATCTCTCGTTCGCCCTGCCTGATCCTTCGGCTGCAGTTTCCGGCGATTACATCGTCCTTCCCTCCTCTCCGCATGGACATGGCAGCGTGTCGAAACGAGGCGACCACCGCACATCGACCGTCGGTTGGGTCCCGAGATCAACCGATCGGCTGATGTGGGGAGGCGTCCCGGCCCCGACAGTAGAGGAACACATCCGGCTCAGGCCACCAAACGAGAGGAACCCACATGAGTAGTCAGCTGAGACAACAGGCCATCCACCGCATCCGGGCCCGACGGCACTTCGCCGTCTATGTGGCGTTCTACCTGGCGCTGACCGGATACCTGGTCTCCCTCTGGGCCCGTTCGGGCGCCGCCGACTTCTGGCCCATCTGGCCGCTGCTCGGAGGAGGGAATCGGCCTCGCCGCCCAGGCATCGCACCTGTTCGGATGGCGGCTGCCCATCACCGAAGAGAGGATCGAACGTGAGATCAACCGCGGCATCTGATCACCTGGCGTCGCAGGTGACCCGTCCGAGCCTCACGTCCGCGCTGAGGTCCTTGCTCCCGACCGGGGTGTTCCTCGTGGTCGACGGTTGGCTCGGTCTGGTCGGCGCGATGGTCGCCGCCAGTGTCACGACTCTCGGGTTGCTGGTCCTCCGGCGGCGACGCGGCAACGGTGTCGGCATCCTGCTTCCGCTGTCGCTGGGGTTCGTGGTGGTGAAGGCCATCGCGGGAGTCGTCACCGAGTCGCCGGTCGTCTACTTCGGGGCGGGCGTCGCCCTCAGCGCCCTCGTGGCGATCGCCATCGGGGCCACCGCATTCACGGAGCGCCCGGCGGCTTCCTACGCGCTTCCGCTCGTGACGCCGTACCGGCATCTGTCTCCAGACCATCCCGTCTACCGGAGGGTCTCTGCGCAGGTCACCGCAGTCGTGGCGCTCGCCGAACTCGGGTTGACGACATGGGAGGCTTGGCATCTGACCGTCTCCACCGCGTCCGAGTTCCTCACCACACGGACGTTGATGGCATGGCCGGCGATGGGTGTCGTCATCTTCTTCGTGATCTTCTACGTGCGCTTCCGCCTGGACCGCTACGAGTACTCGCTCGGTGTCGGCATCCCGGTTGGTTCGACGATCCACTGATCGGTTGATGCGGACGTCGGGTCTCCACCGAACACTGAACATGCAACCCGGATTGAAAGGATCCACATCATGAACGCAGTAGCAACACGACCGGCCGCCGAGGTCTCATCGACCCGCCGCCCGATCAGCAGCCTGGCACGGCTCTGGGCAACCGGAACCGGCATGGCCGTCCTGTTGGTGGCTTCGGCCCACTTCCTGGCGAGACGCATCGGCCGGCCCCCTCGTGGTGACCGGTGCCGGTGAGGTCACCCTCGGCAATGTCATCGGATTCACCATCCTTGGCGGAACGGTGGGAGCTGTGCTGGCCTATGTGATCGGCCGCTTCGGACGGAGGCCACGGTTGACGTTCCTCGCCGTGACGCTGATCGCCTTGGCCGGATACGCAGTCGTCCCGTTCACGGCCGCCGAGTCCATCGAGACGGCCGTCTGGTTGAACATCTTCCATGTGGTCGTGGCCGTCCCCGTGATCGGGATGCTCACTCGCTACCTTCCCGGGACTCGGGCCTCGGTCGAAGCGTAGGCTGTCGACCTTGAACCAGTCCGTCCGACCAAACACCGATACCGGCCCGCCCAGCACCGCCCCCGACTCGCCGAGGGATGGAGTCTGGGCGGGTCTGATCGGTGTCTCGTTCGTGGTATCGATGGCCTTGGGCTACCGGCCATCATTCGACTCGCTCGCCGACATCGCTCCCGCCGCCCTCCCCTGGCTGGCCCTCGCGGGGATGGTGCTCGCCTGGGCGGGTCGAGCCTTCCCAATGAGATTGTCGGGAATCCTGATCGCAGTCGCCGCGTGGACCTTCCTCGTCAGTTCGGATGACCGCTGGTCGATGCTCAGCTTCGGGCTCTACGGGCTCTGCTTCATCGTCGACTCGACTCGCCCGAAGGTGGGTCTGACCCTCGCCGGCATCGTCTCGGCGATCTGGACCGTCGCCTCGATTGGTGGGCCCATGTGGACGGTGTTGATCCCCTTCTTCGTGTTCGCAGCTGCCTCGACCATCGCCTACGCCATCCACCGGATCGGTCGACTCACCGCCAAACAGGCAGAGCTGATCAGACAACTCGAGTCGACCCGGGAAGATCTCGCCGCCTCCGAGAGATCACGCGGCGTCCTCGAAGAACGAACCCGGTTCGCCGGGGAGATCCACGACACGCTGGCCCAGGGGTTCACGTCCATCGTGCTGCTGGCTCGTGCCGGAAGACGGCCCACAGCGAACACCGGAGACACTCTGGAGTCGATCGAGGCCACGGCCCAGGAGAACCTCAACACCGCCCGGCGGCTCGTCGAATCGAGCCGGCCCGATGAGCTCGACGAGGTCTCGCTGCCTGATGCACTACGACGGCATCTCCAGGTATCGCTCACCGAGCCGATCAGCGGCGAACTGGAAGTGGTCGGAAACCCCGTCTCCCTGCCTGGGTCAGTCGAGACCGTTCTGCTGCGAGCGGCGCAGGAAGGGATACGCAACGCCTGCGTGCATGCCCAACCAAGTCGCGTGGACGTCACGTTGTCGTATCTCGGCAGTGCAGTGACGCTCGGCGTCCGCGACGACGGAGTCGGATTCGAACCAGGGAACGTGAGTGATCGAGGGTCCCTCACCGGCGGACAGGGTCTGGCAACGCTGGCGAGTCGGGTCGAATCGCTCTCCGGAAACCTGACCGTCGAGCCGGGCGAGGAACGCGGCTCGGTACTCACGGTGCAGCTCCCGGTGGGATCATGAGCAGAACGATCAGAGTCGTGGTGGCCGACGACCATCCGATCGTGAGACAGGGCGTGGTCGCATTACTCGAGGACGAGTCGGACATCGAGGTCGTGGCCGAGGCCGCCGACGGCCGAGCCGCCGTTTCGGCAGCACTGACCGAGGACCCGGACATCGTGTTGATGGACCTGAGGATGCCCGAGATGGACGGTGTCGAGGCGACCAGGGCCGTGAGAAAACGACGCCCCGAGATCGCCGTCCTCGTCTTGACCACCTACGACACCGACGAGGCGATCGTCAGGGCAGTGGAGGCGGGGGCCGCCGGCTACATGCTGAAGGACTCCCCCACAGAGGATCTCGTCGACGCCGTCCGACGGGCCGCCGCGGGCGAGACGGTGCTCGCCCCTCCCATCACCAAGCGGCTCGTCGAGAGGATGCACAAGGTGTCACCCGATGCCCTCACGTCACGGGAGATCGAGGTCCTGAGGGAAGTCGCCAACGGCAACACCAACGCCGAGGTCGCCGAACGCCTCCACATCAGCGAAGCGACCGTGAAGACTCATCTGATCCACATCTACGACAAGCTGGCCGTTTCGGACCGGGCCGCAGCCGTGGCACGAGCCTACGAGAGAGGCATCCTCTCCGCCTGATCGAGCCTCCACTCATCTGCTGTTCACACTGGTCCGGCGCCGTCGACTGAACGGCACGAGGACAAGGGGCTCCCTACGGGAGATCCACCCACGGAACGGGCCGGTCCATCGAGCAGGAATCGGGCGCCCAGTCCCACCTTCGCGAGCCGCTGAGTGAGATACTGCCGATGATGGAACAGGCCCGAGGTCGCGCCCCCAAACCCCAGGCTTCGGGAGCGATGCTCGGCACGTTCGCCGGCGTGTTCACACCGTCGATCCTGACCATCCTCGGCATCATCCTCTTCCTGCGGACCGGGTTCGTGGTCGGCAATGCCGGGCTCGCGGGCGCACTGCTGATCCTCGGGATCTCGACGTCGGTCTCGGTGCTCACAAGCATCTCGCTCTCTGCAATCGCAACCAACATCGAGGTCCGCGGCGGCGGCGACTACTACCTCATCTCGCGCACGCTCGGCCTCGAGTTCGGCGGCGCGATCGGCATCGTTCTCTTTCTCGCCCAGTCGATCTCTGTGGCCTTCTATGCGGTCGGGTTCAGCGAGGCCGTGGTCAGCCTGGCCGGCAGCGACAACCGGCTCCTCATCCAGGCAATCGCAGCGGTGGCAGTCATCGGCCTCTTCGGGTTCGCGTGGGCGGGCGCCGATGTCGCGACGAAACTGCAATTCGTCATCATGGCGCTGCTGATCGCTGCACTGACCTCGTTCTATCTCGGAGCGGTCGGGTCGTTCGACGCAGGGACCCTCGCCGATTCCTGGTCACCCGGAGCAGCCTCGATCGGACTGCTCGGTGCTTTCGCGATCTTCTTCCCTGCGGTGACGGGCTTCACGCAGGGCGTCAGCATGTCGGGAGATCTCCGGGATCCCCGCAAGAGTCTTCCTCTGGGGACGTTCGCTGCAGTCGGCCTGTCGACGGTGGTGTACGTCTCGGTCGTGGTGCTCATCGCCGGGGGAACCCGCATCGACTCACTGGTGTCCGACACCGGTACGGCGATGCGGGATCTGGCGTTCGTCGGCGCGTTGATCAGCGCAGGAGTGATCGCCGCGACGTTGTCCTCAGCGATGGCATCACTGCTCGGCGCACCTCGGATCCTCCAATCGATGGCGTCCGACCACGTGTTTCCGATGATGGCATGGTTCGGCAAGGCGCACGGGCCGACCAACAACCCGCGGCGGGCGGCAGTGCTCAGCCTGGCGATCGCCCTGGCAACGATCTCGCTCGGGAGCGTGAACGTGATCGCTCCCGTGGTCTCGATGTTCTTCCTCGTCTCATACGGCCTCATCAACTACGCCACGTACTACGAGGCGAGAGCCTCGAGCCCTTCGTTCCGCCCCAGGTTCCGGTGGTTCAATCGTTGGGCCAGCCTCGCCGGAGCGTTGCTGTGCGGCGGTGCGATGCTCGCCATCAGCCCGCTCGCCGGGGCGCTCGCGATGATCATGCTCGCCGGCATCTACCAATACCTGGAGCGGCGGGACATCCCCGCCCGGTGGGCCGACGCCGCCGCCGCCCATCACTTCAACCGGGCGATGGAGAGCATCCGATCGCTCGACGGGGAGGTGCAGCACGCCCGCAACTGGCGTCCACAGATCCTGCTGCTGTCGGCGGACCCGACGAGGCGCTTTCGACTCCTCACCTTCGCAAAGTGGATCGAAGGCCACAGTGGACTCACCGCTGCGTTTCACATCGTCGTCGGGGAAGGAGCGAAGAAGCGACTCGAGACAGATCAACACTCGGCGAGCCTCGAGGGTGAAATCGAAAGGCTGGGACTTGCCGTCCACGGGCGGGCGATTCTGGCGGCAGACGGTATGGATGCCCTCCCGGTCATCGTCCAGTCGTTCGGGATCGGCAAGATCCGGTCGAACGTCGTGCTCTTCGGGTGGCCGGAGTCCCCCAGCCCAGAGCGACTCGAGTTGTTCGTCGGCGCCGTCCGCAGTGTTGCCAGGCTCGGAGTCAGTGTGATGAGCCTCTCGACTGGCGAGCTTCGCTGGACGAGGTTCGCCGAGACACCGCCGGCCGAACGCAAGGTCAACGTCTTCTGGCAGGACAGCGACTCGGGGAGGCTGGCCGTACTGGCCGCCTACCTGTGTACGAGGGATCCCGAGTGGCGCAAGGCCACGATCCGAGTCATCTCGCTGTCGTCTGAGGAGACGGACAAACCAGATGCGCTCCGTGAGATGCTCGAGCAGGCCCGCATCGACGCAGAGATCGTTCACATCCCGGACGCAACCAACGAGGACATCGTGTTCATGTGTTCGGACGCCACTCTCGCTCTCATGCCCATGCGAATGCTCTCAGACCAGATCGTCGACCCGCTCGGGGGCGACATGATCTCACTGGCGGAGAGGTTGCCGATGACGGCGGCCATCCACGCGGCCGAGCCGATCCACCTCGACACCGATCCCGAGAGCGGACGGGCGTTCCACATCGCAGAGGCGGAGGCGATCGCCGAGGAGGCCCGCCAGCGACTCCGAAGGCTGGAGCGCCAGCTGAAGGAAGCAGCTGGCGACCTCGATCGCGCTTCGCAAGCCGGGGATGGGGACCGTGCCCGCGACGTGGAGGAACAGATAGCTCAGATCCAGCGCAAGATTCTCTCGACGGGGGCCAGAGTCGAGTACTCGGAGGCCGAAGTCGCCCGACTGCTCAGCGACATCTGAACGCGCAGACGTATCCGCTGTCCCTTCAGGCCCGCGGCCGTCGGGCGGCATCAGCCCGCTGCTATCGGCGCGAATCCTCCGTCTTGCGAGTCCCCGGGGCGGTACACCGATCGAGGGCCGGCGCGACAGCACGAACGCACGCGAACGGTCCGCTGGTTTGCCGGGCCGGCGAACATCCACCCGGCCGCCACCGCGCTTTGGCCACTGCGGTCGGAGCGACGACTGGGCGTATCATGGAGTCGATGAGTCGCCGAGGTGGTTGCTTGTTGGCACGCCGTTGCCCCGGCGGGGTGGTTGGTCGGCGATGATGCCCGGACGTGGACCGGTGTCCTCGGCTGCCGAGGTGCTGAAGTCGGTCAAGTGCTCTATCGACCCACCCGATTGATCAAGTATCTCGGGCGCTCCGCGGCGCTGATCCCTAGCTTCGAAGGTGACAGACATGACAGACCTCAAGCCAGACCAGGCGCCGGCGCTGCCGCCGCCAGACGACAGCGAAAGCTCCGCTATTCCTCTCGCCGCCGTCGAAACCAACCCCGCGACCCCGGGACGGTTCCGCGCGATCGCGCGGCGCGTCCTACGCATCCTCGCAGTGCTGATCGTCCTCGCCGCGGTGGGCGTCGGGATCTACTTCGGGTGGCCGGTGGTGTACGACCGATACATCCGTCCGGTGGAGACCAACACCGCCGACCTGTCGACTCTCGAACAGCAACTCGGCGACGCGACCGCTCGTATCGCCGAACTCGAAGCGGACTCCGCTGCCCTCTCGGCCGCGCAGTCCGACACGTCGACACGAGTCGGTGAACTCGCTCGTTCCATCGACGAGCACACCAGTCGGCTCGAGACTCTCGACGCTGTCGCTGCGGACCTCACCGCGGCGTCTGACGAGCTCAGCGCAGCGTTCGACAGCGAACTCGGTCTCCTTCGCTCGATGGAGCTCCTCTCTCGCGCTCGGCTGTTCCTCTACCAAGCCAACTACGGTCTTGCCGCCCAAGACCTGACGACCGCCCGAACGATTCTCGCCGACCTCGACAGCTCCTCGAACGCGGCCATCGAGGAGGCCATATTCCGTCTGGATCTGGCGATCGGCGTTCTGCCGAGCCGACCCGTCGCCGCCAGCGACGACCTGGACATCGCCTGGCAGGCCCTCCTCGGAGAGTACGCCCAGCCAACACCCACCACCACGACTGCCCCGGCCCCGACGAGCCCGACCACGATCCCGACGACGACCACGATCCCAACCCCTTAGAACGGGAGACTGACCAATCTGCGCACCGCCTACCCCGACGGGGGGACGAGTGGTGCGGATCTCGCTGAATTGCGATTCGGAGGAGTTCGCGCCTCGGAACGAGCGAGGCACCAGAGGTCAGCCTGCCTGATTCGACGAGTTCAGTACTCGCATTGAATCCCGAATCCACCGAACCGGGGGAACATCAAACTGTCCACCAAACCGGGTCAACTCCAACGGTGGCGTAGTCCAGGCCGTCGACGCACCAGGGTTCCTGGCATCGGCCCTTCGTACGCCGAGAGACCTCACCTTTGGCCGAGCGAGCCGGCACCCGCTCCGAGCGGTGACGCAGATCTTCCCCCGGGGTGAGAGCGAGATTCACCCCGCCTGCAAGCTCGCAGTGGGATATCCGCAAGCTATGCTCCAGGTGTCCAACCTGACGCCTGTCAAGCGCTAACCCGTGGTCGTCAACCACACCCACGCCGACCTTCCCGACTGATAGGACCCGCACATGCCACGAGATCAGGTCGCTGCACAGCAGGGCAGCGAAGACACCGCCCGGATGAGCGCTGGGGCCATCGCTGCGCTTTCCGGGCTGGTGTTGCTCGTCGTCTTCATGTTCCAGAACACCGAGCGGGTGACCGTGAGACTTCTCTTCTGGGAGTTGTCTTCGCCGGTCTGGGTCATGACGCTCACGACGGCGTTGGTGGGCGCACTGGTCTGGTTCGGGATCGAGGTCGTGCGCCGTCGCGGCCGCCGGCAGAGGTGATAGAGCTCGCCACGGCCGGTTGCCGTCCGATGCCTGATGAATCCTTCGAGGGTGGACTCGTCGTCGAACTCGACGAGAAGTCCACTTCAATCGTTATCGTGCGCTGACGCTCTCAAGCAACTGGGCCTGGCCGCTGCCATGGACCGGCGAATACCTCCACCTATTGCGATGAGCAGGAAGGCGCGTGTCTCACTGCCGCAAGGGGGACAAGCGATGGACGAATCCTTCGTGTGAGAAGTTGTTCGGACCACCCGACCCCCCGGGAGCCTTCTCCGCTGGAGGGGCCCCACGTTGGAAACAACGCGCTCGCTACGACGCCACCAAGGATGCCTTCGCTCTTGCCCGGACGGGAGTACGCCTCGCTCGACTGGCGGTCTACGACAGATGCGACGGCATCGAGCTCGGCGTGGCACTCGGAGGTCACCGGCGCCTCAATCCAGCTGCGCTCGTCGCACTTGTAGAGGAGCGTCTCTCGCCCTCGCAGCGGGCGTGAATCGCCGTTATTCAATCGGAAATGCTGCGTTGGCTGCACCCGAAAACCAAGCGACCTCTCGTCCCGTTCGCGCACCGTTCGCGCGCGATGGACGCGCGATCGTAGGCTATCGCGGCTGATCTGCTTGATCTCAGAAAAGCCGAAATCCCCTGTATTTACAGGGGATTTCGATCGTAGCGGGGGCAGGATTTGAACCTGCGACCTTCGGGTTATGAGTTGCTTGGAGTGGCTCTTCGTCAGTTCGCGTCAGTTCTCAACAGTGCGCACTACCAGGGGTTTCGCGGATTCGGCGTGTCGGCCCGTCCCCGGCCGTAAGGGCTCGTGACGGCCGATCCGTCAGAAGATCCGTTAGAAGCCACCCGACGCCCCACGTCCACTCGCTGCGGCCTACGCTCCATGGAGATCCAAGCCTGGCGCACGAGTTGCGGCTCCCCGGCGTCCACTCTGAACCCGAACAGAGCCCACTCGGCTCGCCACAGTGCGCTCTGTTGGCTTCAGCTCAGCGATGTCAAGCGGTTCAGAGCGTCCATGCTGAGAGAAGCAGAAGCGCTCCCAACACGAAGAACGGTATCCCGAACGAGAAGACGAAGAGGACACCGACCAACATCATGAGCACGGCGGACGTCATCACCAGGCCCTTCCTGCGCCTTGTCAACCCGATCGCAACTAGTCCTGCGATGCCTGCCGGGATCAACGCCGGCCAATACGGCCCGCTCCTGGCAGCAGCACCCGTCTGCATGTCGACAGTGCTATAGCCGGCTCCGAACAAGAGCCACAGAGCCATCACGCTCGCAGCGAAGCCGAACACCCAAGTTGCCCACACTGAAGGTCGTCGGAAGGCAGCAGCAATCATGTGCAACCTTGCAGGATGGATCTATTCGGACCAAACACCTTCTGCCCGGTATAGCTGTACGAGCAGTGAGAAGACCCGTTGGCGGCTTTCCCGACAGTGTTGTAGAGCGTGTGGTAATAGCCGTTAGGGTTGGACAGGTTGCACGGAAACACGTTGGTCGGTCCGCAATGGAACGAACCCTGCCCTGCAACATATGCAAGCCCATTCACGGGGCCAAGGTTCTTGTTCGGCGCTGAGCATGAATCAATGATCCAGTCGTATCCAAAGGACGGCGGCTGATCCAGCGCAATACACGTACCGACGTAACCTGTGATCCACGCAGACGCCGGGCTTGTTTGTCGACACCAATCGACGCGCAGTTTGATCTGAGTGAGCTTGTCCAGAACTGGCCCGCCGCCACCGTAGGTGTACACAAGCTGCTCGTTCGTCCCGCAAGATGTTGACGCCAAGTAGTACGAGTCACCAACTCCTCCCGAAGCCGCAGTTGACCTCTCTACTTCAACTGTCCCGGAGTCGCTGTTGTCAGATGCGAACACTTCCTCACTGAACGGTGAAACGCTGTCCACCAATAGCGATTGCGGGGCCACGGATAGAACTCCGTCCGTACGTGCGCCCGTCCACAATGCATCGCGCACGAAGACACAGTCAGAGCGCACTGCGTAGGCCGCCCAGGTCGTCGCGCCATCTCCAGTGGGAGTGATTTCGGCTTCCAAGTTCTCAAAGACGCAGTTCCCGTTACGGTCAGCAGAGCCTACTGCGATGACTTTGTCGGTCCGGTCGTCTACGCCGCCTGTGTTCCCAGGTTGGTCGACTCGCTCGGCAAAGGCTTGAATCGGCAACGCCAGGACAAACAACGATGCCACTGCGACGAGCAAGCGGACCTGCCGCCGTGTTCGGTGATTCCCCACTTCTCTCCCCTTTCTAGCTGCGCTATGGGTGACTGCGCATGATGCGGCGCAGCCGCCTGCACCAACCCAATGTCGTCTACGGCACGTACCGATGTCAAGGGCAAATCGGCTGATGAAGGGGTGATCGCCGCACTGCTTGAAGGACGTCGTCGAGCCCCGACCCTGCGAATCCGCTACGAACGATGTACGACCCGTGGGCGACATGAGCCCTGGATGGTGGTCCATGTCGTGTGGGAGTCGTGCGGAGCATTCAGCGACGGTCGGTTGGGGTCTCCCACGACCAGTTCATCGAACGTCTCCACGTGGATGACTGTGCAGTCGAGATCGTCGGATCCCACGGAGATTGCGTGCGCCGTGGACCCGGCCTCGACCACTGCGAGCACAGACTCCTCGTCGATCTGTGCCCGAGCCAGGAGGTCGAGCACGCGACCTCGGACGATCGAGAACAGCGATCGACGGGCTCGGGCGAAGCGCAACTCATGAATCTCCTTCCGAAGGCCAAGCGACGCCTCGAGCTCTCGGGCAGCGTCACACAACCTTCTGCCTGATCTCTTTCCGCTCACTCAGCGGAAGCTGTTCAGATTCATCCGCGAGGATTGCAAACGCCTCGCGACGCCGCGCCAGTTCGATGTGCACGGGATCCTCCACTGGCACCGACGCCATCCAGTACAGCTTGTGCGCTCCGCGACACGGGTCCATCCGATCCTCGATGATCGCCTCGACGATTCTCCAAGCGGTCCTCATCAGAGGATTTTCGACGGGAGGCACCGCCCCATCTCTCTGAGCGCGTCACCGAACAGACGTCGATTTCTCGTCGAGGTCGGCGGGTCGGTCGCCAGCAAGAATCCGAAGCGAGGTGCTGTCAAGACCCGCAACGCGACCATCGGTTGCCACGTCCGGGAGGGACTCCGAAGACACGTACCCCTCGAGCCACCAGCGATCCTCGGATTCCTCGAATCGGCGAAGCGCAGCTATCTCATCAGAAGCCGATTGGCTCGGTGAATCAACGGGAGCTTCCCTCGAACCCCACCACGAGACGAGCTTCTCAATTGATGAGCCACGGAGGGCGGCGGAATGATGCCGAAGTGAGATCTCAGCTCCGCATCGAGGTAGGTCGCGATCTGCTCGGTGGGCGCTCGACGCTTCAGCTGCTCAAACAGAGGCCATTCCAGACAGTCGTACTCGTCGTCAATCGAGGCACGGGCGAACCCAACTCCCAGGGAGTCCCATTCCCACAGGAGATCTCGTATCTCTCGAACGGCATGTCGGGCCCGGGCGTCCACCTGGCGCAGGCTATCCACTGCGGGTGGCAGACGAGCGACCTTTGTCGCGAGTACACGAGCTAGCTATCAGTGGGGTCCTCGCCTGAGACTCGTGTTGGATACGGCTTCGGCCGGAGACCATTCTTGGTCACTGCGATCAGCCATGGTGCGGGCTCCTGAACGCGCTCTTCGATCTTGTCCCAGTATCGGAGCAGGACTCGCAACTGATCCCAGACCCGCAGCTGGCCGGCGCTCGTCAGGACCAAGACGCGAAGCGGATTGGCAGCCAGCGCAGCCAGCTCTGCCGGTCGCCGCTGCAGTCTCTTGTCTCGCAGCACGACCACCCACTCATGCTGCGCTGCTACTGGAATCCAGTCTGCGTCCAAGTCGCCTGGAGTGATCGGGCTTCTCGGGTGGCCCGGATAGACCGCATCTGTGCGGGCTTGAGCCACGATCTTCCCGATCCCGAGGCAGCTCTCGTCGAAGAAGAAGCGAATCGGATCCTCTGAGTTACGGATTCGATGGGGCAGACCTTCCGGGGTCACGCCGCGACGCGCATGTACTCGTGTTCGAATCGAACGGCGGTGAGTACATCGGACTCGTTCAGTCCGTAGTCCTCGTAGATCTCAGCCACGACCTCGGTGGGTTCTCCGGCGAGCGCTAGTTCTGCAACCGACTCGGTTCGGACGCCCCGGATCGTTGGCAGACCGAACGAGCGCGTCGGATCGACGATGACCGGGATATCGGCTTCCATGACCGTATAGCGCAGTGCTTCCAGTGTGGTTGGGTCGAACTCCACCCGCTTGAAGAAGGCATGCGCAGCTGTCCCAAGCACCAGCTGCCGTCCGCCCACGACCATCCAGAGCTCTTCAGGTAGGTCGAGCTTCGACTGGAGGTTCCACACAAGCTCGCGACCATCTGTCATTGGTTGAGCGGTCGCCAGTGGATACGGAACGTCGAGCTCCTCCCTGAGGGCTTCGATCAGTGGCCGGAGCCGTTGAAGGGGAAGGTTTGTCCGGTACTCACGGAGATAGCAAGCCTCGACAAACTCACCCCACGTCAGCGTCGACGACCCCGTGGGTTGCTCTCGCAGCACAGGCGGATAGCACCTGTCGCCACGCTCGGCACCTTCAAGCCACCACCGCAGCGTTGAAGGCGCGACCTGCAGTAGGCGGGACGCTTCGGTGAGGCCGTATGTCGGCTGGCTGAGAATCGTGGGGTGCAGCACGCGTTCACTGAGCATGCACCATCACGGTACCAATTGGCAACCCCGCTTGGCGGCATCACCGCCGTGGCGATCGAGCAGGACTAGCACCAGTGATAGCAAGCTGCGACGCAACAACTAAGTACACTTGTGTACCGCATCTGAGTTTGATGCAACTGTGTGGGTATCTACCGAACGAGGGCGCGATGCGCGTGAGTGGTACGAAGTTGGCCAATGCCGACCGGCGCCTTCTCGCCTCCATGAATCGAGACGAGAGATGGCAGCAGGTCAAGGTTCCGATCTCGTCAGCCCTTTGGGATGTCTGGGGCCGGTATTGCGAAGTGGCCGGCATATCAATGGGGCGGGGTATCGCTGCGCTGATCGCTCTCGACGTGCAAGCTCTTGCCGATGGCCAAGAGGAGATCGAAGAGCGCGGTCGGCTCTTTGACCTACGTGAGGCGGAGCTGGATTCGCGGGAACACGAGCTCGACCGCCGAGAACGGGAACTCGAGCGCCGGGAGCAGAATTTGGGCCGCCGGCCGAGTCGGGCTGAGTTGGAACGGATGGCGAATCAGATTGAGCCTCGTGATCCTGGATGGTCGAGCGCAACCCGGTGGCCTTCGCAAGACATTCCGTTCGAGGATGTGGGGCGCAATGACCCTTGTCCTTGTGGCTCCGGCCTGAAGTACAGGCGCTGCCACGGCTCCCCGTCCGGCCCACCGTCAACGTGACGTCAGGTGCCGAACGGGAGTCCGTCTTGGCTGAGCCTGGCTTTACTACGACGACGCGTCGGCGTTGGCTTCTCCGGCTGTGACACCTGTTCGCGAAGCGAGACTGAAAGCGGACCCCCGCTCCATCGCTCCAACGCGGCACGGGGCACTCGCATCAGCCGACCCACCCGAATGACTGGGATCCCTTCCTGCCCTTCAGTCTCCTCGAAGCGCTTGGTCTGCTCGTAGGCAGCAGTGCGTCCGATCCTCAGCACGCGTGCTGCTTCCTCGACGGTCAGGAAGTCGGGTAGGTCGCTCATTCATTCCTCGTCGTTCAGTAGCAATACATCGTTACGCAACGCCACCTTATCCGACCAAAGCGATCGAGTGCAACAGAATGTTTTCAAGACGCAACGCTCATATTGCGATAGAGTCGAAGCATGTCTCCTCGGTCAATGCGACGGACCTACTCCCCCAACCAGCTCGTGGCCCATAACGTGGGCAGGGCGCGTGCACTCCGCGGATGGACCCAAGAGCAAGCGGCTAGTGAGCTGTCGCAGCACCTCGAGAAGCGCATGTCGAGGGCGAGCTACTCCGCCATTGAGCGGTCGACCGGAGGCGGACGGGTCAAACAGTTCAGCGCCGATGAGCTTGTTGCACTCGCTCGTGCTTTCCGGCTGCCGGTGCTGTGGTTCTTCCTGCCGCCATCCCTCGACGACGATCCTGGGTTGCACGTGCCACACACCACCAGCCGCGGAATCGAGTTCACCGAGTTCCTCGACCTGCTCTTCGGCACCGAGGACACGCGTGAGCCCTATCGAGAGGCCTTCCGGGAGTGGGCAGCCAAAGCCATGGACCGAGGGCTCATCCAGAAGGTTGACAGGCGCCTGTCCGAGCTGGACGACGTCGAGATGAGGGCCGCCGTCGAGGAAGCAATCGGAGACATCCCAGACGCCCAGGCAACCCTACAACGGGCTGCCGAGTTGCTGGCGGAGGTGGAACGGATCATCCGACACGAGGACGGACGAGACGGCACGACCCGGACAGATCGAGAAAGGGACGCCGAATGAGAGGCCACATCGCAAAGAAGGGAAAGGTCTACTACGCCGTCATCTATGAAGGAATCAACCCGGCCACCGGCAAGGGAAGACACCGCTGGCACCGAGCCGGCACCACCCGCCGCGAAGCCGAACGACTCCTTGCTGACCTCGTCAAACGGTCGCACGACGGCGACTACCGAGCACCGGAGAAGATCACCCTCGGTGACTACCTGCTCGAACGTTGGCTCCCGACCAAGCAGTCACAACTGCGGCCATTGTCGTACAGCTCCTACCGGCGGAACATCGAGCTCCACGTCATCCCATACATTGGGCACACTCCACTGCAAAGGATCACGCCCGAGGACCTCGACACCCTCTACGCCAGGCTGCTTCGGGAAGGACGCAGGAACGGTGGGGGCGGTGGCCTCTCTCCTAAGACGGTTCGGTACATCCACTCGATCATCCGCAAGGCGCTTGCCGATGCCGCCCGCAAGGGCACCGTCGCCCGCAACGTCGCCGACCTCGCCGACCCGCCCAAACTCTCGGCCGGCCCGAGGCGCCAGATGACCGTCTGGACCGCCGACGAACTGCGGGCTTTCCTCGAGCACATCGAGAATCACGATCTCTACCCGGCCTACTACCTCGCCGCCAACACCGGAATGCGCCGTGGTGAGGTACTCGGACTCCGTTGGGACCAAGTCGACCTAGACGCCGCCCGGCTCGTCGTTACCCAAGCCGTACTGTCGATCGAGTACGAGGCATCCGTCTCCGACGTCAAGACTGCCAACAGTCGGAGGACCATCGATCTCGATATCCGAACCGTCAACGTCCTCCGAGCCTGGAGGAAGCGTCAGCTCGAGCAACTCATGCTTACGGGGCGCAGAACTGATGTGACCGGATTCGTGTTCGCCCGCCCTGATGGCAGTCCAATCCATCCCGACTACTTCTCACAGACCTTCGATCGCCTAGTCTCTCAGACGGGTCTTCAGCGGATCCGCCTCCATGATCTGCGCCACACACATGCGTCGGTCCTCCTCAAAGCCGGGACGCCCGTGAAAGTTGTCGCAGAGCGCCTTGGGCACGCGAACCCCGCATTCACAATGAACGTCTATCAACATGTCCTGCCCGGCATGCAGGCGGAAGCCGCCGCCGCCTTCGCTGACGCTGTCTTCTTCGGCACGCCCCACACAGTTCTCTGAATCAGACCTCGAAGCTGTCGCCTCCACGACCTCCCACACCCTCGGATAGCGGACACCCCGCTGAAGCCCTCCACCAGCTCCCAGCCTATGGCCAGCAAGGCGGTGTCGTGGCGACGCCTTGAAGCCGCACGGTATTTGTCGATGCGCTATTTCCAGCGGCTGGCCGAGTATGCGCGGCGTGTGTGAGATCGAGAAGAGACTCCGATGACAAGATTTCGGTGCGCTAAGGTGCACGGGCCGAAGCGCGCGAGAAATGGGTCTCTACGGAACAGCCGTCGTCACGGTGATCCCAACAGTGTTTCCCTCGGTGGGTTGCCACAGCGAACCATTCCAGGCATATAGGAACGGCTTGTCGATCCAGTCGAGTGCGCCCTTCGTTATCCGAACCTTGACTGAAACCACATCGATGCGTTCCGTCAGCTGCACTCCGGATACCGTAATCATCGTCCCCCCATCCGTGAATCGTCCCGTATCTGAAGAGGTCATCTCCTGAACATCGTCTGGCGACAACAGACGCAGCTCATCCGTGAAGGACAAGCGGATCTCCTCCAGAAGGGCAGCCGGGGTGGAGGCGCTTGTATAGATGGCTCCACCTGCGCACAGGACCTCGCGGCAGGCCCTGGAGAAGGCATCAGCCCTTATTGTGACCTCCATCTCGTCGGTCATCACAGGCTCTGGCGAACACGCAACGACCAAGATGCTGCATGCGATGGCGAACGCGCCCAGGACGGTTGCAGCTCGTATCCAGGCGAAGGAGTTCGCGCTACCCGGTCGCTTTGTCAAGGGCCGCTCGGAGGTCAGCGATCTCTACTCGGAAAAGCTCCGCCGTGGGAAGTTCACCGGTGCGCCGGGCTATCGCTGCAAGCGCTTCAGCCTGCTGGAGACCAGCAACGACGGGACTTCTAGCGATCGCACTCAGGCCGCGGACATCAAAGATGCCGTTGTCGCTACTGACAGTGATGAACGTACGGGAGATTCCATCGAACTCGGTGGATGATGACTTCACCTCCTTGAGAAACAGGACGAGCCGCTCACCCTGCGAGAGCTGCACAGAACGTGGCAAGTCATAAGCACCATCATCCATAGTCGCGACACCGATCACCTCGTCAGCGCCAGCGTCACCTTGCAGCGCCTCGATGACGCGCACTTGCCGCATCACCATCGCGATTCCGCCATCGGCTAGAGGTGGACCATCTACGAACGAATCGATCACGGCGCCAGCCTCAACTAGCAGGACGGCGCCGGAGGCTTCTGCCAAGGACTCGACCGAGTTGAACTCCGGGTACTCGCCGATAGCCGGAAGACTCGGTTCCGGAGTCAGGGATAGCCAGGCAGCGAAGCCGATCACTACTCCCAGCAGCGCAGGAAACCCGAGCCGGCCCTTGCGGAACCAGGAGGTGCTTGCGGAGTCCGGATGACGCTTCACATCGATAGACATTCAGACTCCCCCTTAGTAGAGCGCGTCGACGCCTAGTACATCGTTGTTGTACGGCGGCGATGACACGCCGCAGTTAGTTCTGGCCCACGTGGAATCGGACCGCATGATCACCGGGCCTGGAGCCGGGCATCCGAGCGATGAGTGGGCCAGTCCCAAAGAGTGTCCAAGTTCATGGACAACCACTCCGACCTTGTCTGTGGAGTCAAGACTGCCAGTAGTCGAGAGATTGAAGCGGAGCGTGACAAGGTCGTTGTACCAAGGCTGGCCCCCACCAGCGTCACATCCGCCCGTCGCCAGCCCCCGCCAGGTGTTCCATTGGTAGTAGCCAGTGAAGAGTTGCAGTTCGTGATCTGAACCCGACACAGGCGCGAAATAGCCGCCGTACCCGGGCGTTGCTGCGTCCCACTTGGCTTGGCCACTGTCAAAATGATCGGCCCACCCACTGGAGAGAGTCCCGGTGTACTCGATCTTGGGATTCGATCCGGGGAATTTGCACCCGTTGTGCACATATGCCGCTGCGTCACGGGGAGCGAGGATTGACAATAGAGCAAACACTGCCAGTGCGGCTACGATCACGACCAGTAGGGCGCGTATGGAATGCGCTCTCATTCGCATGCTTCTAGTCATGCAGATTCCCCCTTCTAGAGCACGCTTGACGTTATCCCGTAGACTCGTGGCCGTCAAGGCTTGAAGGCAGCGATCCGCAAGACCTTCTCGGGAATCTCTCCGGCCAGGCTGCACCATCTTCGCTCAACCCGAACCCGACTCGACCCGAACCCCAGCGTGGCTGTGACTGATTCGTTCGCAGACTGCGACCCAAATGTCACAGTGAATCTCCCCGGGATTCATAGAGGCTCGGTTTGTTGAGTCACGGCCTGGTCGGCTGTGACTTTGTGACGGTAGTAGTTGGCCTCGTGAGCCGACGGGGTGGTGAATTGGCGGCGGCCGGGAAGGATCTCTCCGTGGAGGCGCCGGTGGTTGAACCAGTCGACGTATTCGAGGGTGGCGAACTCGACGTCCTCGATTCCTTGCCAGGGTCCGTGTGGGTAGATGAGCTCCCACTTGTAGAGCCCGTTGAACGACTCGATCATCGAGTTGTCGTAGCTGTCGCCTTTGGAACCGACCGAGGCGACGACACCGTTGTCGGCGAGCCGCTGGGAATAGCGAATGGACAGGTATTGCGATCCCATATCGCTGTGATGGATCAGGCCGTCCAGATCGGCACCGGTTCGGTGACGGTTGAAGATGTGCGCGATCAACGAATCTCGCGTTCTGTGATCACTGAAACCCGCGGTTTGTGATCATCGGATCTCGCGGTGGGGTGGGTTCTTCCTGATGTGAAAGACGCTCGTGGGGTGGGTGCTCCTTCCAGAGTGCGGTGCGACCAAGCAACGGATCTGGAAGGAGCCCGACCCATGATGACTCAGGGAGAGTTCATGGACGTGATCAAGCTACGAGATGCTGGGTGGACGATCGAGGAGATCGCAGCCGAGATCGGGTATCACCCCGCAACGGTGAGCGGCTGGCTCAAACAGGGTGGCCCGCCGGACAAGCGGCAGAAGGCTGTCGAGGAGCGGGTGATCGACGCGGCGTGGGCGGCTCGGATTCATGCGATGCTGACGTTGAATCCGAGGCTGTTGGCGACCTCGATTCATGATCGGCTGCGTGCGGAGGGGTTCGATGGGTCGTATCCGACGGTGGCTCGCTTCGTGCGTGAGATCCGTGGCCCGAGGTTCAAGACCGGACCGGAGGCGACGGTTCCGATCGAAACGTCCCCCGGGGTGGAGGCGCAGGTGGACTGGTCCGACTGCAGCGAGTGGGCGCAGCGGTGGGGCTGGGAGCACGATTTGTGGTGTCTGGGATGCATCTTGTGCTGGTCCCGGTGGCGGACCTTGTGGTTCGCCACTTCGATCGACCGCCAGCACACGTTCGAAGGCGTCGTCGGGTTCTTCGAGGCGGCCGGCGGGATCCCGCAGGCGGTGCGGATCGACCGGATGGGCGCTCTGGGGAAGTCGCAGGGTCGACGGTTCAGCCTGCATCCGCCCACCGTTGAGTTCGCTGCACATCATCAGACCGAGGTGGTCGCCTGCTTGCCGAGCGATGCGCAACGGAAAGGCAAGGTGGAACGCCCTTTCCGGGACGTCAAGGCGTCGTTCCTCGAAGAGGTCGAGCTCGACGGGCCACCCGACAGTGTCGACGAGTTGAACGAGCGAGCCGCCGTGTGGGTGGAACGCCGTGTCCATCAGGTGCAGCATCGGACGACCGGTGTTCCGCCCGCCGAACGGCTCGAGGTCGAGCGTCGCTTGTTGAAGCCACTGCCACCGACTCGTTTCGATACCGACTATGTCGATGTCCGCAAGGGGCATCGCAACATTCCCTGGTTCGAATATCAGGCGGTGAAGTATTCGGTGCCAGCCGACCTGATCGGCCAAACCGTCGAAGTCCGCCGGCCCGTCGCCTCCGACACGGTCACGGTGCGGTGGGCGGGCACGATCGTCGCCACCCATCAGCTCGCCTCAGACGGGGTGAGGGAGGTGTGGGATCCGGAGCATCGACGCCAAGCCGAGAAGGCGGCCCTCATCCGCCGACGCCGGCACTTGACCGTCGTCCCAACCGTCGCTGCCGTGCCCGAGCCAGCGACTCAGTCGGAGCTGGCGTTGCATGGCGACTATGCGGTGGAGGCACCCGATCTGGGTCGATACCGCCTCGAATCCCAGGCCTCACAGGTCACACCGGGGGGAAACAATCCGTCCGAGGGCCTCTCAGCAGAGGGGTTCGACGCAGGTGAGCAGAAATGAGCGGGATCTACGAGCAGATCAAAGACGACCTCGGCTACCTGCAATGGAACAAAGCCGTCGAACGCTTCGCCGTCCTCTCAGAGCAAGCCGTCACAGAAGACTGGTCCCATGTCGAATACCTCGCCCGGGTCGTTGCTGAACAAGCCGGAGACACCAGAGACCGGCGACTCGCTGCCCGCCTCCGCTACGCCAAGTTCCCGTACCGGAGAACCATCGCGGACTTCGATTTCGAGTTCCAACCCTCCGTCGATCCCAAACTCGTCGAAGACCTCGCCACCCTGAGGTTCATCGAAGAGAACCGACCCATCCTGTTCCTCGGACAACCCGGATGCGGCAAAACCCACCTCGCCGTCGCATTGGCCATCAGAGCGGTCGAAGCTGGTTACCGCGGCTATTTCACCACCGCCGACGACATGTGCCCCAACCTCGTCGCCTCGATGAACGAAGGCTCGTTCCGGACCAAGCTCCGCACCTACACCGCTCCTACCGTTCTCGTCATCGACGACGTCGGCCTGCTCCCCATCGAGTCGACCCGAGCCACGTCGGCGTTCTTCCACGTCGTCTCAGAACGCACCGAGAAGGGCCATCCGACGCTTGTCACCACCAACCGGGGACTGCCCGAATGGGGCAACGTGTTCGGCGACACCGTCGTCGCCTCCGCCATCCTCGACAGGCTCATCCACCGGGCGGTTGTATTCAACATCAAAGGCCCCTCATGGCGGCTCCGCGAGCACCAAGCGCTCGCTACCGCCGCCACCGAACCAGAAAGGAGATAAGCTCGCCAGACCCGAAGAACCCTCATACCCCGACGCGACATTCGATGATCACAGAACGCGTCATTCGGTGATCGCCCACAGAAGATAGCCATCTCCAGGGCGTCGATGGCCAGGTCCGAACGCAGCGACCTCGATGCCTGCCAGCCGACGACCATCCTCGAGTAGGCATCGATGATGAACGCCGCATACACCCAGCCCGCATGCGTCTTCACGTAGGTGAGATCGGCGAGCCACAACCGGTTCGGTGCCGTTGCGGTGAAGTCCCGGTCGACCAGATCCGCGGGCCGTTGGGCACCATCATCGCTGATGGTGGTCCGCGCCCAGGATCGACCCCGACGCACACCCGAGAGGCCCATATCCCGCATGAGCCGTTCCACGGTGCAGCGTGCCACCCGGATACCGTCGACGTTGTTGAGGTGATCCCACATCTTGTCGGCTCCGTAGGCGACGTAGTTCTCCTTGTGGATCCGAGCGATCACCGGCCGCAGTTCGGCATCACGCACCGCCCGTGCCGACGGCAGCCGGGTCTTGGCGGCGTGATACGTCTGTGGGGCAATGCCAAGAGTCTTGGCGATCGGCTCGATTCCCCACCGCAGCAGTCCGCTACGGCGATCTTTGTGCTCGTCGATGAACCGGATCACTTCTTCGACTGGCGGTCGAGCTCCGCCCCGAAGAAAGCCGATGCCGCCTTCAGAATGTCGTTGGCCCGGCGCAGCTCAGCGTTCTCACGCTTCAACCGCTTCAACTCAGCCAGCTCGTCGCTCGTCGGCCCGTTCCGCCGGCCCGTGTCCCGCTCAGCCTGACGAACCCATTTACGGACCGTCTCCGACGTTGGACCCAACTTCTCGGCGACCGAGCAGATCGCTTCCCACTGCGACCCGTACTCGTGCTGGTGCTCGAACACCATCCGCACTGCACGCTCGCGCATCTCCACCGGATACTTCCCCGGTCGTCGTTGCTCTGTCATAGCTCCATCCTCTCAAGAGTTGGAGCCTCCACCAATCCCGGGGAGAGTCACAGACCGGTTGGCAGCGGAGGCTGATGTGACTGCCTACGCCGGGTTCCGACTGGGTCACTGGAAAGAGATCGATCCCGAGCAGGGACCCTATCGAAGGGGCCGTAGGCGTCCCGTGAAGTGGTGGAAATAGGCGAGGGTCCTTTATTTGGAAGGGCCACCGTGTGACTCTCAGCGAGTTCGTTGCAAAAGGGGCCAGGACGACGTCGGAGATCCAGCTCAACATGGAGCGCGCCGCTCACTGGCCGCCGACGCGAGACAGCATCGGAAACACAGACCTTGAGTTCCGAGGAGAGCCGTAGGGGTCGGCCCGATCTTGCTACGCCTATCAAGTCCCGGCCACCCGTTAGAAGACCCGTTAGAAACCGCATTGCTCCATTGAAAAGGCCCTGGTCAGGGACCTCCCTGACCAGGGCCTTCGGTCGTAGCGGGGGCAGGATTTGAACCTGCGACCTTCGGGTTATGAGCCCGACGAGCTACCGAACTGCTCCACCCCGCGTCGTGGTGTGACTCCTATGTTACGACGTCCCCGTGGCACGTCAAACCGGTGGGTCAGCTCCAGGTCACGGCGATCGGCCGGTCGAGCCCGGGGATCGGCATTCCCTCGGCCTCGGCTGCGATCTCCTCGATCGGTCTCGTCGGGGTGTGCTCCCACAACGTGATGGTGACGGCCTCGGCTGCGCGGCGCCACACGCCCACCACCTCCTCGCCCGACCAGGACGGCGCCCGGCCACACCCTCGATGGCCACAGCTCGGCTGCCCGGTCGGGATCCGGGACGAGCAGCGCACGATGTGCAGCCGAGAGCAGCGTGTAGGCATCTCCGCTCGGGAGCAATCGAACGACCGGCTCGATGGAATCGTTCGACCGGACAACGACAGCGTACTTTCGTCGGCGCGAGCGAGCGTTGCTCCCTCACCGACCGGAGTTCGCACCGACTCGACGTCGACAAGGAGTCGGTCCTGGCATTCGTCGGACGCATCGACGAGCCGGATCAACCTGACATGGCGCCGACTTCGTCTCCGACTCGCCGATTCCGGACGCTCACGACGGCGGACATCGTCGACCGGCGGGTTCCACCGTCCCGTGAACAACGGTGCAGATACCGGCGGAGCAGCTCGGTGCGGGCGTCGAGCGGCTCGACGTCCGGCGGCTCCACGATCCAGATGACCGGTGGATTCGCTCCGTCCCAATGCAGCGCAACCCGACCCGTCTGGCGGCGCGTATCGGAGCGCGTTGTGGTCGACGCCGAGCGCCGACCCCGCATCCCGATAGGTCATCGATCGGTCGCCCAGGAGCAACGCCAACCGGTCGGCGAGCTCGACCGATCGTTCTCGCCGCGCTCCCTCTATTTGGGAGCCTCCCGAGCGTGAAACACGCACGGTCCCGCTCGAAGACCACATAGGCACTGAACCGAGGGCCCCACACGCCGATCAGTGACGAGTGATTCCAGTCATCGGGTTCGATGTCGTCGACACGGGCGTGCAGTGAGAGCAGAGCCGCACGTGGCACACTGTCCTGAAGCCCCACCCACGCCGACGATCGGAGCGACTCGTCGGTCTTGGCCATCCGGCCTGTCAATCCACCGACCCTGCGCCGGTGCCTGAGAAGCTGAGAGCGGGAGACTGCGAACACGTCACGATCAGCGTATCGAGCAGACACCAACGCTCGACGAGGTCGGCGCATTTCGCAGCCGGCCAGATCGCGGGACGTTTCGCACTCGACACTTCGGGTAGTGCCCACTCAAGGAGTTGATTCTGATGACAATCCAGCAGTCCACACCAACGTTCAGCGCGCCGGCCAGCACCGGTCAGACCCTGAGCACCGAGTCGTTCCTCGACAAAGTGCCGGTCGCCCTGCTGTTCCTCCCGGACCCCGAGGCGACCAGGAACACGCTCGCCGCATACAACGACATCCACGCCGACCTCGCTCAGCGGCGCATCCAACTGCTCGCGGTGGTTCCCGAGCTTGCCTCCGACGCCAGGGACATGGCGGACCGCATGCAGCTCACATTCCCCCTTCTCGCCGATCCGTCGCTCGCCATCTTCCGGGAGTTCGGGGCTTTCGACTCTGACGATGAGCCGATCGGCTGTTCCGTCATCATCGACAAAACTGGTACTGTCGCCTCCAAGACAGAAGGCGTCCTCTCGCCCAGTGAGATGACGACACAACTGGATGATCTCGAGGGATCTAAACGATTTGAAATGGCGGTGAATCGCTGATGGCAAAGCTGATGGTGTGGATCGATCAGGATCTGTGCACCGGGGACGGGATCTGTGAGGAGATCACCCCCGACGTCTTCCACGCACGCGACGACGGCCTCTGGGTCGTGAAGGAAGAGAAGTCCCACTTCGACAAGACCGTCATCTTCGACGGCGAAGAGGGCGACGGGCATGGACCCGACGGGGCACGCGGCCTCGCACGGGTGCCCGAGAGCCTGCACGACGATGTGATCGAGTCCGCCGAGGAATGCCCCGGCGAGTGCATCATGCTCGAACCGTACGACGAGAGCGCCGTCTTCACCGGCTGACAACCATCGACCGAGTTTGCGAGAGGGCCCCGTTCTCAGCGGGGCCCTCTTGCGTTGCTCGTATTCGGCGGCCACCGGAGTGACCGCGGTATCGCCGACAGGTGTCAGCCCGGGAGGACCAACCGTGACGCATCCGTTGCGTCTTCGGTGACCGGTTCGACCTGCTCGAGCGCCCGCTGGATCAAGCGCTCGGCCTCGTTGATGAGACGCTGATACTCGGCCAGGTCGCCCAGACGCAGCGCCTCGTTGGCCTGATCGAACGTGTCGGACGCCTGACTCAACAGCTCTTCGATCGTCCCTGCGAGCTCCGGCAGACCGGTGTCGGGCTCCGGCTCCTCGTCACCCACCGGCTCACCGAACACCTGGGCGAAGGCCCCGTCGAGGGTGTCGTCCCATTCGATGCGGTCGCCGAAGACGACCACCACACGGCGGAACTCCGGCAGTGCGCTGTTGTCGTCCGAGGCCAGATACACCGGCTGGACGTACACGATCGAGTCGTCGACCGGCACCACCAGCATGTCGCCGAACAGGACCCTCGAGCCCTGGGCGTCCCACAGCGACAGCTGCGACGAGATCTCGGCGTCCTGGTTGATGCGGGCGCCGACCTGTCCGGTTCCCTCGACCAGTGAGCCCGACGGCATCCTGAAGTCGATCAGCCGGCCGTACCGCTCCGGCGTCGAGTCGGCGATCAGGAACGACGACATGTTCGGCTTGTCCTCGGGCGTGAACGGCTGGGTGAGCGCATAGGTCAGCTGCTCCTCGCCCGGCAGGCGATACAGCAGATAGGTCGGAAGCAGCTGATCGAGGAATCGGCCGTTGGCGCCGACCGTGTCGCCGTTCAACAGCGTGTCGCCCTCGCGGTTCGGGGTCGACGGGTCGACGGGAATCGACCACGTGTCCGAACCGGCGAAGAAGTCTTCGACGTTGGTGACGTGATAGTCGAGGTAGATCTCGCCCTGGACCTTGAACATGTCCTGGGGATATCGGACGTTGTCACGCACCGACTCCGGCATCCGCTCGAACGGGCTCAGCAGGCTGGGATAGATCTTGTCCCAGGTCTCGATCAGCGGATCGTCATTGTCGACCATGTAGAAATTGACGGTGCCGTCGTAGGCGTCGATCGTCGCCTTCACCGAGTTGCGGATGTAGTTGAACCCCGCACTCGGCAACGTCGAGATACGCGGGATACGCGCCGTCTGAGCGAACGTCACCGGCTGGCTGTACGGGTAGGCGTCGGTGATGGTGTACATGTCCATCATCCACTTGATCCGCCCGTCGGCGATCACCGGATACGGGTCGGAGTCGATCTCGAGGAACGGGGCGATGGTTCCGACGATGTCGCGGATGTTGCGAACCATCAGGACACGGCTGTCGTCGCGCAGCTGCCCGGAGATGAGCAGGTTCAGGTCCCGATACCGCAGCGCGAAGGCCATCCGCTCGACGAAGTTGCCGATCGGGACGCCGGCGATGCCGTCGTAGGAGTTCTGGACGATCGTGTTCTCGAGGGGATAATCGACCTCTTGGTCCGACGCGCCCGTCTTGACGATGAGCGGGTCGTCCTGAGCCGTCTCACCGAAGTAGATCCGCGGTTGCTCGATCTGGATCTCCTCGACGGTCGACTGCGTCGGGATGTCCTGGACCACGAGCGCCGGCTGGCCGTTGCTCTCCACGTTGTTCGCCCGTGACAGCACCGCACCGAAACCGTGGGTGTAGATCAGCCGCTGGTTCTGCCAGTCGTTCGGGATGTTCTGGCTGGTCTCTTCGAGCTCACGAGCCGAGATCATCACCTGGGTGAGCTCACCGTCGATGACGTAGCGATCGGTGTCCACCCGGTCGACCCGATAGAACGCCCGGATCTCCTGGAGGTTCTGGTAGGTGTCACGCAGCACGCCCGGATCCCAAAGCCGCAGGTTGTCGATCGTCGACCGGTTGACCTCGATGTCGGCCGCGGTCAGATCGCTCGAGGCGGGGAAGTTCCTGATCTCGGCGTCAGACAGCCCGTACGCCAGCCTGGTCGCCTCGATGTTGCGCTCCAGATACTCACGCTCGACGGCGAGCGGCTCGGGAACGACCTGGAGGCGATCGATCACGGCCGGGTAGACGACACCGGCGGCGAGCGAGACGAACAACCACGCGCCCAGGGCGACCAGGCCGACCGTCCAGTCGGAACGGCGGATGTTCCAGATGAACAACACAGCTGCGACGATCGACACGAGCGCCAACAGGTTCAGCGCAGGGATCCGAGCGTTCACGTCGGTGTAGCCGGCCCCGGCGAAGCCGTTCGTCCCCGACGTCGAATACAACAGCTGCCAGGCGTCGATCCGGTACGTGGCCGCCCGAAGCAGGGCGATCAGTGCGATCAGCCCCGAGATGTGAGCCTTGACGCCCGAACGCATCGACGGGCGATTCGAACTGTCCAACCGGATCCCGCCGTTGAGGTAGTGGAGAGCCACCACGAGGATCACCGTGAGGATGAACATGTTGAACAGCCAGCTGAGCACGTCGGAGATGAACGGCAGTTGGAACACGTAGAACCCGATGTCCCGACCGAATTGTGGATCGGTGACCCCGAACTCGGTCGAGTTCAGGAACAACAACAGGTCGTCGCGCCAGGCGGCCAGACCCACGCCGATCAAGAGGGCGAACACGGCGGCCACGCCGAGTCGCACGAGCCGGAGCCGAGGCTCGACCCAATCCCGAAAGCGTTCGACCAGTTCTTCGTCGTCGTCCTGGCTGAACAGGGTGTATCGAGGCGAGAGGCGATCGGTCAAGACGAGGTTGCCGAAGATGAACCCGAACACGACCAGGAACCCGGCCACGGCCAGGCCGATGGTGGCGAACAGCCTGATCCGCCACACTTCGACGAATCCGACGGAGTCGAACCACATGTAGTCGGTCCACAGCGTGGCGAGACCGGTGAGCGCCACGTAGGCGACGGCGACGCCGACTGCTACGGCGACGAGGAGTCGGCGTCGGTCGTTCATGGGCTGGGGCTCTGCGTTGCGTACGAACATCGGAGGAGAGTCTACGAAGACTCCCGGTCAATGCTGCAGTCGGTCAGGCAGGAATGAGCGTGCACCCGCAGTTCGGGTGTGCGGGTGGAAGCGTCTCCCACTCGGTGGGCTCGGATTCGGCACTCGTCCGACACGTCGTGCATCCGCGCCCCGATACGACCCACTCGATCTGATGGCCGTTCGATTCGAGGACTTCGGCGAGCCCGGCGTGGTATCGGCTCGCCGCCAACTCCGCCACGCGCCGCTCGGCCTCGTCGGTTCGCCATGCCCGAAAAACCCTGGACACCGACGCCCCGAGCTGTCTGGCGCCCTGCCCCTGTCTCCGCCCCTCGACCAGAGCATGATGGACGTCCTGGAGCAGCGCGGCGATCCAATCGAGCTCGGGCTCGGTCTTCGGCGTCGACGGCCGCTTGAACCGCTCGCCGGTCATCTCCATCGCCGCGGCATGGCCCGATGCGAACGCTTCGGAGGCCAGCACCACCAGGTCGGGGCGGAGGCGGGCTCCAAGCGACGGGCCGTCAGGGTCCCACTCGCCGTCGCTCAACCTGAGCTCTTCGAGCGCCTCGTTCTGCGCCTCGGTGAGCTGGCGTTTGATGTTCCGCAACGCCCGGTTCGAGACCGGCAGGATCAACCGCGATCTGAGTTCGAACGGATCTCCGTCGTATCGGGGAACCCGACGCGGTGTGGGCTTGGGCTCGGCGACCGGAACCTCGGTGGCCTGACCGGACGCCTCCGGCTCGACGGGCTGAGAAGGCTCGCGGAGGCGGGCAAACAACCCCGACAGCTCTTCGAACCGCCCCGTGTCGTCGTCGGCCGGCTCATCGCTCGACACCTTCGGAAGCACAGGTTGGTCGGGCAGTGTTGGCTCCCCGGGCTCGGCCTCAGGCGCCACCGCGTCGGGCTCGGCCTCAAGCTCCGCCGCCTCGGGCTCGGCCCCAGGCTCCGCCGCCTGGTCGGACACAGGCGCCTCGACCTCGCCCGTCTCGGACATCACACCGACCTGTTCGTCGGCCTCGGCGACGTCGTCCGCGTGCGCATCGGGAGCTTCTTCTTCCGCAGGCGCGGGAGCCTCGACCACGTCTGTAGACGCACCCGGACCTCCGACCACGTCCACTTCGAGCTGCTCGTCGGGGGCTTCCTCCGCCTCGCGCCGGGCCCTGACCTGCTCCGGTGTCAGAACCACGATTTCGGGGGTCTCACTGATCGGACCGCCGACCGGAGCGCGAGACGGAACGCTCGCGGCGCCGGGTCGCACGACCCGAACGGTTTCCCCGGGCGTCCAGTCCGGCTCGAACTCGGCGTGGTCCGTCTCGTCGGTTTCAGGTTCCACCGGTGTCGGCGGGACGTCGACGGTCTGTGGGGAGAGCTGCAGGGCCGACCTCCGCTCCTCCAGTTCGCCCTCGGCTGTCGCCAATGCATGGCGAATCGAATCGAGCTCGAGTTTGAGCTCCTGGCGGCGGATCTCGAGAGCCCGGGTCCGCTCCTGGGCGGCGTCCGCCTGGCGAGTGGCCCGCTCGATCATCTCGTCGTGCGAGCTCTGGGCACGCAGGGTCAGGCGATCGGCCTCCATCCTGGCGTTGCGCACCATGTCCTCGGCTTCCCGGCGTCCTGCAGCCACGACGCGATGAGCTTCGCGCTCGGCCTCGCCCACCATGCGGAGCCGTTCCTTCTCCGTGTTGGACTCGATGCGATCTGCCTCGGCCATCACCTGCTTCAACAGCTCATCTGCGGTCGCCCAGGCGTCTCCTCGCATCTGCTCGGCATCGGCGCGGGCGCGCCGGATCTCCTGCTCGGCCTCCGCAACGGCCTCCGAACGCCACCGCGTGGCGTCGTTCGTCGCCCGCTGACGAAGCTGATCTGCGGCGTCGCGGGCAGCTTCGAGGACTGCTGACACTTCCCGGCCGATCGACTCGAACTCCGACTTCAGGTCGCGCTCACCCATCTCCGAGAACTTCGCCGCCATCTGGTCGCGCTCTGCAACGAGCCCCGAAACCGCCGACGCAAGCGTCTCGAGATACTGCTGGACCTCGATCGGATCGAACCCCCGGAACGACGTGCGGAACCGCTTCCGGGAGATGTCGTCGGGAGTGAAATCGGCCATGGACGACCCAAGATACCGCTCACCCACTCATGCGCCGCGCATTGTCAGGCCGGGTCGAGGGCCTCGAGCGCAGCCAGCGCCTCGTCGATCGTCGCAACCGAGATCAGCTCGATCGACTCCCGAGGCGCGGTCAGCGCCTCGGTGTAGTTTCCTGCCGGCACCAGCATCACCTCTGCGCCGGCGGCCTCGGCAGCCACCACCTTCTGGCGAACGCCACCGATGTTTCCGACCGTCCCATCGGCTCGGATCGTCCCTGTGCCCGCCACCAGATTGCCCTTCGTCAGATCACCATCGACCAGCAGATCCATGATCGCCAGCGTGTACATCATCCCCGCCGACGGCCCGCCGACGTTCGACGTCTCGATCGAGATCGGGTACCGGGGATTCGCCGTCTGCGCCAGAATCCCGATGAGTGTCCGCGAACCGTCCTCGGACGCAGTCAGCTCGACCTCGACGGTCATCGGCTCGCCGTCCCGCTCGATGTCGATCTCGACGGTCTCTCCCGGCGACAAGTCGCCGATGACGACCCCGATGTCCCCACTCAGCTGCACCGGCTCCCCGTTGACCGCCACGATCACATCATCCGGTTGGAGGACGCCGGCCGCACCTGAACCCTCGACCAGGTCGACGACCAGCACTCCGTCGGACTCGATCTCGACGGGGACACCCGAGCGGTCGAGCGCAACCGCCACCGCAGTGTCGATCGACTGATCCATTGCGTCGAGGTTGCGCTGCTTGTACTCCTCGTCGGTCTCGTCGTCCCTCCGGATCGCCTGCCGCCGGACGAGATCGACCGTGGGATCGAGCCCGGCCTCGATCGCCTCGTAGGCGTTCACACCGCTCGCAGTGACCGAAACCGTGAGAAAGAAGAGTTCGCCGTCGGGCGGGTAGATCTCGACGTCGCCCGTTGCAACCACCACGTCGATGGCGTCGCCCACCGGGCCGGGAGAGAACGCCACGTACGGAAGCTGGACCGACCAGGCACCGACCGCGGCTGCAGCTGTGAGGAAGAGACCGACGAACGTGCCGGCGACCCAGCGTGGAAGAGGCGGTTGCATCGGCGAAATCGTATCCCCTCGTCCCGGATACGACGGAGTCGACCCCATAGAATCCCCCTCGCACCGAAGAGGAGAACCATGGAGACACTTGCGCCAACCGTCCTGACAGGTCGAGTCCTGCCCCGGAGTCGAGTGGCCGCCGTGGTCGCCGTCATCGGGTTCGCCGCCCTCACCGCCGCAGCGGCGCAGTACCGGGTCCCGCTCGGATTCACACCGGTCCCGATCACCGGATCCACCTTCGCCGTTCTCCTCTCCGGCGCTGCGCTCGGCATGCGGCTCGGCGCCGCCAGCCAAGTCGTCTATCTCCTGATGGGCGCCGTCGGCCTTCCGGTGTTCACCGACGGCGGCTCGGGGATCGAGACGTTCACCGGATCCACTGCCGGCTATCTGGTCGGGTTCGTGTTCGGGGCGGCCCTCATCGGGAAGCTCGCCGAGCACAAGCAGGACCGGAACATCGCAACGACGGTGTCGGCGTTCCTCGCCGGCACCGCCGTGATCTACGCGTTCGGTGTGGGCGGGCTCATGTTGAACGCCGGCATGGACTTCAACAACGCGGTGCTCGCCGGGGTCGCCCCGTTCGTCTTCGGCGACGTGCTCAAAGCCGCCGCCGCCGGCCTCCTCCTCCCCGCCGCCTGGCGACTCCTCGGCGATCGATAGGCCGGACCGGGTCTCGGCGTGAGCACTCGAGGTTGAAACGGATCAGGTGAAGCCCATTCTCGGGGCTGGGTAGCTGCACGGCGGACACGCACGTCGTCGAATACACCGGTCGAGGAAGGCCGTCTCGCCGCCGCCAACCGGGTTTGCCTCAGTCCTCGGACCGGTACACACTGCGATTGTGACGAAGAATCCCTGGTTCTGGATCGCCATCGCCGCCCCCTCGTTCGCCATCGGATTTCCCGTGACGAAGCTCCTGTTCGATTCGGGTCTGAACGTCTGGCAGATCAGCTTCATCCGCTTCGTGATTGCCACGATCGCTGTCCTCGCCGTGCTCTCGGGTCACCGCAATCCGGGCCATGCGTGGAGAGCGGGCATGTCGCTCGGACTCGTGAGCGTGGCAGTGCCGTCGATCTTCATCGCCTGGGGGACCGATCTGCTGCCAGCCTCGGTAGCAGGCGTCCTCACAGCATTCGTCCCACTCTCCACCGCGCTGGCCGCCCACTTCCTGGTGACCGGGGAGCGATTCACGACCGGCCGACTGCCTGGCGCCGCCGTTTCCTTCCTGGGCGTCGGGATCCTGATCTCCGGCGGCGACGGCACAGGGGGGTCGATCGCTCCACTCGGCGTGGCCGCCATCATGGTTGGGGTGGCGGGTTCGGCCATCGGTGGCGCCCTGAGTCGCAAACTCACGATGACCTACCGAGCCGTGAGACTGGTGGTGCCACAGTGCTTCGGGGCAATGCTCGCGATCGGGGTGGTCGGTGCGCCGCTCGGAGCGTTCGATCTCGGAGGCCTGACCGGCGCTCAAATCGGTCTCATCGTCGTGCTGGCGCTGGTGGGGACAGCACTTCCTCTTGCCGCCATCCTCCAGGCCTTTCAGTACACGACTGCCGCAGGCGTCGCCCTCACGGCATACGTCGTGCCGTTCCTCGCCGCCGGACTGTCGATTGCCCTGCTGGGAGAACCGGTCACGATCCCGTTCGTCGCCGGCGGACTGCTCATCTTCGTCGGGGTGTTCATCGCTGACCGGTCGGAACGCCGCATCGCTCGGCGATCTGCCCAACACGCCGGTGTGTTCCCCGGCGTCCCGCCGCCGTTCACGGACGCCCATCCGAAACTCTGAGTCAATGGGCGATCGCGTCCTTTTCCGGAGGAACGACGTCATGCCGGGGCCCACGAGCCCATCGACGATAATCGTGCGCGGGTATCGAGGCATTGCGCCAACGGCTAGGAGCCAAGGGCCGCGAGCGCCAGCGAACTCAGCCCTCGAAGTCTTCGCCCAGGTAGGCCTTGATGACGTCGGGGTTCTTCTGGACCTCGGCGGGTGGGCCTTCGCCGATCTTGCGGCCGAAATCGACGACCATCACCCGGTCGGCGATGTCCATGACCAACCCCATGTCGTGCTCGACGAGGATCATCGAGATCCCCAGCTCGTCCTGGATGTCGAGGATGAACCTCGCCATGTCCTCGGTCTCCTCGAGGTTCATCCCGGCGACGGGCTCGTCCAACAAGAGCAGTTCGGGGTCCATCGCCAGTGCCCGCGCCAGCTCCACACGCTTCTGGATGCCGTACGGGAGCAGTCCGACCGGATACTTGCGCCATCGTTCGATCTCGAGGAAGTCGATGATGCCCTCGACGCGACGGCGGTTGGCAATCTCCTCCTTCTTCGCCTTGCCGAACCACAGCGCGCCGGAGGCGGCGCCGCCGGTCATCCGCACGTGGCGGCCCGTCAGGATGTTCTCGATCACCGTCATGTGGGCGAACAGGGCGATGTTCTGAAAGGTGCGGGCGATGCCGAGCTCGGCGGTCTTGTTGGGCTTGAGCCCCATGATGGACTCGCCCTTCCAGCGAATCTCCCCTTCCTGCGGTCGGTAGACCTGGTTCAAGCAGTTGAAGATCGACGTTTTCCCGGCCCCGTTCGGTCCGATGATGGCGAAGAGCTCCCCTTCGTCGACGTGGAACGACACCCCGTCGATCGCACGCACACCTTTGAACGACAAGCGAATGTCGTCGACCTCGAGGAGGTGGCCCGTGTAACTCGAGCTCTGCTGTTGGGTCCGTTCACTCGTGTCAGTCACCCCACGCCTCCAGCGAGCCGGTCATGATCGGATCTGTCATCTGTCGTCTGTCGTCTGTCATCTTCAAGAGAGCCACCGCTTGCGGCGCTTGTAGTGCTTCACGTCCCGGAACGACTTGCGTTCGCCCTCGTCGCCGTGGAGCCCGAGATAGAACTCTTGGACGTCCTCGTCCTTGAGCAGCTTCGCGGGATCGCCGTCCATCACCATCTTTCCGGTCTCCATGATGTAGCCGTGGTGAGCGATCGACAACGCCATGTTGGCGTTCTGCTCGATGAGAAGCACCGACGTGCCCTGCTGGTTGATGTCGACGATGATCTCCTTGATCTGCTGCACCAGCTTGGGAGCAAGCCCCAACGACGGCTCATCCATGATCAACAGCTTGGGGTCCTGCATGAGCGCCCGCCCGATGGCCAGCATCTGCTGTTCGCCCCCGGACATGTAGCCGGCGACCGACTTGCGACGCTCGGCGAGGCGGGGGAACAACGTCATGACCCGGTCGTACTGCTGTTTGACGTTCTTCGAGTTCCGGTTGGTGTAGGCACCGGCCGTGAGGTTCTCGTCGACGGTGAGTTCGGCGAAGATGCGGCGGCCCTCCATCACCTGGCTGATGCCCTTCTTCACCCGCGCCGACGGATCGACGTGGGTGACGTCTTCGCCGTTGAAATGCACCGAACCCTTGGTGACGTCGCCCTCGTGGACGTCGAGGAGCCCGGTGATGGCTCGCATCGTGGTCGTCTTGCCGGCGCCGTTGGCGCCGAGGAGCGCGGCGATCTGGCCGTCTCCGACCTCCAGGGAGATTCCCCGGAGCACCAGCACGACGTCGTTGTACACGACCTCGAGGTTTTCGACTGTCAGCATCGTCTCTCCGATTCAGCGGTCAGGGGATGGGACCGCCCCCTTGAGGGGCGATCCCATCTGACTCACCGCTGGATCAGCCGGCGAGGCTGTAGCAGGCTCCGGTGAACTCGAAGTTCGCCGCGAGATCCGATGTGTACTGCGACTCGATGTCGATGGTCCCACCGCTCGTCCCGGCCGCAAGGCCTTCGGGATCGGGCTTGAAGATGTAGCCCTTCCGCTGGATACGGTCGTTGTCTGCGCCGGCGTACGCCTCATCCGGTGCGATGCCGTCGAAGCTCACGGCCTCGAGCGACTTGCCCGCAGCCAGAACTCCGGCCCGGGTCATGTCGCCACTGTCGTAGGCGGCCCGAAGGGCGGCCTCGACGATCTTGGCCTCGACGATGCCCTCGAAGTAGTAGTCGGCGATCGGCAAGCCCTCGAGGAGTGGCTTGAAGACGTCGGTATCGGCGTTGCTCCACGATGCCGTGTACGTCCCGCCGATGAAGGCGGCCGTGAAGGCATCCTTGATCGGTGAATCGGGTGCCACGAACGCCGGGTTCCACGACGGCGACGGTCCGGACCAGACGGCGGAGGTGAACCCTGCTGCGAGCGCCTGACCGAAGATCGAAGACATGGTCGACGGAGTCGTCGCCACCCACACGATGTCGGCGCCGGACTCGACGATGCCGTTGGCAACGGCCGTCAGCGTCGTCTCGTCGGTCGGGATGATCGCGCCTTCGCCGTCGTAGACGATCTCGAGGCCTGCGGCCGCGGCTGCCAGCTTGGCGCCCTGTGCGGAGTCCTGTCCGTAGTCACCAGGAACCGAAGCGATGGCGATGGTGGATGCGCCCTCGAGCGCCTCCTCGGTGATGTAGCCGATCGTGTTGTGCGCTTCCATGCAGTACGGCGTGCCGTGCGACAGCAACGCAGCGTTGATCGAGGAGTCCGACCAACCCGAGTACCAGGTGAGTGGGATCGTCAACATGCTGTCTGCCTGGAGCTGATCGTTGATCGCCACGGTGTGCGGCGAGCCGGTGGAGTGGCCGATCATCACGACCTGATCCTTGATCTCGTTGTAGAACTGGATGTGGTTGTCGATCACGTACACCGTGTCACGAACCACCAGTTCGACCTGGAGTCCGTTGATGCCGCCGTTGGCGTTCACATCGTCCCAGTACGCCTGGGAACCGGCGAGGATCGCCGAGACCAGCGGACCGAACGGACCGGTCAGGTCGGAGAGCATTCCAACCCTGATGACTCCCTCGTCCAGATCGACGCCGAAGTCGGTGAGGATCTCACCGCCCTCTTCCATCGGCTCGGTGGTCTCGGTCGTGTCGGCGGCTGTGGTCTCTGTCGTGTCTGCCTGGGTGGTTTCCGGTGCTGCCGTGGTCTCGGTGCCTGCATCATCACCATCGCCGCAGGCGACGATGATCATGGCGAAGACCGTCAGCAATGCGAGCCATCGCATTCTGGCTAGCTTCATGAGTGTTTCCTTCCTCCTGTTAGGGGTGCCACACCATCAGGTGTGACGTTCTTGGCGTTCCGCTGGTGCGACTCGCCGAGATCAGTGATCAGTAGGTGAATGGCCATCCCCTCCAATAGTTCCTCACCCTCAGCCAGATCCCGTACAGACCGAGCGGCTCGAAGATGAGGAATCCGATGATGAGCAGGCCATACATCACCTGGTTGAGTTGCAGGACGCTCAATCCGGGGCCTACACCGGGCTGAGTGTTGATCAGACCGAAGTCGGTTGCCGATGTGGCGATGATCGGGTCGACGATCGTCGCCAAGATACCGCCGTCGGCGATGGCGGCGCTCAGCCACAGGGTGAAGTTCTGGACAACCCTCGGCAGGATGATCACGAACGCAGCACCCATCAGGGTTCCAGACACGGTCCCGGCGCCGCCGATCAGGATGATGGCGATGAACTGGACCGAGAGAAGCAGGTCCCACCGCTCGGGGATGGTGCGACCGAAGTACCCGGCGAGCAGCGCCCCTGAGACCCCGGCATAGAACGAACTGATGCCAAACGCCATCAACTTGTACTTGAACTCGTTGACTCCCATCACCTCGGCGGCGACGTCGCGATCTCGGATCGACTGAAACGCCCGACCCACCCGGGTCCGCTGGATGTTCTTGGCGAGCACCGTGAAGAAGACCGCCATCACGAGCAGGAACAGGAAACCCTTGCCGCTGGTGGTGAGCCAGGTGTTCGGCTCGGTCGTGCTGATCAGCGGCGTCTCTTCCTTCCAGAGTCGCACGTCGAGCCGGGGGAAGGTCCGGCCCGCCTGTGAGCCGCCGGTCAGCGATCGCCAGTTCCGGAAGATGTACTCGCCGATGAACACCAATCCGAGGGTGACGATGGCGAGATAGAGCCCGCGAACACGCACCGCGGTCGGCCCGATGAATGTTCCGACCGCTGCGGCGACGAGGCCTGCCGCCGGTAGCCAGATCCAGATCGGCAGTCCCAGACCGAGCAGCGGCCCTTCCGGGGCGCCGAGGAACGCCGCGGTGTATGCCCCGATGCCCATGAAGAAAGCGTGTCCGAGCGAGACCTGACCTGCCAGACCGGTCAGGATGTTCAGACCCAGCGCGCCGATGGCGAAGATGCAGACCGTACCGAGGAGTTGGAGCCAGTCGTTGGCGGCGAGGAAGCCCAGGAACGGGATCTGGAACTCGAACAGGCGATCGTTGCCGGGACCGCCGCCACCGGTGAAGGGGAGCAGCACGAGGAACGCCAGGAAGATGAACATCATCACCCTCTTGGTGGTCGTGTTCAGCAGCGCCTGATCGTTCTCGTACTCCGTGAACAGCAGCGGCCGGCCCCTCATTGGCGGCCTCCGGCCGAGATGACAGATTCAAGATGACAGATGACAGACCTCTGGGCGGCGAGGGAAGACGGGGACCTGAGGAGCACGCGCCCCCGTCGCACGTGCGATCGGAACTCGCGTCGACTCAGCGGGAGTCTGTCGTCTGTCATCTGTCGTCTGTCATCTCTTTCAAACACGTCGGATCTCCTCGGTGCCGAAGAGGCCGTATGGCTTGACGAGGAGGACCAACAGCATCAACAGATACGGCACGATCCCGGCGAATCCGGTGCCCAGTGCGCTCCAGGTGATGTATTCACCGGCGAACGACTCGGCCAGACCGATGGCGAAGCCGCCGACGACCGCCCCCACCACCGAGTCGAGGCCGCCGAGGATGATCGCCGGGAACGCTTTGAACGCAAAGAATGCCGTCGCCGGGTCCACACCGGCCGCACGGCGGGGGAACACCGACACGAAGATGCCTGCTACCGCCGCCAGCACTGCTCCGATCGCCCAGGCCACCGAGAAGATGCGGCCGACGTTGATGCCCTGCGCCCTGGCTGCTTCTTGGTCGAACGCCGTGGCCTGCATGGCGACTCCGGTCCGGCTGCGGAAGAACAGCGCGACACCGGCAACGAGAACGAGGGAGACGATGATCTGGGCGACCTCTGTATAGGCGATCGTCACCCAGCCGAGGTCGAGCACGTTCACCCCCCACGGGTCACCGAGTGGCCGTGCGTTGGTGCCGATGAAGTCGTTGGTGACGTTGCGCAGCGCGATGTCGATTCCCAACGTCACGATCGCCACGGCGAACAACTCCTCGCCGACCATCGGCCTGAGGAACAGCCGTTCGATGATCATCCCGACGGCTGCGGCGGCGATCAGAGCAACGAGCACGGACAGCGTCCACTGCACCCACTGGGGCGACCCCTCCATGAATCGACCGGGGAAGTTGAGGATCGAGGCGAACGCCGCCACCAGGAAGGCTCCGAGGGCGGCGAGCGCCCCGTGGGCGAAGTTGAGCACCTGGGTCGCCTTGAAGATGATCACGAACCCCATCGCAAGCAGGGCATAGATCGCCCCGAGCGAGAGCCCCTCGGCGATCGCCTCAGCGAACTTGATGGGCTCCGACGCCTCCTGCGCCAGGAACATGACGGTCTCGGTCATTCCGAGCGACCGTACATGGACTCGACGAGGTCCTCGAACATGTCGATCATCGAAGATCGCTTCAATTTCTGCGTGGCGGTCAATTCGCCATCTTCGTGGTCGAGTTCCTTCGGAATCATCTTGAACTTCCGGATGTGCTCGACCCGGGCGAACTTCTCGTTGGTCTGGTCGACGACCTTCTGGATCATCTCGAGGACCTCGGGCTTCTCGGTGAGGTCTCGATAGGTCGTGTAGGGGATGCCTTTTCGGGACGCCCAATCCCCGACGGTGTCCATCTCGATCCCGATCAAGGCGGTCAGGTACTTGCGGCGGTCACCGATGACCATCGCTTCTTTGACGTACGGGGAGGTCTTCAGGCTGTTCTCGATCTCGGACGGCGAGATGTTCTTCCCACCGCTGGTGATGATGATGTCCTTCATCCGATCGACGATCTTCACGTGAGTACCGTCGACCCACACGCCGACGTCACCGGTCTTGAGCCACCCGTCCTCGGTGAAGGTCTCTGCGGTCTTGTCCGGCTTGTTCCAGTAGCCCTTGAAGACACCCGGATGCCGGGTGAGGATCTCACCGGTCTCCTCGTCGATCATCACCTCGGTTCCCGGATAGGGCACGCCGACCGTTCCCAGCTTCATGTTGCCGACCGGGTTGTAGGTGGCGACCGCCGAGTTCTCCGTCATCCCGTAGAGCTCGAGCATGTCGACGCCGATGCCTTGGAAGAACTGGATCACCTCGGGAGCGATGGGGGCGGCACCCGTCCCTGCCCAGCGGCAATGTCGGAGTCCGACCCGCTCGCGCAGCGCCCGGAACACCAGCGGGTATCCGATGGCGTACAGGACCCGGCTGACCGGGGTGTGGACACCACCGTTCTTGATGCGCTCCTCGCCGATCTTGGCCGCGAGCGCCATCCCGAACTTCAACCAGAGTCGCTTGAACCACGTGGCGTCGAGACTGCGGATCATGATGCCGGCGTGGAGCCTCTCCCAGATGCGGGGCACTGCGAAGAACAGGGTCGGCTGCACTTCGCGCAGGTTCTCCTGCACCGTGTCGATCGACTCGGCGAAGTTCAGGACGGTGCCGCACACCGCCATCGTCCAGGTGGAGAAGATCCGCTCTGCAACGTGGCACAGCGGGAGGTAGGTGAGGATCTGGTCGTCCGGGCCCGGCGGCTTGTTGCCCGGCATCCGGTTCTCGGCGGTGACGAGGCTCTCGGCACAGAACGCCACGTTGCCGTTCGTCAGCATCGCCCCCTTCGGTGGACCGGTGGTGCCCGACGTGTAGACGAGGGTGATGACGTCGTCCATCTCTGCGGATGCCATCAGGTCGATCACCGCATTCGGATGCTCCTTGCGATGCTCGCGTCCGAGCTCGAGGAAGTCGTCCCAGAAGATGAATCGATCGTCGTCACGGACGTCGCGGAAGCCACGAGGCTCGACGTGGATGATCTTGCGCAGATTCGGGAGCCGGTCGATGACGTCGAGCACCTTGTCTGTCTGCTCCTGGTCCTCGGCAAGATGGATCACAGACCCCGAATCGGACAGCAGATACTCGACCTCTGCCGCAGGGTTCGTCGGATACAGGCCCACGGTGATCGCCCGGACGGCGACGGTCGCCATGTCGAGGATCACCCATTCGGGCCGGTCCTCGGAGTGGATCGACACGCGATCGCCCACCTCGACACCGAGTGCCAGCAAGGCGTGCCCCGCATCGACGATCTGGTCCCACAGCTGAGACCATGTGATCTCCTGCCAGATGCCGAAGTCTTTCTCGCGCATGGCCACGGCGTTCGGAGTCGATTCGGCTCGCTCGCGGATACGGGTCACCAGAGTGCGGACGCCGGCGTCCGCGCTCGGAGCGCCGCTGCGTTCCATGGTGCTCGTCACGTCTCCTCCTCCGTGTCGTGGGCACGGCGAGAATACGCGGGACCGATTGCCGAGATTGCCGATTCCGGCATTTTCGTTGCCGACCCCGTTGCGAAGGGTCCATCGGACTACGGCATCGATCGGCCCCCGTCGCCCGTGTCGACCGGCATCTCTGGATGTCGAACCGCGCGGATATGGTCGGGGAATGCAACTCAGATTCGGCATCTTCCCATCGCCCGCCGTCGAGGACCTCGAGGAGACCATGACGGCGGTCGAGGTCGCCGATGACGCCGGACTCGATCTGATCGGGATCCAAGACCATCCATACGTCGACCGGTTCCTCGACGTCATCACCCTCATCACGTGGCTCTCGGCTGCGACAGATGCCATCACCTTCCTCCCAGACGTCGCCAACCTCCCGCTCCGCCCACCGGCCGTGCTGGCGAAACAGGCCTCATCGCTCGACACGCTGACCGACGGGCGATTCGAGTTGGGACTCGGCGCCGGTGGAAACTGGGACGCCATCTCGGCCTTCGGCGGAGAGCGCCGCTCCCCCGGTGACGCCGTTGCGGCAACCCGGGAGGCGATCACGGTGATGCGATCGGTCTGGGGCGAGGGCAGCAACGTCGACGGCGACCACTACCACCTGCGCGGGGTTCATCCGGGGCCGGAAGCGCCGCACCGGATCCCGATCTCGATCGGGGCGTACGGACCGAAGATGCTCGAGCTGATCGGCGCCCATGCCGACGGCTGGCTGCCGTCGCTGCCGTTCGTGCCGCCCGACGAGCTCGCTGCCAAGCACGAGATCATCGACCGTGCTGCCGAGCAGGCCGGCCGGGATCCGTCCGAGATCCGCCGGATGTACAACATCGGTGGTGTGATCACCGACGGCGTGGGATCCGGTTTCCTGCAGGGACCAGAGAACCAATGGATCGACCAACTGTCGTGGCTCAGGAACAAGCACCGCATCGACACGTTCATCCTCTGGCCGAAAGGCGACGTCGTCGACCAAACCCACCGCTTCGCCGCAATCGCCAGTCGAATGCGAAAGGGATAGCTGTCCCCCAGCTTGCTGGGGGAAGGTCCCTGCGAACCGGCACACATCGTTGACCAATGCTGATACTTTCCGACTCCGGGCGGATCACGCCGGTTCGGAGGTAGGGGGCCACCTCCAACGCTCAGGCCAGGCACGCTTCCGCGGGAGTTGGCCCCTTACCTCCGGTCCTCGTTCCTCGGACCGCAGGGACCTTTCCCCACTACGTGGGGAACACCAAGTTGGCCCGCTACCTCCTGCCGCAATGGTGGCTGCAGCGTCGTACCGACGCCGTCACCTGCAGACACCAATGCGTCTCGTACCTCGCCTTCCAGGGACCTTCCCCCACTGCGTGGGGGACATCAAGCGCCTTCGATCCACTCTTGGCCGCCGGGCCAGTTCTCCTGCTTCCAGATCGGGGCCCGTGACTTCAGCTCGTCGATGAGGTACTCGCCGGCATCGAAGGCGTCCCCGCGATGAGCGGTCGATACGGCGACGGCGACCGAGGCGTCACCCAGTTCGACTCTGCCAGTCCGGTGCTCGACGACGACCGAGAGGATCGGCCACTGCCGTGATGCCGCTTCGCAGATCTCGCGGATTCTCGACTCGACGTGCTCGATGTACGCCTCGTAGACGAGGTGAGTGACCCCTTCCTTGCCGTCCGAGTGATCACGCACGGTGCCGAGGAACAGCACCGTTGCGCCCGAATCCGGCCGACCCACCTCGGCGACGAGCGCGCTCGCATCGATCTCGTCCTCCCCCACGCGCACCCTGACCGTTGGACTCATATCCACGAGGCTATCAAGAGCCAACAGCCAAGCGCCAACAGCCAAGGGCTGCACTTGGTCGCACAACTCCTCCGAGGACATAGGCTGAGTTGCGAAATGAGTGATGATCTCTTCTCGAGGCTCTTCGAGCTCTTCAACCAGCCCGGCGAAGTCAATCTCAAACTCGCAGCCGAAGTGGCGCACCACCTCGCCGGCGATCACGTACCAGTCGACCCCTGGGCAGCCGAGGAGTTCCGCGAGCTGACACGGCTCGCAGAGTTCCGCATGGCCGAAACAGCCCCATTCCCGGTCGACCCGGCCAGCGACGTGCTCCCGGTCGGTGGCAGAGAATGGGCCGACCGCAATCTCGAGGGCTTCCGCTACGTCGCCGAGCCCTTCGCGAAGATGATGGATCTCAGCGAGGCAGGACCGGCCGCAGAGATGTTGAAACCGCTCGGCCCGGCGATGGTCGGCATGCAGATCGGCACCATGGTCGGATCACTGTCACAGTGGGCGATGGCCAGCTTCGACGCCGGAGTTCCGATCGAAGGACCGGTCACATTCGTCGTCCCGACCATCGAACGGTTCGCGACCGCTCACGACCTCGATCCCAAGAACGTTCGGCTCTGGGTGGCACTGAACGAGGTTGCCCATCGGGCGATCTACCGGGTGCCATTCACGAAGGAGCATCTCGTTGGGTTGATCAAGTCGTATGCAGACACACTTCGGATGGCGCCGCAGAACCTGATGGAGATGATGCAGGGGGTCGATCCGACCGATCCGCAGTCGGGCCTCGATCCCGAGAAGCTCGCCTCGATGTTCGACACACCGGAGACACGGGCCGCTCAGGCCGAACTCCAGGCCTTCCTCGGTCTGGTCGCCGGCTATCGACAGGTCCTGACCCGTCGCGCCGCAGAGCAGTTGCTTCCCGACATCGAGCGTCTCGACACGTTCCGGGACTCCGAGCGCGGCCTCGACGATCAGGCCGAGGCTTCGGCGTTCGCCCCGATCTTCGTCAGCTCGCACTCGATCGCCGCCGGCCACCGGTTCTGCGAAGAGGTCGAACGGCGGTTCGGACTCGACGCCCTCGACTCCATCTTCACCCAGGACGGCCGCTTCCCCACCGCCGCCGAGATCGATGACCCCGTCGCCTGGGCCGCCCGAGTCCTCCTCAGCGACATCGATCCGGGCTGACGCCCGTCCCACGTCCCACGTCCCACGTCCCACGTCCCACGTCCCACGTCCCACGTCCCACGAAGTGTTCCCGAAAGGCGTTCTTGTGGAGCACAGGGGTCGCGTCGAAGGTTCCCGACTGATCACCCGCACGTGGAGCCGAACAAGAACGCCGGTCGGGCGCGCACGTGGTCGGCGGCAGCACTCGTCGAAGGCCGTGACCCCGTTTCCTGTTCTTGTGGCAGTCCCCAAGCGCGACCGTTCGCCAAACCCGCGGCAACAACTCGAGGTGTCGCTGCCACAAGAACGCACGCACGCCCAGCGTGCGCGCACTTCGCGCGGTTCCCGAAAGGCGTTCTTGTGGAGCCCGGTGATCGCGTCGAAGGTTCCCGACTGATCACCCGCACGTGGAGCCGAACAAGAACGCCGGTCGGGCGCGCACGTGGTCGGCGGCAGCACTCGTCGAAGGCCGTGACCCCGTTTCCTGTTCTTGTGGCAGTCCCCAAGCGCGACCGTTCGCCAAACCCGCGGCAACAACTCGAGGTGTCGCTGCCACAAGAACGCACGCACGCCAACGGACGCGCAACCTGCCGAGTTCCCACAACACCCGGCGACCCATATGCTGCCCGCCATGGCACTCTCGATCGGTCAGACCGCACCCGACTTCACCCTTCGCAACCAGGACTTCGAGCAGGTCACCCTGTCCGACTCCGATGGTTCCAAGCGACTCATCGTGTTCATCCCGCTTGCGTTCACCAACACCTGCGAGGGCGAGCTCTGCACGATCCGGGACAATCTCCATGCCCTCTCTGCGCGAGACACCCAGCTCTTCGTCATCACGTGCGACAACATCGCCGTCAACAAGCGATGGGCCGATTCGCAGCGGTTCGACTTCCCGATCCTCTCGGACTTCTGGCCGCACGGTGAGACGACGAAGGCCTACGACTGCTTCGACGAGCGGATCGGGGTGCCGTTCCGAGCGACCTACACGCTCGACGAAAACAGGGTGATCACCGATGTGTTCACGACCGAGAAGCTCTCGATACCTCGGAACTTCGATGACTACGTTGGTGCACTCGACCGGATCGGCTGAGTCGGCTCAACGGAACAGGCGGCGCCAGAGGCGAGTCAGCAGCCCGGGCCGTTCGGCGGGCGCCAGCTCGGCGAGCACCGCTTCCTGCAGATCCATCGGAAGGTCGCCGACCAACGACATGCCGCCCATCTCCGATTCCCACACGTACGTCGACCGGCCTGGCTCGAACAGCCGTCGATAGCTGCCGCCCTTCGTCTCCAGGTCCGAGGCGTCTGAGTCGCTCAACGAGAAGGCCGTCGGTGCGCTCAACAGCGTGAACGAGAACAGGCCGTCGGAGTAGAACGACGCCGACCCGGTCTCCCGCCACCGATAGGTGTCGAGGCGCACGAAGCCGGCGACGCTGGATGGCGCCAGGACAGGATCGGGCTCGATTCGCTCCAGCTCGGTGTCCGCCTCGGCGAGTGCGAGCTGCTCGGACAGGCCGATGGGTTGGCGGAACGAGGTTGTCTCGACCGCGCAGTACTCGGATCCGTCTCCGTTGAAGGTGGTCATCGACAGCAACGCGCCGGTGGCGAAATCGAAGGCGACCGTCGCCCGAAGCAGCTCGTCGCGGAACAGATTGAATGCCTTGGTACGGCGGCCGTCGAACCGTTCGCTGGTGACCTCGATCGAGGAGTACGCAGATCCGAGCGCCTCGTGTTCGTCGGTTGGAACACCGATCGCCTGTGAGGAATCGGTGGTCGCGAAGACCCCGTTGGCGCCGTAGAACCGCTGGTCTTCACCCTGTCCGGCCTGCACACCCAGACCGGTTCCGGAGACCTCGAAGACCCCGTCGACCTGGCCATCGGGAGTCTGACAGGTCACCACCTGGGCGCTGTCGAAGACGGCCTCGTGGCTCCGCTCGATCCAATCGATGGCGTCGTCGGCGATTGCCGGGGCGGCCCCGAACAGCGAGAACACGACGACGAAGGCAGCGAGCTTCACTCGCCACCCCGCAACTCGAACAGCGTGCCGGCGTCGGCGTATCGAGGCGTCGGCGGCAGATCACGATCGACGGACACCCGGGCCACGTAGACGGCTCCGAGATCAGACGCCGAGATCGGCTCCGGCGCCGGTGTATCGAGCAGCGTCGCCGATCCGACCGCCAGCGCAAGCACGGCCGCTGCGACCGCCGCCCATTGCGGTGCCGGAATCCTGAACCGACGCTCGGTCGGGGGGATCGCATCAGTGACACTCTCGGGCAGTTCCAATGCGGGAAGCGTTCTGACTGCCGCCCGGGCGGCGGCGAGGTCGTCGAACTCCGCACGGCAGGCACCGCAGACCTCGAGGTGACCTGCGACGAGACGAGCCTCACCGAGCGAGAGCTCACCGTCGAGATGTGCAGAAAGCATCTCACCGAGGTGGATCATGCGAGCCGCTCCCGCAACAGACGTCGTCCGCGATGGATGCGGGATCGAACGGTGCCCACTGGCACGTCGATAGCCTCGGAGATCTCGAGATACGACATCCCGACCACGTCACACAACACGACGGCTTCCCGGAACTCGAATGGCAGCTCGATGAGCGCCTTCTGTATCTCCTCACCGATGCGGATCGACGAGAGCACCTCGTCGGGGGACGGTGACGAGTGGCTCGACATGCGATCCGGTTCGTCGGGGAAGGGTGATGTGGGCCGGCGCTGGCGGCGTCGGACGTCGTCGATGAAGGCATTGCGGGTGATCCGCCAGAGCCAGCCGTCGAACGAGCCGGGTTTGAACGAACCGAGACCGCGCCGGACGCGCAACAGCACGTCCTGGGTGAGATCGTGGGCGTCGTGGGCGTTTCCGGTCAGCCGGTACGCGTAGTTGTAGATCTTGCGCCCATGCGTTCTGGCGACGTCCTCCCAGCAATCGGGCGGTCGCTCCATCGGTTTCTCCACGGGGGTGAAACGCTCAGATCAGAAGAAGAGTTCCTCAGTTGTTCTGCGGGGTCTCGGTTGATTCGGCCTTCGTGTCGTCGGCCGAGCCTTCCTCGATCCCCTTGCGGAACTCCTTCGCCGACGCTCCGAGCGAACGTGCCAGCTCAGGGAGTTTCCTGGCACCGAACAGCAGCACGACGACCACCAGAACGATGATGAGTTCTTGACCTCGGGGCATGAACACAGACTCCTTGCTTGCGGGTCATGATAGGCCAGCCCGCGAGTTGCCGCTTCGAGAGGCGGATCGAGACGTCGACGAGCTGCGGGTCAGCCCAACGCCATCGAGTCGACGACCCTCTGCAGGCGCTCGCGTGTGAGGAACCGAACCCTGGGCTCGCGCCGCTCCTTCTCGTACACGCTGAACGGGCCGAACTTGTCGGTGACCAGAAGGCCTCGGTCGGCCCCGGCCGACTGGAACTCGAAGAGGAACCGCGAGATGGCCTCATCCTCGAGTTCAGGATGGTCGCCTGGGGCGTGAGGAACCTCCCGGATGAACGTCCGGGCGCCGCCCTTCTCGGCATACCAGGTTCCTTCCATGGGACCTTCGATGACGCCATACCCGATCAGCGACAGCGTTCCGGTCACGAGCTGGGCGGCGGACATGGTGGCCGGGTCGATCCCCTGAGTCCGAAGCCCGGTCTCGATCGCTTTCGGAAGGCGCAGTTCCTTGTAGATGGGACCGAGGTCGTCGCCGGCGGACATGACAGCGCCACCACCGGTGTCGGCAGACCAGTCGATCTCGGCCGAGAGCGGATCTTCAGCGATCGACGAGAGACTCAGCATCGAGGGCGACTCCGATGCATCGGGGAGTTGGCCGGCGGCAGGCAGCGTCGTTCGACCGACCTCGGAAGGCATGGGACGGCCCGCAAATGCGACCACGGTGTCGATCGTCGAGATGGGAACCGAATGACGTCGTTCCCGCAGGACCTCGATCGCTTCCCCAACCAGCAGTTCGGAGAGAATCTTGTCGTCGCCCTCCGGCAGCGGGACGTCGAAGGTGACGTGCGCCTCGGTCCCCGAAACGTTCATGCCGACCACGTTCGGTCTGGGACCCGAGAGGTCCAACTCGGGCTCGTCGGGCACCGGCGTGCCCCGACGCCCCGTCTTCTGCGCCTTCGCGTCGGCGACCCGGGGATCGTTCTCACGGACTCTTCTGAGCAGCAGGCCAACCCCGAAGAGCACTGCAGCGACAATGAGCAGAGGAATTGCGAGATCCACTGGAAGCCTTTCCCTGTAGCGAGGGCCCCTGTCGACCAGGGACTCCGTGAGTCAGAATACCCGGCGAAGTCGCAGGGTGAACCAGGTCAGGAGGCCCGTCTCGCCGAGATCATGCGCTCGCGGCGGACGCGGCGGCGCTCACGTTCGGACATTCCGCCCCAGATCCCGAACTTCTCCCCGTTGACGAGCGCATACTCGAGGCAATCGGTGCGAACATCGCACGCTCCGCAGATGGACTTGGCGCGACGGGTCGAGGCTCCCCGCTCGGGGAAGAACAAATCGGCGTCGGCACCACGGCAGTTTGCGTAGTCCTGCCACGAGAGCCGATCCACTGCCAGCGCCTCGATCAGCTTGCTCTGCATGGGTGCGCCCTTCCATCGCTGTAATTACACCAGTGTGATCATGGCAGAGGCCGCGCGCGCCGTCAAGCCCGAAACCCAGGGAAAACCTGGGTCTCGCGGCCTGTTGGAGGCCGGAGGGCACCGGGGAGCGGCCGCGAGGTTGCGTGTGCGTTGGTTGTGATTGCGTTCTTGTGGCAGCGACACCCTGAGTTGTTGCCACGGGTTTGGCGAACGGTCGCACCCCGGGGACTGCCACAAGAACAGGAAACGCGACTACTGCCTCGCGGGAGTGCTGCCGCCCGCGCGCTGCGCGCACGACCGGCGTTCTTGCTCGACTCCACCCCTGGCTCACAGTCGGGAACGCTCGTCGCGACCGCCGGGCTCCACAAGAACGCCTTTCCGGAACGAGCGGAGGTTGCGTGTTCGCTGGTGGTGATTGCGTTCTTGTGGCAGCGACACCCTGAGTTGTTGCCACGGGCTTGGCGAACGGTCGCACCCCGGGGACTGCCACAAGAACAGGAAACGCGACTACTGCCTCGCGGGAGTGCTGCCGCCCGCGCACTACGCGCACGACCGGCGTTCTTGCTCGACTCCACCCCCGACTGACAGTCGGGAACGCTCGTCGCGACCGCCGGGCTCCACAAGAACGCCTTTCGGAAGCGGGGCGTGGTGCATGAGGCGTGCCGCGTGTTGCGATCACGGTGAGTCCTGCCGCCGGCCACGTGCGCGCACGACCGGTGTTCTTGTCAGTCGGCGACAACTCATGCCAGCGATCGAGAACCACATCCGACGCGATCGCCCCTCCCAACAAGAACACCTTTCGAGGACGGTTCGTCGGGCGTGAGGCGTGAAGCGTGAGACGTGATGCGCCTTTGAGCTACGGGAACCGGATCCGATCCGCGATAATCGGGCCCAGCGAAACGAACGAGAGGTGTTGTGTGGCGGTGACCGCTCCCCCGAGGCCCGGACGGAAGCTTCCGTGGCCGGTCGAGTTCTACAGGTCGGCAGTCGGCAAGAAGTGGGTCATGGCGATCACGGGGATCATCCTCCTCGGGTTCGTGCTCGCCCACATGATCGGCAACCTGAAGGTCTACATCGGGTTCCTTCCCGCCGAAGGTGCCTACGAGATCGACATCTACGGCGAAGCGCTCCGCAACCTCTTCTTCCCGATCCTCCCCGAGTACGTCGCGCTGTGGCTGCTTCGGATCGGCCTGATCGCGGCGTTCGTGCTTCACCTGCACTCGGCGTACACGCTCACGGTGATGAATCGCAAGGCCCGGCAGGTCGACTACCAGGGACCGCGCAACTATCTGGCCGCGAACTACGCATCGAGGACCATGCGCTGGACCGGGATCATCGTCCTGTTCTACATCGCATGGCACCTCGCCGACTTCACGTGGGGCGTCGACGGCATCGCCCCGGCCGGATGGGAGTACGGGGCGATCTACGACAACTTCATCCTCTCGTTCGAGAGGGTGCCGGTCGCACTGCTGTACATCGTGGCCAACCTCGCCCTCGGTGTGCACATCTTCCACGGGGCCTGGTCGATGTTCCAGAGCCTGGGCGTGAACAACCCGAAGTTCAACGCCTGGCGCCGGTATTTCGCCATCGCCTTCGCCGCCGTGATCGTGATCGGCAACGTGAGCTTCCCGATCGCCGTGCTCACCGGCATCGTCAGCTGAGGAGCGAACCGTGACCCACAAACTCGAATCGCACGAACCCGACGGCCCGCTCGCTGAGAAGTGGGAGAAGCACAAGTTCGACATCAAGCTGGTGAACCCGGCGAACAAGCGCAAGTACACGGTGCTCGTCGTCGGATCCGGTCTGGCCGGCGCCTCGGCCGCCGCCACGATGGCGGAACTCGGGTACAACGTCGAGTGCTTCACCTACCACGACAGTCCCCGGCGGGCCCATTCGATCGCCGCACAGGGCGGCATCAATGCCGCCAAGAACTATCAGAACGACGGCGACAGCGTCTACCGGCTCTTCTACGACACGATCAAGGGTGGGGACTATCGGAGCCGTGAGTCGAACACGTATCGACTCGCCGAAGTCTCGTCCAACATCATCGACCAGGCAGCGGCCCAGGGTGTCCCCTTCGCCCGTGAGTACGGTGGACTCCTCGACAACCGTTCGTTCGGCGGTGCGCAGGTTTCCCGCACGTTCTATGCCAGGGGCCAGACCGGACAGCAGCTGCTGCTCGGCGCATATCAGTCGCTGATGCGCCAGGTCCAGCTCGGCAAGGTCAAGCTCCGCACGAAGATGGACATGCTCGACCTCGTCGTCGAGGACGGCAAAGCCGCCGGCATCATCACCCGCAACCTCGTCACCGGCGAGATCGAGAAGTGGTCGGGTCACGCGGTGGTGATCGCCACCGGCGGATACGTCAACGTGTACTACCTGTCCACGAACGCCATGTACTGCAACACGTCGGCGGCCTGGCGCGCCCACCGGAGAGGGGCGCTGTTCGCCAACCCGTCGTACACCCAGATCCACCCCACGTGCATCCCCCAGTCCGACGAGTTCCAGTCGAAGCTCACGCTGATGTCCGAGTCGCTGCGCAACGACGGCCGGATCTGGGTGCCGAAGGACCCCGACGACAAGCGGCCACCGAACCAGATCCCGGAGGCGGAACGCGACTACTACCTCGAGCGGATCTACCCGAGCTTCGGGAACCTGGCACCGCGTGACGTGTCCAGCCGGGCAGCCAAGCGGATGGTCGACGCCGGGCACGGCGTCGGACCGCTCCAGAACGGCGTCTACCTGGACTTCAAGTCGGCGATCGATCGGCTCGGCAAGGACGTCATCGAGGAGCGGTACGGCAACCTCTTCGAGATGTACGAGCGGATCACCGACGAGAACCCGTACGAGGTTCCGATGCGGATCTATCCGGCTCCGCACTACGCCATGGGCGGGCTCTGGGTCGACTACAACCTGATGACGACGATCCCGGGCCTCTTCGCGATCGGTGAGGCGAACTTCTCCGATCACGGCGCCAACCGGCTGGGTGCATCGGCGCTCATGCAGGGGCTGGCCGACGGCTACTTCGTGCTGCCGTACACGATCGGTAACTACCTCGCTCCCCTGCTCAACACGCCGGTACCCGACACCGACAGCGCAGCGTTCCTCGAAGCCGAACTCGAGGTCAAGGAGCGCATCGACGGCTTCCTCTCATCGAAGGGAACCCGCACGGTCGACGACTTCCATCGCAAGCTCGGCCGGATCGTCTGGGACTACTGCGGAATGGCTCGTGAAGAGGCGGGCCTCGAGAAGGCACTGTCGGAGATCCCCGCGCTGTACGAGGAGTTCAAGAAGGACGTCAAGATCCTCGGCACCAACGAGTCGGTCAACCTGACGCTCGAGAAGGCGCAGCGGGTGGACGACTTCTTCCAGCTGGCGATGCTCATGTGCCACGACGCCCTCCAGCGGGAGGAGTCCTGTGGAGCCCACTTCCGTGAGGAATACCAGACCGAGGAGGGCGAGGCGGTTCGCAACGACGACGAGTACGCCTACGTGTCTGCGTGGGAGTTCAACCCCGACGGCGACCCGATCCTGCACAAGGAAGAGCTCGTGTTCGAGAACGTCAAGCTGTCCACGAGGTCGTACAAGTGATGAATGGAGATGACAGAACAAAGATGACAGACGACAGTCATTTCGAGTCGACTCCGTCGACGCTTCTTTCCTCGAGATCAGAATTCACAGCTTCAGATGTGCATCTGTCATCTGTCATCTGTCATCTGTCATCTTCGACGGCCGGAGGTCGCTCATGAATGTCACGCTGCAGATCTGGCGGCAGAAGTCCACGAACGCCAACGGGCGGTTCGAGACCTATCAGGTCGATGACATCACGCCCGAGATGTCGTTCCTCGAGATGCTGGACATCCTGAACGAGCGGTTGACGCTCCAGGGCGAAGAGCCGGTGGTGTTCGACAGCGACTGTCGGGAGGGCATCTGCGGGACCTGCGGGCTGATGATCAACGGTCAGGCCCACGGCCCCCAGCTCGGGACGGCCACATGCCAGCTGCACATGCGGAAGTTCAAGGACGGTGACACGATCACCGTCGAGCCGTGGCGAGCCACCGCCTTCCCGGTGATCGCCGATCTCATGGTCGACCGCACCCCGCTCGACACCATCGTCGCCGCCGGCGGCTACATCTCGGTGAATACCGGCGCCGCCCGTGATGCCAACGAGATCCTCGTGCCGAAGGAGGTGGCGGACACGGCGTTCGTCGCGGCTGCATGCATCGGCTGTGGAGCGTGCGTGGCAGCATGCCCGAACAGCGCGGCCAACCTGTTCACGGCTGCGAAGATGATGCAGCTCAACATCCTTCCCCAGGGCCAGCCGGAGCGGTGGATCCGAGCCGAGCACATGGTCGAGACGATGGAGCACTACTTCGGATCGTGCACCAACCACGGCGAGTGCGAGAAGGCGTGCCCGAAGTCGATCTCGATCGACTTCATCGCGATGATGAACCGCGACTACGTCAAGGCGAAGTTCAAGAACCT
>CAVWBT010000015.1:0-20659 GCA_963753285.1 uncultured bacterium
ACCGTCTGGCGATCCGCTCGAACCTCGGGTGCCTCCGCTTCCAGCGGGACCTCGGCTCCGTCGATCAAGACCCTGACGATAGTGGCTGGCGAGAGCACCGCCTCCAGTTCAGCATCGTCGGCCGGAAGCACCTGATAGAAGCCTTCGCTCAGCAGGTAGGTGGGGCGGTAGGGGAGCGAAATCGATCCCGTGCACACGAGGCCGTCCTTCGTGCAGTTCAGGGGCAGCCCCTCGTAGAGAGGCAGCCGGACGAACACCGGATCGAGATCGAGGCTCCTGGTGAGGAACGACGCCATCTGGTCGCGGCGGACGACGTCCGTCGGGCAATACGTTCCGGCTCCGCACCCCACAGTGATACCGGCAGCGGCGATCGAATCGATATCGGCTACGTGGGGATTGTTGGCAGGTACGTCGATGAAGCCGGCGCTCTGAGCCGGTGCGAGTTCGAACGCTCTCGTGAGAAACGACGCCATCTGATCGCGTCGGACCGGGTCGGAGGGACAGAAGCGGTTGGTTTCGCACCCCAGGGTGATGCCGGCAGCAGCGAGGGCGTTGATGTCGCCGACGTGCACGTTCGGGTTCAGGTCGGTGAAGGGACCTGAAGCGGCTGGAGGCCGAGTGCACGAACCAGGAACGATGCCATCTGCTCGCGTCACGACGTCGGCCGGGCAGTACAGGCTTGGCCCACACCCCTGGGTGATCCCGATCTCTGCGATCGCCTGGATGTCTGGTTCGTGGACCGAACCGTCGTCGTCGGTGAAGATCCCCGAGATCGAGAAGGCCGGAATGGGAGCACTGACGAGTGCCAGCGCCAGAACCGAGAGTGCGATCACGAGCCGCTTCATGAGATCGAGACCCGGCCGAGCACGGAGTTGATCGACTCGAGGACCTCGACGCGATCGATGTAGTCACCGACGACGACGTACAGGCAGAACGGCCGGCCGGCCTCGGTGAAGAATCGTTGACAGCCGCCGTGGCCTTCCACCCGCTGCTGGAGCACGTCGCGACTGAAGTCGCTCGCACGGAGGAAGGGTGGGCGGGTCTTGCCGAACAACGCCGTGCCGGCGCTCTCGGGGCCGAATTCGAGCAACACGATCAGTGCGTCCCCGTTCGACATGAGTTCCACCGCACCGCTCCCGTACTCGCCCCTCACAGGCGGGAGCGGGAAGTTGGCCAGGTGCGTGACAGAGTGACGCTGGGCGCCGTCGGGCAGGGTGGCGGGTGGCCGGATCGAGCCCTCCCATCCCGCAGGGAGATCCACGCTGATTCGGGCGCCGGTGATGATCATCTCAGGTCCCGATCGCTGCCAGGGCGGCGACCCCGATGATGATCGCCGCGGACGAGAGATGGACCGGACGGGCGAGCTTCGCCAGCTGGACGTGGAACGCGGTCAATCGCGATGGCCGGTCGACCCAGCCCGAGGCCAGCGGCATCGCTGCCCGCCCGAGCCCGAACGCTGTACCGATGATCGCCCCGCGGGCTGCGGAGCCCGACAGGAACTCGGCGGCGAGAACGGCGTAGACGCCCCAGCTCACCACGAACGTCGCCAGACCGGCTCCTAGCTGCGCACCGAACCCGAACCCGTACACCGTTCCTCGATACGTGTCGATCCACCGCTCGTTGACTTGCCGCTCCGGGCCGGGAGGAGTCACGCCGACGAGATCGAGCAGTCCTGCAAGTCCTACGACCACGAGAAGCACCCAGCCCGGCGCGTCGAGGATCGAGCCGGCGACGCCGAGCGCCGCCCCGATCGCTGCGGCCGTCACCACCGACCCGAGGGTGAACGCAGTGATCGTCACGGCCCAGTTGTTCTTGCGCGACCGCTCGCCGAGCGGATGGATGCTGGACAGCATCGACTCTCCTCATGGCGACCACCCCGATCGAATCGCAACCACGGCGGCCACGATCACACCCACGGCGATGTTCACGCGTTCCTCCGGTACATGGAGGGGTCGCCCGGAGCGATACCCGCGTCCCTGAGGGCTTGATCGGAGTCCTCCTGCCGCTGTTTCGTGCCGAGCTTGATGGGGTTGAACGTGGCGTCGCCAGTCGATCGCCCGATCAGATCCAGGAGCCGTGGCCACGTCCCGGCAGAGCCTTCACCCACCACGAGGCCGCGCTCGACGTCGACGAGTTGGAAGTAGGGGGTGCCGGGTACCCGGAAGGCGTCCCAGGCCTCGTTCGACATGATCGTGGTGATGTCCATCGGGGCGCGGGCACGGATCTCACTCGGCGATTCCGACTCGGGGCCCTGGGTGACGATCACTGGCCGGATGTCGGCGCTGGGGAGCTCCATTCCGTTGCGGAACGACTTCCAGAACGTCTGACAGGTCGAGCAGCCAGAGGACAAGAAGGCCAGCAGCACGTAGCCGCGCGAGTCGGTGAGTGCCACCGAGGCGGTGTCTCCGAGCGGTGTCGGTCCGGAGATCGAGGACAGGCTGGCCGGCTCGGTGCGGGTGGGAGTCGACGTGATGGAGGTGGACCGGGCCTGGGAGAGCTGGACGTCCTCGCCCGCCCCGAGCGCCTCGAGACGCCGGAGGATGTCGGCGTGCGACCGGAGGAGACCTGCAACCAATACCAGGAGCAGCACGATCACGATGCCTTCGATCACCACCAACGCCGTCATGGGATCACCGGTTCGCTCAGCCGACGCCAGACGAGCGGCTCGTCGCCGGCCTGTCCGTACACGAACGTGAGATCCGGTCCGCCGGTCGTCAGGCGGTTGATGACCTGCCACGTCCCGTTCAGGAAGCGGCCAGGGGTGGCGATCCCGTCGCCGTCCCAGTCGCCCACCACGGGGATGCCGTCGGCGGTTCCGAAGTCGAAGGTGTGATCGGGCGGTCCTGCGGTCGGGGTGTTCCGGAGCAGCCACGTCGTTCCGCGCACGACGCCGATGCCGTCCCGGCCGTCACCGTCCCAGTCGCCGACGACCGGGATGTCGCCCGGCTCACCGAACGTGAACGAGATGTCGGGCTGGCCGGTGCTGTTCCTCGTGCGCAGAAGCCACTGGTTGCCGCGTACGACGCCGACGGTGTCGACGCCGTTGCCGGTCCAGTCGCCGACGACCGGAACGTCGCCCGGGGCTCCGTAGTCGAAGATCAGGTCGGGTTGCCCCGCGCCTTCCACATGTCGTAGGTACCAGGTCAGGTTCCCCCGGCCGCTGATGCCGGTGCGGGCGCCGCGCACGACACCGGGAGTCGCGAGCCCAGCTCCGGTCCAGTCGCCCATCAGCGAGATGTCGCCGTCCGCTCCCAAGGTGAACGCCGGCTGATCCGGGGCTCCGGCGGACAGCGTGTCCCTGAGCAGCCAACTGTGGTCTCGAACGACTGCCGGTCGGGCCGGGTAGGGGCCGAGCGGCGGATGCAGGCACGCCGAGTCGTGGAAACGTGTCACGTCCGACCGGGCATCGGTTCGGGTGCAGGTGGAGTCCCATTCCCACGGCGGGACGCAGGTCACGACGCGGCAGATGATCGGGCCTACACACTCGATCTGGTTGTTGCACTGTCCGTACCGGAAACGGGTGCAGCATTCCTTCCACAGGTTGCAGTTGTCGTGCATGCAGTGACAGTCGCAGTCGGTGCACTCGTTGCCGCAGGTGCCGGAGGCGCCACACCCGCAACTGCCACAGTTCGTGGAGTTGCAGTCCATGTAGTAGCGGGATGAGCCGCCGCAGTAGTTCGATCCTTCCGCTCGCCACCAGCCTGCGATCACCGATCCAGGGGGACACGTGTTCACGCCGGTGCTCACGCAGCAGAACTCGGTCCAGCCGCCTCTGCACTGGGAGCCGGGCGGGCAGTCGGCCGGGAGAACGAGAGCCTGATACGCAGTGACAGGCCGCAACGCATAGGCAGCCGGAGCCGTCACCATCGCCGACCCGACGATCGCCGCTCGCCGAAAGAACCCTCGGCGGGAGGTTCGTGTCGCCAGCGCCTTCGAGGCGGCTTCGACCAGTCGCTGGCTCATGCTCGGGCCCCGATGAGGCCGAGCGTCTTGGGGAGTTCGGCGAGGAGCAGGTACAGCGCATAGACCCCGACTGCGATGAACCCGACGTACGGGACGCCTGAGAGCGGCTGCTCGCTCAGGGTGGTGAGCAGGTCGCCGCTCCCGAAGGCCATCAGCCATGCTCCGGATCCGGCTGCCATCAGATTCACCGCCACGTGGGACAGAGACGGAGGTGTGTCCGAGCGGCCAAAACACCCGCAGCTCTGGATCGGAAGCCCGGTCCGGAGGGCGTAGGCGATGAATGCGGCGAAAGCGGTGTACGTGACGAGAAGCAACGAACCGCCGAGCGTGCCGCCGACGCCCAGCGCGAGCGAGCCGGCTGCGATCTCCCACAGCCCGAGGGCCGCCACGGCCCAACGAGAGGCCGGGAGGCCGGCGGCGCGCAACGCTCCAGACGTGGGATCCGGGTCTACCAGTTTCGCTCCCCCGCTGATGAGCAGCAGCGCCGCGGAGAGGTGGCTCCATCCGACTGCGAACATCGGACGAAAGGCTAGCGCTCAGGCTCCGGACAATCACGATTCGACCGCCGGGACGGTCGGAGTCGGTCGCCGGGCCACTGATGGGTACCCTGTCGACCATGACCGATCATCTCGAATCTCTGGCCGTAGCGACGATCAAGGGCCTGTCGATGGACGGGGTCCAAAAGGCGAATTCGGGTCATCCGGGGATGCCGATGGGCATGGCCGACATCGCCGTGACGCTGTGGTCGAAGTTCCTGACGGTCGACCCCAGGCATCCCGAATGGCCGGATCGTGACCGATTCGTCCTGTCCAACGGCCACGGCTCGATGCTGTTGTACAGCCTGTTGCACCTGTCCGGATTCCCGATCACGATGGACGACCTGAAGAGCTTCCGGCAGTGGGGGTCCCACACCGACGGGCACCCTGAGATCCATCAGGAGCTCGGCATCGAGATGACGACCGGCCCGCTCGGACAGGGCTTCGGCACCGGTGTCGGGATGGCGATCGCCGAGTCGCACCTCCAGGCGCGTCTCGGATCCGCGCTCGTGGATCATCGGACGTTCGGATTCGTCTCCGACGGTGACCTGATGGAGGGCATCAGCGCCGAATCCGCATCGCTGGCCGGTCATCTCGGGCTCGGCAAGCTGACCTACTACTACGACGACAACGACATCTCGATCGACGGCAGCACCGACATCACCTTCTCCGAGAATGTGGCCGAGCGGTTCGATGCCGTCGGATGGCATGTGCTCGACGTCGACGGGCACGACCGGCCCGCCATCGCAGAAGCCACCGAGGCCGCACTCGCCGAAGGCGATCGGCCTTCCCTCATCATCTGCCACACGATCATCGCCAATGGTTCGCCGAACAAGGCGAACACCGCCGGCTCGCACGGGTCGCCGCTCGGTGATGATGAGATCCGGCTAACCAAGGATGCGATCGGACTTCCCCCCGATGAGACGTTCTTCGTGCCCGACGGGGTGTACGACTTCTTCTCGGATGCGATGCAGCGCGGCCGGGATGCGCACGATGCCTGGATGAGTCGTCGCGACGCCGCGCTCACCGATCCCGCGACAGCGGACACGTGGAACGCCTTCTACGGCTCGGATCCGGTGACTTTCGACGATCCGGGGTTCGAGGTGGGCTCGTCGATGGCCACGCGTGCATCATCGGGCAAGCTGTTCTCCCAGATCGCCGAGAAGGCGCAGAACGTGATCGGCGGGGCCGCAGATCTCGTCGGTTCGACGAAGACCTTGATCGACTCGAGCCGGCTCTTCTCCAAGACGGACCGGGCTGCCCGCGACATCGCCTTCGGCATCCGAGAGCACGCCATGGGGACCATCGTCAATGGGATGGCCGTGCACGGGGGCCTGCGGCCGTACGGCGCCACGTTCTTCGTTTTCAGCGACTACATGCGCCCCGCCGTGAGGCTTTCGGCGTTGATGCACGTCCCGTCGATCTGGGTGTGGACACACGACTCGATCTTCCTCGGCGAGGACGGCCCCACCCACCAACCGGTGGAGCATCTCGCCTCTCTGCGCGCGATGCCCAACCTGCAAGTGATCCGACCCGCAGATGCCAACGAGGTCGTCGCGGCATGGGAGATGGCGCTCAACCACGCCGTCGGACCCACCGCGCTCGTCCTCAGTCGACAGAATCTGCCGACGCTCGAGTCGCACGGGCGCCGGCACCAAGCGGGGCGGCTACGTGGTGCGGGACGGCGCCGACGCCACGCTGGTCGCCACGGGAAGCGAGGTACACGTCGCCCTCGAAGCCGCAGAAGAACTCGCTGCAACCGGGCTCGATCTGAGAGTCGTCAGCCTGCCGTGCTGGGAGGTCTTCTTCGAACAAGACGACGAGTACCGCAGGGGTGTCCTGGGCGACGGACCCATCGCATCGCTGGAGGCGGCGTCGACGTTCGGCTGGCAGGCGATCACCGGCAGAGACGGACTGAACATCGGTCTCGATCGATTCGGCGCCTCGGCGCCGGATGACGTGCTCGCCGAGCAGTTCGGATTCACCGCCACCGCCGTCGCCGCCAAGATCGCCGCATGGCTCGCCTGATGCGCCAACTCGGTGCTTCTGCCGGCATGCCTGCTATCGGAAGCGATGTTTGTCCCCTCCTTGGGGGGACGGACCGCCCGCCGAGTAGGCAACAACTGCCTTCAGTCTCCAGATGGTCATTGAGCGATCGGGCGGTCAGGGGGGCTTCGTGAACCTGCCATCTCGCGACTCGACACCCCCATGGCTTGCTAGCGCAAGCCTGTTCCCCCAAAGGGGGAACAAACAGCCCATTCGCTTCCATGGAGGCTCGTGTCCCACTCAGAGCACATCTTCGGGCCCTGGATTGCTGGTTGAGGTTGTGGGTCTTCGATGACGTTCGAACCGATCCTTCTGCTGTCGATGTGGGCCGCCGGTCTGGCGTTCGTGGCGGCGATCGTTGCCTGGTGGGACATCGTCGGCCGTGGCTACCTGTGGCTCACGGGAGCCACCGCCGCAGTCATCGGTCTGGCCGCCGCCTTCGACTCGACCCCCGGCATCATCGCCGTGGTGTTGACGCTGGCTGCGACGGCAGTTGCGGGCCGGCGGCTTCTGGCGACCGCACTGTTCGCGCTCGGCGGGTTTGCCTTCATGTGGGTCGCAGCCGATATCGACGGCTGGATCGGGGCGATCGCCGGCGCTGCCGCGCTCGGTGGCATCACCGGCGAGATGCTGCTCGGCCACTGGTTCCTGATCGATCCGACGCTCCCGAGGTGGGCGCTCCGCCGACTCGATGTCGCAGGGGGTCTCGGGGTCGTCGCCGAGATCGTGATCGCCGCCGTGCGCGGCACGCTGCGGGCCCCGACCGACCTGTTCGGGTTCGCCTATCTGGCGCTCGCTGTGACGTCGGTGCTGCTTGCGATCGGTGTCTGGTACTCGTTGCGGGAGAAGGGCTACGAAGGAGTGATGGCTGCGACCGGGCTCTCGTACCTCGCAACGCTCACGGTTCTGGCCGTTGCGTTCCTCGGCCGAGCGCCGGTCGAGGAGTTGCTGGGCCTCGGTTGACCACCGAGGGTGCGGTGTGCAGTCCTAGTCTGTGGGCATGCGTAGGCGAGTCTTCGCCCTGGTCTTTCTTCTCGACCTGCTGTCACTGGCAGCCGGGATGGTCGTCGCCTCCCTGATCGCGCTCGAGACTCCGCTCCCGTGGCTGGCCCCAGTCGGGCTCGTGCGCGGCTCCGTGTTTCCGCTGCTCGGCTCGTTGTTCACTGGGCTCGCCATTGGCTCCTACATCTCGATGCGTTCGTGGGGCACCGGCGTTCCTCGCCCCAGCTACGGCCGGGCGGTCACCATCGCAACCACCACCCTGAGCGTCACCGCGCTGGCGATCGTCTTCCTCCGCTCCGAGAACTTCTACTTCTCTCGGCTGTTCATCGGCATCTCGATCACGACGATGTTCCTGCTGGGCCTCGCTCACCGCGCCTACAGCCGCAGCCGTCCGTGGACCGAGCCGATGGTGCTGATCAGTGGAGAGAAGGAACTGATGGACGCCATCACCGAGTCTCCCCATGCCAACGTGATCGCCACCTTCGATCCGCTGTCCCCCGAAGGGCCAGGGCCGATGGACGCGGGTGTATCGCTCGTCATCGATCTCCGGGCGCTTCTCAGCGAGCAGATGGCCCAGTTCGTCTCGTCGTCGAGTCTTGCGGGGTATCAGATCCGCTCCCTGGTCTCGGTCTACGAGGAGCACACCGGCCGGATGGCGATCGTCCATCTCGCCGAAGGCTGGGAGCTTCGCACACCGGTCGAGTCCCGGCAGGGTCTCTATCCGACCGTGAAGCGGATGGTCGACATCGGCCTGACCGCCATCACTGCGCCGATCTGGGTGCCGCTCGCCCTGCTCGTGGCGGTGGCGGTCAGGGTGTCGTCGGGCGGTCCGGTGATCTTCAGGCAGCCGAGGGTCGGCCAGGGCGGTCGGGTCTTCACCATCGACAAGTTCAGGACGATGACGACCGACGCCGAGCAGGACGGTCCGCAGATGGCGACCGAAGACGACAGCCGGGTCACACCGATCGGAAGACTCCTCAGGAAGTATCGCCTCGATGAGCTCCCGCAGCTCTGGAATGTGCTGAAGGGCGACCTCTCGCTGGTCGGGCCGCGTCCTGAGCAGCCCGTCTTTGTCGAGCAGTTCATCCATACGATCCCGTTCTACAACGATCGCCATCTGATCCGGCCGGGCATCACCGGCTGGGCTCAGGTCAACTACGGCTATGCGGATGACGAAGCCGACACGATCGAGAAGCTGACGTACGACCTCTACTACGTGAAGAACGCCTCGCCGTGGCTCGACATCCACATCTTCGGCAAATCGATCTGGACGGTCCTGTCCGGGTTCGGCGCCCAGTAGACCGAACCTCGCCCTCACATCTCCCAAACCCTGGGTCGACGGGGCTGCGCCGATTCAACGGCGGTCGGGGAGGTGTTCGTTCAGGAACGCGACAACGGATTCGATCAGTTCTGCACCGGCGAGGAGTGCGTAGTCGTTGTGCCCGGCTCCTTCGACGACGACGAGCTGTTTCGGTCCCGGGGCGGCGGCGTGGAGGCGGCGGCTCTGTGACACCGGGACGATCGTGTCCGCCGAGCCGGCGACCACCAGGGTGGGAACCTCTAGTCGCTCGATGGTCGATTCCGATGGATAGCGGTCGCGAAGCAGGAGATCCAGCGGAAGTCGGTAATGGAAGCGAGCCACGTCGGCCAGCGAGGCGAACGGAGATCGCAGCACCAGCGCATCTGGGGGCCGGTCTGCGGCCAGTCCGATGGCGACGGCCGCTCCGAGTGACTCGCCGACGTAGACGATGGGGGAGTCGGGGGCGAGTGCCATCGCCAGATCGAGGACAGACTCTGCGTCCCGGGCCAGACCGGCCTCGCTGGGGGCTCCCGTGCTGTCCCCGTAGCCCCGATAGTCGAAGAGCACGACCCCATATCCACTCCGTGTCAGCGCCTTTCCGAGTGCGGCTCTGCCGGCTCTCGTCCCGGCGTTTCCGTTGAAGACGATGACAACCGGCGCGCCATCGACGGGAGGCGGGGAGTACCAGGCCCCGAGCGTCTCACCGTCGCTTGTCGTGACATCGGTCTCCATCCAGCCCGGGAGGACGGTTGCGATCGGCGGTACGTCGCGGCCGGGGAGGTAGACGAGGCGGCGCTGGAACGTCCAGAGGAGCGCAACGAGTGCGACCACCCCGCCGATCGTCCACAGCAATACACGGAGCCATCCCGACATCCGACCCGATGGTAGGGAGGGCTGGCCGGCGGGTGGCCTGCGAACCTTGACCTGAGATCGACACCAGATGTCGTCAGGAACCCTGGGTTGCCCTACAGGCGGCGCTGGTCGGGGGGCCAGTGGATGACCGGGCGCTGGGTGATGTGGATCGGGCTGGCGTTCGGATCCTGCTGCAGTTCCAGGCCGAGGGCTGCGAACAGGCGTGTCATACGCTCGCCCCAACCGTGGGCCGATGCGACCGTCGCAGGATCGGGTCGGTCGGCGCTCAGCGCCGCATCGACCGCTTTCGACAGGTCTGGGTCGGTGTGCACTCCGTCGAGCCCTGTCAGCGGATCCAGCGGGACCGATGCCACCGGCACGCCCATCGCCAGGTACTCGAAGACCTTCAGACGGGCTCACTGCGTGGGTGGTGTCCGACACCTCGAACGGGATCATCGCCACGTCGGAATGCGCCAGATAGGCGGGTAGCACGTGTTGGGGTTTGAGGCCGAGGAAATGGACGTTCGCCGGCATCGGCGGGCGCCGGCGGTCATCGCCGATGATGGTCAATCGGGCATCGGGATGCGCCAGGGCCGTTCGCTCCAGCGCCTTCCAGTCGAACCAGTCGCCGTAGAGCGAGCCGTGATACTCCAGCACCGGCCCGTCGCCGGACGGGAGATCGTCGGGCCTGGTGAGGTCGCTGGGATGAAACAGCCGGGTGTTCACGGCGTTCGGGACGAGCGTGACCGGACGGTCGGACAGCCGTTCGAGCCGCGCGACCAATGACGGGGCGGATGCGATCAGTGCGTCGCACCGGTGGGCGATCTGCTTCTCGATGGTGGCGGTGTAGCCCCATCCGCCGAGTGCAGCGTCGGACCAGTCGTCCATCAGGTCGTATGCGACAGCGAACCCGGCGTCCGAAAGCGATTCGATCACGTCGAGGTATCGCGGGTGGGGGAGCTCGACGATTGCGAGGCGGGTCTGAGTCTGCAGACGGCTGAGAAAGCGGCCGAGATCGAAGTCGGCGGCTGCGATCTCGTCGAGCCCGGCATGCACGTATCGCAAGCCGAGGTCCTGCTGCTCATCGGAGTCGAACAGATTCAGGTAGGTCACGTGGTAGCCGCGTGCGACCAGCTCGTGGGCCATCTGCGCACCCCGGCTGCCGCCCCCCACGTCACGCATGGGCACGGTCCCGAGGATCACCGCGGCTCCCGGGTCGGAGATCGGGCGGCGCGAAGGTTGCGGATCGAGCCCGGTGACGGGGATCACGGCCTGATGGAGCCCGGCCTGGCGAATCAGATGCTGAAGGGTGGATACGTCGGAGGGAAGTGGAACGTCGAGAGCATCGGGCTTCACCGCCACGGCGAACGGGTCGATCGCCGGTTCGTGCGGCTGGTCGCCTCCAGGGGGTGATGTCGTCGCGAGTGCAGATGCCAGGACATCACCTCGGACGGCGGCGGCAAGCCGTTCGCGAGTCTCTGGCGAGGCCGTCTCCGGTCTGACGATGACGGACCGGTCGGACGACACGAGTCGGGTCGATTCGACTCCGATCCGGTAGGTGTCAGGGGTCGAGGCGAGCCAGGCGTCGACCTCGAGACGATCGGCGACCAGCATGTCGACGTTGTTGCGGCTCGCACGAGCAGGGTTCACACGTCCTGGGCGCAGCTTGGAGAGGAGCGTGTCCGGGATGTAGGGCCGCACGGTTCGCTTGGCCTTCATCCACGCTCGACTTCCCAGCATCCGGCCGAGCACGGGAAGCGGCGGCCGGTCCGGCCGGGCCAGAAATCCGAGCGCCCATCCAGCGCCCTGGCTGCCGGTGCGGAGCGCATGTACGACCGGGAGCGCCACGGAGCCGAGTCTGTCGTCGAGGGCCCGATGCTTGCGACGGGTCATCCAGGCGCTGGCACCCAGCACGCCGGCGATCGCAGCCATCCCGAGGCGGGGCAGGCGCATGATCGGGAAGACCAGACCGGCCGCTGCGCCTCCCACCCACACCACGAAGACTCTCAGATAGCTGGTCGAGTTCGTGCCGACCGAGCCGTCGGCCCGCCCCCAGAGGAACGCCTTCCTCATCATCTCTCCGAGCGAGCGGGGCGCCTGCCAGGTGACCTGGGCGTCCGGTGCGACCGCCGGGCGGATCCCGATATCCTTGATCCGTTGCCCGAACACCGTGTCTTCGCCGGCCCGCATGCCCTCGGGGAAGCCCCCGGCTCTGCGCCAGGCGTCTCGGGTGAAAGCCTGGGAGGCGCCGCCCGGCACGAAGTGGTCGAGGTCGATTTCGTCTGGCGATGGCATCATCGCCAGACCGATGAGTTTCTGGAGGCGGCTCGTCCGTGCGGGCCGTGACAGGCCTCCGGCCCATTCCGCTCCGGCCTCGAGCGGTTCGACGAGTCGCTCGAGCCAGGTGGGGTCCGGGATGCATCCGGCATCCGTGCAGGCGATCAGTTCGTGGCTCGCCGCTTCGATGGCGGCATTGCGGTTCTCGGAGATGCCGCCGGGGCCTTCGATCAGGCGCACACCGCGCTCCGCGTACCGACCGACGATGTCGCGGGTCGAATCGGTCGATCCGCCGTCGGATACCACGATCTCGTCAGGTGGGCGACTGCCGGAGAGGAGGGCATCGAGCAGGGGAGCGATGGTCTGTTCTTCGTTGAGGGCAGGGATGACGACCGTGACCGGATGGGTGATGGGTTCGTTCGCCATGCCGCCCTCCTACCATCGCTGCAATGTTGGACCGGCTGTTGGGTACGAAAGCTAAACGATCGCAGCCCAGATCCGCGCACGTGCTCGCCCGCTCGGCCGGGTGATCTCCGACCTGTCGTGTATCTGCCGACCTGGGTCGAGTGGGATTCGATGAAGCAGCGACCGCAGTTCCTGCTCGAGGCGTTCGCCAAGGCCGGTCACGCGGTCTGGTTCATCGACCCCCGTGCCGACGGCCCGTCGGAGATCGATGGAGTTCACATCGTCACCGCCCTTTCGGACGTCCCTACCGATCAGGTGATTCTCTATCTGCACTTCGCGCCGCTGGCGCCGCTGTTCGACGACTTCACCGACCCCGTCGTCGTATACGACATCCTGGACGACCTGTCGATCTACGACGCCGACGAGGTCGACGTCCCCGAGGAGCGTCGGGTCCGGGCCCATCACCCGACCGTGATGGAGCGGGCCGACGTGGTGCTGGTTTCGAACGAGATCCTGGCGGAGCGTCACCGGGCAGAGCGCCCCGACCTGATCCACGTTCCCAACGGGGTCGACGTCGCGCGGTTCGGCGCTCATGTCACCGCCCCGCGTGACGTTCCGGTCGGCGGTCCGATCATCGGATATCACGGGATGATCTCGCATTGGTTCGACTTCGATCTGCTCGCCGCGGTTGCGAGCCGGCGGCCGGAGTGGCGGTTCGTGCTGGTGGGCCCCACCGATCCACGCGTCGAGGACGATGCGCGGGAGCTCGAGCGGCTCGCCAACGTCACCCGGCTCGGAGAGCGGTCATCGATGCTGATGCCCGCCTACGTCCACGCCTTCGACGTCGGAACGATCTGGTTCCAGATCAACGAGATGACCAAGGGCGTCACTCCGCTCAAGATGTTCGAGTATCTCGCAGCGGGAGTCCCGTGCGTCTCGACGCCCCTCCCTGCGTGTGTCGCCCAGGACGGTGTCGCCACCTCCGACCAGCCCGAAGCGTTCGTCGAGGCCATCGAAGCCGGGCTGGCAGCCGACGACGCCGAGCGAGCCCGCTTGCGGGAGATCGCCGCATCCTCCGACTGGTCCGCCGTCCTGGCCCCAGCCCTGCAGCGCCTGCGCGAGTTGGACCGCGACCGCGTCAGATAGCCATGTCAACGCCCCCCTGGCTGCCCCAGAGGGCAGCCTGTCCCCCCGAAGGGGGGACAGACAATCCGCCAGCATGACGAGGGGTTGTTTGTTCCCCCTCAGGGGGAACAGGCTTGCGTCAGCAAGCCATGGGGGCTCTTGCGAAAGCCTGCGACGCCCCCCTGACTGCCCCAGAGGGCAGTCTGTCCCCCCAAGGAGGGGACACACAATGCGCCGAGCGAGCTGCGCTGCATGGGTACTGGAGGGTGGGGACAGGCCCTGGGCGGTCGAGCGAGGGTCTGTTTGTTCCCCCTCAGGGGGAACAGGCTTGCGTCAGCAAGCCATGGGGGTTTCGTTCGAGGGCGGACAGCTCATCTGTCATCTGTCATCTGTCATTTGCACGGCGTCGAGGATGGTGCGGACGCGGGCGTCCCATGTGTTCTGTTCGGCGGCGGCGATCATCCGGCTGCGGAAGCTGTCGTCGGCTCCGAGTTCGACCGCCAGCTCGATCATCTCCGCCCACTCGTCGACGCCGTCGGCGAGCAGCACCTCGCGATACCGGGCGCATTCGCGCAGGGGAGGGGTGATGACCGGCTTGCCGCCGGCCATGTACTCGAACAGCTTGAGGGGCGATACCGCGTGGGTGACCTCGTTGACGACGAACGGGATCGTTGCCACGGCGAACCGATCGAGATAGGCCGGAAGGGAGGCGTACGGCTTCGGTCCCAGCCAGTGGACGTTCGCCAGTTCAGTCACCTCGGAGCGGGGAAGGGTGCCGTCGTAGTCGGGGCCGATCAGCACGAAGGCGTGATCACCGAGTCGCTCGGCCAACTGGCGGAGCAATCCGTAGTCGAACCACTCGGCGAGCGCCCCGTAGTACCCGATGATCGGCGTGCCCGCCGCCACGAGTTCCGAGATGTCGTCGGGAACGGAACGGTCCTCGGCTCGGAAGTGGTCGACGTCGACACCGTTGGGGACCAGGAGCGCATCGGGGCGAACCGGGGTCAGGTCCGCCATGAGGTCGACAGCCGATCCGACGACGACATCGGCGTTGTGGAGCGCTTCGGTGTGCCAGCGATCGAGGTCGTGGCGTCCGTAGACCTGCTCGAACACCTCGAGGTCGTCGATGTGCTCGTACACGGCGTGGGCGTTGGTGAGATTCCGTCCCCAGGCGTAGTTGTAGACGTATGAGAGGAAGAGCGGATCGGGGATCTGGTCGAGCTGTTCGTATCGATCGGGCTCGAGGTAGCCCTCGTAGATCCGCTCCCCGACCTGGCGGTATCCGGTGAGCCCGTTGCGATACTGCTCATCGACTTGGTACAGGACGGTGTGGCCCTGTCGGGCGAAGGCCAGCGCCATCTGCTGAGGGCGTTGGAACAGTTCGACGTCCCAGTGGATGCTGGGTGCGAACACGACGAAACCGGCGGAATCGGTGTTGGCAGCGACGATATCAGCGATAGACAACAGACCTTCAACTTCTAGTTGAGATTCAGGGTTGCGGAGCCGCTCCCGGATCGTCGACACCGCCTCGGTTGCGGCCCGGCGGCCATCCCATGCCAGCTGTGCCAGCTTCACCGCCCGGGCGTCCCGGAACGCCTGGAACTCGCTCCTGACCGCCTGGAGCTCGGCCACCCGGTCGTTGAGATAATGACCGCGTTCATCCAGTTCTTTGCGGGTCGTGTCCAGTTGACCGGATAGGCGGCTGACGTCTGCGGCCGCGCTCGCCAGGCTGCTCACCAGGGCAGGTACCAGCTCGTCGGGGAGCGGCGGAGACGCGGCGTCAGATGTCAGGACCGCTGCGCCGGCGCGTTCGACGGCGCCCACCAGATCGGACACTTCGTCCGCCGAGGCGCCTGAATCGAGCGCAAGGCAAACCCGGTCGTACAGCCAGTCCGCATCGGGATCGTCGAGGCCGGCCACGAAGTCGCTTCGACCGATCCGTCCCATGGCCTGGGTGACCTTCGGGTCGTACGCCAGCGCCACGGTCGGCACTCTCGCCGCTGCGGCGAACACAAGGGAGTGGAGCCTCATGCCGACTAGCGCGTCACACCCGGCGATCAGCTTCGCCAGCTCCTCGGGGTCGGCGCCGACCCCGACCAGCGAGTCGACGGTGGCGCTCTCCATCCGGGCAGCCAGGCGCATGGCGACGAGATCGTCGCTCTCGTTTCCGCCGCGACCGGTTTGGAATGGGATGAGGCGGACGGTTGCCGATCGCTCGTCGGCGAGCCGGTCGAGTGTCTGGGCGAGCGGTGTCAGCCAGGCCGACACGCCGTCCCAGTTCCGGACCACCACCCCGACCGTCGGAGCAGCGCCGCTCTCGCCGCGATCGGTCGTGAGTGTGAACACCGGGTCGGCGCCCACCACGATTCGGTCGTCGTTGACGCCGAGATCTCGGGCAAGGTCCGCCGACTCGTCGTCGCGAACGCTCACCGTCCGCATCGACTCGAGCAACAGACGGGCGTCCTGGCGGCCCTGTTCGGTCGTGAGCGGGCCGATGCCCACCATCCAGGTCGACGCCGGTACACGATGGGCGTGGGCCATCACGGTGAGGCTCAACCAGAAGGTGAGATTGTTGTGATCGTTTCGAACGATGTGGGTGCGATCGGAGGGCAGGTAGTCCTGGATCAGGCCGCCGCCGCCGATCAACACCAGATCGGCGGCAGCGATGATCTGGTCGACGTGGGCGATGTCGGCGCCGTCGATCGCCGGCAGGCCGCTCATCCGGTACACATCGGCGAGGTCGGCCCCCGGATAGGTCACCACCGCAATCTGGCAGTCCGGATGAACGGCCCGGATCAGCGGAATCGAAGCCAAGAGAATGGCGTCGTCCCCTGCATTGGAGAATCCGTAGTACCCCGAGATGACGATGCGCATGGCTCACATGATGCCAGTTCGCTCACGGTGCAGGGTTCACACCGCATAGACGACTGCCGACCGTTCAGAGTTCGCATCGGCCCATCGATGTGTCATCTGTCATCTGTCATCTGTCATCTGTCATCTGTCATCTGTCATCTGTCATCTGTCATCTGTCATCTGTCATCTGGATAACCTGTCCGCCCGTGACCATTTCGCTTCCCGTCTACGACTCCGACCAGGGCCGGACTCCGCTCGTCACCGAGTTCCGCAACCTGTGGAAGCACCGCGGGCTGGTGAAGTTGCTCGTCGGAAGGGACCTCACCGTGCGCTACAAGCGGTCGGTGCTCGGGGTGTGGTGGACGCTGCTCAACCCGCTGCTCCTCACGGGTGTGCTGTATCTGGTGTTCGGGGTGGCCTTCGGGAGCGGTCGCTTCGGCAACGTCGGTGATCCCTACATCCTGTATCTGCTCAGCGGCGTGCTCATGATCACGTTCTTCTCCCAGGGCCTGCTGGCCACCGGGGCGGCGATCACCAACGCCTCGAGCATCCTTTCGAAGGTGTACGTGCCGTCCGAGGTGTTTGCGTTCTCGACGGCGTTCGCCGCGCTCGCCAACTTCGTACTCAGTCTCATCCCGATGTTCATCGTGCAGGGCATCGTGGACGTGACCGACGGTGTCGACGGCTCGTGGTTCCACTGGACCCTGATCCTGGTCCCGATCCCCGTCATTGCAATGCTGGCCCTGATCACCGGTGGCGGAATGATCATCGCTGCCGCTGCCGTCTTCTTCTACGACGTCATGGACCTGATGGGCGTCGTCGTCCAGTTGCTCTACTACCTGTCCCCGGTCTTCTACGACGTCGACTTCGTTGGCGGTTCGGACTCGTTCTTCGGCCAGGCGATCCAGGCGAACCCGCTGTTCTCCTATCTCGAGATGTTTCGTGCTTTCGCCTATCGCGGCGACATCCCGCCCGGCTGGCAATGGCTGATGGTCCTCGGGTCGGGAGCCGTCCTCCTCACCCTCGGTGTCTGGGTCTTCTCGAAGGCGTGGCGAGCACTGGTGGCGCAACTGTGACCGAGATGAACCCGATGGCGAACACGACCAGTTCGGATGTGGGGCCGCTGATCGAGGTCTCCAACGTGTCGGTCGAGTATCAGATGGCCGAGGACCGGGTCGGGACGATCAAGGAGTTCGCCGTCCAGGCCCTCAAGCGTCAGCGCACGCTGAAACGGTTCGAGGCGGTCAAGGACGTCTCGTTCTCGGTTCGGCGGGGGGAGACCCTCGCACTGATCGGTCCGAACGGTGCCGGCAAGACCACGCTGATGAAGGTCGTCGCCAGGGTGCTCCCGCCCACCAAGGGCCGGGTCATCGTCCGGGGCAACCTGGCGCCGATGATCGCCCTCGGTGCGGGGTTCAACCCCGAGGTGTCCGCCTACGACAACATCATCCTGTTCGGGACGCTGCTGGGACGCGATCCCGAGTACATGCGCAGCCGGGTGCCGGCCATCGCCGAGTGGGCCGGACTCACCGAGTTCATCCAGACCCCGGTCCGCAACTACTCGTCGGGAATGACGGCGAGGCTCGGGTTCGCCGTCGCCGCCGACGTCGACCCCGATGTGATGGTTGTCGACGAGGTGCTGAGTGTCGGGGATCAGGTGTTCCAGAGAAAGTCGTTCGAGCGGATGCAATCGCTCATGTCCGGCGGTACCGCCGTCCTGCTGGTGTCCCACGCCCTCGACTCGGTCGAGAAGATGGCCGACCGGGTGATCTGGCTGGACCACGGGTCGGTCGTGATGTCGGGCGACCCGGAAACGGTCGTGAGCGCGTACAAAGCCTCGGTGGAATAAGGGCGATTTCTGTCGGCATCCGTGTAACAACAGGTGTTGCCGTACGTCAGATCACACTGGAATGCGCACAGCGCCTTCCACCGGATCGTCCGGGCGGAGAGCGGAGGGGATCCCACACAGACTCAATCACCGGAAACGCCAGGAAAACACGGGTTCGATTCTTGGACTGCGTCCTGGCTGCCCTTAGGGTGAATTGAGTGTGTGTCGGATCACCGCCCCTTTTCGGGTCGGCCGACCAAAAACCATGTAAGCAATAGGAAAGGATGGGCAAGTGTCTCAAGCACTTAGCTCGCAGCGTTCTTGGATCGCTCGTATCGCCGTCCTGGCAATGGTCGCAAGCCTCATGGCTTTCGGCGCAGCGCCGGCCGGAGCCGCGATCGATACCTCGGATAGCTGCCCCGCCTCAATTCCTGATGCAGGTTTCACCGATCTCGCCGGCGTACCCGCCGCCGCGGTCGATGCAATCAACTGCATTGCGGATTACGGCATCTCCACTGGAACCACAGCAACGACGTTCGATCCCTTCGCGGATGTGCAGCGTTGGCAGATGGCTCTGTTCCTCACCCGTCAGGCTGAGATTCACGGTGTGACTCTCCCCGACGGTTCTGATCAGGGATTCGTCGATATTCTCGCGGGCCTCCCCGCTACAGCGGTGAAGGCCATCAACCAGACTGCACAGCTCGGTCTCTCCACTGGAACCACAGCAACGACGTTCGATCCGTTCGCTCCCGTGGAGCGTTGGCAGATGGCTCTGTTCCTCACCCGTCTCATCACCGCCGCAGGTCTCACCCTGCCCGACGGCGCCGATCAGGGATTCGTCGATATTCTCGCGGGTCTCCCCGCCACAGCGGTGAAGGCCATCAACCAACTCGGAGAGCTCGACATCGCAGACGGAACGACGGCAACGACCTTCGATCCGTTCGGTGCAGTCGAGCGCTGGGCCATGGCTCTGTTCCTGACCCGCGTGCTCGCAGCTGACGGCATCACGCCGGCACCGGCCGCAGGGTCGCTCAGTGGAACGGTTGTTGACTTCAACGTCGGCGTTGACATCGACGTTGAGAACTCGGCCGGCACGGTGACCACGATCACCTACGGCGAGACCAGTGACACCTACTCGATTGGTGGAACGGCTGCCACGATTGGTGCATTCAACGCTGCGCTGTCGATCGGTGACACGATCGTTGCGACGAAGACCGACACCGATTCTGACTACGACACGTATGCCCTGACCAACGTCACGGTGACGTCCGGTCTGGTGGGTGCGGTCGACATCACCGGCAACGTCTTCTCGATCGTGACCGTTGGCAACAACGTCCTGGCGACGTTCGGTCCGCTGTCTTCGACGGAAACCGCCTACTCAGTAGGTGGGGCTTCGGCCACGTACGCTCAGTTCGAAGCGGCTGTGTCGCATGGTGACACCGTTGTGGTGACGCCCGACGGCACCGACGCCGACACTGCCATCGACGCCATTGCTCTGACGAACGGTACGGCTACCGGAATCGCTGCCAACGTTGTGAAGACTGGCAACGTCACGGTTGATGCTGGTCTCGACGCAGTGTTCACGCTCGGCAAGCTCGGCGATGTCTACGACAATGCGCTCGTGACTGCCGGTGATGACACCACGTTCGTTGCGACGGGCGATCCGGCGTTCACCCAGACCTACACGGTCGATGGTGCGCCGGTCGTGTTCTCGGCGTTCAATACGGCACTCACGAATGGTGACGAAGTCGCCTACTCGCGTGCCGCAGGGACGGAGACGTTCGCGCTCACCAACAAGACGGTTGACGCGAGCTTCTCGGGTATCACCGTCCTGGACACGATCAACGGCAACACCCTCTCCTTACCTGTCCGGTTCCACGATTTCGACCTTCGACATCACGACCGCCACGACCATCACGGTCGACGGCGTTCTGGTGGCGGTGGCCGACGTCGAGGCACAGACCGAGGGCAAGGGCCTGCCGATCGCTGACGCGGTGGCGTACAACGGTACGACGAAGGCGCTGGCGTTCACGAACGCCACGTCGACGCCGTCGGTTGATATCGCCAATGTCGTGTCGAACAACGACGGTGGCCTCGATGCAGGCGACACGTTCGACCTGGTGACCGGTGGGGTGACGATCTTCACTGGGCTGCCGGCGACCTTCGGTACGCCGAACGTGCAGTACTTCGTCAATGGCACCCAGGTCACTCAGGCGGTCTACGAGGACTACTTCGTCGAGATCGACGCCGACACGAACACCACGGTGATTCGTTCCAGGCGACGATCGACGGGGTCGACGTCTCGCACCGTCTCACCACCACGGAAGTCCTTCCGTAATCGCGCGCAGACTGACCTGATTCAAGGTCACGAGTGGTACAGGTGGCTCCGGCTTCGGCCGGGGCCACCTCACCGTTTGGGCCGAACGGCCCAGGTGTTCGGGGAACCGGCCCTGATTCGTCTACCGTCTGAGT
>CAVWBT010000016.1:0-365156 GCA_963753285.1 uncultured bacterium
GGGAGTGGTCATCGAGGATGAGCGCTGTCACATCGGACGAACGACTCCTTCGCTCGGCACCGGGCTCGAATCCCGGACCAGTCCGCTATAGCCCGCCCGGCCGCCGTCCTTGCAGATCGACTTCGAGACGATGAGCGAGCTGGTGTTCGGGGCGACGTGCACCATCTTGGCGCCGGCATCCTGATGCTGGCCCTCCCCGGCGAAGGCGATGGACAGCACCTCTCCGTGGGCGCCTTCCTCCATCAGCCAGACCGCCGGATACTTCATCGTGAGCTTCGAACCGAGGTTGCCATCGACCCATTCCATGGTGGCGTTCTTGTAGGCGGCGGCGCGCTTGGTGACGAGGTTGTAGACGTTGTTCGACCAGTTCTGGATCGTGGTGTAGCGGCAACGTCCGCCTTCCTTCACCACGATCTCGACCACGGCCGAGTGCAGTGAGTCCGTTGTCCACACCGGAGCGGAACAGCCCTCCACGTAGTGCACGAATGCGCCCTCGTCCACGATGATCAGCGTCCTCTCGAACTGGCCCATGTTCTCGGCGTTGATCCGGAAGTAGGCCTGGAGGGGCTGGTCCAGGACCACTCCGGGGGGAACGTAGATGAAGGATCCGCCCGACCAGACGGCCGAGTTGAGGGCGGCGAACTTGTTGTCGTTCGGGGGGATGATCGTGCCGAAGTACTCCTGGACGATCTCGGGATACTCCCGCACGGCGGTGTCCATGTCACAGAAGAGCACGCCGAGCTCTTCGAGATCGGCGCGGTTGCGGTGGTACACGACCTCGCTCTCGTACTGGGCCGTGACTCCGGCCAGGTACTTCCGCTCGGCTTCGGGGATGCCGAGCTTCTCGTAGGTCTCCTTGATGGAGTCGGGCACCATGTCCCAGTCCTTGGCCTGACCTTCGGTCGGTTTGATGTAATAGAAGATGTCGTCGAAGTCGATGTCTTCGAGGGAGCCGCCACCGCCCCAGGTCGGCAGCGGCTTCTTGAGGAACCGCGTGTAGGCCTTGAGGCGGAAGTCCAACATCCACTTCGGCTCGCGCTTCATCGCCGACATCTCGCGGATGATCTCCTCGTTCAGGCCCTTTTTCGGCTTGAACACGTAGTCGTCTTCGGTGTCGTGCCAGCCGAGCTTGTAGGAGCCGAGGTCGATGTCGACGGTTGCGGTCATGTCAGACTTCTCTCTCGCGGCAGGCCGCGAATCGTGTTGACGTCTTCACCCGGAGGGGTCGGCCTGGGTCCTGTTCGTCTTCCGGCGCACGCCTGTGATCTGATGGCGTCGCCCGGGGTTGCGAATCAGCGCACGTCCGAGGCGACGGCTCGTCCCTTGGTGCCGCCTGTATCCCGCCGCCGCATCTTCGCGATGAGTGCGGCCACGGCAGCTCCGACGGCGGCGATGCCCTTCTTCACGTTGGGGTCGCTCATGACGGGGCTCCTGGCCTTTCGGGGTGGAATCGAAGCTTACTTGAACAATAGTTATAGCTCAAATAGACTCTCGATCTGACTGTGCCCTGACGCTGGAAGGAGTGGCTGTGGCAGACCGTTTGGACAGCATGCTCCGGGAATGGGGCCGTCGGCGGCCCGATCTCGACACGTCCGGTCTCGAAGTGGTCGCTCGTGTGCTCCGGGCGGCTCATTATCTCCAGGGTGCCATGGACGACATCGCCGCCTCCTACGGTCTCAGTCACCAGGGAGATCTCGATGTCCTCACCGAGATCTACCGGACGAGTCCCGAGCGGGACCTCACTCCTACACAGCTCGCCGGCGCACTCCTCTTGACGGCGGGAGGGATGACGGTCCGACTCCATCGACTGCAGGACGCCGGCCTGATCGTTCGCACCCCGAACCCCCGTGACGGCCGGGGCGTGTTCGTTCGACTGACGCCCGCCGGGACCGAGATCGCCGAACACGCACTCGCAACCCTGCTCGAGGCCCAGGCCTCGAGCATCCGGAGCCTCGCCGGAAGCCGAGCGCGCCCAGCTCGCCGGTCTGCTACGCAAGGTGCTCGAAGGCCTGGGTGATGTTCCTGCGTTCCGGCCGCCGATCTCGGTCGCCAGAAACGAAACATAGAACGGCATCGTTCGCCCGCACACGCCTCTGAACCGATCCGGCGGGCAACCCGGGGAGAAAGCGCTCCTGGTGTTGTCGCCGCAGGAGGTCACACAGTGGCTAGTGCCGTCGACGTGCTAGCGTCCGTCTGGAGGCGACCAGTCGCCTCTCACTTCTCGAAGCGGCGTCTCCCTGTCATCACCAGGCTCACCTGCCTTGTCGAGTGATCGCCACCCGGCTCGGCTCCTCTCGAGCCGGCCACCGAAGGAGATCACTGTGGAGACAACAATCGACGATGTGTCGATCGCATTCGTCAGCACCTATCCGCCAACCGTCTGCGGGCTCGCCACGTACACCGAATCACTGCTCGGAGCCATCGCCGGCGATCGAGGAAGCGGCTCTCGGCTCGGCGTGGTCGACGTCGGCGAGGACGACCGCAGCGTCGACGCTGGCGTCGTCGTTCACCGACACCTCGCCGGCAGTACTCGCTCACTCGATCGAGCCGCCGAGGTGCTGAACGGCTACGAGACGGTGTCCATCCAGCACGAGTTCGGGATCTTCGCCGGACCCGATGGGGGAGAGGTGCTGGACCTGGTAGACGCGATCACCGTTCCCACGGCGATCACCTTTCACACGGTGCTCGACGCCCCGACCCGAAATCAACGGGCAATCGTCGATCGGCTCGCCCTCGAGGCAGATCGACTGGTTGTCATGAGCGACACCGGATCGCAGCGGCTGACGAGGCGATACGGAATCGATCCGGACCGGATCGACGTCATCCCCCACGGAGCAAATACGCTGTTCTCCGGACCATCCCTGGTTGCAGGCGATCGACCGCTGGTGCTCACCTGGGGGCTCATCGGGCCCGGCAAGGGCCTGAAATCGGCGATCCGGGCATTCGGCGACCTCGTCGATCTGCACCCGTCACCTCGCTACCTCATCGCGGGTGCCACCCATCCCCAGGTGAAGGAGCACGACGGTGAGTCCTACCGAGAGACGCTCTTCGAGTTGGTCGCCGATCTCGGCTTGGACCACATCGTTGAGTTCGACGATCGCTACCTCGACAGGGTCGAACTCGCTCGGCTCGTCCGGAGCGCCGATCTCGTGCTGCTGCCGTACGATTCGACCGAGCAGGTGACTTCCGGTGTCCTGGTCGAGGCGATCGCCGCCTCCAAGCCCGTGGTCGCGACGCGATTCCCTCACGCGATGGAGTTGCTCGGCGGGGGCGCCGGAGTGACGACGACGCACGGCGATGTCGGTGACATGACCGACGCGATCCGGCTCGTCCTGACCGACCATGATGCAAGACGGAGTATGGGCGTCCAGGCGAGCCGAATGGCCGACGGATGGTTCTGGCCTTCGATCGGCCGCAGGTTCTCCGCCCTCATGTCCGACATGGCCGATGAGCGGAATCTCGTTCGCGCCCATCCGAGCACACCGGTGCACCGTGTCGCGTGATGGCTGGGCAGAAGGCTCGAGCCACCCGTCCTTGTTGCGACACGCAGGTTTGCCGATGCCTCGATTCGATCATCTGCGTACCCTGACCGACCCGACCGGTCTGTGGGAGCACGCCGAGTTCTCGACACCCAGGAAAGAGCACGGCTACTGCACCGAGGACAACGCCCGGGCGCTGATCGTGGTCTCACGCCAGCCCGGTTCCGCCGGGGATCTGACAGATCTTGCCGCCATCTACCTCGAGTTCGTGCTCGAAGCTCGCACTGCGACGGGGGCCTTCCGCAACCGGCGGAGCGCAGACGGGGTCTGGGCCGACGACGGCTGGAGCGACGACAGCCAAGGCCGGGCGTGGTGGGGACTCGGTGTTGCGAGCCACTCGGCGCCGGCCGGATGGATGCGCCGAGCGAGCGCGGACGCCTTCGCCACATGCTCGGCATTCGCCTCACCGCACCTCCGGGCCAATGCCTACGCCGCGCTCGGTGCCGTCGAGATGCTCACCGGGGACCCGAGTCACGGGGGAGCCCGCGACCTGCTCGAGCGCACCTCCGCCGTCATCGCCGAATCAGCACGCAGCGCCATCCCATGGCCGGAAACCCGGTTGACGTACGACAACGCCAGACTGCCCGAGGCGCTCCTCGCAGCGGGAACCACGCTGGGAGATCGCAGCCTCGTTGCCACCGGTGTCCGGCTGCTCGAATGGCTGGTTGCCGTAGAAACCAACGACAACCACGACTTCAGCTTCGCGGCGAGCGACGGGTGGTCCGTCGGTGAACCGAGGCCCGGATTCGACCAACAACCAATCGAGGCTTGGGCGATGACCGATGCCTGCCACCGCGCGTGGACGGTCACCGGCGACGAGGTGTGGCGACAGAGGGCACGCCAGGCAACACGATGGCTCCTCGGGAGCAACGACACCGGCATGGTGCTGTACGACCGGGACACGGGAGCCACCCACGACGGTCTGCAGGATGGCTCGGTCAACCAGAACCAAGGAGCGGAGTCGACCATCGCAGGGATCGCAGCGCTTCAAGTCACCGCCACATGCGATGCCAGGCCGGATGACCTGTTGTCTCGGAGATGACGCCGATCGACGTGACTCGTTCAGAGGTCAGTCTGGTCCCGGATCCCCGGCGACGCATCGCCAAGCCGTACCTGCCAGGCGATCAGGGTCAACGCGAAGGCAAGAGCCGTGCCGAGGAATTGCTCGAGCGGATCTTTGCGATGTCGCCAATAGAAATGGAGAACACGCTGCAGGGGGTCAGGGTCTGTTTCGGCGGCCGTCATCGCGACCTCGACGGGATCCTGCACCGGGGATTCTCGGCAGTGGCCCACCTCCTCCCCGATCCGGCGGGAATCTCCGACGACACACGCCGCCTGATCGGCGCCTACTTCATGCACGAATACTCGATCGAGGGCGCCGCGCTCACCAACCCTTCGATCGTGCCGGCTCCCGACCAGTCTGGTGCCCCCGCCGGCACGATGCGTGTGATCGTGAGCCTGCGTGCGGTTGGAGAAGGCCACATCTCCTCGGTCGAGTTCCGAACCGGGTTGATCGGCGCCGGCGGGCGCGATCGAGCTCGAGACGCCCGCAGACCCCATGATCGGAAGCAGGCGACCACCCGTGTTCGACCGCGCCCTGTTCACCAACAAGCTCGACGAGATGGGTGCTTCGACGGAACTCGTCGATCAGGCGTTGGGTCGGCTGTCCGATCGATTCACGATGGGTGACCTCGAAATCGCCCTGGCGGACCTCGGTCGCGACGAAGGGTTCTCGCACGCAGTCCAGCAGGTCACCCAGGAGATGCATTGGCTGGCTTCGTCCAACTACGAGATCAGCTTCCCGGAGAACTCGGAGCTGTCCGAGCGGGTGCTGTTCCCGAGCGGCCCATCCGAGAGTCGCGGCATGGAGGATGCCCGGTTCGTCCGGTTCGCCGAACCAGACGGATCAGTCGCCTACTACGCCACATACACGGCCTACGACGGCCTGAGCATCCTCCCCCAACTCATCGAGACCATCGACTTCCAGACGTTCCGGATCGCCACGCTCAACGGAAGGGCGGCCAGCAACAAGGGGATCGCCCTGTTCCCGCGTCGCATCGACGACCGCTATGCGGCACTCAGCCGCTCCGACGGCGAGAGCAACTACCTCATGGTCTCCGATCACATCCGTTTCTGGCACGAGGCGCAACGAATCCAGATGCCCCGACAGCCGTGGGAACTCGTGCAGATCGGCAACGCCGGTTCCCCGATCGAGACAGAGGAGGGCTGGCTGGTTGTCACCCACGGAGTCGGCCCGATGCGCCGATACGTCCTCGGAGCCATCCTCCTCGACCTCGACGATCCAGGTCGCGTGATCGGCCAGCTGGAGGATCCTCTCCTGGAGCCCGACGAGAACGAACGCGACGGCTACGTGCCCAACGTCGTGTACTCGTGCGGATCGATCGTTCACGACGGCAATCTCGTGATCGCATACGGCGCTTCGGACACGTCGACGCGCTTCGCATCGATGTCGCTCGACAGCGTGCTCGGTGGCCTGACGCAGCGCTGACCCGCTGGTGAGACTCAGCGGTCGAGGAGACGGTGGTAGAGCGACAAGTAGTCGTCGACCATCCTGGATGCATCGAACCGTCCCTCGATGGAACGACGGACTCCACTGCGATCCAGCCGATGGGCGCTCTCGACGGCGTCGACGGCCTCGTTCCGGTTGGAGACGAGAAACCCGTTCACGCCGGGCTCGATGATCTCGGGCATGGACCCGCGGGGGTGGGCGATCACCGGCGTCCCGCACGCCATCGCCTCCACGACGCTGAAACCGAACGGCTCGTCGAAGTCGATCAGGTGGAGGAGCGCCGTGGCGTCTCCGAGAACGCTCTGGCGTCGCTCGGGACCGACGGGTCCGAGATAGACCACCCGTTCGCCGTCGATGTGCGGCTCCACCGACGCCTCGAAATACTCACGATCCTGGATGATGCCGGCGATGACCAAGGGCCGGCCTGCCTCCGCCGCGACCTCGATGGCGAGGGCGGTCCCCTTGTCGGGATGGATCCGGCCGAAGAAGACGAGCGACTCTCCACCCGGTCCGATCTCGAAGGACTCGACGTCGATCCCGTGGTGGATCGTCGCGGCATACGGCAGCGCCGGGTGTCGATCGGCATCACTGATCGCCACGTAGCTGACCCGGTCGGCGTACTCGAGGTACACCGGCAGAGTGGCGTCGGAGGCGAAACCGTGGATCGTCGTCACGACTGGTGTGTCGACCAGCCTCGTGAAGGCGAGCGGGAGGAAGTCGAAGCTGTTGTGGATCAGGTCGAAGTCACCTGCCCGCTCGAACACCGCGGCGATGTGGAGCGCCTCCCACGCCTTGGCATCCAGGGATGGATCCTCGGAGTACCCGGTCGGGGCCACTCCGACGAGGCGAGCCGATGTCACCGAGTCGGCGGTGGCGAACAACGTGACATCGACACCGCGTGCAACGAGGCCCTCCGTCAGCAACGAGGTGAACTGCTCCCACGGTCCGTAATGGCGCGGCGGGACCCGCCATGAAATCGGAGCGAGAACGGCTACTCGCAGCGTTGCCGGCCCAGGCTGGGCGGGGTTCATTCCGCTACGCCGGAGTCAAGCGACGGGCCATGTTGCCGGCCCGAGAGCGACCAGATGACCGTCCTCGCCGGTGTCGACCTCTGTGTACATCCCGGCGTGGTTCCGCGCAGAGACGTGCTTGCGCCGAACGATCGGTTCCGTCAGATCATGTGCCTCGCCGACTTCCGTCGCCATCGAGCTCCTCCGATCAAGTGCGTCGAACCCTACAACGAAGGATCAACAGCGAAGCATTCCGTGGCCTGCGGCATTCCACGCGCCACCGACGACGTTGTGACGGATCTGGCCGTATAGGACAACAGAAAACGACCATGGATGAGACCAAGCGAGGATAGGCGAAATCCGTTGATCTACCTGGGGATCTCGCCGATTCGCTTGTCGTTCCAAGGTCGTTGTTCCGCTTTCACACGGCGGAGGTCACCGGTTCGATCCCAGTAGCGCCCACCCACGCGAAACCTCTGGGAGACTTGGTTCCGTCGGGGCCACCTCGTGGCGTACAGCCCTGCGCACGAGATGCTGACCGCCGACATCGGCAACAGCCGTGTCCTCAGTCGTCTGTCAGCCTGAAGTACGTCCGCAACGAGCGCGATCTCGAGTCGTTCGAGCACGCCGACGCACATCGGGAGCCTGCCGAGGTGGGCGTGCGTGCGCAGTGTTTGGCGATCTGGCGTGTGGAAGTTCGGTGCCCGGGTTTCAGGTTCTGATGATCCGTAGGTCGATCGCCTTGGCCACGGCGCCGGCGCGAGTGTCGACACCGAGTTTGGTGTAGATGTGGCTGAGATGGGCCTTGACGGTGGACCACTACCTCGTCGTCGGGCGTCTGATCCGTGCCGGGATCGACACCGACCACATCAATGGCCTCTCCTGGACGGCGCTCCACGAATCGATCATCCTCGGCGACGGCAGCGAGCGCTACGTGGACTCCGTTCGGGTGCTCGTCGCCGGAGGCGCCCACCTCGAGCTGGCATCCGACGGAACGACCCCGCTGCGCCACGCCGAAACCCGCAACCAGAAGCGCATCGTCGAGACCCTCACCGCTGCATTGACAGCCGGGGAGATCGACCAACCCGACGCCGCGCTTCTCGACTACGCAGCTCGTGGCGATGCCGACGGAGTCGCGATCGCGCTCCGCGCCGGAGCCGACATCGAAGCACGCGACAGCCGAGACCGGACCCCACTGCTGCTCGCCGCAGCCGCCGATCACGTCGAAGCCGCGGCCGTCCTCGTGGCACTCGGTGCCGATTTGAACGCACTCGACGACCAGCACGACACGCCGTGGCTCGTCACTGGCGTCACCGGCGGCGTCGCGATGGCCGAGATCATGCTCGCGGAGGTTCCCGGACCCGACTTGACCGTGCTCAACCGGTTCGGAGGCACCTCGCTGATACCCGCATCGGAGCGGGGTCACGTCGACTACGTGCGTCGGGTCGTCGATACGACCATCGACATCAACCACGTCAACGACCTCGGTTGGACCGCGCTGCTCGAAGCGGTGATCTTCGGAGACGGATCAGCCGCCTACGTCGAGATCGTGAACATCCTCCTCGCCAACGGCGCCGACCCGTCGATCCGCGACAGGGACGGGGTGACCGCCACGCAACACGCAATCCTTCGCGGACACGACCACATCGCCGCCATTCTCACCGGGTCATGACACCGGTCACGCCGAACGAGCAACGGTCAGATCTGAGGCGGGATTCGCACGAAGGACGGAGACCTGCCCATGTCATCCTGACGGCCGCTATCGGAGACGCCGTTCACCTCAGTGTTCGGCGATCCGAGATGGTGGAGATTCAGCTCCGCCGGGTCATTGTCCCTCTGGGGCGAGCCTCGTCGGGTGGCCCGGTGGCCCCGCCCGGCAGGCACAATGACGACCAGCAGATGGTGAAGGGTGACAACCGGCGGTGGGGAACCAAGCGAACCTCGGTTTTCCGGGGCACCCAGTGATGATCGGTGCACCGCGCGTGCCCTCAGCACCGCTCCGATCGCCCCGATCCACCGAGGTCCACGCCGAGCTCAGCTCCCGACTGGACTCGCGGTGATCACCATCAGGTCTCGGTGTGACGATCCGCCGAACGTCGAGCAGATCTCCACCTGTGTGAAACCGACGACGTCGAGCAGCGCCCGGTACTCGTCGTCGGTGTAGGCAGCGAGGGTCTCGCAATACGTCTCGACCTGGCCGGTCGAGGCGTCGAGCACGAACGAACGAGATGCGGCGATCGCCGACTCCTCGAGCCAGCGTTGCTCCTGAAGGACGATGTGGGGGCCGGGCGCGAACAGCCCGCCCTCAGATGTCCACCAGCCTGGAGGGGAAGAACCCATCCCTGACGACGGACTCGTGGGTGTGGACCTCGAGCACCAGTGCCCCTCCTGAACGGAGCGTATCCCGGACCCGGCGAATCAGATCAGGGACCGCCGTTCTCGGAAAGGTGTTGAGCTCGCCGAACAACAGCATGGCGAGGTCATGTCCCGAGCCGAGGTCGGCACTCGAAGATGTCGGCCTGGACATAGGTGCAGTCGAGGTTCCCTTCGTCGGCGACCTGTCGGGCGTGTTCGATCGACGCCGGTGAGATGTCGACTCCCAGACATGAGCATCCCCGTTCGGCCAGCCGCTCGGTGTACAGGCCCGGACCGCAACCGAGGTCGAGCACCGAACCGGGTCGGCCGGCCAGCACCGATTCGAACAGCCACTCGACGTGGGCGTCGACGGTCTCGACCCGTCGACTTGCATGGTCGTGACGCTGATCGAGGTGCTCGCGGAGCATCCGCCGACTGAACTCGGGGTCGTGCCACGGGATCTTCGAAGGCTCCATCAGCTCTAGCGGGCGCCGGTCGACGATGTCTCTCAGCGAAGCCGCAGTCACGAGCTCGCCGTGTCGGTGTCGAGTGTCTCGGCCTGGACCCGCCGCATCACCTCGGCGAAGCGGGCCGGCTGGTCGAAGTGCGGCCGATGGCCGGCACCGTCGACCGTGATCCACTGCTTGTTCGGAGCGTCGACCGACGCGAACCATTCCTCCGCAAGCACCGCCCGGCCGCGGGCCTCGTGCTCGCCGGACACGACATAGAGCGGGACCTCTAGCCGTGGCACGTCGTCACGGAAGTCGATGTCCTGGAGTTGTGGGTAGATCACCGCTGCGGAGTCGAGGAACCCTCGGAATCCGTTGATCCTGTCCATCCAGGTGTACTCGGGGACGAAGAGGATCGCCGGCATCTCGTTGGCGGGGTCGAACTCGGGATAGCTGTTCCAGTCGTGTTCGTGCGACGTGGCGTACTCGTACATCCGGACGTCCTCGTACGGCGGCGGGCCGTTGGTGCGGAGCGTCTCGGCCAGATCGTTGCGACCCGTCCGTTCCGCCCACGCCAGCGTGTCCTCCCAGAACATGACGTCTGTCTCGCGCTGGCTGACCATCTGCCCGGTACCGACGAACGCCCAGAACAGCTCCGGGTGCTGCTGTGCGGCCAGAACGCCGAGCGTCGATCCCCAGGAGTTCCCGACGACGAAGATGCGTCTCCTCGTCGAAGCGGTCCCGCAGGTGGTTGGTCAGCTCGATCGTGTCTGCGACCATCTGCTCGGGGGTCAAGGTGTCGGTCGGGTCGAGACTCGAATAGGACTTGCCTGCGCCCCGTTGGTCCCATGTCACCACGACGAAGTCCTCCTCGAGGCCGGTGTCGCCTCGCATCGCCCCGATGTCGGTGCCGCCGGGGCCTCCGGCGAGATACAACAGCACCGGATTGTCGACGTTCCTCCCTCGGATCATCACAACCTGGTCGTGGCCGCCGAGTTCGACAGTCGTCAGCTCGGCGACACTTCCCTCCAACGGCTCACCGTCTGGACCGATGATCGGTGCGGTCGTGGCGGGCCGGCCGATCGACCCTGCTACGACCAGCACGACGAGGCTCAACACACCGGTCACGGTCCACGATGCGCCACCGAACGTCGCCGGGGCGCCGAGTCGGGCCGCCAGCCAGGCACCGTACAAGGCGCCGGTGGCGAGCGGCAGCAGTGTCACGAGCCCGTGTGCAACCCGACCGACGACGAAGGCAGCGATGCCCAATGTCGTGTCGAGATGGATTGCGTCGACCGTGGGTCCGGAAACGCCGAGCCGAACCAGTTCGAAGACGATCACGAAGGCGGCAGGTGCGGCCAGCACCGCCCATTTGCTCCCCAACATCACTCCCGCCACCACGCCGACGAGCAGCGATGCGGCGATGGTGACGAGGGCCTCGGACGTCGTGGCGGGCCCCCTCGGCGTGGTCAGCGCGGAGATGACGGCGAACAGCGCAGCGAGACCGGCGACGGCGAGTACTCCGGCCCACTTCCTCGACCAGATCGTCTCCAGCCAGGCAGTCGGATCGGGCGAGCTGGTCGGGTCGGCTACTTCGATCTTGACGGTCTGGGTCATGGGTCTCTCCTCGGTCGTCGCACCATCGTCGGTCTCTCGATTCGATCGGAGCACATCGCAGCATCAACACGGGATCAACGTGCCGACGGCAAGGATTCGGGACCCCCGTCCGCCCACACGCCGTGAATGGCGACCGGCACGCTCACCCAGAGATCTCGAGCGACGATCTGTCAGCGCCCGAGCCCGTGCAGCGTTCTCGGGATTGCTCGGAACGGAACGGCTGCCTTGGCGGCCTGATCGGCAGTGCCGGCGAGAAGCAAACCCAACGAAGGTGCGTACCACAACCACGACGCGGTCGATCCGGTGTGACCAAGGAGCGGTGGAAGGCTGCGACCCATGGCCATCGCTCTCGACGGGGCAAACCGCATCATCCCGAGGCCGTACTCGATGGGCCATGCCGGCGATGCGATCGATGCCACACTGCGGGGAAATCCGAAACGATTGAACCTGCGGTGCATCAGCTCCCCGGTCGCTTCGTCTTCGAAGACCCGCCCACAGAACAGGGCGCGCCCGAAAGCCAGCACGTCGCTCGTCGTGCCGAAGAGGTCCCCGATGGACCGCAACGCCATCGGCCGATCTTCCAGTGGCCAATCACCCAACCAGGACGTAGCGGGGCGACCGACCTCGTCGGGCCGGTCGCCGGGAAACCACGTGTGAGACAGCCCGAGCGGTTCGAACAACAGCCTGCGATGCAGCTCGCCGATCGGTTGGCCGCTCACCTGCTCGGCGATCACCATCAGCAACTGGTAGTTCGTGTCGGAGTACCGCACCTCGAGGCGGCCTCCGGTGAGGTCCGACGGAGGGAAATGGGGTGGAACCGAACGAACGCGCTCGACCGCTTCCACGAAACTGAACGCCACATCCCCGGACTCGATCTCGGTGACCAGCCCTCGCTCGCCCTTCCGATGCTCGACGAGCGAGTCCGGCAAGCCGGTTGCATGGGCCAGCAGATGGGTGACCGTGATCTCGGCAGTCCGGTCGACGCCATCTCGAACATGGAGACCAGCTTTCAGTTGATCGGGCAGGTACTCCGGGACCGGTGCCCCGAGATCGATCAGCCCCTGCTCGTGGAGGCGCAGCACCAGCGCTGCGATGTACAGCTTCGTCACGCTGGCCAGGAACCAGGGGGTGTCCGTCGTCATCGGAGCTCCGTCAGGGTTGGCCGCGCCGACTGCATCGCTCCACTCCCAGGAACCGTCGATGGCTGCTGCGCCGAGAACGAGGTGCCGTACCTTGCGGTCCGACGAAACCTCCTGGGTCAGCCGCTCCAGCCGAGGGAGAACCTCATCCAAACCGACGGTCGCCATGGTCGCGTCGCTCCTCCTTCTGATGCCATCGTCGGACCGTCGCATCGACCAGAGCACATCGCAGTCTCAACACAGGATCAACGTGTCTGCCGGCACCGCGGCGAGCCCAGAGGTCGCACTGCGGAGATGCGTCACGATCAGGACCAAGTCCATACGCCCGGGGTCCGATGGCAGGGGCGGCGTGAACCTTCGGTCCTTAAGTTGTTCAAGAGGAGGTCCGCACGTGCGTGAGCGTCAGGCCCACATCGCAGTGGTCGAAGACGACACCGAGCTGAGAAACACCATTCGAGACGTTCTGGAGGAGGACGGTTTCGAGGTGACCGGACTCGAGCGATGGGGAGAAGCTGCTCGGGTTGCTGGGGCATCGACGTCCGGATCTGGTCGTGCTCGATCTCGGTCTGCCCGGGGTGGGTGGTCTCGATCTGCTGCGCCGACTCGTGGACGCAGGGCGGATCCCGACGATCATCGTCAGCGGCCGCGGCGCAGAGACCGACCGCGTCGTCGGGCTCGAACTCGGGGCCGATGACTACCTCGCCAAGCCCTTCAGCCATCGAGAGCTCCTGGCCCGAGTCCATGCCGTGCTCCGGAGGATCGATGCGGAGCCGCCCGACGACATACTGGGCTTCGACGGCCTCGCGATCGATCTGAGAACGCGCGACGTGACCGTGAACGACACGCCGGTGACGTTGACCGCCAAGGAGTTCGAGCTGTTGGCCTTCCTCGCCTCGTCGCCCCGGCAGGTGTTCTCGAAGGAGGTCCTCCTCGATCGAGTGTGGGGCTCGTCGGCAGAGTGGCAGGACACGGCGACGGTGAGCGAGCACATCCATCGTCTCCGGCGCAAGCTCGCCGGCGATGGCGACGAGAGCGGCTGGATCGAGACACTTCGGGGAGCGGGCTACCGGTTCGTGTCCAGCGGACCGAGGCCGGATTGAGCTGCTGTTGAAGTGAGTCCCAGCGGCGGTTGACACCGCACGAGCGAGGTTGAACCCCACAGATGGCGCACAACGACCCACATCGCAAGCAGGATCGATGGTCGCGAGGCCCCGGACTCGACGATCCGTCCGTCTCACCGCTGCGCGCCGTCGCAGCGGGTTTCCCCGGCGGAGCCGCACATGTCTCGGGGTCCTCGCTCTGGCTGAACCGACACGCCCAGGAGATCGTGGGCTACGACAACGCCCAACTCGATTCGGTCGACGCCTGGGGACGCGCCGTCTACCGGAGAACGCGATGCCCAGGCGCGAACCGTCTACCTCGAGGCCCGAGCGGCCGGATTCCCCCGACCCGAGATGCTCACCGTCACCCGAAAGGACGGGACCGAGCGTCTCGTCGAGTTCAGCGCGTTCCTCGGCGTCGACGAGGAGCTCTGGATCATGCGCGACGTCACCGACGCCGTGCACGCCGAACGTGAGCTGATCGAACGAGGCCAGCGGCTCGACGTCGCAGTGACCGCGTCCGGCCTCGGAATCTGGGAGTGGGATCTCGAGAACGATCTGGTGACAGGGGACCGCCGAACCCTCCGACTGTTCGGGCTCGCAGACGCAGACGCAGATCAGCCGAGGCGTCGCTACGTCGAACGCGTGACCGAAGAGGATCGCGCTCGATTCGACGAGTTGCGGAATACGATCTCGGCGGCAGGCGCGTTCGACGTCGAGCTTCGTGTGCGCAGCGACCATGGCCGTACCCGCTGGCTGCGGCTCTACGGGACCATCGACGACACCGATGCCCGGCGCGGTCGCGTGATCGGTGCGGTGAGAGACATCGACTCCTACAAGCGGCTGGACGAGCGACTCGTACACGCCGCCCAGATGGAGTCGCTCGGCCAGCTCGCCGGAGGCGTGGCCCACGACTTCAACAATCTGCTGGCCGTCATACAGGGTCAGGTCGAATTCGTGATGAAGGATCCGGGGCTCACGGAGAAGAGCTTGGCACGACTCAGCTCGATCGAGCGGGCAGTGACCCGTGGCGCCGACATGGTGGCGGCGCTGATGCAGCTCGGGCGGTCGAGCGCGTCGTCGTCTGCGGTGATCGATGTCCACGAGCAGGTCGAGTCGGCGTTGGATTCGCTCGAACGGATGGTCGGCGCCGACATCACCGTCTCGCTCGATCTGGCCGCGTCCAGCCCGTTCGTGAGATTCGACGAAGCGCGGTTCTCCGCGGTGATCCTCAACCTCGCCACCAACGCCCGGGACGCCATGCCGCTCGGCGGGCACCTCGCACTCGGAACCCGCGACGTCGAACCGCTCGAGGGGAACCGTTCGTTCGAACTGACGATCGAAGACACCGGCATCGGCATGGATGCCGAGACCCGCGAGCGGATCTTCGAGCCGTTCTTCACCACCAAGAACGAAGGGCTCGGGACCGGCCTCGGCCTCGCCTCCGTCTACGACACCGTGCTCGATGCAGGCGGGTCGATCGACGTCACCTCGACTCCGGGCGCCGGGACGACCTTCACGATCACATTCCCTGTCACGCTGCCGGCGGCGGTGCCGGCAGCGAAGCCCGAGAGCCCGACCGATACGCCCGATCGAAGAAACCACTCCATCCTCGTCGTCGAAGACGACGCCGCCATTCTCGATCTCACCGCCGAGCTGCTCCGCAACGCCGGATACGACGTGGCTACCGCGTCAGGGCCCGACGTGGCGATCGAGCGGATCGACGATGGCGTCGTGCCCGACCTGCTGCTCACCGATGTGGTCATGCCCGGCATGTCCGGACCTGTGCTGGCGGACATCCTCGGTGCGCGATTGCCCGCCATGCGGGTCCTGTTCATGTCCGGATACACCCAGGAGCGGCAGGGCGCAGTCGCGATCGATGCCGATCAACTGATCCACAAGCCGTTCAACCATCGCCAGCTCCTGGACCGGATCGACGCGACCCTGGCTCGCGGCGGTGCGTGATCGTGAGACGAACAACCCGCACCGCCGTCGCCGTCGTGGTCGCCGTGGCCCTGGCTGCGTGCGCTCCTCAATCCGCCGTCGAGACCCGGCAGTCCGGCTCCTCTGCCGGCGACCACACCCCACTCGAGACGGTCGATCTCGTCCGTCAGGAACGTGGAGCTCGTGGCGCGCTGGCGCTCCTCGTCAGTGACGGAGAGCGGTGGGAGTTCACGTCGGGAGCGGCCGACACGGCCGGTGCGCCGGTCACGATCGACATGCGCTTCCGGATCGGCTCCATCACCAAACCGATCGTCGCCGCCCTCGCCCTCGACCAGGTCGATCAGGCTGCCTTGAGCCTCGATCGTGACATCACCGACCTGGTCGGCCCGCCGCTCAGAAGCTCCCCTGCGGTGAGCCTCAGAAGCCTGCTCAACCACACCAGCGGCATCTTCGACATCGGAAACGAAGGCGACGCCATCGCTGACGTCGCAAGACTGACCGATGCCGGCTTGCTCGAAGAAGTCGAGGCTCTCCACGCCGGGGCAGCCGACGGGAAGCAGGTGGTCGCCTCAGACCGGCTCACCATCGGGCTCGCCGAGACCCACGACCGCTACTTCGACCCGGGCACCGGTCACCACTACAGCAACACCAACTATCAGATCATCGGCCTTGCCCTCACCGCGGTGACCGGGCGACCGCTCGCAGAACTACTCGAGTCGGCGATCACCGGACCGCTCGGTCTCACCGACACGTCGCTCGCACCCCACGACCGGAGCACACCCGCACTTCCGCGGATACGTCACCGACGCCGCCACCGGCGAAGAGGTCGACGTGAGCGACGACCTCCTGGCGTTCGGCAACGGTGCCAGCGGCGGGATCATCTCCACCGCGGACGACCTGCTCACGATCATGACCGAACTCGTCCACGGTTCCCTCTTGCCCGGTGACCTCCAGATCAGGATGCAGACCCCGACACGCCAGTCGGGCGGCACCTATGGCCTCGGGCTGGCGGTGTACGAGCTGTCGTGCGGCCGCTTCTACGGACACGAAGGCCGCGTCAACGGCACGGCCTCGATCGCCCTCGTCGCCGCCGACCGGCCCGATCACGCCCTCGTCGCCGCATTCAACAGCACCGACGACCAGACCGGCCTCGGCTCGTTCGCCGAACGCTTGTTGTGCCCTTCCGAAGCTGCGCCAAAACGACTCGATCCCCGTGACCGAGGACGAGACATGAGCTCGACACACCGGCACGGACACGAATCGCCACTACGGGTCGAGGCTCACCACCCGACCGGATCAGACAGGAGAACGACATGACGACGGTGGGCACACCAACCCCATCGATTCCGGACCCGAGGCTCGGCGCGACCGGGCTCCAAACCGGAGACAACGAACAAACCGAGAAGCCGATCTCGCTCCTCGTATTCTTCTCGATCGCCTTCGGACTGTCGTGGGGAATCGGCGCGCTCGGAGCGTTCTTCCAAGAGCAGATCGAAGCGGTCACCGGCCCGATGGGGATGACGAACCCGTTGTTCATGCTGGTGGTCTACTCGCCTGCCATTGCAGGCATCGGGCTCGTGTGGCGGCATCACGGACGGGTTGGACTGCGCCGATACTTCCGACGTCTACTCATGTGGCGGATGCCTTTGGCTTGGTGGGCGTATCTGATCGTCGGCATGCCCGCCGTCTTCTACCTGGGGGCAGTGATCAAAGGGGAGAGCTTCGACCCGTTCCCGTTCTCCCCGTGGTACTCCGTCCTTCCGGCGCTCGGTCTCACGCTCATCCTCGGCCCGATGGAAGAGTTCGGGTGGCGGGGTGTGGCGTTGCCGCTGCTCCAGCGCAGAATGGCGCCGATCTGGGCGGGCCTGCTCCTGAGCACGCTCTGGGCGACCTGGCACCTGCCGGCGTTTCTGCTCGAAGGGACTCCGCAGAGCGAGTGGTCCTTCGGGGCGTTCTTCGTCGGGCTCGTCGCCATCGAGCTGACGTTGACACCGATGTTCGATGCCGCCCGGGGCAGCCTCCTCATCCCGATCCTCTACCACTTCCAGCTGAACGGACCGGTCTGGCCCGACGCACAGCCGATCGACTCGTTCCTGTTCATCGCAATCGCCGTCGTCGTCGTGGTGGTGAATCGCCGGAAGCTGTTCTCGCGGGGCGAGGCCCCGACAGACCTGTTCGCCCCGACCTCCGATGCCACGAACGACACCACGAGCCCAGTGACCGCTAGTTGAGGAGAGGAGAACCCGCCATGACCAAGACCCTTCGTGTCCCGACAGCACCGACCATCGCCGCACGACGATCGAGGTGGATGCCGGCGGCGACGATGCTGCTCGGCGTCGGCGCCGCAGCGGTGTCGTTGCTCGGCCCGCTCGTGACCGGGACCATCGATTACCACGTCTCGGAGAACGTCGTGAACCAGGTCGCCGGCGGCGACTTCGCCGGGCTGGTGCTCGTGGCGCCCGTGTCGGTGCTCGCGGCGTTCCTGCTCTGGCGTGGACACCGCGCCGGCCCCGTGCTGGCGATCGGGCCGGCGCTGTATGGCCTCTACATGTACAGCCAACTCGCCGTGAGTGGCGACATCACCCGATACCCCGGCAACAGCGAACGGTTCTTCCTCCTGTATCTCGGGTTGTTCGTGCTGGCGGGGGCCATCGCGGTCGCGGGCCTGGTCTCTGATCGACGCCGAGCTCGCGTCGCCGTCCCGGGCGGTGGACCGAGCATTCGCCTGGTTCCTGGTCGTGGTGGCGGCGTTCCTCACGATCGGACTGCACCTGCGGGGCATGCTGGATGCCTGGTCGGCGACACCCGCGAGCAGCGAGTACCTCGCCGATCCGGTGGTGTTCTGGCTCGTGAAGTTCATGGACCTGGGGATCGTCGTACCGGCGCTGGCCGTGACCGCCTTCGGGATCCTCGGTGGCCGGCGCTGGGCGGCGAAAGCCCGCTTCGTCGCTGCCGGCTGGCCCGCGCTGCTGGGTAGTTCGGTCGCCGGGATGGCGATCGTCATGCAGGCGAACGGCGACCCGGCGGCCAGCACTGCGAACACCGTCGTGTTCGGTGCGTTCGCTGTCATCGCCCTGGGTTTCGCGTGGGGCATCTACCGGCCGCTGTTCCGACGGACCGAGAGCTGAGAGGAGCGCCGAGGATGTGCGATCAGGCGGCGGACGTTCCAGCGGATCGTCGGGTCGTCGAGGCCGACTCCGGATCGGAGGCCGACATCTCGACGAGTGCTGAAGATGTCGTCTGGATGCTCGATGTGATGGACGGATGCGGTGCGAATCCGATCGTCGCCGGCGGTTGGGGCGTCGATGCGCTGGCGGGGGAGCAGACCCGAGAGCATCGTGATCTCGACGTGCTCGTCCGGAGCGACGCACTCGGCGCCCTCTTGGACGCGTTCCTCGCTGCCGGCTTCGAGGTGACCGAGGACTGGCTCCCGGTACGCATCGAGCTCAGCGACACCGCAAGGGAACGCCACGTCGACCTGCATCCGATCCACATGCTCCAGAACGGCGACTGGTGGCAACACCTTCCGGAGGGTCAGAGCCTCGACTCCCAGGCATCCCATGCGACGGTTGGTCGCATCGGGGAGACCGCAGTTCGCGGTCTGACGGCCGCCCGGCAACAGGAGCTCCACACCGGATACACCCACAGGAGCCAGGACAGACATGACCTCGATGTGCTGCACCGGATCAGCTTGCGACCGACCCGATCGCCAGCACCTGACGTAGGCGGAAGTGTCGCTCACCGCGACACACAGTCACGAGGCGCTGGAGTTCGACCACGTCGATATCTGGCCGTCGAGGAACCAGACATGAGGAGAAGAGATGAGACGCAACCGTGAGCTCGAGGTCGAACCGACACGATCGGCGGCCGACGTCGAATGGACGACGACCGTGACTGCGCGTCTCCCCGACTGCCCGAGCGTCCGGGCGGGTTGGGAGAGGCTGGCCACTCAGACACGATGGCCCGAGTGGAGGTCGGCGAGTGAGATGCGCAGCGTCGACGTCGCCACGACCCTCCTTCCACCCGCCACCGAACCGCTCAGTGCGGGCGACGAGTACGTGGTGAGAGTGAGTCGCTTCATGAACATCCGCTGTCGGGTGCTCGAATCGTTCGGAGGGTCTGAGTCGGAACCCAGGCCCGAGGCGGTGTTCGACGCTGTCGGCCTCACCCTCGGCGGTCTGGTCAGGGCTCGCTTCCGCTTCACGCTGTTCACAACCGAGGACGGCACCGTGGTGGCCCGAGCCCAGGAGAAGGTCGATTCGCCATCGTTCCTGTCACCAGACAGAAAGAAGCTCGCACGCGAACACGAGCACACGTTCAGAGACCTGAACGAGAGCTTCCTCTCAACGGGCGAAACGTCGAGCGCCTCGTGAGGGAACCGAACACCGACGATCTGTGCGTGCCCGTATCCACCATTGCAGTACGGCACAGTTCCTCCGCCAACGGGCGTATGCGCCTGCCGCCCGGTTCGTACGTACGAGTCACTGTTCAGAAGAAGGAGAACCAAGAATGCGAATATCCGAGGGTTGGGTATCTGATCCTGCTGATCCTTGCCGCGCAGTTCAATCTGACTGCGCTCGTTCCTCTCCAGATCGGTGACCCTCCTCCTCCGTGGTGGGTCGGTGGTCGGCTGCTGTGGCCGTTCGCCGAGGAGACGGGCACACTCTTGGTATCCGGCGATGCGGTCGGTGTACTCACGCCCATCCTCGGCGCAGTGTCCGCCACCTGCTTCCTCGCAGCGGCCTACCTCCTGTGGCGGCGGACATCCAACAGGTGGTTCGAGTGGCTCATCGTCGCCGGGGCCATCCTCTCGCTCCCGTTGCAGGTCATCTGGTTCAGCATCTGGGCAGTTCCCCCCATCGTCGTGGACATCGTTCTCCTGCGGTCGATGTATCGCGGAGATGTGACCGTCGATCGGCTGAGGAGACCGGCCGCCATCAGCTGAAGCCGATCACACCGACGTCATCGTCGGGGCGGAGGCCGTCGACGAGCGACCACGGTGGACCGGAAGGCGATCGGCGCGGTGGCTTCCTGTCGGCCGGCGGATCCGCTACGTCCGATGCCTGTGATGCTGAGAATGGAGTGAAGAATGCCCGGAGAACTCTGGAAGTGCGGTGCCGTGGGACTGTTCGGAGCAGGTCTCGTGGGGCGGGTTGCGTTCAAGCGTGACATGGAACGCTCCCACCGGCGGCTCGACGGGCAGAGCAATGTCATAGCTTCCCGGTTTGGTGACATCGAGTACGCCGAAGGGGGCGACGGCACGCACCATGTCCTCGTGAGCCATGGCAGTGGTGGCGGCTACGACCAGGGGCTCCTCATCGGCGAGTCGCTCCTCGACGACAGGTTCCACTGGATCGCACCCTCGAGATTCGGGTACCTGGGCTCGAGTCTTCCGGCCGACGCAACCTTCGATGACCAGGCGCACGCCTATTGCGCGCTGGTCGACCATCTCGACATCGAAAGGGTGGCGGTGATCGCGCTGTCCCACGGTGGCCCGGCTGCCCTGCTGTTTGCAGTGCTGCATCCTGAGCGGGTTTCGTCGCTCACCCTCATCTCCACAGGCGTTGCGACGTCCTCATCGCCGGACCAGCAGGGAGCGGATCGGAGGGGCGATGCTCTCGCCACGGTCTTCAACCATGATTGGCTGTATTGGGCCCTCACGACGTTGTTTCGGAAACAGCTCATGGGTCTCATGGGAGCGCCATCATCGATCCTGGCCGAGCTTCCTCCTGCGCAGGAGGCGCTGGCGACTCGTTTCGTCGACGAGATGAATCCCGTCTCGCTCCGGAGCCGAGGCGCGCTGTTCGACAATCACGCGGCGCTGCCCGGCGACCGGATCGCCGCGATCACCGCGCCGACGCTGATCGTGCACGCCACCGACGACACACTGCAACGATTCCACAATGCCGAGTTCGCAGCAACCACGATCTCAGGGGCCCAGCTCCTTCGGTTCGAGCGTGGAGGACACCTTGCGGTGATTGTCGAACAGTCGACCGTTCGCGCCGCTGTCCAGTCGCACATCCTGGATCACGACACCTCAGACCGGTGAAGGCAGGACATCGGTCCGGCTCACGGGGCGATACGGATGCGCCACGGATGTGTTCGTCTCGTTGGTCGAACAAGCCTCGGCACACTCGCTCATGTATCTGTTCGATTTCTCTGCCGGCCGAGGACTTCGCCATTGGACGTGTGCTCGTTCGACACTGCCGGCGAACTCCCAAGACCGTCAAGGGCGTCCGTCAGAAAACCGAACACGACCATGGAGGACGCCATGCGACGATCGGTGAAATCCGTTGATCTGCCTGTGGATTCTGAAGATTCGCCTGTCGTGCCAGGGCCATCGTTCCGTCTTCACACAGCATGAGTTGACCGTGGTCGTCGTCGATGCGCATGCTGTGATCGATCTCGTTCGGCGAGGCGACGGAGGGTCGGAGTGGGAGTTGTCCGTACCCACTCTCTTGCGATCGCAGGTGTTGGCGACCCTTCATGCCGAGCTGGTTGCTGGCGGCGGTGAAGCCCGTCAGGTTCTCGACCTTGCCGAACAGGCATGTCGTCTGCCACGCAGACAGGGACGCAGTGCTGCGTCAGACCGCCTGGGCGATCGCCACCGAGCAAGGATGGCCCGACAACCATGACGCCGAGTACATCGCGCTGACCCGACTCCACCGAGGAGCGCTCATCGCCAGGGACGACGCGGTGCGCAAGAAGCCTGCGGGTCTTGTTCGAACCGAGACGGTAGACCACCTGTTCGGTCGGGACTGAAGCAGGGCGGCGCTCAGGCCGCGTGGCAGGGATCCGGTCTCGAGGACGGTCGCCCCCCCCGTGTAGCGTCTTCGGCATGAGAATCAAGTTTCAGGTCGTGACCTTCGACGCCGCAGATCTCGAGGAAGAGAGTGCGTTCTGGGCGGGAGTACTCGGCGGCGACGTCGATCGGGACGATGACTGGCACATGGTCATCGTCGACGGCGAGCCACGAGTTGGTGTCCAGCACGCACCCGATCACGTGCCCCCCGACTGGCCCCACGGTTCTCCTCCTCAGCAGGTGCACCTCGACCTGTGGGTCGACGACTTTCCCGGCGCCCACGAGCGGGTGATGGCTCTGGGTGCCCGGGTGCTTCAACCCGCCGGCTGGCGTCACCGAAGGCGATGACTTCCAGGTCTACGCCGACCCGGCCGGCCACCCCTTTTGTCTCTGTTTCATGGCGGGAGGCGCACCCCTTCCCGACCGATTCACCGCAGCGTGACACGCAGCCCGCTGCAGACCGGAGTCACCGTGTCGAGAGGAGGATCTGATCCATGACACCGCCCCGGTACACGATCAGACCACTCGACGAGTCGACCTGGGACGCATTCGCCGCCCTGGTCGAGGCCAACGGAGGGATCTTCGGCGGCTGCTGGTGCATGGGTTTCCACCCCGAAGACGACAGTCACGCCAACGCCGCCGAACCCAACCGGGAACGCAAGCTCGACCGGGTCCGTGCCGGCACCGCGCACGCCGCCCTGGTCTTCGACGGTGACGATTGTGTCGGCTGGTGCCAGTTCGGCGCACCCGATGAGGTGCCCCGCATCAAGAACCGCAGAGAATACGAGAAGGAACTTGTCGACCTGCCGGAGTGGCGGATCGCCTGCAACTTCGTCGGCAAAGGACATCGCCGTCAAGGCGTCGCCACCGCCGCCCTCGAGGGAGCCCTCGAGCTGATCGCCGAACTCGGCGGGGGCCGAGTCGAAGGCTACCCCGAGCCCGCAGACGCAGTCCCAGCCGGATTCCTCTTCCACGGAGCCCTCTCCACGTTCGAGAAGACCGGGTTCACCAAAGACCGCATGATCGGCAAACACCGGTGGGTCGTCACCCGAACCGTCGCACCGAACCTCTAGGTGAATTCGGGCTCTGGTCGAGAGCGAGGCCTGCGGGCGGGTCGGGGTGGGTCAGGAGGGCCATCGAATCCCTCTCGAGCGTGCTCATCACACTATCGGCGCGACCCAAGGCAGACAGAGCCGAGTAGCGTGCCGGAACATGAAACGGATCCTGCTGACCGGCATGTCGGGTACCGGCAAGTCCTCGCTGGTGCGGGAGTTCGCTTCGCTCGGGTACCGAGCGGTCGACACCGATGCGGGGGGCTGGTCGGTGCCGCCCGACGGTGGCGCACGGTCCGGTCCGGTGCAACCCGATTGGATCTGGGACGAGCAGAAGATGCAACAACTCCTGTCGTCCGAACGCGGGGACGTGCTGTTCGTGGCTGGATGCGTCGAGAACCAGGGCGCCTTCTACTCGAGTTTCGACGAGATCATCCTGCTCACCGCCCCTCCCGAGACGATCATCGAACGGCTGGCGACGCGCACCTCCAATCCGTTCGGGAAGAGCGCCGCCGAACGAGCCAAAGTGCTCGATGATCAGCGACAGTTCGAGCCGGTCCTGCGCAGCGGAGCGACCATTGTGATCGACACGAACCCGCCGCTCGACCAGGTCGTCCTGGCCATCCTCGACCGCGTCGGCTGTTGCTTCGCAGCGGATACGTAGCACTTCGCCCGAACACCACCGCAAGGAGGAAGCGTCGGCGCACGCAGCGATGTGGTAATCTACAACCATATGGTTGTAGATCAGTTGTCGGATGCCGAAGTGGATCAGCTCTTCCACGCGCTGGCGGATGCGACACGTCGCGACATCTTGACCCGGGCGGCGGCCGGCGACTTGTCGGTCTCGGGGTTGGCCCGCTTCTATCCGATCAGCGTTACGGCCATCCAGAAGCACGTCGGCGTCTTGGAATCGGCCGGTCTGGTCTGCAAGAACCGACAAGGGCGCGAGCAGATCGTCACCACCGTTCCGGCCGCACTGGCAGCAGCCCATCAGACGCTCGAACGCCTCGAAGTCATGTGGCGTGAGCGGCTCGACCGATTCGGAGAGGTGCTCTCCGATACCCAGAATGGAGAAGACAGATGACCGTGACCACGGTGACCAAGAACGTCGAACAGGCCACCATGACCATCGTCGCCGAGTATGCGGCGGCCCCGGCACGGGTGTGGCAGTTGTGGGCCGATCCCCGTCAGTTGGAGCGGTGGTGGGGGCCACCAACTCATCCGGCCACCGTGACTGATCATGACCTGGCACCGGGCGGGCTCGTCCGCTATTACATGACTGGCCCCGACGGTGAGCGTTATCACGGTGGATGGCGGATGATCAAGGTTGAGGAGCCCTCCCGGTTGGAGTTCGAGGACTTCTTCGCAGACGACGAAGGAGGCGAGGATCCCGACTTGCCGCGGACGAGGACCGTCGTGTCCATCGACGAGCAGGGATCCGGCGAGACTCGTATGACAATCGAGAGCTTCTTCCCCTCGCCGGAAGCGATGGCCCAGGTACTGGAGATGGGAATGGAAGAAGGCATCACCCAGGCACTGAGCCAGACCGACGCCATCCTCGCCGAACACCACGCTGAATGGGTCGGAACGGAGGTCTAGCGGAATGACAGTCGACGAATACCTGGATGCCACGCCCGAACCGCAGCGCAGCACGCTGATCGAGCTGAGGGCCATGTTGGCGTCGATCCTTCCTCAGGCAGAAGAGGGCATCTCCTACGGTGTTCCTGCACTCAAGGTCAATGGGAAAGCGGTGGCCGGGTACGCCGCCGCCAAGCGACACTGCAGCTACTTCCCCCACTCCGGCTCGGTCATCTCACGAGTCGAGCCAGAGCTGCTGGAAGGCTACGACTGGGCCAAGGGCACCCTGCGGTTCCCAATCGACACGGTCCCCGAAGAGGCCCTCATCCGCCGCCTCGTCGAGATCCGCCTCACCATGCTTGAGCAATAGCGGGAACCGAGTCCGTGCAGGAACTGGTTTCAACCGGTTGTCTGACTCGGCCATGCGCGAGCCACCACCACGGTCTCCTACAGTGGCAGCGATGACACGTTGGCCAAGACCGAGAAAGCGAAGCACGTGAACTGGACACTGGAAGTTGTCGTCGTTCCCGTCTCAGACATCGACCGGGCCAAGGACTTCTATCACCACCAGCTGGGGTTCTCCGTCGATCACGACACCACGATCAGCGACGACGCCCGAGTCGTACAGCTCACACCACCCGGATCCGGATGCTCGATCGTCATCGGCAAAGGGGTCGTTGCCGATATGCCCGCCGGGTCGCTCAAAGGACTACAACTCGTAGTCCCCGACATCAGACGCGCCCATGAGGAACTGGTGGCACGGGGTGTCGCAGTCAGTGACGTACAGATCCTCGGTGAGAACCCCGGAGCGGTCACCGATCCACTCGACAACGTCGGGTTCGTCTTCTTCGAGGACCCGGACGGCAACAGCTGGGCCATACAGCAGATCTCGACCCGTCCCTGATCCCCCAGGCGGTTTTCGCTGCTTGACACCTTCTGGGCTCCCTGAACGAGGCGATGCCGCCACTGGGAGCGGTACGATCACCTGCGAAGCCAAGCGGAACAGGGAGCCATGTCCACGCCGTCGGTCACCTTTCGTACCACTCTGTCGTCGTTCGGCGACAACACCGGAATAGAGGTACCACCCGAGCTGATCGAGCAACTTGGCAGCGGGAAGCGGCCGGCCGTCTTGGTGAATCTGAACGGTCACGAGTACCGCAACACGGTCGGCGTGATGGGCGGGAAGTTCCTGGTGAGTGTCAGCGCTGAGGTTCGCAAAGCGACGGGTCTGAACGGTGGTGATCCCATCGAAGTCACGCTCACCCTTGCTGAGGGACCTCGACCGGTCGACATGCCCGAGGACTTCAAAGCAGCATTGGACCGTGAACCGGATGCGGCTGCCTTCTTCGCCGGGCTGTCCAACAGCCTTCAGCGGTATCACGTCGATCTGGTTGAAGGCGCAAAGACACAGGAAACGCGGGATCGCCGAATCGCCAAGGCTGTGGACCTCTTCTCAGCCGGCAAGAAACGCTGAGCACAACCTGGACCAACCGATCGGAGATCCGACTGCCCTAGCGCTGAGTGCGACACACGATTGCGGCGCAACACCGACTGAGAGCTGACGGCCACACGCCAATTCTTCTATGTCTGCGATGCGGACGTGCCGCTCGGGTGTCCGTCCAGGTGTCCGTCAGACAACCCAAAACGACCATGGACGAGGCCAAGCGACAACAGGCGAAATCCGTCGATTTGGCTGGGGATTCCGCCGATTCGCCCGTCTTTGCGGGGTCCTCATTCCGCCTTCACACGGCAGGACTCACTCATCGTTGTTCACCAGACAGATGGACAACGTTGAGAGGCTCCTTGATGGTGGTCCAACGGCTCATGTGGATATCCCGTAATACCCAGAACACGGTGAGCACTCACCGCCTTTGACTTTCATGGTGCGTGAAGGTATCTTCACGTACTGTGAAGAGTGTGTCGCGGAGCGTGAATGTGAATCGACTGCCGATCTTCCGATCCGAGGAGCAGGTTCGGATTCTCGTGGTGTTGTTCGTCACGGCTGGCGAGCCTGCCACGCTCACCGAGATTGCAGGTCGAGCCGGCGTCTCGATGGGGGTCACCCACAAGGAAGTCGAGGCGCTCGAGGCCGCAGGACTGGTCGTCTCCCACCGGCGTGGAAACGCCAGACTCGTCGAAGTCAACGAGTTGTCGCGGTTGGTGCCCGACCTTCGGTCGTTGCTCACGAAGGCGTTCGGACCGGTGCCGGCGATCGAGGATGCACTCGCCGACGTCTCGGGGATCGACGAGGCGTTCATCTTCGGTTCGCTCGCCCACCCGGTCGACGTCGAATCACCCAACGACGTGGACCTGATGATCATCGGCCAACCCGCCCTCGACGAGGTGTACGAGGCGGTCGCTTCGGTGGAGGAACTGATCGGGCTCCCGGTCAACGTCATTGTCCGCACCCGCAGCGAATGGTCGAGTGACGAGTCCGGGTTCGCCCGGAAGGTCAAACACGGCGAGCAGGTTGCATTGGCGCTCCGATGACGATCGACGAGATGATCGAACGGCGCATGCTCGAAGCGGTCCCGGTCGACGAGGCAACGGCGACAGATTGGCTCGCCGATGCCGGCCGCCACCTCGAAGCCGCCTCGACCATCCTCGACGTCGACCTCACCGGCGCATTCGCATTGAGCTACGACGCCGGCCGGAAGGCGTGCGCAGCGCTGCTGATTGCATCCGGTTTTCGGGCTCGAGCCGTTCCGGGGAGCCATCGGGCGGTGATCGAAGCCGCTGCGGTACTTCTCGACTCAGAAGGTGACAAACGAGCGATCAAGCGATTGGATCGCATGCGACGAGACCGCAACCAGGCCGAGTACGGGTCGAGATCGTTCGCCCGCACCGAAGTCGAGGCCGCCATCGAAGCGGCGACATCGGTCGTGGCGATTCTGCGGGATCGCATCCGCAACTGAACGCAACCAGCATCGCACGAAGCGAAGGTACCGGTCATCGGCCTGTCGCCCCCGTGATGCCTGTCGCCACGACGCAGAATGCTGCTCGACGGGAAACGAGGGATTGGCACCCGAGAACTCACGTGTCGCCGGCGAAGTCGCTCACTGCCGCGAGAAGAACGTCGAGACCGACTTCGAACGTGTCGCTGAACGCGTAGCCGGGCTGGAACACGTGCTCGACGGTGAACCCGACGAGGTTGGGGCAGGCGCGTCGGCATCCAGGGCGGATGCGATGTTCGCGACCGCGCCGACGAACTCGCCCTCGGCCTGCGACGGGAGGGAAGCCTCCACCAGGGCGAACCCGTAGATGTAGGCGTCCAGCATGGCGTTTGCATGGGCGACCATCGGCCAGCTCAGGCCGCCCCGGCGCAGGCACCCGACGACTGCCTCGTGATGACCAAGGGTCGCGGGGCCGGGTGAGGTTCAGGACTCCATGAGTGGGGCCGCCCAGGGGTGTCTGTTCAGGGCTGCTCGGGCCGATACGCAACGTTGTCGGAGTGCATCCAGCCAGTCTTCGTCTGGCGAGGGTCGCTCGATCTCGGCGAAGACTCTGTCGACCATCCCGTCGACGATCTCGTCTTTCGAAGGGACGTGGCGGTAGATCGACATCGGTTTCGTGCCCATGGCCGTTGCGAGCTTGCGGATGGTCAGGGCGTCGATGCCGATCGCGTCGGCGAGCGTCACTGCGCTTTCCAGCACTCGGTCTCGGCTGAGCGATGGATGTCCCTTCTGCGGTTTCGTATCTGCACTGGGTCGTCAGCCGACGCAACCGCTGGGGTATCGGTCTCGGCAATGAGCGTTGGTCATGTTCGGTCGACCCGTCCGGTCTCGTAGGCCCAGATCACGATCTCCACCCGATTCCGGGCATCGAGTTTGGTCATCAACTTGGCGATGTGGGTCTTGACCGTGCTGTTGCTGATGAAGAGGTCCTCGGCGATCTCGGCATTGGTCTTGCCTCGGGCGACCTCTGCGAGCACCTCCTCTTCACGTTCGGTGAGGGGATCGACCGGCTGCGGTGGAGCGGTGGAGCGCCCCGTGGCGGCGAACGCCTCCAGGAGTCTCGCGGTGATGTTCGGGGCGACCAGGGCGTCGCCGGAAGCGGCTGCCTCGATCGCCTGCACCAACAGCTCCTGGTCGGCGTCCTTGAGCAGGAACCCGCGGGCTCCTGCCTTGAGCGCACCGTACACGTACTCGTCGCGATCGAAGGTCGTGATGATGACGACCGGGATCGGGTCGGCAACGTCCGGTCCGGCGAGCGCCTTGGTGGCTTCGATCCCGTCCATCTTCGGCATGGAGATGTCGAGGAGGCACACATCGGGTCGCAACCGCCGGGCGAGCTCCACCGCCTCCCGGCCGTCTGTCGCCTCGGCGACGACCTCGATGCCCGGTTGCGCATCGAGGATCATGGCGAGTCCGGTCCGGACGAGGTCCTGGTCGTCGGCGACGAGCACGCGCAGCGTCATCCCGACCGTCCCCGTTTCGGCAGCACGGCCTCGACCGTCCATCCCCGCCCTCGGTTCGGTCCTGCATCGAGCGTGCCGCCGTGGAGCGACGCCCGCTCGCTCATCCCGACGAGTCCGTATCCGGCTGACGACTTCGGGTCTGCGTAGGAGGCGTCGCCGTCGTCGGCGACCGTGACGACGATGTCCCGGTCGCCGCCCTCGACACGGACCATGATTCCGGTTGCTCGCCGGGCATGGCGGCGGGCGTTGGTCGTGGCCTCCTGGGCGATCCGGAACACCGCCGTCTGGATGGACGGGGCGACATCGTCGAGATCTCCTTCCATCTCCAGGCGGATGGGCGGGTGTCGGCCGTCACCGGTGAGCGCCTGGAGGTCGCTGAGACGCTTCTGAGGGCTGGGCTCGTCGTCGCCGCGTCGAAGCACCCCGACGATGGTGCGCATCTCTGTGAGTGTGCGGCTCGCTTCGGTCTTGATCGTCTTCAGCGCCCGGGCCGATGCTTCGGGATCCGACACGGCGAGGGCCCATCCGGCTTCGGCCTGGATCGCGATCGCCGACACGTGGTGTGCGACCGTGTCGTGCAGTTCCCTGGCGAGTTGTTCGCGTTCGAACGACTTCGCTTCCGCGATCGCCCGCTTCTGTGCTCGCTCGCGGAAGCGGACGGCGGCGCCCAACGCCGAGGGGAACAGCAGGAAGGCGAATCCGGCCGCTGTGAGTGCGGCGCCCTCCGGGAAGAAGACCATGTTCGTCACGTGCGGCACGCTCATGATCAGGAGGCCGAGGACCGCGTCCCTTCCTGATCCCCAGCGGAACAGGGCGTAGGGGAAGACGATCAGCAACGCCATCGTGTACAAGCCCGGTGAATCCCGCCCGACTGCGATGGCCGCGATGTCGAGGCCGGCGATCACGCTCCAGGCCACGGCCACCGACAGCAGCGGATGGGTGCGTCTCCACAACAGGGCGACGATCGGCACGAGCTGTAGTGCCAAGGCGACCGGACGCCACACGAGTTCCTCTCGGGTCAGCCCCTCGATCAGCGCGAGCACGACCAGGACACCGACCAGCACCCAGTCCCTCCAAACGCGATGGGGCGGATTCGGTTCGCGGGGCTCGGCCCAGAGCGACCGGAGGGCGTCGATCAACACGAGGGTCAGCGTACCCCGGGGGTGGGCCGGCAGTCGTCGGCCGAAAGGACGAGACGCGAATCGACCGTGGGACGACTCGAGAGCACCCCTGAGCCTGATGTGCCGATCGGCGAGATGCGACATCGTGGAGCCAGCCCCTTGAACGAGGGGAAACGCAAGCGAAAGGCAATGTCATGCAATCCATTCAGAAGATGGGCGGAATCGGCGCCCTGATCGCCGCCGGCACGTTCGTCGTCGGCCTCACCATGTTCGCCACCCTCCTCATGGACTTCGTGTCGACCACCGACCCGTCGGCGGCGGTCGAGTTCATCGCCGACAACCAGCTGGCACTGTATGTGTGGAACATCACGATCATGATCGTGTTCGGGATCGTCCTCGTTCCGCTCGTGCTGGCGATTGGAGATCGGCTCAGAGATGCGCACTCGCCGCTGGTGCGGGTCGCCTCGGTCTTCGGGCTCATCTGGTCGGGCGTGATCATCTCCACGGGGATGATCGTCAACATCGCCTATGCGACGGTCACCAGCCTCCAGGCCACCGACCCCGAGATGGCGTCGACGGTGTGGGCAACTCTCGATGCCGTGACCAACGGTCTGGGTGGAGGAAACGAGATCCTCGGCGGAGTGTGGGTGCTGGGAGTCAGCATCGTCGCCCTGCGTGAGCGGCTGTTCGCCCGCTGGATCAACCACCTCGGTGTGGTCATGGGCGTCGCCGGACTCGTCACCGTCGTCCCGGCACTCGAGAACGTCGGGCGCGGTCTTCGGCCTCGGCCTGATCGTCTGGTTCACCGCCCTCGGACGCACGCTGATCAAGGACGCCCACGGGTCGCTGAACGACCCACGCCCCGCTACTTCGCTCGGCGTCTGATCCCCGGGCACGCAAGGAGACCCAACATGACATCCACCGACACCCGAACGAACAGAGGCACACTGGACGGCCTCGTCAGCCATGCGTACTAGGTACGCAGCCCGGACAGAAGGAACCGAAACCGTGTCGAAGCAAACTCAGTCCCATCCTCCAGCGACCACGGACAACCCCGATGCCAGACGCCGAGAGGTAGCCCGTGAGCATGGTCGGGAGCGCCGCTCACTCTCTGAGTACGTGGAGCGACGAAACGGCATCCCGCTCGGATCGCCCGGCTCGCTCCGCGAGATGCTCCGCCGTTCGTTGGGCGCCGACACCCTGGGTGGGTTCTGGCGACATTGGAATCCGATCTGGGGCTACTACCTCGGCAGGTACGTCAACGCGCCGCTCCGCAGGGTCATGCCGTCCGGCGTCTCTGTGGTTCTCACGTTCATCGTCAGTGGCTTGATCCATGACCTCGCGATCTCGCTGGTCGCCGGTTCCCCGACACTCCTCTTCGCGCCATGGTTCGCCCTGGTCGGGTCGATGGTCGTCATCGGTCGACGATTTGGGCTCCGGTACCCGTTTCGGGCGTGGTCGGTGCGGGCGAGCATCAACGTGGGTCTCGTCGGCGGTGCCTTCGGGATCGTGACGATCGGCAGATGGCTGATCGGTCTTTCGTGACCGAGGACAGGGCCGGTCGGTGTCGGAGTTCGAACAGGGGCGACCGTTGTGATCGGTTGTTCTGGTGTCGGGTTCACACGGCACCGGTCACTGATTCGAACCGGTAGCGATATCTGCTGTGGAGTAGTTCGCATCCCTATCGTTCGCTCTATGGAATCGGAGAGGCCAGCGGCCGGAAGGCGACGCACACTGCCCGCCTTGATGGTCTTCTCGGGGCTGGGGATCGTGTTCGCGACATGGGCAACCGGCTCGGTGTACCACGCCGACACGTTCGATCCCGACCGGCCCGCAGTTGGGATTCTCGATCTGTTCGGTATGAGCTTCTCGGGGGTGTCCAATCGAGCCGGCTCGCTCATCATCTTTGGGCTGTTGGGGTTTGGGCTGGCCGTGTTTGGTACGGGAGTGGTCTTGTCGGTGAAGCGGCGCCGCAGGACCTGAACTGCGCTCTGCCCAGGTGATGAGATGGCTGCGCGCACTCAACGGCGCGGTCGAGTGCAGGTGAGATCCCCAAGGCCGCCGTGCGCGGCGAGGTGGCAGTGCTCGGACTTCCCACCCAACCTGAAAAGGGCCTGCTCGGCGACCCTCCGCCTGTCCGCGATCTGGGACTCCTGGAAGCGGCAGCCAGTCGCCCCAAGGCGTCGGCGTTCGGCGAAGACGCCTACGCCGGCATGTGGTCGAAGGCAGCCGCGATGCTTCAGTCGATCCTCAAGAGTCATCCGCTGGTTGATGGCAACAAGCGGCTCGGGTGGCTGGCGACCGCAGTGTTTCTGAGTCTCAACGGGTTCGACACGTCGAGCGCCGACAACGACGCAGTCTTCGAGTTCGTGATGTCCGTCGCAGCCGGCGATTTTGACGTCCACGAGATCGCCGAGCGACTCCGCTCGCTCGTCTCGGAGTGACCGCTCGGTCTGCGGATGTCGATCATTCGCTACGGATGGGAGCAATTGACTGACTCCAGCCTCCGTCGCGTCTGTGTGACCCGCTCGTGAGCTGTGGATGAGCAGGCGACGGCACCCGCTCGGAGGAGCCGGCTGCTCCAACGCGGCGTCGACGGCTCACGTCTGTACGATCGACCTGCGAATGAACTCCCTGGTCGTGCTCCTGCTCATTTTCGTCATGGTGGGCTTCAACGCGCTCTACGTCGCCGCGGAGTTCGCCACCGTCGGCTCGCGCCGCTCCCGCATCCAGGAGAACGCCGAGAAGGGGAGCGGACCGGCCAGGGGCCTCCTCGAGATCCTCCAAGATCCCAAACGGCTCGACAGCTACGTCGCCGCCTGTCAGATCGGCATCACCCTTTCGAGTCTCGTCGCCGGCGCCTACGGTCAGGCACAACTCGTCCCGCTCCTCGAAGACCGGTTGGGGAGCGCGAGCCACACCGTCGCCGTCGTCATCGTTCTCTTGTTCATCACGGCTCTGCAGGTCGTGTTGGGCGAACTCCTGCCCAAGACCGTGGCACTGCGATATCCCGAAACACTCGCGATTGCAACGCTCACGCCGATGCGGATCAGCCAATGGCTGCTGCGCCCGCTCGTCGCCCTGTTCAACGGCTCGGCCTTCGCCATCATGCGCAGGCTCGGGCTCCAGATCGACCACTCCCACTCCCACGTGCATTCGCCGACGGAGCTCGCCGGCCTCTACCGCGACAGCGCCGCCGGCGGGCTGATCGACTCGGACGAGCGGAAGATGCTGACCGGCGCCCTCTCGGTCACGAACCGGGTCGTGCGCGAAGTCATGACACCGCGCCGTCGCCTCGTCACGATCGACGCGGCGACTCCGATCACAGAAGCGCTCGCCCAGTTCTCCGCCAGCGCATACTCACGCTTCCCGGTCACCGAGGACGGCGAAGAGATCGTCGGCTTCGTCACCCTGCGCGACCTCTTCCTCGCCAACGAGAACGGCACGGCGGCGACGGTCGCCGACGTCGCCGAAGCGCCGATGGTCGTCAGCGAGGTGTTCGAGGTTCCGCAGCTGATGAACGCCTTCGCCAAACAAGGGATCCACGTGGCGATCGTGGTGAACGAGTTCGGGTCGATCTCGGGCATGGTCACCCGGGAGGACGCCATTGAAGAAGTCTTTGGCGAGTTGAACGACGAGTTCGACTCCGAACCCGACCCGATCACGCTCACCGGGTCGGAGGTGTCCGTGCGCGGTGACGTGCTGCTGACCATCCTCAACGAGCGCTTCGAACTGGACCTCCCAGTGGACCGGGCCGACACCGTCAGCGGCTACGTCTGGCACCACCTCGGGCGTCTTCCCGCCGTCGGCGACACCGTGCCGCTCAGCACGGGGAGCGCCGAACTCGACGGCGCTGACGATTCCGAGCGACCGTATCCGTCCATGAGGGTCGACGCGGTCGACGGCACCCTCGTGGAGCGGGTGAGCTTCGCCCTCCCCGCCGACGCCACGAGCGAGGAGGCGGAATGATCGCAACCGTGCTCGCCGTGAACCTGGTGACCGAGGTGATCCTGCCGATCGTCGCCGTCATTGCGCTGGTGGCGGTCAACGGCGTGTTCGTCGCTGCAGAGTTCTCGCTCGTCGCCAGTCGCCGGTCGCGCATCAACGCCCTGGCCGACGACGGCAACCGTTCCGCGCGCTGGCTCCGCCGAGTGTTCGACCGTCCGACCGGCAAAGACAGCTACATCGCCGTCGCCCAGCTCGGCATCACCCTCGCCTCCATCGGTCTCGGCATGTACGGAGAGCCCGCCATCGCACACTGGTTGTACGGTCCGTTCGAGTCGCTCGGGCTCTCCGAGACGGCAGCTCACACGGTCGGATTCATCGTGGCGCTGAGCGTCATCACGTATCTCCATGTCGTGCTCGGCGAGATGATCCCCAAGGCCCTGGCGCTGTCCCAGCCGGAGGACACGAGTGTGCGAGTCAATCCGGTGATGCGGGCCTTCAGCCTCCTCTTCCGGCCGGCCGTGGCCCTGCTCAACTGGACTGCGTTGTCGCTGATGCGATTGCTGCGCATCCCCGAACCCGACAAGGCGATGTCTCTCTACAGCTCCGAGGAACTGGCGATCGTCACCGACGAGTCGGCGGACGGAGGCGCACTCCCCGAGCTGCAGCGCGAGATCATCCAGAACATCTTCGAACTCGAGGACCTCACCGCCGACCAACTGATGACGTCTCGCCGCCACATCCGGGCGATCGAACACGACGCCGGTCGAGCCGACATCGCCGCACAGATCGAGGCGTCATCCACGTCACGCTTCCCTGTGTTCGTCGACGATCTCGATCACGTCATCGGGATCCTCCACGTGAAGGACTTCGTCCGGGTCAGCCAATCCCACGATCCCATCGACCTCAGCACGCTCGTCCGCCAGCTCCCGACCGTGGGTGGCAAGACCAGTGCAGACGTCCTCCTCGACCGGTTCCGAAACGAACGGGTCCATGCAGCGCTCGTCGTCGACGAGCTCGGCGGCACCATCGGGCTCGTCACACTCGACGACATCATCTCCGAAGTGATCGACGATCCGGCCGGTGACCACGACCTTCCCGCAGTCGTCCACGACGACGGGTCGGCCACGTTGGATGGTGAAACCACGCTGACTGAACTGTCCGAGGACTATGGCTTCGACTTCGACCACGACGGAGTGACGACGCTCGCCGGCCTCGTGCTGGCCGAAACGGGCACCGTGCCGGACGAGGGGGATCGAGTCGAGGTCCAAGGCCACGAGCTCACCGTCGAAGGCATCGACGGCTACAAGCTGACCCAGATCCGGGTTACGAGGATCGACGAGCTCCCAGACGGATCCGACCCGGGCGTCTCGACCCCGGACCACTGAACCCCATCCATGGGGTGGACCCTCCGCCGCGCACCGCCAGGTGGCGTCGCTTCAGTCGACGGCACATGAACCAGGGCGACTGTCGAATCCTCCAGTAGGTGAACAGGGAGCCGTCAGCACCGAAAGAACCAACCGGTCAGCAGCGCACCGGTGCCGGCCGCCGGAGTATGGTCGCGGGCGCCTCCCAGGAAGGAGCGGTGTTGGGAATGGACAGGCGAACATTGGTGGTCTGTGGTGCAACCGGCAAGCAGGGCGGCGCCGTCGTCGACAGCTTGCTCGCCGACGGTCGATGGCATCTGATCGCCCTCTCCAGGAGTCCCGACGGCGAGCGTGCGAGTGCGCTCCGAGAACGAGGGGTCGAGGTCCGCGAAGCCGATCTCGACGACCGCAAGTCCTTGATCGCAGCCTTCGCCGGTGCCGATTGCGCGTACGGGGTCACCACCCCGGAAACAGCCGATGGCAGGGTCGACACCGACATGGACCGACGTCACGGCATCAACGTCGCAGAGGCGGCGCTCGCAGCCGGCGTCGACCACCTCGTGATGAGCACCGTGCTCTACGTCGAGGAGGGACAGGAAGTGTCCCTCGACTACATCCGCCCCAAAGCCGAGACCGAGAACTACGTCGCCACCAAGGGGATCCCGCACACGTTCATCCGGCCCGCCTCGATGATGGACGAGATCGGCGGCGAGTACCTGCCCGTGAAGAAGGGGGTGATCACCGGCCAGGCGGACAACGACGCCAAGGTCCCCTACATCGCCTGCCGGGATATCGGCCGGCTGGCAGCGATGGCCTTCGCCGAGCCGGATCGGTTTGCGGGTCGGAGCATCAACCTGATCGGTGACTTCGTGTCAGGCGACGAACTCGCCGAGATCCTGACTAGCGTCACCGGGCGACCCCACCGCCACAAGGCTCCGCCGATCCCTCTGATGTGGGTCTTCGCCCGCGAGTGGATACCGCTCAGACGCCATTTCGAGAGGTGGGGCCGACCACCTCATCCGCCGGCGATGCTCGAGGGGATCGAAGAGAGCAGGCGTCTGCTCCCCGACATCCTCACGTTCGAGGACTATCTCCGATCGATCGGCTTCGGCGAGCGCCCAGACACCTGAGAGCGACAGATCGAGATTGCTGGCGATACGGTCGCGCCCGGGGCGACCTCGCTGATCGACGGCCGATGGGGGAGCGCAGTGTCGCTTTCGGGTTGAGTCATCTGACGGTGCGGTAGCCAACAGCGCATACCGATGGTAGCATGGCGGTATGAAGCTGAGTGTGAGTCTTCCGGACGAGGATGTCGATTTCCTCGACCAGTACGCCCGAACGCAGGGCTACGACTCCCGATCCGCCGTGGTCCACAAGGCAGTCCGTCTGCTCCGTGCGTCCGAACTCGGCGGCGACTATGCCGAGGCATGGAACGAGTGGTCCGAATCCGGCGATGCCGAAGCCTGGGATGCCGCGGTTGGCGACGGACTGGTCGCCGGGTGATGCTGCGCGGTGAAATCCGACTCGTCGAGCTCGACCCGGCTCGGCGGGGCGAAGCGGACAAGCGACGCCCGGCCGTGCTCGTATCCAACGACGGTGCGAATACGACCGCCGCCCGGTTGGGACGCGGCGTGGTCACCGTGGTGCCGGTGACCTCCAACGTCGGTCGGGTGTACCCCTTTCAGGTGCTGCTCGCAGCCACCGAGACCGGCCTCGACCGTGACTCCAAGGCCCAGGCCGAACAGGTCCGCTCGATCTCGGTCGAACGCGTCACACACAAGGTCGGCACCGTGCCCCCGACACTCATGCTCGCAATCGACGACGCCCTCCGTCTCCACCTGGCCCTCTGACGATCACGACCGAGATCACCACGACCGACCCAGCATGAACGGCGGATCGGCTTCGAAGCCGCCGGCTCGTGGATTCGGGGAACTGGTTGGGAGATCGACTTCACTGGTGTTCGGTCTCCGCCTGCTGCCGGCACCCTGCCTTCAGCTGTTGGATCGGTTTGATCATGGTGCCCTTCTTCGTGTCTCTCCTCGACCAGGACACCATCGGTGCCGGTAGTACCACCTGAGGACGAACGTCCCTTGTCGCGAGGTCGCTGCGCCGTTCACAATCACGTCATCGCGAGGTTTCGCGGCAGAGGCGGGTAGTTTCCCGTCGTCTCGAGAGAGGATCAGACATGAAGAGGCACATGCGTCTCTGGGTGTTCGCCCTGGTGATGGCCCTGGTGGTGGCGGCCTGTGGCGGCGACGACGGGGCATCCGACGACACGACCGAAGAGGAAGCCCCGATCACGACCACGACCGCCGCTCCGGCGGACGACGGGGAAACGACGACAACGGCTGAGTCTCCGGAGCCGTCGGACGACCCAGGCGAGCCGCTCGTGTTCGGCATGATCCTCGTCGGGCCCGAGGACGATCGCGGCTGGTCCCAGGCGCATCGCGAGGCGGGCGAGTACGTCGAGGAACAGCTCGGCGCCGAGATGATCGTCATCGACAAGGTGAACCCGGCCGACCGGCCCGACACCTCGCTCGAGCAGATCGTCGACGACATGGTCGACCAGGGGGCCGGGCTCATCTTCGCCACCTCCGACGACATGCGCGACGGGATCCTCGCCGCGGCCGCTGCCCACTCCGACATCCCGATGATCTGGTCGTCGGGCGACTCCGCCTGGGAGGACGGCGAGGCATTTGCCGGCCTCGACAACCTCGGCAACATCATGGGCGAGATGGAGTACGGGAAGATGATCGCCGGGTGCGCAGCCGCCCTCGAGACCCAGACCGGGTCCATCGGCTACGTCGGCCCGCTCATCAACGACGAGACCCGACGTCTCGTCAACGCCGCCTACCTCGGCGCCAGCTACTGCTACGAGAACTTCCGGGGTGAGGATCCGGCCAGCCTCGACTTCGAGGTGAACTGGATCGGATTCTGGTTCAACATCCCCGGCGTGACCCTCGACCCGACCCAGGTGTCGAACGACTTCTTCGATGGTGGCGCCGACGTGCTCATCTCCGGCATCGACACGACCGAAGCGATCGTGCGTGCCGGCCAGCGCGCAGCTGCCGGCGAAGCAGTGTGGGCAGTGCCCTACGACTACGAAGGCGCCTGCGCCGAGGCGCCCGAGGTCTGCCTGGGCGTGCCGTACTTCAACTGGGGCCCCTCGTATCTCGAGATCGCCCAGGAGGTCCTCGACGGGACCTTCACCGCCGACTGGGAGTGGATCGGCCCCGACTGGAGCGACATCAACAACAAGGAGACGACGGCCGTCGGGTTCATCAAGGGTGACGGTCTCGGCGACGCCGAGGCCCAGCTCGACGAGTTCATCGCCGGTCTCGCCGACGGCAGCATCGATCTGTGGGTGGGTCCGCTCAACTTCCAGGACGGATCGCCGTTCCTCGCCGACGGCGAGGCGGCCACGACCCAACAGATCTGGTACATGTCGCAGCTGCTGGAGGGTGTCACCGGCGCCTCCTCTGCCGAGGGCTGAGACGAACGTCGTGCGTCGAGGGGGAGCCGGAACAGGCTCCCCCTCGACGGCGTTCCCCGATCTCCTCGCAATCCGGGGCGCATCGGTTGAGCGCAGCGACGAGACTCCCCTCCCAGCCATGACGCTCGAAGTCAGATCCATCTCCAAGAGATTCGGCCCCGTCCAGGCCAACGACGGCGTCGACCTTTCGGTCGACCGCGGTGTGATCCATGCCGTGCTGGGCGAGAACGGCGCGGGCAAATCGACCCTCATGAAGATCCTGTCCGGATTCCAGGACGCCGACTCCGGAGAGGTGTGGCTCGACGGATCCCGAATCGAGCTCGGGTCACCCCGGAGTGCCATCGAGGCCGGAATCGGGATGCTGCATCAGGACCCGCTGGTGGCCCTGCCGTTCACCGTGCTCGACAACTTCGTGCTCGGCCGGCGAGGACGGATCGATCTCGCCGCCGCCAGGCGAGAGCTGGAGGAAGGGGCGGCCCGGCTCGGCTTCAAGCTCGACCCCGAAGCCACCACCCGCAGCCTGTCGGTCGGCGAACGCCAGCAGCTCGAGATCGTCCGCCTCCTCGCCCTGGGGGTGCGGGTCCTCATCCTCGACGAGCCGACCAGCGGGATCACCACCGGCCAGCGCGAATCGCTGTTCGCGGCGCTCCGCCGTCTCGCCACCGACGGCCTCATCGTCCTGTTCGTGTCGCACAAGCTCGAAGAGATCGAGGACCTGTGCCACAAGGTGACGGTCATGCGCCAAGGTCGCGTCGTTGGCGAGACGGACCTGCCGTGCCCGACCGAACAGCTCGTCGAGATGATGTTCGGGCGTTCGGTGGTCCTCGCCGGCAGCGACGATCATCGCACCGGCCAGACGGTGCTGTCGGTCCGAAACCTCGAGGTCTCGACCGACCGCCGTCGAATTCGTGACGCCTCGATCGAGATCGAAGCGGGCGAGATCGTCGGATTGGCAGGTCTGGCAGGGAGCGGTCAGCGGGCGCTCATGCGCGGCGTGGCCGGCCTCGACCGGCTCAAGTCAGGCTCGGTCCACCTGGGCTCGACCGACGTGACTGGCCTGTCCTATCGGGAGACCCGGGAGCTCGGAGTCCGCTACCTGGCGGCCGGACGACTCGAAGAGGGGTTGTTCGTTGGCCTCACGATCACCGAGCACATGGCGCTCGCCGAACCGGGCGATTCCCGGCTGATCGACTGGTCGACCGCCGAGGACCGGGCTCGGAGGGCGATCGAGGAGTATCACATCGTGGGGAATCCGGACTCGGTGGTCGAGTCGCTTTCCGGCGGCAACCAGCAGCGGGTGCTGCTGGCGATGCTGTCAGCGGATCTGAAGCTCCTGTTGATGGAGGAGCCCACCCGCGGTCTCGACATCGAATCGGCCGACGAGGTGTGGTCTCGCATCGTCGAGCGGGCCCGTGGGGGCACCGCCATCGTCTTCGCCTCCGCCGACCTCGACGAGCTGATACGCCACTGCGACCGGATCGCCGTCTGCTTCGACGGCCGGATCCTCGACGTCGTGGACACGGCCGAGATCGACGCCGACCGGCTGGGAGCCCTCATCGGCGGAAAGGTGGCCACATGACGTTCCTACGCCGCTTCGTGCTCCCCGTGGCCGCGTCGCTCGCCTTCGGAGTGGTCCTGCTGTGGCTGTCCGGGGCTCCGCCGCTCGAGGCGCTGGCAGCGCTCGTCGACGGATCGGTCGGATCCACCGGCAAGCTGGCGGACACCCTGACCGCGTGGGCGCCGCTGGCGCTGGCGGCCGCAGGCCTCGTCGTGACGTTCTCTGCGGGTCTGTGGAACATCGGTGTCGAAGGTCAGGTCATCGCCGGGGCGATCGTCGCCACCTGGGCCGCCCGCGAGATCCCGGGACCGGGATGGGTCGTGATGGTCGCCGCCCTCGTCCTCGGATTCGTCGGTGGCGCGCTGTGGGGATCCCTCGCCGGCATCCTGCGGGTCCGGTGGAACGTCAACGAGATCTTCGGCGGTCTCGGGCTGTTCTTCGTCGCCCAAGCCGTCGCCACCTACCTCGTCATCGGGCCGTGGAAGCGCCAGGGGATCGCCTCGACGTCGGGAACCGACCTCTTTCGGGAAGAGGTGTGGCTGCCCACGATCGGCGACACCAGGGCCTCGCTTCCCGCCATCGGGGTCGCCCTCGCCTCGCTCTGGTTCGTGTGGTGGCTGCTGGGGCGCACCCGCTATGGCCTGGAGTTCCGTGCCGTCGGCCGGAACCTCGAGTCGGCCCGGCTGGTGGGAATCCGCAGCGAGGCCGTCATGCTCGGGGCGTTCGGCGTCGGCGGCGGCCTCGCCGGACTGGCCGGTGCGGTGCTGGCGATCGGGGTGCAGCACAAGCTGGTGCCCGCCATCGCCGGGGGCCGCGGATTCCTCGCCATCCTCATCGTGCTTCTGGCCGCATTCTCGATCCGTTGGGCGGGCCCGATCGCCCTGTTCTTCGCGGCGATCTCCGTGGGGTCTTCCCAGCTCGACCTCCGGCTCGACCTGGACTCCTCGCTCGGCGGGGTCCTGCAGGGCGTGATCGTCCTCATCGCCATCATCGCCGGGGCGTACCAGGTTCGGCGGGGCATCGCCCGGAGCCTGCCGGGAGCGCCGGTGGCGGGCGGACGAGAGGAAGCATGAAGGACCTCTGCTGATGGACGCCACACTCGCCTCGATCATCGCCGCCGCCGCTCCGCTCGTCTTCGCCGCCGTCGGAGAGACCATCACCGAACGCGCCGGAGTGGTGAACCTGTCGCTCGACGGCTCGATCCTCCTGTCGGCGATGGCGGGCTTCGCCATTGCATCGACGACCGACTCGGTCGTGCTCGGCTTCGCCGCCGCTGCCGCCACATCGGGGATCTTCGCCCTGATCGTCGCCTGGTCGGGAATCGTCCTGAAGATGAACCAGATCGCCGTGGGATTCGTTCTCACGCTGCTCGGCGCCTCCCTGTCCGCCTTCCTCGGGGATCCGTTCGTCCGCCAGCCCGGCCCACAGGTGGCGGCGAGGCCGATCCCGGTGCTCGAGGACATCCCCCTCGTGGGGCAGGCGCTCTTCGGCCAGAACGTGTCCGTGTACGCCAGCCTGGTACTGGTCGTGGTTGCGTCGCTGTTCCTGTCACGCTCGCGGGTCGGCCGCGAACTTCGGGCGGTGGGGGAGAGGCCCGAAGCAGCCCACGCCCGGGGTATCCCGGTCAACCGGTATCGATACCTCGCCACCCTGGCCGGCGGCCTGCTGGTGGGCATCGGAGGGGCTGCCTTCAGCCTCGACCAGAAGGCGGGATGGTCCGAGGGTGTCACGGCGGGCTTCGGCTGGATCGCGCTCGCCATCGTCATCTTCGGTGGCTGGCGGCCGATGCGGGTGGCGCTGGGCTGTTACCTCTTCGGGGCGTTGCAGGTGGTGGCGCTCAAGCTGCAGCCCGTCTTCCCCGGGCTGTCGCAGATCCTGCCATCGTTCCCGTTCCCGCTGATGATCTTCGCGCTCGTCGTCGTCAACTCGAAGACGCTCCGGCTGGCGGTGGCCCGCTGGCCGCGAGTCGGCCGGTTCCTGGTGCCGGTGCCGCCGGCTGCGCTCGGGACCAACTTCGCCACCGACTGATCGCCGAGCCGGGAGGTCTTGCGAGGGCTTCGAGCGACTCTGCGAGGCGTCGCCTGGGTCCGGGCGACACGCCGTCGCAAGGCCGGTACAAGATGGTCTCTGTCGAGGGATTCTCGCTCCCCGCCGGACCGTGCCGGGTAGGGCGAGACCGGGTTCTGATTGCGGCAGGAAGGCCTGCAAGAGCGGAACCGCTCCGAGGCGCCAGCTCGACGGGGACGTTGTCGAAGAAGTAATCGGCGGCGGAAGTGTCCTCACCACGTTCGGTCAAGGTGCGAACCACCGTGGAAGGTGTGCGTCTCATCGAACGGCGTCACATGCGTCTTACCTGCCAGGTAGCCTTGGTCGCCGCCAAGACCCTCGAATAGGACATGTCGCGTACGACGTCGGGCCACCTACTCATCGCTGACATCAGCGGATACACCAAGTACCTCAGTTCATCGGAGCTGGAGCACGCCCAGGAAGTGCTGAGCTCGTTGATGGAGCTGCTCATCGACCGCACGCTGCCGCCGTTGCGGGTTGCCGGCCTTCGGGGTGACGCCGTGTTCAGCTACGGCCTTGCGGGCGTGGGACAGGGCGGGCAGGCGCTCGTCGAGATGATCGAGGACACCTACGTTGCGTTCCGTCGGGCCATCGAGCAGATGGTGATCAACACCACCTGTCAGTGCAATGCGTGCGCCAACATCTCCACGCTCGACCTCAAGTTCTTCGTCCACCACGGAGCGTTCTCGATCAGCCCGCTTCGGGGTACCGATGAGTTGGTGGGCTCTGCAGTGAACGAGCTGTTCCGTCTCCTCAAGAACGACATCACCGATACCACCGGCATTCGTGCCTATACCGCTTACAGCGTCGAGGCGGTCGAGGCGCTGGGCCTGGATGGGTTCACCACGAATCTCGTCCGGCACACCGAGACCTACCCGGATCTGGAGCCACTCACGGTGTGGATCCAGGACATGCACCCGGTCTGGGAACGCGATCAGAGCGGTACACGCTTCCAGATCGACCCGGATGAGGTGCTCGTCCGGGTCGAGACCGAGCTTCCTGTCCCGCTCGCCGTTGCATGGGAGCTGTTTCTCCAGCCGAGATACCGCTCGATCGTCTTCGGACTCGACCGCCAGGAACCGGGTCGACGACAGCAGGGGCGGATCGCAGAAGGATCGGTGTTCACCTGCTATCACGGACAGAGCGGTGTCACGACCCAGACCGTGCTCGCCCTCCAACCCATGGACCACATGGTCACCGAGGACACGACTCCCATCCCCGGCGCGAGGATCTTCGACCAGATCGACCTTCACCCGAACGGCGATTCAACGGTTGTCACGATCACGTGCAGCAGAGCCCGCGGTCCGCGGATCTCACGCTTCGTCAACGATCTCGTTGGCCGCCGGCTTCTCCGCCCGCGACTCGGCAGAGGGCTTGCCGCCTTCCGCGAAGAGGTCGAGCGCGAGTTGGCCGACGGCACCCTGGCGATCCCCGAACCCAACGACGGCATCGCGTCAGAGGTCGAAGCAGCGGTCATCAGCAGCCTTGCCCCTGACGACGACGAGTAGCTCGCCCGCCGCTCGGCTCGGTACCCACGGCAGGACCTGAGTAGGTGGGGATCGCTGGAGGTGGAAGTTCGGTCGGGCGTGGCGAGCCGTGGGTGAAGGCGCTCCTGGCAGCCGTCGTAGACCCACGGTGTGAATCCGTGCGATCCCGATGACACCCACGAGCTGCTCTTCTCGATGCTTTCGGCGTCTTGTTGCCCGGCGATGACCATTGGTGGCATGTCGTCGGCTTTGGCTGGGACTCACTGAGCCGGGAGCTGCGGTCAGCGGACCGAGCAGGTGCCCTCGCCGGAGCCGTTGTTCGAGTGTGCCAGGCTCTGGACGAGGTGTGCCGTTGGCTCCGGCGGGGCAGGTGTTCGGCGCGTGGTCGAGATCGACGCCACCCGGGTCGTACGGCGGGACGCCTCGTGAGACTGGTTCAGATCATGCCAGGGCAGCCAGAGGGTCGATGCCCGTGAGCTCGACCGATGCGTCCCAGAAGCGGCGCTGAAGGTCCTCGTCATTGGCCGTTGCGCTGCTCTCAGCATGGCCGGCCGGCCCCGACATCTCACGGAAGCGGGTCGGGCCGGCGTAAGCGCCGCCGTCGATGTCGGGCGACGTCGCTGCCATCAGGCTCGGCCACGATCCCTGCTCCGCCGAGTTGAGAACCAACCCGACCAGCGGCATCAGCATCCGGATCGGCCCGGAGAAGTGGCGCGCTAGTTCGGTGCGGGCAATGCCCGGGTGGGCAGCCAGGGCTCGGATCGGGGACCCGGCAGAACGGAGTTGTCGATCGAGCTCGAACGTGAACAGCAGGTTGGCGAGCTTGCTCTGCCCGTAGCGGGCGTCAGCCGAATAGCTCTGTTCGGCCTGAAGGTCGTCGAAGAAGATCTCCGCATCGCGGTGGGCAAGCGATGAGACGCTCACGACTCGTGCCGCAGGCGCCGTGGCGAGCAGCGGCAACAGGTGTCCGGTCAGTGCGAAGTGTCCGAGGTGGTTCACCCCGAGCTGGAGTTCGAAGCCGTCCGCGGTCGTCCCGTACGGCGGCATCATCACGCCGGCGTTGTTGATGAGCAGGTCGAGGCGGTCCTCACCTTCGCGCAGCCGACCAGCAGCGTCCTCGACGGCCGCCAGCGAGGACAAGTCCAACGTCAGGACGTCCGCCTCACTGCCCGGCGCCTCACCCAGCAGGCGGCGCAGCGCCTCGGCGCCCCTGTCGGCGGAGCGAGACCCGATCAGCACCCGCGCGCCCGCCTTCGCGAGGTGGACGGCTGTCCAGTAACCGAGTCCCGTGTTCGCCCCTGTGACCAGGGCAGTGCGACCGTGTTGTTCTGGGACGTCGCGTGCGGTGAAGCCTGACATTGGCGTGCTCTTTCGTCGTGAGAGATCAGTGCACGAACCCAATGGGGGTGCACGAGGGCCGGGCCTCTGCGAGTGAAAGCAGACCTCCCCGGCAACCCCGCAATATCAAGGTGAGGTGCATCGAAGGCTTCTTCTTTGCCGACGGGTACGTCCCCGAAATGGGAGGAGGGCGCTTGGGTCGTGACGGGTGACCCGGGTGCCCTCCTCAGTGAAGGCTGCGAACCGACCTGTCAGGCAGAAACGAGGTCGTCTTCCTTCTCACCCATCAGCATCCGGTAGAGCAACCCGCCGAGGACGCCGCCGATGATTGGTGCCACCCAGAACAGCCAGAGCTGGGGCAGATAGTCGCCGCCGGCGAACAGCGCCTGGGACGTCGAACGGGCGGGATTGACCGACGTGTTGGTCACCGGGATCGAAACCAGGTGGATCAACGTGAGCATCAGTCCGATCGCCAACCCGCCGAAGCCGGCGGCGGCACCACGGGCGGTGGCTCCCATGATGACCACCAGAAACATCGCAGTCATCACGATCTCTGTGACGAGCGCCGCTCCCATGCTGAACCCGCCCGGGGACAGATCGCCGTACCCGTTCGCAGCGAACGCTCCGGGAGCGGTGTTGTCGATCTCGAAACCCGACTGTCCAGAGGCGATCAGGAAGATGATCCCGGCGGCGATGATGGCGCCCACGACCTGCGCGCCGATATAGGCAGCGGCCTTGTTGGCGGGGAATCGACGACCCGCCACCAGCCCGAGCGTGACAGCCGGGTTGAAATGGCCTCCCGACACGTGCCCGAGGGCGTACGCCCCGGTCAGGACGGTCAACCCGAAGGCCAGGCTCACTCCGAGAAACCCGAGGCCGAGTCCATTCTCGGTTCCGTCGCCCACTTGGACGACGGCGGCGAGCACCGCGGCCCCGCAACCCCCGAGTACCAATCCCATGGTGCCGATCAACTCGGCACTCAACTCTCTCACGTTCACGACGGTCCCTCCTCGGCCGGCGGTTCAGCAGTACGCCGCAAATGTATCGCTGCCGCATGTCCCATGGCGGTCAATCCTGCTCTGTGTGGCCAACTCGGGACATCGACCGGTGTCGCACCCTCCCGTTTCCGACAGAGCTGGAGGATGAACGGTGGGACGGAGGATCCGACCGATGCGGCAAATCTGCGGGACGGTGCTCTCCGGTGGCGACGCGGTCGAGGAGGCGTCGGCCCTGTGAAGGTCGGCCCGAGCTGGTGGACACCCACGGTGACGACGTTCCCGACACGGTCTTCTCGGTAGTCATTGCGACCGTCGAGACCGTCAGGCTCGATCCGACGGCGACGACCGCTGAGCTCGAAGCTCAGAAGGACATCCTCGAGGTCGTGAATCTCGCTGCCGGCTGAGCCGGTTCAGTAGAGGGGGGCGCCCGAGCTGTGGCGCCCCCTCTGCGCGTGAAATGGGGCAGTCAGCCGGCGTGACCGTCGTGGGCTGCCCGATAGGGCACCGACATCGAGTGGGATGGGTGATCAGCGCGTCAGATGGGTGATCAGCCCAGGAGTTCACGCACGTCGAGGACGATCAAGACGAGCAGGAATGCGATCATCGAGACGTGAAGCACGGTGATCGGCCGGCGCAACCGGTGACCTGAGCGCCAGAATCTCCGCAGGCTGTAGACGTTCGCACCGATCGCGATCACGCCGATCCCGAGTCCTAGCCCGGGACCGACCCCTGGAGCGAGTCCGATGAACGGCGTCGCGAACGGCAACACCAGGTACGTCAGCGTGCAGCGAATCGCCGAGATCAGCATCGAGACGCTGAATGCTCTCTCGGCTCTCGTCGATGCAGCAGGCGGGGGATTCAACGACGTTGCGATGTCGTCAGGAGCGGCCGTCATCCATGATTCCGGGTCGGTGGGGACGAGGCTACCTGCACCGGTGGACCATGCCGAATGAACCCTGGGTATCGCCGACTCCTCGAGAAGCGGTGGTTCCGGGTTCGGTGCTCCCGGCGATGTCAGCCACACGGAACCGTCCGTAGCGGATTGATTCCTCGAGCAGGGACCCAAAACCCGCGCTATCTGTCCGGCGCGCACTCGCCATCCATTTGTAGGATCCGGCGCACAAATCGCCGGGGATCATGGCCGGCTGGGAGTCTCGAGAGGGAGGGGCAACATGAAATCGTTCACCTTGGCGTTGGTATTCGTCCTCGTTGCATGTGGCGGCGGGACGGACACGGCGTCCGACAGCCAACCCGACACGTCGGAGCCGCCGGTGGCAACAACCGCTGCTGCAGTCACGACGGCGGCGGAGACGGCACCGACGACCGTTGCAGCCACCCAGGCACCGGAGGCAACCGGGGATCCGGGGATCACGCTGGTCATCGGCGACAAGACATGGGATTTCGAACGGGCGATGTGTGCCTACTACGACGCACCGGCAGGCGAGCCAGGGTCGAGATGGAACGTGTCGGCCATCAAGAACAATTCCTTCTCTACGCCCGACATCCAGGTGTACGTGAACTGGGAGGACCCCGACACCTATCTCAGCCTCAACGATTTCGACACCGGCGAGGAATGGAACGCCGAATCGGAATCGCTGACCATCGAAGTCGACGGTGACGAGATCACTGCGACCGCCACATTCGCATCCGGAACCGGCGAGACCGCCGAAGGGAGCCTCACGGCAAGGTGCCAGTCCTGGGCGGCCGCCGGGTGACGGCCCGGGGGGATTCCCCGGCAGTGACACCTCGGGTCTTCGCGCGACCCAGCAGCCCGGACGGTTGATCGCAACTCTGCTCGAAGTCGAACCGTGTGGGCTCTCCGCCGATGCGCTTCGTGCTCACGTCGAGTGACGACGTGTGCAACCAACGGCGAGGGGTGCCGTTTCGAACCGACCGAGACGTTCGATGCGCCGTTGCCGCCCGCAGTGAACTGTCGGTTCGGACTGCTTGTGTCAGTACGGGGCATCAGAGCGTGCGAGTCGCTGGCTGCTCGGAGCCGTTGTGGCGCCAGTCCATGCGGTCATCCTTCGACCTGACCCTCCAGCCGATCGCGGATGTCGAGCAGCCGCCGCGAAAGCCGGCGCTCGAGGATCCGGCCGATCAACCAGCCGAACGGACGCAGCGGCCCAGTCGTTTCGAGCGTTTCGTACTGGCGCAGCACGGTGTAGGCCCGCTCCGAGTGGATCGTGTAGACGAGTTCGCCGTGCATGTGTCCGCCCCAGAAGCGCAACGCCAGCTCACGCTCCGGCGCGATCGCCGTGACTTCGGACCACATCGTCATGGTGCGCCCACAGCGCAAGCTCACGACCTCACGCCACCGCGTACCCACCTCGGTCGGACCAGGCGGGCTCTTCTCCATGAGGACCACCGGCGAACCGGGATGCGTCGCCCAGTCCTGGACGTCGGACAGCATGGCGAACACGTCGCAGGCACTTCTGGCAATCCGTACGGAGCCCTCGAATCGCACTGTCAGCTCCTCGCCGAACAACACCAGGCTCTCTCCGTTTGAGCACAGACGCCAGGCACGAACGTCACGAATCGCCGCACGCTGCTCGATGGCCGGTCCGGCCAAGAGTCAGGGAGCCGCCCTGTCGTGCTCTCACAACCAAGAAGACAGCGGTTCGGGCCAGACCGGATCCTGGCCGACTGCGGGTTCTCGCTCCTCGCCGTGTGACGCTCACCACGGTCGTGACCACACTCGATCGTTCAGCGCCCACCGGTGGTCGGGTAGAAACGGCGTCGTGCCCAGAGCGCGACGTAGACGAGGCCGACCAGGACGGGGACCTCGATGAGGGGGCCTACGACGCCGGCCAGGGCCTGGCCCGAGGTGACGCCGAAGACGCCGATGGCGACGGCGATCGCGAGCTCGAAGTTGTTGCCCGCGGCGGTGAAGGCGACCGTGGTGTTCTTCGAGTACGAGAGACCGAGCCGGAGGCCGAGGGCGAAGGACATCCCCCACATGAGGGCGAAGTAGGCGAGCAGGGGGAGAGCGATACGGGCGACGTCGAAGGGTCGGCTCGTGATGGTCTCGCCTTGGAGGGCGAAGAGGATCACGACGGTGAACAACAGCCCGTACAGCGCCCACGGCCCCAGACGGGGGAGGAACGTGTCCTCGTACCAGTCGACGCCGCGTGTGCGCTCACCCCAGCGACGGGTGAGGTATCCGGCAGCGAGGGGGATGCCGAGAAAGATCAGGACCGTCTTGGCGATCTCCCACATGGACACGTCGAGTGTGGCGGTGTCGAGTCCCAGCCAGCTCGGGAGGAGCTCGAGGTAGAACCAGCCGAGGACGGCGTAGGCGGCGATCTGGAACAGCGAGTTGAGGGCGACCAGCACGGCGGCGGCTTCGCGGTCGCCACAGGCGAGGTCGTTCCAGATGAGCACCATGGCGATGCAGCGGGCCAATCCCACGATGATGAGGCCGGTGCGGTACTCGGGCAGGTCGGGGAGGAGCAGCCAGGCGAGCGTGAACATCAACGCCGGACCGATGACCCAGTTGAGCGCCAACGAGGTGACCATCAACCGGCGGTCGGCGGCGACGTCGCCGATGCGCGAGTAACGGACCTTCGCCAGGACCGGGTACATCATCACCAACAGCCCGATGGCGATCGGGAGCGAAACGGTGTCGATCTTGACGGCGTCGAGGGCGTCGTTGAGGTCTGGGAAGATACGTCCCAGGACGAGTCCCGTCGCCATGGCCAGGCCGATCCAGAGGGGAAGAAGGCGGTCGACCACACCCAACCGTCCCGGGGTCGCGGTCGGGCGATCGGTGACGGTCATGGAGTGGCGTGTTCGAGGAGTCGGATCAGGTCCGCCACCGTGGGGACCCGGCCCGCGAGGACGACCTGGTCGTCGACCACGAGGGCGGGTGTCGACATCACCCCCCAGCCGGCGATCTCGCCGTAGTCGGTGACCTTCTCGATGTCGGCTTCGACTCCGAGGGCGGTCAGAGCTTCGGCGGTGCGCGCTTCGAGCGTCTTGCAGTTGGCGCATCCGGATCCGAGCACCTTGACGTTGTTCATCTGCTTCTCCTCACAGGACGGTGTTGAACAGGAACCCCACGGCGAGGATGCCGACGGCGACCACTGCCACGAAGGTGGCGAGCAGTCTCGGCTTGAGCACCCGCCGCAGCAGGATCATCTCGGGGACCGACAGGGCCACGACCGACATCATGAAGGCGAGGACGGTGCCCATGGCGAGCCCCTTGGCGTGCAGCGCCTCCACCAGTGGGAGGATGCCTGCAGCATTGGAGTAGAGGGGCACGCCGAAGACGACCGCGGCGGGGACGGCGAGCGGATTGTCGGGCCCGGCCACGTCGGCGAAGAAGTCCTCGGGCACCCAACCGTGGATGGCGGCTCCGACTCCGATCCCGACGACCAGATACGGCCAGATCTTGCCGATGATGGTGCGGACCTCTTCTCGTCCGATCGCCAGCCGTTCTGACCAGGACAGTCCGGCCGACGGGTCGATGGGCCGGCCGCGCAAGGTGGTTTCGAACACGAACGGCTCCACCCACCGCTCGAGCTGCAGACGTCCGATGATCCAGCCGGCCACGACTGCGATCGTCATGCCGGCAGCGACGTACATCGCGGCGACCTGCCAGCCGAACAGCCCGTAGAGCAGGACGATGGCGACCTCGTTGACCATCGGCGAGGCGATGAGGAAGCTCATCGTCACCCCCAACGGGACGCCGGCGGCGACGAAACCGATGAATCCGGGGACCGCAGAGCACGAACAGAACGGGGTGGCGACCCCGAGTCCGGCGGCCGCAACGTTGCCGACGCCCTCCCTCCGGCCACCCAGCAGGGCGCGGGTGCGTTCCACACTCATGAAACTCCTGAGCACGGTGACGGCGAAGATGATCCCACTCAGCAACAGCAGGATCTTGGTCGTGTCGTACACGAAGAACTCGACCGCCGAGCCGAACCTCGTCTCCAAATCGAGGCCAGAGACGTCGCCGATCAGCCAGCGCCACCAGCGGGCGTTCACCGCATAGGCGACAGTCCAGGCCGCCACTGCGACGGCGAGACCGAGCCAGGGTGACCGCACTCGAGGTCCGGTGTCGGTCTTCGTCGCCGTCACCGGTCCCTCCGGGCGTCGAGGGCGGCCGGAAGGGCGTCGGCGACGATTCGATCTGCCTCGGGGTTGAGCCGGTAGTCGACCCAGCGTCCCCGGCGGTTCGCTGCCACCAGGTCTGCCTCGCGCAGCACCCTCAGGTGGTATGACAAGAGGTTCGGGGCGACGTCGGCGATGCGCTCCTGGATCTCGCAGACGCACCACAGTTCGGAAGAGAGTGCGTCGAGGATCCGGAGGCGGATCGGGTCGCTGAGGGCGGCGAAGACACCGGCCCTCGTTTCAACCGGTGTTGATTCAAGGCTGATTGAACTCACACCGCCATCATCTATGCGGTTCGACCATCCTGGTAGTGACGGATGACCCGTTCCGCGGGCCTTGGGTCAGTCGACGGAGTGGGGGACGACGACCTGATCGGCGACCTGTTCGATGCTGGGAAACAGATAGTGGATGAGGCCGACTGCGAGGAGGGTGCCCACCAGCTCGGCGATGATGAAGCCCGGGGCCGAAGCGGGCAGGATCCCGGTGAAGGTGTCGGTGATCGTGCGGGCGATGGTGACGGCGGGATTGGCGAAGCTGGTGGACGAGGTGAAGTAGTAGGCACCGGCGATGTAGCCGCCGACGGCGAAGGCGACGACTGCCCCCCGCCCGGCCCTGACCAGTCCGAAGATCACCAGTAACAGGCCGGCCGTCGCCACGATCTCGGCGAGCCAGAGATGTGACCCAGAACGCTCGGTCGTCGACCATGCGGCGGCCGGGAGATCGAACATCAGGTTGGCGACGACGACCCCGGCGATGCCACCCGTGATCTGGGCGATGATGTAGCCGGCGGTCTCGCGGGAGGTGAGGCCACCGAAGGCGCGGTCGGCGAGCGTCACGGCGGGGTTGAGATGTGCGCCGGACACCGAGCCGAGCGCGAGGATGATGGCTGCCAGAGCGCCGGCCGTCGCCAGAGCGTTCTGCAACAATTGCAGTCCGGGGTCGACCGACAGCGTCTCGGCCATGATCCCGGATCCGACGATGGCGGCCAGCAGGAAGCCGGTCCCGACGAACTCGGCGGTCATTCGCCTGGCCAGCGTGTGGGTCACGTCCGAGTGGGGATGTCGAGGCTCGCCATGAGTGCACGGACGCGGGCTTCGATGTCGTCTCGCACTTCGCGGACGACCTCGATCGGCTTCCCGGCGGGATCGGTCAGCTCCCAATCCTCGTAGCGCTTGCCCGGGAACACCGGGCAGGTGTCGCCGCATCCCATGGTGACGACCACGTCCGCCGCCTCGACGATCTCGTCGGTCCATGACCGAGGAAGCTCGTTGGAGATGTCGATCCCGACCTCTGCCATTGCCTCCACGGCGGTCGGGTTGACCGCGCTGCCGGGATTCGATCCGCCCGAGAAGACGTCCACGGCGTCACCGGCGAAATGGCGGAGCCAGGCCGCCGCCATCTGCGATCGGCCGGCGTTGTGGACGCACAGGAAGAGCACGGAGGGGGTGTGGTCGGTCATGGGTTGCTCCAACAGTTGGGCGAGGGTTCGAAGTCGGTTGCGGGCAGTTCTCTCGACGATGATCGGAACGTGAGTCGGTCGTCGTCCGTCATCGAGTGGCCTCCCTGGTGAGCACGTCGATTCGGGAGCGGAGTCGACCGAGAGCCAGGTCGAAGGCCTCGGGGCGGGGATCCTCGATCGGGTCGAGAGTCGACCAGTGCCACCAGTCTTCGCCTGTCTCGAGTTCCTCGTGCGCCCTGTCGCACACGGTGACCACCAGGGCAGGTTCGACTGTGATCTCGTCGAGCGAGCGTGGCGCCGCCCGCGAGAGGTCGAGACCCGCTCGTGCCGCCGCCTCGACCGCGCCGGGCGCGACCCGTTCCGCCGGGTGGGTGCCTGCGCTCACAGCGACCCCGCCCGTCATCCGGCGCCAGAGGGCGGCGGCGAGCTGCGAGCGCGCCGAGTTGTGGGTGCAGACGAACAACACCGGGCCGGTCGGAAGCCGAACACCGACGGTCAGCTCACTCAGGGTCTCATGGCGGAGCCTCACGTACCGGCGGCGGCCATCGCCAGACGAGACCTCGCGTTCGATGAGGTGTGCGTGTTCGAGCACGTCGAGGTGATGTGCAAGGAGATTCGACGCCAGTCCATGTCGAGTCGACAGTTCGCTTGGAGACCGGTCGGAAGCTGCCAGGTCATCGACCATCGCCAGCCGAACCGGGTCGCCCAATGCTGCAAATCCCAGTGCCCGTTCTGTCACGTCCATGATGAGATCATATCGACTCAAGCGAAGTTGAGTCAATGACTGCCGAGATAGCGACCGAGCATCACCCGAACAGCACGAATGCGACGGCTGCCGCCGCCAAGAGAACGAACGCGAGTACGGCGATGGCGATCACGAAGTCGCGAGCGGGACCAAGGCGCACGACCAGTATCGGGATCGAGTTCCGGTCCCGGGACCTGGGTGACTTCTCAGGAGACTCCTGCTGCACCGCCACATGCTCCAACGTAGCGTTCTGTCCCACAGCAGTGGCACGTGTGTGGTGATACACCGGATCCTGGCCGATGATGAAGGTATGGCGCCGGTCAGGAGGGACTGCCGGACTCGATCGCAGCGTGAGGACAGTCCGCAGCCGCTGTCCTGCGCGCCGATTCGAGGGACGATGCGTTCCTTTCCCCTCGACCGTCGGTTCGTCGATCGACTCGCTGCCTGGTACTAGACGTACCCGTAGGTCTCGGCCCGCTCGTCGAGGACGTCGATGACCTTCGTGCGGAGCTCGTCGAAGAACTCGGGCGTGTTGAAGTAGGGGAGTTTGCTGCCGCGAGCGGGCTGGTGGGCCTCGGCGGGGAGCGCATAGTCCTCCACCTCGAACCCGACTCGGCGCTCGACCGTGTAACCGCGCACCCAGGTGCGGTCGACCGCCCCCCGGAGGTCGTCGGCGGTCACGTCGAGCCCGGCGGCGACACCGAGCGCCTCGGCGATCATCACCGGGTTGAGGGCGGCGAACTTGCACATTCCGGTCATGTCGTCCAGCAGGATCATCGGGCCGCGGTTGGTGATGGCATCCACCCAGTAGTCCATCCCCGTCTCCCGCTCCAGGATGACCAGGATGAATGTCCTCATCGACATGTGTCCGCCCGCCAGCGCCCACGGGTACCCGGGATTGGAATGCGGCACGTATGCCGGGAACTCGACGCCCTTCGACTGCATGGCGAAGTCGAGTGAGCCCGTCCTCATCGCAAACCGGAGCACACCTTCACCCACCTCGGGCAGGCGCCCCTCGGCGACGGCGTCGATCGCAGCCATGACGCCGTCGTAATCGCCATAGGAGAGCCCGTCGGCGAACTGGTTGTCGGGGTTGCGCTGGTTCCACTCCATGATGTGGCCGAGACTCACGCCGAGCGAGATCGAGTCCATCGCCAGCTCGTCGACCAGCGCCACGATGTCGAGCGCCTTGTCGACGTCGTAGATACCCAGATTCGACGACAACAGGATGAACGGCTCGTAGTCGACCTTGGTGCGGAACGGTCCGGCCTCACCGTTGGCGTCGTCGTAGATGTTCTTGTGGCATCTGATCCCGCACAGGTAGCAGCTCTCCGCCTTGATCTCGTACGGGCCCTTCTCCACCTCTTTGCGGGTCAGCGCCACGCCCTGGTCGGTTCCGGTTGGGTTGAAGTTGTATTCGGGCAGCACCCCGTTCTCGTGCTGGAGCGGCACCTGGCGCCACGTTCCCCCGGCGCCGTCGTCGCGGTAGGGCCAGCTTCCCTTGCCGAGGTTGACTTCCTTGTTGATGTCCTTCAACCCACGTGAGCGGACGTTCGGGTTGGGTCCGTCGGCGGCGATCGCGTACAGGTTCTTCGAGGCGAGCACACCGCCGTATCCGCCCCGACCGCAGAAGCGGGCCTTCGGATCACCGGTCTTCAACTGGTTCTCGGTGGAGAGGGCGATCGAGGCGTAGCGGACGGTCTCGTAGTTCTGCGCTGCAGGTCCGATCACGGCGAAGTGGGCGTCCGGATACCGCTCGTGGAGGGTCAAGATCCGTTTGTTGACGTGCAGTTCCCCCAGGTCGGAGGCGTCGAGGAACGCGAAGTCGGCCGGTCCGCCCGGCCCCTCGGGGTCTTCCGAAGTGGTGAGATGGATCATCCTCGGTGAAGAGGCTCGACCGGTGAAGATCACCTCGTCGATCCCCAGCCCGCGCAGCTTGGTGCCGAACTTGCCGCTTCCGGCGCTCCACATGAGCCCGGGCTTCCCGCTGCGGGACATCTTGAGCGGCGAATAGCCGTGGAAGTAGGTGCGGAGACCGGTCATCACCCGGGTGCCGCTGAGCAGGCCCAGGTTCATGACGATTGGCGCCGCCGGGTCATAGGCGTCGTCGACCTCGACTTCGGCCAGCAGCTTGGTCGCCCTGGCGATCCCTCCCAGCGCGTCCTCGAGGTCCTCACATTGCACGCGTTCGAAGCGCACCGTTTCGGTGGTGAGGTCTACGTGGTACCGGTTCACCGAGAAGGCAGTGGGCGGCTTCAAGGCGGACTCTGTGGTCTCGTGTTCAGTCTCTACTGGCATCCCGACTACTTCCGATGGACTGTGATTGGATCGTAATGGATCGCCGGTCGACGAGACCCACGCGACCAGACAGCTTCAAAGGATCACAGACCTCAGCGATCCCGATCGCGTTCGCTTGGCTCTCGCTCGCGTTCCTCGCGACGCTGTCGCTCGGCCCTGTCGCGTTCCTCGCGACGCTCCCGGTCGGCCCTGTCGCGTTCCTCGCGACGCTCCCGGTCGGCCGTGTCGCGCTCCTCGCGGCGCTCCCGGTCAGCCGTCGCACGCTCGGCCCGCTCGCGCTCCGCAGGTTCTTCTGCCCGCTTCTGTTCCCCTTCGGCCTGGCGTTCGCCCTCGTACCGAGAATGCTCGATCAGGCGCTCCTTCTCATGCCGGGCGTGTTCGGCCTGGCGATCGTCTTCGTGTCGGGCGTGCTCGGCCTCCCGCTCCTCACGCTCCCGATCTCCACTCGACTGCTCACCTTCCATGATCTTGGTCCTGCCTCACGTCGGCGTCCGCCCTCGCTGAGCCAAGCTAGCGGCGATCTCAGGAAGGGCTGGGCGACATCGACCTCCTCACCATCGAGGCCTGCGGAGTCCGGCCGTTGAAGCAAGAATGCCGCGACGCCCACGCGAGGTCGGTGCGTCATCGAGCGAAGACAGGTGGACCTGCCGCCGGGGACCGTCGACGGTTCAGTCGTAGCAGCAGCCGAACGACCTCGAATCGCCGAGAGCGCCACACTCGACCTTCGGCACTTCTCCATCGTTCGCCCCACCCACACCGACGCAAGCGAACTCGTCTCTCGCGTTCTGCTCAACGCCGATCACCTGGGCGGGGGAGTCGAGGCGGTCACTCCGTGAAGCCGAGATCTCCGAGCCGTCGCCGTGCAGCCGGATCGGCGAGCAGCCGCCGTAGGGCCGCAACCGCCGGGCGGTCCCAGCGGTCTTCTCGCACTGCCACGTCGTATCGCTCGTCCGCCACGAACCGGAACGCCAGCCCGGCTCTGGCGGCGATGGTGTCGAGCGTCATGCCCCAGTCGGCCCGGCCCTGCTCGACGGCGGCCGCCACCGCGTGGTGGGTCCTCGCCTGGTGGAGGTAGCCGTCGGGCTTCGCTCCCGCGAGCAGGCCGTCGATGAGGATGCGGGTGCCGCTTCCCGGATTGCGGTTGATCATCCGCCGGTTCTGGAGCATCTCCAGGAAGGCCTGCTCGTCGTCGACCAGGTCGACCAACGGGTCGTCTGGGCGGAAGGCGATTCCCTGACGACGTCCATATCCGCGGATCAGACGGACGCCGTCCGGTAGGAACGGTGTGTTGTATTCACCGGTTTCGGGGTCGAGGAGGTGGACACCCGCAACATCGCCCTCGCCGCGAGCCACCGCTGCCAGGCCGGCGGTGGAGCCCACCGGGATGGACTTCACCCGGAACCCCTCGGCCGCCAACAGACCGAGCATGTCGTCGAGACCGATGCAGTGGCTGCCGATTGACACCAGGTCGGCCGGCTGGAGGTCGGGGTCAATCAGACGCACCTCGAGTTCGGTGCCTTTCTCGAGGTACTCGTGGTTGGCGGGTATGCGGATGAACCCGTCGGCTCGGGCGAAGGCGGTGACGCTGCCCGAACCCGCCCCCAGTGGATAGGCGGCCAGACCGGCCTCGCTCGCCACCAGATCCACCAACGTGTACTCGGTGCGTCCCGGCACCGAGGCGATACGCAACGGCGCAATCGCCCGGACCGTGCGGACGTCATCGGTGTCCAGCCCGGCCAGTCGCCGAAGCAGCGGGGCGACGAACTCGTGGAACGTGAACACCGCCGAGGTCGGGAACCCGGGCAGCACTGCGATCGGCGTGGTGTCGATCATGGCAAGCAGGATCGGCTTGCCCGGCTTGAGCGCCACCCCGTGCACCACGACGCCCGGCGAGTCCGGGAACCGTTCGGCCAGGCTGTGGACCATGGTGGCGTTGATGTCGCCCTCGCCCTTGGAGGTGCCGCCCGAGAGCAGCACGATGTCGACCGCGTCCGGCCCGGACAGGAGGGGTGCGACGGTGGCGTCGAGCAGCCGCTCGTCGTCCGACACGATCCCGCACGCGACCGGCTCGCAGCCCAACTCGGCGACCGAGTCGAGCAACATCCGCTGGTTCGAGTCGTAGACCTGGCCGACGCCGAGCGGCTGGCCAGGGGGGACGATCTCGTCGCCGGTCGACACGACGGCGACCCGGGGCCGGACCACCACCTCGACCCGGTCCACCCCCACCGAGGCCAAGACGGTCGTCTCGCGGGCGGTGAGTCGGGTGCCGCGACGCATGACGACCTCGCCCCGGCCGATGTCCGATCCGGCGAAGGTGACGTTGCCGCCTGGGACTGCGGGCCTCGACACCCCGACGCCGTCCGGGTGGGGTTCGGTGTGCTCCACCATCACCACCGCGTCGGCACCTCGAGGAACGACACCTCCCGTGGCGATCGGCACCGCCGTGCCCGGCACCACCTCGAACCCGGAAGGTGGGGCGTGACCGGCGGCCAGCGCCAGCTCGGAGACGGCCAGCACCACCGGCTCGAGCTCCTCGGCCCCGAACGTGTCGGCGGCCCGAACGGCGAACCCGTCCATGTTGGAACGATCGAAGGCCGGAACGTCGACGGCGGCGGTGACGTCGGAGGCCAGCACGCGGTGCAGGGCGACGTCGAGCATCACCTGCTCGCTACGTGGCTCCAGGTGGGCGCACGCCTCGTCGAACCTCCGGTGCGCCTCACCCTCGTCGAGCACGTCCAGGAACTGCCGCTGCTTCACGTGACGGTTCCGGCGTCGTACAGGTGGACTTCGACCTCGGTTCCCTCCGGGTACCCCTCGAGTCCTGACGGGATGATCGCGAAACCGGTCGCCCGGGTCACCGACGACAACACCGACGCACCCGACACGGCCAGCGGCTCGACCATCCTGTCCCGCACCACCACCCGGGCGTAGTCGGTCCGTCCGATCTGCGAGACGATTCGGGTGCGGAGCGGCAGTCGAATCGTCCGGTACGGCCACGTCGGCGACAACCCGGCCAGGGTGCGGATCACCGGGCCGGCGAAGAAGTCGTAGGCCACGAGACACGAGACCGGGTTGCCGGGCAGCAAGAGCACCGGCTTGCCCCCGATCCGTCCCACCCCGCTGGGCGACGAGGGACGCATCGCAACCCCGTGCACCGTCAACTCGCCCAGTTCGGCCACCAGCAGCGGAACCCGGTCCTCGGTTCCCACGGACGCCGCCCCCGCGGTGACGATCACATCGGCGCCCGACGCCGCCAGCGCATCCCGCATCCGGTCGGCGTCGTCGGGGAGGCGAACCACCTCTGGCAGGCCGCCGTCGCGTTCGATCAGTGCCGACAGCATCGGCGAGTTCGAGTCCACGATCTTCGACCCGGACGGTGTGCTCCCCGGCGCCAGCAGTTCGTCGCCCGAGACGATGACTCGTACCCGTGGACGACGGAGAACCCGTACCGGGTCGTGACCGATCGACGACAACAACCCCACATCCTGGGGGAGCAGGCGCCGACCCGCAGTCAACACGGTGGTGCCCGGGTCGATGTCCTCTCCGACTCGGCCGACGTTCCGGCCTGGCGCCACCCCGGCGCGCACTACGAGTTTGCCATCGGCCTCGTCGGCGTCCTCGGCTCGCAGAACGGCATCGGCGTCGTCGGGGACGGGCGCCCCGGTCATGATGCGGACAACGCTGCCCGCACCGACCGATCCCTGCAGGTCTGCGCCCGGCATCGACTGGCCGGAGACCTCCAACAGCACCGGGTCGTAGGTCGAGGCGCCGTAGGTGTCCTCCGCCCGAACGGCATACCCGTCCATCGTGGCACGTCGGAAGGGAGGCACCGCCACCCCGCTCACCACATCAGCCGCCAGCACCCGTCCGGCGCACTCGGTGACCGACACCGGCTCCGGCTCCAGTGGCTCGACACCGTCCAGGGCGGCAGTCAGTGCCTCTTCGACGGTGGAACGCTCGCGGAAGCCGCGCATCCGCACGTCGTCCGAGCCACCTGCGATCGCCACGATCACGTCGATTTCGTCGCCTGGGTGCACTGGAACGGTGTGCAGTTCGGCGGATTGCACCTCGGTCTCCCGAACGAACAGGTGCAGATGGCCGTGCAGTCGGCCGGCGTCGTCGAACAGGCGGATGCCGGTGTCGGGGTGTGCGGCGACGAGCGCATCCAGCACTTCCCGCACGGTGGAACCGTCGAGTTCGAGGACGTCGTGGCCCTCGGTGTACCGGCTGAGTGGCTCGGGGAGTCGAACCGTCACCACGAGCGGCGCCACACCCGACCGGTCGGGAATCGTGCAACGACGGCACGACCGGCGCGCCACAGACCCCAGCCGGCGAGTCCACCGGCGGCGCCGAATGCGACGTGGTTGACGAGCGCGCTCGACAACCCATACAGCTCGACGCGGCGTACCGTGCCGGAGAGCCAGACGTTGATCAGCACGAAGACGAACTTCGCCACATGGACGAGGACACCCGCCGTCGCAGCGCCGAAGAGGCGAGCGCCAGTCAGCCTCCGCAGACCGGGGAGGTCGAGCAGCGCCGCAACCGACCCATACAACGCCAGGTTGTAGCCGAGCGAGTGGCCGAGCCCCACAGGAACCGACCACAGCCCCATCGAGATGCCGGCGATCGCGGCCATACCGGTGCGGCGGTTGACGAGCCTTCCGAAGATCAATACCGCGATCCAGCCCACGCCTGCGTGGCCGGGGATGCCCAGGTGGAAGTCCAGATGCTTCTTGGCGAGCGCCCCCGCCAGCCCGATGACGACGGCCACCCCCAGGTCCCCGAGCAGGCGGCGCCTAGGGGTGGCTGCCCTTGTCGGGGCGTACGTCTGCATTGACCCAGGTTCCTTCCACGTGTCGAGCGAAGACGACCGGTCGACCGTGAAGCAGCCGTGGCCGCAGCCAGTCGCCGACGTCGATGATAACTCCACCCTCGAGACTGCTTCCGGTGGCCTCGTCGACCACATCGGAGATCGACGAACGGTCGACGAGGTCGGCCACGCTGATCGCACCGGACACGTCGCGGATCCCCGCCAACCCCACGAACCGCCCGTCGTTGCCGTCGGCTCGCAGCGCCGCCCCTCCCAGGGCGCCGATCACCCCGTCCTCGGTGCCACCCAGTCCCACCGGGTGGATCCCGGCATAGGTTGCGAGGCGGAACGCCTCGGATCGGGTGACCAGGCCTCGCTGGGCGGACCGGGCGAAGGCCAGCACCTCCTCGGGCGGCGCGCCGGTCAACACCGCCACCCCCGGATCCGAGCCGGGGATCGACTCGCGTGTGACGGTGGCGGCCACCGCCTCCAGGAGCTCGGCAGGCGTCAGCTGAGTGGCGAAGGCGATCGCTGCCGAAGAGTTACGCGAGGTCTTGGGCACACCGGGGCCTTCGTAGAACTGGTGTCGGGTGACTCCGAGACTGTGGGCCACGTCGGTGAGTTCATCGACCAGGCGGCGAGCGAGCCCGCCCGTCCCGCCGATGCCAGGCATGTCGGTGTCGTCGATTCCGACGACGAACTCACGGGATGCGGATCTCACCGACGTCCCGCACCCAGAGGTCGCGCGCCAGATCATCTGCGGCCAGCTTGAGCGTCCCACGGTTGGTCACGTCGAGGATCCAATCCTCGTCGGTGTCCGCCGCGTCGATGTCCAGGCCGACCTCGAAGGAGCGTCCCTCACCCATGCCGATCACCTCGGCGGTCGCCCAGTCGTCTACCCCTGAGGCTGTGAGCACGTCGAGCAGGCGCGGACCGTTCTGGGTGTCGCCGTCGATGTCCATCTCGGTGAACGGGACGGCTTCCTCGAGGCCGTCGAGCGTCCAGTCGGCGGCCAGTGCATCATCCACGATCACCCGCAGGACGACATCGTCCGCAGGGGGATCGAGGCTCGGGGCGCCGTCGGCTGTGCCACCGCAGCCACCGATCAGTGCCACGGCCGCCACCAGTGCGACCCGACGCGCGATGCTCGACATCGTCAACTCCTCCGAATTCGACAGACCGTGACGATACCGTGCGCGACGTTGGTCACTTCAGGGAGGTCCTCTGAAGGCGTCGCACCAGTCCCGCGAGGGAGGTCACAGGCGGGGTCGCCGCTCGGCCGAATCCAACCATGGAGCGGACTCTTCGAGGGCTGCAGCCACTCTGAACGGGCGCGCATCGTCGTAGGAACGAGCGACGATCTGGATCCCGACGGGAAGGCCGTTGTCGGCGAGCCCGGCCGGGACCGCCAGCACCGGGAGCCGGCTCAGCATGTTGAACTGCGGCATGAGACTGCACTCGTAGTCGGAGTCGACTTCGATGCCGCGGACGTTCATCACCGTCCATGGGGGTTGTTCGGCCTCGATCTCGTGGGTGACGAACGTCGGGCAGATGAGTGCGTAGTGGGATTCGAGGATCGGGCCGATGGTCTGATACATGCGGCCCGCCGTCTCGTACGCGTCGAAGAATCCTTCTGCGGTGGATCGCTTCGAACGTTCCGCGTAGAACGCCGTGTAGTCGCAGACCAGGTCGGGATGGGCCTCGGCGGCGCGGACGAGGTAGTGGCCGAACAGGTGGTCGAGGTAGGTCCGGGAGGCGTCGACCGTTTCCGGTCCCCAGCCGAGATCGACTTCTTCGATCACCGCCCCGCGCCGGCGCAAGTGATCGAGCGCCCGCATGGTTCCGGCTTCGACCTCGGGTGCGACCACACGGTTCCCCACGTCGAAGGTGTACGCAATGCGGAGCCGATCGACGTCGGGATAGGAGAGTGGCAGGGTCACCGCTTCTCGGAGGGATGCGATGTCTGCGGGATGGACGCCCGACATGTGGTTTTGGAGCAGTGCGGTGTCCGCCACCGTCCGGGCCATCGGGCCGACGTGGTTGTACGAGTCGAGGCCAAACGGTGGAAGGTCCGGGTTGCGGCCATACGGCGGCTTGAATCCGACGACACCACAGGCTGCGGCCGGACCCCTGATCGACCCGCCGATGTCGGAGCCGGTCGCCAGTGTCGTGGTCCCTGCCGCCAGGGCGGCGGCCGACCCTCCCGACGAACCCGAAGCGGTGAAACGCGGGTTCCACGGTGTCACGGTGGTGCCGTGCAGGCGGGAGGTCGTCGTCCAGGCCGAGCAGAACTCCGGCGTCGCCGTGCGCGCATGGAAGATCGCTCCGGCGTCTCGGAGGCGCTGAGCGATCGGGTGGGTGATCGAGGCGATGCGATCTGCGTGGATCAGCGAGCCTTCGGTGTTCCGCTGGCCCTCCACCGGCATCTCGTCCTTGATGGCGACTGTGACGCCTTCCAGTGACCGGGCGGCCGATGGATCCGATCGATAGATGCGCTCTGCCTCTCGGGCCTGTCGGAGGGCGTCTTCGAAGTATGTGTCGGTGAACGCGTTGACGATCGATTCGATCTCGGTGGCTCGTTCGATCTGTGCTTCGAGGACTTCGACGGGGGAGAGAGAACCCTCCCGGAAGCGTTCGAGTTGGGTCGTCGCAGGGAGATAGCAGAGTTCGAGGTCGGCGGCCATCGGGCCATTATCGGACCCGAATTCGTGGGAGGGGGTCAGAAAGCGGCTCGGCGGGTCACGTCGCCGGAGGAGCGCCCGGGATCTTGGGGGTCGAACGCTCGACCCCCAAGCGACTCTAACTACGACCAGCCGTTTCGCCCCGTGTCAGTGGAGCTGGCCCACCAGGGTATCGAACGGGCCGAACGGGAACTCGGTGAGGAGTTCACCGGTGCCGTGACCGTTTCCGTTGAGATGGGCGAATTCACCGGTTCCGCCCAGCACGACCCAGTTGATCGTCCAGGTCACCGGCTCGACGGTGAGGTCGATGTGGAGCTGCTGCTTGACGGCGAAGGTGTCGCCGTCGAGCGCCCCGCCATCATCGCAGGTGAACACGGTCACCACCTGGGCGTTGGAGACGATCTCCGAGTTCCCGACGAACTTCTCGGGCTCGGGGTTCTCCATGGTTCCGAATTCGCACATCAGGCCATCGGCGGTCGCCGGGCCTGACGCAATGAAGCTCCCCGCAAGAACCGTCACTTCGAATTCGACGTCGAGCGGCTGTTTCGCGCCGGCGAACGGCGCAGGCACCATGGCCAACAGCAGGAACACGGTGCAGAGTACGAACACACGACTTCGCATGTCGCTTCCCTTCTGGAGGGCCGAGGAACGCCTCCAGGCGTGGAATGGCCTCTCCCTCCATCCAACTCGAAATCTACTCCTCTCGCGAGATCAGTGGCGGCCCGCACTTTGCCAGCGAATGGGCCTTCCGACGGGGTCGGTGCTGCGGCCTGAGGAGGGCGCTGGATCGGGCCGTCGACCACTCAGAGCTCGGCGATCGACTGGGGTTCCCGGTCCCGTACCGGTGGGTCGGCCTCGGTTCGAGGCGCCGCGTTCCCGACGGGACGGGAGGATCGCTGCAGGTACACGAGATAGATCAGCATCTGTGCCGTGAGCAGCAGGTTCAACGCCACCGCGGCCAGGTAGAGGGCGGGTTCGGATTCGGGCAGGCGCCCGGTGAGGATCAGGACGAGCGCACCGTTCATGCTGAGCCAGATGGGCACCGCCGGAGCCTCCATGCGCATCCTCGTCCGCCCGGTGATCGCAGCGAGGACGCGGCTTCGTTCGAAGTCCCATCGATTGAGGATGCTCGACGCCCACCAGAGGGCCAGGAACACCCAGGCCGACATCGTCCACAGGCCGTCGCCGGCGACGCCGAAGCCACTGATCACCACCGGGAAGATGGCCGTGATCACGACCATGATTCCGTAGAGGACGATCGCGCGGATCATCATCACCTCTTCGTCCCGTATCGCTTCGCTTCGGATACTGATGAGCGCTCCGAACCCGACGAAGACGCCGGCGATCTCGGCGAGATGCATCAACAACTCGGTGTTCTGCATGGGCCGTCACCTCCGGTGAGCGATCACAGTCTCTGGCCCATGCGACGTCGATGGCAAGAGTCGAAGGTCGGGTGTCCACACGCGAGTCGAGACCGCCCGCTTCAGCCGTGGGATCTGTCCACTTCCCGCACGATGCGCTCTACCGCGGCATCGGCGGCCGACTCGGACAGGAGTCCGCAGCTCACCAGCCCGACGACGGACTCGACTGCCGCTATCCGGGTGAGTGCCTCGGCGTGTCGCCTCATCAACACGGTGTGATCGATGTCGGGCGCGTCGTCGAGCTCGGTGAGCGCTTTCACGGCAGCATGTTCCCAGTGGGCGAACAGCTCCTTCGCCTGATCGACGACGTCGGGATCACACTTCGGGAGTTCCTTGAATCGATCGAGCTCCGCCCGTGCCCGCTGGGCGGCCAGCCGCCTGGCGGCGACCTCCGAGTAGGACACTTCGGTGATGTCCTCTCCGGCCGGTTCGGGCAGCCACCCCAGGAGGCGGCGGACGGTTTGGGCATACCAGGGGCGCCGCCCGCGCCGAGCTGCGTCGACCTCGAGCGCACTGTGGCTGATCTCGTCGATCTCGTCGTCGATCTCTTGCATCAACGTCCGGGTGGCGATCGGGCGCAGCAGGCCGGCATCACTCAGCAGCTGGTAGACCCGCCGTTCTGCATGCAGGCCCCGGAGCGTGTAGACCTGCAACTCCTCGTACTCGTCCAAATGAATCGAGTGCAGCAGCTCGTGAGCGTCGAGTTCGGCGACGTGCAGCCTGGCATCGATGATCTTGTCGTCGTATCCGAGCTCGGCCAGCCGTCGACGGGCCTCTCGGATGGCGAGGAGCTCGGCGCTCGCTGCCAGGAATCGCTCGGGCCTAGCGGGCTCGTCGAGTCCGAGCCGGTGGACCAGCGTCGATATGGTCGTTGCGTTGAAGAGCAGCGTCGCCAACACGACGCCGCCCGTCATCACGACGAATTCGTCGCGGAGCTCCAACTCGCCGGGGAGGGCCAGGGCGAGAGCCAGCGCAACTCCTCCTCGCAGCCCACCCCAGATCAGGACCAGCGTGTTGCTGTGACCCACCCGTCGAACCCCTCCGAAGCGCTCGAGTCCGGCCACCACCGGCACGATCGCCAGGGGGCGAGCGATCAGCACGGCGAGCACGGCGATTGCGATGGCGTCGAGGTTCTCGCGTATCGCAACCGGGTCGATGAGGAGCCCTATGAAGAGGAAGAGCAGGGCGTTGGCGATGTAGCCCAAGGCCTCCCATACGTGATGCAGCGCGGTTCGCACCGCCTCCGAGGCGCGGCTGGGAACGAACCCACCAACGATCAGCCCTGCGGTGAGCGTGGCCGTGATGCCGGAGACTCCGAGGACCGCCTCGGCGATCGTGAAACTCCCGTACGCCACGCCGAGCGAGAGCGTTGCTGCGGAGAGCCGATCGACAGCAGGCAGCACGAGCGCTGCGGCGAGTCCGATCATCGCTCCGATGAGCGCTCCTCCGGCGAACACGACGACGAACTCGACGATCCCCGCGGTGATTCCGATCGATCCACCAAGTGCGACGCCCAGCAGGATGTTGAAGCCGACCACGGCCACTCCGTCGTTGAGGAGGCTCTCGCCCTCGACCAGGGTCAACAGACGTCGTGACACGCCGGTCTCGCGGAACACGGCGACGACCGCGACTGGGTCCGTCGCCGAGACGATCACTCCGAACAGGAACGCCGCGACCAGTGGGATCCCGAGAACCAGGTGGAGCGAGTACCCCACGAGCGCCGAGGCGATCGCCAGCGCCGCAGTTGCCAGCATGAGGATCGGGCTCAGATTCCGGAGGAAGTAGCGACTCGGGAGTGTGAGGGCGGCCTCGAAGATCAGAATCGGCAGGAACAGGTTCACGACGATCGATTCGAACGACTCGCCCTTGAGGCTCTCCACCAGTGGGAAGCTGGTGTCGCCGCCGGCCCAGGCCACTGCGAACCCTCCGAGGGCGAGCAGCACGGTGACCGGCACGTGCCATCGTTTCGCGACGATCCCGAGCAGAACCGCACCGGCGAGCAGCAGCGTGATCTCGAGAAGCGAGGACGAAAGCTCCATCGATCACCTCGGACGGTCCGGATCGACGCTATCGCACCGACGCTCCCCGGCCAGGGTCAGGCGGCCCTAATCGTGCGGAACGCGTGCGCGGACGCTCCGGGCTCTGCGGAGAAACGGAGCCTTCAGCCCTATACAGCCGTCCAGGTCGGCGCGACGTTGGGTCGAGACTCGACGCCGCTTCGAGCTCACAAGGGAGGAGGAGCGATGAACACGCTTCTGTTCAGAACACGAGTTGCGGTGCTCTGGGTGGCTGTGGCGATCGCAGTGGCTGCCTCGCTGCTGCTGTACCTGTTCGTACCCGGGGCGCTTGAGGACATGGTTGCCGGCGAGATGGAGGGGGAGATCCTGACCGACGGGATGGGCTTCTTCTTCGCCGCGTTGGGAACGATCCCGCTGGTGATGGCGGGGGTGACCGTCCTGGTTGGCGACCGGGCGAATCGGTATGTGAACCTGATCGCGGGGACGGCGTTCGGGCTCTTCGGCGTCTACGCGGTGACGAGCCATCTCCTTGCAGGCGACTTCAATGGGCACGTCTTGATGGCGGGACTGGCCGGCGCGATTGCGTTCGTGATCGCCGCTCTGGGCTTCGTCGAGGTGCGCAGGCCGAGAGTGCGCACCGGCGCGAAGGGATCTGAAGGCGCTCGACCCCGTGAGGAAGTCCTCCTCTGATCCCATTCCGCCGTAGGGCGTCCGTGCGGAGCTCGTAGGGGTGGTGGTTCGGAGGTCACTGCGACCGCCCGCCACCGACTCTGATCGGTGAGACTGGGCTTGCGGGCGCGCGGTGCTGCCCCGGCGGAGTGCTGGTCTCGAGCGAGGTGGCGCTTGGCCGGTTTCTCCTCACGCTGCTCGATACCTCACCGCCCAGTGGCGAACATCACCACGACCGACCGCGCCATGACCCGGTAGGTGGACGAAGTGATCGATGGCGCATCGTTCGGCAACGAGATGTCGTCAGGGGGCGGGAGGGAGGTGTCCACCACGCGACGCCAGCCAGAAGTGGCCCACGCTGGGCAGTCGGGGAGCTGGAACTCGAGTGGCTCCCAGTATGCATTGAGCGCGAAGTACATCAGCGGGTCGCCCGACAGATTGGACGCCGACAGTGCGAGACTTCGTGAGTCGTGCCCGAGGTCTGGTTCGTCGGGTTCGACGCCGTGGAGGCGGATCTGGGCACGCTCCACGAGCTCGGCCAGTGTGAGGTCGTGCTCAGTCTGGACGGATTCGCGGAGGAACCGGATGCCGATGAGCAGACGGACGAAACGGATGAGATCGGCCTGGGTCTCGACGGCGTCCCAATCGAACCAGCTCGACTCGTTGTCCTGGCAGTAGGCGTTGTTGTTCCCGCCCTGGCTGCGGCGAACCTCGTCGCCCATGAGCAGCATCGGCGCCCCGAGCGAGAGGACGGTGATGGCGAGGAGGTTCCTGATCTGCCCCGTCCGCAGTGCCACGATCGACGGATCGTCGGTGGGTCCTTCGACCCCGCAGTTCCAGCTGAGGTTGTGGTCCATGCCGTCGCGGTTGTCTTCGCGGTTGGCCTCGTTGTGTTTGTGGTCGTACGAGACGAGGTCGTTGAGGGTGAACCCGTCGTGGCTCGTCACGAAGTTGATGCTGCGCTCGGGTTCTCTCGGCTGATCGGAGTACATGTCGGGGCTTCCGAGCAGGCGGTCGGCGAGCGCAGTGACCATGCCGGGATCTCCGCGTACGAATGCCCGGACGTCGTCCCGGAAGCGGCCGTTCCACTCCTTCCAACTGTCACCGACGAAGTTTCCGACTTGATAGAGACCGGCTGCGTCCCAGGCTTCGGCGATCAGCTTGGTGCCTGCGAGCACCGGGTCGGATTCGATGTCCCAGAGGATCGGCGGGTTGGGGAGTGGGCGTCCATCCTCGTCGCGTGACAGGATCGAGGCGAGGTCGAATCGGAATCCGTCGACGTGCATCTCTTCGACCCAGTAGTGCAGGCTGTCGAGGATCATCCGCCGCACGATCGGCTGGTTGGCATTCAGCGTGTTGCCGGTGCCCGAGTAGTTCGCGTAGCCGGCGCCGTTCTCGAGGATGTAGTACGCCGGGTTCGCGAGTCCGCGGAAGCAGATGGTGGGTCCGTCGGCGCCGGCTTCGGCCGTGTGGTTGTAGACCACGTCGAGGATGACCTCGATCTCGGCCCGATGGAGGGCCTTGACCATGTCCCGGAACTCGTCCAGCACCCCGAGTGGATCGGTGGCGGACGCGTACCCGCCGTGCGGAGCGAAGAACGACAACGGGCTGTAACCCCAATAGTTGACGAGGCCGGCGGGGGCGTCCTGGGGGTCGAACTGGAACACCGGCATGAGTTCGACCGCCGTGATCCCCAGCGACCGGAGATAGGGGATCTTCTCGATCACCCCGGCGTAGGTACCGCGGACGTCGGGACCGAGTCCGCTGTTGGGGTGTGCAGTGAACCCTCGCACGTGCATCTCGTAGATGACCGTCTGAGCGAACGGGCGCCGCAGTGGCTGGTCGTCCTCCCAGTCATAGGAGGACACATCTGTCACCACGCTCTTGAACGCAAACCGATCGTTCGGTCCGGGCCGGGCACCTGCAGCCCGCCGGTAGTCGCCGGGCACTGCGACGGCCCGGCCGTAGGGGTCGAGCAGCGTCTTGGTCGGATCGAAGTGCTGCCCGCGAGACGGATCGAACGGCCCCTGGGCACGAAAGGCGTACAGCTGACCAGGAGCCAGCCCCGGGACCAGCACGTGCCAGTAGTGGTACGTCCGATGCCGGCGTGGATCGAGTGTGATCAGATCGGTCGGGGCCGGATCGTCCACGTGGTCGTAGAGCGCCAGCTGTACGACCTCGGCGCTCTTGGAGAAGACACTGAAGTTGACCCCGTCGGGGCCGAACGACGACCCCAGCGGATGGGGAAGACCTTGCTCGACCTCGATCACGCGGGCACCTCACCGGTCAGCCTACGGAACAGATGCCGACAGCGACCCCAATGCAGGCCGCCGGAGTGTGCCGGACGGTCCGGCTCTTGCCGACAAGACGCTCGTCGTCCCGGGTTGTCGATCGAAGCGATCATCGACTGCCCTGAGGAGAGCTCAGTCCTCGAGTTCGGCGTGCAGATCGAGCCGCTGGATGCGGCGATGCTCGATGATCAGCATCACGAAGATCACGACCACGACGAGTGTCAACAGGTTCAGCCCTTCGAATGACGCGCCGGCAAGAACGATGGCGGCAATGACGAGCGCGCCGATGAGCCGCTCCCTCGCCTGGGCGCGAAAGGCCCTCCACACGGCGAGAAAGACCCCGATCAGGAAGAGGAAGAGGCCGGCGGCCATCATCAGGCGGAACTCGAGCGGAACACTGTCGCGTGGGTGGAGGGCGATCTCCTCGAGCGCGGCGGCGGCGAGGATGATGCCCGCAACGATCGGGGCGTGCGCCCAGGTGTAGACGTCCCGCACGTACTGCCCCGCCGCTCCGGGCTCCAGTTTGGAGGCGGCGAACTCCAGTCCCGGGCTGGGCCGATCGAAGTAGGCCCACCACAAGAGGCCTGCGAATGCGCCGGAAGCCAGCAACGCCGAGATCGTCGCCAGGTCCAGGCTTCCGTCCTTCTCCAGCGCTGCGACCACGGGGATGCCGATCGCCACGATCACCTCTCCGAGAGCGATGATGATGATCAGCCCGTGGCGCTCGGCGAAGTGGCCCGAACGCACCAGCCATTCACCGTCGGCGGCCTTGACCATCGCCCAGAGCACGATGGCGACGGTGCCGAGCCAGAGGGCGAGTCGGGCCGAGCCGTCGAAGAACGAACCCACCACGAGAACCAGGATCGCAACGACGTTGGGAGCGATCCAGGCATAGGCGGCGGAGCGATAGTCGAGTTCCTCGGTCGTCCCCATCGTCTGCATGCGAAACCCGATCAGCATGATCCCGGTGAGCGCGACGGCGAACACCGGCCCGCCTCCGGCGAACGCGGTGGAAGTGGAGGCGGCCATCGGGATGCTGATGACCGTGGCGATGAGAAACAGCGCACGCACCGGGCGTCCGTTGCCCGAGATCGCGTTCGCAGCCCAGGTCAGTTGCTGCCACGGCAGCCACAGCAGTGCGAACAGCAGCGCTGCCTTCCCCGCCCCTGCCCATGTCGGTTCTTTGATCAACAACGACACCAGCTGCGAGAACGCGAACACGTAGGCGAGGTCGAAGAAGAGCTCGACGGGATCTGCCGTGAAGTCCTCGGCGAGCGGTGGGAGTTCGATGCCCTTCATACGGGGAGTGTATGAGAGGGGGGCGTGTCCGGTCGGCTCGACGTGAGCCGTAGTCGTCCCGGGCCGCTGATCGAGGGTGCGGACCCCACCGTTCTGCGCGAGCGGAGACCGAGCTTGGACGGGACTTGGTTGGGTGTCAGGCTCCTCGCGTCGACCCGGTGGCGTGCTCGAGACAGTCGGCCTGTGATTCGATCAGCCAGTCGAACGAGTCGTCGATGTCGACATCGAGGCCGAAGCCGCCGTCGCGTTCGAGCGACACGAACCCATGAATCGCCGATCGAAGCGCCCTCGCTGCATGAATGGCAGCGTCTCCGGAGATGTCGAATCCACGGAGCACTGCGAGCACGGGCTCGACCGGACGGATCGAGACGGTCGCGAACTCCTCGTCGCCGGCCCGCGCCTGGGTGGTCGACTCGTACAGACCGGGATGCTCCTTCGCAAAGGAGCGCACCGCGTGGGCGATCGCCCGGAGCGCGTCCCGCCCGGATCGACCCATCGCTGCCGAGCCGAGCCGTCTGGCGAGTTCCTCCGTCGCACGGATCGCGACATTGCGGCGAAGCCCTTCGAGGCCATCGACGTGGTTGTACAGGCTCGGCGGCTTCACGCCGAGTTCGCGAGCAACCCTGCTCAACGTCAGGGCTGGGGTTCCTTCGGTCTCGATGATGTCGATCGCAGCCTCGGTCAACGCGTCGCTGGTGAGTCGCCTGCGTTCGCTCATGAGGTGCTGGCGAGGAAGGCGGTGATCGCCGAGGCGACGTCATCGGCGTACTCGACGTGGGGGTAGTGGCCTGCGCCCTCGACGATGTGCGTCGTGCCACCCGTCGACCTGGCGATCGACGCTCCTACTGCGGCGGGATCTCTGAAGTGGGAGTCGGCGCCCCCCATCACGACGAGCGTCGGGACGTTCACTCGCGCAATGCGTTGCTCGAGTCCGTCGCGGTTGGCAGTCAGGGTCTCCCGGACGGCCCGACGGCGGTTCGGGTCCTTCATCATCGCGGCGAGTGCGGCGGCGTGTTGGTCGAGGTCGGCAGGAGGTGCGCCCGGATGCCACTTGCGGAACTGACTCGCCCACATCTGCCCTGCGAATGGGGCGCGAAGAGCCAACTTGAGGGGAGCGGCCTGCCATGCGGGCCCTGCCTCCAGATGGGCACTGATGAGAACGATCTGATCGATCAGTTCGGGCCGGTCGGAGGCTGCCCACAGTGCTGCAGCGGGAGCGAACGACGTACCGACGACGATCGCCGGTCCGGTATCGAGGTGTTCGAGTAGCGCAATCAGATCTGCGGCGGTATCGGCCACGCCGTACGCCGGCCAGTCGGAGGACGATTCTCCGTGGCCCCGAAGATCCATGGTGACCACCCGGAACCCCATGTCCGCCAGCCGGGGAGCGATGAACCGGTACTCCTGTCGAATGTCGCCGGCACCGGGGATCATCACGACCAACGATCCGGGACCGCCGGTGTCATCGAAGGCGATCGTGCCGCTCTGTATCTGGATTTGTTGCGTGTTCATGGCCTGCTCCTTGTCCTAATAGAGATAGCCAATAAACTAAGACTATTAGTCACGAATGTCAAGTGCGTACGCTGCGGCGGCCAAACGTGAGGCACAACAGGGTCAATCGGGTCGAGCGGCACACCGCCGACTGCTCGGGATCGCCGGCCGACCTCGGACGGACTCGCTCCAAGGATCAGAGCGGCAGTCGTTGCGAGACGAACAGGTGCCAGGCGAGGACGCCCGCCATCGCAACCGTCGCTCCGATGGAGAGTGCCAGCGCAGAGCGGCGGCGACGCAGTTCCCAGATGATCTCTGCCGCAACCATCCCGACCCCCATCTTGACGACGCCCGCCCACATCGGATGGACGTCGAAGAGCGCCTTCATGGCAGGGTTGGCCTCGCGAGCTCCGAGGGACAGACTGCGAAGAGTGAGGAGGAGATCGGCCAGGTTCAGCGTCGTGAACAGGGTGAGCATCAAGAGGATGGCCCGGGGATTGTCACGGTATGCCCTCAGCATCCTGACGTAGCGGTCTACCAGGCGGTTCGATTCGGGTCGGCGCCGGTCGAACCCACTCCGTCGATCGGCACCGACCGGCACCGATCGGCCTCGCCGATCGATGCTCCGACGCTCGCTGCGAGGTTTCGACTGTCACCAGCCACTCCCGAGGTGTACCCAATCTGATCGTACGGGCTCGGTTCGGGTCCGATAGGAGGCTTCCGTCAGCTTCTGGGAGGCTTCTCGCCCGACAGCGCCACATTGTCGAGCGCCGAGAGGGCGACGCCCGTGAAAGGCGACTCAGGCATCCGACGAGAAGCGCATGCCTCTCTCATCGTGGCATCAGTCGGTACGCCTACCGTGGCCGACGTCACCGAACCTGACGAAGGAGTGCCATGCTGCCAGCGCAAGCGCCGACGATCTCGGCCCATGGCGCCGCCATGCCCGCCGTTGGATACGGCACCATGCTGTTCCCCGAGCCCGAACGGGCAGTCGAGTTGATCACCCATGCGCTGGAGCACGGGTACAGGCACATCGACACTGCCCGGAAGTACGGCTCCGAGCAGTGGGTCGGTGAAGGCATCCGCGCCTCCGGCGTGCCCCGCGGCGAACTGTGGGTCACGACGAAGGTGACGGAGGAGAATGCGAGGGCCGACGATTTCGCACGCTCGGTCGACACCAGCCTGGCGACACTCGGACTCGACTACGTCGACCTGCTGCTCATCCACTGGCCGCAGCCGGATGTGCCACTGGAGGAGACCCTGGGCGCGCTGGCCAGGGCAAAGCGCGAAGGATTGGCGCGCCACATCGGCGTATCGAACTTCACAGCGAAGCTGCTCGACGAAGCCGTGGCGAAGTGCCCCGAGCCGATCATCACCAATCAGATCGAGTACCACGCCTATCTCCGCCAGGACAAGGTGCTCGATGCGTGCGCGCGGCTCGATGTGATCGTCACGTGCTACGCCCCGCTCGCCCGTGGCCGGGTGTTGAACGACCCCGTGATCGAGAAGATCGCCTCATCCCGTGGCAGGTCGGCTGCCCAGATCGCCCTGCGGTGGCTCGTGCAGCAGCCACAGGTTGCCATCGTGCCTCGAGGGCTGACGTCCGAGGAGATCGAAGAGGACGTCGATGTGTTCGACTTCGAACTGAGCGAGGCGGAGATGGATCGCATCGGCGCGCTGCGCGACAAGGCTGTTCGGGTCGTCGATCCCGAGACGCGCCGCCCGGTCTGGGATATCGGTTAGCGCGCCGATCGCCGGCCCGGAGCAAGGTCGAAGGCTTGTACGCTCACGCCATGTTGCGCGTGAGTGAACCAAGTCGATTCCCACACCAGTCGGTGGCGCACGACACCGAGGCATGAGCGGCGTGGACACAGCTGCACTCGTTCAAGCGGCAGCGACCGAGTACTCCAACGCCGTAGCCGGGCTGCTGCGACGAGCACTTGCCACCGACGAGGCGTCCTTCCGGACCTGCAAGAGCACCTACGAACAGGAAGGCGCCTCGCTGGCAGGGCTCCCCGAGGCGGACGCTCGATTGCTCATCTCGTTCGTTGCGACCGCCGACTTCGACGTCAGCTTCGAGGAGATCGAGTGGCTCAGCGAGGGAGACCACACCGTTTCGGAGCTACAGGCGATATCGGCAACGGCTTCAGGCCGTAACCAGGTCGAACGCCTGCGAGCTTCCGTCCGCAACATGGCGAACACGGTGTCGAACGGTTCCGTCGGGTATCGGTTGATGGTGCTGTTCGATCACCTGGCCGGCACCCGGCTGTCTCCGGAGTACGCCACCGCCGTGCTCCGCTTCGTCTCGCTCGTCGCCGCCGCAGATGGCGAGGCGAGCGCACTCGAGACCGGCGCGATCGATCACCTGCGACAGGCCATGCGCGCCCACGCCAGAGAACACGGGGTCGTGGACGATCCGAGGGAGGGCGCTGTGCAGTCAGACCAGGCAGCCACGCCAGATCGCCCGGGGTCTGATCCGGTGGAGGAGCAGCGCAGCCTCGAGGAACTGATCGCCGAGCTCGACAAGCTGATCGGGCTCGAGACGGTCAAGGCCGAGGTACGTGAACTGGCGGACTTCGCCCACATCCAGAATCTGCGACGCAGCGTCGGGCTGCCGACCCAGGATGTTTCGTATCACTTGGTGTTCACGGGAAACCCGGGGACCGGCAAGACCACCGTTGCCAGGTTGTTCTCGGAGATCCTGGGCGTCCTCGGCGTCGTCTCCCGGGGCCATCTCGTCGAGGTCGAGCGCTCGCAACTGGTGGGCGGCTATGTCGGTCAGACTGCCCCGAAGGTGCGCGAGCGGGTCGAGGAGGCCCTCGGTGGTGTCTTGTTCATCGATGAGGCGTACTCGCTCACAGGCCGGGGCGAGCAGGACTTCGGTCACGAGGCAGTGGACACACTGGTGAAACTGATGGAAGACAACCGCCACGATCTGGTCGTCGTGGTCGCCGGATACCCCGTCCCGATGGCCACGTTCCTCGGGTCGAACCCCGGGATCGGATCACGATTCCGTCGCACGTTGCACTTCGCCGACTTCTCCGACGAGGAACTGGTCGAGATCTTTGAGTTGATCTGCGCCGGGGGCGGGTACGAGTTGTCGGCCGACGCTCGGACGCGCCTCATCGACCGGCTCGCGGTGGAGGAGCGGGGACCGGGATTCGGAAACGCCCGACTGATTCGCAACTGGTACGAGGATGCGATTGCCAAGCAGGCGACGCGGCTCGTGGCCAGCGGCGAGACCGGGATCGAAGACCTGCGGGTGCTCACAGAGGCCGACGTGAGCTGAGTTGCGGGCAGTTGGCCGTTGGCTCCCGTGACGTGCGTTCACCCCGCGCCGGCGGCGATCAACTCGTCGATCTGCAACGCAATCGACTGCTGGCTGACGTTGGTTGAAGCCAGGCGCGCCGCCTGCTCGAAGGCGGCTTTGGCCTCGTCGAGGCGGCCAAGCCTGCGCAGCGTCGTGCCCCGAGCAGCGTGGAGCAGGTGGTAGTCGACGAGTTCGGTTGCTACGTCGTCGATCGCATCGAGTGCGGCATCGGGGCCGTCTCGTTCTCCGAGCGCAATGGCCCGGTTGAGCAACACCACCGGCGTAGAGAGGTGAACCGCCAACTGGTCATAGATGGCCACGATCTGGTCCCAATCGGTCTCCTCTGAGGTCTCCGCGGCGCAGTGCACCGCCTGGATCGCCGCCTGAAGCTGATAGGGGCCGGGTCGGTCCCGCCGAATGCACCTGCGAACCAGCTCGTGGCCTTCCTCGATGAGTGATGGATCCCACCTGGATCGATCCTGGTCGGCCAGGAGCACCAACTCGCCGTCGACGTGCCTGGCAGCAGTCCTCGACTCGCTCAAGAGCATCAAAGCGAGGAGGCCGATGGCCTCGGGTTCGCCGGGCACCAACTCGGCCAGCGATCGGCCGAGCCGTATCGCGTCGGCCGATAGTGACGACCGCTCAGGATCGTCGGCACCGGTGGTGTAGATCAGATAGATGACCGACAGCACGGATCGGAGGCGCTCAGGGAGGTCGATGGCCGCAGGTACCCGGTAGGGAATACCGGCGGCCGTGATCTTGTATCTGGCCCGTACGAGTCGCTTTGCCATCGCCTGCTCGCCCACCAGCAACGAGCGAGCGATCTCGTCGACGCCGAGTCCACCGATGAGCCGGAGTGTGAGCGCGATTTGATGCTCGGTGCGGAGGGCGGGATGACAGCACGTGAAGATGAGTCGGAGTTGGTCGTCTTTCACCGGAGTCTCCTCGAGGATCTCCTCCTCGTTCACGAACGCGATCGGGGTGCTCGCGGCGAGCTCCTCATGGAGTTCGCGGCCCCGGGCCGCCCGGCGGACGGTGTCGATTGCACGGTTCCGGGCGGTGGTCACGATCCATCCAGCCGGGTTCGGAGGAATCCCTTCACCGGACCACCGCTCTGTCGCGATGACGAATGCGTCCTGAACCGCGTCTTCGGCGAGCGTGATGTCGCCGAAGACACGGACCAGCGTTGCGACCGCCTGTCCATGGGCATCTCGGAACACGCGCTCGACGAGGGCTCGATCGGGGCCGGCCGACATGGGTCAGCTCGGCATCTGGTCTTTGATCCGGCCGGTTGCCCTGAAGGGCCTGACCTCGATGGGGCGACCGATGGCGGCCGAGACCTTGTTCGCCCATGCCAGAGCCTCGTCGAGGTCTTCGGCGTCGATGACATAGAACCCGGCGATGTGCTCTTTCGACTCCGCGAACGGACCATCGGTCACGATCGCATCGCCGTCGGTCGCCCTCACGACCGTCGACGCATCGGGCCCGTGAAGGCCACCTCCGAACATGAACGTACCCGAAGATTCCATCTCTGCTTCGAGGTCGATCACCCGCTGCATGAACATCTGCATCTGCTCGGGTGACGGGGACTCACCGGGTGTATCTTCGGCGACCGACCACGTCGACAACAGGTATTGGCTCATTCTCTGCTCCTTGTTCCGTGCGGGCCGTTCCCGCTTCTTGCCCTGTCTACGAACGGGATCGGGCGATCAGGACAGGTTCTCGCAGAAATCTCAGCTCATGGCCCGCTCGGCAGGGGGGATGGCTGCTCGGGCGGTGCGTTTGGCGAAGTAATAAATGCGCTTGAGATTGTTGATGACGTCGATCTCGAACCGGTACGCCTCGACGCGGTTGGGCTCGGGTGCGACCAGTCGCTCGGCCTCGTGTCGCGCAGCCGCTCGCTCCAGGCTGTTGATCTCCTCCTTCATCGCGCTCACCCGATGAGCTTCCTGTGCGTTGCGCTGGGTCACGGCGATCATCGCGCCATCGAACGCCCGCTGAACGGTCCGGTGGAACTCCGAAATCATCAGCTGCGTCTCCTCGCTGACCTCGAACCCGTCATCGATCCTGCTGTAGCCGAGTGCCACGAGATTGGTCTCGATGATGTCGCCGATCGCTTCGAGGTTGTTGGTCGCCTCCATCAATCCGACCAACTCCTCTGAGTCCTCGTCGGAGAGCGCCTGTCTCCCAATCAGGCCCAGATACGTGATGATGTGCCCGTGCAGCGCGTCGATCTCGTCGTCCATCGCCTCGAGCTCGGCCAGCTCCGATCTCGTGCCTCCGACGACGACGGGGATCGCGTGCTCGAGCATCGTCCGGGCACGACCCGCCATCCGGCTCAGTTCGAGTCTGGCGCGATCGAGTGCGAGCGGCGGCGTTCGCAGCAGTTCGGTGTCGAGGTACTTCGCACGGATGCGCTGCTCTTCGGCCTCCGGGCGGTCCTTGACGACTCGTTCGATGAAGCTGACGAACGCAGGGAGGAACGCCAGGAAGATGACAGTCACGACGACGTTGAAGATCGTGTGGGCGTTGGCGATCTCGCGGGCCAGCCCGCCTCCGATCTCCTGGACGATCGACGCCAGCACCCCGATCAAGGGAAGGAAGATGAGCACCCCGCCGACGTTGAAACCGGTGTGGATCGCGGCGGCGCGCAGCGCGTCCCGTGGCTTGCCGATCGTGGCCAGCAGCGCTGTCACCGATGTGCCGATGTTCGCCCCGAGGATCAGCGCGATCCCCGCCTGGAGTGGAATGAGTCCCTGACCGGCGAGCACGATGACGAGTGCGGTTGTCGCAGACGAGGACTGCACGACGGCAGTGAACCCGGCTCCGACCAGGATGCCCAGCCACGCCGATTCGAGTGAGACCATCGCATCCCGGAAGGCGGGTTCGTCCCTCAGAGGCTGCATGGCGTCGCCCATGATCGCCATGCCGAAGAAGATGAGCCCCAGGCCCATCACCACGGTCCCCCTCGCGCGCACCGAGTCCCCTCGTCCGAAGAACGAGAACGCGAATCCGGCTGCGACCAGCGCCAAGGCGTAGTCGGTCACGTCGAGCGCGATGATCTGCGCGGTCACCGTGGTGCCGATGTTGGCGCCCATGATGACGCCGGCAGCCTGTGTCAACGTCATCAGGCCGGAGGTCACGAATCCAACCACCAGAACGGTCGTCACCGACGATGACTGGATGACCGCGGTCACACCGGCACCGGTCGCCACGGCGAACAGTCGGTTCGATGTGAGCTTGGCGAGAATCGAGCGCATGCGGTCGCCGGCCACGGCCTTGAGCGCCTCGGTCATCCGATCCATGCCGTGGAGGAACAACGCCAATCCTCCGAAGACGGTCATCAACAGGATGACGACGTCGAGGTCGCTCGATTCTTGGAGCAGGGCAAGTCGGCTCGGCATCGAGAAGGCACGTTAGCCAGGAGTTCACCTCCCGTTCAGCTTCATGTCATTCGATCGTCGGGATCCGGTCCTGAACCAAGCAACTCGCGCCTTTGGCCTCTGGCGGGATCGCCTCGGCGGTCCGATCATGCGAAGGAACGAGATGAAGGACGGAGCGGTAACCGGTGCACGGCGCGTCGAATGGGCGTTGGGCTACGCACGCCTCGGGTGGTCCGTAATCCCGGTCCACACCCCTGTCGGCGATCGATGCAGCTGTGGCGCAGTGCCGTGCCGCTCGCCGGGCAAACACCCGCGGGTGCGGTGGGAGGCTGCGATGACCGATCCGGCTTCCGTCGAGCAGATCGAGTCCTGGTGGCTGAGGTGGCCCGACGCAAACGTCGGGGTGGTCACGGGCCTCGGCTCTGGGGTCGCCGTGCTCGACATCGATCCCCGCAGCGGCGGCGATCGCGCGTTCCGGTTCCTAACCGATCGATACGGCATGGTGCCGATCACCCCCGAAGTGCACACCGGTGGGGGTGGACTCCACCTCTGGTTCGGCGTCGATTCCGAACTGCCATCTGTCACTCTGGCACCGGGCGTCGAGCTCAAAGCCGAATCCGGGATGGTCGTTGCGCCTCCGAGCCGACACGCATCGGGTGCCTCGTACCGTTGGAGACCAGGTGGGGAACCCGACGCGCTGGCGCTCGCATCGCTTCCCACCTGGATCTCTGACCTCGCCGGAGCCGGGCCGGCTCTCGATGTCGAGCCGTCGGATCTCGAGGTGGTGCGCACGACCCTCGAACAGGAGGAGTTCGCCGAGACCTGGGATCGTGCCGGTGTGGAACTGTTGCCGGGCGATCGGTACTACCGGTGTCCGTTTCACGACGATCACAATCCTTCGCTGCACATCGACGCCGAAGGCTGCCGGTGGTACTGCTTCGGGTGCGGTATCGGCGGGGGCATCGGCCGGCTGCGCGGCCTGCTGGGTGAGACCGGCAGGTCACGACCAAGGGGCCGGCTCCGAGGTCACGCTCGTCGAGGCCTTCCGGTCACCATCCACGGCGTCCACGAAACCGAGGTCGTCGGTGAGTCCCATCATCAGGACGAGCTCCTGGCGATCACCGGAGGCAGGCGGCGATACGGCGGGGTCGACGTCGGCGTGGTCGCCGAACTGGTGCCCGAACCCGACAACCGATTCGATCCCGACGCCATCGCAGTCGAGATCGACGACCGGGTGGTCGGGTACGTTCGCCGAGAAGACGTCGAGTGGTTGAGGCCGTTGATCGATGACAGTCTCGACATGCACGGCTTGGCAACGTGCGAAGCGACCATCCGAGGTGGATGGGACCGCGGCCGCGACGAGATCGGCTGGTTCGGCGTCACCCTGCTGCTCCCGGCGGAGTGACGAGGGCGGTCGACCGACAAGGGACCTCGTCCTCTGACCACGGGAGCTCACGAGGTCGCACCATGAGAAGGGGTCCAGGAGGTTCCGTGCACCGGATCGCAATCGTGCTCGCGTTGACGTTGGTGGCCGGGTGTGGATCCAAGGGACCGGCGCCCGCAGGCACCGTCGAGTCGGAGGTCGAAGTGATAGAGCTGCCGTCGCCAGTCGAATCGGGCACGATGTCTCTCGAGGAGGCGCTCGCCTTGCGTCGCTCCGTTCGGGAGTTCTCCACCGAGGCGCTGTCGACCGAGATGACGGCGCAGCTGTTGTGGGCGACCCAGGGAGTGACAACGATCGGCGGCAAGCGGACGGCACCATCGGCGGGCGCGCTCCATCCACTCGAGCTCTATGTCGCCGACGACACCGGGGTGCATCACTACCTACCGGTCGACCATGCGCTGGAGCGAGTGTCGGGCGACGACCTGCGACCGGCGCTGCAGGACGCCGCGCTCGGACAGGACGCGATCGGAGATGCGGCTGCGGTCTTTGTCATCACTGGGGTCGAGGCCCGCACGAAGGCCAAGTACCGAGACCGGGCAGAACGCTATGTGAAGCTGGAAGCCGGACACGCCGCCCAGAACCTCCTGCTGCAGGTCGTGGCGCTCGATCTCGGCGCCGTTCCCATCGGAGCGTTCGAAGACGTCGAGGTACAACGGATCCTCGGTCTCCCAACCGAAGAGGAGCCCCTCTACCTGATCGCTGTCGGGCACCATCTGGAGGAGGGGCCGTAGGCGAAGTCGGGTTGGTCGTGGTCCGTTGCATCCAGAAGGCCCGCTGGGGTCGGCAGAGGATGAAGCGGCTGTGCCGACCCGACGAGATGACTCGAGCAGATTGATCCTCTGGCTGGACCGGCCATCGATTCGGTCCAGATCAGCCGGCTGCGATGGTGGCCCAGCAGCGTCGATATCAGAAGCAATGCCAGTCCTGCCGCAAGGGCGATCGATTGCTCGATCTTGTCGCTCTCGAGCAGTGCCGACCTGGCCGGAACGGTGTATCGCTCGGTTGTCGTGATCTGGGAGATCAGGTCGGCGGCGGCGATGACGCCCATCGCGATTCGCATCCCGGTACCGGCCAGCGCGCCGAATGAGGAGCGGTTGAACGAGCCGCGACGTCCGAGGGCGGTCGTGCGACGGCATGCCTTTCGTCTCTGGCCGAACCGGCGGTCCTGCTTCACGATGGACGGGTCGAGATCGGCGAAGGGTGATGTCATGGCCATCGAAGTGAGGAAAGTCGTCCTCGAGAACGTGTCGGACGCGTCGGGACTGGAGTCGCTCATCGAGGAAGGGGTGTTCGGCGCCGACGATGTGATCGCCGTCATCGGCAAGACGGAGGGCAATGGAGGCGTCAACGACTTCACGCGGATTCTCGCCGACCAGGCATTCCGTCGCGTGCTGATGAAGAGAGGTACCCGGTCGGAGGGCGAGGTCGGAGAGATACCGATGGTGTGGTCGGGTGGCGTCGACGGCGTCCTGTGCCCGCACGCGACCGTCTTTGCGAGGGTCGACGCAGCCCCCGGCACCGAGCCGCGTCTCACCGTCGGGATCGCCATGAGCGACGTCATCTTCCCTGAGGACATCGGTCGGCCCGCGATGGTCGAAAAGGTGGCTGAGGGGGTCCGAAGGGCGATGAAGGACGCCGGGATCACCGACCCCGACGACGTTCACTACGTTCAGACCAAGACCCCTCTCCTCACGATGGAGACGATTGCCGAGGCGAAGTCCAGGGGGAAGGACGTCGTCACCGAGCAGACGCTCGAGTCCATGGACATCTCCAACGGGACGACCGCCCTCGGGATCGCCGTCGGCCTCGGTGAGATCGAGATGCCGACCGCAGAACAGATCTGCCGCGACGTGTCGCTGTTCTCGTCGGTGGCCTCCTGTTCGTCCGGTGTGGAGCTGGACCAGGCGCAGACGGTGGTGGTCGGTAATGCCCCGGTGGGAGGCCGCTATCGGGCCGGGCACAGCGTCATGGACGACGCCCTCGACATCGGGGGCGTGTACGAGGCGATCCGCTCGGCCGGGCTCGATCTGCCGGAGTGCGCCAAGGCGGCCGATCTGGGAGGCCGGCTGGTCAACGTCTTCGTGAAGTGCGAGGCCGATCCCACGAGCCGGCTCAGGGGGAAGCGGCAGGTGATGCTCAACGACTCCGATGTGCACCATCACCGCCAGATCAAGGGAGCGGTCGGAGGCGTAGTGGGCGCCGCCACCGGAGATCCGGCCGTGTTCGTCTCGGTCGGTGCGCTCCATCAGGGACCGTCAGGTGGTGGCACCGTCGCCGCCATCGTCGACCTCGGCTGACGCGATGCTCCAGGCGCCCTCCACGATGGCCGGTCCGTCCGGGCCGGGATCGGGGGTGCCTGCGCTCGCAAGTCTCGGCCTCGCGCCGTGGGTGCGTGCCATGCCGCGTCCGGCGACGGTGATGGGCGCGTCGACGCGGTTCGCCTGGTGCGCGCTGGACGACGAGGTGCTGTTGTTTGCGTCTCCGGAAGCCGTGCGCTTCCCGAACGCGATCCTGTCAGGTGGCGGTTGGGGCCGTCTCGAACCGGGCGAGCAGATCCTGATCGGATCGGGCGCCGTCGTCGGCTGCGGAGTCGATTGGCGGATCGTGCGCTGGTGGGATTCGGCCGTGACGCCGATTGCGGCAGATCCGGGGGAGGTGATGGCACGGTTGTCTGGGATTCCGCTGAGTCGCCCACGCTCGACACAGGCCGCTCTCGAGGCGGCGCTGGCGTCCGGTGACCGTGCGGCGGTGGTCGAGGCTGCGAGTGGGATGCTCGGTGCCGGACGGGGGCTCACCCCAGAAGGCGACGACTGGCTGATAGGAGCACTGGGGGCCTACCGGCATGTGACCCTGTCGGTCGGCCATCAGGTGGGACGCCGCATGATCGACGACCTGGCGGAGGAGATCCTGACCATGGCGTCTGCCTCGACGACCCTGCTGTCCCGCACGCTACTCCACCACGCCCTCGCCGGCGAGGCGCCCGATCCGGTCGCCGACCTCATGACCGCGCTGACCGGGCGGGGCTCCGTAGAGGACGGGTTGGAGCGGTGTCTCGGACTCGGCGACAGTTCGGGGCGGGCACTGGCGCACGGCGTGGCGTCCGGGTCTCGGGCCGCCTGTGAGGCATCGTCGTGATCGACACCGTCGACGTCGTGAGAGGCCGTTACTTCGATTCGGTTCGCCTCATGCAGGTGAGCCGCGCCATCAGCGACATGGCAGGTGTCGGCGCGTCGCTTGTGGCGATGGCGACCGACCTCAATCTGCAACTCCTCGCCGAGATGGGCTTCGATGTCGGGGCTGCGGCCGGAGCGGGACCCGACGACCTCTTGATCGCAGTGCGCTCGGTCGACCCGGGAGCGACCGGCCGGGCCCGCGACGAGGTCGACCGGCTGCTCTCCGGTCGACCGAAGCCATCGACCGGAGCCATGTTCTCACCGCCCACCCCGCGCACCATCGAGAGCGCCGCCCGGTCGATCGGGGCGAACCTCGCGCTCGTATCGGTCCCCGGCCCGCATGCGTTCGTCGAGGCGATGGCGGCGATCGAAGCCGGTCTGCATGTGATGGTGTTCAGTGACAACGTTCCGATCGAACACGAACGCCTGCTCAAGACCGAGGCGGCGAAGCGGGATCTGCTGGCGATGGGCCCCGACTGTGGAACGGCGATCGTCAACGGACTCGGTCTCGGCTTCTCCAATGTGGTCGATCCCGGTCCGGTCGGGATCACCGGTGCATCCGGGACCGGCATCCAGCAACTCTGCTGTTTGCTGGATGCGGCAGGCGTCGGCGTGCGACATGCGTTGGGGACGGGCAGTCGCGACCTGTCAGCCGAGATCGGGGCCCGATCGACGCTGCAGGCCCTGGCAGCCCTCGATGCCGATCGCGCGGTCAGCGTGATCGTGCTGGTTTCGAAGCCGCCAGGGTCGGGCGTGGCCGAGATGGTCGAAGAGGCGATTGCCGGCTGTCGGAAGCCGGTGGTGGCTGCGTTCCTGGGAACTACCGGCGTGTCGCTCGAACGGACAGCGCAACAGACGGTCGAGATCCTGGGAGTGCCGTGGCCCGAGTTGCCCGTGTGGGTTCCGGATGCGATGCGAGGGCGTCCTGGTGCGCTTCGGGGGCTCTTCTCCGGGGGAACGCTCCGGACAGAGGCCCACACCATCGCGGAGGCTGCGCTGGGCCAGATCGACACCGAGCCAGGCGGATCGGGACATTGGCTCTGCGATTTCGGAGAAGACCGTTACACCCGAGGACGCGCCCACCCGATGATCGATCCGACCCTTCGACTCGAGGCACTGGAACGCGTCGTCGATGATCCCGAGACGGGTGTCGTGCTGGTCGACATCGTCCTGGGGTACGGAGCCCACCCAGATCCGGCAGCGGGGCTCGCCCCGTTGATCGAAGCCGGTCGGGGCTCGGGGATCGCCTCCGTCGTTTCGCTGTGCGGGTCGCGTGGAGACCCCCAGGGTCGAGACGATCAGGCACGACGGCTGATGGAGGCCGGCGCCGAGGTCCATCTGTCCAATGCGTCGGCGGCACGCCGAGCCGTACGCTTCACCCTCGAGGCCGATCATGGCTGACCTGGTGACGCTGCTGCAACGCGATCCGGTCGTTGCGAACGCGGGGGTCGATGTGCTGGCCGATGCGATCGAGGCCCAGGCAGGCCGAGTCGCCAGAACCGAGTGGCGTCCCCCGATCCCAGGGACTGCAGCGGCGCTGGCGGAGCTGGCGGGGAGGCGAACGGCATCCGCGAATCGGCTGGCGGTCGATCGCCTGCTCGCGGTTCGCCCGCACCTCATCGACGTCGTCCCGGCTCACTCGGTCGTGCCAGGCCTGTCGGAGGGCACCCTTCTCCACGCAGGCCCGCCGATCACATGGGAGCACTGCAGTGGCCCGCTGCGGGGTGCTCTCATCGGGGCGATCCTGTACGAGGGACTGGCGGGCGCGCCGGAGGATGCGATCGACCTCGCTCCATCGATGGAACTGTCGCCCTGCCACCACCACGGCGCCGTCGGGCCGATGGCCGGGGTGATCAGCCCATCCATGCCGGTGGCGGTCGTCGGCGACGCGGGGGGACCGGGGGTCGCCTACGCCACCCTCAACGAGGGGCTCGGCAAGGTGCTGCGATACGGTGCGTACGGGCCCGAAGTGATCGATCGGCTGCGATGGATGGAACGGGTCCTCGGGCGGGTGCTTGGGGACGTCATCCGTCGACACGGACCGATCGATCTGTCGACGATCATCGCTCAGGCGCTCCAGATGGGCGACGACGGACACAACCGCAACCGGGCGGCTACATCGCTCCTGCTTCGCCAGATCGGGGCCGAACTGATCGAGCCCGGCGAAGCGTCGAATGCGGACCGGGCGGGCGTGTTCCGATTCATCGACGGCAACGACCACTTCATGCTCAACCTCATCATGGCGGCGGGCAAGCTCGCCGTCGACGCGGCGTCGGGGGTGGCAGGTTCGAGCCTCGTGACGACGATGGCGAGGAACGGAACCGAGTTCGGCATCCGGCTCTCGGGCACCGGCGAGAGGTGGTTCACGGCGCCGGCGCCGGTCGTCGACGGACTCTTCCTCGGCTCGTACACCGCAGCAGACGCCAATCCCGACATCGGCGACTCCGCGATCACCGAGACCGTCGGCTTGGGCGGGTTTGCGATGGCTGCGGCGCCGGCCATCGTCGGCTTCGTCGGCGGGACGGCGTCGGCTGCGGTCAGGCGAACCCTCGAGATGTACGAGATCACGTTCACCGAGCATCCGAGCTACCGGATCCCGGTCCTCGAGGATCGTGGAACACCGACCGGGATCGACGCCACCCGCGTAGTGCGCACCGGTCTGGTCCCACACATCAACACCGGGATCGCCGGTCGCGAGGCGGGCATCGGCATGGTCGGTGCCGGTCTGGTCGAGGCCCCGATGGAGTGCTTCGTCGCGGCGGTTGGATCGCTCGCCGAGCACGAAGACTTTCGCCCCTGGCCCGACCCAGCAATCGAGCCATACCGTGGCGGGACAGGGGACGCGAGATGACGATTGCGCACGACTTCGAGTACGCCAGGCCCGGCTCGATCGTCGACGCCGTCGCTCTGCTCGATCGCGAGGGCGCCCGGGTGCTCGCCGGCGGCACGGATGTCGTGCCATGGCTACGCGACGACCTGATCGAACCGACGTTGCTGGTCGACATCAAGGCGATTCCTGGCCTGGCGGACATCACCGTCGACGACAGGCGTATGAGCATCGGAGCACTCGTCACGTTCTCCGATTTGATGGCGTCACCGGTCGTCGGCGAGCACGCGCCGATGCTTACGGAGATGGCAGGCCAGGTCGCATCGACCGGGATCCGCAACCGGGCGACGATCGTCGGAAACGTCTGCTCTGCAGTCCCCAGCCTCGACGCCGGACCGGCCCTGATGGTGTACGACGGTGCAGTCGAGGTGGCCGGCCCGAATGGCGAACGGCTCGTACCGCTCGAAGACTGGTTCCTGGGCCCGCGCACCACCCGGTTGGGGTCAGGCGAGGTGGTGACCGGCATCAGGCTGTCGCTGCCAACGGTGGACCACGCAGGCGTGTTCCTCAAGCTGGCCCGATATTCGGGGGAGGACCTCGCCCAGGCGAATCTCGCTGTCCTGGCGACGAAAGACCGGGAGTACCGGCTGGCGTTCGGCGCAGTGGCGCCGACCCCCCTCCGGGCTCACCGCATCGAGGCAGCGCTGTCCGGACACGACCTCGGCGATTCGCTCCTGGATCGAGCGTCCAGGCTGGTCGCCGACGAGATCGCGCCCATCACCGACATCCGGGCTTCTGCCGCGTACCGCACCCACATGTGTCACGTCATGCTCCGCCGGGGGCTGGGGGCGGCGAGGGATCGCCTCGCCGGAGACGGCCCACCGTACGGAACGCATCTGATCTGAGGAGCTTGCATGCGCCACGACATCGACCTGAGACTCAATGGAGAGAGGCTCTCGGTCGAGGTACTCCCGAGAGATGTGCTGCTCGACGTGTTGCGGACCAGGCTCGGCGTCAAGAGCCCGAAGGTCGGGTGTGAGCGAGGAGACTGCGGTGCGTGCACCGTTCTGCTCGATGGAACCTCGGTTCGGAGCTGTCTGGTCCTCGCAGTCGAAGTCGACGGACACGAGGTCACGACCGTCGAAGGCATCGAGCACGACGGGCTCACGGCCGTGCAGGAGGCGCTGATCGCGCAGAGCTCGTTCCAATGCGGCTTCTGCGCACCGGGCATCGTCGTGGCGGCCGCCGAACTCGTGACCCACACGCCGCATCCCACCGCGGAGGACGTGCGAGAGGCGATCTCGGGGAACCTGTGCCGGTGCACCGGCTACGAGTCGATCGTCGACGCGGTGGTCGCAGCCACCAGCGCTCCGACCCGAGCAGGGGGCGGCTCATGACCGAACTCCATCACGTCGGAACACGGGCGCCCCGCATCGACGGTCTCGACAAGGTGTCCGGGGCGGCGCAGTTCGTCGACGACATCGAGTTCGGCCCGGACCTGCTGCATGCGGCGGTCGTCGAAAGCCCTCACGCCCACGCCCGGATCATCGGCATCGACGCCAGTGCCGCCGAGGCGATGGCCGGGGTCGTGAAGGTGGTGTCGGGCGAGGACTTTCCGTTCACATTCGGTCTCTACATGAAGGACCGGTACGTCTTCGCCCAGGAACGGGTGAGGTTCGTCGGCGAGCAGGTCGCAGCGGTCGTCGCCCGTGACCCCGTGACGGCACGTAGGGCGGCGAGAGCCGTGAGCGTGACCTACGAGACCCTTCCAGCGGTGCTCGACCCCGAGGAGGCGCTCAGAGAAGAGGCAACCCTGCTCCACCCGGGCCTCGGCGAGTACCCGCACGTGCCGTGGTTCTTCCCGCAGGGAGGCACGAACGTGGCCCACTGGCGGAAGACGCGGAAGGGCGACGTCGCCGCCGGCTTCGACGAGGCCGACGTGATCCTCGAAGACACCTACCGGGTTCCCCGCTACGCGCACTGCGCCATCGAGCCCCACGTGGTCGTCGCGAAACAGGACCACGCCGGACGCCTCACGGTGTGGAGCGCGTCGCAATCGCCATACATCCAACGCGACCTGTTCGCCCAAGCACTCGCTCCGCTCGGCCTCTCCCACCACGACATCCGTGTCATCACCCCGTACGTCGGCGGCGGGTTCGGTGGGAAGGCGGGTGTCACGATGGAGATCATCGGTGCCGCCCTGGCGACTGCGGTGAAGGGGCATCCCGTCAAGCTGCGCTGGACGCGTGAACAGGAGTTCTACAACACCTACCAGCGCCAGGGTCTCGTCGCCCGGATCAAGGTCGGCGCCCGGTCGGACGGGACGATCACCGCGCTCGAACACGAATTGCACTGGGACGCCGGGGCCTATGTCGAGTACGGGGCGAACGTCGTCAACGCTGCCGGTCTGTCCGCAACCGGGCCGTACCGGATCTCCAACGTGAGCATCGACTCGTTGTGCATCTACACGAACCTCCCGCCCGGCGGTCCCTATCGCGGGTTCGGATACTCGGAGTTCCATTTCGGGTTGGAGTCGCACATGACCCGCCTGGCCCTCGAACTCGGGATCGATCCGGTCGAGTTCCGACGTATCAACGCCATCCGCGAGGGCGACACACTGCCGTATGGCGCCGAGATGAATCCCTCCGGGCTCATCGAGGCGATCGATCGAACGGCGGCCGCCATCGATTGGGGGACGACCGAGGCGTCCGATGATCCGCACAAGCGGATCGGGAAGGGGTTTGCGCTCTTCTGGAAGGCCCCGGCGATGCCACCGAACGCCTCCTCTGCGTCGTTCCTCAAGTTCAACGAGGACGGCAGTATCAACATCACCGTGTCCGGCATGGAGCTCGGGCAGGGCTACCTGACCGCCATGGCTCAGATCGCTGCGGAGGTGCTCGCCGTGCCGCCCTCGAAGATCCGGGTGGAGACGCCGGACACCGACCGCAACCCCTACGAGTGGCAGACGGTGGCGTCCCACATCACCTGGAGTTGTGGCAACGCCGTCCATGGCGCGGCGGTCGAAGCCAGGGAACGCATCATCGAGACGGTGCACGCCGCCCGGGGCTACGAGGAGGGCACGCTCTACCTCGAAGACGAGATGGTCAAGTGCGAGACGGATCCCGAGTTCCGGTTGCCTCTGAGCGACTTCGTCGTCTCCGGGCTCGAGATGGAAGACGGCACCTGGCGGGGCGGACCGATCGTCGGGTCCGGCGCGTTCATGCCGGACTTCGCCTCGGCCCAGAGCGATCCCGAGACGAGCCAGGGGGGTCACCCGAATGTCCACTACACCGTCGGGGCGGCTGGTGTCGTCCTCGAAGTCGACATCGAGACCGGGAAGATGAAGGTGCTGCGGGCGGCGCTCGCCGTCGATGTCGGCAAGGCGATCAACCCGACCACCGTCGAGGGTCAGATCGTGGGCGGCATGCTGCAAGGGCTCGCAACGGTGCTCTACGAGGACATGCGCTTCGACGTCGAAGGTCGGTTGCTCAACCCGAACTTCACCGACTACAAGATCCCGACGTCTCTCGACACCCCCGAACACGTGATTCCGATCATCGTCGAGGTGCCCCAGCCCGACGGGCCGTTCGGAGCGAGGGGAGTGGGCGAACACACGATGATCCCCGCGGCGCCGATGGTGGCCAACGCCGTCGCCGAGGCCACTGGCCTGCGAATCACGTCCATGCCGATCACCGCCGAGAAGGTGGCGATGGCGTTGCTCGAACCGGTTTGAACCAAGGAGAGTCCTGCATGACCGTCGACCTCGAACAGATCCTTCGGCCCGTCGATTCGGCGCTGCCGCCGTACCCGGCCAAACGGGTCACCCTCGCCAGCGGAGACGAGATGGTGATCCGCCAGGTTTCCCGCGACGACGTCCCGACCTTGTTGGAGCACGTCGAACCGCTCATCCACGTCGAGCGGGACTACTACGACATCGTGGCGGCGCGGGTCTATGCCGAGCTGCTGTCCTACTACCGCCACCGTGTTCAGGACGAGTACGTGCTCGTGGCCCAGATCGACGGTGAACTGGCCGCGATCGTGAACGGCCGACAGGTTCGACCAGGTCTGGGCATGTCGCTGCACACGCTCGCCCTCCGGCGCGGCCTGCGGATCGGCGCGCACGCGTTCGCCGCCAAGATGGAATACCACATCGACATCCTCGGCCACGACGAGGTGCTGGTCGTGGCGGAATCGCCGATCGGCTTCCGCCGCTGGATGATCGAATACCAGCTCGAGGAGCGATTCGAGACGCCTCACGAATTGGGAGGAGTGCCCTCCTACGCGCTCACCCGGGACTTGTTCGACCGCGCGCGAGACAAGCTGATCGTGGGCCGTCGGCCAGTGCCTGCAGAGCTCATGGAGCGGGCGGAAGCGGGGATCCTGCCGCCTTCGGACCCGCCGACACCACCGATGGATCTGCTCGCCGCCACCCGGGCCGAGTACGACACGACCGGGACGGCTTTGACGCTGCAAAGACGGATCCAGGAGCGGGAGGTCGAGCATGCGTGACGTCTACGTGGCCGGGATCGGGATCACGACGTTCGGCCGACTCGAATACCCACTGGCGGAGATCGCCGCATATCCGGCGATGATGGCCATGAAGGACGCCGGGCTCACCGACGTCGAGCAGGTGTACGTGGCGAACATGGGCGGCGGGCGCCTCGGTCACCAGACCGGGCTCGCCTCGGCAGTCGTCGACACGCTCTCGCTGACACCGGCGGGTGCCGAGACGGTGGAGAACGGGCCGGCTTCCGGCGCGTCCGCCATCAAGCAGGGGTTTCTGGCCGTGGCCTCCGGCATGTACGACGTGGTGCTCGTCACGGGAGCCGAGCGGATGCGCGAGGTCAACAATCTCGATGCCACCGACTTCATCGCCACACTCACCCATCCTTCCGCCGAATACATCTACGGCGTGACGCTGCCGGCCCACGCCGCCATGTTCACCCGCCTCTATATGGAGAAGTACGGCGTCACCGAGCGTCACCTGGCGATGGTGGCGGTCAAGAACCAGAACCAGGCGCTCGCCAATGAGTTCGCGCACCTTCAGCAGACGATCACGCTCGAAGGGATCCTCGACTCGCCCGAGGCGATGACGAACAACCCGTACGTGGCCGAGCCGCTGCGGTTCTTCGACTGCTGTCCGGTATCCGATGGGGGAGCGTGCCTGCTGTTGGTCAGTGCCGACGTCATGGAGCGGCTCGATCGGCCACGGGTGAGGCTCGCCGGTATCGGACAGGGAACCGACACGCACGTGGTGGCTGAGCGCCCGGACCCCACCGACCTGACGGCGGTCCGTGTCGCAGCCGAGAAGTCGATGCAGATGGCCGAGTGCGAGCCGGCCGACGTCGACGTTGCCGAACTGCACGACGCGTTCACGATCCTCGAGATCGCCCAGAGCGAGGAGGCGGGCTTCTTCGCACGGGGTGAGGGGCACCTGGCGTTGGAGAAGGGAGAGACGGCGCTGGGTGGTTCGCTGCCGATCAACGTCTCGGGCGGTTTGAAGGGTCGGGGGCACCCGGTGGGTGCGACCGGTATCGCCCAGGCGCACGAGATCGTCACTCAACTCAGGCACGAGGCCGGTGCGAGACAGGTGGATGGAGCGACTCTCGGATTCACCTGCAACTTCGGCGGATTCGGCAACAACGTGGTGTGTCTCACATTCCGGAGGGAGGGCTGATCATGCAGCGACGGATCTATGGATATCGATGTCGGGTGTGCGGAACGCTCCACTACCCGTTCCGGATGCGGTGCAAGAGCTGCGGCAACCTCGAGTTCTTCGAGTTCGACCCGGAACCGTTGCCGTCGATCGGAACGCTCGTGACGTTCACCCACGTCCACAACCTCCCGGCCGAATACGAGGTGGAACGCCTCGGGCTCGGGGTGGTCGAACTGGAGGACGGCACCCGCGTGGTCGGACAACTCGACATCGAGAACCCGACGATGGGCATGGCGGTCACCGGCGACGTCGCCATCGTGCGACGAGAGACCTACCGGGACTACTGGGGGTACGTCTTCCACGCGGCGTGACCCGCGTTCCGCCCGTGGACGGGTGCCAACCTGGCGACAGGAGCGACACGCTCTGTGTCGTAGGACTCTTGCCGTGCAGGCGATCATGACGGCAACTGGAACATGGCTGGTCGAGGGAAGGGTCCGTGGCACACGTGGAACAGCACCCCGAGGTGAAGGCGGGTAGCGGGACGATGAGAGCATCCGTCCAGCACGAGTACGGCGAGCCGACTCGGGTGTTTGCCGTCGAGGACGTCGCCGTGCCGAAGATCGCCGACGACGAGGTCTTGGTCCTGGTTCACGCAGCAGGTGTCAACTGGGCCGACTGGTCGATGGCGATGGGTACGCCCGCGGTCATGCGACTCGGCTACGGGCTGCGTTCACCCCGCCAGGGCATTCGAGGCACCGACATCGCCGGCACCGTTGCCGATGTCGGAACCGCTGTCACCGACTTCGCGATCGGCGATGCCGTCTTCGGATGGGGTGACGCAGCGTTTGCGGAATACGCAGCGGTTCCTCAGGACCACCTGCTCGCAAAGCCGGGGACTCTGAGCTTCGGATCGGCGGCGAGCCTCCCGATGTCGGGCTGCGTTGCGCTGCAAGCCGTGCGGGACGTCGCCGAGATCACGCCGGGGTCTCGCGTGCTGGTGGTCGGAGCATCGGGCAGCATCGGCAGCCTCGCGGTGCAGATCGCCGCGGTGTACGGAGCGAACGTGACCGGAGTGTGCAGCACGAGGAATCTGGATTTCGTGAGGTCACTGGGGGCCGATCGGGTGATCGACTACACCAAGCAGGACTTCACGCTGGGCGACGCCCGGTACGACATGATTCTCGACATCTCCGACAAGCACTCTCTGGCCGACCGTCGGAGAATTCTCACCGAGCACGGGACGCTGATCCCCAACAGCGGACAGGGGGGACGATGGCTCGGCAGCCTTCCGCGGATCCTCGGTGCCTGGGCCCTGTCACCCTTCGTGAGTCAGCACCTCAAGCCGTTCCTGTCGATGACGAAACGGGAGGACCTGGCGGAGTTGCTGGCATTGATCGAAGCCGGCGATCTCGAGCCGATCGTGGGTTCCTCGTACTCTCTGGATGCGGTCGGGTCGGCGATTGCCGAGGCCGGCTCGGGTCATGCCCGTGGGAAGGTCATCGTCACGATCGCAGGCGATTGAATGCAGATGTCGAATCGTCAGGAGGGTGAGCGGCCATGGAAGACGTGAGGATCATTCTCTCCGGGTTGTGGGTCGCGCTCATGCTGACGTACCTCCTCGGGGATGTCCTCCGGATCTTCGCCGGTGACTTCGAGGCCGGAGAGATCGACGGGCAGGTGGCGAGCCAGTGGATGTGGATGCTGGCCGCCCTGGTCATGCTGATCCCCGTGGTGATGGTGGTCCTGTCGCTGACGGTCGGGTATCCGGCGATCCGCTGGATCAGCATCGTTGCCGCCGGCTTTCTGATCCTCTTCAACCTCGCCGGCCTCCCATACCCGTCTGCGTACGACAACTTCCTGATCGCAGTCGGGTTCCTCATCAATGGCGTGACGATCTGGTATGCCTGGACCTGGGTGTGAGGACTCGCATCGCGGGCCCGGCAGTCGCCGGACATCGCGAGAGGAGGGGGTGGAGTGAAGACTCCACCCCCTCCAACAGTGAGCTGTCGATCAGCGGGTGTTCTCGGGGAACACGCCGTCGGCGTGCCCGACATAGACCGGCACGTAGACCACGCCATCGGTGTGACGAGGACCGATCACCAGCGGTGACGACTCCACTGCGGCGAGGTCTCCACCGGAGGCCCCGACGTATTCGGGGACGAACACCACACCTTCGAGCTGGCGAACCCCGAGGGCCAACGGCGACGACTCGATCGCCGACAGGTCCCCACCAGAAGCTCCGACGAACTCGGGGACGACCACGACACCGAAATGCCGGGGTCCGAGCACCAGAGTGCTGTCGGCTTCTGGCTCGGTCGACTGTGTCATGAGCAGCGTCGCCGCCAGGGCGACTGCCGCCACCAGTACGACTCCCAGAGCCCACTCGAACCAACGAATCCGGCTCGGTGGGGAGACCGGGGGTCGCTCGACCCTCTCGATCTCCTGCTCTCGCATCTCTTCCGGCCGCTCCTGGACGACCGGTTCTCGCATGAGTGTCACGATCCGCTCCTTTCGTACGGTGCAGACCCGTTTGCTCTCGGCTTCACCGTCGCGCCGGGCACTGGCGGGGGCCTTGCGGCTTGCTTGTCCGGTGCTGACCAAGGCCTCTTGTGTCCATCGTCGATCCGAGAAACGCTCGGGGCGACGTGACCATCGACATTCGGCTCCTCGGACCGGTCGAACTGGCCGTGGACGGCACGACGGTGCACGTCGGTGGTGATCGCCCTTCGACCCTGCTCGCAGCGCTGGCGATCGACATCGGACATGCCGTGCCGGTCGATCGGCTCGTGGTCGATGTGTGGGACGACGATCTCCCCGAGGCGGCCGAAGCCGACCTGCAGTCGCACATCTCGCGGATCCGGGCGGCGATCGGACCGACCCACATCATCAGCGCAGACCACAGCTACACGCTGGATCTGGCCCCGGAGGTCGTCGATGCGGTGCGATTCGAGCGCCTGGCGTTGCAGGCCGAGCGCCGGCTGGCCGACGACCCCCAGGCAGCGCTGGACGCCTGCGTCGAAGGGATGGGCCTGTGGCGAGGAGCGCCGTTCGGCAGTCTCGGTGACCTACCGTTTCTGCGTCCTGCGGCAGCACGGCTCGTCGAGCTTCGAAGCTCGGTGATCGAGATCCGGCTCGAAGCCGATCTCGCACTCGGTCGCCATGCTCGGGCGATTCCCATGCTCGAGACGCTCGTCTCCGAGTACCCCTACCGAGAGCGAGGGTGGTACCTGCTGGCAGATGCACTCGCCCGGGACGGCCGCCGAGTGGAGGCGTTGAGAACGCTGCGACGGCTGGATGCGGAACTCGCCGAGGTCGGACTCGCTCCGAGTCGCGAGTTGCGCGAGTTGGAACAGCAGATCATCGACGAGGTCCCGCCGCACGTGGCGCGCCTCTCGCGTCACGGTTGATCCGCCGACGGCCGGGCGCCTGCAATCGATTGTGAAACGTGACATCCGACTCTTGCTCACGTGGGAGCAACCCGATTCGCTGGATATCGAAAGGAGGTGTCTGGTGGTATCGAGGCAAGACACGTCGTACAGGGGCGGCGGCTGGACCTTCGCCGAGTGGTTCTTCGGAATCTTCGGAGGCATCGCGGCCTTCCTCGGGCTGTTCATCATGTTCGGTCCCGAGGACGAGTACGTCGGCCTGGGCGGAGACCTGGCCTGGCGAGTCGGTGAGATCTCGGATGCGTGGATGTACAGCCTCCTCATCGGAGGCTTCGTGCTTCTGGGGATCGCCGTCTCCATGGCGATCGTCGGGCGGAACCGTCCGAGAGTCGAGTCGACTCCGCTCGGTGATCTGGTGTTCCATGCCGGGGTGTTCACGGCTGTGAACGCCTTCGTGTGGATCCAGGACTTCGCGATCGGCGGTGGACTCGACTACGCCCTTTGGCTCACCATCCCGTGGGCGATCGGACTCGCGATCCACGCCGGGGCGTACTTCTTCGGGCCGAAGCCGATCGAGGCGCCCGCTCCGGAGAAGGAACGGGAGCTGCAGCACCACTAGGGCTCACCCGACGGGTGCGCGCACTGACGCGTCGAGGCCCCCGAACGGGGGCCTCGACGCGTTCACGTGGACTCAGGAGAGACTCAGGAGACCAGCCGGATCGTGAACGGGTACCGGTACTCCTCGCCATCTGCACTGCGGATCGCAGCCACGATGACGAGCACGAACCAGGCGATGAACACCGCAGGCAGTGCAATGATCCCGATCACGAGCAGGATCGAGATCCCGGCTGCGATCGCGTAGATGAGCATGCTGATGTTGAAGTTGAGCGCCTCCTTGGCCTGCGCCTCGACGTATGGGTCGTCCCTCTTGGCCAGCCAGACGACCAGAGGGCCGATCAGCGAGGGGATGCCCAGGAACATCACGAACGCCGACAGGTGGGCGAACGTCGCCCAGTTGCGGGACTCGCTCGAGAGTTCGTGTGCCGCGTCGACGTCGTCGGTCGCCGACGATGCGACGATCTCGGACGCCGCTGTCTCGGGCTCGACCGTCACCTGCTCCGGCTCCGGAGTCTCTGACTCGGCCTGGTCGTTTCCTGCCGGCTGTGCGATGTCCTCGGTTGCGACGTCGCCGCTCTCGGTGGTGTCTACCGCGTGCGTGGGTTCATGTTCGGTGGTCATGTCGTGCTCCTCGGTGTAGACCGTTCTTTGACTTCTCCCACCATCCTGCGTGACGGCCTGCCGTGGAGCAATTGGGGATCTCCCCGGTATGGCCCTGAGACCACCAGACGATGTCGGGGTCGGTTCGGACTCCCGCGATGAGCCGGGCCGGTTCGACGGGCTAACGACGTCCGGAGATCTCTTCGCGCTTCTTCTCCTGGGCATAGACCTTCGTGACCCGGTGGTCTCCGAAGAACGCATAGATCGCGTGCCCGATGATGCCGAAGCCCCAGAACAGCGCGATCCAATAGGCGAAGTCGAGTCCGAGGAAGCCGTCGTTGGCGCCTCCTCCGACGTCGACGATGATCAAGAATGCATTCACGAGGACGAACACCATCAGGTGGTAATAGAAGTCTCGAACGACCTTGACATGCCGTTCCGCTCGCCGCAATGCGGGATCCTTCGCGGTCATCTCTGCCTCCTCCGGCCTCGTCCCCATTGCATCCGTTCTCGAGCGACATTTCCAGGGGCCAAAGGCCCGCGTCCGCTGCAGGCCTCGGAACCGCCCCCCATAGGGGTCCTTCGACTCTGTTGGTGGGCACCGGCTTGGAGGCGTGTTGCCGGCTCGGGCGCGACCGTGGGCTCAGAGAACGAGCGTGAGGCCAATTGACACCACCACCGCGGCGAGCGCACCCGGGGCGATCGCTCTGCGGATTCCGGGTGAGCCGGTCACCCAGACGATGCCGGCCTTGACGAGCGTGTTGCTCGCAGCCGCGAACACGATGGCGTTGGCGGCGACCTCGATCCTCGACGACACCGGATCCCCGGCTCAGCTCGGCCATGGAGAGCGTGATCGCATCGACATCGGCCAGGCCAGAGACGATCGCACCCGCATAGATCCCGCTGGCACCCAGCCAATCGGACAGCGCCTTCGAGCCGATCAGCACGAGTCCATACAGCAGGCCGAACTGGATCGCCGGACCCAGCCGGAACGGGTTGGTGAAACTGCCGGACTCACTTTCGGAAGCTCCGCTCGTGGCTCTCGCGTAGAGCCATGCTGCCCACATACCGGCGACGAGACCGGCGGCGGTGATGGGGAGCCAGACCGTGGAGAGCAGGTCCAGGTTGACGACAGCCACCTCGACGAGGATCCGGCCGAACATGATCACCCAGGCCAGGAGCACACCGAGACCGAGCAGATTCGACATGGATCGGTGCGATCGGCTGCGCTCCGCGAGCGTCAAGGTCACCGCAGTCGACGAGACCAGGCCACCGAGCAGACTCGTGAGTCCGATCCCGCGCTTGGTGCCGACCATCTGGATGAGTACATACCCGATGAACGACAGCCCCGAGATGAAGACCACCATCAGGCCGACCTTGTACGGGCTCACTGCATTCCAGGGGCTCGGCCCGTAGGTCTCATCGGGTAGCAATGGCAGGGCCAGGGCGGCGACGACGGCGAATTTGAGGGTTGCGTAGACATCCTCGGTCTCGATGTTCGCCGACAGCTGTCGCGTGTACGGCTTGATCGCAAGGACGGTCGCAGTGAGCACGCCGATCGCGACCGCGATCGGGAGCTCACCGAAACCCGAGACCGCTCCGGCGCAGAACACGATGAGCGCGGCTACCTCGGTCGTCATGCCGATGTGACCCTCGTGAGTCGACCTCACGTAGCCGATCGCCAGGAACACGATGATCCCTCCGGCAAAGGTCGCAAGCACCAGGAAGGTCCCTGCCACCTCCGAGAGCATCGTGGCGAGCGCCCCGACGACGGCGATCAGCGCGAACGTACGAGCACCACCGAGCAGGTCCTCGTGGTTGCGCCTCTTCGCGTACTCGCGTTGCAGCCCGACCAAGAGGCCCAGCCCGAGTGCCACCCCGAGCGACGACATCACATTCAAGAAGTCCAATCGGCCTCCTCGCAACGTTCAGCAGGTGCACCCGTGCGGACCCTCGTCCGGCCGGGCCATCCGGCACTGGTACACGTCCGGTGTCCTCCGTCATGCTTACCAGGGAGGTGGAGACTGTGACAGGGTCGGAATACACCGAACGGCTGGGCACAATCGTCTGCGGCTATGACGGCTCGCCATCTTCGAAGGCCGCGGTCGCGTGGGCGGGTCGACTCGCCCGGTGCAGCCGCGCCGAGGTGATCGTCGTGGGCGTCTACGACTGGAACCCGATGATGGGCGATGCCACGAACCAGGAGATGATCGACACGCTGCAGGCTGAGCTGGAGTCGGTGCGTCCGGGCCTGGAAGAACTGGGTGTTCGCTGTCGGACTGTCGTCGAGACCGGGGACTCCCGGTCGGTACTGCTTGCACAGGCCTACCGGCACAAGGCAGAGGCGATCGTCGTCGGAAGCAGAGGTCGCAGCCAGCTCGCCGAGATCCTGCTCGGTAGCGTCGCTCACTTCCTGACGCATCACTCGACGATCCCCGTCGTGGTCGTCCCGAACCCCAGCGGTCCCGCCGACTGATCCGGCTCTCGGCTCGAGGTCGCGTCCGGCGTCGGCTCGACGGCGGACGGAAGGAGGTGCGAGGCAGAGTGATCGGGCTCATGGAACGACGGGTGAGGGCCGAACGCGACGAGTCGGTGTGTGTGGTCGCGCCGAGCCTTGCGCTCAGCGTGATGATCGAGAGCGACGAGTCCGGAAACGGCGCAGACATCCACTTGCATCCCGCGGGCCAGGGCTTCTGGATCGCTCGCCTTCTCGCTCAGCTCGGATGTCGCGCTGTGCTGTGCGGCCCGGTCGGAGGCGAGTCGGGAGCAGTTCTCGAGACGCTCGTCCCGATGTGGGGGGTGGAGTTCGCAGCCGTCCACACTTCGAGGGCGACGACCTGTGTGATCGAAGACCGGCGGAACGGGACCGCGAGAGAGATCGCCAAAGAACGGAAACCGACCATGCACCGCCACGACGTGGATCAACTCTTCGACACGGTGTTCGAGCTCGCACTGTCGACGTCGGTCACCGTCGTGACCGGCCGCGCCTCGGACACGTGTGTACCACTGTCGTTCTTCGAGCGGCTCGGTGAGGATCTGGCGGCGACCGATGTCGTGACGGTCGGAGATTTCCACGGACCCGAGCTGGAAGCCTTCCTCCAACGCGGGCGGCTCGCGGTGCTCAAGGTCAGCGACGAGGATCTCCTCAGAGACGGCGTCGTGATCGATACGAGCGATTCGGCGATCTATGGTGCGATCCGGTCACTCGACCGGTACGACATCGGTTGGCTGGTCGTGTCACAGGCGGAGCGAGGGGCGATAGTGGCGCTGAACGGTCACATCCTGAGGGCACGACCGCCGATCCTGCGAGCCGTGGATCCCCGCGGATCGGGAGATTCGATGACGGCTGCACTTGCATCTGGCGTCCTGCGCGACCTCGATGGTGAGACCGCGATTCGCCTTGCATGCGCTGCTGGAGCGGCGAACGTCACACGACACGGACTCGGCAGCGCCTCTGCGGGCTTGATCGAACAACTGGCCGAGCAGGTTCGGGTCGAACCCCTGGAGGTACCGGTATGACGGACGTTCATGAACCGGAACTGGTCATCGATGACGAACCGATGGGGGAGCGGGTACATCCGCGTCTGCTCATCACGAACGACGACGGCATCGCATCGCCTGGAATCCACTCGCTCGCGCGACGCCTCTCGGCCGAATTCGAGGTGATCGTCGTTGCGCCGCGCGAGGACATGAGCGGCAGCGGCACGGCGCTGGGGCGCTTCGACCCCGAGGCCGGGGTCGAAATGCGCGCGTATCGGCTCGAAGGCCTCGATCGTGCCTACTCGGTCGACGGTCCGCCCGGCCTGGCCGTGTTGGCTTCAGCGCTGGGGGCGTTCGGGCGAAAACCGGATATGGTGGTCGCCGGCATCAACGCCGGGCTCAACACGGGCCACTCGGTACTCCATTCGGGCACGGTCGGCGCTGCATTGACCGCCAGGAGCCTCGGCATGTGTGGGTTGGCCGTCAGCCTCGATCATTCCGATCCCTGGTGTTGGGACGAGGCCGCCGAGATCGGCACCTCGGCCGCACATTGGTTGATCCGGCACGGCCCCGGCGCAGTGCTCAACGTGAATGTGCCGGGACGGCGTCTCAGTGAGATCAAGGGGACGATCTGGGCCGATCTCGACCAGTTCGGACACATCAGAGTGGCCACGGCGAATGTGCCCGGTGAGCTTCTCGAGTTCGAAGTTCGGAGCTCGACCACCGGAGAGGATCCCCGATCCGACACCGCACTGTGCCGGGAGGGGTTCGTGACCGTCACCCTTCTCGAGACGATCGAACCCGCTCCGACGCCGGCGCAGCCTGCCACCGACATCTGGGCTCCGGCGACTGCGTAGCGGCAGCCGTCCACTCGCTCGATCGGGTGTCCAGGAGGAAGAGTCGGGCGAGGGCTCGGAACTCAACCCGAGCGGGCTTCGAGGGTGCTGTCGACGAGGTGATGGGACAGCACCGTCCAGAGCGCCGGCTCTGCGAGTCGGCGGCGCATCGAGATCAGCGTCCGGATGAACGTCGGTACCGCACCTTTCGGATCCAGCGGATTCGGGCGCATCGCAGAGAGCACCTGCGGACCCGGCTCCAGCACGATGACATCGGTGTCCGGCCAGGCTCGGCGGATCTCCGCCAATTCTCGCTGCAGTGCGGCACTCCCGACCCGATCGAAGACCTTCTCGTGGAACCAAGCGCGTTCGCGTTGCTCTTCGGCGGCCATCGGCGCGATCACGATGATCAGATCGAAGGGTCGATTCGAGCCGAGCAGGAGATCTGCGTGCGTCCCCGAGACGACGCCGCCATCGACGTAGCGGACCCCGTCGATCTCCCAGGGGCGGAAGATCACGGGGATGGCGCTCGACGCCGCAACGGCATCGGCGATGCTGACTACCGGCGCACGTTCGGTTCCGAAGGCAACGCGCCGTTTGGCGGCGATGTCGTACGCAGTGATGATGGTGGGTCGCGTAGGCCACGACGCGGCCGCTTCCTCACCGATCCTTCTCGTTACCCAGTCCTTCAGCCCGGTTGCCACGAAGGGAGCCGGCGATGCCAGAAGTGCCGTCAGGCCGGGTTTGCGGACACTCGGAAGGAGTCCGTGACGCAGCCAGGGCCCGATACCGGCACCAGACGCCCGGTTGAACAGGCGTTGGGAGATCCGCGCTGCGACGTCCTCGCGGCTCTCGCCCGCGTCGACGAGCGAGTCGACGATGAGGCGGTCGTGTCTGAGCAACGAGGCGACGAACGAGCCCGCAGAGGTCCCGATGACGACGTCGGCGTCGTTGGGCGACCATCCGGTGGCGAGTTCGATGGCCATCAGCGCGGCCATTTCATAGGCCGCGCCGGTGATTCCGCCGCCACCAAGCACCAAACCCACCGAAGTCATGGAAAAAGTGTATCTGTAACATCTCCGATACCCAGCGTTCATCCGTATTCTTCTCCGACGATGGAACTCAGACCGGTCAATCCCGCGGCGGATCTGCCCGCACTCGACGGGCTGTTCGACCTCGCCGCCGAGTGTGACGGTCATCGGCCGATCGGTGAGCACAAGTACCTCGACCTCATCCATCCCGAGCCGGACGGCATGGCTGGAATCGTGGCCGAGATCGGTCCCGAGATCGTTGCCTACGTGGCCATCGGCCACATGCCAGAGACCAACACCTGTGCGATGGAGTTGGCCATCCATCCGATGCATCGCGACTCCGGGACGCTGGAGCGCATGATCGGCGCCGGCGTGGAGCGGGTTCGCAGCGTGTCTGGCTCGGCTGTGCGGATCTGGGCGTTCCAGCCACACATCGCGTCAGTGCTCGAGCAGATGGGATTCGCCGAGGAGCGAGAGCTCCGTCAGCTGCGCCGCTCGCTGCCGGCTGAGGACTCGGCTCGGTTCCCGGCCGAGGTCCAGGTCGAGGCGTTCGTCCCCGGCCGGGACGAGCAGACATGGCTCGACGTCAACAATCGCGCATTCGCCGGTCATCCGGAGAACGGCAGATGGACCATGGAGGTGCTGGAAGACCGGATGCGGCAGCCGTGGTTCAGTGCCAAGGGGGTGAGGATGGCCTGGATCGACGGGAAGCTTGCGGGCTTCTGCTGGACCAAGCGACACGACCACGAGCTCGGGGAGATCTACGTCATCGCCGTCGACCCCGGGTTCCAAGGGCAAGGATTGGGGCGCGCTTTGGTGCTGGAGGGGATGAGGCACCTGGCACAAGAGGGTCTGTCATCGGTGATGCTCTACGTGGACGCCGACAACCGGGCCGGCCTCGCGTTGTACGAGCAACTCGGGTTCCGGCTCGACCACATCGATCGAGCGTTTCTCAAGGCCGTCTGACTTCAGCCGAATCTGCGGCCGCAACTGGGGCAGCGCGCATCCGATTCGCGGGTCGTCGCGGCGCACCAGGGACAGGGAAGGTCACACTCTGCAGAGAGATCCAACACGGTCGGTGAGCCGTGGGCCCCCACCGAGTGCGTTCGGACCAGCGATGTTCTCCTCATGGGCCGTCACCATACGCGCGGGGGGTCCAGGATTGGTGGATTTCGCGATCTCAGGCGATGGCGGAGCTCAGATCGGTGATCAGGTAGTTGAGATCCCCGAGCCTGCCGTCGCGTTGTTCGGCGGCGTCGAGCATCGCCATCGAGGCGTGGTAGGCGATCCACGGCTTGAGCCGCTCTTGGGAGAACCGGGCGCCGTACCCGTCCCACAGCGCCTGCGCAGCATCAGGACCCAGCGTTCGGCTGAACCGCCACGTGGCGAGACTGAGGTCCCACTCCGGCGGCGCCAGGGTCGCCCACTCCCATCCGATCAGCGTCATGGAGCCGTCCTCGGCCACGACGAACTTCTCGGGTTTCGGGCGCGTGTGCGAGGGCACCGGAGCCGTGGAATCGGGATGGTTCGAAGACGACTTGGCGGCGTCGAGGACGGCCGCAGGTAGTTCGAGCCTCCGGCGATAGCGCTCCAGGCGATCGAGGGTCGACTTGTAGTGCGCGACGACGTACTCGCCGTCGATCCCGCCTTCGAGATTGGTGATGTGGGCTTTCGAGTCGTGGATCCCACGCAGGAGATGGCCTGCCTTGGCGATCGTGTCGAGATTCCTCGGCAATGCGGCCAGATTCCATGCGCCGCCGTCTGTCATGCGGATCCACGAGTAGCCCTCGGTGGCGCCGCGCTCGAGGATCTGTGGCACTCCATCGATGCCGAGCAACGCCTCGAGTGCGTGTCGCTCACGGCGTTCCCTCGACGGGGTTGCGTAGATCTTCACGACCGTGGAATCGCCGTTCTCCCGCAACAACCGGTAGACGTAGTTCGACTGGAACGAGAGTTCTTTGATGGTCGCTCCGGCTGCGATGCTCTTGATGATCTCGCGCTGACTCAGTTCGCCGCTCCTGTATCCCTGATCCAGCGTGCGAATCAGGAAGGGGATTTCCTATCGCCGCTGTACGATTGCGTCTCCTCCACACGCTAGCGAGAAATTCAACGTGTCTATCGAAATTCGTCTCCCCGACGGGAGCATGGTCGAACATCCCGACGGAGCCACCGGGCTCGATGTCGCCGAGGCGATCGGATCACGCCTGGCGAAGGCAGCAGTCGCCGTGCGGCTGGATGGCGCGTGGCTGGACCTGAGCCGGCCACTCCCGCACGGAGGTTCGATCGAGATCATCACTGAGGGCACCGAGGACGGCCGATCGGTGCTGCGTCACTCGGCGGCGCACGTGCTCGCCCAAGCCGTGCTCGACCTGTACGACGGAGCGACCTTCGCCATCGGGCCCGCCATCACCGACGGCTTCTACTACGACTTCAGTGTCGAAGAGCCCTTCACCCCCGAGGATCTCGAACGCATCGAGCAACGGATGAACGAGATCATCGGTGCAGATCAGCCATTCGTGCGCGAGGCGATGGGGCGCGACGAAGCACTCGACCTCTTCGCCGATCACCGGTTCAAGCGAGAGATCATCGAGACCGTCGAACCAGGTGAGGTCTCGGCGGGTGACGAGGTGACGGTCTATCGCAACAACGGATTCGTCGACCTGTGCCGAGGTCCGCACGTACCCAGCACCGGCAGACTCCGGGCGGTCAAGCTGTTGCGCACCGCGGGCGCCTACTGGCGGGGTGATGAGAACAATCCGCAGCTCCAGCGGATCTACGGCACCGCGTGGGAGAACACCAAGGAGCTCGAGGCGTACCTGCACCGGCTCGAAGAGGCCGAGAAGCGCGACCATCGGCGCCTCGGGCCCGAGCTCGATCTCTACTCGTTTCCGTCCGAGGTCGGGCCTGGGCTCGCGGTGTGGCATCCGAAGGGCGGTCAGGTTCGCAAATTGATCGAAGACCACTCGCGTCGGCTTCACGAACGTTATGGGTTCGACTTCGTGTTCTCTCCGCACCTCGCCAGAGAGGACCTGTGGAACACGTCAGGTCACCTCCAGTGGTACGCCGAAGGCATGTACCCGCCGATGGAGATGGACGGCGGGGACAACTACCGGGCCAAGCCGATGAACTGCCCGTTCCACGTCACCATCTACAAAGCCAGGAGCCGGTCGTATCGAGAGCTCCCCCTCCGGCTCGGCGAGCTCGGCAGCGTCTATCGAAACGAACGGTCCGGAGTGATCCACGGCCTGCTCCGCGCCCGGGGATTCACCCAGGACGACTCACACACCTTCTGTACCCCCGATCAGCTCGGCGACGAGTTGGCGATGCACCTCGACTTCGTGCTCACATGGCTCAAGGACTTCGGCTTCGACGAGGTCGAGCTCGACCTCTCGACCCGACCCGACAAGTCCGTCGGAACCGACGAAGGCTGGGAGCACGCCGAAACTGCGCTGGCCGCAGCGATGGAGCGCTCCGGGCTCGAGTTCCGGATCGCCGAGGGCGACGGAGCGTTCTACGGCCCGAAGATCGACGTCCACGTCAAGGACGCCATCGGGCGCCGGTGGCAGATGTCGACCATTCAGGTGGACTTCGCCCTTCCGGAGCGTTTCGACATCCACTACGCCGCATCCGACAACGCTCCGCACCGCCCGGTGATGATCCACTGTGCCAAGGCCGGATCGATCGAGCGGTTCGTCGGGATCCTCGTCGAACACTACGCCGGGGCGTTCCCGACCTGGTTGGCACCGGTCCAGGGTGTGATCATCCCCGTCGCCGACCGCCACATCGAGTATGCGGATGACGTCGCCGCCCAGATGCATGCGGCGGGACTGCGCATCGAGGTGGATCGGAGTGGCGAGACGGTCGGCGAGAAGATCAGGCGAGCGATCACGACGAAGACGCCGGCCGTGATGGTCGTGGGCGACAGAGACGTCGAAGGAGGCACCGCCGGGCTACGTCGGTACGGCGACGACGACGAGCGAAGGGGGGTCGGAGTGAACGAGATCATCTCCGAGCTCATCTCCGAGGCGATGCCTCCGGGGGTGCCGGCATGACCGACGGGATTCACGTACCGCGCGACGTCGCCGATGCAGAGGGCATTCCCGAGGAGCTCGACGCCAACATCGTCGGCCCGTACCGGTTCCCGGACCCGCGCCGGAGGAGAATCGCCGGTTGGATGTACGCCGGCGGGGCGGTCGTGCTGGCGGGACTGGCCTTGACCGTGGCGACCCTGTATTGGGTCACGGCCGCGCTGATGGCGATCCTGGCCGCGTGGCACTTCCGTGCGGCGTGGCCGCTGGAAGTCGATCAACAGAAGGCGTTGGAGGTAGCGGCTGCCCTCGCTCCTTTCGCAGTCGGACACGCCTCTGCCGCCGTCACCTTCCACGGTCTCTCGAGTCGGCCGCAATGGAGCGTCATCCTGTATTCCGCCGACGAGCCGCCGACACAACGCTCGCTCGTGCAACTCGACGCCATCACGGGCGCCCCCATCGACGAGGTGTACACCGAGTCGGTTCCGGATTGACGTTCGTTGGGAACGACTCGACTGGGCGTTCCCACGGTTCTCCGCCGAACGCATCAGCCGCTGGGCATCACTCGCTCTGAAGAGGCCGGACGGCACCCGCTCGGGGTCATCACTCCTATGCAACCGTCACTCCTATGCAACCGTCCTTCACCTACGATCTCGATCCCGATCGAGGAGCATGGTGACGACGAGGAGCGAGACGCGTAGGCAAGTGAGAGCTGGCCTGCGTCGATGGTTTCGGACTCCACCGAGGCGTCATGGCGAGGTGGTCTTCACCCGGGAGGTGAGCTTCCTCGAGCTGTTCTACGACCTCACCTATGTGGTCCTGATCGCTCAAGTCACGCACCACCTGGCGGAGCACGTCAACTGGGCGGGTGTGCGTGACTTCGCGATCGTGTTCGGCATGATCTGGCTGGCGTGGTTGAACGGCACACTCTGGCACGAGCTGCACTCCCGTGAGGACGGGCGCAGCCGCAACTACATCTTCGTCCAGATGTCACTGCTTGCGCTGCTCGCAGTCTTCGCCGGGGACGCAACCGGAGACTCAGGAGGTGCCTTCGCGATCACGTACGCCGTGCTGTTCACGCTGTACACCTGGCAGTGGTACCTGATCCACCGCATCGACGATCCCGTCTATCGGCCCGTCACGACCCGTTATCTGGCTGGCATGGGGACCACGGTGCTGGCTCTGATCGCCAGTGCCTTCGTGAACGACACGAGTCGGCTGGTGATCTGGGGGATCCTGGTGGTGCTGTGGGTCGTCGGCGGATTCGTCCAGATGCGCCTCGATACGTCTGGCGCGATGCATGCAGGCATCACCGGTTCCCTCGTGGAGCGGTTCGGGCTGTTCACGATCATCGTCCTGGGCGAGGTCATCGTCGGAGTGGTGGACGGGATCGGCGATTCGGAGGAGCTCACGGCGAGGATCGTCGCCACCGGGATCATCGGCCTGACCATCGGATTCGGCATCTGGTGGAACTACTTCGACAGTCTCGGACGCCGGATCCCAGAGGACCACGTCGGGCGTCTGTCCGCGTGGTTCTTCGTACATCTACCCTTGACGATGGGTATCGCTGCCGGCGGAGCGGCGATGGTGAGCCTCGTCGAACATGCGGTCGATCCACGGACTCCCGTGGCGGGCGCCTGGCTGCTCACCGGATCGGTGACCATCGTGCTGGCCGCCATCGGCGTGGCCGCTCAGGCGCTCCCCGACGAGAGCTTCCCGGAAGGGTGGTTGCGACAGCTCATCCCCACGTTCGCGTTGGCCGGCGTGGCGATCCTGGTGATCGGTGCGGCACGCCCGACGCCAATCGTCCTCGCCGGGACCGTGTCGATCCTGCTGGCGATGACGTGGTTCAGGATGTTCGCGTTGTTCCTCGTGCTCGGCGGGGTACCGTCCGTCGAGCACGAAGCCACCTGACTCGCAGTCACAACCGTTGTCGGCCAACCGGCAAGCAACCTCGGAATACCCACGTGTCGATCCTGGCCCTCCACCGCCGGCCACGTCCGGCGACGGGCCGGGGACTCACCGTTGGTCGACCGGTACGTAGTCTCGCTCGGCAGGCCCGGTGTAGACCTGGCGGGGGCGGAAGATGCGACCTGCCGGATCGAGGCTCATCTCACGGAACTGGGCGAGCCAACCGGGGAGTCGACCCAGTGCGAACAGCACGGTGAACATGTCGGCGGGAAATCCCATCGCTCGGTAGATGATCCCCGAATAGAAGTCCACGTTCGGGTAGAGCTTGCGCGACACGAAGTAGTCGTCCTCGAGCGCGACCTCCTCGAGCTGCTTCGCCACCTCGAGGAGCGGGTCGCTCACACCGAGCTGAGCCAGCACGTCGTCGGCGACCGACTTGATGATCCGGGCGCGGGGATCGAAGTTCTTGTACACGCGGTGTCCGAAGCCCATCAGTCGGAACGGATCATCCTTGTCCTTTGCCTTGCCGACGAACTTCGACACGTCTCCGCCGTCGGCGACGATCTGCTCCAGCATCTCGAGCACCGCCTGGTTGGCGCCGCCATGGAGCGGGCCCGAAAGCGCATGGACGCCGGCTGAAACGGATGAGAACACGTTCGCCTGGCCCGAACCGACCAGGCGTACGGCGGAGGAGGAGCAGTTCTGCCCGTGGTCGGCGTGGAGGATCAGCAGGACGTTCAGCGCCCGTGCAATGACGGGGTTCGGCTCGTAGTCCTCGGCCGGAACGGAGAACATCATGTTGAGGAAGTTCGAGCAGTAGTCCAGATCGTTGCGGGGGTACACGTACGGCTGGTGCGCCCGGTACTTGTACGACCAGGCGATCATCGTCGGGAGCTTGGCGATCAGACGGCGAGTGGAGATGTCGAGCGCTTCGACGTCCTTGGGTGCGAGCGCATCGGGGTAGTAGGTCGCCATCGCCGACGTCGCCGATGCCAGGATCTGCATCGGATGCGCGTCGTGGGGGAACGCCTCGAACAGGTACTTCATGTCCTCCCGAAGCAGGCTGTGACGGGTGATCTGAGCGGTGAAGGTCTCGAGCTGCTCCTTGTCGGGCAGCTCCCCGTAGTTGAGAAGGTAGGCGACCTCGAGAAAATCGCCCTTCTCTGCGAGTTGCTCGATGGGGTATCCGCGGTAGCGGAGAATTCCGGCCTCGCCGTCGATGAACGTGACCGTCGACGCGCTCTCGGCGGTGTTCCCGAAGCCGCGGTCGACCGTGACCATCCCGAGCGTCGACCTGACAGAGGAGATGTCGAAGCCGTTGTCACCGTTGGTTGCCTCGATGACCTGGGATACGACTTCACTGTCCCCCGACCGAATCACGACTTCAGACATACCGCTGCCACTTCCTCTCGCTAGGTGGGCTTCATCCTATCGAATTCGCGATTGCCGACGCTCGGGCCGCAGCGACGTTCGAACCGGGACGCCCGCCCGTGTTAGCTTTGGCGCCCATGATCGATCAGCGGCTACGACCGCACCTCCATGGCATCCTCGAGCCGATTGGCCGAGCACTGGTCAAACTGGGCTTCACCCCAACCGTGATGACCGTGCTCGGACTGCTGGTCGCGATCGTCGGTTCCGTTGTGATCGGCTTCGGCCAGCTGTTCTGGGGAGGCCTCATCGCGCTCGGGGGATCGGCAATCGACGGACTCGATGGATCGGTGGCTCGAGCGTCGAACCAGGTCACCACCCGGGGCGCGTATCTCGACAGCATCTTCGATCGGGTGGGTGAGATCTCGATCCTCACGGGTCTGGCCGTCTCGCAGCGGACCGACGCTCGCATCCTGCTGCTGTGTCTGCTGTGTCTGGGCGGTGCGCTCCTCATCCCGTACATCCGTGCGAAGGCCGAAACCCTCGGTATCGATGGCAAAGGCGGGATCCTGGGCCGGGCCGAGCGGGTGATGCTCGCCACGGTCGGTGCGATGACGGGACTCGTCGAGCCCATGCTCTGGATCTTCCTCGTGGTCGCCTGGTTCACCGTGGGGCAGCGCTTCATGAGCACCTACCATTCGATCCCTCCCGGTTCGGGTGACTGACCTCCGACATCGAGTCTCCTTCTCCGCGCTCGTCGCCGGTGCCGGCCTCGTGGCATCACTGCCGCTCGGTTTCGCCGTGGCGATCGGCGAGTTCGCCGGCTTCGTGTTCGGGCGGTTCGCTCGGGGCAAACGAGCGATGGCGCGCCGGCATGCGCTGCGGGTCGGCGTACCGGAAGGCGACATCCGTCGGCACCTCGACCGCACCTTTCGCGCCTACGGCCGCTACTGGGCGGAGGCCCTGTGGATGCGACCGAAGAACCGTGCCGCCATCGACGACGGGATCTCTCACGACGGTGTCGAACACGTCGAGAAGCCTCGAGATGCCGGGACGGGCATGATCTACGTGCTCCCGCATCTCGGGAACTGGGAATTCGCCGGCGCACTCGCGGAGTCGCTCGACATCCGGGTCGTAGCCGTCGCCGAGAATCTGGCGAATCGCAGGATCCGTGACTGGTTCATCGGTCTCCGAAACGGTCTGGGGATCGACGTCGTGCTCGCAACCGGTTCGCGACAGGTCATGCGCGACCTCGAAGCGGCGATCGCATCGAATGCGGCGGTGGCGCTGCTCTCCGACCGTGACCTGAAGGGTCGGGGAGTGGCGGTGGAGTTCTTCGGGGAGACGACCACGCTGCCTGCAGGGGCAGCGACGCTTGCGATGCGCACCGGGGCGCCGATCCTGCCCGTTGCCAGCTACTTCCGGCCCGATGGGGGCCATCACGTCGTCATCCGGCCGCCGATCCCCGTCGACCCCGATCCCGACGATCGGACGGCTGAGGTCGCCCGCGTGACCGGTGAGATCGCCCACGAACTGGAGGGCCTCATCCGTCGGAAGCCAGAGCAGTGGCATCTCCTGCAGCCGAACTGGCCTTCGGACCGTGAGCACGGCTCATGAGGATCGCCATCGTCTGCCCGTACGACGTCGGGGCTTTCGGAGGGGTGCAGCGGGTGGCGGTCGACCTGGTGGAACGGCTTCGGTCCGGAGGTGACGACGCCTTCGCGGTCGGCCCCGGCGTGAGCCACGAGTTGGGGGTCGACGTCGGGCGTTCGGTCACGATCCCGGGAAACGGCTCGATGGCGCCGATCGCGCTCGGACTCAAAGTCCGTCGGAGAGTCCGTGCGGCGGTGGCCGACTGTGACGTGGTCCATGTCCACGAACCGCTGATGCCGATGACGTCGCTCGCGGCGCTCGGAGCGGGGCGGCCGACGGTCGCCACGTTTCACGCCGCCGTCGCCCCGTGGACCTCACGGCTGTACCGAGCGCTGGACGGAGTCGGGGCCCGGTTGCTGCGGGACGCAGCGCTGACAGCGGTGAGCCCGATGGCCATGGCCGCCCTGCCGGATGCGTGGGCGCCGGTCACGATCATCCCGAACGGGATCGACGTCGCCTCGTTCCGCGTCGGCGTTCCACGAATTCCGGGTCGGATCGTGATGGTCGGGCGCGACGAGCCCCGGAAGGGCATCGATGTGATGCTGGGGGCGTTCGGAGCCATCCGGTCCTCGTTTCCCGAGGCGGAACTCCACGTGATCGGTGCCGAGCGGCCCGCCGCCGACGGTGTCGTGTATCACGGTCGGGTGCGCGACCGCGAGAAGCGCGAACTGCTGGCGTCCTCGCAGATCTACGTCGCCCCACATCTCGGGGGTGAGAGCTTCGGCATCGTTCTCGCCGAGGCGATGGCCGCCGGCTGTGCCGTGGTCGCTTCCGATCTTGCGGCCTTCCGATCGGTCGGCGGTGCCGCTGCCGACTACTTCGACGTGGGAGACAGCGCGTCGTTGGCTCACGCCGTCAGCAGGCTCCTCTCCGCGCCCACAGCGATCGAGGCCCTCTCCAACGCCGGGGCGGATCGAGTCCAGATGTTCGACTGGAGCCTCGTCGTCGCCCGCTATCGAGCCGTCTACGAGCAGGCGGCGAATATCGGCAACGTACCCGGGCCGGTACCATTCGACGTACCGGAAGGAGAATGAACGTGGAACGTGGTACCGACCTCGTCAAGCGAGGGCTCGCTGACATGTTGAAGGGCGGCGTCATCATGGACGTCGTGACGCCCGACGAGGCCATGATCGCCGAAGAGGCAGGAGCCGTCGCCGTCATGGCGCTCGAGCGCGTTCCCGCCGACATCCGCAAGGACGGTGGCGTCGCCAGGATGTCCGACCCCGAGATGATCCAGGGGATCCAGGCTGCAGTCTCGATCCCGGTCATGGCGAAAGCTCGCATCGGGCACTTCCTGGAGGCGCGCGTGCTCGAAGCGCTGTCCGTCGACTACATCGACGAGTCCGAGGTGCTGACTCCCGCCGACGAGGACTATCACATCGACAAGTGGTCGTTCACCACCCCGTTCGTCTGTGGGGCTCGCAATCTCGGTGAGGCGCTCCGCCGCATCGGTGAAGGGGCTGCCATGATCCGCACGAAGGGCGAGGCCGGCACCGGGAACATCGTCGAGGCGGTCCGTCACATGCGCACCGTGACGGCAGGCATTCGCGAGCTCTCCACGCTGACCGATGAGCAGATGATGACCGCCACTCGCGACCTCGGTGCCCCGTACCAGCTCGTTCGTGAGGTCGCCGAGACCGGCAAGCTCCCCGTGGTCAACTTCGCCGCCGGCGGCATCGCAACACCTGCCGATGCCGCGCTGATGATGGCGCTCGGATGCGATGGGGTCTTCGTCGGGTCGGGGATCTTCAAGAGCTCGAACCCGGCCCTGTTCGCCCGGGCGATCGTCGACGCGACGACGAACTGGCAGAACCCCGACATCGTCGCCAAGGTGTCGGCGGGGCTGGGCAAGGCGATGCCGGGCCTCGAGATGGGCACGCTGAGCGAGGCCGAACAGCTCGCCCGCCGCGGCTGGTGAGTGCACCGATCGTCGGGGTGCTCGCCCTTCAGGGCGACTTCCGGGAGCACCTCGCGGTCGTGAAACGGCTTGGCGCTGTCGGGCGAGAGATCAGGCTTCCAGAGGACCTGGCCGGGATCGACGCGCTGATCATCCCCGGCGGTGAATCGACGACCATCGGGAAGCTGGCCACCAGATTCGGGCTGATGGAGCCGCTCCGCCGGTTGATCGAGGGAGGCCTTCCGACGTACGGAACCTGCGCCGGCCTGATCTTCGCCTCGTCGACGGTCACCGAGGGCAGTCAGCCACTCCTCGGCGTGCTCGACGTCGCCGTTCAGCGGAACGCGTTCGGCCGCCAGAACGAGTCGTTCGAGACCGACATCGAGATCGACGGCTTCGACTCGCCGTTCCACGCCGTCTTCATCCGCGCCCCCTGGGTCGAGAAGGTGGGAGGCGAAGTCGAGGTCCTTGCTAGCGTTCAGGGACATCCGGTGATGGTGCGACAGGACAACATCATCGGTACGTCATTCCATCCAGAGCTCACCGACGACGATCGGATCCATCACATGCTGATCGAGATGATTCCCGGGAGGTAGGCCGTGGCCGGTCATTCGAAATGGGCCAACATCAAGCACCGCAAGGGCCGCCAGGACGCTGCCCGGGGCAAGCTGTTCGCCAAGCTCGCCAAGGCGATCGAGGCGGCCGCTCGCCAGGGCGGCGCAGACCCGACGATGAACATCTCGCTCGCGAACGCCATCGACAAGGCCAAGTCGAACTCGATGCCCAACGACAACATCGACCGCGCCATCAAGCGGGGGACCGGTGAGTCTGGCGACGGTGTCGAGTTCGAGGAGTTCTGGTACGAGGGGTACGGACCCGGGGGAGTTGCGTTCTACGTGCACTGCCTCACCGACAACCGCAATCGGGCGTCTTCGGATGTCCGGGTGGCGTTCACCCGGCACGGCGGGAGCCTCGGCGAGCCGGGGTCGGTCGGCTACCTGTTCGAACAGAAGGGGATGATCGTCGCCACGGGCGAGGAGGACGAGGTGATGCTCACCGCTCTCGACGCCGGAGCCGAGGATGTGCGTGAGTCGGGGGAGTCCTACGAGGTCATCACCGCAGCGAGCGACATGCCGGCAGTGCGCCAGGCGCTCAGGGACGCCGGCATCGAAATCGAGTCCGCCGAGGTCACCCAGATTCCCTCGAACACGATCCCCGTCGACGTCTCGGGCGCCGAGCGGGTGCTCAAGCTGATTGACGCCCTCGAGGATCTCGACGACGTCCAGGACGTCTACGCCAACTTCGACGCCGACGACGAAGTCATGGAGCAGCTCGCCGGCTGATCAACGGCAGCTCCCCGTTCGACCCTCATCTCGAGGACGCGATCTCCTCAGAACGAGCACCGCGCAGATTCGACGCAGATCACCCGATACGGAGCGAGCACGAGCGGAACACCAGATACACCGAGCGGCACGTCGCGATTGGCCTTCGGCCACTGAGCTCACGATGTCGGAGAGCCGCTTCGAGGTCCGACCTCGGGCGGTTTCTCGCTTGTCTGGCCCGGTGCTGCCGTCAGTGACCGTTCGTCGGTTTGATGTCTTTGACGACGACCCAGCGGTGTTTGCCGATCCTGCGGTCTTTGGTGAACCCGGTCTTCTCGAACGTGGAGAGGGCTCCGTGGAAGAGGAACCCGGCTGGGACTGCGTCTGCGGGCTCGGGGTAGCCTTCGACTCGGCCCCCGCCGAGTTCGGCGATCAGCTCGAGGGCTCCCTCGAGGGCGGCGGTGGCGACGCCTTGACGGCGATGTCCTTTGCCGACCGGAGTCGTGTCGGCTAGGAACGAGCCGGGATGTAGGGGAATGACTCGCGGCGGAGGTGCGGCTTCCCGCGATTCCCAACACCCGCCTACATGGTCAGTCCGGCATCGAATCCGTCGCCACGGTCGCCGTTGGTGCGTCAGCGGGGCTGGCGAGCTCGTTACAGGGCCGCACCAGATTGCCGGATCGGCTCGGAACGGGGTGCGCGATATCGCTCAGGGCTGCCGGTGATCTGGGCGGGTTGTCGTGATCGAGGATCAGTTCCTGCGCGTCGCGCCCTGCGGCTCGGCACAATGGGGTCAATGAGCGCGACGATTCGGACCATCGGGGCAGGAGAATGGGCGCTGTGGCGAGACCTTCGTCTTCGGGCGCTTGCCGACTCCCCAGACGCCTTCCGGCCGACACTTGAGGAGGAAAGCAAGCGACCGGATCAATGGTGGGTGGAGATCGTCGAGACGACGGTTGAGCATCCTCGAGGCGAGTTGTGGATCGCTTGGGTGCACGGTGAAGCGGTCGGGATGCTTTTCGGGAGAGTCGATCAGGAGTACACGGCGTTGGAGATCGGGGCGATGTGGGTTGCTCGTGGGGTGCGACGCGAGGGCGTCGGTTCGGGTCTGATCCAGGCGTGTGTGGAGTGGGGTCGGGGTTGCGGTGCGTCGACTGCTTCGCTCTGGGCGACAGAGAGGCACCGCGAGGCGGTTGCGTTCTATGAGCGCCACGGTTTCGTGCCCACGGAGGCGACCGACGCACTTCGGCCGGGTTCGCTCCTCACCGTGAGAAGGTTCGAGACAGCCATCTAGCCAGGGAGCGAGAGTCCCACACCGATCACCCGCTTTGCGCCAAAACACACATCCCACCACCCAGTGCGCGAGATCGGCACCTCCGCGCTCGGTCCAGCGAAACGCTCCCAGTTGTGCTCTCTGTGCCGTCGGACCCGTGAGTGTCGCCATCGAGCCGAGTCGGCGGCGCTGGTACGTCCGAACCTTCCAGGGTGTGCTTCGTCAGAGGGAGGAGTCTGACAACGGGCTGATCCAAGGTTGGTTGATGCTGGCTCGCAGCTCAGCGAAGCTCTCGACTCTTCTCAGCATGCCTGGGATCAACGACTCGTTGAATCCCAATTCGGCCCAGATCAAACCGCGGATCCAACTGTCGAGCAGACGAATGACTGGTTCGTATTCGGAAGGAGGGATTGCCCTGTCCTCAAGTCGAGCGAGTCCGTGGGCAAGGTAGTTGCGGGTGTCAGCGAGCTGTTGGCAACACTGGTCCCAATCCGTCACAACCTCGTCTAGGGCACTGGTCAACTCTGCAAGGGCGAGAAGTCGCGACTTCAAAGACAGCGAGTTCATCAGGTTCCAGGAACGACCCTTGAGCCATTTCCGGTCGTCATTCCGTTCTTTCCACCGCTCAGGGTCGAGGATGCGCTTCTTGCGCTCGTTGAACTTATCCCAGGGTTCGCTGACAGCGTCGGGGACCTTGTGCTGGTGGAAGGTTTCTAGGACGACAAGATGGTTCAACAGTCGAACGCTTGGGGGTGCTGGCGAGCTGTAGTAGCTGGAGGAATACATCTCGAGAGCGAGGCGCTGTCTCCCGTAGAGGAACCACCAATTATCGAGTATCTCCTGGAAGCGAATGCCGGCCGGAGGAGGGAAATCGACGCCAGGCCACTCGGGAGGACGCATCAAGTCGAGATCAAGAGCGGTCAATGCAGGGGGTCGAACCTTGGAATCCGACTCGACAGGATCTCCACGCACCTCTATCGGAGGGCCATCATGATCGGCGAGAAACACCTGCAAATCCACGATGGCGCTTCCGTGAGAAGTGACCAGCGAGTTGAGATCTCGTAGAGGCGCAATCCATTCGCTGAGGAACTCGTTGTAGCCGCTTGGCTCATCGAGTTCGATGTGAAACGACGGTATAGCCTCAATGCTTACCTTCCCAATGCCGTGGTGGGTTCGATCGTTCACGGCGAGAGAGACGTTGCCACCGGAGACAGCGCCTGACTCGACGGGCGGACGCCTGAAAGTTGCTGTCAATATGTCGGAACCCTCGTGTCCCCAACGGAACTCGCTCCCTGGGCGCCAGCTTTGCATGCCCGTGAAGCGCACTGTGCCGGCAGCAATGCTGAGCGACGATGGCGAGCTATGAGTTCCGAGCAGCGCCGACTCCACTGCGAACTCCTGGCGCTGCACTTCGGACCCGGTACGTTGCCCGGCCACCATGGCCACACCAGTCAGCACCACACCCGAAAACGCAGACCCGAAGACTTCTGGGATGGGCTTCCTCGGGAATGGCTCTGACATGTTGCCGAGCACGGTTAGCACCAAACCCCGGCCCGGCACCCCTTCAAGGAACCCGGGCACAGCGTCGACTGGATCGTCAATCCACCACTCTCCCGTCACACTCAACGGTTGCTCGCCCCAGCGCATATTCGCATTCTCCCATGCGGACAACGATCTGGCGCGCCTTGCGTTCAAGTACCGGGACTCAGCGCAGTCGCGCCGAACAGGCCGCAGCGAGGATCATCGAGGGAGCAACCAACGCATGGCGGACGACGCCACTCCCACCCCGAACCAGATCACCAATTCTCGGCCGATAACACGCATTTGCTGGAGCGTCCGGGATCGGCACTTCCAGGAGCGCCTGCCTCTCGTCGGGTCGTCACTGAGCGTGGTGCTCATCCGTTGCCGCGGCCTGTAGCTAGCGAGTGCAGCAACATGCCCCATATGCCTGTAATCCACCTGGGGTTTCGCGAGGCTGACGGCTGGGCCGTTCTCTCGATGGTGGAGGTAGTTCGATGACGTGGGTTCCGGTGCTGGTTCGCGAGGCCGATCGCGGAGGTCGACCGTGTCTGCGGCTCGGTCAGGAGCAGGTGGATCGCTATCTCGATTTCGTGTCGGCGCGTGCTCGGCCGAACACGACGCTGGCGACCGGTTACGACCTCAAGGTGTTCTTCACCGTTGTTGCGAAGGAACCGGGCGAGGTCACGACGAGCGACGTGTTGGGCTTCATCACCGACCAGCGCGGCGATCGTGGTGTGGTCCGGCTGGTCGATGGCGAGTCGGGGTTGTCGGCTCGCACGATCCAGCGCAGGTTGTCGTCGATCTCGGGGTTGTTCGGCTTCTTGCTGGCATGCGGGGAGGTGGATGCGAACCCGGTGCCGCGAGGGCTGTCGAACCGGAAACGGTCGCGCACGAACCGAGGAACACCGCTGGTGCGCACGCCACGGACGTTGCCGACGATCCTGGAGCCGGCCGAGGTCGATGCGTTGTTGGAGTCGTGTCGCCGGTGGCGTGATCGGGCGATGGTCGAAGCGATGGTGCTCGGGGCGCTGCGCCGTGCCGAGGTGCTTGGGCTGCGTCTCCACGATCTGAAGATCGCCGAGCGGCGAGTGTTCATCGCGAACGGCAAGGGCGGTCATCAACGCCTGGTGCCGGTGTCGGCGCGGTTCTTCGACTCGGTCGCCAACTACCTCCGCGACGAGCGACCGAAGAAGGCGGCAACGGATCGGGTGTTCGTGGTGTTGAAGGGCCCGAACACCGGCTCACCGTTGTCATTGAAGGGGCTCGATCAGATCATCGTGTCGGCGCGTGATCGGGCCGGGCTCGAGCACTGCACCTGTCACGAGCTGCGCCACACGTGTCTCACCCGGCTGAGAGAGGCTGGCATGTCGTTGGAGGCGATCCAGGCCCAAGCCGGTCATCGTTCGATCGAGTCGACCCGGATCTACCTGCACCTGTCGAACGACTGGCTCGCCAGCGAATACCTCCGAGCAGCCGATGCGATCGACGCCAACCGCTTCGCTCGTGATGTGCTCTCGATCGGTGAGGAGGTGGCTCGATGAGCGCCGAGCCGGCTGTGACGCCGGCGCTGTCAGGGGCGACAGCGTGGGACACGTTGGCGGTTCGCGCGCCGCTGCTGGATGCGACGATGCGCCGCTACATCGCCCAGCAGACGGTCACGTTGAAACCGGCGTCGATCCAGTCGATATCGAACGCGCTCGTCCGGTTCGGGCTCTGGATCGTCGAACACGACCCGACGGTTCGAGGCGCCGCCAACATCGGTCGTCCGCACATCGAGGCGTTCAAGCTCAAGTTGATCACCGACACCCATCGCGCCACCGGTGAGCCGTTGGCGGTCAACACGATCCGGGCGCGATTGCGTCACCTCAAGGTGTTCTTCGATCGGATCATTGACTGGGAGTTCGACGACGCACCCCGCCGCAACCCGATCATCCGCGGTGACGTCCCGCCACGCACCGAGCCGCTGCCGAAGTTCCTCAACGACGAGGAGATGGCCGCGTTCATGCACCACGCCGAGATCGAACCCGACCCGCTGCGCAAGCTCTGCGTCCTGCTGCTCGCAAGGACCGGGATGCGCGTCGGTGAGCTCTGCAACCTGTCCGCCAATCCGGTCGTCGCCGGCGGCGACAACCACTGGCTGCACGTGCCGGTCGGCAAACTCCGCAACGACCGCTACGTCCCGCTCCACCCGACCCTCGTCACACTGATCGACGATTGGCGACAGGCGAACGCCGTCCACATCGCCCGCACCGGGCGGCTGCTCACCGACGCCACCTCCAACGTCGACCGACACCGCGTGACCCGCATGGTCCGCCGGATCGCAAGGAACGCCGGCATCGGCCACGTCCACCCTCACCAGCTTCGCCACACACTCGCGACCCAGGCCATCAACCGAGGGATGCGCCTCGAAGCCGTCGCTGCGCTGCTCGGACACAAGAACCTCGAGATGACCATGGTCTACGCCCGCATCGCCGACGACACTGTTGCCAACGAGTACTTCGATGTCGCCGCCCAAGTCGACCAGCTCTACACCCACCGACGAACACAAGGAGCATCGATGACCTTCGACCCCGAAGCAGCCACACCGATCGAGCTGACCCGAGCCGAAGCAATCGTGCTGTTCGACTGGCTCCACCGCCACGAAGACGCCAACACCACCCCCGGAGACGCCGTCGAGCAGCGAGCCCTCTGGAACCTCAACGCCGTCCTCGAACGGACCCTCGTCGAGCCCTTCCAGAGCGACTACAACGACATCGTCCAAGCAGCCCGAACCCACCTCACTGACGACTCGAGCCCGTCATGATTACCGGCATAATGCCGGTTATGGGCGGTCTGTCCGCTGAGCGTCGGCCGGGGTTCAGCCGGGTTCGTGCTCCATCTGGCCCGAGGGGGATTGTGGTGACCGGTGAGTGCTAGCGGTGTGGTCTCTGACAATGAGAATGGGACAAGCCACAATCAGCCAAAGGAATAGGGCGAGACCGCCAACCCCTAGACCAGTCGGGATCAGCGCCACGGTGGCCGCCACGAGTACGACGCCCACCCAGGCGAACGTCTTGGGGAGCAACCCCACGACGAACGAGCTGACACTCATAGTGGCGGCGACACCCAGTGCACCAATCATGAACAGGTCACTGACGTGTTCTTTGAGCATTGACAGCGGAAGCACCGCATCGGCGAGCACGTTCGGGTCGATTGGTGCGCTCGTCGCCATGCGAAATGACGCATGAACGAAAGCGCCGATCGTCATGGCAATCCCGAACACATAGGCCACCAGAGCCAGCAGTTCACCTTTGGAGCCTTCCCGGGCGAGGCGCATCCGCAGCGAGGCAACAAACCCGACCAAGGCGAACGCTCCGACAATGCCGACCGTGCTTCCAGCGACGATTCTCGTCCTGTTGTCAGTGATCTCAGCCGCCAGCTCACTGACCGGACTGTCAGGCCCCAACCAACCACCATGGTCGATAACAAAGAACCCCGCGAACATCAATACCAATCCCGCCAGCCCCAACAACCACCCAATCAGGTCAAGTACATCCGAACGATCGGTCGACATGTTCCAGGTCCCCTCATTCAAGTTCGCCATCGATCCCGCCACTCATACATGAGAACAGACGAACCAGACGGACAAACGGGTGACACCAGCCCGTCGCAGCCCGCAAGTCCTCACTTGGGGCGCGTCCTGGCCCCGACGAGAGTCACGCCATCAACACCAGCTCACCAACAAAAGTGAACATCGCACGTTCAGCGAGTAGTCGGCGAGGAACGTCCCGAAGGCGTCGATCAGGTAGCCGATCCCGGCGATCGCAGTGAGGGCAACGATCCCGAAGTCGCCGTTGCTGGCGGCGCTGACACAGGAGACCTAGGTCCCCACCGTCGCTGCGGGGCTGCAAACCTGGTCTGTCGAAGCGGCGGTGGCGCGGACGCTGACCAGGAGTACGAAACGCGGCGCCACCCTGGGACAGCGAACCGATCACACACGCCCATCTTGATCAGTGGCACGCCGCCGTCCAAGCTCCCGATGCTGCAGAGCTCGCCTTGTTCGACTCTGTGGGCTGAATCGGAGTAGCCGCCGGCACGGCCGACGGACAGAACGCCAGCAACGCAGATCTCCAGATCCCGAGCGGTAACGCACAGTTCTCCACCCGCCCGATAACGGCACATATGCATCCGCCGATCGACCCGCCATAGTGCCGGAGACCACGTGCAAACTGTGCCTACCAGCTGTCATCGTTCCTTGGTAGGGTTTTGCCATCAATTGGAGGGAAGCAGTGCGACGCTATCCATGGGCTGTGCTGGCGATTCTGGCTCTCATACTCGGTGGGTGTGGCGGGGATGGCTCATCGGGTTCGACTGCGCTGGTCGTGGTTGCAGATCAATCAAGTGTCGGGTTCGGCTCATTCGAAGTTGGCACTGCTCTCGGTTGGGGTATCGGCGATGGCGATGTCACTGCGCCCGGACCCCGTATTTCAGTCCCATCGGGGACTCAGGGTCGCGGTGACGCTCAGAAACGACGACGAAGCGGACGAGAAGCAGCATGACTTTGCGGTCGTCGCCAACCTCGAAGATCGGTTCCCCGAACCCCTTTGGGGTTCTCAAACGGGTGGGGTCGGCTTCGGGGCCGAGACATGGATCGAGTTCACCTCGGGCGACCCAGGCGTCTACTTCTACGTCTGCCTCGTTGGCGACCACCGCGACCGCGGCATGTTCGGGGAGTTCGTCGTAGAGGAATTGATCGAAGCAGTCACCGGGCTGCGGCCGGGGCTGTCACGGCTGCGGTGAATCGATTGACCGTTCTGGCGGGAAGCAGGGTGCGCCTCGCCGCGATAGAAACAGGACAAAGGGGTGGCCGGCCGGGTCGGGTAGACCCAAGGTCGAATGCCGTGCACCTGCACGATCGACCGGAAATCCAGGACCACGATCCGCTGGGGCCAGTCGGGGGGTCGCATGATCGGACGCCACGTACGTCGTGGACACCAACTCGTGGCCGCCGTCGACGATGACCATGGCCGGACCGTCATCGTCCCGATCGACGTCGCCGCCGAGTACTCCCCGCCCAGAACGCAGTCTCTCTTGCCTCGAGGATCTGCGGCGTCGAAGGTCACGTACCGAAACTGATCCTCATGACCGGAGGCAGAAACGGCAGGGGACGCGACTGTGGCGTCCTCGAGCGACCGGCCGATCTGTCGATCCCATACATCGGTTCGCTCCGTGTACTTCACCGGTACCGGAGCACGCCTCGATCGCCTCGACCACCAAAGACCACCGATTGAGTGGCACAGCTTCTGTTGACGTTGTCGAATCACCCGTCAGCCAACGTCCGCTCGTGCGGCGGCGCTGAACTCACCCCACTTCAGCGGGCTGATGGAGCCGATCCAGAGGGTCCGAGGGCCAACAAGTTGTCAACCGAGAGCCAGATGACATCGCCGGCTGCGCCAGCGCTGGCGCAGCCAGCCCCATCCGGTCCATGTGATCCGGGCGGGCTCGCCACTTCCTCCCACGACTCACCAGCCGAGATCCACAGCATGGACTGCGACTGCGACATCGTCATCGCGACCCGCCGAAGTCGAAGTCGAAGAACTGAGTATTGAGCGGAGACATGGAGTCCTCCTGGCGCCATGTGAGGACCCTGTCTTCGGTGATCCATGACTCGACTCCTCATCGCCGGCCACGCGGCCGCGGGGCTGAGCGCCGCCCTGCTTCAGTCCCGTTAATGAAATGGATGGAGTTTGAAGAGGTTGGGTGTTGGTCCTCGAGCACCGGATCCATACTGGTCCACACGGTCGCTTCGAGGCGCGCTGCTGCTGTCAGTCGCGAATATTGTGATGGGTTGGTTACTAGGTGAAAAGAACTGGAGTTGGAGCTTCAGATGTGAGAGCAGGTATATGCTGCATGGAATGAAAACATGGGATTATCGGAGAAAACGTGAGTAGGCTACGATGAACCGAACAGGTGGTCTACCGTCTCGGTTCGGACAAGACCCGCAGGCTTCTTGCGGCGGGCGTCGTCCCTGGCGATGAGCGCTCCTCGGTGGAGTCGGGTCAGCGCGATGTACTCGGCGTCATGGTTGTCGGGCCATCCTTGCTCGGTGGCGATCGGGAACTGAGGTTGGGGATGTGACCGCGTGACCATGTTCATTCGCCCTCTGGAAGGCGGTCTGGCGCAGGCACTGCGTCACTGTGACACATATCGGCGTGGTCTGATCGAGTGCCTGTTCGAGTTTTGTACTTTCAAGATGTTTGCGAGAGCGTGAAATAGCTTGACCAGCCCACGCCACTGACACTCGGAATGTAAGTGTCGATTGGAGTGATGCATGAGTGATATGGTTTGATGTGATGATGAAAGTTGTAGTGATGACGGCGAGGAAATGCTGTGTGGGCGCCCAGGCGGTCTGACGCAGCACTGCGTCCCTGTCTGCGTGGCAGACGACATGCCTGTTCGGCAAGTCGTCGAGAACGCGTGACGGGCTTCACCGCCGCCAGCAACCAACTCGGCGTGCAAGACGTGAGATGCCTGCTTCGGCAAGTCGTGACTCGAGAACCTCGCTCTGACGGGCACCGCCGCCGACCAGCTGGCGATCGATCGTAGGTTTGCTGCTGGAATGATGAGAGTGGGTAGATGTGAGATATGGAGAAGATGTGATAGAACATGAGCAACCAACTCGTGTGAACGCTTGGAATGTTCTGAGGAGGTTTATAGGAAGTAGACAAAACTGATTGCGCAAGCCTCATCGGACAGAAACTGATCCAAGCGACCGATTATATCGCGGACCTCGAACAGCGCATCGGATTCGGCGAACACAGCGTCTGCAGAAGATTGGAGAGTAGAAGATGCACAATGGAGATGGAAATTGTGGTGTTGGAAGAACTTGGCAGCAGTGGTTATGGTTTCAGCTGAATGAGAACGTTGGAGAAGATGTGAATATGTTTATGAGTTGACATGGATATGCTGCGGACAGGTTCTCGCTTTGGATGACGAACTGGCCACCTGGCCATTCTTCAGCGTCAAGAGAGATCGCAGCTTCTCCTGTTCACCGACGGGATCGACTCGGTGTGTACGAGGACGACGGCGGGGTGCGGCTGCGACGCCTCACCGGTGACGTGCCTCCCGAGCTCGAGGGATTCGATATCGAGGTCGTCGAGGCTCCTTCGCCGGAGATGACCGATGAAGGGGCGGCAGACACCTGGACTCTTCGCAAGAGAGTGGGTCTTCTGCGGGCAGCGCCACGGGTCGGGACGCCTCCCTCGTACGCAGCGCAATGTCCAGCGGCGTGATCGAGCCGAGGGGGCGAAAGCCTCCCACCCGCATTCGATGGAGGCGCGTCACACCCGGTGTTCGGCTTGCGCGCATGGGCACGCTAGGCCTGGCCAACTCAGGGAACGCCGAGACTCGCAAGAGCGAGGCGCAGTTGCGGAACCTCTGCGTTCGGCTTCCATGCTGGTGAACACAGCGTCTGTTCTCGCCACCCGGATCCAGACCGATCGTCCATGTGAGGCAACGCTCGACGAGCACCAAGACGGCAAGTCAGAGCCCAAGGCTTCAAGAACTCTCCAAGCGCCGGTCACCACGATCCCGTGTGGAGGTCGGAAATGCGAGACGTGTTGGAGACATCAGATCGTCCAAAGTCGTATGTTGCCACCATGGAGTTTCGAGTACTCGGTTCCCTGGAGCACGGCACTTCGGACGCGCCGACTCAGCTCGGCGGCCGAAGCAGCGCGCTGTCCTCGCGGTGCTCATCAAGAACGTGGGCCGCCTGGTCAGCGCAGATGCCCTGGCCGACGCCGTTTGGGGCGAGAATCCGCCCGGTTCGGTTCGAAGTTCGGTCCACACCTACATCTCGAACCTACGGGTCGCCATCGGTGGCAGGATCGAACGCGCCGGGCCGGGATACCGCCTTCAGGTCGATGCCGACTCGCTCGACGCCGTCGTGTTCGAACGCATGGTCGATGACGCGCGCGCGACGTTGGGCACCAACCCCGACAAAGCCGCTGAGACTCTTCGAGCTGCACTGTCGCTCTGGCGCGGCCGTCCGTACGCAGATCTGATCGATGTGCCGGGTCTCCAGGAGGAGATTCGGCGCCTGGAGGCGCTTCGCCTCCTGGCGGTCGAATCGAGAATCGATGCCGATCTCGCCATCGGCGGCACGTGGACCATCGGCGAAATGGGGACGCGGCGGCAGGGTTCCCACTCCGAGTGGGATTCAGCGCAGCGTGGATCGCATTGGATCGAGCGGGCGACAGGACGAGGCGCTTCGGGCATATGCCACGACGCGGGAGTATCTCGCCGATGAGTTGGGCATCGAGCCCACGCCTGAGCTCCAGGAGCTCGAGGACCGAATCCTGATCCACGATGCACAGCTGCTTTCTCCCCGTGACGTGCGCACCGAGGAAGTCGCCTTTCTGTTCACCGACATCGAGTCCAGCACCGTCCTGTGGGAGACGCAGCCCGATCAGATGCGAAATGCCCTCACCAGGCATGACGAGATCCTCAACAGGATCGTGTCGCAGCTGAACGGGAGCGTCTTCAAGCACACGGGCGACGGCATCCTCGCATCGTTTGCCTCGGTCTCAGATGCAGCGGCAGCGGCAGCCGAGGCGCAGAACGAATTCGCTTCGGTTGATTGGGGCGACGTGGAGCTCGGTGCGGATGTCCGTCGACGTCGGTGACGTCGATGTCCGTGGTGGTGACTAGTTCGGCGCTCCGAGGAACCGGGGGTCGCGCCTGATGAGCGTTGCTCACGGCGGACAGGTGCTGCTGTCATCTGCTGCACAGAGCCAAATCCACAGTCAACCCGGTATCCAGATCCGGAGCCTGGGCGAGCATCGACTGAAGGGCCTCGGGGCACCCCAGCAGGTGTTCCAACTCGTCGTTCCAGGCGCTACCAATGAGTTCCCGGAGTTGAGGCTCAACGCCGACACCCTCGATACGAGCCGACAGTTCGGCGATGCGATCCGCGGCTACGAGATTCGCGAGAGGATCGGAGTAGGGCGTTTCGGCATCGTGTATCGGGCATATCAGCCATCGGTGGGTCGGGAGGTGGCTGTAAGGGGATCGTCCGGAGTTCGCCAACCACCCGGCATTCGTTCGCAACTTCGAGACCGAAGCACGTCTGGTCGCGCGTCTGGAGCATCCGCACATCGTGTCGCTCTATGACTTCTGGCGAGACCACGAGGGCGCCTATCTCGTCATGCCGTATCTCTCGGGAGGAGCCTCGCCGGCTCGCCATAGGGCGCGCTACGGGTGGACGTGTCGTCCAGATCATCAGGGAGGTGGGTTCCGCCCTTGCGTTCGCCCACCGTCAGGGCGTTGTCCACCGCGATGTGAAGCCGGCAAACATCCTCCTGGACGGAGAAGGCAACGCCTATCTGGCCGACTTCGGGATCGCGGTCCGCGCAGTTGAACGCGCAACCGGAGTCGTCTCGAGCTCACAGATGTATCGGGCGCCGGAAGATCGGGAGGGCATGGCGGTGGATGAACGGAGCGACGTCTACTCGCTCGCCGCAGTGGCAGCGGAACTCCTGACCGGCCAACGCGCGTCGACGGACGATCTGACAGCCATACCGACAGGCGTGCGAGGTGTGATCGAGCGAGCGATGGAAGCGGATCAGGGCACGAGGCATGCGTCGATCGACGACTTCTTGTCGGAACTGTTCGCCTCGACAGGTACATCGGTCGAAGCGGTTCGATCCAGCACGCTCCTGCGCAACCCGTACAAGTCCCTACACGCGTTCGAAGAGAGCGATGCAAGAGACTTCTTCGGAAGGGACGGAGAGATCGCGACACTTCTCGATCTGGTGTCACGCCAACGCTTCTCGACCGTGGTGGGACCGTCCGGGTCTGGCAAGTCTTCGCTCGTGAAGGCCGGGTTGCTGCCTGCTCTCCGAACGGGGCGGCTGGCAGGGTCCCATGAGTGGCTGATCGTCACCACCATCCCGGGAGCTCACCCCTTCGATGAGTTGGCGACAGCCCTCGCCGATGTAGCGACCGAAGGTCTCGGCGATCTCGCTGCCGAGCTCAGGAGAGACTCACACGGCCTGCTCCGGATCGGGAAGCGAATCATGCGGGACCTCGAGGGAGACCTCGTCATCGTCGTCGATCAGTTCGAGGAGCTGTATTCGCTGGTCGGGGAAGACTCGGTCCGATCGCTGTTCACGACCAGCCTGATCGAGGCCACCGAGGATCCACACAGTCGAATCCGGGTGGTCAGCACGATCCGTGCCGACTTCTTCGACCAACCGCTCCTCGATGACCGACTCGGACCGATCGTCTCGGGAGCGCATCTCGCTCTGTCGGTGCCGAATGCAGACGCATTGCTTCAGAGCATCCAAGGGCCGGCGACGGCCGCGGGTGTGCGCTTCGAGGCCGGACTGCCCCATCAGATCGTCAGCGACGTTCGCGACGAGCCGGGCGGGCTGCCACTGATGCAATTCGTGCTGTCGGATCTGGTGAACCAGAGTTCGGCTGGCGACGTGTCGTTCTCGGCCTACGAGGCCGCAGGCGGCGTGACCGGCGCACTGTCCCGGCGCGCTACCGATGTGTACCTGGGGCTCGACGCAGCCGACCGTCTCGTTGCAGAGCAGATCTTCCTCCGACTCGTCACCGTCTCCGATGACGCCGATGACGTCAGACGCCGGGTCCGTCGCTCGGAACTCGAGGGCCTCGGCCTCGATGCCGGTGCGGTGGATCGGGTCCTCTCCCAATTCGGTGACGCTCGCCTGCTCACGTTCGATCGAGACCCGATCACTCGCGGGCCGACGATCGAGGTGGCGCACGAGGCGCTGCTCAGGGAGTGGGCGGTCCTCCGCACCTGGATCACAGGACGTCGCCAGTCTCTGCTCATTCAACGCCGAATCGAAGTGGACATGGCGGAATGGATGGACGCCGGCGAGCCTCTCGACCGACTCCCGACCGGTGGAAGGCTCGCCCAGTTCGAGGAGTGGCGAGCCGATCCTCTTTCTCTGCCGACCGTAGATGAGGCCCGTTTTCTCGAACTCGCCCTCGACCAGCGTCGGATTCATCGAGTCTCGCGACGGCGACGTCGCACTGCAATCACGGGCGGCTTTGCCATCGCTGCCCTGATCGCCTCGGTGCTGGCCTTCCAAGCCTTTCGGTCAGAGGACCTCGCGCAGGCCCGGGAGATCGTCCTGGAGGCCGACCGAGTCGTCGATGACGACCCGGAGCTGAGCGCTCTCCTGGCGTTGACTGCCCTGGAGTCGTTCCGGGCGGCCGGTGCCAACTCGCAGCAGGCAGTGACCGCGCTGCGCAACGCGATAGCCAGGGACAGGATCATCTTCAGAGAGCCCGGTGGCCGATTCGCAGCGGTGCACCCAGACGGGACGCTGATCGCAACGGCGGACGGCGATGACTTGGCGATCTGGGACCGGAACACCCACGAGATCGTCGAGCGGTATGTTCGAGAAGGGGCGCAGGCAGGCGGCGCGGCGTTCAGTCCCGACGGGATTCTCATCGCCGTGTCGTATCCCAACACGGACAACCCGGTGCGAGTTTGGAATCGTTCGACGGGTGAATTCACGGACGTGGGGTCGGAAGCTTCGAACTACGTCGACGACGTGGCGTTCAATCCGGCTGGTGACCTGGTGACCTTCGCACTGGACGATCTCGTCGAGGTGTGGTCGACACTCAGTTGGTCGAGGGTCTACGACCGTTCTGGTTCGTTTGGACCGAGCTTCTCGAGCAGCGGACGACTGGCCCACTTGGCATGCTCCACCGAGGAATGCACCGAAATCGAGGTGCGGATCATCGAGATGGGGTCCGGCGCGTTGCTCGCCACCCTGCCCACAGACCTCCCCGATGGCCTGTTCACATCGTGGTCGCCCGATGAAGACCGCCTCGCTATCGGCAATCAGGTCGAGACGGTCGTGATCGACGTCCTCACCGGCGAGGTGCTGGCAGAAACCGATCTCGATCGCACGTCTCGGCCGGAGTGGCTGCGAGATGGCAATTCGTTCGTTGTTGGAGGGGAGTCAGATCTTCGCATCATCGACGCAGCGACGGGAGAGATCCTCGAGGTGCTTGGCGGTCAACTCGGAGGAACATGGAGCTACCACATGATTCCCGACTCCTCTCTGCTTGTCAGCGGCGGTCTCTTTGGTGGGGAGACCGTGATCTTCGATCTCTCAGCGGCGGCTGGCTCCGAGGTCGCAGGCTGGACATCCCCGGTCGAAGCGACCTGGCGCGTGTATTACCACTCCGGTGGCGAGACGATCACAGCTTCCGATCGGGACTCGCTCGTCACCATGGCAGCCGAAACGGGAGATGTGCTGGCGTCGTGGTCGGGAGATGGCGGCGGCAGCTGGTTCCGAACTGCGAACCTCCCGAAGGATCTGATCTCATTCAGTGAGAGCGGAAACAACTGGAGCGTCTACGACGTAGCTACCGGGCAGGCGGTCTTCAACGGTCCTCTTGGTTGGGAGATCAGAGGTGTGAGCCCACGCGGTGATCTCGCATTGATTACGAACACGTCCGCCGATTCGTGCGAGACCCAAGTCGTCTCGGCGCTCGATGAATCACCGTCGGTCAGCCTCGAGGCCGGATGCCTGGGTCAGGCGAACTTCTCATGGGACGGCACAATGGTCGCCACCAGCAACCTCGGGCCAAATGCGACGCCGTACAGCATCGCACTATTTGATGTGGAAACTGGCGAGCGCATGGCCGACCTCCAGAACTCAGAATATGAGGGCCTGAGCATGAAATTCACGCCCGGTGACCGCGATCTTGTCGTGGGGAGCTTCGCCGGACCTGTCTACGTCTTCGATATCGACCTGCTGACATCAGGCGCAGACCTCGAGTCCGCCCTCCGTCTGACGATTCCTGCCCATGACGACCTGGTTCTCGACGTCGTCCCTTCGCCCGACGGATCGATGCTCCTGACCTCGGCATGGAGCGAGCCGCTCAAGTTGTGGGACTTGGAGACAGGAGAATCGCTCGGACAGTTCGGCGGTGCGTTGGAAGGTAGGGCAATACACGGCGGCGACTTCCACCCGACGCTCCCGCGGATCGTCGTCACCACCCCGCCTGGACTGGTTCGAATCCACACACTCGATGTCGACGAGCTTATCGACATCGCCCGGTCGCGCATCACACGACATATGACCGAGGAGGAATGCCAGCAGTATCTCCGTCGCGCCTGCGGCTAGCGACACGACGAAGTCCGCGATTCGACGTTGACATCGATGCGCGCTGTTCCCAGGCTCGTTTCCCCAGGTTCAACCGGGCTCGTGGGTCACACGGGGTGGATTCCGGTGTTCATCCGCCGACTGAGGAAACCGGTGCCCATGCGACCGTTGGAGCGGATGAAGGCATGGCAGATCCCCGTCGGGATTTCACGCTCGTAGGTCGGATATCGGAAGCCGTTCAGTCGCAATGCTGACGGCACGCTGAACAAGCAGTTCGGTTCTCCCGTGGCGCGGGATCTCGGGAGATGGGGCACTAGGGGACAGTCCACTGGGCCTTATCTCTCCAGGTCGCTTTTCCGGAGCAGCCGCGTCGCGGTGGATTCTCACGGGATGCAGCCGCCTCGGACCGTGACTGGTTCGCCACACCTGACGGTGCCGACCGGGTGGCCGCAGAAATAACCGAGACACATGCGCACTTCACGACGCTTACAGACCTCGTTGAGTTCGACCCTGACGGCGTGCCTCCCGACTTCGTCGAGCAGGCCTCTCAGCCACGCAGATCACCAGATCCTGAGCAATAACGCTCATTCGGCCGAGTGCGCCAGATCGGCACGTAGGCGTGCGGCCATGCATACCGGTTCGGCTTGTGGAAGTTGAGGTCGGGTCACTGGGCTGGCATCCTGCTCGGGTGACTGTGCCCGATGCTCCTCATCGAGATGAACTGGTGCCGATCGGTGGCACATGGTCCGGTCTCCTCTACGAGAACCTCCAGACTGGGTGCGATCTTCGGCTCACCTGGACCTTCACATTCGACTACGAGCCGGTACGGCGCGAGTACGGCACGACGGAGCCGAGTCTCAGCATCGACTGGGTGCCCTTCGGTGAAAGCAACTGGCGGAGCCTGGCGGGCAATGAGATGAACACCAAGCGGTTCGCCGAACCGATCGAATCCAGCGTGTACTTCTTCGAGCACTACCGCTATGACGCGACCGATATCCGGGTTGTGGAGCAACGGGCTGCAGATGTTCGTGTCAGCGCAAGCGTCCGCGGCGACATCGACGGCCTCGGGTTGGGATCTCTCTACGCCGACCAGCGGCTGCGGTTTCGAGGGATCTATGTCCAACCGAGTCTCCTGCCAGACAGCACTGAGGCGGCAGAGGCACTTCTTTCTCGGTTCACCGACACTGCGGGGCTGGTCGGTGTTCGGCGACAACACAGCTACGCGTTCGAACCCGCCGGATCGAGTCGGCCTGAGGTGCCGATCAACTGATCCCGGGCACGAACGCCCACGTCGCCAGATAGCGCCTAACGGGCACGTACGAGTGCGGCAACAGGTTTCTCAGGCGGAGGCTCCGCACCGGCTCGAAGTCGGATCGGTTCCTGGTAGCGAGACCCAGGCTGTGTTCGATCGCCGTTGCGGCGATGAGGGCGTCGGGGAGACGGATGCCGCTCTCCCTACGTATTCGACCGGCACGTTCCGCGACCGTGCGGTCCACCGGGATCTCCCGGAATGGCGCGAGGAGGGTGCTGACCAGATTGGAGGCGGTGTTGCCGGCGAAGAGCTCGGCTCGGGTGATGACCGAGTAGTGCAGCCGGTGGCGACCGGGAGCGAGCTGTCGGGCGCCTCGGAGGTGGTCGATGAAGACATCGGTGTCGACGAGGATGTCAGCCACGATCCCATTCGTTCCGGCTCGGCACGGCGGCGTGCGGAGCTGCGCCGAAAGTGGCCGCAAGCGCCGACTCGGGGTCGGGTGTCTCGTCCTCGAGATAAAAATCCAGCGCCCGCCGGATGATCTCCGCCATGGTCACGCCTTCCGCTTCGGCGAGGGCGTCGATGCGTTGGCGCTGCTCCTCAGTGAGGTAAACCTGCGTACGAGTGGCTGACATACAGCACAAGGTACAGCACCATCCCGCTCAGATCAACGGTTCCGGAGCGAGAACACCCACGACGCGCTACAGCGCCGAACGGCACTTCGGGGGTGGCCTGACGGGCTTCGCTCGTTGTCTCGTTACTCAGAGATCCGGTAGTTCGCTGCAAGTTCGGGGTGCGATGTCCGGCGGCGTTCGATCGAGCCCGTAGGGCGCCAGCACCCCAAAGCGACAGCGAGTTGCGGAACGTCAGCGTCGGCTTCGCATGCGAACACAGCGTCAGCTTCTCCAGATCAACGCGCGCGACAGCTTGGTGTGAGCGCTCGAAGGGCATTGACGGCTGGACCATCGGCTGAAATGGGGACGCCAGGGGTTCGTGGGTTCAGGTAGGTGGATCGCTATTGGATCGAGCGGGTGGGAGGAAGCGTCTTCGTCGGGTGGGGCTGGTCCGGTCGATCCGGAAGCCTCGCCCGTGGATCACCACGTGGTGATGGAACCAGCAGAGGGAGGTGAGGTTGGTGTGGTGGTGATTGCCATCGCCGCCGCGTTCCTGGATGTGATGAGGTTGGAGTCGATAGCTCGAGCTGCACCCGTCGGCGGTGCACATGCCGCCGTCCCGCCACAGCACGTAACGGCGGGTAGCCGGTGGGATGGCGGTGCTGGCGTTCCCGACCCGCAACGGTTCACCATCATCGGTGAGGGCGATCAGATCGACCGCCGATTCGCACAACAGCCGTTCCAGCGCGGTCGGTCCGATCCGGGTCCCGACGCGATCCAAGCATTCGGCCGAACCGCGTGCGTCACCGGTGGCATCGACGAACACGGTGGTGTTTGGCCGGGACCCGGATCCATTGGCGACTTCGGGGGAGGCGGTGTTGCGGTCGCAGACCACGAACAAGGCATCGGCCCGCCGGGTCGCTCGTGACTCGCGATGGCCGGCCGGCGGTTCCGGGAGCTCGTCGGCGACCTGGTCCAGCGTGTCGGCGATGTGTTTGCCTTCCAGCGCCGGGAGCTTGCCCCAGAGGTTCCACGCCGACTCGTCGAGGCTCGGTTGGATCGCAGGAATCGGTCGTCGAACGACGTCTGCTCGTCGGCAGACGAAATCGGCGAGCGTCGAGCGAGCTTGGATCGCAGGGCCGGGAGGTCGAGTTCGAGATGCGGGTCGGTCTCTCCGGCGTCGGCCAGTTCGGCCACTCGATCGAACGAGACCCCATCGGCCAGCAGTCCATCGAGTTCGGCCGAGTCGGCTCGGGCAACGATGGCGAGCTTGCGGGCAGAGGCCCGGGTCAGGTCCATGCGACCGATCATCCAGTCCTCGAGGGTGCGCATCCCGTCCCCGAGCGGGATCTGCCGGCGATCCACCTCGCGCACCAATCGGACCTGGACGGCCTTCAGGTGGGCCTCGGCGGCGCGCACCGACTCGAGCAGCGAGTCGAGTTGGTCACTGGTGAGCTGTGCGATCCGATCGGTCGAGAGGGCTTCCATCTGGGGTCCAACCTACCGAGGGGGTAGGACAGAAGAGCACTGTCAGCACTGGCGATATCGACGTCTTGGTGGCGGTTTCCTCAAGCGGACCTCTCGCTGCTCGATACCGAGAGATTGCCAAGGGCCATCAGCCAACAGCCAAAGAGCCACACTCCGAACCGCCCCGAAACGGGGTGGCGTCGGAGTTGTCCCCATCCCTCCCTCCCGCAGTTGTGCCTACAGCGTCGACACGGCGCCGAGACCTGCAGACGCGACCGCGGCTCGTGCGTGGGACGGCAGGAGCCTTCCTCCACTCCGTGGGTACACGCAGATGCACCGTGATGTCACAGGGCGGTCCTATCCTCTCGTACATATGTTCGTTCTCGGTATCGACCCAGGCCTGACACGCACCGGATACGGGGTGGCTACGCGTGAAGGCGGGCGGGTCCGTGCGGTCGCCGCCGGTGTCATCCGCACCACGGCCGGAGACCCCATCGAGGTCCGGCTCGCCGTCCTTGCGCATGAGTTGCGGTCGGTGATCTCCGAGCACGAGCCGACCGCCATCGCACTCGAGACGGTGTTCACCAATCGCAATCGCCAGACAGCGATCAGTGTCGGACGCGCCTCGGGGGTCGCCTTGCTCGTTGCAGGAGAAGCGGGCGTCCCAGTCACCGAGTACACACCGACCGCCATCAAGCTCGCCGTGACAGGCTCGGGGTCCGCGGACAAGGAGGCGATACAGGCGATGATCGCGCGCCGCTACGGGCTCAAAGAGGCACCCCGCCCTGCTGATGCTGCGGACGCCCTCGGCATCGCCCTGTGTCACCTCCAGGCGCTCAAGCTCAGGCAGTCGTCGTGATCGGCTCGCTCACCGGCGTCGTCCAGCACATCGACGGAGACGGGCTCTTGCTGTCCGTGGCCGGCGTCGGCTACCAGGTCGCGATGACGGGCCGTTCACTCGAGCAGCTCAGCGGCTCCGAGGGCGAGGTGACCATCTACACGCACCTCTACGTCCGCGAAGACATCATGGCTCTCTACGGATTCACGTCGCCGCTCGACCGCCAGCTGTTCCGCACGCTGATCAGCGCGTCCGGGGTGGGCCCGAAAGTCGGGCTTGCCGTGCTGTCGACCATGACCGCCGACGACGTGCGAGTTGCCGTTGCCGGAGACGACGCCGATGCCTTCACCGTGGTGCCCGGAATCGGCAAACGCACCGCCCAGAAGCTCGTGCTCGAACTGCGCCCGAAGCTCGCTGCCATGGAATCCGAGGTGGTCGGAGCGGGGAGCGAAGCCGGCCAGGTCAGGATGGCCCTGGAGGGTCTCGGGTTCACCGGCGCGGAGATCGCCGAGGCGCTCAAGAACGTCGACCGGGACGCCCCCGTCGGCGACCAGGTCCGGCAGGCCCTCCAGCAGCGTGACAGCTCATGAGGGAGGACTTCCTCCTCGACCCGCAGGGCGACGACGACCCCGACATCGGACTGCGACCGGCCCGCCTCGACGAGTTCGTCGGTCAGGACAAGCTCAAGGAGCGCCTCCGCATCTCGATCGAAGCCGCCGCCGAGCGCGGACACGCTCTCGATCATGTCTTGTTCTCCGGGCCGCCCGGCCTCGGCAAGACCACGCTCGCCGCGATCGTGGCGAACGAGATGGGCACGGCGTTCCGGGTGACGACCGGGCCGGCGCTCGAACGGCCCGGGGACCTCGCCGCGATCCTCTCCAACCTCGATGAGGGCGACGTCTTCTTCATCGACGAGATCCATCGGCTCCCGCGGGCCGTCGAGGAAGTGCTCTACTCCGCAATGGAGGACTTCCAACTCGACATCATGGTGGGGAAAGGCCCCACGGCTCAGTCGATCAGGCTGGACCTGAATCGGTTCACGCTCGTCGGCGCGACCACCAGGAAGGGCAAGGTCACCGCTCCGCTGCGGGACCGGTTCGGGCTCGAGGACAAGCTCGACTACTACTCCCACACCGAACTCGCCTCCATCGTGACACGGGCGGCGAGGATCCTCGAGATCGAGATCGCCGGTGACGCGGCGGCCATGATCGCCCGCCGCAGTCGGGGCACCCCGCGTATCGGGAACCGGCTGCTCAGACGGGTGCGCGACTTCGCCGTCGCCCGCGCCGGGGGATCGATCACCGAAGACGTTGCGGCAGACGCGCTGGAGGTGTACGAGGTCGACGAGTTGGGACTCGACAAGGTCGACCGCGAGATCCTCGACGCGATCGTCTCGAAGTTCGGCGGCGGGCCGGTGGGGCTACACACCCTTGCGATCGCGGTCGGCGAGGAGCCAGAGACGGTCGAAGACGCCTACGAGCCGTTCCTCTTGCAGATGGGTCTGCTTCACCGAACACCCCGCGGGCGGGTGGCGACCGACCTCACGTACCGACACCTCGGACTGGAACCCCTGGGCGGTGACCAGGCGCGCCTGCTCTAGCCATCTCTGCGGAAGACGAGGCCCTCACCGCCACGGGATGTCACGGTCAGCCGGTCGCCATCGATCGTCGTGGTGAACCCGTCACCCAGCACGCTGACGATGAGCCCGTCCTGTTCGGAGAACCCCGCCGGGCACTCGCCGGCCATGGCGAACGTCGTGAAGAGCACCGTGTCGGCGTCGAGGACATGGGAACCCGAGAATGTCCTGCACCCGGTCGAGCCGGACACCGTTCCGTCAGTCCCGAGCAGGAGGGTCGCCACACCCTGGACCGAAGTCGCCGTGTCCCCGATGATCACCGAGTCCAGTTGCCACGGCGTGTCGAGCAAGGCGGCGGCAGGGACCGGCTGCACGCTTCCGAAGACGAGCTCGCCGGACGAGTGACTGATGGTCAGCTCATCACCGTCCACAACGTAGGTCAGCGGGGCGCGGAGGACCGCCAGGAAGGCGGCCTCCGACTCCATGACACCGGGCTCTCCGCAGGCCATGGCTGTCGAGGCGAGCTCGTCTCCGATGATCACGTCTTCGCCGTCCGCCACGTACGTGCCTCCGTACGAGTTGCAGGCCGCCACTCCTCCGACCGTTCCATCCGCGGCGAAGCCGATCGTGATGCGGCTTCCTTCGACCATCGGGAACGGCATCCCCGCCCGGGTCCCCTCCCGGAGCTCCCAGTCGCCCAACACCCCGGGAGGAGTGACCTCGGGTGACGAACAGGCGGCAGCGATCAGAAGTAGGGCAGCGGCGAGAATCGGTCTCTTCATGCGAGTGTGACGTGCGGTGATCCTGAGAGGTTTCGCAACCGTGTGCAGGTAGCGTCAGCCGGGATGTCAGACGGGCAGCGCACCGAGGTCGGAGGGGTCGCACTCCAGTACGAGTTCGTCGGTTCCGGCCCTACGGATCTCGTCTTCCTCCACGAAGGCCTCGGATCGATCGAACTGTGGAGAGGATTCCCGACGGCAGTCGCCGTGGCGACAGGACGGCGGGGAGTCGTCTACGACCGTCGAGGTCACGGCAGATCCGGGCCTGCCGATGGTGTCCGCACGGTGCGCTATCTCCACGACGCGGCGCTCTACGAGCTCGACCAGGTGCTGTCCTTCTTCGGCATCGAACAGCCCGTGTTGATCGGGCACTCGGACGGAGCGACCATCGCGCTCATCCACGCCGCGCGTCGATCCGTACACGGCCTCGTGCTGATCGCCCCTCATGTGTATGTGGAGGCCGCTGCCACCGAGGGCATCGAACGCACGAATCGCAGCGCCGATGCGTTGATCGCCCGACTCGAGCGCTATCACGATCACGCCCGTGAGCTCTACGAGGCGTGGCGTGACATCTGGCTCGCCGCCGAGTTCGCCGAGTGGAGCATCGAGGAGGAGATCAGGGGTCTGGACGTTCCGACCTTGCTCGTACAAGGCACCGCCGACGAGTACGGCACGCTCGACCAACTCGACCGCATCGAGCAGGCATTGACTGGGCGATGTGAACGGCTCGAAATCGAGGGAGCCGGTCATTCCCCGCACCTGACCCACTCCGACGAGATCGCCGAAGCGGTAGCGGAGTTCATCGGCTCGCTGTGAGCGCGGTTGCCTCGCGCCGGTAACGTCCTGTCGATGCACCTCTCGGACTTCCAATACGACCTGCCCGAGAGCTCGATCGCGCAGACCCCGGTCGAACCGAGAGATTCGAGCTGGCTGCTCGATACGACCACGATGCGCGACCATCGCTTCTCTGATCTGCCGGCACTGCTCGAACCCGGTGATCTCGTGGTCGTCAACAACACCCGGGTCCGGCACGCACGCCTGCTCGGCCACAAACGCGAAACGGGCGGAAGGGTCGAAGTGCTGCTCCTCGGCATGCTCGTCGACGGGACCTGGGAGGCGCTCATCCGGCCCGCACGGAGGATCGCGCCCGGTGTGGAGCTCGTCTTCGGAGGCCTGTCTGCTGCGGTCGATTCCGTACCGGTCGACGGGCGCGTCCGGCTGCGGTTCGGGCAGGACGCCGATGTCGAGGCAGTCCTCGATCAGGTCGGGGAGGTCCCGCTGCCTCCGTACATCACGGCGCCGCTGGAGCAGCCCGAGCGGTACCAGACGATCTACGCCGACCGAACGGGTTCGGCGGCTGCGCCGACAGCAGGGCTCCATTTCACCGACGACGTGATCCGGGGGCTGCAGGAACGATCGATCGAAATGGCGTCGGTGGAGCTGCAGGTCGGGCTCGGCACGTTTCGCCCCATCGCGGTCGACGATGTCACCCAGCATGCGATGCATGCCGAGCGGTTCCAGGTGTCGGAGGCTGCAGCCGACGCGGTCGACCATGCACGTGCCCGGGGTGGGAAGGTGGTCGCCATCGGGACGACGGTCGTGCGAACGCTCGAGTCGGTGGCCGCCGGCGATGGTCGGATCGAACCAGGGTCAGGGGAGACCAACCTCTATCTCACGCCGGGGGCCACGTTCAACGTCGTCGACCGGCTCGTGACCAACTTCCACCTCCCCGGCTCGTCCCTGCTCGTACTGCTGGCTGCATTCATGGGTCCGAGTTGGCGGGCGGTCTACGAGACCGCGGTCCACCGTGGCTACCGGTTCCTGTCCTTTGGTGATGCGATGCTCTGTGATCGCCGATGACTCACGCTGCCCGCTTCACGCCTGGAGCGCTCGATGGCGGCGCCCGCACCGGGTCGCTCGAGCTCACCCACGGGACGGTGCAGACGCCGACCTTCATGCCGGTTGGCACGAGGGCGTCGGTCAAGGGCCTCGACAGCGCAGACCTACGGGCTGTCGGTGCCCAGATGGTGCTGTCGAACACCTACCACCTGATGCTTCGGCCGGGTGCGGAGATCGTCGACGGCTTGGGTGGACTCCATGGCTTCATGGCCTGGGACGGCCCGATCCTCACTGATTCGGGGGGATACCAGATCTTCTCGCTGGACCCGTCGGTTGACGAAGAAGGAGCCTCCTTCCGCTCGACATATGACGGCAGCAGAGTCCACCTGACGCCGGAGGAGGCGATGCGGGTCGAACAGCTCCTCGGCGCCGACGTCGCCATGGTGCTCGACGTGCTCATCGGGCTCCCCGCTCCCGATGAACAGGTCCGAACGGCACTCGATCAGACACTCCGATGGTCGGAGCGGGCGTTGGCCGTGCACGACCGGCGCGACCAGGCGCTGTTCGGCATCGTGCAGGGGGGAATCGATCCGGATCTGCGCGCCGAGAGCGCCCGGCGGACCGCCGACCTGGGATTCCCGGGGTTCGGCATCGGCGGCCTCTCGGTCGGCGAGGCGCCCGACGAGCGCAACCGGGCGATCGATGCCACGGTCGCCCAACTTCCCGAGACCAAGGTCCGCTACGTGATGGGCCTTGGAGACTCCGAGGGTGTGCTCGATGCCGTCGCCCGCGGGTGTGATCTCTTCGACTGCGTCTGGCCGACCCGGCTTGCTCGCCACGGGAAGATCATCACCAGAACCGGTGACTACGGCCTCCGTCGAGCCGAGTTCGCCACCGACCCCTCGCCGCTGAGCGCCGACTGTGATTGCTCTACCTGCACGACCTACAGCCGGGCCTATCTACGCCACCTGCTCAAGACGAAGGAGATCTCGGCGTACCGGCTGCTGTCGATCCACAACCTGACGTACACGTTGCAGCTGCTCATCGATGCACGGGTCGCTATCGAGGACGGCCGGTTCGCCGACTTCCGGGCCGAGGTCGCCGAAATCAGAGCAGGGTCTGTGCCCCGCTAACATCCCAGCGTCCCCTTTCTCCAAGGATCTACACCCATGTTCGAATTCCTCGCTCAGGAGGCGACCCCGACCGGCTCCGGCACGTCGTCACTGCTGTTCTTTGCGATCATGGCGGTCGCCTTCTACTTCCTCTTCATCCGTCCTCAACGCAAGCGGCAGGCGAAGATCCAGGAGGTCCAGGACGCTCTGACGGTCGGGATGGATGTCCGAACGATCGGCGGCATCCACGGTCGGATCATCGAAGTCGATGACGATTCGGTCGTTCTCGAGGTCGAGGCCGGTCGACTCCGGATCGCCCGCAAGGGGATCGCCGGCACCATCGATCCGGAAGGCTGAACATGCGTCGCATGGTCATCGGCATCATCGTCGTGCTGGCGATCGCATGGGGCAGCCTCGCCGGGTTGCTCGCCAACGACATCACCCCCCGCCTCGGGCTCGATCTTCAGGGAGGAACCTCGGTGGTGCTGACCGCTCCCGAGGGCACCGACCCCGACCTGATCGAGGTCGCGACCCAGATCATGAACAGCCGGATCAGCTCGATCGGCGGGGTACAGGAACCGGAGATCGCCATCTCTGGCGGAAACACCGTGCTCGTGCAGCTTCCCGGTGTGCAGAACGAGCAGCAGGCGCTCGACGCCGTCGGCACCACCGGTGTGTTGAGCTTCCGGCCGGTTCTTGCGCTCTACAACGGGACGGCCGGGCCATACGGCTCGGCGTTCGACCCGACGCCCGGGATCGAGGGTGACGACATCGAGCCGCCCGTCGACCCGGCGGACCGGCCCGACAACGTCGACCCGGTGACCGGGCTGACGATCGAGGACGATCCGGCTCAGCCGTCGTTCCTGCAGTACCAGGATTCATTCTTCGGTTTGGATCAGACCGTCGTGCTGGAGATGGGGCCGGCAGCACTGCTCGGCACCGACGTCTCACAAGCACTCCCGCAGTTCAACGGTGCGCAATGGGCGGTCTCACTGGACCTCACCGGTGACGGGGGCGAGAAGTTCGCCGAGCTGACGGGAGAAGCAGCGCTGTACAACGATGCGCGCCGTCGTATCGCCATCGTTCTCGACGGAGAGGTGCTCACCGCTCCCGAGGTCAACCAGGACATCGGGCCCGAGGGCATCACGGGCGGTCGGGCGCAGATCACCGTCGGGACCAGCCCCGACGCCGAGGAAGAGGCGCAGCAGCTCTCGGTGGTCCTCCGATACGGATCCCTGCCCGTGGCGTTCGAGCGGTCGCAGGTCTCGAAGGTGTCCGCCACGCTGGGATCGGACTCCCTCCAGATCGGTCTCACCGCCGGTGTCGCCGGCCTGGCTCTCGTCGTGATCAGCCTGCTGCTCTACTACCGGGCGCTCGGATTGGTCGCGCTCGTCGGACTGTCGGTGTTCGGCTCGCTGTTGGTGGTCATCTACTCGGCGCTGGGAGAGCTGAGAGGGCTCACGCTCACGCTGGCCGGCGTCACCGGCGTCGTGGTCTCGATCGGAATCACCGCCGACTCGTACATCGTGTATTTCGAGCGCATCAAAGAAGACATCCGTGCGGGACTGACCGTGCACAGCGCCGTCACGGAGGGCTTCAAGTCCGCATACCGCACGATCTTGACGGCTGACACCGTGTCGCTGCTCGGCGCCATACTCCTCTACATCCTCGCTGTCGGCCCGGTTCGTGGCTTCGCTCTCACGCTCGGCATCGCAACCGTCCTCGACCTGTTCGTGGCCCGCGCATTCACTCGTCGGGCTGCCTGGATCCTCGCACGCACCCGATTCGCCGAGGGTGGCTTCTTCTCGATCGCTGCGGCCGCTGGGGAACACCATCAACTCGAGGAGGTGCCGGCATGAGCAGGCTCGGGCAGCTGTCACGAGGTGAGACCAACATCGACTTCGTGGGTCTGCGCAAGCGCTGGTTCACGATCTCCGCCACGCTGATCGTCATCTCACTGCTCGCGTTGGCAGTGCGCGGGCTCAATCTCGGACTCGAGTTCCAGGGTGGCACGCTCGTACAGGCACACAACGACGCCGGCCTCGCCATCGAAGACATGCGCGAGGCACTCGCTCCGCTCGGACTGTCCGACGCCCGGATCCAGTTCATCGATGGCGGTGAGGAGGTGCGCGTGCAGACTCCGCCGCTCGATCCAGATGCCGAAGTCGCCCTGATCGATGCCGTCGTCGCCGCAACCCAGACCGATCGAGTCGACGCGACGATCGAGGCCGTCGGCCCGACGTTCGGTGCACAGGTGGCACGTCAGGCGGTCATTGCGCTCGTGGTCTTCCTCGGATTCGCAGCGCTCTTCATCACCTGGCGGCTCCAGTGGAAGATGGCGGGCGCAGGGCTCGCAGCCCTCGCACACGACATGATCCTGACGATCGGTGTCTATGCCCTCACCGGGTTCGAGGTCACCCCGGCGACGGTGGTCGCCTTGTTGACGATTCTCGGGTACAGCCTCTACGACACGGTGGTGGTCTTCGATCGGGTCGAGGAGTTGGAGGAGACGCTGGAAGTCGATCTGACCTACTCGGACCTGATCAATCGCGCGATGAACCAGGTGGTGGTCCGTTCGCTCGCCACGTCGTTCACGTCGCTGATGCCGATCGGGACGCTCCTGTTTGTCGGCGCCTTGCTGCTCGGTGCGAGCAGTCTCCAGGACTTCGCGCTGGCCCTCTTCGTGGGAATCGGCGCCGGTACGTATTCGTCGATCTTCTTCGCCGCTCCACTGCTCGCGATCTGGAAGGAGCGCGAGCCCGAGTGGATCGACATGCGAGAGCGCCTCGATCGACGAGCCGCAGAAAAGGCAGCGCGGGAGGCCGGCGTCCCGGTCGCCCCCGCCAAAGCACCCAAAGGCGAGTCGGCCCCTGCCGAGCTCGCCACACCCAAGAAGCCGACCGGCGCAGCGCCTCGCCCGCCGAAAGGCTCCGGCGCCAAACCCCGGCCACCGAAAGGCCGTTAGCTCAGGCTGTCGCCTTCACGCCGTGGGTCGCCGTTCGGCCCTGCGGACCTCACGTCGACGCGGTGGGCATTCGGCCTGGCGGCCTCATGCGCTCAGGGTGGGACCCACGCCCGATTCGAGTATCGCTGCGCACGACTTGAACCGCTTTGGGATCGGCAGAAGGCCCGACCGCGCCCGATTGGCCCACAGCGGCGAAACGAAGCGGGGCCAAGAGCCGTGAGGCCGCCAGGCCGAACCTGTAGTCTCACGCCTGTGACCGATCTACGCGCCCTCATCCGGGACATTCCGGACTACCCGAAGCCTGGCATCTTGTTCTACGACATCACGCCGGTGTTGGGCAGCCCCGAAGGCTTCACGCATCTGATCGAACAGATGGCGGAGCCGTTCCGCGATGCCGGTGTCACCAAGGTCGCCGGGATCGAGGCGCGTGGGTTCACGGTCGCGGCTCCGGTCGCCAACGAGCTCGACGCAGGATTCGTGCCGATCAGGAAGCCGGGAAAGCTGCCGTACGACGTGCACCGCCGGGAGTACAGCCTCGAGTACGGGACCGATGCACTCGAGATGCACACCGACGCGGTCGGGCCAGGAGACAGGGTGCTGGTGGTCGACGACGTCATCGCGACCGGGGGAACGGCTGCGGCGGCGCTCGCCCTGTTGGCAGACGCCGGAGCCGATGTGGTAGCGGTTTCGGTGTTCATAGAATTGGGATTCCTCGACGGCGCCGACGCACTCGGAGGCGTTCCCTTTCATGCAATTCTCACCTACGACTGACGAACTGGATCCAGAAGCGGGGTACCGGCGCGTCATCGAGACGTTTCGAGACCGACACCCCGAGGGTGATGTCGAGGTGCTCGAGCGGGCGTATCGGCTCGCCTATGCGGCGCACGACGGGCAGACCCGCAAGAGTGGTGATCCGTACATCACACATCCGATCGCCGTCACTCAGATCCTGGCCGATTACGGTATGGACACGGCCACGCTCGCGGCCTCGCTTCTCCACGACACCGTCGAGGACACCGATGTCACACTCGAGGAGATCACCTCGCAGTTCGGCACCGAGATCGCCTACCTGATCGACGGTGTGACGAAACTCGATCGTCTCCACTACGGCACCAGGGAACAGGCGCAGGCGGCGACGATCCGCAAGATGGTCATCGCCATGGCCGAGGACCTGCGGGTCCTCATCATCAAGTTGTGTGACCGTCTCCACAACATCCGCACGATCGACTCACTCAAACCCGAGAAACAACAACGCGTGGCCCGTGAGACGCTGGACGTGTACGCGCCGCTGGCCCACCGGCTCGGCGTCCAGGAGATCAAGCACGAGCTCGAGGATCGATGCTTCAGGATCCTGTATCCAGGGCCGTGGGCGGAGATCACCGAGCAACTCGAGGAGCGCGCTCCCGAGCGTGAGCAATTCATGGAGAACGTGATCGAGGAGCTCCGACAGATGCTGTCGGACGCTTCGATCAAGGCCGAAGTAACGGGCCGGCCGAAGCACCACTACTCGATCTATCGCAAGATGGTCGAGCAGGGCCGTTCGTTCGAGGAAATCCACGACCTGATCGGCATCCGGGTCATCACAGACACCATGCAGGATTGTTACGCCGTGCTCGGGCTCGTCCACGCCCGCTGGCTGCCCGTCTCCGGGCGCTTCAAGGACTACGTGGCCATGCCCAAGTTCAACCTCTACCAATCGTTGCACACGACGGTGATCGGCAAAGACGGCAAGCCGCTCGAAGTCCAGATCCGTACCCGTGAGATGCACCAGTTGGCCGAGGCCGGCGTCGCCGCCCACTGGAGGTACAAGGAGTCGGAGAAGACCGACCTGCGATGGCGGGGAGGCCTCCACGCGCTCGAGGAGTTGACCTCCGATCCGGTCGAGTTCCTCGATCAACTCAAGATGGACCTCTACCAGGACGAGGTGTTCGTCACCACTCCGGCCGGTGACATCAAGACGCTGCCAAAGGGGGCGACTGCGATCGACTTCGCCTACGCGGTGCACACCGAGGTGGGCCATCGATGCGTGGGGGCGAAGATCAACGGGCGGCTCATGCCGCTCAGCACGCGACTCGAATCCGGAGATTCGATCGAGATCATCACGTCGAAGTCCGAGACGGCGGCTCCATCCCGAGACTGGTTGAAGATCGCCCGAACCTCGAGAGCGAAGTCGAAGATCAAGCAGTGGTTCCTCAAGGAGCGACGCAGCCAGGCCATGGCCGAGGGCCGTGAACAGCTGTTCTCGCTGCTCCGCAAGGAGGGTCTCGGCCTCGGGGCGGGGGAGAGGGACGCGCTGCTCGAAGAGGTCGCAAGCGAGTTCTCGAAACCCAACAGCGACGTGTTGCTCGTGGCTGTCGGCGAAGGCGAGATCGGGGCGAACACGGTCCTTCAGCGCATGTTGCGGCACATCAGGCCGGAGACCGACACCGAGGATCTGCTGCAGCCGGTACGGCCGCGCAAGTACTCCTCTGCCGGTCCCGGAATCATCGTGGAGGGCCTCGACGACATGATGGTGTCGATTGCGCGGTGTTGCGCTCCGGTGCCGGGAGACGACATCGTCGGATTCGTCACGGTCGGGCGGGGCGTTTCGGTCCACCGCAGCGACTGCACGAACATGTCGTCGCTCGCAGCCAACGGCGCCGAACGGATGATCGAGGTCTCGTGGCCGGCCGAGCGAGTGGGATCGTTCTACGTGTGGGTTCAGGTCGAAGCACTCGATCGGACCCGCCTGCTCCGTGACGTCACCGAGGTCATCTCCGAGCTCGCCGGGAACATCACGGCGTCCTCGTCGATCACGGGTCGTGATCGAGTCGCGATTCTGCGCTACGAGGTGGAGTTGTCCGACCCGTCGCAGGTGCCACGACTCATCAGTGATCTCCGAGGGGTGGACGGAGTGTTCGGGGCGTTCCGTCTGGTCGGTGAACCCGACGGCTCCTGACCCGTCACCAGATCTGACCAGGGGTCCGCGATCGGCGAGCAGCCGGTCCGATGATCGACCCACCGTCATCTGTCGTCTGTCATGTGACTAGTGCGATTTTGCGCTACAGGTATAGTCCCTCGAAACCGATAGACCTCGGTACGACCCGGATCGAGGAGACAAGGGACATCATGCTTCGGCGACTTCGCCTCCCAGGCAAGCTGGCAATCGCAGCGCTGCCGCTCGTCGTCCTCTTGGTGGCCGCCGCCACGCTCTTTGCGCTCGAGGCCTTCGAGGATGCCGATCAACAGGACTTCACGGCTGAGCTCGCGGGCACCTGGGAGCCGCTCCAGGACGTGATCGACGTCTTCGCTGCCGAGGAGGCGGCGACGCTGGCGGCCCTCGACGAACTCGTCGAACAGGATCTCTCGGCCGTGCGCGGCGCAGCGGACCTCTCAGCCACCCGCGAGACGACCGACCAGGCACTCGATTCGCTCCGCTCCCACGTCCGGCGTCTCGGCAATCCCGCCCCGATCGTGAGTCAGTTCGAGGTCGCCGAACTGGCTGTGGGCGCCGTGCGAGCGTTCTTTGACGAGTCCGGCACCTCTCCGGCGACGCAGCGGGTCCGGATCCCCGAAGGCTACGACCTCGCAGACGCCCAGATTCTCGAGATCGGTGACTTCATCGTCGCCGAGGTGTCCGACGTGGACCTCGCTCGGGAACTCGCCGGCGTCGCAGCGGTGAGCCGTGCGCTGCAGGCCGCCACGATCCAGGATCGGACCGTTTCGCTCCTCGCATCCGACGCCAGGCTGGCGACGAACCTCGAGACCGTCCGCCGGTCGGGCGTCGACGTCGCCCAATGGCTGTCCTCGTTCGAGTCGACGGTCACATCCGGCGCCGCGCTCGAGGGCTATCGCAGCTCAGGCCTCCAGCAGGCCGTGTTCGACGCCTCTCGGTTCGCCGGCGAGATCGTCAGGAACGGGGAGCGAGCGCCGCAGGCCGTCGACTCGAACTGGTTCGATGCGTCCGAGGCGAGAAGCGCCGCGTTGCTCGCCTTTCAGCGCTCCCAGATCGACAACGTCGTCGATCAGGCGCAGCGGGCCGCCGACGACGTCCGCCAGCAGGCACTGATCGTCCTTGGCATCGCCGCCGCGGCGGTGCTGGGTGCCGCCGCCGTCACTGCGCTCGTTTCTCGCTCGATCGTCTCCAGGGTCCGCACGATCACCGAGAGCGCCCGGAACGTGTCCCAGACCCAGTTGCCGGCGCTCGTCGAAGCGTTGCGCGATCCCTCCGAGGACGCCGTTCTCCCGACCATCCCACCGATCCGAGACCGAGGGGCCGACGAGGTGGGCGATCTGGCGCGCTCGTTCTCGGCCATGCAGTCGACGCTCGAACATGTGGCCACCCAGCAGGTGGAGGTGCTCCGCAAGGGCGTCGCCGACATGTTCGTCACGCTGGCGCGCCGCAACCGGAGCCTCATCGATCGCCAGCTGGCGATGATCGACACGCTCGAGCGCAACGAGGAGGATCCCGACACACTCGCCGACTTCTACCAACTCGACCACCTCGCCACCCGGATGCGGCGAAATGCCGAGAGCCTCCTCGTGCTCGCCGGTACCGAGCCCCAGAAGAAATGGCGGACACCGCTCGAAGTCGACGATGTCGTGCGCGCTGCGCTCGGCGAGGTCGAGGACTACCGCCGCATCGACGTGCTCGCGCTGGAATCGGTCCGCCTCAAAGGGCAAGCGGTCGCCGATCTCGCGCACCTGGCGTCGGAGCTGCTCGAGAACGCCACGTCGTTCTCCCCGCCCGAGACGAGAGTGAGAATCGCCGGACACTTCCACGACGAGGGATACCTCATCACGATCACCGACCGAGGAGTCGGCGTTCCTTCCCGGCGACTGGCCGAGTTGAACGAACTCCTCGCACGCCCGCCGGTGGTCGGTCTGGCGCTCGAACCGACACTCGGCTTGTACGTGGTTGCGATGCTGGCGAAGCGTCATGGAGTGAGGGTCAGACTCGTGACCGGAGCACCGGGATTGACCGCACACGTCATGATCCCCAAGGAGCTCTTCGAGATCCGGGTCGAACAGCCGATGCAGCCGGCATCCAGCGCCCCGAGCCCATCCGAGCCTCGGGAGGAGACGACTCCGCTCCGAGCACCCGGCCCGAACGGCCCTCGGCCACCGATACCCCAGTCGGCTCCCGAAACGGTCGAGGTGCGCTCCGCCCGCCACACGGCGCCGTCTCGGCAGACAGCCGGGCTCCCGCATCGGCAACCCCACACATCGAGCGAAGAGACGCCGACGAGCACTCCCGCCACCGCCGACGTGGAACTGTCGCCCGCCGGACTGCCCACCCGCAAGCCCGGGGCATCGTTCACTGCTCCGGAAGTCACCGAGCGCTCCGTGGATACCTCGTCTCGGGATCCCGAAGAGATCAAGTCTGCGTTCAACGCCTTCCAGCTCGGAGTGACCGTCGGGCGAGATTCGAACAAAGAAGAGGTGCATCATGAGTGAAGCCGCCGACTCTCTCAATTGGCTGATCGTCCGCTTCGTCGAGCAGGTACCGGCCGTTCGCCACGCAGTGGTCGTGTCATCCGATGGGCTCCCGCTCGCCGTGTCGAACGGCGTCGAACGAGAGACCGCCGAGCGACTCGCCGCGGTCTCGTCCGGATTGATCGGCCTCGCCTACGGGTCCGCTGGCCGGTTCGGTGCCGGAGCGGTCAACAACGTGATCATCGAGATGGAACGGGGATGGCTGTTCGTGACCGGGATCAGAGATGGCTCACTCATGTGTGTGAGCACCGGCAAAGACGCCGACATCGGCATGATCGGATACGAGATGGCGCTCTTCTCAGAACGCGCCGGCGACGTGCTGACGCCCGAAGTCCGGGCGGAGCTCAAATCGGTGCTGTTGGGGAGCTGACGAGCCGGTGTCCGAGACCCAGGGGCGTTTCGTCCGCCCGTACGCGATCACCGGTGGGCGCACGTCCGTCGATGGCCCTCCGCTCGAGTTGGAGAGCCAGATCGCCGCGACGGACCGGGGGAGGGCGAATCAGCATCGCTATCGCTGGGAGGCGGCGCAGGTCATCGCGGCATGCGATTCGGCCACGGCGCTCATCGAGATCGCAGCCAAGCTCGAGATCCCCGTCGGAGTCGCCAGGGTCGTGATCTCCGACCTCATCAAACAGGGAGCTGTCGAACTGCTCGTCGAGGAAGAAGCCGTGTCGTATTCGGAACTACTGGAGAAGGTGCTCGATGGCATCCGCAACCTCTGATCGGCGACGCACTCCGGTGAAGATCGTCGTGGCCGGCGGCTTCGGCGTCGGGAAGACCACGTTCGTCGGTTCGATCTCCGAGATCGAGCCGCTCCGCTCCGAAGCGGTCATGACGACCGCCTCCGCCGGAGTCGACGAACTGTCCGCTGTGGACGGCAAGACCACCACCACGGTCGCGATGGACTTCGGGAGGATCAGCCTCGGTCACGAGCTGTTGCTCTACCTCTTCGGGACTCCTGGGCAGGGCCGATTCCACTTCATGTGGAACGAGTTGAGTCGGGGCGCTATCGGTGCGATCGTGCTCGCCGACACCCGCCGCCTGGCCGACTGCTTTGCGGCGATCGACTTCTTCGAGCAGCGGAGCGTTCCGTTCGTCGTGGTCGTCAACACATTTCACGGCGAGCGACCTCACCAGTTGGAGGCCGTCCGTCAGGCGTTGCAGATCGGCAACGAGGTCCCGATGGGGTATTGCGACGCCCGCAACCGCAACGAGGTGCAGCGGGCTCTGATCGAGCTCGTGGAACACGCGCTGGTGCGGGCTCGCAGGTCGGAGCTGGCCGGCAGATAGCGGCCCCCATCGGGCGCGGGCCGCGCCGACGACCTTCAGGCCCGGCGCCGGAAGCGCTTCATCGCCTGTGCATAGTCATCGGGTGACCCATCGCCCTGTGAAGCCTCCAGCGCCGCGAGCTTGCTGGCGAGGACGCCAGGAGTGGGTTCGTCGATCGGTTCGTTTCCGGCCGGTTCGCCGGTGACGGGTTCGTCGGGCGATGGTGGTGCAGGTTGGGCTCCGGCCCGCGGCTCGGTCGGCTCGACCTCGATCCTGACCTCCCGAGCTCGCTCACCCGGTGGGGCGTGATGGCTCAATTCGGATTCGACGGCTCTCAGCTCGGCTTTCAGCTCGGCGATCCGGGACTTCAGCTCGAGCTGCTCGTCCTGCATGCTCCGCTTGGACTCCCGGAACTGTTTGGCCGCCACTTCTTCGCGACGCCGTGCGTCCTCGTCGATCTGCGCCGCCCGACGGCGGGCGGTCTCGAGCAGTTCGTCGGCGCGTGCCTTCGCCTCGGAACGGGCGACACGAAGCATCTGGTCGGCCTTCTCGCTCGCCTGGCGCAACACGTCATCCGCGGTCAACTCGGCCGGTTCCTCGGCTTCACCCACCGGGATCTGGCGACCGGGAGCCGCCACAGGCGAATCGGCAACAACGGTCCGGGCCTCCTCGATCGCGGCGAGGTGTCGAGCCTGGGCGTCCTCGGCGAGGCGGCGAGCCTCGGCCTCGGCTCCATCGCGCAGCGAGCGAGCCTCAGCCCGGAGTTGGGCGGCCTCCGATTCGGCTGCCGAGTGCAGTTGCCTGGCTGCCTCGACCAACTCCTTGGCCTGGAGCTCGGCGGATCCGACGATCTGGCGCGCTTCCGCCTTGGCGGTCTGCATCAGCGTCTCGGCGTCCAGGATGAGCTGCTTCAGTCGGGCTTTCTGGTCGTCCATCAGCGCTTGCGCCGCCGGCGCTTCTTCGGGTCTTCGGTGGTCCGGAACGCCGAAGCCTGGAGTCCCTCGACGAGCCGGGCATTCGGGGCCAGCCCGGTCGAGGGTCCCAGCCTGCTTCGAGCCGGCTCGGCCGCTTCGGCGTCTTCGGGAGCATCCTCCTCAGCTGCAGCGGGCTCGTCGAAATCGACGACCTCGTCCGGCAGTTCATCTTCGACCTCGGGGACCATCCACGGTGACACGAAGCCGTCGTCCCCTTCGGTCTCGGGGTCGGCGACTGGTTCGATGTCGCTCCGGCGCGATTCGGTGGTGAGGTCCGGTTCGAGATCTCCGTCGTCCGGCCCCGGATCATCGGGAACTCTCGCAGGTCTCGGCGGAGCAGCCTGGCGTGATTCGAGCGCCTCGCGAAGCGCTTCGATCTCCTGTCGCAGCTCGAGGTTCTCGATGTTCTGATTCGAGACTTTCGTCTCGTATCGTTCGGTCAGCTCTCTGAGATCGGCAGCGTGCTGGGTGTGCAGCGCCTGGATCGCCTCTTGGTCGGACTGATACTCCTGGCGTTGCGATTCGGCGACCATCTGGCCGCTGCGCATCATGCGATCGACCGCCTCGCCGGCTTCGGTGGTCATGCGCTCGGCCTCGGTCCGGGCGTATTCCAGCGTCCGATCGGCTTCCGCCAGTTTGGCACTCGCCTCCGTTTCGCGTCCCTCGAGAGAGGCAAGGCGCTCCTTCACGAGCTCACGATCGATCTCGAGGGTGCGGTTGAGATCCGCTGCGCCGGCTTCCGCCTCGGCGATGATCTCCTCGGCTTTGGCCTCTGCCTGTGCCACCGTCTCTTCGGCCAGTGCGATGGCCTGCTCGGCCTCCTCGTTGGCCTTGCTCTCGATCGACAATGCCTCGTCCCGAGCCTCTTGGACGATTTTCGCTGCCTCGGCTTCGGCGAGAGGCCGGATGTCGGCGACCTGGTCTTCGGCATCGGCGACGGCGGCTGAGATGAGCTTGGCGGCTCGGGCTTCGGCGTCGGAGATGATCTCAGCGGCCTGGGCGGATGCGGCGGCGCGTTCCTCGGCGTTGGAGAGGTTGATAGATTCGAGGAGCGCGAGATCGAGGAAGACCCCGGGCGCGACTGGGGCGAAACGAGGCGCGTCCGGTCCCGAGAACGCCGGGGGTACCGTCTCTTCTCCCAGATTGTCGCTCATCGATCCTGACTCCTGAGCCGCTCTGTCCTATCGGCAACGCTAGGGCCGAGGTGAAGCTCTAACAATGCAGAATCTCCTGGCCCGCGCGTCGTTCGCGCGGCTCCGAGAGGCCTCGTGCGGTCTTCCCAGAGGGTATCAGCCGGCAACTCCTGGCAGATCTCCCGCACCACTACGCTCAACCCGGATGTCCACCACCCCCCGCACGATGCCCGGCGTGCTCGAACTACTGCCGCTCGAGCAGGCTGCCTTTCAGGAGATGGTCGCAACCGTCCGCCGGGTGTATGAGTTGCACGGGTTCGTGCCGATCGAAACCCCGGTCCTCGAGCTGAGCGACGTGCTGCTCACCAAGTCCGGCGGAGAGACGGAACGACAGGTCTATTTCGCGCAGTCGACCGGGTCGCTGGAGCAGGGTCGAGAGCCCGACCTGGCCATGCGATTCGATCTCACCGTCCCCCTCGCCCGGTACGTCGCCGAGCATCAGAACGATCTGGTGTTCCCGTTCCGGCGCTATCAGATCCAGCGTGTCTACCGGGGCGAGGCACCGCAGCGCGGCCGGTTCCGGGAGTTCTATCAGGCCGACATCGACATCATCGGCCGCGACTCCCTGCCGGTGTCGGCCGACGCCGAGTGCCCTGCGGTGATCCACGATGTCTTCAAGGAGCTCGCGATCGGGGCGTTCACCGTACGGGTCAACAACCGCAGGCTCGTACAGGGGTTCCTCGCCGATCTCGGAGTGGCGTCCGGCGACCACGCCGCGGTCCTGCGAGAGATCGACAAGCTGGAGAAGCGAGGCGAAGCTCACGTGAGAGAGGCACTCGGTGAGCTCGGGCTTGCCGATGAGGCGGTGACCCGTCTGCTGGAGTTCGTCGGTCATGCCTCCGATGGGATCGAGAGTGCTCGTGAACACCTCACGGCCCTCCACGCGCCGAACGATCTGATGGAGCAGGGTCGATCGGAGTTGCTCGCCGTGTTCGAGACCCTCACCGGGCTCGGGGTCGACGATGCGGCGATCGTGCTCGACTGCTCGATTGCACGAGGGTTGGACTACTACACCGGCACGGTCTTCGAGACCGTGCTCGATGACCACCCCGAGATCGGGAGCATCTGCTCCGGCGGCCGCTATGACGATCTCGCCGGGATGTACACGAACATCTCGCTTCCCGGCGTAGGGATCTCGATCGGCCTCACCCGGCTGTTCTGGCAGCTCCGGGAGATCGGATTGGTCGAGGCGGCGGAGAGTCCGACACGGGTGTTCATCACGCTGTTCGAAGAGGCGGACCGACAGCATGCCGCAGCGATGGCGTCGAGCCTGCGCAGTGCCGGGGTCCCGACCCTCATCTCCGATGCTCCCCGCAAACTCGGCAAGCAGCTGAGATACGCCGATCGATCCGGCATACGCTTTGCGATCATCGCAGGGAGCGACGAACGTGCCCGTGGCGTCGTCACGGTGAAGGACCTGGCCGATCAGAGTCAGACCGAAGTGCCGGCAACAGAGCTCTCCTCCTTCTTTCTATCCAGAGGTCCCAAACATGAATGAATACAGAGACACTGCCGCAGGGTCGATCGGTCCCGACGCGATCGGGCGCACGGTCAAGATCGCCGGGTGGGTGGCCAGACGCCGAGACCACGGCGGGGTCGCCTTCGTCGATGTGAGAGACGCCAGCGGACTGGTTCAGGTCGTCGCAGACCCCGACGAGATCGCAACCGTGTCGGAACTCCGGATGGAGTTCTGCGTGTCCGTTACCGGAGTGGTGCGGCCTCGCCCCGAGGGCACGACCAACCCCGATCTCCCGACCGGGATGGTCGAGATCGGAGCTGAGCGCATCGACGTCCTCAGCCCCGCCGAGCCGCTGCCCTTCATGCTCGACGATCGTGTGGACGTGGACGAGCGCGTCCGGCTCGAATTCCGCTACCTCGACCTTCGCAGATCGACGATGGCCGAGAACCTGGCGGCGAGGTCGAAGGCGACGGCGGCCATCCGAAGGACACTCGACGATCTCGGCTTCCTCGAAGTGGAGACCCCGACGCTCGTCGCCTCCACGCCAGAGGGCGCTCGCGACATGCTCGTTCCGAGCCGGCTCAGGGAAGGGCACTTCTATGCGCTTCCCCAGTCCCCTCAGCTCTTCAAACAGTTGCTCATGGTGTCCGGCGTCGAGCGGTACTTCCAGATCGCCCGCTGCTATCGCGACGAGGATCTCCGCTCGGACCGCCAGCTGGAGTTCACCCAGCTGGATCTCGAGGGCAGCTTCTGGGGCCAGGACGAGGTGCTCGAGACGATCGAGCAGACGCTGAAGGCGGCCACCGAGGCAGTCCGCGGCGTGCGCCTCACCGAGCCGTTCCCCCGGCTCACCTGGCAGGAGGCGATGGATCGATTCGGCACCGACAAGCCAGACATCAGGTTCGGCATGGAGATCGTCGATCTCGCCGATCTGTTCGGAGAGTCGGAGTTCGGCGTGTTCAAGGGGGCACTGGATTCGGGGAGAGTCATTCGCGGCATCAACACCGGCAGGCGCGAGTTCCCACGATCGAAGGCCGACGAGCTCACCGAGCTCGCGAAGGCGAATGGCGCGAAGGGGCTGGTGTGGATGGTCGTCAACGACGACGGCACGTTGCGATCCCCGGTTGCCAAGTTCCTCGGCGACGGCGAACTCTCGGGCCTCATCGACCGTCTCGACGCCCAGCCGGGTGACGTCCTCCTGCTCGTCGCCGATCGTTGGAAGACGGCTGTGACCGTGCTCGGGGCGCTCCGATCGACGCTGGGCCGGCCGACCGACCACGACGAGCTCGCGTTCCTGTGGGTCACCGACTTCCCGATGTTCGAAGAAGAGGACGATGGCTCGATCACGTTCAGTCATCACCCGTTCACCACACCCCAGGACGTCGACATCATGGCGTCCGACCCCGAGAAGGCACTCTCGAGGGCGTACGACGCAGTCCTCAACGGCGTCGAGCTCGGCTCCGGCAGCGTTCGTATCCACGACCCCGAGCTCCAGCAGCGGGTGTTCGAGATCCTCGGCATCGACACCGAGACCGCAGAGCGCATGTTCGGTTGGTTCCTGCGAGCGCTCCGATTCGGGCCACCTCCGCACGCCGGTTTCGCGTTCGGCATCGATCGGCTTGTCATGATCCTCCGCAACGAGGACTCGATTCGCGAGGTCATCCCGTTCCCGAAGACCCAATCGGGCGTCGATCCGCTCACCGGGTCGCCGACGATCGTCGAGCACACCCAACTGGCCGAGCTCGGGCTGATGCTGCTGCCCGAGACGCGGACCAAGCTCGAGGGCTCGTGAGCCTCCCGGCTCGCTGACGGAGCATCATGGACCTCTTCGAGTCCGCCGGCGAGGACCGAATCCAGCGGACGGCGCCGCTCCCGGCCAGGATGCGACCCCGCTCGATCGACGAGGTCGTCGGCCAACCGGCGCTCGTCGCACCTTCGGCGGCATTCCGCAAGATCGTCGAATCCGGGCGACCGGTCTCGATGCTCTTGTGGGGACCGCCGGGTACCGGGAAGACCACGCTGGCTCGTCTGGTGGCGTCGCATTCCGAGGCTGCCTTCGTCACGCTCTCGGCGACCTCGGCGGGTGTCAAGGACGTCCGCGAGGTGCTGGCCGCGGCCCGTGATCGCCTGACGATGGAGGAGCGTCGCACGGTGCTCTTCCTCGACGAGATCCACCGGTTCTCCAAGAGCCAACAGGACGCTCTGCTCCCGGGGGTCGAGGACGGCACGATCGTGCTGGTCGGGGCGACGACGGAGAACCCGTTCTTCGAGGTGAACTCGCCGCTCATGAGCAGGATGACGCTGTTCCGAACCGAGAAGCTGGACGACGAAGCGGTCCGCACCATGGTTGATCGTGCCCTGAACGACGACCGGGGCCTGGCGGCGATGAACCTCGCCATCGAGCCGGAGGCCGTCGCGGCGCTCGTGGACCGCAGCGGCGGCGACGCCCGTCATACGCTCAACGCCCTCGAGGTCGCAGCGACGCTCGCCCAGAGCCGAGGTTCGGAGGCGGTCGGGCTCGAGGACGTCTCCGAGGCACTGCAGCGGCGGATCGTCCGCTACGACAAGGCGGGCGACCAGCACTACGACGTCGTCAGCGCGTTCATCAAGAGCCTCAGGGGCTCGGATCCCGACGCTGCCTTGTACTGGCTCCATCTGATGCTCGCCGGGGGAGAGGACCCGGAGTTCATCGTGCGTCGCATGATCATCCTCGCGTCCGAGGACATCGGGCTGGCCGATCCGAATGCGTTGCTTCAGGCCAACGCTGCGGCGCAGGCGCTCGCGATGGTCGGTCTCCCCGAGGCGAGCTACGCATTGAGCCAGGCAGCCGTCTATCTCGCCGTCGCACCGAAATCCAATTCGGTCACTCAGGCGATCGGTGCGGCCCGGTCCCTCGTGGAGGAATCGACCGGCACCGTGCCCGAGCATCTCAGAGACAGTCACTACGCCGGGGCGGCGGAACTCGGTCACGGCGTGACGTACCGCTACGCCCACGATCATCCTCACCACATCGTCGCCCAGCAGTACTTCGCCGACGGGGTCCCGCCACGGGTGCTGTATCAGCCCGGCACCGAGGGTCGAGAGCCGGCGTTGTCCCAGCGGCTCGAGTGGATCGACGGCGTGTTCGAACGCGAAGGACGCGTCCGCACTCACGAGACGGACCCCTGAGCAGCGTCGGTGCGATCTCAACGCTTGCCCGGCGTGATGGCCGGGCACCAAGCACTGGTCAACATCGGTGACCGATCGGGGACCGTGTCGGGTGCGGATCCCTTGCACGCAACCGGGCGACGCGTCGATGAGCGAAGTGCCTCGAGCCTCGAACCGTCAGCCACGAGGTTCGGGACGTTCATCTGTCATCTGTCTTCTGTCATCTGTCATCTCTGGTCTGCAGTTCCCCAACCGGTAGCATCGGATCCATGCTCGATCGATTGTGGTGGTTCGTGACCGGGTTGTTCGCAGGGGGTGTCGTCACCGTGCGAGCGCTCCGTCGCGCTCCCAACCCGGTCGACCTGAAGGCTGCAGCCGCCTTGACCACCGCCGACGCGATGGCCTTCACGGCCCGGCGGATCCGGCCACCCAGGCGCGTCTTCGCCGTCCGCTCCACCGACGGCTCCTGAGCCCTCCGCACCGCGGCAACTCGTCGGGTACGCCGCCGGGCCGTCACTAACCTGGCCCGCTCCATGGACTCCAGAACGATTCGCAAGACCTTCCTCGATTTCTTCGCCGAACGCGGCCACGTCGTTCGGCCGTCGGCATCGACCATTCCCACCGATCCCACCCTTCTCATGACGAACGCCGGCATGGTCCCGTTCAAGCCGTACTTCCTCGGTGAGGAACCCGCCCCGTTCGACCGGGCGACCTCCATCCAGAAGTGCATCCGCACCATCGACATCGACATCATCGGCACCACCGTCCGACACATGTCGTTCTTCGAGATGATGGGCAACTTCAGCTTCGGCGACTACTTCAAGGCCGAGGCGATGAAGTGGGCCAACGAACTGATGGTGGAGGGATACGGTCTCGACCCGGACCGCCTGTGGTACACCGCCTACCAGGAAGACGACGAGGCATTCGATCTGTGGGTCGATCACGTCGGCATCGACCCCTCGCGGGTCCAGCGGGGCGGCCGCGACAACTTCTGGCAGATGGGAGTGCCCGGACCGTGCGGCCCGTCCGCCGAGATCTTCTACGACCGCGGCCCCGAGCACGGCGAGGACGGTGGGCCGATCGGTGGCGGCGAAGAGCGCTTCGTCGAGATCTGGAACCTCGTGTTCATGCAGAACATCCAGGACGAGCCATACCACGTGATCGGGGACCTGCCGACGAAGAACATCGACACCGGACTCGGGCTCGAGCGGCTGGCGATGATCCTCCAGGGAGTCGGATCGGGCTTCGAGATCGACACGCTGCGGCCGGTGCTCGCGGTGGGCGAGCGATTCTCGGGGATCGAGTACGGCACCGACCCCATGGCCGACGTCAGCCTGCGGATTCTCGCCGATCACGGCCGGACGATGTCCATCCTGATCGCCGATGGCGTCGTGCCGAGCAACGAAGGTCGCGGCTACATCCTGCGGCGCGTGCTCCGTCGCGCGGTCCGGCACGCCTGGCGGCTCGGCGGCGAGGGCCTGGTGACCCCGGACCTCGCGCGGACGACGATCGAGTTGCTCGGCGACTGGTACACCGAACTCCAGGACAAGGCCGATCTCATCGTCGACGTGGTCACCAGGGAAGAACAGAACTTCCGGAGGACGCTGGCATCCGGTCACCAGCTGCTCGAGGCTGCGCTCGAAGATCTCCCATCAGACCAGCCCCTGCCGGGATCCGTCGCATTCAAGCTCCACGACACCTACGGATTCCCGATCGAATTGACCTCCGAGATCGCCGCCGAGAAGGACGTCGCAGTCGACTTCGACAGGTTCAACGAGGAGATGGCGGCTCAACGGGACCGGGCTCGCAAGGAGTGGAGGGGCGGCGATGCCGCTGCACTCGGAGGCTTCTACCGAGACGTCCTCGACTCGGCCGGGCTCACGCAGTTCGTCGGATACGCCGAACCGACCGCCACCGGCACGATCCTCGCCATCGTGCGCGACGGAGAGATGATCGATCGGGCCGACCACGGCTCGGACGTGGAGGTGTTCGTCGACCGGACCCCGTTCTATGCCGAGTCCGGCGGACAGGTCGGCGACAACGGGACGCTCCGCACCGGCACCGGCGAGGTCTCCGTCTCGGACACCCAGCATGCCCTCCAGGGATTGCACGGACATCGTGGCATCGTCGCCAGCGGCGAGATCCAGGTCGGCCAAGACGTCGAACTCGTCATCGACGAGCCGCGACGCGACCGCATCCGCAAATCGCACACGGGCACCCACGTCCTCCACTGGGCTCTACGGGAGGTCCTCGGCGAGCACGCCAACCAGGCCGGTTCGCTCGTGGAGTCCGGGCGGCTCCGATTCGACTTCAGCCATTTCAGTGCCACGTCGGAGACCGAGCTGAGAGAGATCGAAGCGCTCGCCAACACCCGGCTGATCGACAACGATCAGGTGTCGACGACCGTCACGTCTCAGGACGAGGCGAAGAAGATGGGGGCGCTCGCCTTCTTCGGTGACAAATACGGCGAGACCGTGCGCGTGGTCAAGGTCGGGGACTTCTCGGTGGAGTTCTGTGGAGGAACCCACACGTCCACCGCCGGAGAGGTCGGGCCGCTCATCGTGACATCGGAGTCGTCGATCGGCTCCAACATCCGCCGGATCGAGGCGCTCACCGGGACCGCAGCCTACGAGCATCTCGTGGACCTACGAGAGAGCCTCGACTCGGTCGGCGGGATGCTGCGCGCTCCCGCCCGGGAGATCCCCGAGCGTGTCCGTGGCCTGCTCGGCCGGATCGAGGCACTCGAAGATCAGCTCGAGACGATGCGCGCCGAACGGCGTGGTGAGCTCGGCGCTGAGCTCGCCGGCTCTGCGGAGCGGGTCGGAGACGTCAAACTCGTCGTCGCATATGTCGACGACATGCCGCCCGACCAGCTTCGGCAACTCGCCCTCGGCGTCCGGGATCGCATCGGGCCCGGTGCGGTGTTCCTCGGGGCCAGCCCGGGAGGCAAGGGAGCATTGATCGGTGCCGTGTCCAAGGAGCTCGTCGACCGGATCCAGGCCGGAAGCGTGGTCGCCGAGGGTGCTCGCGTCATGGGTGGCGGCGGATCGCGAGACCCCGAGCTCGCCCAGGCCGGTGGGCCGGACGGCTCGAAGGCTGAGGCCGCAGTCGATGCGATTCGGGAAGCCGCCAGAAGGGTGTTGTCACAGGCATGACCCTGGGGCGGGTCATGGCGTTCGACCCGGGATCCAAGCGCATCGGCATCGCCGTGAGCGATCCCCTGCGGATCGTGGCGGCACCGCTGACGGTCATCGACGCAGGCGATCCGTGGGAGGAGATCGAGTCGCTCCTCGACGAGTACGCGCCGACGGAGGTCGTGGTCGGGTTGCCCGTGTCGCTCAGTGGCCGGGAGGGTCCGTCGGCGGAACGAGCCAGGGCGTTCGGAAAGGAACTCGAGCGCCGTACCGGACGTTCCATCCAGTGGGTGGACGAACGTTTCACCACTCAGAAGGCCGAGGAGGCTCTGATCGAAGGTGGAGTGCGGCGGCAGCAACGCAAGGAGGCGGTCGACAAGGTGGCCGCCGCAGTCATCCTCCAGCACTATTTATCATCTCTCTGAGCGCAGGGCCGATCGTTCGGCCCCCCGGCCGAACGTCGGCGAACCCATCACGAGGACACCATGCAACCACAAGAACCATCACCGTCGGTGTGGCGGACACTCCGCCCGCTGTTTGCGATCGCAGGCATCGTCATCGCCGGCGTCGCCGTGGTCACCGTTGCTGCGAACCTCGGTGAGCGAGTCGCCACGTCGCTTGCCAGCGACGACACCGTCTCCACGATCGAGCCCGGGATACCGGTCACCGTGGAGATTCCTAGCGGAGCGAGCGGTGAACGGATCGGTGAGATCCTCCAGGAGAACGGCGTCATCGCCAGCGCCGCCGAGTTCGAGGCGACCGTGCGGGTCGAGGGACTCGACAACTCGCTCCGAGCCGGGAGCTACGACTTGGAGACCGGGATGGAGGCGGCCCAAGTGGTGGCCATCCTCTCCGCAGGCCCGACGATCGAGGTGTTCGACATCACCATCCGGGAAGGGCTGCGTGTCACCGAGATCCTGGACGTGCTGGCCGAGGGCTCGGGTATCGATCGGGTGGCGTTCGAGTCTGCGCTGTTGAGCGGTGCAGTGACGACGACCGTCACCGAAGTCGACACCGACCTCAGCCTCGCGGCCTGGGAAGGCCTCCTGTTTCCCGACACCTACCGGTTCTCCGAGCAGGCCGACGCGTCCGACATCCTCAATCGGATGGCCTCGACCATGGAGCAGCGGATGGACTCGATCGACTGGGCCCCCCTCGAGGCATTCGGCCTGACCCGCTACGAAGGTGTCATCCTCGCCTCCCTGATCGAGTCGGAGGTCAGGGTCGCTGACGAGCGTCCGATCGTATCGAGCGTCCTCTACAACCGACTCGAGGACGGTCAGCGGCTCGAGATCGACGCCACCGTGCTCTACGGCCTCCGCACCAGAGACCCGGCCCTCTTCAACAACGAGTCGGACTCGCCGTACAACACCTACCGGGTCGACGGGCTGCCGCCCACGCCGATCTCCGCGCCGGGTCTCGCCAGCCTCCAGGCCGCCGCGGCCCCCGCCGAGACCGACTTCCGCTTCTACGTGCTGGCGGACGAGAACGGGGCGCATGCCTTCGCCGTGACGTTCGAAGAGCACCTCGCCAACGTCGAACGGTCCCGCGCGGCGGGCCTCCTCGGAGGATGAACGCCCGTTTCGACCTGGCGGTGTTGGGGCACCCCGTGTCCCACTCGCTGTCACCGGTGATGCACGAGGCAGGTCTGGAAGCGCTCGGCCTCGCCGGCAGCTATGTCGCCATCGACGTGGACGAGGAGGGCATGAGATTCCACGCGGACCTGGTCCGGCGTGGCATGTTGACCGGGGCGAACATCACGATGCCACACAAGCGCATCGCCGCGGAGCTCTGCGACGTCTTGACCGACGTTGCGGAGCGGGCAAATGCGGTCAACACCTGGTATCGGGAAGACGGCGGGCTCTTCGGCCACACCACCGATGTTCACGGAGTGCGTGAGGTCATGGCGAGGAGATCGCTTCCGACCTCGAGCGTCCTCATTCTCGGAAGCGGAGGAGCTGCGGCGGCCGCCCTCGTCGCCTGCGACGGACTGTCGGTGAAGGTGAGTGCTCGCTCGCAGGAGAAGGCGGTTCGACTCGTCGTCGACACCGGCGTCGAAGCGGAGGTCGTGGCATGGGGTGAGGCGGTTCATGCGGCTCTGATCCTGAATGCGACACCGATCGGGATGCGTGGTGAGTCGCTTCCACCGGGTCTGGTCGGTGCTGCAGCCGGGTTCTTCGACATGACCTACGGCTCCGGCCCGTCCCCGGCACTTCTCAGAGCTCGCGCACAGGAGCTTCCGACGGCGGACGGAATCGACCTGCTTGCGGCCCAGGCCGAGGAGAGTTTCCGCATCTGGACCGGGCTCGTGCCGCCAGAGGGGCTGTTCGAGCAGGTCGCCAGAAACGCCTCAAGGACCCCCAATGCACCACCGATCCAAGAAGGGTCCGAGTAACAGGAGTTGCCCATGTCCCTCACAGGGAATCTCGAGATCTTCCCGATGCCGGAGGTTCTCCGTCTGCTTTCACGCTCGAAGAAGACCGGTTGCCTGCGCGTCGACGCCGCCGACACTCATGGTCGGGTGTATCTCGCCGGTGGAGCGATCACGTTCGCCAACACCGAATCCGACGAGGTCGTCCGGCAGGCGTTGATCAATGCCGGACTCGTCTCCGACGAGTCGCTTCGCAACGCCGGCGGCGCTCTCGTCGATGCCGTCGTCGAAGGTGCGGACCCGAACGCGATCACGGACTTCGTTCGTGAACAGGTCGTCGAGAGCCTCTATCGGATCCGCAAGCCCGGAACCGGCGAGTTCGAGTTCGCCGTCGACATGGAGCCGAGCCTCCAGACCGGCCAGCAGTTCGATGCCGAAGTCGCCGTCGCCGAATCGGAGCGACGGGCCGCCGAATGGGCCGACATCCTCCAATCGATCGATTCACTCGACACCCCGATCCGCATGGTCCGCGAACTCGCGGACGAGAACAGCGTGACGATCGCCGCTCCGACCTGGAGAGTGCTCGCCTCTCTCGAAGGCGGCACCAGCGTCCGCGAGCTCGCATACCGGGCAGGTATGAGCGAGTTCCGGGCAGCTCGCGAGCTGAGCGGCCTGATCAAGAGTGAACTCGTGACGACGGTCGACCTACCCGTCGGTTTCGACTCGGGCTATCGGGCTCCGGTCGTTGAGCGGCGTCCCAGCGAGCCTCAGCCATCGAGCCGGTTCGTGGACGAAGCTCCGGCTGCTCCGGCAGAGTCGCCCGCCGCACCCGTCGAGCCGCCCGCCGCACCCGTTGAGCCGCCTGCGGCCCCCGTCGATGATTTCGAGTCGTTCTTCGACACGACACCGGTCGAGGAGCCGACCGGGCCCGGGACGGAAGCCACGTGGGAGCCTTCGCCGTGGGATGCCCCCGAGCAGGCCCCGGCCGAGAACGGCAACGATTCGAATGGATGGTTCGACGAGGCGATCGGCGGTGTTGGCGAAGAGGCCGGCCCCGTCTCCAACGACGACTCGAGCTTTGGGGAGCCGGCACCCGGCGAGCATCAGGAGACGCCGGTCGATGGCGGCTGGTGGGCCACGGCGATGGACCAGCCCGAGGAGCAGTCGGACGGTCAGTCCGATCCGGACAGCTTCCTCGAGAGCGTCTTCTCCCAACTCGGTGAACAGGAAGAGCAGACAGAGGCAGCCGATGACGACGAGACCGGGTTCTCGATGGGCCTGCTGCGCCGTCGCCGCATGGGTGCGGCCTCCAAGGACATCACCGAAGGCTGATCTGTCTTCTCTCGGACATTCGAGACGCTCCCGCCGAGGTGGCGGGAGCGTCTTGCGTTCAGAACGACCCTGTCCGGGAGCCAAGGCGTCAGCAACTAGCGTCTCCTGGCCGTGATCCTTCTCCTCGTCGTCGCAGTCACGCTCGGTCTCGTCCTCGGGCCCGTGCTCCACAACATCGCAATCGCAACCTCGACCCGCACGGCGATCGGGACGCCGTTCGGGACCTGTGAGGAGTGCGGCGTCGCCCGGCCTCGGCCCTACGTTCGCTGTCCCAACGGCCATCGGGGATCGCCGAGGGAGCGCTGGTGGTCGCTGGCGTACGCCGCGGTGTTCGCGGGCACGGTGGCCGTCACCGGCGTGACGAGCGAGGTGGTGGCGTACCTCGTCTTCGCCGGCGTGACAATGACGCTCGTCATCACCGACGTCGACGAGAAGCTGATTCCGAACAAGGTCCTCTACCCGGGCGGCGCAGCCGCCATCGTGCTGCTGGTGATCGAGGCGGCGGTCAGCGGCCGGGTCGATCGTCTCCTGCCGTCGCTCGCTGCCGGAGTCGGTTACTACCTGGTGTTCCTCGGCGTCCATCTGCTCAATCGTGAGGGCTTCGGCATGGGTGATGTGAAACTGGCGTTCCTGCTGGGGTTCTTCACCATGTTCGACTCGCTGCGCATCTTCCTCCTGGGCGTGTTCTTCACCGGCTTCATCGGCGGGTTGCCTGCCATCGTCCTCCTGTTGATGCGCCGGGTCGGACCGAAGTACGCCATCCCGTACGGCCCGGCGATGGTGCTCGGCGCCTGGGCGGCCATCGCTTTCGGTGAGCCATTCCTCGGGTGGTACCTCGCTCGGTAACCTCACTCCGATGTTCCGATACCTCACTGCGGGCGAGTCTCACGGGCCTGCTCTCGTCGCCGTCGCCGAAGGGCTTCCTGCCGGGTTGAGCATCGTCCGAGAAGATCTGGCGGCCGAGCTCGCGCGGCGCCGTCTCGGGTTCGGTCGGGGCGGTCGAATGAAACTGGAACAGGACGAACTCGAGTTCCTCGGCGGTGTCCGCCACGGCATCAGCATCGGATCGCCGATCGCGATCATGGTTCGCAACACCGAGTTCGAAGAGAAGTGGTCCGATGAGATGAACCCGTACTCGGGTGCGCCGATCAAACCGCTGACCACTCCTCGCCCGGGCCATGCGGACCTGGTCGGGATGATGAAGTACGACCTCAAGGACGCTCGAAACATCCTCGAACGTGCGTCCGCTCGCGAGACCGCCGCCCGGACGGTCGTCGGCTACCTCTCCAAGGTCTTCCTCGCTGCCCTCGGCGTGGACGTCCTCAGCCATGTCGTCGAGATCGGTGCCGTCAGGGCGTCGGCAGGAACCGTGCCCACGACCGCCGACCTCGATCGGATCGATGCCTCCCCGGTTCGGGTGCTCGAACCCGAGACCGAGGCGCGCATGATCTCCGAGATCGAGGCCGCCCGCGCCGACCGTGACACCCTCGGGGGTGTCGTGGAGGTCGTCGTCCACGGGCTCGTGCCCGGGATCGGAAGCCACGTCCACGGGGACCGCCGGCTCGACGCACGCCTCGCCGAGGCGCTCATGTCGATCCAGGCGATGAAAGGGGTCGAGGTCGGTGACGGCTTCGAGACGGCCCGTCGACGCGGATCGGAGGCCCACGACGAGATCTTCCGAACCGGGAACGAGTACACGCGAACCACGAACCGGGCAGGGGGCACCGAGGGGGGCATGTCGATCGGGGACGTGCTGCGGGTGCGTGTCGCGATGAAGCCGATCTCGACCGTTCCGAAGTCGCTCCAGACCGTCGACGTGGCCTCCGGTCAGGCGGATCGGGCGTTCTACGAGCGGTCGGACGTGGTTGCCGTGCCCGCGGCGGGAGTCGTGGCCGAGCAGATGGTTGCGATCGTGCTCACCCAGGAGATCCAGCGGAAGTTCGGTGGCGACACGATCGCCGACGTGGTCGACGCGTGGAACCGATATCGCAGCCGGCTCGATCGCTTCTGATGGCCGAGCGCCTGTGGCTCGTCGGAATGATGGGGTCGGGGAAGTCCACCGTGGGCGCCGCGGCCGCTCGCGCGCTCGGCGTCGAGCATCATGACACCGACGCCGTCATCGAGGCACGTGCTGGCATGGGCGTCGAGCAGATCTTCGAAACCGTCGGTGTCGCGGCGTTCCGTGATCTCGAGGCCCAGGCCATCGAGCACGTGGCGGCTCTGCCAGGCATCATCTCGACGGGTGGGGGAGCCGTGCTCGACGGGCGCTCGCGTGCGACGATGACCCAGACGGGGACCGTGATCTATCTCGAAACCGCACCCGAAGCGCTGTCCCGGCGGGTCGGCGACGTCTCGACCCGTCCACTGCTGCACGCCGGCGACACGCTCGGAACCCTGACCCGGCTCCTCGATGAGCGAGAGCCTTGGTACCGCCAGACGGCGCACCGCATCATCGACACGACCGACATGAGTCGGCGGGACGTCGTCGAGGAGGTGATCGAGGCATGGAACGCCACCTAGCCGGCCCCGACGCCGAGATCCTCGTCGGCAGGGGAGTAGAGGTCGCGCTCCCCGAACGCGCCGACAGGGAGAAGGTGGCGATCCTCACCCAGCCAGGCAGGCCCGCCCACCTCGCAACCGTGATCGCCTCCCAGATCCCCGATGTCGAGACTCGGATCGTCGAGCTGCCAGATCGGGATGCGGCGAAGGAGCTCGACGTCGTCGGCGACATGTACGACCGGCTCGCCGAGTTCAATCTCGGCCGCCACGACTCGATCGTCGGTGTCGGTGGGGGAGCCCTGACAGACGTCGCCGGCTTCGTGGCCGCGACCTGGCTGCGAGGCGTCGAGTCGATCCTCGTCCCGACCACCCTCCTCGCTGCCGTCGACGCCTCGATCGGCGGGAAGACCGGGATCAATCGGCGCGGCAAGAACCTCGTGGGCGCCTTCTGGCATCCGCGGCGCGTGATCGTCGATCTCGACCACCTCGACGGCCTTCCCGATGCACTCAGGCTCGAAGGCTCCGCCGAGATCATCAAGGCGGGCCTGATCGCCGACCCGTCGATCATCGAGGAGTACGCCCGCGACGGGATCGATGCAGATCTCGATGTCGTCGTGCCCCGGGCCATCGCGGTGAAAGCGGCGATCGTGCGCGAAGACTTCCGTGAGTCCGGCCGCCGCGGGCTCCTGAACTTCGGGCACACCATCGGTCACGCCGTCGAGCTGTTGGCGCCGCTCCCGCACGGTCTCGCGGTGTCCGTCGGGATGGTGGCAGCAGGCATCGTGTCCAACCGCCGCTTCGGATTCGACGCCGGCTGGCTCACCGACCTGCTGTTCTCGACCGGACTGCCGGTGGCCGCTGCGGGCGTGTCGAAGGCTGCTGCGGTCGATTTGATCGCGCGGGACAAGAAACGGAGCGCCGAGGGGGTCCGGATGGTGCTGCTGGCCTCGATCGCCGATCCCGTCATCGAGGTGGTGTCGGCCGCTGAGCTCGAGGCGGCGCTCGTCGCCGTCGGAGCGGTGTGACCGACGAGGTACCCTGAAGCGCATTCACACCCAAGAGGTACGCACTCACCATGGTCTCAACCAACGACGCCCGGCCAGGCATGGCGCTCGACCTGCCAGAGGGACTGTTCTCGATCGTCACGTCCGAGCACGTCAAGCCCGGCAAGGGCAGGGCATTCGTCAGGATGAAGCTGAAGAACGTCGAGACCGGCCAGGTCATCGACAAGACCTTCCGGGCGGGCGAGGACGTGCAACAGGCGATCATCGAACGACGTGACCATCAGTATCTGTTCCGTGACGACATGGGGTACCACTTCATGAACCTCGACGACTACACCCAGATCCCGCTGAGCGAGTCCGATGTCGGCGAGGCTGCGCCATACCTGCTCGAAGGCGCAACGGTCTCGGTGACGTCGTACCAGGGGAGCCCGATCGGGGTCGATCTCCCGGCGTCGGTCGAGATGGAAGTGACCTACGCAGAGCCTGCCGTCAAGGGCAACACCGTGTCCGGTGCCACCAAGGCCGTGACAGTCGAGACGGGTCTCGAGGTCCAGGTGCCGTTGTTCGTCGAGACCGGTGACCGGATCAAGGTCGACACCCGGACCGGCGAGTATCTGACCAGGGCGTGAGCTCCGAGGCGGGTGAGCCGCGAGAGCGTGCCTTCGCGGCTCTCTACCGTGCCGACCAACTGAGAATCGACACCGTCGAGGGTCTCAGCGGGCGGGCGGAACGTCTGGCGAGAGGCACACTCGCTCATGTTGGCGAGATCGACCGGATGATCGATGGCGCCGCGGAGCACTGGACGGTCGATCGGATGCCGGCGGTCGACCGTGCGCTGTTGCGTCTCGCCACCTACGAGTTGGCTCACGAGCCCGACACGCCGACGGCGGTGATCCTGAACGAGACCGTCCGGATCGCCAAGGAGTACTCCACCCAGAACAGCGGCCGCTTCATCAACGGCGTCCTGGCAACCCTCGCACGGGACCTCCGCTGATCGCTGAGAGCTGTCGCCCATTGCGCACGAGGTGCTGTCGGCGCTCGGCGTTCGGCTGTCACCGGTTGATCGCCGATAGCTGAAGGCCGACAGCAAGGCGGTCGCGAGAACAGCGAGCCTCACGATCTCGTGGTGTTGCCGCGAAGCGAGGGCGCGAGTACGGCAAGCACGGAGATCTCGGTACCCTCGCGTCCATGGTTGATCGAGTGTTGGTGGCCGAGCCGCGTGGGTTCTGCGCGGGTGTCGAGATGGCGATCAAAGCCCTCACGTGGATGGTCAGGATCTTCGACGGTCCCGTCTACTGCTACCACGAAATCGTGCACAACGAATGGGTGGTGAAGGCGTTCGAACGCGTCGGTGTGGTGTTCGTCGACCACATCGACGAGGTGCCCGAGGGTGCACCGGTGATGCTGTCCGCCCACGGCTCTGCGCCCGAGGTCGTGGCCGGGGCGGAGAAGAGGGCGGCGATCGTGATCGACGCCGTGTGCCCGCTGGTCACGAAGGTCCATCACGAGGTCAAGCGCATGGCCGACAAGGGATTCGACATCCTCTACATCGGGCACGAAGGCCACGACGAGGCGGTCGGCACCGTGGCGGAGGCGCCGCAGGCGATCACGCTGATCGAACCGGAGCGCGGCCTCGGTGACTTCGAGGCTGCCGACCCGTCGAAGGTGGCGCTACTCGCACAGACGACCCTGGGCCTCTACGAGTGGAACGAGGTCCTCGACGCCGCGAACGAGCGGTATCCGGAGCTCTGGACGGCTCGACGGAGTGACCTCTGTTATGCCACGACCAACCGCCAGTCGGCGGTGCAGGCGCTCGTCGACCATGCAGATCTGATCCTGGTCGTCGGTTCGGAGAACTCATCCAACACCCAGGCGCTGGTCAGGGTCGCCGAGGAGCACGGCGTCGCAGCGCACCGCATCGACAACGCCGACCGAATCGAGGACGAGTGGCTCGAGGGAGTCTCCGTCGTGGGGCTCACCGCCGGCGCGTCGGCTCCCGACCACCTCGTCCAGGCGGTGATCGATCGCCTCGATCCGAAGCTCGGCTTCGAGCTCTTCTCGGTCACCGAGGAAGAGGAGTACTTCCCACTGCCACCTCAGTTGCGAAACTTCGTGGGTGTGCTGCAAGCGATGATCGAGGCATCGGTCACGGCCAAGCCGGCCAAAGAGCGCGGACTGATCGAAACCGACCGCACCTGGACCGCCACCGAAGCCCTCGACCTGCTGTGAGCCGTGGGCTTTGAGCTTTGAGCCCTCGCCCTGGATTCTCAGGAAGGGGGGATGGCTGCTCATTGCTCATTGCTCATTGCGCCAACGATCGCGTTGGACCACCACGATGGCGATACCCTCACTCACCATGCTTCCCATCGTCGCCGTCGTCGGGCGCCCCAACGTCGGCAAGTCCACCCTGGTCAATCGAATCGTGGGCGGCCGTCCGGCCGTGACCGAGGAGATGCCCGGTGTCACCAGAGACCGCCGCGAGTTCCGTGCCGAGTGGATCGGACGCGAGTTCATCGTCGTCGACACCGGCGGCTGGGAGCTCAAGCCGGGTGAGCCGATCGTGTCCGAGATCCGTCAACAGGCGGAGGCTGCGCTCGCAACGGCCGACGTGATCGTCTACGTGACCGACGCCACCGCCGGTGTCAGCGACGACGACGCCGGCGTCATCCGAATGCTGAGAGGTGCGGACGCGCCGATCGTGTTCGCAGCGAACAAAGTCGACGACGGGGGCAAGGAGCGGCTCATCGACGATCTGTGGTCGCTCGGGATCGGCGAGCCGTATCCCGTGTCGGCCTTCCACGGGCGCGGCATGGGTGACCTGCTCGACCGGGTCGTCGAACTGCTCCCCGAGTCGGACGAGCCGGCACCCGAAGACGATCTCGCTCGGCTAGCGATCATCGGGCGGCCGAACGTCGGGAAGTCGACGCTGCTCAATCAGTTGCTGGGCGAACAACGAGTCATCGTGTCGGAGATCCCCGGGACGACCCGCGACCCGATCGACACGGTCGTCGATCTCGAGGGGGAGACCTATCGACTGATCGACACGGCCGGAATCCGGCGCAAGCCCAAGATCACCGAAGACGCCGACTTCTACGCCGTCATTCGCGCCCGGGAGGTCCTGGCATCCGCCGACGTCGCCCTGCTCATCATCGACGCAACCGACGGAGTCACGCATCAGGACCAACGGATCGCCGCGGAGGTCGTCGAGTCCGGTGCGTCGCTCGTCATCATCCTCAACAAGTGGGATCTCATCGACGACGAGACCAGGGAGACCATGGAGCGATCGCTCGGCGATCGATTCGGGTTCGTGTCCTGGGCGCCTGTGATCAGGATCTCCGCGAAGACCGGCGCTCGGACGAAGCGGATCCCTGACGCGATCCGCTACGTGCTCGAGACGAGGGAGAACCGGATCGGGACGGGTGAGCTCAACCGGCTGGTCAGGGAGTGGACGGGTGCACACCCTCCGCCGGTCCGCAAGGGTCGCCGACCGAGGATCCTCTACGCGGTCCAGGCGGGGGTGGCGCCCCCGACGTTCATCATGTTCGTGGCCGGGGGAGAGCTGGGGCCCGACTACCTCCGATTCCTCGAGGGGCGTCTCCGCAACGCCGAGGACTTCACCGGATCACCGGTACGAGTCATAACCCGGCGGAGAGAGCGTCGACCGGAATGACCGACGAGTCCCCGTTCCTGCCCGATGAGGACACCGAGCCGGAGGACCTTCCGACGCCGTGGGGATTCCGGATCGGTTTGATCGCTGCCGGTGCCTATCTGCTGTGGCGGCTCGTCGAAGGCATCATCTGGGCCTTCGACCGTCTGTTCTGAAGGCTGCAGCCCGATATCGGACCGACAACGGGCGGTAGCATCCGGGAATGACGACCGTCCCGATCAGGCCGGAGACCCGGTACGTAGAGACCGATCAGGGCTATCTCGCGTGTCAGACCTTCGGAAGCGGCGACCGTGACATCCTCTTCCTGACGGGTGCGCTGACCAACCTGGATGCCATCTGGGACGAACCGTCCGCCGCTCGATTCCTCGATCGGCTCGGTGCCATGGGTCGCGTGATCTTCTACGACATGCGCGGCTCCGGCGTTTCCGATCCCATCCTCGACCGGTCGAAGTGGCTGCCGATCGAGGCTCTCGTGGATGACGTCCGAGCCGTTCTGGACGCCGCCGGGTCGGAGAAGGCCGTGTTCTACGGCGACACCGAGGGCGGATTCTCGGCGATGATGCTCGCGGCGGTCGATCCAGATCGTGTCTCGGAGCTCGTGCTGGTGAACTCCTACCCGCGATTGCTGCGGGCCGACGACTATCCAGCCGGCGCACCTCAAGGCGTCGCCGACGCGCTGGCTGAGCTGTACGTCGCTCAACACGGTACGACCGGAGCCATGTTGGAGTTGACCGCGCCCTCCGTCGCCGACGACCTCCGATTCCGCTCGTGGTGGACGCGTTATCAGCGGTTGTCCGTTCCACTGGGCCTCGTACGGAGCACGTTCGAATGGTTCGGAGAGGTCGATGTGAGGGCAGCGCTTCCACTGATACACGCTCCGACGCTCGTGGTCTCGCGCCGCGATGCACGCTTTCACCGTTTGGCGTACAGCGAGTATCTGGCATCGAGAATCGGGCGGGCGGAACTCCGCATCGTCGAGGGAGCCGACACGCTCCCGTTCCATGCGGGCGACTTCGAGCCAACGCTCGTGCAGGTAGAGGAGTTCCTGACAGGAACGCACGACGTGGCTCAGCAGGACCGCGTTCTCGCGACCGTGCTGTTCACCGACATCGTCGGATCGACCGCGACGGCTGCGGCGATGGGTGACCAGCGGTGGCTCGACCTCCTCTCCGAGCACGATCGCATCGTGAGGGCGCACCTCGCGCGTTTTCGTGGCAGGGAGGTCAAGATGACCGGTGACGGCTGCGTCGCGACATTCGACGGTCCGGCGCGCGCCATCGCATGCGCCGCTGCGATCGATCAGCAACTCCCGTCGATCGGACTGGAGGTCCGCGCCGGCATACACACGGGAGAAGTCGAGATGAGAGAAGGCGAGCTCGGAGGGATCGGGGTCCACATCGCGGCGCGCGTGATGTCTCACGCCGAACGCGGCGGCATTCTCGTTTCCAGCACGGTCAAAGATCTGGTCGTCGGGTCGGGGATACGGTTCAAGGCTTGTGGCGCGGTCGCCCTCAAGGGTGTTCCCGGTGAATGGCCCGTGTTCGAGTTGGTCGCCATGTCCTGATCTCGAAAGCCCGGCTCCGGAGCTCTCGAGCCGTGTGATATCCTCTTGCTCACAACGGGCTGTGGCGCAGCTTGGTAGCGCGCTTGACTGGGGGTCAAGAGGTCGGGAGTTCAAGTCTCCCCAGCCCGACAACCGGAATCCTCGACGAATCGTCGGGGATTCCGTCGTTTTCGGCAGAGATGTCGGAGATCCTCGGTGCCCAGCCCAGAACCAGGACGCAACACCGCGTTGAGCGCCGGCTACAAGTTGCAGCCTGAAATGAATTGAATGCCCGTGTCTCCGCACAGACTGCCTTCTGTGCGACTTCCGGCGCTGCAACATGCACACCAATCGCGCTGATTCGCCCACAACCAGCAGCTTCGGGGGTACCGGCGGGAATTTGAGCGTGTGTTGCACGATGAGCGGGGGGGTCCCTACACTTCCGCCGTCGGTGGGCCACTGCCAGTGGTCCGGCCGATTTGCAAGGGAGGACCAACTTGGAGGACCAACTGGTGAAAACCACCCCTACCCGATGGCGCTGGCTTGCGCTGTTCCTCGTGATGGCGATGGTCGCTGCTGCGTGCTCCTCGGAGACGACCGATACGACCCAGGCAGATGCCGGGGACGACACGGACACCCCCGAGACCACTCAGGCGGATACCACCGACACCACCGAAGGTGACACGACGCCCCCCGCCGAGGGATTCACGTACTCGGTCGCGATCTTCAGCGACCCGACAACCGACAACCCATGGGCCGCTCTCGACACCGAGAACGACGTGTGGACGAACTACGTCAACCCCGACATGGGCGCGCTCTACACCTATCAGGGACCGACCTACACGCTCATCCCGCTGCTCGCGGCAGATGACTCGCCCCCCGCAGTCGAAGCCGACGGTGACAACTTCTCGGTGACGGTCGGATTGCGCGACGACGTGTTCTGGTCCGATGGCGAGCAGATGGACGCAGACGATGTCGTGTTCACGTTCGAGACCGTGCAGAAGTACGGCGGACTGGGTGGCAACATCCCGACGCAGTGGCCGCTCGCGACCGATCCGGTCGAGGACGATCCCGCCACCGAAGAGGACGAGACCGCTCCGGCCGGCAACGGAATCCTCTCGGTCGAGGCACTCGATGCCCAGACCGTGAAGATCACCTACGACTTCGAGGCCGGCCTCGCCGTGTGGCCATTCGGCAACGGAGTCGCCAGCATCTTCCCCGAGCACTTCTGGGGGCCGATCGTCGCCGAGAACGACAGCTTCGAGGGCATGTACTCGACGTCGGGACTCGGTGCACCGAACGCCACCGGCTTCAACTCCGCAGAGCGTGAGCCCGGTGCCTTCTGGCGCAACGAGGCGGTCGCCGACTACTGGGACAAGGGCAGCCAGTACACCGTGTACGACAACGGCGCCGTGGTCTACACCAACAAGTCCGGTGTCACCGAGAACTACGCTGGTGGAGCAGGCGGCGAGACCGTGGCCGACTACACCGAAGGACCATTTGCGTCCGAGACCGTGTACTCGCTCTACTCCGATCAGAACTCGGCCGTCCTTGCGCTCACCGACGGTGAGGTCGACTTCCTGCTGAACCCACTGGGCCTGCAGCGCGGTCTTCAGAACCTGGTGCTCTCCGAGCCCGACCTGAACGTCATCGTGAACGAGCAGAACGGCTTCCGTTACCTGGCGTTCAACACCCGGAAGTTCCCGATGAGCGAACTCTCGTTCCGTCAGGCGCTCGCCTGTCGCATCGACAAGGAGTTCATGGCGAACACGGTTCTCGGTGGCGCAGCCATCGCGGCGAACTCGCTGGTGCCCCCGGGCAACAGCTTCTGGGCCAACCCCGATCTCGAAGGCATCTGTGAAGGTCAGGACGAGGTCCAGCGCTTCGAAACCGCCAAGCAGTTCCTGGTGGACGCAGGATGGACCTGGGACGTCGAGCCCCTCTGGAACGAGGACAACCGCGACGTGCTGCCCAAGGGTGAAGGCCTTCGTGGACCGGACGGCACCGCCATCCAGGCCATCGAGCTCCTCGCTCCGGGACCCGGCTACGACCCGCTCCGTGCGACCTACTCGCTCTTCATCGAAGAGTGGGCAGCCGACCTCGGCATCCCGTTGACGGCAGAGCCCACCGGCTTCTCCGTGATCGTGGACGCAGTGTTCGCGGTCGACGAGGGCGCCCTCGACTGGGACATGTACATCCTGGGCTGGGGTCTCACCCCGTTCCCGGACCACGTGTTCGACTTCTTCACGACCGATGCGGACTCCGCGGCCGGCGGCTTCAACACTCCGGGGTATTCGAACCCGGACTTCGACGCCCTCGCTGCCGAGTTCAAAGCGGCGAAGACGCTCGAAGAGGCACGTGACCTGATCTTCCAGGGTGACGCGATCATCAACGAAGACCTGCCGTACGTGGTTCTGTTCACGACGCCGATCATCGAGGCCTACCGGAACACGGTGGACTTCCCGTTCACGACGGTGCTCGACGGACTCCAGAACTTCGGTGGAGTCGCTGGAGCGGTCACCAGCTCTTGAGCTGAACCGACCTGATTGTGGGTCCCCGGACATCGAGTCCGGGGACCCACATCCATCGATCGAGTGGTTCGATCGTCTTCATCGACAGGTGGAGATCATCGAGCAACCCGGCCGCAGCGGGCTGTTGCTGGTTAACATGGCCGGCCAGCGACACGCATGTCCAGGTAGCAACTCGTTCTGTGTGAGAGGAGAACGTACGAATGGGCAAGTACATGGCCCGACGCTTGTTCCAGAGTGTCTTGTTGTTCCTGGTCTTCATCACGGTGACGTGGTTTCTGCTCTACGCCCTGCCCGGTGACATCGTCACCCAGAAGTTCCGAACCAACCCGAACATCCCGCCCGAGGCCGCCGAGACCGCGATTCGTCGCCTCGGACTCGACCGACCGATCCTCGAACAGTTCTGGACCTATGTCACCGGATTCTTCCGTGGCGACTTCGGGGTGTCGTTCAACCAGTATCCCCGGCCCGTCACCGACATCATCGCCGAGCGTCTGCCACGGACGATTGTCCTGTTCCTGACGGCGGTCGTCACCTACTACTGGGCCGGGTTCATCGCCGGCAAGTACCTGGCATGGCGGAGAGGCAAGCGCGGCGAGATGGCGATCACGGTCGGCGGCGTCGGACTGCTCACGGTGTTCTACCCGTGGTTCGCCCTGATGGCGATCTGGCTGTTCGCAGCCCGTCTCGGTTGGCTCCCGATCTCCAAGTTCCTCGATCCCACCGAGTGGCGGAACGCACCGTTCACCGCCAACGAGGTGTTCATGCGCCTCTTCTGGACCGTGGCGATCACCTCGGCCCTGCTCTTCGCCGTGCAATACGGCGCCGGCAAGGTCAGGGATGCAACCCCTGCACGCCTCACGCGCATCGGAGGCACGCTGGCGGTCATCGCCGGCTTCATCTTCTACTGGTGGGGGGCCGGCGGCGTCGACATCCGCCCGTTCGCCGGCGACATCGCCGAGCATCTCGTCCTACCGGTTGGCGTTCTGACCGCCGTCAACTTCGCGGGCATCATGTTGCTCACGCGCAGTTCGATGCTCGAGACGATGCGTGAGGACTTCATCCTGACGGCGAGAGCGAAGGGTCTCCCGGAGAAGGCGGTACGCGACCGGCACGCCGCCCGCACGGCGTTGCTGCCCGTGACCACCTCGCTCGTACTGGCGGTTGCAACGGTCATCGACGGCGGCATCATCACCGAGTTCGTGTTCTCGTGGCCGGGCATGGGTGAGGTCCTGATCTCATCGGTCACCAGCGAAGACATCCCGCTCGCCGTCGCAGCATTCTCGTTCATCGGCGTGATGGCGCTCGTCGGGCACTTCGTCGTCGACATGCTGTACGGCGTGCTCGATCCGCGCATTCGAGTTTCCGGCTCACACTGAGGAGATACTGAGCGATGACTGACCTCGGACAACGGCCACCCGGCCCAGATCTCGGCGCCATCAATGCCGAAGGTGTCGAGTCCCAGGAGATCGCCAAGGCGGAGTCGCTCTGGCAGATCCGGTGGGCGCTGTTCCGTCGGTCGTTCCGCGCCAACTGGAAGTTGTTTCGTCGGAATCGGATCGGTATCGCCGGTCTGCTGATCATCGGGCTCTTCGCGGTGCTGGCCATCGCTCCGACGCTGCTGTTCCGCACGGGCGTCTGGAGCACATCGGTCTACGACCCGGTCACCGGGCTCGAGCCGAACCCGCCCACCGCCCAGCTCGAGATCGTTCAGGTCGTGGAGGACCCGAACACGCAGATCGACATCCGTCAGGTGCTCGTGGACGGTCGAATCAACGGCAACCTGGGCGACGTGGTCGAGGTGGCCCTCCAACCGGCACCACCGGACAGCAAGCATTGGCTCGGCACCGATCCGCTCGGTCGCGACATCATGTCCCAGCTGATGTTCGGAGCGAAGGCGGCCTTCGGCCTCGGCATTCTGGCCGCGACCGTCACGGTCTTGATCGGGACCGTGGTCGGCTCGGTCGCTGCGTTCTACGGCGGACGAATCGACTCACTGCTGATGCGACTGGCCGACCTGCTGATCATGGTTCCGGGCCTGGCCATCCTGATCGTGATCAGCGCAGTGATCCGGTTCCAGCTCTGGCACCTTGCGCTCGTCATCGGCATTCTCAGCGGATTCGGCGGAGTGGCGATCGTGCTGAAGTCGCAGGCGCTGGCCGTCAAGGTGAAGCCGTTCGTCGACGCGGCACGCGTCGCGGGCGGGTCGAACGCCCGACTGATATTCGCTCACATCATCCCCAACGTGATGCCGCTCAGTTTCCTGTACATGATGTTCACGGTGACCACGGCGATCCAGAGCGAGGCGACGCTGTCGTTCATCGGCCTGCTCAACGTCGACATGTCGTGGGGGCTGATGATCCAGCTGGCGAACAATCAGGGCTACCTGCTGCAGGGTGGTCGCTACTGGTGGATGGTGTTCCCGGCCGGGCTCGCCGTCACGTTCATCGCCATGGCCTTCTTCCTGGTTGGCCGAGCGATGGACGAAGTCGTCAATCCGCGCTTGCGAAAGCGCTGAGCGACCCGACCAACGCCACACGAACCCTTCCCCGATCGACAAGGACTCGACAACGTCATGAGCCGACCGCTGCTCGAAGTAGACCACCTGGTCATGAACTACACGACCGAGAAGGGCGATGTGTCCGCCATCCAGGACGTGTCCTTCACCCTCTACGAGGGTGAAGCGCTCGGGCTCGTGGGTGAGTCGGGATGCGGCAAGACGTCGATTGCGATGTCTCTGCTCGGGTTGGCGGCCGACAACGCCCGATTCGACGAGGGTGAGATCCGGCTCGACGGCACGAACCTGCTGGCGCTGACACCCGAGGAGATGCGCCAGCGCCGATGGAACGACATCTCGATGGTGTTCCAGGGAGCGATGAACGCCTGGAACCCGGTCTACAAGGTGGGCGACCAGATCCGCGAGGCCATGGACCTGCACTTCCGCCCACGCTTGAGCAGCAGCGAGGTCGAGGCCCGGATCGGCAAGCTCTTCGAACTCGTCGGTCTCAACCCGGCGATGATCAACCGCTATCCCCACGAGTTCTCCGGCGGGATGAGGCAGCGGGCCATCATCGCCATGGCGCTCTCGTGCGACCCCAAGATCATCATCGCCGACGAGCCCACGACGGCGCTCGACGTCATCGTCCAGGATCAGATCCTCCAGGAGCTCAAGTCGATCCAGGCCGACCTCGGGATGTCGATCATCTACATCTCCCACGACATCGCGGTCATCGCAGAGGTCACCGACAAGATCGGTGTCATGTACGCAGGCAAGCTCGTCGAACTCGGCCCGACGGACGAAGTGTTCGCGCGACCCAAGCACCCGTATGCCTTCCTCTTGCTGTCTTCGACGCCATCGGTGACCGGCCCCCGTCGGAAGCTCGCACCTCTCGAGGGTGAGCCACCCGACCTGCTCAATCCACCGACCGGGTGTCGTTTCCATCCGCGTTGCCCGTATGCCACCGAACAGTGCACCACGGAGGAACCACCGATGACCGAGATCGAGTCCGGGCACCAGGTCGCCTGTTGGAACTGGGAGGAAGTGCCGGAGATGGGAGGCCTGACGAAATGACTCAACCGCTGCTGAAGGTCGAGAATCTCACGAAGCTGTTCCCGGTCGCCAAGGGTTTCCTTCGCACTCCGACCGACTTCATCCACGCCGTCGACGGCATCAACTTCGAGATCCAGCCGGGCGAGAGCCTCGGGCTGGTCGGCGAATCAGGTTGCGGAAAGTCCACGACGGGCCGCCTGTTGGTGAAGCTCATGGAGGCGAGCTCAGGCCAGATCCTCATGGCAGACAAGACCCAGACCGAGGATCTCATCGACATCGCCAACATCCCCAGGGAGGACATGAAACGGTTCCGCCGCCGTGTTCAGATGATCTTCCAGGATCCGTACGAGTCGATGAATCCCCGCAGGACCGTGTTCGAGACGGTGTCAGAGCCGTTGACGGTCCAGAACATCGGCTCACTCAAGGAGCGTGAGGAACGCGTATCGGAGATGCTCCGGCTCGTCGGGCTCAGCCCCCCCGATGCCTTCCTGTTCCGCTACCCGCACGAGCTGTCGGGCGGGCAGCGACAGCGAGTTGCGATCGCGCGTGCGTTGGTCCTGGATCCGTCATTCGTCGTCGCAGACGAACCCACCTCGATGCTCGACGTCAGCATTCGGATCTCGATCATGGACCTGATGCTCAAGCTGGCCGATGAGTTCGACGTCTCGTATCTCTACATCACCCATGACCTGGCCGTTGCTCGCTACATGTGTGACCGGATCGCCGTCATGTATCTCGGCAAGATCGTCGAGATCGGTGACACCGAGGAGATTCTCGGCAACCCGCAGCACCCGTACACCAAGGCCTTGCTGTCGGCGGTACCGGTGCCCGATCCGAGGCACGTCAAGGAGGAAGTCGCGATCCTGGGTGGCATCACCAAGGCGATCAATCCGCCGGCGGAGTGCAGGTTCCTCGCACGGTGCCCGTGGGCACAGGACGTCTGTCGCACCTCGGATCACCCGCCGCTCGAGGACAAGGGCGACGGCCACTACGTCGCCTGCCACCTCGTCGAATCCGCCCTCTCCCGCGCATAGACGCTGTTCGAGCGGCTCACACGACTCGGAGCGAACGGTGCTGTCGGCTGTCCGCCATCGGCTGTCCGTCCCTGGATCGCTGAGAGTCGATCGCCGACAGCACGGTGGACGCGATCACAGGTAGCCTCCGCAGCGTGACCGAGACCACCAAGGGCTTCTGGGAGGATGCGCTGACGGTTCCGAACGCGGTGTCCTTCATGCGGTTGCTGGGAATCCCGTACTTCTGGTATGTCCTGTTGGGTCTCGAGCGGTACGGACTGGCGGCGCTGCTGATCTTCATCATCGCGAGCACCGATTGGATCGACGGATATCTGGCCCGACGGCTCAACCAGGTCTCCGAGCTCGGAAAGGCACTGGATCCACTGGCCGATCGGTTGATGATCGGATCGGCGATCATCGGTGGGCTCATCGCCGGCATCCTGCCAACCGCGATCGGTGTCGCACTGCTGGTACGCGAAGCCGTGGTCGGCGGGGCTGCCATCTACCTGGGGCTCGTCAAACGTGAGCAGATCGCCGTGCGGACGCTCGGGAAGACCGCGACGTTCCTGCTGTACGGAGCGATTCCCTCGTTCTATCTGCTCGCTGCCGACATCGCACCATGGCTGTTCGGGCCGCCGGCGTGGATCGCCGGTATCAGTGGCCTGGTGCTGTACTACCGGGTCGGCTTCGACTACCTGATCGACATCCGAAGCCGGGTGGCGGGCCCATCCGCCGCCTAGCCTCGCTCGGCTCGCCGTAGCCTCCGATGCAGGACGCACCGGCTCGCTCGACCGGAGTAGCATCGGCGTCGATGAACATTCCCAACGATCTCCTGTACACCGAAGAACACGAGTGGCTGTCCGTCGATGGCACCACGGTGCGGCTCGGAATCACCGACTTCGCACAGGATCAGCTCGGCGACATCGTCTACGTCGACCTTCCGGAGGTCGGTGCGGAACTCGACAAGGACGACACCTTCGCCGAGGTGGAGTCGACGAAGTCGGTGGGCGAGGTGTACGCGCCGTTCCAAGGCGTCGTGACAGCGGTGAATGATGCCCTGGTCGACACCCCGGAGCTGGTCAACTCCGATCCGTACGGCGAGGGCTGGTTGATCGAGATGACCGTCGAGGCGGAGATCGGTGGGCTGCTCGACGCCGAGGCCTACCGAGCGCTCACCGAGTGAACCGACGGTCGAATCCGGGCGACCTCGCCCTCGGCCCAATCGGGCGGTACTCTTCGGGCTGATGAAGTGCCCGAACTGCTCAGCTGAGTTGTCGGCAGGCGTCTCGACCTGTCCACAATGCGGAACACACCTCGAGACGGATCCGACGATGGCATACGTCCCGGTTGGGCGTATCCACCCGATCATCTCGCGCGAGGACGCATCCCACGTCGACGGGATCAGCGGTCATGCGCTGATCGTCGAACGCGGTCCGAGGGCCGGCATGACCTTCATCCTCTCGAACGGTGTCACCACGGTCGGCCGTCACCCCGAGTCCGACATCTTCCTCGACGACGTCACGGTGAGCCGACATCACTGTCGTCTCTCGGCGGTCGGCGATGAACTGACGATCGAGGACTCGGGCTCGACGAACGGCACCTACGTCAACGATGATCGAATCGACTCGGCGAAGCTCGAACCGGGCGACGAACTTCTCATCGGGCGATTCCATCTGATCGTGGCGAGGGGCGAGGCGGAGGCGTGAGGCCGTCCGTCCGCCTGTCGGGTGGTTGACGTGGAGTCGTCCGAGGCGCTGACCATCGGCGAGGTGATCAATCTCCTGAAAGAGGACTTCCCCGACGTCTCGGTTTCGAAAGTCCGCTTCCTCGAGTCTCAGGGTCTGCTCTCGCCCGGCCGGTCTGATGGTGGCTATCGACAGTTCGATTCGCACGACATCGATCGACTGAGATTCATCCTCGCCCAGCAGCGCGACCATTTCCTTCCGTTGAAAGTGATCAAGTCGAAACTGACGCTGTGGGAGAGAGGTGAGGACGTCGGCCCCGGCGCAACCGGTGAGGAAGATCGACTCCTGCAACCCAAGCGTGAGGCGATGACCAGAGATGAGCTGCTGCGGCGCTCATCGCTCGCCCCTCGAGAACTCGACGCACTCATCGACCATTCGCTCATCCGGCCCGACGAGGCGGGCGCGTTCTCCGCCCAGGCCCTCATCGTCGCCACCGAGGCGAGGAGGCTGTTCTCGCATGGGCTCGAGGCCCGTCACCTCCGCACGATCCTCCACGCCGTCGAGCGCGAGGCCGACGTGCTCGGACAGCTCACGGCACCGCTTCGCCGCGCGCGGAACGCCGAGGCGCACGAGCAGGCGAGGAACATCCTCGCCGGGGCGGGCGAGGCCATGATCTCGGTGCACCGTGCACTCCTCACCGACGAACTGAAGCGGCTCGCAGACTCGTGAGATCGTTCGTTTCCCGCATCCTGACCGTTGTCGCGCTCGTCGCACTGCTCCCTGTGGCGCCGTCGTGGGCCACACCGGCCCCACCCGAGCTCCACCTTCCGGTTCCGACTGCGGAGTACCGACCGGCACCGAATGTCACGGCCAAGAGTTGGATCGTGTTCGACGCGACCGATGGCGTCGTGTTGGCGTCCCGGAACGCAGACGAGCCGCGCCCGATGGCGTCGACGACGAAGATGATGACGGCGCTGATCGCCCTCGAGGAGGCCGACCCCGAGGCGCTCGTGACCGTCAGCCCTCGCGCCGCCGAGATCGGAGAAGCCGAGATCGGCCTGATCGCCGGCGAGCAGCTATCGATGGGCGGCCTGATCGACACCGTGATCGTCCGTTCTGCCAACGATGCAGCCGTGGCCGTTGCGGAGGCGATCGGTGGTGATGTCGAGACATTCGTCGACCTGATGAACGCTCGCGCAGCCGGGCTCGGGTTGACACGGACGCAATTCGTCAATCCGCACGGTCTCGACGCCGAGGGGCATCTCTCCACGGCGCGAGATCTGTTGCGCCTCGGGCTCGCGGCAATGGCGAATCCGGAGTACCGACGGGCCGCTGCGCTCACGGAAGTTGCCCTCCCTCCGGCCCCCGACGGCACTCCGAGGATCGCTCAGGCGACCAATGAGCTCCTCCGGACCTATGAAGGTGCCATCGGCGTCAAGACCGGATTCACGTTCCAGGCCGGCCTCGTGCTCGTGGCTGCAGCCGAACGAGGCGACAAGACCATCTACGCAGTGGTGATGGGCTCAGAAGGCGTCGGCGCACACTTCGCGGATGCAGCGGCCTTGCTGGACTACGGATTCGGGGGCCACGAGTTGGTCCGTGCCGTTGCAGGAGAGTCGGTGTTCGACGGCGGGGCGCTCCGAAGAACTGCGCTCCTCGAGTCCCAGTTCCACATCGCGGCCCTCACCGCCAAACCACAGTTCTCCGAGCCCGAGCTGCCGGTTGCGAACATCTCCGATCCGGTGACACTCCCTGGGTTCGTCGACGCGTTCGGCTGGCTCTTCGGACGGAGCGCCCGTGGCTGACGTGGCGCGAGAGATCATCACGGCCGAGATGCTGACCGAACGAATCACCGAACTCGGATCGGTGCTCTCGGACGACTACCGGGACCGCAATCCGCTACTCGTCGCAGTGATGACGGGCGCGATGTGGTTCCTGGCAGACCTCGTTCGGGAGATGGACATCGAACTCGACGTCGACTTCCTCGCCCTCAATCGATTCGACGAGGGAGGGCGAATCCGGATCGCGTCGGACACGGCCGTGCCGGTGACCGGTCGACATGTCATCCTCGTGGAGGATCTCGTGGACACCGGCCTGTCGCTCTCCGTGCTGCGTGCGTTGATCGCGGACAGGGAACCGGCTTCGATCGCAACCGTGACGTTGATCGACAAGGCCGTGCGGCGGATCGCCGACGTACCCGTCGAGTATCGAGGGTTCGAGGCCGGCGACGAATACCTGATCGGCTACGGATTCGATCATGGCGGGCGCTTCCGGAACCTGCCCGGGGTCTGGGTGGTGATGGACCCGGCCGGGTTCCTGGATGATCCCGACTCCTTCGCCGATCGAGTGTTCACCGCACCCTGATAGGGTACGAGGTATGGAAGACGTCGTGCCGATGACCGTGACAGGAGTGCGAGTGGAACTGCCGTCCAACACTCCCATCGTGCTCCTGAGAGAACAGACCGGGGTTCGTTTTCTCCCGATCTGGGTGGGGACCGTCGAGGCGATGGCGATCTCATCTGCGATGGAAGGCGCCGAACCTCCGCGACCGCAGACCCACGATCTGATGCTCATGGTGGTCGAGGCGCTGGGCGCGCGGGCCGTGCGGGTCGTCGTGACGGAACTGCGCGACAGCGTGTACTTCGCCGACCTCGTGTTCGAGCGTGACGGTGAGGAGATCGTCGTTTCGAGCCGGCCCTCGGATGCGATCGCTCTGTCGGTGCGGGACGGAATCCCCGTCTTCGCAAGCCAGGCAGTGCTCGACGAAGCGGGCATCGAGATCGAGACCGAGTCCGAGGAGGAAGCTTCGGAGGAGGAGATCGAACGCTTCCGCGAGATGCTCGAAGGGATCACCGTCGACGACTTCATCGACCCGGACGAGGGTCTGTGAAGCTGACGAACAAACTGTGGGCGGGTGCACTGGGGCTGGCGGTTCTCTCCGCGGTCGGGACGCTGGGATACGTCTGGATCGAACGGGTACCCGTTCTGGATGCGCTCTACATGGTGGCGATCACGATCACCACCGTCGGGTTTTCCGAAGTCTTCGAGATGTCGCCCGCGAGTCGGGTTCTCACCATCGCCATCATGGTCCTCGGGGTCGGCCTCGCTCTCTACACTGCGAGCGCGGCCATCGAGCGTCTCCTCGACCTCGGTGTCGAGCGGCAGAGAGCGAGGACACGGAAGTTGATCAGTGAGCTTTCCGATCACGTGATCGTGTGTGGCTTCGGGCGTGTCGGCAGAGGCGTGTATCGCGATCTGGTGGAGCGAGGGGAGCACGTCGTCGTCATCGAGGAGGACCCTGCGATGGCGGCGGAGGCCGAAGCCGAGGGTGTTCCCATTCTCATGGGCGATGCCACGTTCAACGACACACTCGAGGCGGCCGGTATCGCTCGCGCCAAGGCTCTGGTCGCATGTGTCGCAGACGACTCCGACAACCTCGTGATCATCCTGTCCGCACGTTCCATCCACCCGACACTCCATCTCGTGTCGAGGGCGAACGAACAAGAGTCGGAGTCCAAACTGCGCCTCGCCGGGGCCAATCGAGTCGTGGCACCTCAGGTGGTCGGCAGCGAGCGGCTGGCGGCGATGACCGTCGAGAGGAACCTGGCCGAGGTGTTCGACATCGTCGTGGGAGGTCGCGCCGTCGAGTTCTCGGTGGAGGAGCTCCTGGTCGAGGAGACCTCGTCGGTGGTTGGCTGTTCGATCCGAGATGCCGCGATCCGCGAGCGCAGCGGAGCCTTGATCCTCGCGGTCGAGGACCAGAGCCGCAACATGCTGCATGCACCCTCTCCTGAACACGTCCTGCTTCCGAACAGCGCCGTGATCGTGGTTGGCACCGCCGACCAGGTCTCCGCCGCCGCCGAGCTCTTCGCCGGCTGAGGCCGGCGTGCCTCGCCTGGCGGTTCGCCGCTACGAGCCTTGAGCTATGAGCGTCTCCGTGCAGGGAGATGTCTGTCTCCTCATTCGGGTAACGGCCGACTGAACCCCTGCGGCGTTGATTGTCGGGAGCACTCTGACCAGTTCACTCCAACTGCAGATCAACGTTCGGCGCGCTCCACGGGGCTCGAGGCGCAAAGCCCAAAGCGCAGAGCGGCGAGCCGCCAGGCGAGCCATTTATCCACAACGGTTGTTGACAACTCCTGGAGTGGCGAACTAGCTTCCCGACGCTGGTGGAATTACGGTGATGTAATCGGGTTGGGTCGGTGCGCTCTTGGAGGAGGATGCCGATCTGGCCGGGCGGGAGATCGAGGAGATCCCATGTCGGAAGCGAACAATCAGGAAGTCGTCGGGTATCGGGCCCCACAGGTGTGCAAATTCGTGGGGATCACCTACCGCCAGCTCGACTACTGGGCGAGGACCGAACTCTTGCGCCCATCACTCCAGGAGGCTTCCGGGTCGGGTTCGCAGCGCATGTACTCCTTCACCGATCTGGTGCAGCTCAAGGTCATCAAGCGTCTGCTCGATGCCGGCATGAGTCTCAAGAAGATCCGCTCCGCCGTCGAGATCCTCCGTACCCAGCTCGCCTCCGACGAGCCACTGGCAGATGTCACCTTGCTGTCCGACGGCCACTCGATCTATGCCGCCCACAGCGCCGATGAGGTCGTCGACGTGTTCCGTCGGGGACAGGGCGTGTTCGGAATCGCGGTCGGTCCGGTGCAGGACGAGGTCGCAGGGGCCCTCCATGAGCTCAATCCCGCCCCCGTCGTGGCTTCGGTGGCCGACCTCCCGGCAGCCGAGGCGCACTGATGGCGAGCGGCCCCGGCTACCGGACACCCGCAGCCGGGGTCGAGTTCGCTCACAACTCGGAGCGGCAGTTCGCGCTGCTGTTGGACTTCTATGACGTCGAGTGGCGATACGAGCCCGACTCCTTCCCGATCGAATTCGACGAGAACGGCGAGCCGACCAAGTTCTTCGCGCCCGACTTCTACCTACCCGAGGAAGACTGTTACATCGAGATCACGACGATGAACCAGAAGCTGGTGACGCGGAAGAACGCCAAGCTCCGCAAGCTCGCCGAGCACCATCCCGAGGTGGCATGCAAGATCCTGTACCTCCGGGATTATCTCCATCTCGTGTTGAAGTATGGGCTGGACGACCCCGAGCACCTCGACGAATCGGTGCCCCCAACCCGAGTGCCCGGCGAGCCGCGACTGGTCACATTGACCGATCGCGGGTCCTCACCGTGAGCCGAACCGGGCCACTCCACGATCTCCACTGCGAGCTCGGAGCGAAGTTCACGGACTTCGGCGGCTGGTCGATGCCGGTGCAATACGAGTCGGTCGTGGCCGAGCACATGGCGGTGCGCGAACGCTGCGGCTGGTTCGATGTCAGCCATCTCGGCCGGTTCCACATCGAAGGGTCCGCCAGTATCGGGACGATCGACCGACAAACGACGATCAACGGCGACTCCGTAACCGTTGGAGGCAGCAAGTACGGTCTCGTTCTGAACGACGATGGTGGCATCATCGACGACATCGTCATCTGGCGGTTGGCTGAAGCGGAGTTCATCGTCTTGCCCAATGCCGCGAATCACCCGATCGTCATGGAGCGCTTCGCTGCGGCCACCCCCACGGATCTGCGCGAGACGACCGCCATGCTCGCAGTTCAGGGGCCGGACGCGCCCGGGATCCTCGAACGAGTCGTCGGGTTCGACGGCCCGAGGTTCTCTGTCCAGCGCTCGGAGGTGACTCCCGGGGCCATCGTGGCCGGTACCGGCTACACAGGCGAACGTGGCGGTGAGATCATCGTCGACCATGCCCAGGCAGAAACGATCGCTCGCGCGGTGCTCGCCTCCGGCGCGACGCCGTGCGGTCTCGGGGCGCGCGACACGCTCCGTCTCGAGGCTGGGCTTCCGCTCTGGGGACAGGACATGGACGAGACAACGAATCCGTACGAGGTCGGTCTCGGGTTCGCAGTCGACCTCTCGCACGACTTCGTCGGCCGGGATGCCATCGATGGGGCGACCCCGTCACGACGCCGACTGTTCACGACCTCGAGTCGCAGGATCCCGAGGTCCGGCCAGGTCCTCGTCGATGGAGAAGGCGACGCCGTCGGGCGAGTCACCTCCGGGTCCTTCAGCCCGATCCGATCGGAAGGGATTGGAATGGGGTTGGTCGACCGAGATTCGGATACGCTTGGGATCGACATGCGGGGGACGCTCGTTCCCGTCGAACTGGTCTCCCGGCGCTTCATCTGAACCGACAGGAACATCTCATGATCTCGAGTACCGCACGCCCGACCGTGGCCCCGGACGGCATCCACGAACTCACCCGACGGTGGGAAGCCTCCGAGCCGAAAGCCAATGTGTTGATCGTTCACGGAATCGGCGAGCATTCGGGGCGGTACGAGCATGTCGGCGGCTGGTTCGCCGAACGGGGTTTCACCGTCGAGGCGTTCGACCTCATCGGCTGCGGAGCGACCGGAGGTGCCAGGGGCGACATCGAGAACTGGACGGCCTTCCTCGATCAGATCGAAGCCCATCTCACTTCGATGATCGACGATCCGTTGCCGTCGGTCATTCTCGGACACTCGATGGGCGGTCTTCTAGCGGCGGAGTACCTCGCTTCGGAGCGCCCCAAGCCGGATCTCGCCGTCCTCTCTGCGCCCGGGCTCATGGGCGGCGCTGGATGGCAACGGTCGGTTTCGCGAGTCTTGAGCCCTGTCATCGGGAAGGTTTCCATCCCATCGGGGATCAAGGGCGAGGATCTCTCGCGCGACCCGGCCGTCGGCGAGGCCTACTTCGCCGATCCTCTCGTCCACATCAAGGCGACGGTGCGTCTCGGGGATGCGCTCTTCCGGGCCATGGACCGGACGAGCGCCAGTGTCGGGCTGATCGAGGTTCCGACACTGGTGATCCACGGGGCCGCAGACAACATCGTGCCGGTCCACGCCTCGGAGGTGTTCGAGAGCGTTGACTCCGCGGAGCGCAGAACCTATCAGGATCTGCGCCATGAGCTTCACAACGAACCGGAAGGGCATCAGGTCTACGAAGAAGTCATCGATTGGATCGAGGGCCGCCTGTCCTCTGACTGATTCGACCGCGCCGACCGCCGATGCTCCAAGCCGATCGGGACATCGCAGGCGAGGGTGGCACTCGGGCCCGATCAGTGCACGGTCCTCGCGGCACTTCGTTGCGCCAGGTCGGGGCTGCGTCGCCGGAATGAGCGTGTTTCGGTACGATTGAGCCTCGATGCACCCTGAACCGACCGGCGTCGAGTCGCGAGATCTCGAGACATGGAACCATCCTGCGGTGCTCGTGAGGAATGGGAGGATCGAGCGAGCAAGCGCTGTGGCGTTGTCGGCGTTGGGCGTCGACGCGATCGGGGAGCGCCTGCTCGATGTGATCGCTTCCGAGGACCAGTTCGAGGTGGCACGTCGACTCGAGTCCAATGAGGTCGGTCCTCCGGTGCGGATGTGTCTTCTGACGGAACACGGCATGCGGCAGGTCGAGGTCTCCTGGGTCCCACTCGGACGCGAAGCCGAGCGCCGAGCGCTCCTGACCTGGCGGGATGTCACCCGGAGCGAGCGGATCCAGGCATGGCTCGCCGCCATCACGGACAGCTCCATGGACCTGATCGGAATCACAGACACCCGTGGAGAGCTGCTGTACATGAACGATGCCTTGTTGCGTTTGCGGGGTGAAGCGGATCGTGACGACCTCCCCGACGGGCGGAACGCCGTCGATCACGCTGCACCAGGCCAATCGGAGATCATCGAGCACTTGCTCGCTCGATTGGCGGACACCGGCCACTGGCGCGGGCTGGTCATGTTTCAGGGTGTCGAGGGCATCGTTCCGGTCGATGCAGTCATCGAACGGAACGAGGTCGGAGGGGAAACCGTCTACTCCCTCATCGGTCGGGACACGAGCGCCGAACTGCGCCTGCGCACCGAACTGATGGATGCGATCGAAGAGCGTGAGAACTTCGTTGCACACGTTGCGCACGAGATCAGGAACCCGCTCAGCGCCGTCGAGGGGATGGCGCTCGTGCTCAGCGACGAGACGAACCTGACCCCCTCGCAGCGAGAGATGTTGGACCTGATGATCAGTGGCGCCTCGGACGTCACGCGCGTCGTCGAAGACCTCGGCGGTGGGGTTTCAGGTGGGTCGTCACGGCTCCGGATCGCCTCCGGCGTGGTGGACCTCGGTCCTCTCGCCCGGAACGCCGTCGACACGATCGAGGCTGCACACGGCGTGCAGGTCGCGCTGAGGGGTGCGGAGTCGTGTGTCGGGGACGAACTGCGGATCCGTCAGGTCCTCAGGAACCTCCTCATCAACGCCGTGCGCTACGGAGGGCCGGACATCCGGGTCGATGTGCGTCGAACCGACGGGCGGGTCCAGATCGAGGTCTCCGACGATGGCGAGGGCGTCGACGAGGCGCATGCGGAATCGATCTTCGAGAGCTTTTCGAGCGCACACGACACTGTGGAGGAGAGCATGGGCGTCGGCCTCGCCGTGTCTCGGCAGTTGACCATCGGGATGGGCGGGAGCCTGACCTACCTGAGGCGGGCCGACAGGACCGTCTTCGTCGTCGATCTGGCGGGTGCGTGAAGTGGGCGAGTCGATGCAGCTGACTGGACGGCTGCTCGTTGCCCTCCCGACGCTGACGGATCCGAACTTCCATCGCAGCGTGGTGCACGTCCTCGAGCACGATCCGGAGTCGGGAGCGCTCGGTGTGATCGTGAACCGTCCGTCATGGCTCGAGGTCTCAGAGCACCTGCCGGAGTTGACCGACGTGGTGGTTCCTCCCGGCGTCGTGTTCATCGGCGGTCCCGTTCAACGCGAGATCGCGCTGACGATCGTGAGAGACGAGGGAGGCAGCCCGATCTTGATCGAGGAACCCGACACGTCTCGACCGTGTCGGGTGTTCTCCGGGTACGCAGGCTGGGGGAGTGGCCAGTTGGAAGGCGAGATCGCAGAGGGCTCGTGGCACGTTGCCGGATTGGAGCCGGACGACGTCTTCTGCGCACACCCTGAGACGCTGTGGTCCGACGTTTGGAAGCGGCAGCGCGGTCGGCTCCGGATGCTCGCCACGTTCCCCGCCGATCTCCGGGCCAACTGATGTCGACGGTCCCGAAGCTCCGGAGCGCGAATCGGCGGCACGCGCCCGGTCTCGGGGTCGAACGGGACCTGTGGCAGCGTGGTGCTCGTGTCGTCGTGGGCGTGGACGAGGTGGGTCGCGGATCCTGGGCCGGGCCCCTCACGGTCGCCGCAGCCGTCGTCCCACAGGACCGGCGGGTGTACAAGATCAGGGATTCGAAGATGCTCACCGAACCCGAGCGAGAGGCACTCTTCGATCGTGTCATCGACTGGGTGGATCGCTGTGCGGTCGGTCACGCTTCGAACGCCGAGTGCGACGAGCTCGGCATGGCGGAGGCCCAACGGCTCGCCGCCGATCGAGCATTGCGGCGGCTGGAGGTCACGCCGGACGCCATCCTGGTGGACGGCAACTGGGACTTCGTCGGTCGGCCCGGAGTGCGCCTGATGGTCAAGGGCGACCGGACCAGCTTGTCGATCGCCACCGCCTCCATCGTCGCCAAAGTCACGAGAGATCGCATCATGCGTCGGCTCGCGCCGGAGTACCCCGGATACAACTTCGAGAGCAACAAGGGATACCCGTGTCCGACCCATCGTGCGGCGATTGCCGGGTGGGGACCGAGTGCGATCCACCGCAGGAGCTGGGTCTTCATGGACTCGCTGCCCTGGGGGATCCCGCGTCACATGCGGGCGGAGCAGCTCACTCTGGACGGGATCTGACCATCCACACGCATCCGTACGGGTCGAGACCGGTCTCGGTTCGCGACTGGGCGAAGACCGTGTCCCACCCGGCGTCGTCGATCGAAACCGCCACCGGTCGCTCGGAGAAGTTGAAGACGCCTCGGAATCGTTGCCGGTCCGAGACGCGATCGAAGGTGATCAGCTCGGAGGCGTCCATCGGAATGACGTGGGGGAGCGGATCCTCGCCTCCGAGGGCGTCGAGAGCCACGCGGGTTTCGATGAGCCGGCGGATCCCGGCCAGGATGCGACCGGACGGTCCGTCGCCCTGTTCGCTGAGCTCCAGCGTCTCCCAGGAGAACGGTGGACGATGCGCCCAACGATTGTCATGGGCCAGTTCCGGATCGGTTGTGTACGTGTAGTCGTTCAACTGGCCGATCTCGTCTCCGAGGTACACCAGGGGGATCCCGATCACCGTCAACATGAAGGCGTGTAGCAGGAGGATCCGGTCGACGGCCAGGTCTGTTGCAACCGGATCGGCCGCATCGAGCGCGCGTTCGAGGCCTGCCAGCGACGCGAGTGTGCCCGAGATGCGGGCATCCCCGGTGGCGGGGTTGTGCTGGAACCGCATGCCGGTTGCGAACGAACCCGGAAACTCGCCGGAGTAGAAGGAGTTGAGAAATCGACGGTGCTCGAACGGATCGATGCCGAGTGCTCGGGCGTCCTCGTCGGCGAACCCCCAGCCGATGTCGTCATGGCACCGCAGGTACGTGACCCACTGGCAACCGGGCGGAAGCGCCAGCCGGGTGCTCAGTGCGGTCTCGAGGAGAGCGGTGTCCCGAGTCGCCAACGCCTCCCACGTCGAGGACATGGTGAGTGGGTTGTAACCGAGATCTGCTTCATCGGGACGGACGAACCGGATCACGTCGTCGGGGTGGACGATCGCCTCTGACAGCAGCTTCACGGACGGCGCAACGATCTCGGCCGCCAGGGCGAGGATGCGGATCACCGTGTGTGCCTGATCGAGGTTCTCACAGGTCGTGCCCATCTCCTTCCACAGGAAGGGCGTGGCGTCGGCCCGGATCACCCGGGGACCCAGGTTGGCGATCCCGAGCAACTCTCCGGCCATCGCCGCGGTGACGTAGGGGTTGCGGTAGTCGAGGTCCCATTGGAACTCGTAGAACGTGCTCCACACCCAGGACCCGCCGCCGACGTCCTCTCGCCACGTGAAGGCATCGCCCGGTCGGTCCGGAAAGATCTCACGGAGTGATGCCGCGTACGCGTCGGGCACCTCGCGATCGGGAAAGAAGAAATAGAAGTCTGAGTAGAACGGGTCGCCGCCCTTGGCCGCAATGGCCCACGGATGGGTGTCTGCGGTGTGGTTGGCGACGAAGTCGAGGACCACGCCGATGCCGGCTCGGTCGAGGCGCGCGATGGCCTCGGAGAGGTCGTCGATCGTTCCGAGGTCGGACCTGGTGCTCCGGTAGTTCTGGACCGCGTATCCGCCGTCGTTGCGTGGGATCGGAACCTCGTACGGTGGCATCAGATGGAGGTGCGTGACGCCGAGCGAGTGCAGGTGCCCGACGGCGTCGGGGAGGTGATCGAATGTCCCGACGAAACGGTCCACGTAAGTCATCGCCCAGACGGACGTCGGATCGGTGAGCCATGACGCTTCTTCACGATCGCGTCGTCTCAGCCATTTCGGGCGCGACTGCGCCGCGTCGGCGCAGGTGAGGATGAAGTACTCGAGATCGTACGGGAAGTCCCACTTCCATCCGTACAGCTGGTGGTAGGCATCGAACAGTGCAGCGCCGTGTCTCGATAGCCGATCCAGGAACTCCGAGGTTCGACGACCGTCTCCGAGGCGCGTCCGGATCTCGTCGTCGAGTCGTCCGATCAGTTGATTTGCGGCTTCCCGCTTCCAGGGCTCCATGAGTCAGCGAAGTTAGTCGCAGCGGGCCTGGTCGCGGGCGGCGCCATCACCCGGCCGAGACCGTCTCGCGGTCGTGGACCGGCGCCTCGATCGGCGTCAGATCGACGCGCTCCAGGCGCCGTGGTGTTGCTACTCCCTCGTCACTGCCGGTCAGCACGGCCTCGACCGAGACCGAGTGGCGACCGCCTCGGCCGCGGACCGTGACGACGACCCCGGTGATGAGCTGATGGGTGATCCATGCGATCTGGTCGCGGAAGATCAGTGACCCGCTGAGCGTGGCGACCATGATCCACAAGTGGGGGAAGATGCCTGCAGTCGCCATCTCGAACGCCAGCGTCAACGGGATGACGAACGAGGCTCCGAGCGCCACACCGCCGACCACTCGGAGGGGTGAGGCTCGATGCATGTCATTGGCCAGCAGCCCTGGCAGGAACAATGGGGTGAGGGCGATCGACCCGAGGCTCATGTAGTGGTTGATCTCGAACCCGAGGAGCGCGGTGCCGGCCCACATCATCGACCACGAGATGATCGCGGCGATCAGGAGCATCGTGGCGAACTTCCGGCGGCCGAACAGGATCATCCACGGCATCAGGAGCCGAGTCACGATCAGATAGGTCGCGAACCCGACGCCCAGTGCGAAGACGACCTGCATCGGTTGGATGGAGAGAAGACCGAGGTAGGCGGCGCCGATGAACCCCCCTGAGCGGAGGCCGTGGTTCTTCAACAGCGCCCACGCCACCAGCGCCGAGAGCAGAACGGCGAACGGGATCCACGCCACCTGGATGGCGCTGACACCGAATCCCACCAGCGGCGCCAAGTCGTTGACACCGGGGAGGTCGAACCACAGCGCATATCCGATCGGGATCGCAACGATCACTCCGGCGAACATGACCGACTTGAATGTCTTCTTGATGCCCTGTCGCGCCATGTCGTGGGCGATCAGCGCGGGGACCACGTACCCCGCACCGATGAGGAGGGGGACGTCGTGTTCCCAGAGGTAGCTTCCGCTCGGCGACAGTTTCAGCATGGCGGTCTGCAGTCCGATGCTGATCACGGCCAGCACGGCGAACTTGTTCTTGCCGTACAGGAGGAACCACCGGGGGAGGACTCGGTTCACGACCCAGTACGAGACGAAGGCATTCAGGAAGGTCGCTGCGAGCACCGCCGGCTGCAGCAGGAACACGGCGATGTAGCCGGGGACCACGATCGAACCGGTGGTGAGGTGTCTGCGCTCGTAGTTGACCATCGAGACGACGATCCCGGCAACGAAGGCGAACCGCACGACCTCGATCGAGAACAGGTAATCGTGCATCAGGCGTCTGTCTCGGCGGCGGCGTCGGCCGTCCACGGCTCGGCCTGGTGCTCGAAGTACTCGAGCATCTCTTCGGCCTGGTGCGTGTGGATGTTGACGAATCCGACGACGAGCACGTGCGATGTCGGCATGTCGCCGATCATCCGTTGCACGATACGATCCACCGACGGCGCGGTGCTGTCTCCGAGGTTGAGGATGTGATCGAGCCGGTACCCGTTCTCGACCAGGCGATCGGTCACGAGTCCTTCGTAGGCCCCGAACGTGACCAGCCGATCGAACCTCAGGTCGCGGACGGCCACGTCGGCGAACTGGATCGCCCGCAACTCCCGGTCGGCTCGGTTGTTGAGAATGCCGACGATCGTGGTCTGAGGTGTGACGAACGCTCGGAGCTTCTCGAACGCCACCATCATCGACTCACGGTCGTTCACGGCGAAGAGGTTCGCCCACGTGACGTGCTTGCCGAGGATCAGCAGGTCCTTCATGCGCAGGACCCCCGGATCGGGGGCGGCTTCTACCATGCCCTTCATGGCGACGTCGCGTGGGATGTCGAGCATCCGGGCGAGCACCAGGCCGATGGCGACGTTGTCCTTGAAAGCGATGTAATCGAAGCGGGCGATCTCCTCGTCGGTGACCGTGTTGGGATCTGCCACGATCACCTCGGTGTTGCGCTTGGCGGCCTCGCGCTTGATGACCCTGAGGATGGCGGGGTCCTGCTCTGCGGTGATGAGGGTGCCGTTGATCGGACACGTCGACATGAGGGAGACGGCGATCTCCTTGAGCGTCTCGCCCATGACGTCCTGGTGGTCTTCGCGGACGTTCGTGAGGACTCCGATGTTGGACTTGACGATCTGCGTCTCGCTCGTGTGCTGGTACTCGGGGCGCAGCGCCATACATTCGATGACGAGCGCATCGATGTCGTCAGTCACCCATTCCTTGACGATCTCGATCTGCTCGAGGATGGTGGCCGGGCCTTTGCGGACGATCGGCTCATCGTGCCCCTCGTTGGTGATCACCGCCGCAGCTGTGCCGGTCGATTTCCCGATGGTCCCGTAGCCGGCTTCACGGAGCATCCCTGCGAGGATGCGGGTGACGGTGGATTTGCCCCGGATGCCGTTGACGTGGATGCGCCATTCGAGCCCATTGAGCCGGTCGGCGTGCCGCACGGCTTCGATTCCCCAGCGCGCGATCAGCCACATTGCGACGGCGATCCCTCCGATCAGGAACACGGGCACGACGAGTCGACTCCTTCTACGAAACGTGACCACGCTCTGTGGTCATCTATCTCATCGGCGGAATCGGGAGTTTCTAAAAGGGATATCGATGGATGGAGGGTATGGTTTTCGGCATGGCGAGGCGACTAGTCACTCTCAGAGGCGGCCGAACGGAGACCCCGACATTCGATGTTCGAGCTGGGTGCATCGCTCCGCCGATCACACATGGGGCACCGAGATGACCCAGGACCTCTCGAAGCTGAGCTGGGTGTTCGCCCATGGCAGCCTGATGTTCGATGCCGACTTCGACGCCGCCGCGGTGCTGCCAGGACGAGCATGGGGCTGGGAACGACGATTCGGACAGCCATCGGTGCGGAACTGGGGCACGAAGGCGACGCCGGCACCGACGTGCTCGCTGAGCCGCGGGAGCCACTGTGACGGGCTGCTGCTGGGTCTCCCGCGAGGACGGGCCGGTTCGATCCTCACATCGCTGGTGCGACGGGAGGCGAACGAGCCGGTCACGGTCACGGTGTCGAGCGAGTTCGGCGATGTCTCGGCGTTCACGTGGCTCATGTCCGATGCGTGGGCGTCTCTCGGCGTCGAGGAGTTGTCGGGCCATGGCGCAGCAAACGTCGTGGCCGGAGGTGGGCCGCGCGGAGATGCATGGCGGTACGCGTCCGGCGTTCACCAGGCGCTCTCGGCCCATGGGCTTCGGGACGATCTGGTCACTGGCTATGTCGAACGGCTCGAGTCCGAGGTCGGGATGAGAGACCCGTTGCCCACCGCCGCAGCCCCACCCCTGCCAGGTTGAGCCGATCGCCAGCCCCAGCGTTCGATTGCACTTTCGGGCGGGCCGCAAGATCTCCACTTCGCCGTGCTCCAACCCGAGTGTCTTCAGCAGGCGCTGAGACGGGCGGAGCACTCTACGCTCAAGGCATGGCCACGATTTTCACGAAGATCATCGAAGGAGAGTTCCCTGCCGCATTCGTCCATCGCGACGAGCGCTGCGTTGCGTTTCTCTCGATCAACCCGCTGACCACCGGACACACACTCGTCGTGCCGGTCGAGGAGATCGACCACTGGATCGATTGTTCCCAGGACCTGCGCGATCACCTGATGGCGGTGGCAACAGCGGTCGGGGAGGCCCAGATGAAGGTCTGGAACCCGGAGCGGATCGGGCTGATCGTCGCAGGATTCGAGGTTCCACATCTGCATCTGCACGTGTTCCCGAGCTGGGGGATGGGTGACTTCGACTTCGCGAAGGCCGCCCCGATGCAGTCGATGAACATACTCGAGCCGGTTGCTGCCCAGATCCGCGAGCAGCTCGACGCCTGAACCCGACCACGGTTGCCGGGAGGGCTCGCACAGCACAGTTTGCCGGTTCGGGAGCTCCGGTGGGTGTGCGTATGGCGGTTCAGCATGAGTGTTATGTGCTGCTCCCCGGTGGGCAGTGAGGGGACGATCGATTGAGATCGGATTGTCACCCGTTTCGGCGTGTCGTGCGTGTTACCCCACGACAATGGATTTCGATGGAAGGTGACGACGTGACTGTCGATGCAGAGGAGCCGGAGGCTCCTCGCGGGTCGCTGTCCGACGTGATGGACGTGCGTTCTTCGAGACCTTCGATTCCCGGGAGCTGAGGCCGGTGATCGGGTTGGCTTTTGTATTCCTGGTGGAGCGTCGGACCTGATGCCAAGTCAGGCCTGCGCGATGTAGAGGGCTCGGGGGCTGGGTCTGTCATGCAGGGCGATGGCGTTCGAGGCCGTCGAGGATGAGGTCGAGGCCGAACTCGAATTCGCCGTCGAAGCTGTATTTGTATGTGAGGGTGTGTTCGTACATCGCAACAAGGTGTGGATAATCGTTCATCAAGCTCTGATCGAGGGTGGCGCTTGATGTCTCGGTGGTTTCCACTGAGTCTTCGAAAGGGAGGCTGATCTCCTGGATGACCTGTCCGTACACGTAGCAGTCGAGCACCCAGAAGGCGTGGGCGACATATTCCATTGGGAACCCCGCGGATCGCAGGTTCCCGAGTATGGCGTTCAGGTAGCGCATGGCGGTGGGGCTGGTGGCGGTACCGGCCTCCAGCAGCCCGATAGCCCATGAGTGGCGGGCGAGCACCTCCCGCGCCGAGACCGCCCGGCGTCTCATGGCGTCCTTCCAGTCGGCGTCCTCTTCCGGGATCTCGATCCGGCCTACAACCTGCTCGAGCATGCCTTCGAGTATTTCCTCCTTGTTGGCGACGTGCTTGTAGATCGCCATCGCTTCGAAGCCGAGGTCCTTGCCCAGTCGACGCATGGTGAGGGCGCCGAGTCCGTCTCGATCGGCGACATCGACCGCGGCTTGGAGGATTCGTTCCCTGGTCAGTGGTTGGCGGGGAGTGTTGGTTTTCGGTGCCATGATTGACAAGTTTACTTTGTAAGCATACAGTGCACAAACAAGTGTACAAAGTAAGCCACTCCGAAGAAGGACGACATGCGAAACGCGACGAGATCAGACAAGGAACACCGACGAGGGCTGGAAGACCCTCCGGTAGCCTGGAGCCCGGCTCTTCGAGACCGGGTCGTCGGCGCCTTGGCGATCGCGTTTGGAGCGGCGTTCGTGATCGAGAACGCCGTGCTGGCCGGGGCGGGGGCCCCTGCCTTCGGGGACCCGCTCGAAGAGGTGCTCGCCCACTACCACAACCGCGGCGCAGTCGCGATCGCGGTCGGCCTGGTGGCGGTGTACCTTCCGCTGCTGCTCGTGTTCGTCACCGGTCTCCACGGGCTCGTCGAGCGCCGCGGGGGCGCAGGCGCGGACTGGTCGCGCCTCGCGGTCGCCGCCGGTGCGACCTTCTCGGCGATCTTCACACTTGTCAACGTTTTGCAGATCGGGCTCGTGCTCTCCGCCGGCGGCCTCACTGAGCCGAGCCCCGCGTTCGAGCTCGCTTGGCAGGTGCACGCAGCAGCGTTCGCGCTGGCGCTGCCGGCGCTCGCGACCACGTTCATCGGCGCTGCGCTGGCGACGCACGCGAGCCGGCTGACGCCGCCGTGGCAAGGCCTGCTCGGCGTGGCCGGCGGAGCCCTGCTGCTCACCGCCGGAGTGGGCAGCCTCGCGATCGCGGACGGCTCAGGCCTCCTGTTCGTGGGGCTGCTTGGCTTCGCCGCGTGGCTCGTGTGGCTCCTGGCGACTGGCGTGCGGCTGGTGCGCCCTCGAAGCAGCTGACCGTCCCGGCAACCGATTGCCCTACGGCTGGGGCTGCATGATGGGAACCGAGATCAAGGCAGGCGCGATCGCCGATGCAGTCGGCCTGGGCAGGCACGACCCCGGAGTCCCCAAAGACACAGGATGAGAATGAAATGACCAGATCTCGGCGGATCGACACGCCCTGCGGGTTCGTGCCAGGGCCGTAGAGATCCGTGAGGGCCTCATGATCGACATGCGGGGTCCTTGCGTGGAGGAGACGAGCCGGACGTCGACGAGTCCGGTCTCGAGGTCAGTGATCGCAGCAGCCAATGCGGTGAAGTTGGGGGTGAACGATGAGGTTGGAGGCGTCGGCGACGCCAGCGAACAACGCCGACGTCTCCACGCAATTCGGTCGAGCCAAGGACATCACACTGTGTCTCCGTCTCCTACGATCCCGGCCGGGGGTCACCACCGGGCCCGGCTGCAGCAGCGCCGATCACCAAATCCCGAGCAGAAACGAGCATCTGTCCGAGTGCGCGGGATCGGCACTTCGAGGAGCGCCTGCCCCTCGCCGTGCCGTCACTGAGCGTGGTGCTCACCCGTTGTCACGGCCGGTAGCGAGCGAGGTGCACCAACCATGCCGGTTCTGCGCTAGCCGACGAGGTCGGTGTTGAGGTGGGGTCGGGCTGTAGTAAAGGCCGATCGCCTCTTCCCAATGGTTGGAGCACGGTGCACCATCGGAGATGCGTTGAATCCTCCAGTCGTGACGTGCTCGGAAGGCCCGGCCCGAGGCGTTGTCACCTTGGAGGCATTTCGGTGGTCCGAGTGCCGGGCGATGGGAGGTAGCCACCGTGCGATTGTTGCAGTGGAAGGTCAAGCTTTCGATCTTGTGGGTAGCGCTTGCCGTGGGTATGTCCGCCCACATGCTGCTGGTCGTAACCGAGCCCGGCATCCTCGAAGAGCTGATGGAGGGGCGAATCGAAGACATGGAGATCACCAGCGGAATGCTGGTCTTCTTCGCCCTGTTCTGGGTTGTCCCGTTGCTGATGGCGTTCCTCGCCCACGTCTTGGACGATCGGGCCAATCGGTTCGCCAATGCGGGTGTCGGTCTGGTGATGACCGTGATGTGGGCCTGGGACCTGGTGGCGCATTCCGTGAACGAGGGGTTCAACGGTGTCTGGCTTACCTTGGCGGGCATGACCGCAGCCAGTTTGGGGATCCTGTGGCACGCGTGGAAGTGGCCCAAGGTCGAGGATGAGCAGCCGGTTCGCGAGGAGCTGACGCCGATCTCGGCCGGGACCGTGTAGACGCCGTCACCGCTGCGGCCTGCGAAGGGCCGGGACGAAGGCAACTACTCGCGCAGCGGTGACAGCGCGGCTATCGCCTTACCACCACCAAACTTCGCGGCCCCAGCCGACCCGCCCATATCGGCGCGGATGCGTGCGGGGTCGCCGTTTGTAGAGAACACTGACCGTGGGTGACCGCGATTCACGATGCGCGCTAATTGCCGGATCTGCTCGGAACGTAGCGCGCCATATCGCTCCCGGCGGTGGGTGATCTGTGCGGCCCTCAGTGTCGGGAGTCGCGTTGAACTCGACCTTCGCGGGGCGGCAACGGCCCGGCGTCTAGATCCGGAACGTTTGCCGAGCTGTGTCACAGATGGGTTCGCTGTGTCGTCATGGGGGTGAACACAGATCGTTGGAGGTTCTGATGCGAGTGTTGATCACGGGCGGTTCGAGTGAGTTGGGTGTGCGTCTCAGTCGGTTGCTGGTGGAGCGAGGCCATGAGGTGACGGTGGCGTCGCGGTCGGCGCGCCCGATGCGGGATGTCGCCGCAGTCGAGATGGATTTGGCATCCGGACTAGGTGTGGAGTCCGTTGCGGGTCACGACACGGTGGTGCACCTGGCCAGCGACCCGTTCGGGGCGCAGCGGGTGGACATCGAAGGTACGCAGCGTTTGGTAGACGCGGCTGCTGAGGCGGGTGTCGACCATCTGCTGGCGATCTCGATCGTCGGAATCGACGATCATCCCTATCCGTACTATCGGGCCAAGGCGAAAATGGAACAGATCGTGCAGAAGGGTGACGTGCCGTGGACGATCCTGCGGGCCACTCAGTTCCACAGTCTGATCCCACGCTTCATAGACATGCTGCCGGCGGTCGGGTTCGTTCCCGTGCCCAGGGGGGTGCATCTGCAGCCCATCGACGTCTCCGTCGTGGCCAAACGGCTGGCGGAACTGGTCGAGGCGGGACCCTCGGGCCGGGTCGCCGACCTGGGCGGACCCGAGGTGGTGCCGCTGCGGCAGATGGTGAGGGACGTGCTTCGGGCCAAGCGGCTGCGCCGTTCGATCGTCCCCCTGCCACTGCCCCGGCGCCTCAGCACTGCACTGCGGGACGGTCGCATGCTGACCACGCCGACCGAACGGGGCCAGCGATGGGCTGACCATGTGGCGGGAATCAACCCTGCCCGGGACCTGGTGGGGAGACTGGCCATGCTCACAGCCCTCATTCTGCTGGCAACGGCAGTGTGGATGGCGGTGTCCCCCGCCACATTTCACAGCACTGTGGCCCCGTTCGGGGACGCGAACGATCATCTGTTCCGCGATGTGGCCAGCTTCACGTTGCCGCTGGTGATCGGGTTGTGGATCGCCGCCGACCGCCGTTCGTGGCGGGTTCCGGTGTTCGCCATCGCCGCCGTCCAGAATGGCACCCATGCCTTCAACCATCTGGTCGACGTCGTCGCCACCGACCCCATGTGGATCGGTATGGCCACGTTCGTCTCGCTCGTCGCCATCCAAGCCCTTCTGGTCTGGATGCTGGTCCGCACCTTGCGTCCAGAACCGACGCCGACGACGACGCCGACCACTCTCCGGATTGCCGCATGACTGACGCATTCGCCAGCCACCATCCGCGCCTGATAGCGGTCGCCTACGGCATGTTGGGCTCGATGGCCGACGCCGAGGACATCGTCCAGGATGCCTGGATCCGGTGGCAAGGCGTCGACCACCACAATGTCCGAACACCGGTGGCGTACCTGACCACCATGGTCACCCGGATGTCGATCGACCGGCTCCGCTCCGCTCAGCACCGACGCGAGACCTATGTGGGGCCGTGGCTACCCGAACCGATCGTGGAGCGTTCCCCGGACCCGGCGGACATCGTTGCAGAGGCCGAGCATTTCTCGTTGGCGTTCCTCCACGCCATGGAGAACCTCACCCCGATCGAGCGAGCGGTGCTCCTTCTCAGGGAGGGTTTCGACTACGACTACACGGAGATCGCCGACATCGTCGACAAGAGCCCAGCCAACTGTCGGCAGATCGCCGCCCGGGCTCGAGGCCACGTCGCCGAACCCGCTCGCCACCGCGGTGGTGACCCAGAGCGGGAACGGGCGGTTGTGGTGGCGGCGCTCGAAGCCGTCCGGGCCGCCGACCTCGATGGGCTCATCGACGTCTTGGCAGAGGACATCGTTGCCTGGTCAGATGGCGGACCCAAACGGCGCGCCGCCCGCCACCCTGTCCTGGGTGCCGAACGGGTGGCCCGATTCCTCATCGGTATCGCTCGCCAGAGCGTTGGCGCACAACTCACTGCGACACCGGTGACGGTTGGCGGCGATCCCGGGGTGCGCCTCGACGTCGGTGACGAAACCTACGGCGTGATGGCATTCCGCGTCGTCGAGGACCGTATCCAAGCCATCCACATTGTCGTCAACCCCGACAAACTCGCATGGGCAAAATGATGCCATCCCAATCGCACAGCCCGCATGAACACTCGATATGGAGTCGCCTGACATGACCTATTCGCAACACATCGCCGCAGTCCTCGGCCCCACGCTCGTCTTGGTCACCCTGTCCGAAGCGATCCACCTCGACATCTGGGAAGACGTGCATCCCACCGTCGTCTACCTCAACGGACTGCTATTCGTGATCGGTGGCCTGTTCATCGCCACCACGCACAATCTCTGGGTGCCCGACTGGCGCGCCATGGTGACCCTTTCCGGCTGGCTCCTGGTCATCGCCGGGGCGTACCGGATGTTCGTCCCGGAGGGTCAACAGCTCGGGCCCGGTCCGTTTACCTATGCGACCATCGCCCTTCTCGGATGCCTCGGCCTCGCCCTGTCATGGTTTGCATTCCTCATGGGCAGAACTCCCTCCCACGGCTCCTGAAGACAACACTGCCCAGGACCGCGCGAACCCTTCGGCGAAGCGTCTCGGCGGACCGCGCACGCCGACCCCCAAATCGAGGGTCATAACGATCCCCTCGCCGAGTGCTCGGTATCGGCACTTCGAGGATCGCCTGTCAGCGCTCACCGCCGTCACGGAGCGCGCGCTGCGCTTCGGTCAGGCTGATCTCCGCATCGCGCGTTCGAGGTCGACGCCGAGCGATTCGGGGGAGACGCCGACGTGGCTCAGAAGCCGATACGACACGTCGTGAGCGGGTCGTCTGCTGATGGCGAGCAGGATGTGTTCGGGACCAATTCGCCGATGACCGGCATCGACAGCGAGCCCGAGCGCGTCCCGCAGCACGTGCTTGCCACCCCCAGTGAACGACCGGTGGCGCCGGTCGGCAACGCTGAGGTCGTATGACATGTCCGCAACGGAGCCCATTTCGATACCAACCGATGAGAGGGCGGATTCGTCGAGTGAATCCAAGCCAGCTCGCAGTTGGGCAAGTGACAGATCGAGCATGCGCCGAATCGGCGCCGAAGACACGGCGGCCACACCGAGAAGTAGATGCTCCGTGCCGATATGGGAGTCGTTGCGTCGTTCGGCCTCTGAGATAGCGGCCTTCACCGCCATCCGGGCTGATTGTGTGAAACGCTCAAACATGATCCTGTTTCCCGTGTTTCTTGTGGACTGCCTGCCGCGACACCCCCAGGGCATCGCCGATCTCCTGCCACGACCATCCCTTCCGGCGGGCGGCCGCGACTTGAGCTGCTTCGATCTGATCGGCCAGGCGACGCAGCACGACCACCGCCCGCAGCCCCTCCGAAGGATCCGGACTATCGGCCGCAACCACTGCTTGCTTCAACTCCATCATCTGCCTGTCATCCTAGGTTGACATGACTTCGGTTGTCAACCCTGATTGACAACTCGACGACACGCAGAGCAGCAAATCTGTTGCGAGAACGCGCCCGTTGCCGAACAGCGCCGAGCGGCACGTCGGCGAGCGGCTGCCGAATCAAGTGACAGTGGTTGTGTCGGAGTCGTGGACGAGCGCTGCGCAGGTCGCCAGGCGACTGTGCGCGTGTTTGTGGAGAGTTGGTGGCGGATGCCTAGAAGGCGGGCAAGGGTCTTGATGGCGAGCGCTACTGATAGCATAATGCAAGCATGCCGAATGTACTTGTAAGAGATCTACCCGACGAGGTGCATGCCCAGTTGCAGCGGCGCGCTGAGAGCCAGGGACAGTCACTGCAGCAGTATCTGGTTGCCGAACTCAGGCGACTTGCGGAGCGGCCGACTTTGGACGAGGTACTTGACCGGATCGAACGACGCCACGGCGGCAGGGTTGGATTCAACCAGGCGGTAGCCGATCTGACCGAAGACCGGACCTAGTCGGTGATCGTCGCTGACGCCTCAGTTGTCGCCAATGCCCTCGGCGATGACGGAGCAGACGGTGCCGCGGCGCGAGCGGTGTTGCGAGCCGAGCGCGATCTCGCCGCTCCAGGCCTCGTCGACGTCGAGACGGTCTCTGTGCTGCGCAGACGTTGGCTCAACGGCGATCTGACTGCACGAAGGTTCCGCAGCGCCATCACAGATCTCGGTGACCTCGCCATCATGCGGCATCCCACACTGCCGTTCATGACACGCGCCTACGAGCTCCGTGCCAACGTGACGCCCTACGCCGCCGCCTACATCGGACTCGCTGAAGCGTTGAACTGCGAACTGGTCACTGCGGATGCCCGTCTCGCTGCTGGCCCGGGACCACGCTGTCAGATCCGCATCGTCCGATCCTGAGCACGCCGATCACCAATTCTGTCGCCATGACGATCACTTCGCCGAGTGCTCGGGATCGGCACTTCAAGGAGCGGTTCATCAAGCATTGGTCGACCACCATGGGTGATGTTGCTACTGCCTGACGGTTCGTCGCACGTACTGTGCCGGCTTTGCGCAGATCTGCCGCCGTGGATGACCTCGCCAACTCACCGTGACCGGGTCCTTTCAACACGCTCGAACACCGCCGATCGGTCATGAACGCGCACTCCGGATCCGATGTCAGACCGATGACGGAAACGGGCCCGCTCGGTGGTACAGGCCGACGACGGAGTCGGGCAAATACTGCTTGATCCACTCTGCGATGTCAGCGAGCGCATCGAGATCCAGTCCGGTGTCGAAGCCCATTCGTGTGAGCATGTATGCGAGATCCTCTGTGACGATGTTTCCGGTCGCGTTGGGCGCAAACGGGCATCCGCCCAGGCCGCCCAGGCTGGCGTCGAAGCTCGTGATCCCCATCTCGAGAGCGGCGACGACGTTGGCCAGACCGGTTCCACGCGTGTTGTGGAAATGGGTACCGAGTTGGACGGTGTCAGGGATCGACGGCATCACCGCCTCGAATCGCTCCGTGACATCGGTGGGGACGGCGACGCCGATCGTGTCTGCCAGGCTGAGCCGTGCGGGTGGCTCGTCGAGACAGGCTTCGACCACCTCGACCACTCGTCCGACGGGCACCTCGCCCTCGAACGGGCACCCGAAGGCGGCAGAGACGACCAGGGACGGGCGAATGCCCGCCTCGCGTGCGCTGCGGGCGATGTCCTTCCACACCCCGACGCCCGCTTCGGTCGTGGTGCCCTGGTTTCGCTGGGAGAACGTGTCGGTGACGACCACGGCGTAGTTCACCTCGTCACATCCGGCGGCGATCGCACGCTCGAGCCCGCGTCGGTTCAGCACGAGACCGATGTACGAGACACCTCGATTGCGAGGGACGGACGCCATGACGTCCTCGGCGTCGGCCATCGCCGGAACCGCCTTCGGGTGGACGAACGACGTGGCCTCCAACCGTTTGACTCCCGCTCCGGCGAGGCGGGTGATGAGCTCGACCTTGGTTTCGGTTGTGAGCAGTGTCGCCTCGTTCTGGAGCCCGTCTCGAGGTGAGACATCGATGATCTCGGCGGTGTCTGTCACTGGAGCTCCAGTCTGGATCTGCTCATCGGCACGGTAGTTTTGTCGACCAACGAAGGAGCACCATGGAGATCGCTGTCGTCATCGGAAACCCCAGGAGCGGGGGGCGAACCACCACTGTCGCCGAGGCGGTGGCGTCACGCGTGACCGAGGCGATCGCCGGTACTCACACCACGACCATCTACGAGCTCTCCGAGCTCACCGCAGAGTTGTTCGATTGGGGCTCCAAACGGGTCGCTGCCGCCAATGAGGCCGTTCGCAGTGCCGATCTCGCGATCTTCGCCAGCCCTACCTACAAGGCCAGTTTCACCGGGCTCCTCAAGGTGTTCCTCGACCGCTTTCCGAGTGACGGTCTCTCCGGGGTGGTCGTGGTACCTGTGATGCTCGGCGCGGGCCGTATGCATCAGCTCGCAGTCGAGACCCAGCTTCGTCCTGTGCTGGTCGAACTGGCGGCGATCGTGCCCACGAAGGGCATGTTCGTGGTCGACTCCGAGGTCGACACACTCGAGTTGGCGCTCGACGAGTGGTGGCAGACGGCCGGTGAACCGCTCACGCGTCTCCTTTCGCCATGAGTGGGGACGATGGGCCGAACCGCGTAATGTCGGTCCCATGAAGATCCTCGTCACCGGCGGTGCCGGCTACATCGGCTCGCACACCGTCGTCGAACTGATCCTCGACGGTCACGACGTCGTGATCCTCGACGACCTCAGCAACTCCAAGGCATCGGTGATCGACCGGATCGGCGAGATTACCGGTGCGACCCCGGCGCTGATCGTGGGGGACGTCCGTGACCGAACGTTGCTGGACAAGGTCATGGGAGGTGCCGGCTTCGACGCGGTGATGCATTTCGCGGCACTGAAGGCGGTGGGGGAGTCGGTTCGGGAGCCTCTGAGATACTGGGACGTCAACGTCGCGGGATCGCTCCGGCTCATCGAGGCGATGGTCGACCACGGCCTGAACCGGATCGTGTTCAGCTCGTCGGCCACCGTCTACGGCGAGCCCGATACCGTCCCGGTCTCCGAGGCCAGCCCGGTTCGGCCGCCATCGAATCCGTACGGCTGGACCAAGCTCGTGATCGAGCAGATGCTCACCGACACGACGGTGGCGCACCCATCATGGGGAGTGGCCTTGCTCCGATACTTCAATCCGATCGGAGCACACGCCTCGGGTCTGATCGGTGAAGACCCCAACGACGAGCCGAACAACCTCATGCCGTACATCGCCCAGGTGGCGTCGGAACGCTTGCCGGAGCTCAAGGTGTTCGGGAACGACTACCCCACCCGCGACGGCACCGGGATACGCGACTACCTGCATGTGGTCGATCTGGCCAAGGGGCACACCGCCGCCCTCGACAAGTTGATGGAGGGGCCCGGGCGCTGGGTATACAACCTCGGGACCGGCCGGGGGACCTCGGTGTTGGAACTGGTGAGTGCGTTCGAGGAGGCGTCGGGCGTCAACGTGCCCCACCGGATCGTCGAGCGGCGCCCCGGCGACATCGCCGAGTTGTGGGCCGATCCGTCGCTGGCAGAACGGGAGCTGGGATGGAAAGCCACCCGTGGCATCGAGGAGATGTGCGTCGACACGTGGCGATGGCAGCAATACGCCGAGGGCATGGGCGACTGATCAGGCGGTTCGGTTCGGTTCCTCGCCCCACGCCTCGAGGGTCGACTCGATCTGCTCACGAACGGTCGTCAGCAGCTCGTCGACGTCGTCTGGATGGCGATCGATCGGATCACCGAACTTGATCCGGACCTCACACCCGAACGGGACCGGGAAGAGGCTCTTCTCGCCCAGCCGCCACGAGCCCGAGATCGTCACGGGCACCACCGGAAGGCGGTCGGCGGCACTGAGCATCATCGCCGTGCCTCCACGCTTGAACTCCTTCAACTTGCCGTCCCGGGATCTGGTTCCCTCCGGGAAGATCGCAACGCTGACCCCACGCTCCTGGGCTGTCGCAGCAACCTCCTTGATGGCTCTGAACGCCTGGATGCGGTCATTGCGGTCGATCAGGGCGTTGCCACCCCACCGGAGATTGAGCGAGATCGAAGGGATGCCCCTCGACAGCTCCTTCTTGGCCACGTACTTGGGGAAGTTGGTGAAGAGGAGACCGCCGATCATGACGATGTCGAGCAGGCTCTGGTGATTGGAGACGACGGCGTAGCCCGTCCGGGGCCGGACGAGCGGTGAACGTTCGACGATGATCTTGGTCCCGCACAGCCGGAAGGTCGCCATGAGATATCGCTGGAGGATCGCCATCACGTACTCGAACCCTCGGAGGCTGAACGGCCGGACGATCCGTCCGATGATGTCGAAGAATGCGAATCCGAACCCGAACGCGATCAAGAACGGAATCGTGAAGATCCAATCCCGTACGCGTCTCATCGCCAAGGCAGTCTACGCACCGGGCGCCTCGAGCCGCCGGAAGGCGTCGGCTATCGCGAGCGCAAGGGTCGGGCGGTGCCGCCAGAGTGCGGTGGCGTGGCCCCCAGGGAGGGTGCGCAACTCGGCGCTCCAATGCTCTGCCAAGGCTCGGGCGGCAGCGATCGGGACGAAGCCGTCACCTTCGGCGGCGAGCAAGACGGCCGAGCGATGATGTGGTCTGGGCTCGTACTCGAGTGCGCTGGCCGCAGTCAGGAACTCTCGAAGACGAGGCTCGGCGTCACGTCCGCCGAGCGCCCTCCATTCGATGGCGTTCGAGAGCACGCCGTCGAGATAGACGGGACCGGGGGAGTGTGACGCTGCCAGACCGGCCATCGCAACCGGCTCCGGGCTCGCCGCGGTCGCCAGCGCCGCAAGGTTGCCACCCATGGAGAATCCGGCGAAGCCGGAGGCGCGTGGCAGCGTGCGAGCCAGGCTCAACGCGTCGCGGATTCCTCCGAAGCCCATCACAGCGAAGTCGGCGACGGTGCGGATCGCCTGTTCTCGCTCGCCGGTGACTCGCCGGCTCCCGTAGAGCGGGACGTCGAAGATGATCGATCCGATCCCGTGCCCCAACAGCAGCGAGGCGATCGTCCGGCGTTGCTCGAACCCATGATCGTTCCACGCCGGGAGCAGGATGACGAGCGGAGCAGTGCCCGATGGCGGCTCCATCTGTTCGAATCCCACCACTCGTGCCTCAGCCGGAAGCAGCGCAGCCGATGGGGAGACGAATTGACCGCGAGTGATGCGATGGCCCCGGTGCTCCTCCTTGCGTCCCCAGACGATGTCCACGTCCGGTGCAGGCTCGGTCAGCAGCGACGCGTCGCTCAGCATCTCGAGCGTCGACCGATCCCCCCAACCATCGGGGAAGATCCGACTGCGAGCAGGCCCGAACCTCAGGAGGGTGCCGGCGGCGATGTCGACGAAGTGGGTCACAGACACAGAATGTAGAGCTTGCACGTGGTTGTGTTCGATCGTGCGCCGACCTTCAGCTGCCTTGCCGGTGAGCCGATGCTCATCGGGTGCATCGCCTTGTCGTGTTCCTGCTCATCGTCTCCCAGTTCGTCGCAGCGTGTGGAGACTCGCGCCTCGGCGGGAGCGTCGTCCAGGGGGCGCTGCCCGAAGCCGACGTTGCGTTGACCGTCGTCGACGAGCAGGGCGAGCTTCTGGATGGACGGCTCACGCTGACGGATGGTTCGAGCCATGAGAGCGTCGATGGCGTCGTCCAGTTGATGCTCACGGGTCCCGTCGCCGGTGTGCTCACCGCCGATGGGATGCTCGATCACCCCGTTGTGATCGATCACACGCGCGGCGCAACCGTCATGATGCTCGCCCGCGTCGGACCCGACGGCGCCGTACGCCGCTCCTTTCACTTCGCCGGGGACACCATGCTCGCCAGGCGGTATCTCGAGGGCGTCGACGACACACACGCCCTCGCGGCCGGGGTGGTCGACGACATCGGCGCGCTGTTCGCCGCAGCCGACCATTCCACACTGAACCTCGAGAGCGTGATCGGATCCCTGCCCGACGAGGATCGTTCTCCGGGAAAGCGGTGGGCGATCCAGTCCGTTCCGGAGATCGTCACGATGCTGGACCGCCTCGGCGTCGACCTCGTGACGCTGGGCAACAACCACATCGGCGACTTCGACGATCCGGGGGTGGTCTCGACGTTCCAGCACCTGGAAGCCGGCGGCGTCGACTGGGTGGGGGCAGGCGTCGATGAGCGCGAGGCCGTACGGCCGATCGTTTACGAGGTCGACGCTCTCGCCGTCTCGACCGCCTCGTTCCTGCTTCCAGACGGCAACGCCAACAACGACAACCTCCCACTCACCGGTGACGACGAACACGACGGGCAGGATCCTCGCCTCGAGTGGCAGTACGAGTACCGCGAGGTCGATCTCGAAGGACCTGTCAGCCGGTTGTCAGGCGCAGTCCGGGCAGGAGACGTATGGGCGTGGTTCCGGGCCAACACATCCGGCACCCCGAGCGACGCGCCGCTGTGGGAACGGGCCGAGGCGGTCTTCCCCGAACTCCAGGACTTCGGGGCGCGTCGTGCGCACGGCGGCGCCGCGCTGCACACCGACGAGAACGTCGAGGCCGTACTGCACAGCACCGACGCGGAACTGTCGATCGTGCAACTGCATGGGGGCTTTCAGTACCAGTCGGCTCCGAGCCGGGGCGTCGTTGACGCGGCACGCCACGCGATCGATGCAGGGGCCGACCTCGTGGTTGCCCACCACCCGCACGTGCTCGGCGGATTCGAGTACTACGGAGACGGGCTGATCCTCTGGAGTCTGGGCAACTTCGTATTCGATCAAGAGCTGTTCGTGACGTATCGGTCTGCGTTCGCCCGGATGGTGTACGAGGGCGATGACCTCTTGGATGCATCGTTCATCCCGTTGTATCTGATCGACTATCGCCCTGTGCCCGCTGCAGGAACAGCCGCACTCGAGACCGCCTCCCATCTCGCCGTCCTCGCTCAGAACGACACCGTCACGGTGGCCGTGGAGGGTGGCGACCCGGCGATGACGCCCCGGACAGACGAAGCGCGCAGCGGCAGCGTCCTCCTCCGGGACGATGGCTCGATCGCGCTGGTAGACGGGCCGCCGCAGACGAGAGTCGTCCGTATTCCCGACTCCGGTGTCCTGGAAGTCGCCCAAGATGAAGGCCTCGTCAATCCCGGCGACAGCGGCTTCGAGATCGGACGGGACCTGTTCGGATGGGGTGCCTTCGAGCAGACCGTCGCCGATGGGGAGGTCGATCGGGCGCCGATGTGGAACATGCAGGGGGCCTCCGGCTTCACATGGAACACCCGGGAGTCGGACGGGTATCTGGTCTACGACCCCTCGAGGGCTGAGGCCGGCAGGGTGAGGACGAGGTCGAGGATTCCACTGGTGCCGTCGAGGTATGTGGATCCATCCGGCCGTGCTCTCCAGGCTCCGCCGAGAGTCGAAGTCTCGCTGTCGACGGCGGCCTCGTGGCTGACTGCGTTCAACGTCCGTGTGGACACCTATCACTTCAGTGATCGCAACCCGGCGCGCTATCCGGTCAACGTTCGGTTGTCGTCGCAGGACTATGAGGCGACGATCGGCAGGGCACAGTCGACGAAGATCTCATTCGACATACCGAGCGACCAGCTCTTCGACGCCGACAGTGGTCTCGAAGCGACTGCGATGATGCTCTATCTGGAAAACCCCTCCACGAGACTGGGCACACTCGAGATAGATGACGTTGCCGTGATCGAGTGGCGACCCGCGAGCGAATTCCTGTTCGAAGCCGTCATCGATGCCGACGTGCTCATCGGGACTCCCGGGGCGGAGGTTCAACTGGTCGATCTGCGTGGCTGATCGACGTCGGACCTCACCAGATCGTCGTACGTCTCGCGACGGATCACGAGTCGCGCCGCGCCGTCGCGGACGAACACGACTGCGGGGCGCAAGACCTTGTTGTAGTTGGACCCCATCGAGTGGCCGTACGCACCGGTCACCGGGGTTGCGATGAGCTCACCGACCTCGAACCCCGTTGGTACCGAACCGTCCCGCACCAGCACGTCGCCGGACTCGCAATGTTTGCCCACGAGCCGGATGCGCTCCGGCCGTTCGTCCGTGACCCGCGTCGGGAGAAAGGTCTCGTAGCCGCTCCCGTACAGGACGGGTCGAGGGTTGTCGCTCATGCCACCATCCACCGCGACGTACGTCCTGATGCCGGGCAGGCGCTTGATCGTGCCGATGGTGTACACCGTGACCGCGGCGTCTGCCACGATCGCTCGCCCGGGCTCACACCACAGCTCCGACGTGATGCCGAGCCGTCTGGCGGCGGAGTGCACGGTTTCGGCCCAGTCATCGATCGACGGCGCCTCCTCGCCCTCCACGTAGGCGACACCCAGCCCACCGCCGATCACCATCTCGGGGAAGTCGAAGTCCGCCGCAGAGGCAGCGAGGACCTCGAGTGACTCGGCGAACGAGTCGACCCGGAACACCTGTGATCCGATGTGCGCATGGATCCCACGGACCTCCATCGACGGCGATGTCTCTGCCCTCCGGATGGCTTCCGCCGCCGCACCGCTCGAGACCGTGAAGCCGAACTTCGAATCGTCCTGGCCTGTTCTCACGAACTCGTGCGTGTGGGCCTCCACGCCCGGTGTCACTCGAATGAAGACCTTGGGCGGGTTCGCACCGTCCGCGACGAGCCGCTCGATCCGATCCAACTCATCAAAGCTGTCGACGGCGATCCTCCCGACTCCGGCATCCAGCGCCATCGCGAGCTCGGAGACGGACTTGTTGTTGCCGTGGAAGACCAGTCGATCCGCCGGCACACCCGCGTGCAGAGCAACGAAGAGCTCGCCGCCGGTGGCGACGTCGATGCGCATCCCCTCCTCGGCGGCCAATCTCGCCATGGCCGTGCAGAGAAAGGCCTTCGATGCATACACGGCCCCGTTCGGGAAGCCCCGGACGGCCGCCCTCGCCCGATCCCGCAGATGCCGTTCGTCGTAGATGAAGAGCGGTGTGCCGTACTCGGCTGCGAGCCGATCGACCCTGACCCCTCCGATCGCGAGTGATCCGTCGGGTTCGACGGACGCGTTGTCGGGAAGGAGAGAGAGTGGAATGGACGACACGTCGACAGACCCTACTCCGGACCGCCCCCTGACCGACCTCGACCGGTCGCTACTCGGGCGACTGTTTCGAGAGGTACCACCAGCCGAGACCGTGGACGCCGACGCCCGCTGCGAGGACCGCAGCGACGAGGAACTCGCCGAGCAGCGCAGCTGCGATGCCGGCGATCACGGCGGCGATGACGAGGGCGGTTCGAACACCGTTGAGAGGTCCGTACATGGTGATCAGGCTATCGATCGGCCGGCCGCTATCGCGAATCAGGCTACGCCGGGGCGCTTGGTAGGTTCGTGGTCATGCAGATCGACTTCTACTTCGACCCCCTGTGTCCGTGGTGCTGGATCACGAGCCGCTGGATCACAGAGGTCAGCGAGCACCGCGACCTCGAGCTCACGTGGCAGCCGTTCTCCCTGGCGATCAAGAACGACACCGGCAGCTCTGGGAGCTACCGCCCGACCGAGGAGTGGGGGCTTCGCGGGCTTCGGGTGATCGAGGCAGTCCGCCGGGAACTCGGGGACGATGCGGTCGGCCGCGTCTACTCGGAGATGGGAGCACGGAAACACAACGACGGCGAAGCTCTCCCAGACCATGCAGATGTGCTGTCGACGCTCGGAATCGACCCGTCGCTCGCCGCAGCCGCAGACGACGTCGCATGGGACGCCGTCATCGAGGCGTCGATGGAAGTTGCGCTCGAACTCGCCGGTGACGACGTCGGCGTCCCTACGATCGTCTACGAGGGTCGGACCGCGTTCTTCGGGCCCGTGATCTCGCCCGCTCCGACGGGTGATGCCTCGCTCCGTCTGTGGGACTCGCTCGCGACGCTCGCCACGACGACCGACGGCTTCTTCGAGCTCAAACGGACACGTGAAGTGGGACCGATGTTCGGAGAGCGGCCCCGGCCCTGACCCGGCGAGCACGCGCCCGAGACGGCCGAGGGCGCATCCCCAGGATCCCGGCTCCGATCACGACCACATCAGCCGATCGATTCACTCGCTACGTCGTTGTGAGCCCATTCGGGGCGATCCGCGTGGGAGATCTGCGTCGACGTGATCCGTAGACTTCCGATGATGTCCCAACCGACCGCCGTCTCCTCGCGCAGATTCCCGGGTTGGCGGATTCTGGGGTTGGCTGTCGTCACCGCCGCCCTGACCGGTCCCGGTCAGACGATCGGCGTGTCGGTGTTCGTGGATCACTTCATCGCCGATCTCGATCTGACCCGCTCGGCGGTGTCGACGGCGTATCTCATCGGAACCCTCACCGCCGCGTTCGGGCTGCCGATCGTCGGACGGCAGATCGATGCACGGGGTGTGAGACTCGGCATGACCCTCATCGGCTCGGGATTCGCGATCGCGCTCGCATTGATGTCGGGGGTCGCCGGCTTCGTCACCCTCGCCGCGGGGTTCGTGCTCATCCGTCTCTTCGGACAGGGATCATTGACGCTGGTGTCGACGGTCGCTGTGACACTGTGGTTCCGATCACGACGCGGCTTCGTCCTGGGACTGCTCGCAACCGGGACGGGCATGTTGATGAGCCTCGTGCCCGTCGCATCGAATGCGGTGATCGATGCCGTCGGCTGGCGGGCCGCATGGCTCGTCCTCGCAGGTGTGATCGCGGTGACGGTGATTCCGATCGGCTGGTTCGGAATGATCAACCGGCCGTCCGACCTCGGGCTCGAGCCGGATGGCGGAGAGCTCGGCTCCGGCGGGGTCACGACGATCGATCGGTCGGCAACTCGTGGCGAAGCGGTTCGCACTCCGCGCTTCTGGATCCTGGTCGCAGCGAGCTCGTCGGTCGGGATGCTCGCCACCGCACTCAACTTTCATCAGATCTCGCTGCTCGGAGATGCGGGTCTCACTGCCACCCAGGCGGCGGCGATGTTCCTCCCGCAGTTCGTGGGTACGGCGATCGCCGGGGTGGTCTTCGGCTGGCTGAGCGATCGGCTGACCGGCAGAACCCTGATTCCACTCTCGATGGGCATCCTCGCATCCACGCTTCTCCTCGCCGCCAACCTGGCGGGTGGGCTGACGATCGCCGCGTACGCACTCACTCTGGGAGCGGCCGGTGGGGCGTCTCGAAGCGTCGGGAGCACACTGATGCCGAGATGGTTCGGCACGGACCACATCGGATCGATCACCGGGCTGTCCACTCTCGTCGGCGTTGCGTCGACCGCAGTCGGTCCGGTGGCCTACTCCCTCGCCAGGGACTTCGCAGGAACCTACGAGACGGCGTCGCTCGTGTTCGTGACCGTTCCGTTGACAGTCGCCGCAGTCGCCATCCTGGGTGCTCAGCGCTGGCTCGCGCCCTGACCGCTACGCGCCGAGAGCTCGTTCCGGCCGGAGCGGAACTGCTCGAGATGCCCGAGCGACGTAGAGTCGTCTGATGCCACTACCGAGTCGCACACTGATGGGGCCAGGCCCCGGCAACCCGTATCCAGAAGTCGCTCTCGGCTTCGCCCGTCCACTATTGGGTCATCTCGACCCCGAGTTCCTCACGGTCCTCGACGAGACCAACGACCGGCTCAGAGAGGTGTGGAAGACGTCCAACGAGTTGACGTTTCCCGTGTCGGGTACCGGCTCGGCGGGGATGGAGATCAGCTTCGTGAACGTCGTCCGACCCGGATCAGTGGTGGTCGTCGGCGTCAACGGCGTGTTCGGCGGCCGTATGTGCGATGTGGCTGCCCGGGCGGGAGCAGAGGTGATCCGTGTCGATTTCGAGTGGGGACAGCCGGTCGATCCCGATCGCCTCGCCGAGGCCCATCCATCACCTGACATCATCGCCCTCGTGCACGCCGAGACGTCCACCGGCGTTCGCTCCGACGTGGCGGCGGTGGCGGAGCGAAAGGGTGATGCGCTGCTGATCGCCGACTGCGTGACTTCCCTCGGCGGCATCCCCGTCGAGATCGACGAGTGGGGTGTCGACATCGCGTACTCGGGGACCCAGAAGTGCCTGGGCGTGCCTCCGGGCCTGGCTCCGTTCACGATCAACCAGCGGGCGCTCGATCGCATCGTGCCGACTCCTCAGTCCTGGTACCTCGATCTCAACCTGATCGCCGGATACATCGGGAGCGACTCCGGGCGCTCGTATCACCACACGGCCCCCATCTCGATGATCCAGGCGCTCCACGCCGGGCTCGGGGCGTTGCTCGACGAAGGTCTCGAGGCCTCCTTCGACCGTCACCAGCGAGTTGGCGACCTGCTCAAGAAGGGGCTGGTCGAGCGAGGATTCGAGCTGTTCGCCGCCGAGGGGTACCGGCTCCCTGAGCTCACGACCGCGGTCGTACCGTCGGGGATCGACGAGTCGAACGTACGACGCCGTCTTCTCACCGAGTACGACATCGAGATCGGCGGTGGCCTGGGTCCGGTCGCGGGCAAGGTCTGGAGGATCGGGACGATGGGCCACACCGCCCGCACGTCCAATGTCGAGATGTTCCTGGCGGCACTCGACGACCTGCTGTGACGGGCCGGTGGGTCGCCTTTCTCCGGGCGATCAACACGGGAAACCGTCGGGTCACCGGCGATCGCCTGGTGGAAGTGTTCGAGTCACTCGGATTCGAGCGCGTCTCCAGCTTTCTGGCCAGCGGCAATGTCCTGTTCTCGGCCGACTCACCCGATCCGCTCGCCATCGAAGAGGCCCTCCGGGCCGCCCTCGGGTACGAGGTGGCGACAGTGCTCAGGTCGGGGCAGGCCGTGGGGGAGATCGCGTCGACGGTGCCGTTCGCCGTGGCGGAACTCGAGGAGTCTGAGCGCCGGATCCAGGTCATTCTGTTGCGAGACCCGGTGCCCGGGGACGTCATGAGGGCGGCGTGGTCTGGTGCGCCGGCACAGGACCTGCTTCGTCCTCGGGGAGGCGACGTCTTCTGGCTGCCGCGGACGGGCATCTCGGACTCTGCACTCGACCTCGGTGCTGCGGAGAAGCAGCTGGGCGCCATGACCATCCGGGCTCACAACACGATCAAGCGTCTTGCCGCCCGATTGTGATCTCAGCCTCGAGCCTGGTGTTCACCTCTGCCGCCGAGGCAGAGCCGGCGGATGAATTCGGTCTCTTCCTCACGGTACGGCGCGTGGTCTTCACGGTAGATGTCGTGGAACCACTCATCCGGGCTCACCGCACCGCGCGGTGAATCCCAGGCGAACTTGGTCTGTGTCTTGCCGGAAACGAGACCCCAGCTGAGGCATCCGACATCCTCTGACTGAAACGCCGGGAGGTGGGACTCGAAGGTGCTGCCCAGCGTTCTCGCCATGTACTCGGTGCAGATCATCGGCCGCCCCAGGAGTCGAAGCGAGCGGATGAGCCACTCGAGATGCGCCACGTCGGAGTAGTGGTGAAACGTGATGATGTCCGACGAGAGCAGCTGGAACCGATTGAGCTCGTTGAAGGACGCCGTGATCTCCCAGATCGCGGAAGTGATCGGTTGGGTGACGCCGATCGACCGACTCCACCGGAACGCTGCGTCGAGCAGTGGGATGGCATTGGCGATCAGGCCCTCGTTGCCGGGTTCGTTGTATACGTCCCACATGAGAATCCGGTCGTCGTCGGCGAACCGGTCGAGCACTCCGCTCATGTAGTCCTCGAGTCGCGGCCACTGCGCGGGGTCGACCGCCGCCTTGGCGTTCGGGCTCTGGACCCAACCGGAGTTGTGCACCCCCGGGATCGGGCTCGGTTGGGATCCCGGGTGGGCATAGTTCAACCAAACGCCCTCGAAGAAGACCGGCATCACAGAGATTCCGTGACCCTGCGTCAACTCGAGGAAGTGGTCGATCTTGTCGATCAGCCCCTGAGGGTCCGCCCACAGCAGGTCGTGGAGGAAGATCCGCACGGTGTTGAAACCGAGGCCTGCGGCCAGGGCCAACTCGGCATCGATGGCGGCGGCGTCGAACGACTCGTCCTGCCACATCTCCAGCTGATTGACGGCGTACGCCGGGATGTAGTTACACCCGACGATCCAGGGCCGCGCGGCGTACCAGTCGGCCGCCTGATCCCGTGACCAGCGCCCGACCCGCAAGGGGTCGTCTTCGCCGGGGAACCCGGTGAACGGACTGGGCCCAGATGACGGTGCCCCAGATGCTGAGCCGACCGATAGGTCGGAGTCGTCGTCGAGGTGCGTCATCGCCGGTCCCTCCTCATGGGGCGAATGGAGGGGGAGGGCCGGCGACGGCCCTCCCCGCGTGTCTCGTTGGCGCTCGGACTCTATCGGCCGAGCTCCTCGTTCATGCGGGCCTCGGCATCCGCGAGTGCGGTCGACTGGTCCTTGTCGGCGACCCAGGTGGCGTTGAGCTCCTCTGCGAGTGCGTCCCATGCCCCTGCCCAGTTCGGGACGGCGGGAACGAACACGGCGATCTCCGCAGCGTTGGCGTAGTTGCTTCGCTGCGGGGCGTCGTCGAGTTCACCACTCTCCAGGATCGAGGTGCGGTTGGCCAGGTGGCCGGTACCCCGAGCCCATGCGGCGATGTTGTCGTAGAGGAACTTCACGAATTCGAGTGAGGCCTCACGGATCGCCGGATCCTGGTTGGAGTCGGCCGGAAGCACCCACATGTGTGAATCGCCCCAGGCGCCAGGCTGGGAGTAGATCGTGGGCAACGAGGTCGCCATGTACTCGAATGCGGCTTCCCTGCTGTACTGGTCGACCACCCAGGTTCCGTTGTGTAGTACGGCGAGATCACCGTTGAGGAACGCCGCCTGGGAGTCCGTGTATCCCTGGTCGGGATCTGAGAACTGGGCGGCGAGCTCATTCATGAGCCTGAGTGCTTCCTGGCCCTCGGGCGTGTTGACGGTGGCGTTGCCGTCGGTGTCGGTGATGCTCCCACCCTCCTGGGCGACGAGGCCGAGGAACAATCGGGCTCCGACTCCGAACTCGAACCAGTCCTGGCTGAAGTACTGCTTGCCGGTGGTGTCCTGGATCGTCTGGGCCTGTTCGATCAACTCGTCGACGCTCGTCGGGATGATCGGTTTGCCGTCGCCGTCGACGAGCCCGGCCTCGGTGAAGATGTCGACGTTCATGTGCCACAGGCTGCCATGGATGTCCCACGGGACTGCGTAGATGGTGCCGTCCCACTTGGCGCCCTCCTGAGCAGGCGCGGTGTAGTCGGAGAAGTCGATCCCGGCTCCCGAGAGCTCGTCGTCCAGCGGTTGCAGCAGGTCGCGCCCCGCGAAGTCGGGAAGGCGATGCGAGTGCATGACTGCCACGTTCGGTGGGTTGCCGGAGGCGAACGTGGTGCTCAGCTGGGTGTAGTACGAGTCCCACGCCTGCCCACCGAGCTTGTCGATCGTGATGCCGTTGTCCGCCTCGTTGAACGCATTCGTGAGGATCTGAACGACTTCGCATTCGGTCGTCGCCTGACTCACGTCCGTGACGCCTTGGGTCGCTTCGTCGCAGTCGCCGAAGAACCGGGCGAGTTCGAGGGTGATCTCGCCCGCCGCCGCCTCCGCCGCTCGTCGTTGCGGGGGTGTCGCTGCCACTGGTGGTCTCGGTGGCGTCGTCGCCACCGCCGCACGCCGAGGCGATCATCGCCAGGACGAGCATCAGGATGAGGGTTCGTCTCTTCATTGTGTTCCTTTCCAGAGTGTTGGGTTGTTCGTGTCCATCACTTGCCACCGCTGCCGATCGAGATGCCTCGAATCAGCTGGCGCTGGAAGATGACGAACAAGATGAGAAGCGGGAGACTGGCGACGACTCCGCGGGCCATCAGGGCTCCGAGTTCGGTCGCCTGGGCGAAGTTGCCCTGGAGCGACGCCAGTCCGGTGGTGATGGTGAACATCTCACGCTGGGTGGCCGAGACGAGCGGCCAGAGATAGTCGTTCCATGTCAGGACGAACGTGAAGATCGCCAGAGCCGTCAAAGCCGGCGCTGCCATGGGCAACATCACGGTCGTGAATGTCCGCCACCGAGTCGCACCGTCGACACGAGCCGCCTCCTCGATCTCGTTCGGGATCGCTGTGAAGAACTGGGTCATGATGAATACGCCCAGAGGAGCGGCGATTCTCGGTAGCGCCAGAGCATGGAAGGTGTTGTGCTGCTCGACCTCGGCGAACATCAGGAACAGTGGCACGAACATCGCTTCCTTGGGCACCATCAACCCGGCGAGCACAAGTGGGTACGCATACTTCTTCCCCTTGAAGTCGATCCGCGCGAATGCGTAGCCGGCCATCGCCGAGAGGATGAGTGTGAACACGGTTGTGACACCGGTCACGATCATGCTGTTCAAGAACCATCGTGGTGTGAGCCCGACCGAGATCACATCACTGAAGTTCTCCAGCGTGGGGCTTTGGGGGAGCAAGTTGGTGGTATCGAGTTGGAGGATCTCGTTCGGTGTGAGCGAGAGCGAGAACATCCACACCATCGGGATGATCCAGATGATGGCGGCGATGAACATGAACGCCATGAACAGCCGGCTTCGCATCTTCCGGCTGCGATGAGCGCGTTCTTCGGTCGTCAGGGTCTTGGTACCGGTCGTCTTGGCAGTGGTCGTCGTCATCAGGACTCCTCTGGGAAGAACTTGAATTGAAGGACGGAGATCCCGACCATCACCACGAACAGGAACAGGGACATGGCCGACGAGTAGCCGAGTTCGAAGTCTCTGAACCCGCTCTCGTAGATGTGCTGGATCGACACCCTGGTGGCGCCGTTCGGGCCCCCTCGGGTCATGATGAACACCTGGCCGAAGATCTGGAATGAGGCAATGATCTGGAGGGTCACCACGAGCAGCGTCGTCCTCCGGAGGCCGGGCACCGTGATGAATTGGAACTTCTCCCAGCCGTTTGCCCCGTCGATGTCGGCGGCCTCGTACTGAGACTTGTCGATGTCCTGGAGTCCGGCGAGGAAGAGCACGAGGTTGAACCCAACGGTCCACCAGAGGGTGGTGACGACGATCGCCGGCATCGCCCAGGTGGTGTTGTTGAGCCAATTGATGGGCTCGAGCCCGACAGTCTCGAAGGCGGCACCGATCAGTCCGGTGGTCGGGTTGAGCAGAAACGCCCAGATCAGGGTCAAGACGGCGACCGAGAGCACGTAGGGGGCGAAGAACAGCGTGCGGAGAAACCCGACCAGCCGGCCGGGTCGGTTGAGGGCGATCGCCAGCGCAAGGCCCAACCCGACGATGGCGGGCGTCGACATGACGGTGAACAGGAGCGTGTTGCCGAAGGAGCCCCAGAACTGGGAGTCGTACCAGCGTCCGTCGACCCCCGGGTGGACGCCCATGCCGATCCCGAACACGCCGACCAGGCCGACGACCAGCGCGATCATTGCGGTTCGGCTGACGGTTCCGCGTCGTTGTGCCCGAATGACCAGCGGGACTCCGAGCAACCCGACGACCCGCCACTGCCACAGTTGGGAGAGGTCCCACGTCATGTTGGTGCCCCAGAACATCCGGCCGTAGTTCTCGAGCCCGATGAAGGTCCGGTCGCTGATGTCGAGGAAGTCCCAGTCGTAGAAGCCCATGATCACGGCCTGGATCACGGGGTACAGCAGGAACACCAGGTAGATGACGAGGAATGGGACCAGGAAGGCCCACGCGGAGAACGTGTCCGATGCGATCCAGCGTCGAAGCCCCGACGGTGTCGCCTCCGGGGCCTTCTGATCCAGTGCTATCGCCATCGTCTCTCCTCCTCCGGTCGACGACCGGCCGAGCATACGGTGCGGTTCATCGGACTGTCAACTAGTTCCGCTTGGTTTCGCAAACGCAAGCTGGATTCGTGCCTCAGATTGTGCCTCCGACGGATTCCCACTGTCGAAACGGGGGATCGGTGGGTAGTGTGCCAGTGCCACCGAACGTAATCATTCGCAAACGGATGAGAGGAGAGACATGGACGAACCGCTTCCCGGCGCGATTCGCCGCGACCGCATCGCTCGTCTCATCCAGGAGCGGGGGTTCGTGAGGGTGGCGGAACTGAGTCGGATCTTCCGCACGTCTCCGGTCACGATTCGAACCGACCTCGACGAGCTGGAGACGCTGGATTTCGTGCGGCGCGTGCACGGGGGAGCGGTGCCGACATCCGGGACCGCCACGACGGCCGCCGTGTCCGGGGGAGGTCCGAAGGCGAAGGCGAAAGCGGCCATCGGAGCGGTTGCAGCCTCGCTGGTGGAATCCGGTCAAACGGTGGTCCTGGCGGGCGGAACGACGACCCAGGCGGTCGGCCGCGCCCTGGCTCAACGCGAGGATCTCGCCGGAGTGACGGTCGTCACGAACGGGCTCCACATCGCGCTGGAACTCCAACCGGCGATCCCGCGCTTCACCCTGATGGTCACGGGCGGCACGCTGCGTCGCGACACACCGTCACTGGTCGATCCGCTCGCCGATCTGCTTCTCAAGGACATCACCGCCGACCTCGCGATCGTGGGATGCAAAGGGATCAGCCCGACGATGGGAGTCACCGACGACCACTTCCCCGGCGTCTCAATCGCCCGTCGGCTGCTCGAGACCGGACGCCGGCGGGTGATCGTTGCAGACGCGTCGAAGATCGGCGCTTCTTCGGTGGCCAGGTTCTGGGACGCCAACGACATCGACCTGCTGATCACCGAGCGATCTGGTGATCCCGAGATGCTCGAACAACTGGGGGACCTCGGCGTGAAGATCCAGACCGTCCAGTGAGTCGGCTCGCTCGGACGACGATCACGCTCCCCGTCGCACCACGTACATCTCGTCGTTGAACCAGAGGCCGTCGTGTGCGGTGAGCACGTCTTGGGTCGCCTTGACGTATTCCCCCGATGTCATCGCAGCGTCGAGCCGGGCGCCATCGATCTGAGCGACATACGTCGCGGCGTTCCAGGCGGCCATGATGAGTGGCGTGCCGATGTGATCTCCCGATGGCATCGTGTGCAGCCAGTACCTGAAGATGGCCTCCTCGTCGCCGAGCTGGTCGAACTCCAACGTCGGATCGTCGATCATCGAGCGGGCGGCCTCGATGATGGCGTGACGATCCACGTCGAACGGATTCTCTTCCGGCCACACGTTCCGGACGATCTCGAGCCCTGGATCGTTGCCCGCCGAATGAACGGCGACGAGCTTCCCGCCGGGAGCGAGCGCTCGTGCGAGCGGTTCGATCACGAGCTTGACTCGTCGTTCTGCCGACGTGCGGGCTCGGTACGGTTGGGAGGCGATCATGAAGTCGTAGACGCCCTCGACGTTGCCTTCCGAGGGGATCACCGGCTTGAGGATGAACTCGCGGTCCTTGCGGTAGATCACGAGCACGGTGGGCTGGACGTACACCGGATTGCCCGTCTCGGGGTGCGCCTGGACCCGCCAGTCCTCGGCGATCTGGGGGAACAGTGCTCTGATGTCGTCGTCGAAGTCCGCCGCCGACTCGCCGTCGAGCTCGATGGTCCGCCAGGTGACGGGAGTGTCCGAATCGAGCGTCGGCGCCTCCCGATACAGCAGGTTGGTGATGACCACCACCATCTCGGGGTGTTCGTGGAAGCGATCCGGGAGCATCGAGAGACCCTGGCGGACGTCCTCGACACTGGTCTCCTTGGCGACCACCAGCCACGGGATGTGCTCGAACTGCTGATGAAGTCTCCGCATGACTCGACTCAGGATCAACCCGTCGCCCATGCCGGCGTCGAAGATGCGCAGCGCGTTCGGTCCCGGGCCGATGTCCCGGGTCTGCTCCGATAGGCGGGCTGCGGTCACCGCCTTCTCGTCTGTGGCGGTCACGAACATCCGATAGGCGGAACGGGTGTCGAAGAAGCGATCCGGGGTCTGATGGTGGGGCATCGCTCAGATCATGCCACGCGTGTCGTCGTTGCGGAGAGCGTCACAGCCTGCCGGCGGAGATGATCCGTTCGAGGAACTCCCGAGTCCGCTGCTCGGTGGGCCGGCCGAAGATCTGCCCAGGTGGCCCCTGTTCGAGGATCCGACCCTGATCGAGGAAGCACACGCTGTCGGCGATGTCCCGCGCGAACCCCATCTCGTGGGTGGCGATCAGCATCGTCATCCCCTCGTCCTTCAACTCCCGGATCACTCCGAGGACCTCTGCGACGAGCTCGGGATCCAGGGCGCTGGTGACCTCGTCGAGGAGCATCAATTCGGGCCCGCCTGCGAGGGCCCGGACGATCGCCACCCGCTGTTGCTGGCCCCCGGAGAGGCGATCGGGATACTCGTCCGCTTTGTCTCCGAGGCCGAACCGACCCAACAGCTCCAACGCGTGTTCGCGCGCCTCGCCTGGATCGACGCCCAGCACGCGTCTCGGTCCGAGCGTCACGTTGTCGACAACCGACATGTGCGGGAAGAGGTTGAACGACTGGAAGACGATGCCCATGCGCTGTCGCACCACGTCTGGGTTCACGTGCTCGGCGGTGATGTCGTCTCCATCGAGCAGGATCCGGCCGGCTTCGATCGGGAGCAGCAGGTCGACGCATTTGAGCAACGTCGACTTGCCCGAGCCGGACGAGCCGATCAGGCACACGACGTCGTGCTCCGCCACGGCGAGGTCGACTCCATCGAGCACGACGATCTCGCCGTAGGCTTTCGTGACGCGTTCGAGCTCGACCTTGTTGCTCACGAGCGCGCACCCCGGCTCGTCTGGTTCACGACTGCCCTTCCCTCCGCTCGCGATCCCGCTCGGTGTACCAGTCGGCGAACCGGGCGACCGGCACGCTGATCAAGAGGAACAGCACCGCCGTGATGACATAGGGGGTGTAGTTGAACGATCGGGCGGTGATGATCTGGGCCTCCCGGACGGCTTCACGCACCCCCAGGATGTAGACGAGGGCTACGTCTTTCTGGAGGCTGACGAGACCGTTCAGGAGAGCCGGGATCACGTTCCTGACCGCCTGCGGAATGACGACATGGCGAAGTGTCTGCGTCTGGGTCAAACCGAGCGACCGGGCAGACATCACCTGGGATGGATGGACCGACTCGATCCCCGACCGGTAGACCTCGGCGGTGTAGGCGCTGTAGCTGATGATCAGAGCGACGACTCCCCAGAACAGTGGCGAGTTCGGAACCCCCGTGAGACGCAGCGCGGGAAGCCCGAATCCGAGCAGCAGGATCAACAGGATGATGGGGATGCCACGGATCAGGTCGATGAACGCGATGACCAGCATCCGGAGCGGGAAGAAGGCGGGGCCACGGAGCGCCCGGATTGCGGCCAGCAGCAGCGCGAACGCGAGGATGGCGATCTCCGCGACCACGAACATCTGGATGTCGAGCCAGAACCCCGACACGACGATCGGCCAGGCGTCGACGAACACCTCGCCATTGAAGAACTGATTGCGGAAGGCGGGCCATGCTTCCGAGTTGACGACCACGACAGCGAACACGCCGAAGAAGCCCAGCGTCGACACGAATGCGACGATCGCCGAGCGTGCGCCTCGTTCCGTCGAGCGTTTGAGAGACGGGACGGCGGAGGGAGGCCGGGACCGATCGAGATCCATCGTGCCTCCCTCCGCCGTTCGGCTCGTTCAGCGCGTGATCGTGGGAATGTCGCCGCCCTGGGCGAGCCACTCCTGCTCGATGTCCGCGAGCGTGCCGTCGTCCCGCAGATTGGCGAGCGCCTCGTTCACGCACGAGACCAGCGACGACCCCTCTTCGAACAGGAATCCCAGCTCTTCGGGTTGATCGCCGACTTCTTCGAGTTGGCCCAGGATGACCGAGCCCTCGATCTCGACTGCCGTCACGTAGTAGGCCGTGGGCAGGTCGAAGACCAGTGCATCGACCTGATCCGCATCCAGGGCTGCCTTGGCATCGGCATTGGTGTCGTACACGGCCGCGGGTTCGTTCGGCTGAATGACGTTCTCGACGTAGTCGAGGCTCGTGGTTCCGATCTGGGCGCCGATCCTCAGCTCCTGGAGGTCGGCCACGGTCGTGGCTCCGACCGCAGCGGAGTCCTCGTACCCGACGATCGCCTGGCGAAGTGCGTAGTAGCCGTCGGAGAAGTCGACGACCTCGTCGCGTTCTTCGGTGATCGTGTATTGCTGAACGTTGAAGTCGTAGTCCTTCTCACCGGCGACGATCGCCTCGGTGAAGCCGGTGCGCACCCACTCGACCTGGTCCGGTTCGAAGCCGAGCTGGTCTGCGACGGCGTACACCACGGCCGATTCGAAGCCCTGGCCGTTCGACGGGTCATCGTCGATCATCCAGGGTGGGAAGACCGGCTCGCCGGTCGCAACGGTCAGCGTGTCGTCCACCTTGAGATCCAAGGTCGCAATGTCGCCGAGCTCGCATTCCGCCGACCCCCCGTCGCTTGCCTCGTCGTCGGTGCCGCAGGCCGCCGCCAACAACGCGATCACGAGGAGAAGAGAGAGACGTTTCATCACGGTTTCCTCCGATTAGAGATGGCGTGAGGCTAGCCAACTGAAGGCAGCGGTCGAACGGGTACGGTGTCGGCATGAAGCCGCATCCACTGCTGACCGTCTATGTCGAGGCTGCACATGGTCGGTTCCCACCCGCGGACGGTGGAGTCACGTTCCTTCCCGTCGACATGCCCGGCATCGAGGCGATCGTTGCCTTCACAGGCCATGCGTTCGTGCTGTCCGATCTCGGGCGTGCGGACTTCGCCGGCATCGAGCTCGACGGATTCGGTCTCGCTCAACGCCCGGAGGCACAGCTGCGGATCGCCCGGGGCGGGCGAATCGGCGTGCTCGACGCCACGATGGTGTGGATTCCCCCTCCGACGGACTCGAACGAGGCGGATGCAGTGACGGAGACAGTCGACTTCGACGACCATCCGCGCGTCCGCCACGCTCGAGCGATTCGCACCGACGTGCGCGTGTTCTCCGGCGCGCATGGCCTGATCACGCTCTCACGCGGTCTCGCGGGTCGGCAGGAGATTGGGGTCGCAGCGTTCGAGCCCGGGCAGGGAGCCGGACGTCGGTTGATCCGCTCCGCCCAGACCGTCTCAGATCCAATCTCTCCACTGTTCGCCGCCGTGGCACCGGGCAACGCCCGTTCGTTCAGGGCGTTTCAGGCGGAGGGCTTCTCGGTGGTCGGCTCTGAGATCGTCATCGAAGTGGATGGATGAGCGGCCGGCAGGGTGACGGTGAACTCCGTGACGCCGTCGACCCGCCGGTACTTCAGGTCGCCGTGCATCAGTGTGGCGAGCACTCTCGAGCTCGACAGGCCCAGCCCGGTCGACTCGACGTGGTCGGAGAACCCGACCAGTCCGAACGGCTCGAACAGCCGATCGACGAGCCCCGCCGGGATGCCGGTGCCCCGATCCTGCAGGGCGATCGCAATGTGACCGTCGATCCTCGACACCACGAAGTCGAAGGGTGCAGATCCGTGACGTTCGGCGTTCGAGGCCAGGTTCTGGAGGATCTGGCGGAATCGACGCCTGTCCGCCCACACGAGGCGATCCGAACCGGCAGCGACTCCGGCCCCGATCCGCTGGGCGGCGGCGGCCACGTCCTCGAGGACGTCGAAGGCCTCTGGGTGGATGGCGAACTTGCCCGAGTTCCGGAGCGCCGTCACGCTCAGATCTTCGATCACGTCGGTTGCCACCTGGGCTTCGGTGGCGATGAGCGAAGCGAGTTCGCGCTGCTCGTCGCTGAGTGACGGGTCTTCGGCGAGCGTGATCGAGAGCCCGATCACCCCCGTGAGCGGGTTCTTGATGTCATGGGCGACGGAGGCGACGAAGCGGTCACGGTCGTGGTGCATCTGTTCCAGCCGCCCTCGCAGATCCGACGCCCAGCCGACGTACAGACCCAGCAGTGGGACCGTGGTCAGCGCGAACAGTCCTTCCGCCCCGGCGAACATGTCCCATCCGGGCCGATGGTCCACCGAGAGATACAGCGCCACCTGCAAGGGGATGAAGCCGGCAGCCGTCCACTTCGCTCCGCGGCCCCCCAGAAGGTGGGCGGTGATGACGGTCGGGAGCAGTGCCATGGCGGCATACATGTCACCGAGGATCGAGGCGTGGCCGATCGGCCACGTCGCGACGTAGGCGAGCCACGACAACGCGACGATTGCGGCTATGCGACGGGTCGATCTCGGCTTCGGGACCATCAGATCAGTCATCGGCACGTAATCCCGCCATCTGGATCAGGATTGTCCCAGCGCCGCCAGGAACTGCGAACGCACCTCGCCGACGAGATCAGGCACGTGCTCCGGGCCGAGGCCCTCGGTCGGCGTCGCCGGGAGCACATCGACCCTCACGGTCGCCGGCCGCATCACGAGTGTTCCTCTCGGTTGCACGTCCAGTGAGTTGTGGATCACGATCGGCACGATCGGAACCTGGGCTGCAACGGCGAGGTGGAATCCACCCTTCTTGAACGCCCCGAGCGCAGGTGTGCGTTGGCGGGTGCCCTCCGGAGCGATCGCAATGCTCAGGCCGTTCTCCACGGTGGTCGTGGCGTGTTTGAGGGCGTCGACGGCGCCCTCGGAGTCCGCCCGGTCGATGAACACGACATCTCCGAGTGAGAAGATCGGCCCAACGATCGGCATGTGTTTCAACTCGGCCTTGGCGATCGCCGTGACGTCTCGCCGCAGGAGCTTCATCAGCACGATGCCGTCGAAGTTCGACTGGTGGTTGAACATGAACACGCACGGTCGGTGTGCCCAGAGGTGCTCCTCGCCCCGGAGGTCCATCCGGACGCCTGCGAGTGACGTGGCGTAGTCGCCCCAGGTCGACATCGTGAGATTCACCCCGAGCCGCGTCGAGCCGTTGAGGAAGCCGGTCAGTAGACCGGCGGTGGCGGCAGGGATGACCGAGGATTGCGCAAGGACGGTTCGAATGATCTGGGCACGGGTGGGGCGGCCGCGGCTGTCGAAGGAGGCCTCGGTCCATCCCTTCGACTTCGCCACCTTGGCGAGCTTGCGATCCGGGTTCAGCGGCTGCGGGTGCCCGACGGCTTCGAGGAGCGGGAGGTCTTCGTAGCCGTCGGTGTAGAAGAAGGCGTTCGCCAGATCCAGGTCGTGGGTCTCGGTGTACTCCAATGCGGCAGTGGCCTTGCCCGAGCCGTACACCACCGGCTGGACGACCTCCCCGGTGACGACGCCGTCGTCGATCTGCATGTGGTTGCAGATGACGTGGTCGACTGCGAGGTCCTCCGCCACGTGACGCACTTGGAAGTCGTTGGCGGCGGACACCAAGACTACGCGATGGCCACGAGCACGGTGATTGGCGATGATGGTGCGCGCCTCGGGGTAGACCCAAGATGCGATCTGGTTCCGGTACACCGACTCGGCCACGGCGGCGACCTCGTCGACCGAGGTCCCGGCAAGTGCTCGAGTCGATGCTTCCAACAGCTCGACGAACTCGGCTCGACCGAGTTGGTAACGCAGCGCGACAGCACCGACGCCGATGTCCGAAGCCGCCGGCTTCTTCATTCGCTCGAGGGCGAATGCAAAGGCGGTGAAACCCGAGACGAGGGTGCCGTCCATGTCGAAGAAGGCAACGGTCTGCCTGCCGTGCGGTGCGGCTGCGATCTCGTCGAGCAGGGGAGCGGGTATCACGATCTTGAAGCGTAGATGAAGCCCTGGACCAGGGAGTTCAGATGAGCTTCGACAACACCAGGTAGCTCTTGGTGCGTTCGGCGCTGGGATGGTTGCGGATCGATTCGATCACCGGCTCGAGGTCGGCGGGTGTGGCACAGCGGAGGTGGATCAACGCATCGGCTTCTCCGGTCACCGTGTACGCCGCGATCACTTCCGGGATGTCCCGGACCATGGATCGAATGTGGTCGGGGCCGGTCTTGCCCCTGCAGAACAGCTCCACCAGCGCTTCGGTGGCCGACGGTTGATCGATTCGTGCGTGATAGCCGGTGATCACTCCGTCCTGTTCCAGGCGGTCGACGCGTCGCTTCACGGCCGGGGCGGACAGTCCGACATCGGCACCGATGCTTGTGAACGAAGAGCGCGCCGATTGCTGAAGGTGTGCAATGATCTGTCTGTCGATCGCATCCATGTGCAAGATTCTAATGCTTTCCGCAGGATTGTGCGATCGACTGCGCTGGTGATACCGGATACGATCTGTGGCACGCCGAGACTGTGAGGCCACCGATGAACCGTTATGTGATGTGCCGTCCCGAGCACTTCGAAGTCGTCAGCACGCTCAACCCGTGGATGGACCCTTCCGTGCCCGTATCCCGCTCGAACGCCATCGTTCAGTGGGAACGGCTGGTCGATCTCTACGAGGAGCTCGGCCACGACGTCGATCTGGTCCAACCCGGTGTCGGCCTTCCGGACATGGTCTTCGCCGCCAACGCCGGCGTCGCGATCGACAACCGCATGATGGCGGCCGTGATGTCGAGCGAAGAGCGGCGAGGCGAGGAAGGGCACTACCGGAAGCACTTCGACCGCGCCGGGTTCGACGAGGTCTTCATCCCCGAGCACGTCAACGAGGGTGAAGGAGACTTCCTCTTCACCGGCGACGTGCTGTTGGCCGGCACCGGGTTCAGGACCGACCCCCGGTCTCACATCGAGGCCCAGCGCTTCTTCGACGTCGAGGTCGTCACACTCCAACTCGTCGACCCCCGTTGGTACCACCTGGACACGGCGCTGTTCTCGATCAATCGCGATCTGGTGGTGTGGTATCCGGGAGCCTTCGATTCGGCCGGCGTGGCGGAGTTGCGACGTCGGTTCCCCGATGGGATCGAGGCGACCGAAGCCGACGCCCTGGCGTTCGGCCTGAACTCGACCGCCGACGACCGGCATGTCGTCATGCCCGCCTCGGCCCCGGCCCTCGCGGACCGGGTCTCGGAGGCAGGCTTCGATGTCCATCCGGTCGATCTCTCCGAGCTGCTCAAGGCCGGCGGTTCGGTCAAGTGCTGCACGCTGGAGCTCAACGTCTCGGCATGATCGGCTCGTAGCGGCACGGGGCGTGCGATGGTCGTCGCATCCCCAAGCAATCGATTCCGGGCTCAGCGATCCGCGCAATCGATTGCAGTGGTACTGTGTCGCGCGATGCAGCCCACTCGGTTGACCTCTTCGCAGCGGTTGGAAGCGCTTCCCGTGCATCCGTGCGCGATCGAGCGGAAACGGCGACCCGTGGTGTGCCACTCGCTCGACCAGGCGCCGGTCCGCCAGTGACGGGGAAGACGCTGCTCAAGGGCGGGTGCGTTCTCACGATCGACCGCAAGATCGGGAACCTGACATCGGGCGATGTGTTGATCGAGAACGGCAGGATCTCGGAGATAGGCGAGAACCTCAGGGCGCGGGACGCCGAGATCGTCGACTGCTCGAACACCATCGTCATGCCGGGGTTCGTCGATGCTCACCGCCACACCTGGCGATCCCTCTTCCGCAACGCCGGCGTGGACGCCGGCGGAGCCCCGCGATACGCATCCGAATTCGCGGCCAACCACGAACCCGACGACCTCTATGCGGGCGTCCTGATCGGTCTCGTGGGGGCTGCTGGGTCCGGTACGACAACGGTGGTCGACTGGTCGGACATCCCGGACTCGCCCGCTCATCTCGATGCGGTGCTCCAGGCTCACGCCGATGCCGGGGTGCGGACGGTGTTCGTCCACCCCGGCGATCGCTCGACGCCACCGGACTCGCTCGTTTCTCGATTCGTTGCTGGAGGGCTCTCGCAACTGGCAATCGGCGGGAGCGATCCCACTTCGTCGAACCTGGACGAGTTCGCCGCAGCGTTGGCGACGGCGAGATCGCTCGGTGTTCGCCTGCACGCTCACGCGGGGGGCGTGGAGTCGCGAGGCGCGATCGCCGCGCTCGCCGGACGCGGGATCCTGGGCGACGACGTCACACTGGTGCACTGCACCAACCTCGACGACGCCGACCTCGACGCTGCCTCGGCTTCGGGTGCTGCGATCACGCTGACCCCGGCGAGCGAGATGGCGAGTGGCCTCGGGAGCCCACCGGTCCAGCAACTGATCGATCGCGACATCGGGCCGGGCCTGGGTGTCGACGACGAGTCGCTTGCTCCGGGCGACGTGTTCGCCCAGATTCGGGCGACGATCTCGATCCAGCACGCCACCGCCTTCGATCTGAAGCTGGCGGGCAAGGCCGGCATCCCGAAGCTCATGACCAGCCGGGAGGTGATCCGTCATGGAACCATCGACGGTGCGCGTTCCGCCGGGCTCGCCGGTGTCGTCGGAACGCTCACTCCTGGGTCGCAGGGTGACGTGATCGTGCTCAGGACCGACAGGCCGAACATCTTCCCGATCAACGACCCGATCGGCGCAGTCGTCTGGGGAATGGACACCTCCAATCTCGACTGGGTGTTCGTGGAAGGACGAGCGCTCATGCGCCATGGCGAGCTGACATCGGACACCGGGCGGATTCGTGAACTGGCGATCGCCGCCCAACGCCGCGTCGCCCAAGCGGCCGGCGTGGTGGCCCAATCGAACGCGCAGGCCGGCGAGTGACTGCAGCCGCCACCACCCGCACCCCCTCGCGAGCGATCACCTCCTTCGTCGTCGGCTCACGATTCATGCCCGTCTATCTCGCTCTGGTCCTCCTGGTGATCGTGGCAGCGATCTGGGCGCCCGCAACCCTCGAGGGTCCGGCCCTCTCGGCCATCGCTCCGTTCGGCGCGCTGCTCGGCATCACCGCACTCGGACAGATGCTGGTCATCATGACCGGGGGGATCGACCTCAGTGTTCCCGGCACGCTCACGCTCGCAGCGCTGATCACCGTTGGCGTCAGTGAGCAATCGGACAGTCGGATCGGAGTCGCGATCCTCACGGCGATCGGAGCGGCAGCCCTCATCGGCGCGGTGAACGGGATTCTGATCGGCGGCCTGAAGCTCAATGCCTTGATCGTCACTCTGGCCGTCGGGCAGGTGGTGTCCGGTGTGGTCGCCCGGTACGTCCGCACGTTCCCCGTGCAGAGCGCCGTGCCCGAAGCGTTGTCTGACTGGACCTCGAATCGGATCTTGGGAATCAGCCCCATCTTCTGGATCGGGCTCGCGGTCACGGTCACGCTGATCCTCGGACTGCGATACACCACGGTGGGCCGGCGGTTCAAGGTCGTCGGAGCGAACCCGGTCGCCTCGAGCGTCGTGGGCTTGCGGGTGACGCTCAATCAGATCCTCGTCTACGTCGTGGCAGCGATGCTGTACGCCGTCGCCGGTGTCGCGCTTGCCGCCCTGCTCCGGAACCCCGGCGTCAACATCGGGTCTCCCTACCTCCTGGGACCGATCGCGGCCGTCGTGATCGGCGGTGCGTCACTCACCGGCGGCCTGGCCAGCCCGATGTCCACCTTCGTGGCAGGCATCTTTCTGACCGGGCTCAATCAGATGATGCGCGCGCTCGGCCTTCCGACGGCCCTGCAATTCGTCGTCTTCGGCGTCGTGATCATCGGGGGGATGCTCGTGTCCGGCGACCGCATCATCAAGGGGGTCGAGCGCGTGCTCCGAGAGCGCGGCTCACCCGACACAGACACTCGTACCGCTGCAAACGAAGACACGGGGCCTGAGGGCTCACAGGAGGAGAAATGAAACGAAGCAGAATCATCGGCCTCATCGCTGTCCTGGCGATGATCCTCGCCGCCTGCGGCGGCGACGACGCCGAGACGACCACCACCGCCGCTCCGGACGAACCGACCGTGACGACCGCGGCGCCCGACGAGCCCACGACGACCGCGGCCGGTGACGACGTCACCGAAACCACGACCGAGGCGTCCGCCGACGGCCCGCTCGCCGAATACGGCGAGTCCATCGATGCGGATCCGGCCCTCGTCGAACGTGCGCTCGGTCCCGTCGGTGACGTGCCCGACATCGTGTTGGCGTCGATCGCTCGCGCCGGCCAGGACCTCGACCAGGCCACGATCGACAAGGCAATGGAGTGCTGGTCCAACCAGCAGTGCGACACCGGGAGCGGCGGTGAGCTCGTGATGGGCTACGCCGACGGAGGCGGCGACACCGTGAACGTCTGGCGTGGCGTCAGCCACATGGAAGCGATCCTCCAGGCACTCACGTACCCCGAAATCGGAACGATCGTCTCCACCGCGGCCAACTTCAACGCCGATCCCGCAGTCCATGCCAATGACGTCCGATTCCTGATCCAGCGCGGTGTCGACTTCATCGTCGGCTACCCCGACGTCGGGATCGCGCTGGCGCCCGCAGTCCTGGAGGCCGAGGCGGCCGGCATCCCCTACATCTCGTTCTCGGCGGGATACGTCGGCCTGCCCGGACAGGAAGGAGCACTCATCCCGGGCGAGGACTACACGGCGGTCGTGGGCGAAGACCTGTGCGCGCTCGGTGAGAGCTTCGCCGAAGTGCTCAACGACGGCATCGGCGCCGGCGAGATCGGCGTGCTCGGTGGAACCCCGGGCAACGCGCTCACCCTCGGGTGGCAGCGGTGTCTGATCCCTGCGCTGTCCGACGGCGTCGACGTTGCGAATCCACCGGCCGACGAGAACTCGACGACAGGAGACACCTTCTGGGTCAACAGCTTCGCGCTCGATGCGGCTCGCGGCATCCTCACGACCAATCCGGATGTCCGCGGCTGGGCCTATGAGTACTCCGATGGGCTGTTCACGGCCCTCCAGGCGTATGACGAGCTCGGTATCCCGGTCGAAAACCTCACGGTTGCACTGCGGACCGACGAGCAGACGCTGTTCTGCGACTGGGCGGAGCGTGGAGAGCCGACCTACAACATCTGGTACTCGGCAGGAGGCAACTTCCAGTCGCGGACTGCGGTGACGGTCGGGATGCTCACGCTCGCCGGGTACGACGTCGGCGGTGAGGTGACCGTGCCGCATGTCATGCGCCAGGTGACCGACGCCGACTGCAACCCCGATCGCGTCAACGAGGTCGTCTCTGGCACGTCCCTCGTGCCGAACGAGGTTCTCGCTCTGATGTTCGGAGGATGACCGACCGCAATCCCGGGGAGGGGTCGAGCACCCACGAACTGGTCCTCGAACTGACGGGCGTGTCCCGTCAGTTCGGGGCGGTGCGTGCGCTCTCGGACGTCAGCTTCGAGTGTCGTGCCGGCGAGATCCATGCGCTCGTCGGCGAGAACGGCTCGGGCAAGTCGACCCTCCTCGGGATTGCATCCGGGTTCGTCGAGCCCGATCGTGGAAGCATTCGGATCGGGGGAGAACCCCTTCGAACCGACTCACCCGCCCAAGCGCGCAAGCTCGGCTTGGCGATGGCCTACCAGGACGGGTCCTCCGTGGGCGCCGAACCGGTCAAGAACAACTTGTACTTCGCTGCGCCTCCGGAGGACCGTCCGCCGTACTGGCGCCGCAAGAAGTGGGCACGCAGAGTGCTGGCCGACTTCGATCTCGACCTCGAGCTCTTCCCAGATGCTCCCACGGGCTTCCTCACGATGGCCGAACGCCAGCTGTTCGAGGTCGCGAAGGCGTTGGTGACCGATCCCAAGGTCCTGCTGCTCGATGAGCCGACCACGGCGCTCGGCCCTGACGAAGTCGCTGCGCTCCACCGAACCATCCTCGCCTGCCGAGATCGCGGAGTGGGGGTCGTGTACGTCAGCCATCGGCTCCCCGAGGTCCTCGAGGTGGTCGACCGCATCACCGTCCTCCGAGACGGCGAACAGCAGGGCACCTTCGATGCGGCGGATGTCTCCGAGTCCGAGTTGGTCGACCGAATCGTCGGCCGCTCGTTCGAGGCGGCGTTCCCGCCGCCCGCTCCGACGACACAGGAGCCCCATGACGTCCTGGTCGTCGATGGCCTGCAGGGGCAGGCGTTCGGCCCGGTCAGTTTCACACTCGAGAGTGGCGAGATCGTCGGCATCGCCGGCGCAGAAGGAAATGGGCAGGATCTGTTGTTCGACTGCCTGGCCGGACGCACCCCGCCGAGAGCGGGAAGGGTCGAGTGCGAAGGCATGGCACTGACGCTCATATCGACGACCGAGGCCGTCGGGGCTGGTGTCATGCTGCTTCCCGGCGATCGGAAGCGTGCCGCCTTGATGGGTGTCTTGGGGGTCAAGACCAACGCCACGATCCAGTCCCTCCGCAAGTTCTCCACGTTTGGGCTCCTCAGGCTGGGGGCGGAACGCAGGGCCGTCGAGTCGCTGGTGGAACAACTCGAGATCCGGACACCGTCACTCGACCAGCCGGTGGAGTTTCTCTCCGGCGGAAACCAACAGAAGGTGTCGGTGGCTCGGTCATTCCTGCTGGAACCTTCGGTGATCCTGGCGTACGAGCCGACCCAGGGGGTCGACGTCGGTTCTCGGTTCGACATCTACAAGGCCCTTCGCACACGCGCCGATGCCGGTGCGGCCCTCCTCGTCAAGTCGAGTGACCCGATCGAACTGGCCGGCTTCTGCGACCGGGTCCTCGTGATGTCGCGAGGCACGATCGTCGAAGAGATCCCCGGGGACGAACTCGACGAGGTCCGCATCGTCGAGGCGATCGTCAGGGGGCCGGGCATGTCGAAAGCCGCCCGGTCGCCTCTCGGTGTGGCCATGCCCAAAGCCCCGAGCGCGTTGGAGGGCTCATGACCACCGAACCGATCGTCACCACCCGGGTCGACGCCGCACGCCAGTTGGTTCGCAAGGTCATGCGAGACGCACGCGACAAGAACAAGTGGCGCAAGGTGGTCAAGTTCCGGCTCTGGATGCCGGTTGCCCTGCAGGTGATCCTCATCGGTGGGCTGCTCTGGTACACCACCGGTCGATTCGAAGGATTCCTCAACGAAGCGAACATCTTCAACATCCTGATCCTTGCGATGCCGCTCGCAATCGCCGCCATCGCACAGACCCACGCCATCCTGGTCGGGTATCTCGATCTCTCGGTCGGTGCGATGATCAGCTTCGGTGTGGTCGCGGCGTCGTTCCTGATCGGAGGTGAGGCCACGTCGACTGAGATCCTCATCGGCGTCCTCGCGATCCTCGGCGCAGGAGTCGTGTTGGGACTGGTCAACGCAGGCCTGATCAGGGGGGTGAAGATCCCGTCGATCATCGCCACGCTCGCCACGCTCAGCATCCTCGACGGCATCTCACTGACGCTCAGGCCAACCGCCCAGGGGATCATCAGCGCCGATCTCGCCTCGTTCCTGACCGCCCGGATCGGGCCGATCCCGATCGCGTTCATCCTGATCGTGATCGGAGCGGCCTTCTTGGACCTGTGGCTGCATGCGTCGGGCTCCGGACTCCAGGTTCGATCGGTCGGGTATGACGAGCGGTCCGCCAAGCGTGGCGGCATCCCGACGAATTGGCTTCGTGTCCGGGCGCTGATGATCACCAGTGTCCTCGCCGCCGTTGCGTCGTTCTTCGTGATGGCGCGCTCTCCGATCGGGAACGCCCAGATCGGTGCGCCGTTCGCCCTCAACAGCATCACCGCGGCCGTGCTGGGCGGGGCCTCACTCGCCGGCGGCCGCGCCACGTTCGTCGGCAGTGCGGTTGCGTCGGTCCTGCTGGCGCTGATCATCACCGTGCTCCCGTTCCTCGGTCTCTCGCCCGACGACGGGCTGATGATCATCGGGGTGCTCGTCCTCGCCGGGATCATCCTGTTCCAGGTCGGAGACCTCAAGGAGCTGGTCAAACGCAATTACAAGCGGGCTCGACGCCTCGTCATCGGAAGCCGCCCTCCCAAGGCAGCCGAGATCCCCAACGTCTATCCGAGCGGCATCGACTTCCGCGTCACCCCGACCAGCCGCACCCTGATCACGGGGGGCCACGTGCTCAGCATGGACCCCGAGATCGGCGAGGTCGCTGGAGCCGACGTGCTGATCGAGGGCCGGGACATCGTCCAGATCGGGCACGGGCTCTCGGCAGCGGGCGCCGAGGTGCTCGACGCAACCGGCATGATCGTGATGCCCGGCTTCGTCGACACCCATCGACACATCTGGGAGGGACTGCTGCGGAACATCGGGACGGACGTTCCCCTCGAGGGTCGCACCAGCTACATGTCGCACGTCCTGCACAAGCTCGCCCCTGCCTACCGGCCGGAGGACGCGTACGCCGGCGATCTCGTATCGGCTCTCGGGGCGATCGACGCCGGAATCACGACGTTGCTCGACTGGTCGCACATCCAGGCGTCACCTGAACACACCGACGCCGTGATACAAGCACTCCAGGACTCCGGTCTCCGGTCCGTCTTCGCCTACGGGTTCCCCTGGTGGGGCAAGTGGGAGGAGCGCCAACCGAGCTGGTTCGTGCGGGCGGCAAACGAGTATTTCACCAGCAAGGATCAACTGTTGACCCTGTCGCTCGCCGCTCCCGGTCCCGAGTTCACGGATTTCGAAGTGACACGGGATCACTGGAAGCTCGCCCGGGAGGCGGGAGCGCGGATCACCACGCACGTCGGGGTCGGCTCCTACGGCCTGGACGGGAAGGTCCAGGAATTCGGCGAGGCGGGCCTGCTGGGGCCCGATACGACATACATCCACTGCACGACGCTGAACCCGACCGAGATTCAGATGATCGTCGACACCGGAGGGTCGGTCTCGTTGGCGGCTCCGGTCGAGATGATGATGGGCCACGGCATGCCGCCGATCCAGAAGTTCCTCGATCGTGGGCTCCCTCCGAGTCTGTCCGTCGATGTCGAGACCAACGTCCCCGGTGACATGTTCAACCAGATGCGGTCCGTTCTGGCGCTCCAGCGGGCGAACGCCTCGAACGGCACTCGACCGGTCGGTGCCCGCGATGTCCTGTCGTGGGCGACGGTTGCGGGAGCGAAGGCGAACGGGCTCGAAGACAAGGTCGGAACGCTCACACCCGGCAGGCAGGCGGACGTCATCTTGTTGCGTACCGATCGGATCAACGTGACTCCGTTGAACGACCCGGCGACTGCAGTCGTGGCCGGCATGGACACGAGCAACGTCGACACGGTCATGATCGCAGGTCGTCTCATGAAGCGTGACGGTCGGCTGTTGCACGTCGATTGGCCGGCGGTGCGCAGGATGGTGGAATCCTCCCGTGAGCACGTGCTGCAGAGGTCCGGCTTCCGGCTCCCGAAGATCTGATTCCCATGACGGATCGGCGTACGACGATCTCTGCCACTCAGGAGTGATTCAGCCAATGAATATCGAACAATTCGCAACTCGAGGCGTTTTGAGTTGGACGAAAGCCGCGAAATGTCATATGGTGGGCGCCGAAGCGTGGGGAGAAGCCCTCGTTTCTGGTCCATTTCTCGCTAGCACACGAAAGAGCCGATGACTCTCGCATCGTCCCGATACTCGTCCCCGCTCGTTGATGAGCGCGGACGCCTGACAACCGACCTCACGGCCCAGTACCTCGACGAAATCGGACAGCACGAACTCCTCACAGCAGATGATGAGGTCGCGCTCGCCCAGACCATCGAGGCAGGCGAAGAGGCAGCCAAGCTGCTCGAAGCCGGCGTCGACGACCCCAAGGAGCGGGTCCGACTGCGCCGTCTCGTGCGCGAAGGTCAGCGTGCCAAAGACCGCTTCGTCTCGGCCAACCTGCGGTTGGTCATCTCGAACGCTCGAAAGTATGCGTCTTCGAAGATCGAGCTCCTCGATCTCATCCAGGAAGGGAATCTGGGCCTGATCCGGGCCGTAGAGAAGTTCGACTGGCGCAAGGGCTTCAAGTTCTCGACGTACGCCACCTGGTGGATCCGTCAGGCGATGACTCGGGGAATCGCCATGCACAGCCGGACGATCCGTGTTCCGGTCCACATGCACGATCTCGAGCTCCAGGTTCGAAAGACGACCGCCCGGCTCGAGTCCGAGTTCGGCCGGCCGCCGAGTGATGCCGAGATCGCCGAGCATTCCGGGCTCGACCAGGACCAGGTGCAGAAGGTCCGTGAGCTGGTCGGAACGGTCTCGATGGAGACGCCGATCGGCGAAGATGGCTCTGCAGAGCTCGGCGACCTGATCCCCGACGACGACACGCCGTCTCCCGAAGACCTGGCGACGGCGCGTGACGAAGCCGATCAGGTGCTCGCGGCACTGGCTCACCACCTGTCCGAACGGCAGGCCAGGATCCTCATCTTCCGATACGGGCTCGACGGCAACCCGCCACGAACGCTCGACGAGATCGGCGAGATGTTCGACCTGACCCGTGAGCGCATCCGCCAGCTCGAGAAGCGGGCGCTCTCGAAGCTGCGCCACCCGTCGGTGTCGCTGCTTCGCTGACACGATGATCTGAAAGCAACAGGGGCCCCGCCGGCGGCGGGGCCCCTGTTCGTTGCGGAGGGATGTTCAGCTCTTCGGGTGCATGCCCGTCTGCTGGCCGGCCTGCCGGATCGTGTCGCGGGGCGCTGTCCCATCCTCGAGTCGAGCCGGATCGAGTCCGTCCCATGATCCTCCGGAGGTCTGGGACGAGTCGGCCCGCTCCTCTGAGCGAGTCCATTCGCCGAAGACGGAACTCGCTGCCGGTGGATGCCCGATCTCTAGGTTTGCGCGGTTCTGTCGGATGGCTTCTGGCATGGTCGTTGCAGTCATGAGGTTCATGGACAGGGGGTACCCCGAACACGACCTCGGCAATCATCTGCTCTCAGCCTCCCGACGGTTCCCTCGTCCAGACGGCCATGTCCCAGTTGGTGTAGGTCGTAGACGTCCCGTCGAGTTGGTGGACCACGACGCCCTCATCGGTGGGGAGCGAGAAGGCGGCCGAGTCGCCTGCCCACAGCGAGATCGTCCGGTCGTACTGATCCCAGAATGGCAGGTAGGCCGCCGCGAACTCCGAGCTGGGTCGGAACGGCTCGTACTCCGTCGTGTCGCCTCCGGTCCACGTGAACGGTGTCAGCGTTTCGTCGGCGTCACGCTCTGTCCACAGGAGTGTCGACCCGTCCGGACTCCACTGCACCAGATCGATGCTGCCCTTCCCGAGCGTCGCACGAGTCTCTCCATCCCACCCGATCACATCGATCCGCTGCGTCCCCGCAACCCCGACGGCCAGCGCCAGTGCGTCATCGGTCGAGAAGAGCCGGACAGGCCCGTCGACCTCCGCAAGTGTGACGCGAGTCTCGTCGACCGGGTCGATCAGCACGACCTCGGAGGACGCCGCCTGAAAGCCGACCGGCACGATCGGGGAGGCGACGGTAGGCCCGACGCCGATGGCGACCACGATGCCTTCCTCGGACCAGATCGGAGCGGGGAATCCGCCGCTCTGCTGACGAAGCTCCCGCACCTCTCCGGTTGCGGCATCGATGATCCGCAGCACCGTCCCGGCCACGTGAGCGATCAGGCGGGTCCCATCCGGAGACCAGTCGAAGAAGAACGGGGGAGGGCTCTCGACGGTGGTCAGCTCCTCGGTTTCGATATCGATGAGCCCGAAGAGCAGCCCGCCACCCCCCGGAGCGTTCCCGAGGAGCGCAACACGGTCGCCCGTGGGGCTCCATGCGTAGAAGAAGGGGACCGTGGGGGTGTCGAGATCGACACGAGTCTCACCGTCGATCACCGCATCGACGGAGGGAGGGGTGCGCTCGATCCTGGTCCATATCAGCGTCCCGTCAGGAGCCGGTGTGACCTGACTGACGTTCCCGGTCACGTCCACATCGCTGAACTCGCCGTCGGCGAGGATGCTGATGGCGTCGTCGTTCCACAGCACCAATCGTCCGGGCCCCTCGGCCGCGACCTCGGCACCGTCGCCACATGATGCGACCAGGAGCGCGATGATGGCGGCGAAAGCGATCGAACGGTGGCGCATCGTCGGAGCGTAGGGCAGGGTCGGGCACACCGGACATGTGATGGAGCGTCGCCATCGGTAGCCTCTCTCCCGTGGCACGACAACCGACTGCGCCTGCATATGCGCTCGACGCTCTCGACAGACAGATCATCGAGTTGTGGCGCGCCGAGCCCCGCATCGGGGTACTCGAGACCTCACGTCGTCTCGAAGTCGCCCGTGGCACCGTTCAGGCCCGCATCGACAAGATGCTCGAAGCCGGCGTCATCGCCGGTTTCGGTCCCGAACTCGATCTGACGAAGCTCGGCTTCTCAGTGCTCGGGTTCACGACCATCGAAGTCGCGCAGGGCAGGACGGACGAGGTGATCGCACACCTGGCCACCATCCCCTCGGTGCTCGAGGCGCATTCGATCGCCGGCCAGGGAGATCTGCTGGTCCGCATCGCCGCAACGACAAACGAGGAACTCATGGCCGTGCTGCAGCAGATCCTCCAGTCACCGGCCGTCGATCGGGCGTCCACGGCGATCGCGCTCGCAAACCACATCGCCTTTCGGACGTCACCGCTGCTCGCTCAGCTCACGGCAGGGGACTGAGCAGACCGACGCTGCCGCGCACCTCGCCGAGCGAGGCGGTGATACCACCGCCGAGGTGGGCTGCGGCAGTGATCACGACTTCGTCACCGTCTTCGAGGAACGTCGAATCCCTCCCGCCGATCCTGATCGGCGAAGAACCGTTGTCCGTGATCTCGACCAGCGACCCGTAGGAGCCGATGTCGTCGCCCGAGATCGTTCCCGTTGCGATGAAGTCGCCGGCTCTGATGGGAGCGCCGTTGGATGTCATATGGGCGATCTGTTGGGGAGCGGTCCAGTAGAGCGTCGAAGCGTTCGTGCTCGAAAGGCGCACGGGTCTCTCGCCTGTCCGCTTCAGCCAGGCATCGAAGCCGATGTCGAGCGCCCACGGCTCGTCGACGCGGAGATGTGGTGCCGGTTCGGGCTCCTGGGGAGGCGCTGCGACCCTGGCGTCGTCGATCGCCGCCATCGGGAGCACCCACGCCGACACCGATGTTGCGAACGACTTCCCGAGGAACGGGCCGAGCGGGCGGTATTCGAACGCCTGGATGTCGCGGGCACTCCAATCGTTGACGGCGACCACTCCGAACAGATGCTCGTGCGCCGAGCCGGTCCGGACCAACGTGCCTGCGTCGGTGGGGTTGCCGAGCACGAAACCCAGTTCGATCTCGATGTCGAGCCGCTGCGACGGCGTGAATGCAGGCCCATGCGACGTCTCGATCATCCCGTGGGGTCGCCTGATATCTGTGCCGGACACCACCACCGTCCCGGATCGTCCGTGGTATCCGACAGGGATGTGCCGCCAGTTCGACAGGAGCGGCTCGGAATCGGGGCGGAAGATCCGGCCGAGGTTCTCGGCGTGCTGCCGTGAGCTGTAGAAGTCGACGAAGTCTCCGACCTGCCACGGGAGGTGGAGGTGAACGTCACGCCGCTCGGCCAGAAGCGGGGCGACCCGCGGTTCGTGGACCCGGTCGCTCAACAGCTCGACGATGCGTTCGCGCACCGAGTTCCAGACCTCGGGCGTCTGGGAGAGGAGGGGGTTGAGCGCACCACCCATGAGCACCTCGGGTTCGGTCACGCCCCTGAACAGACCGACGTTGGCGGCTCGATGGAGGTCGAGCACCCAGCGTCCCACCGCCACTCCGAGGTGACGATTGCCTCCGGTCGAGAACACTCCGTAGGGGAGCGCCGTGACCGACCATTCACCCGGACCGATCTCGACCCACGTCACGTTCTCGATGTTCCTGTGCAGTTCATCCCCTGCGACGATACGCCGGGTCTACAGTCGGTGTCGTGAAGCCGCCGTCGGAGTTCTCGGGCCTTCGGGTCGTTGTAACCGGTTCGTCCAGTGGTATCGGCGAGGCAACCGCCCGCCGCCTCGACGAGTTGGGGGCGAGCGTCGTCGTGAATTCCGCTTCGTCAGTGGAAGCAGGACAGCGTGTCGCGGGAGGCTTGTCCGAACGGGCGTTCTATGTGCAGGCGGACATCAGCGACGCCCATGATCGCACGAAACTGATCGAACACGCGGCCGAGCGCATGGGTGGCATCGACGTCTTGATCAACAACGCCGGATGGACCACCTCCATCGATCATCGGGATCTCGATGCGCTCACCGAGGACGTGTTCCGTCGGACGTTCGAGGTGAACGTGTTCGGCACATGGGAGTTGACCAAACTCGCGATGCCGTTTCTCGAGCAGTCTTCCGACGCCAGCGTCGTGACCGTGACCTCGATCGCCGGGCTTCGCCCCATCGGCAGCTCGATCGCCTACGCCATGTCGAAGGCAGCGTTGAACCACATGGTTCGGCTGATGGCCAAGAGCCACGGTCCGATCCGGTTCAACGCCGTTGCCCCGGGTCTGGTCGCCACCCCGTGGACGGAGGACTGGGACGAGATGCACGAGCAGGTCTCGGAGACTGCACCACTGGGCAGATCAGCGACTCCGGATGACTGCGCCGAGGCCGTTCTGGGGATCCTGCGCAACCGCTACATGACCGGCGAGATCGTCGTGGTCGACGGGGGCCTCACCCAGGTCCTGTGACGAACGAAGGGTCGAGCAACGCCTCGACCCGTCCCGGGTGGCTGTCCGCCCCCCGAGTCCTCCGACTCTGGAGGCCACGAAGCCTTCCGCATACCTTCGGCGTTGGAGCCGGCCTCTGGTCGGCTGTCCAGCTCGGGAGGTCGATGAGGTGTTCGAGGACTTCTTCCAGGGAAGCGAGGGCAGGGTGTTCTACCGGCGTTGGAACCCCGAGGGGACGCCCCGGCGCATCGTGCAGATCGTGCATGGATATGCCGAGCACGGTGGCCGGTATTCCCACGTGGCGCGCGCCCTCAACGCTCGGGGCGCGGTCGTGTACGCAGACGATCACCTCGGTCACGGACGGTCCGAAGGCGAACGAGCGCTCATCACGGACTTCGAGCACGTCGTCGACGATCTCCACGCGGTGGCCGGCATCGCTCGGAACGAGCATCCTGGGCTCCCGCTGGTCCTCGTCGGGCACTCCATGGGCGGACTGCTGGCGGCTCGTTTCGCACAGCGATGGCCGACCGACGTGGCAGGGGCGGCGTTCTGTGGCGCCGTCCTCGGTGACTGGCAGTGGGCGCGGGACGTGCTCAGCGAGCCCGCGCTGCCTCACATCCCGTTCGAGCCGCTCGCGCTCTCGCGAGATCCCGAGGTGGGTGCTGCCTATGCCGCCGATCCACTCGTCTACCACGGCCAATACAAGCGAGGACTGCTCGAGGCCGAGGTGGCGGCACTGGATGCGTTCCAGCGGGACATCGGCCGGCTCGTCATGCCGGTCCTGTTTCTCCATGGCACCGACGATCCGTTCGTCCCGTGGGAACGGTCACTCCAGGCAGTCCGAGACATGCCGACGGAAGACGTCACCGTTCATCTGATCGATGGTGGACGTCACGAGGTCCTCAACGAGATCGATCGTGACGAGGTGATCGGGTATCTCACCGAGTGGGCTGATCGATTCGACTGATCGAGGACTGAAACCGCCGGACGTAGTACCGCTCGCCCCGGTAGTCGATCGCGGTCAGCGTCCCGTCGGCCACGTACCCCTCGACCAGATCCCAGTCGGCACCTGTCCGATCGAGCAGCTTCTGGATCGCCGAGGGCCGCATCGGGTGGACCGCCGTGATGGCCAGGAGGTCGGCAGCCGGGTCCCCGGTCGAAGCGAACGCATCCCCTTCGTAGCCGATGAGACACTCGACACGGGGGACGTACTCGCTGAGCAGGCCATAGGCACGGGTCACGGTCTCCTCGTCGGGAGCTGTGATCGATGGGTAGGGCGTTGGTCGTGTCGGGATCGACACGTAGGCGAGCGGCAGGCCGAGCTCACGCAGGAACTCGCCGACGGCGGCGATGGACTCGGGGCCGTCGTTGATCCCCTCCACGAGCATCGTCTCGGACACCAGTTCGCCATCGAACTCGACCGCGAACTGTCTGATGCCGTCGAGGATGGTGCCGAGATCGAGGTCCGGATGGGGTCTGTCGACCTTCCGCCAGATCGATTCGACGGCGGAGTCGACTTTGACCGATACCCAGTCCGCAGAGGCCAACCGCTCGCGCACCTCGGGTCGCCACAACAGCGAGCCGTTGCTGATGACCGCAATCGGGATGCCGAGCGGTCGGAGCAACCGGATCGACTCGCCGAGGCCGATGTCGAGCGTGGGTTCGCCGTCTGGGGCGAACGTCAAGTGGTCGATCGCCTCGCCCTGTGCGCGTACTGCCTCGACGTGCGCCCCGATCTCCTCGGCGATCCGTTCAGGAGGGTAGAAGTCCCTGGGCTCCGTACTTCGATCCATCGTCGGTCCGACCTGGCAGTAGAGGCACGAATAGGTACACACCTTGGGAGGGATGTTGTTGATCCCGAGGCTCTTGCCGAGTCGCCGGGATGGAATCGGTCCGAACGGAATCGCCGGGATCCCTCTGGCAGTGGAGATCGATTCGACCTCTTGGGAGACCGCTGGGTCGCTCCTGGTCTTCACATGAACTCCCGTCTCGCTCTCCTCACAACGTATGACGGGGCCAAGGGCTCGACCACTCGCAGAAGACCTGTTTCGCCATCGGTTGGATCGACGACTCGGCCTGGTGTCACGGGTCAATCTCGGAGGTAGACGGGGCGCTCGATCGTGGAATCGTCGGGTGAGAAGCGATAGCCGTCTTCGGCGAAGTCGGCCAACCCCTTGAGCGTGTCGACGCGATTGCGGATGATCCAGGATGCCATCCGGCCTCTGGCGTGCTTGGCGAAGAAGCTGATGACCTTGTACTGGTCGTTCTTGAAGTCCTTGAACACCGGCGTGACGATCCGGGCGTCGAGCTTGTCGGTGTTGATCGCCCCGAAGTACTCCTGGCTGGCCAGGTTCACGAGCGCCTTGGGGCGGGATCCATCCAGATCGGTGTTGAGGCGGTCCGTGATGGTGTCACCCCAATAGCCGTAGAGGTCGTTGCCGGCCGGATTCGCCAGTCTGCTCCCCATCTCGAGCCGATAGGGCTGCATGAGGTCGAGTGGCCGCAGGACGCCGTAGAGGCCCGACAGGATGCGCAGGTGGTTCTGGGCGTAGTTGAAGTCACGCGCGTCGAACGCTTCGACGTTCAGACCCTGATACACGTCGCCCTTGAACGCGAGGATCGCCGGCCGCGAGTTCTCCGTGGTGAAGATCGGCTCCCAATCCTGGTATCGCTCGAAGTTCAGCTCGGAGAGCGAGTCACTGATGCTCATGAGTGATCCGAGGTCGGCCGGCGACTTGGCGGCCAGGATCTGGACCAGTTCGGTGACTCGGTCTCCGAAGAGCGGCTCGGTGTGCTTCTTGGTGACGAGCGGCGACTCGTAATCGAGTGTCTTCGCGGGCGAGAGAACGATGATCAAGCGGTACCTCCGCCGACGGAGCCTAGGAGGGCGCCGGATGCACGAGAAACCGTGACACCGCCTGATCAGGAGTGGTTGGGAACCACCACGATCTTGCCATCACGTTCAACGGCGGCCGCGCGTTCGACGGCGGTTCGTATCTCGCTCACGTCATAGGTCGCGTCGACCCGTGCTGAGAGCTGTCCGCTCGCGATCAGGCGGGTGATCTCTCCGAACATCGATGCCTGCGCCTCGGGGGGAGCCGTGCGAAACCACCGCGCGAGCCAGAAGCCGGTCAGTGTGATGTCCGAGAAGATGAGGTTCAGCGCCGGGATCGAGCACGGCTCTCCGCTCATGCCGCCGTAGTTCACGACCGTGCCGCCCTTTGCGAGGGTCGATGCGAGACGGCCGGTCGCCCCTCCGGCGACGGCGTCGATCGCAAGTCGGACATGGGCATCGCCGGTCGCTTCTGCGACCCGCCGGCGCAGTCCGGGCCCATCGACGAGGCAGACGTCACCGCCGAGCTCCAGGACGCCGTCGACCGCGGACTCGCGGCGGACGACGTTGATCGTCTTGAGGCCGCGCGCGGCGGCGAGCTGGATCAGATACCCACCGACGGCTGAGTTGGCGGCGTTCTGGATCACCCAGTCGCCTGGCTGGAGGTCGATGAAGTCGCTCAACAGGAGAGAAGCGGTCGGGGGGTTGACGGTGAGCATCGAGAGTTGCACTGGATCGGCCCCGGCGGGGAGTGCGATCAGACCGACTGCGTCGGCGTTCATGTGGGTTCGCCACGTGCCGCTACCCGGGGGGAGCATCACGACGTCCCCGACGGTCAGATGGCTCACCTCGTCGCCGACGATCGCAACTCGACCCACGCCCTCGTTTCCGCCGACCGCGGGCAGCTCGGGGAGCAGGCCGTACTCGCCGGTGAGTGTCAACACATCTGACGGGTTGATCGGCGCCGCCAGTACCTCGAGCCGTACCTGGCCTGGACCGGGCTCATCGAGCGTCATCTCCACGGACTCGATGACGTCTTGTGGAACGGGCCCACGGGTGTGGTATTCGGCTTTGAGCATCATGGTGACTCCTGAGACGACAGGGCACCATCGTATGGGTCCAACGCACTAGTCCCGAAGTGCATCCATCGAATGCCACTAGGCGTGAGAGTTCGACCACTTAACGTGAGGTTGACAGGTAGGCTCGGCAGGAGGCAAACATGGGTGCATACAGAGGCAGGCTCGAGATGTCGGATGTGACGGATCGGCCGCTCGACATCTCGATCGATCTCGATCAGGAGTCCCTGGCGATGCGAACCGCCGACGGTTTCGAGATCGGCGCATGGTCCTTGGAGACGGTGCACATCACCGGACGGGACGACGGCTTCACCTTCCAGATCAACGGGATGCCGGCATGGGTGCGCACAAACGACGACGGCGCATTCGCCACCGAGATCGGGCTGCGGTGGGCGCCGCCGCGTCTGCGCAGGCTGATGGCGACGCACAATCGTTCGGCCGAACGGACCGCCGTCCTCAGTTGACGTCTCCGGACGGTGGTGGACGGCTTCCACGAGACACGCCGCCACCGCCAGCGAGTCGACTCCTCAGACGCGTTCGGCCAGCTCCAGCCATCGGTGTTCCGCCCTGTCCAACTGGTCGGCCAGACGGGCGCGTTCGGCGCTCAACTCCTCGGCTCGTTGCCAGTCCGAACCGATGACCTCGAGTTCGGCGTCGAGCGAAGCGACTCGCTCGGTCAGTTGGGGGATGGTTCGCTCGAGCCGACCGAACTCGCGCTGCTCGTTGTATGAGAGCCTGCCCTCGTACCGATCCTGCGGTGCCGCAGTAGTCGTCGCCGGAGCCTGCTGCACCCCGATGGCCTCCCGACCCCGTCGTTCGCGCCATTCGAGGTACGCGGCATACCCACCCGGATGGTGCCGGAGCGTGCCGCCGGGCTCCACGGACACCACGTCCCGGCAGACCCGTTCCAGGAAGTAGCGGTCGTGCGTGGCGGTGACCACCACACCTGGCCAGTGGTCGAGTTGCTCCTCGAGCGCCCCGAGCGTTTCGAGGTCGAGGTCGTTCGTCGGCTCGTCGAGCAGCAGCAGATTCGGCGCCCCGACGAGCACCCGGAGCAGTTCCAGTCGTCGTCGCTCACCGCCGGAGAGGTCCCCAACCGTGATCGAGTGCTGGCGGGATGGGAACCCGAACCGCTCGAGCAGCTGTGATGCCGAGACCGTGACGCCGGACGTGAGCCGGGTCTGTTCGGCCTCATCACGCATCACATCGATGATGCGGCGGTCGGGGGCGAGCCGCTCGGGGTCCTGCCCGTACCAACCGTCGACGACCGTCGACCCGGTCTTGACGGTGCCCGTCGTCGGTTCGAGGCGACCACCGAACAGCCGGAGCAGTGTGGTCTTGCCGGCACCGTTGGGACCGACGATGCCGACTCTGGCACCGGGGGAGAGGCGCCACGTCACACGATCGAGCACCCGGTTCTCACCGAAGGCGACCGACGCGTCTTCGACGTCGACGACAGTGTCTCCGAGACGGCGCGACGGCAACTCGAACTCCAACTCCGACAGGGGCTCACTCAGGGTCGAATGCTGGAGATCGGTCGCTCGATCGATCCGGGCCTTCGACTTCGATGTTCGCGCCTTGGGGGAGCGACGCAGCCACTCCAACTCGGTCCGGGCGAGGTTTCGGCGGCGACGTTCGGTTCGCTCCTCGAGCTCGCGACGGACCTCTCGTGCCTCCAGGTAGTCCTGATAGTTGCCGGCATGGTTGTGGATGCGCTGCTGGTCGATCTCGATGATCCGGTTGGCGAGCCGGTCCAGCAGGTAGCGGTCGTGCGTCACGAACATCAACGTCTGCGACCGCCGTGCGAGCTCGTCCTCCATCCAATCGATCACGTCGATGTCGAGGTGATTGGTCGGTTCGTCGAGGATGAGGAGATCCGACGGCTCCGAGAGTGCGATCGCCAGCGCCAGGCGACGACGCTGCCCACCCGAGAGTGATTCGATACGACGATCGTCGGCCTCGAGCCCCAAACGGTGGAGCAGCGTGAGCGTGGCGTGCGAACCGCGGGCGATGTCGTCGACGGTCGTATCGGGATCGAACTCGGGGGACTGCTCGAGGTAGGCGATGGTCAGGCCCGATCTCGTCACGATGGCGCCTGAGTCCGCCTCGAGCTTGCCTGCGACCAGCGAGAGGAGCGTGCTCTTCCCAGACCCGTTGAAGCCGATGACTCCGAGCCGGTCGCCGTCATCGATCCCGAAGCTGACGTCGTCCAGCACCGGCCGTTCCGGGAAGGCCTTGGAGAGTCCGTTGATCGAGACGATGTTGTTCGACACCAGGCGAACGGTAGGGCGGCCGCCGCCCTGTCTCAGCTCGTCAGTTGGTGCAGGTACTCGGGCAGCATCGAGCGCCAGGTGTGCCAGTCGTGCGGCCACCCGTGCCATTCGTCGACCCGGTTGGGGATGCCTTTCGCCCCCAACACGTCTGCGAGCCGCCAGGATTCGTCGGGATCCTCCCAGTCGCCGGTCCCCGTCGGCATCACGACGAAGCGGCGCCGAAGCTGGTCGAGCTGCCAGCCTCCGTCCAGATTGGGGATCCAATGCAGCGGAGACGAGAAGTAGAAGTCGTCCGACCAGTACCCGTCCAGCCACGGAGTCAGGTCGAACGTGCCACTCATGGCGATCGCCGCGTCGAAGACGTCGGGATGTCTGGTCAGGACCTCGACGGCGTTGAACGCTCCGATCGAGGCTCCGGCGCTGATCACGTTGATCGACTGGCTCCCACAATCTGCCGCGGATGGCGGGTATCACCTCCCACCGAATCGCCGCGTCGAACTGGTTCTGCAGCCAGGAGGCGTGACCGGGATCCGCACGTTCGAGCCAGGCGCGCCCTGCGATCGAGTCGACCGAGTAGAGCTTGACCCTGCCGTCAGCCATCAGCGGGGCACAGGCATCGACCAGCCCCATGCGCTCGATCTCCTCGGCGTCACCGCCTGCGGTGGGGAAGACCAGGACGGGTCGGCCGATGTCACCCCAACGGGCGACCCTGAGCTGCGTGGACAGCCGCTCCGACCACCACGATTCGACCGTCTTCATGGGTTGCCCGCGTGTGGGCGTGGCCTCATGAGCCGTCGAGCCGATCTCGCTCGGTCTTGCGCCAGAACTGGAGCAGTCCCCAGAAGTGCTCGGTGAACTCGTCGACCTCGTGCTCGGGGAACAGGACGGCGACTTTCCGACGGACCGCCTCGTGTGCGCGGTCGGTCTCGAAGTACTCCCAGGTGACCTCGTCGAGGGCGGACAGGTGCTTTGCGCAGAACTCCTCGAATCGGGCGGTCTCGTACCGTTCTGTTGCGATCTCGGCGTATCCGGCGAGCTTCTCGGTGAACGGAGCATCGGAGTCTGCGATGAGGAAGTACGGGCCCCAATCGACGTGGTGACGCATCCGGCGTTCGGTGGCGGCGCAATACAGGGACCACTTGAGCAACGCCTTGACCAGCCACGGGATGTGGTAGTGCAGGCTCGTCACCTGACTGTCGGGATTGGCGTTTGCGAAGTCGATCGGCATGAAGACGCCGTCCGTTCGCAGTGACTCGACGGAGTTGAAGTCCCACCCGAAGAAGCTGTTGATCGTCAGCGCGATGTCGTGAACGTGCTGCCACTCGTCGCCGTCCATGAAGTCGAAATCCACCTTGTAGCGATCGTGGAGCGGGGCATCGGGGTCGAAGCGGATGATGTTGACCTGTGGTCCGACGCCGATGGCCCGCACGAACAGGTCGTAGGGGTGCACGGCAGCCTGGAGATGCATGATCTGCTTGCCCGACTCGTCGTAGGCCTTCTGCAGCTCGTCTGCGTTGTTCACCTTCACGACGCCCTTCCAACCGCCGCCCTCGTAGGGCTTGAGGAAGGCGGGGTACCCGACCTGTTCGCCGATCTCGGCGAGGTCGAACATCTTGGCGTAGGACGACAGCGTCATCTGGAGGTCGGGGAGGTCGTCGTGGTACTCCTTCGGCGGGAGCAGGATCGTCTTCGGGATCGGCATCCCGAGCCGCATCATTGCCGCATAGGAGGTGTGCTTCTCCATCGACTGGAGCGAGAAGGGGTTGTTGAGTGCGTAGAGGTCGTCGTGGACGATCGCCTTCTTGATCCACTCCCGGCTGGTGTGGTACCAGGGGGTGAGTCGGTCCAACAGGACGTGATAGCTGACGGGCTGGGCCAGATCGAACGGCTCGATGGTGACCCGCTCGACATCGAACTTGATCTTCTCGCCTGCGACAGTGACGACAGGATCGAGCTCTCGGAGGATGTCCTCGTAGAAGATGGGCCAACACAGGTCGGCTCCCAGGGACAGTCCAATCGTCTTCGTCGATGTCATGGCGGGAGACTAGGAGATCGTCCGTCGCCGCGCCCCGCCATCGAGCGACGAGCGCCACCGACGGTAGGGTGCATCGAGCCGACCCTCCAGCGCTTTTGTTGTCCCGAAGGTCGCTGGCGATGACAATGACACAGTGTCACAACGCTACACCACGGCGCTCGGGCTCGTTTCAGAGCCTCTCAGAGAAGAATCTGGAGCGCTCTCGGCTCGCCCATCCGGTGCCGCCGTGGGGATCGGGCGACCGGCTCGGATTCGATATCCCAAAGTGCCCGAGTGCTACTGGCCGGTGGTCCCTCTTCCCGCTGATCCAGGCATGCCTCGGTCGCGAGCGGAAGCCGCTGATGTACGGGCGCCGGACCGATGAAGAATCGACCCGGCGTTCGATTGCCACGGCCTCGCGACGTCGAGGGGTTCACCGATGCGATGTCGGACGGTCTCACGCCGGCACGCCCGGCAACCCCACCATCGATCGATGAGCGCCCGACCGCGCACGAGGCGTTCGTCCGGTTGGCTGCCACTTTGGCCGCCTCGGTCGCGGCCATGATCATCTGCCTGATCTCATTGCCGGACGACCGAGTCTCCGGCATCGGTGCGATCGCCCTCGGAACGATCGTGGCGATCGGATTCGTCGTGACTCGCACTTCACTGCATCGGTTCAGGGCGCTCTTCCTCGACGAACTGCAGGCGGGGTATGCGACAACGACGTTCACTCAGGGACTTTTCTGGCTTCCCGTCCGCGGAGCAGGGAGCCGGATCTGGGGTGACGACGTGATCGGCTGGGATTGGGATGGGCTGTGGGTCCTCGATACCGAGGGGCGCGTGGTCTCCGAGCCCGATCTGTCGAAGGATCCGCCCGGGCTCTACCCGTCGCCGAACCTCTCCGGCCGGCGCGAGCTGTGGACCGGGTACCGCTGGACCGGAGTGTTCCCCGAGCGGTGAAAACCCTGAGCAGGTGGGCGTGGTTGCGCTCCTTCGTGTGCTCGGCCGTGTGCTCGGCGCAATGACTTCGTGGCAGGCAACGTGAGTACAGATGCCTTGCAATCGAACGTACGTTCGACTAGGATGTAGCCATCGAGAATCCACTTCCCCTCTCGATTCGCCGAACTGGTCGGTGACCTCTCGGCGACGAGTCGGAATCAGGGGAGTGGCGTGACGGCACATCTCGACGATCACAGCACAGATCGACTGCAGCAGGCGCTGCGCACTGCCGAGTTGGAGATCGCCCGCCTCCGGGCGTCACAGTCGGTGATCCTGTCCGAACTCGACCGACGCCAGGTGTCAATGGCCGACGGCGCCCGCACCTTCACCGAGTGGACCGCAGCTGCCCTCGATGTCGAACCATCCACCGCTCGGTCGCTCGTGGATGCCTCCCGCATGGAATCGGTGGTTGGCACCGAGCACTGCTCATTCGACCGCAGTGTCGCAATGGCTCGTCTTTCCGCCTCCGGGGCTGACGAGGTCACCTTGCGGCGAGCCTGGGGCTTCGACCTCTCCGGTGTCGCCAGGATCGCCTCACGTCGCCGCCCCACCACCGCGGCACACGAGCGAAGCCTCGCTGAGAGCCGATTCCTCATGGTTCAGCCCCGGCTCGACCGCTCCGCCTATCGGATCTCCGGTCAGCTCCCAGGTCTCGAAGGCGAGTTCGTCGCCCAGGTCCTCCGGGAGGCCGCCGACAGTCTTCCATCCACGCCTGGCTTGGAACGAGAGCCGCTCGCCACCCGCCAGGCCGACGGACTCGTAGATGTCTGCCAGCGAGCGGTCGACAGGGGTGGGAACGAAGATGGAGCGCCACTGTCAGTGCCACACCTGTCGATCTTCGCCGACGCGAGGGACGCGGCCCCGACAAACGGCGAGACCGGCGTCTGGCTCGCTTCCGGCACCGCCGTCGGGCCGGTCACCCTCGAACGCATCCTCTGCGAAGGCACCGTGGAAGTCACCGCCCTCACCACAGATGGCGTACCGCTCGCTGTCGGAGATGCATCGACCGCCATCCCGCCCCGCACACGCCGCTACGTGCTGCATCGGGACGGCGGCACTTGCACGATCGACGGCTGTCGGTCCAGATACCGCCTGCAATCCCACCACATCGAGCCGAGAGCGGTCGACGGGAACAACGATCCGGACAACCTCACCACAGTCTGTTGGTACCACCACCACGTGGTCATCCACGGCCGCGGGTATCACCTCGACCCGAACTCGCCACCACAGCGGCGACGGCTGAGACGACGCTGGCCCGGTCGCCCGCCCGACGATTGATCACCCCTGCGCTGCCATCGCGATCGGCCAATCCTCCAACTCCGTGAATCGAATCCCGACTCCAGAGCAACCCGCCACGGGTCGTCAGCCATCGCCCTTCGGCATCCAGTTCGCGGTGGCACCTCGGAATACGGTGTCTAGTCACAGTGCGTGGCTCTCGAGCGGCCAGGACCGACGAGCTCGTCGTTTGTCCACGTCGCCCTCGGCGGCTGACACGGTGAGCCGAGCATGACGTGACTGCTCAGCAGCTCGGCACGAAGTTCAACGCTCGGCCGACGCCGACTATGACCACTTCGAGGTATGGCTCGACGTGAGCTGCTGCCAGCGTTCCTGCTAGCCGACCAGCCCCGTCATGCCAGCACGGACACGCAGCATCTGCCAGCCGGTCGCCAGCATCACGACAGTCATGCCGAGCACTGAGATCGCCGAGAACATGGAGCCCGGATCGATGATGGCGATCACGGCACCGATGACTCCCACCGCAGCGATGCCGATGGTGAGCCACATGATCGACGAGGCGATCGCCGGGAAGCGGCGCATCGCCATCCCCAGCAGGAGCAGGCCAATGGGTACGAGAAGCACCCCGGTCGCGAGCATCGTGTCGAACACGCTCTGGGCACCCGCCCAAGCGGCCTCGATCGCCGCGCGCTCACCAGCCTCCGCCGCCTCGTACAGGTCCGAGAGGGGAGCCGTCGAGATGTGCAGCAGAGAGCTCGCCGCCATGGTGATCAAGCCCATCACAGCAGTAGCTGCGCCGAACAGGGCGGCAGCCGGGTGAGCGGGACGCAGCATGCGGTAGAGCACCACGACGTGGAGCGCAAAGAGGACGAGCGCTCCGAGATAGAGGAAGTGCTCGGCCATCCTGCCGCCGGCGATAGCCGGATAGTCGGTCAGGGTCTCGACCTCCGACGCATCCGGAAGCCCCAGAACGGTCACGACGATCAGGGTTCCGAACATGAACAGTGCTCCGGCGATCCCTGCGATGCCGCCCCACTGGAGCAGCTGGCGATCCGCGCCCTTCTCGACGGTTGCGAGGAACTCGATGGAGTCGCCCTTTCGAGCGAATTGGACGGTCATGGTGCTCTCCCTCTGCTGGCGGACCCGGACGGGTGCGGCAGCTGCCTTCGATGATCCGCTCCACCCTGGTCATACGACAGTGGCGGACGTCACAAGTCAGCCGTGTCGCAACGCCGGGGGTTCAGCGAACCGAGAACACGAATCGAGTGAAGTCCGGTGAGAAGACCCAGTCGTCGTCGGTCCGATAGCCCCGCAGCCACAGCCCGTCGTCGAGCCTTCGAAGGTAGAAGCCCGCCGGGAAGTCCATGTCGCGTGGTCGCGGCCGAGGCGATGCAACCGTGAGGTAGGGGCCGGGCGACTGGTCGAGGAACGCGAGCCGGAGATGGGGCGCCACTTCGAGCGGACACAGGTCGTATCCGTGCATGTCGGCGTGCTCGAAGATGACGGGAAGCGGTGCACCGGACTCCAGACCGAGCTCGGGCAGCGAGACCGCGATCACAACGATCGGCCTGGGTTCGTCGGCAACGGTGAACTCGGGCGCGTCGAACAATTGCTCCGCGTAGACGTTCAGCGACACCGAGGCCGCTTCGAGCCGCCGCCTCAGATCCGGCTTCCACACGCCTCCGACCACAAGATCGGGATGCAGCTCATCTCGCATCGTTGTCGACTCCGGCGAGAACGAGCGAGAGTCCTGGGGCCAGCTGATCTCGCCAGGCACCCCAGTCGTGGCCGGTCCAGGTTTCGGTGAACCTGAATCGACGCCGGTCTCGTGACAGGACGGCGGCGACATCACGGTTCCAGTCGATCAGGCTCTCGTATCGGCCGCACGACTGGTGGATCGACAGATCCGGTGGTACAGGATGCTCCAGCGCCCCGTCGACGAAGGACTCGATGTCGGACAACATCCGCTGATCGAGCTCGGGGTGAGGGCTCCGGGCGAACGTGCCCGACATGAGGACCGCCCCGGCGAACGCGTCCGGTCGGGTCGTCATCATCTTCCAGGCCGCAACCGCGCCGAGGCTGGCGCCCATCGATGCCAGCGTCGAGACCTCCACGCGGCGCTCGACGTACGGCAACACTTCCTCGAGCATGCAAGCTGCGTGGTCGTCCGAGGCCGTGTACTCGAGATGGCGTCGCCTGGGATCGGAGAGCGCCGCCCGGAACGGTGGGACGGTGCCGTCCTCGATGAGGATGTCGAAGCAACGGTTGATCTGGGCGTGATTGAGGTAGTCGCTTCCGTCGAATACGAAGACCAGCGGCAGGGCCTCTTCGTCGGGTACGCCGTGCGGCCGATAGAGGCGCACGCTCCGGCGCCCGCCGAGACGCTCCGACGCCACTCTGAGCTCGGCGAGCGTGCCGGGGTTCGCCGCCGATCGGTCGACCCACGCAGCCTGCGAGTACTCGGGTCCGACGAGCACCGAGTTGTGGCCGAACGGGTTGGTGGCCGTCCGAGGATTCAACGGATCCAGCGACGAATCCCAATGGCCATCGCGCTCGACCTCGATCCGATACTCGATCCGGGCGTCGGTCGGGAGGTCGAGTTCGAGCGTCCATCGGCGCCCCTCTCGCTTGAAGGTGCCATCGAGGTCGAATCGCGGCATCCAGGTGGCAAGGCGGACGTTGTCGGCATGCCCGATGTATTCGAGTCGGAGAGGGGTGGACACCGCCGTCAGGCTACGCACACCGAGCGCACTCGCAATGTCAGGTCTGGAAGACCTGGACGACCATCAGGCCGAGCGGGCCGCGCATCACCCCGATGCCGACGTTGCGGAAGCTGCCGTTGAGGATGTTCTGGCGATGAGACGGGCTGTTCATGAGCCCGATGTGCACCCGATCGACCGTCGGGCCCCAGGCCAGGTTCTCACCGGCGAGGCGGAAGGTGATCCCTGCGCTGTCGAGACGATCCCCGACGTCCCCGGTCCTCGGCGAGCTGTGGCCGAAGAAGCCCTCGGTGGCCATCTCCGTTGCGTACTGCGCCGCCACCTCCGTCAGGGCCGAAGACCACGTGAGCGTCGGCAGACCGGCCGCGGTCCGCTCCTCGTTGACGAGCAGCGTGATCTCGACACCGGCCTCCTGATCGAACTCGAGGTCGGCGAGTGGGGTTGCAGGCAGCACCTGGTATCCCGCCGACAGGACAGGACCCCCGGGGAACTCGTGATTGAAGGCGACGGCCTGTGCGAGCTGCCTGTCCCCGGTGGCCGCAGCGAAGACGGAGAGCGGCCAGGAGTCGGGGTCGGTGGCGAAGTCCCCGAAGGCGGAGCCGTCGGTGTATCCGGAGGAGCCGGCGCTGCCTGCCACGCCAGAGACGATGATCACTGCCATCGTCGCGAACACCCCGCCACGGACGAGGCCGAGTACGGCGCCGCCCGTCTGGTCGACAGCGTCGATCGGCGGGCCGAACGAGTTGGCGGCGAACTTCGAGACGACCGCTCCGAGAATCGCGAGCAGGACGACGGCACCGAGCGTCCGACCGTAGACCGGGGCGAAACTCGAGAACAGCACGTCGCCTGCCGCCCCTCCCAGCCGAAACGCCACGGGGATCCCCAACAGCAGGCCGAGCAGGTCGGTCGCCGTCCGTGCGATGCCCTGCAGGGCGCCTCGAACGGCGCCGATCCCCACGAGGAGCAGGACGACGATGTCGATCAGCACGAGATCACGTTCGCAGCGATCGAGCTGCGGTCGAGTGGAGTCATCGACCCATCGAGCGGCCGTACCGCTGGAACACGTCGAGATATGCGTTGGCGCCGGACCGCAGCGCCGATACCGGGATACGCTCGTTGGCGCCGTGTACGGTCGCTTCGAACGCGAAGTCCGACGGCAGCCGCATCGGAGTGAACCCGTAACACGTGATCCCCAGCGTGGAGAACCAGCGGGCATCGGTGATCGCCGGGCTCATGTACGGGATCGGGATCACCCCGGGGTCCATGGTGCGCACCGCCGACGCCAACAGGTCGAACAACCCCATGTCCGGCTCTGCCGGGCCGCCCGATCGCCCGGTGCTGAAGGTGATGTCGCAATCGACGTCGAGCAGCTCACGAAGCTCGTCCCGGAAACTCACCGGGCTCGATCCGGGCAACATGCGCCCGTCGAGCGTGAGCGTGACTTCTGCGGGGATCACGTTGATCTTGTCACCGCCCGCCACGATGGTCGGGGTGGCCGTGTTGCGGAAGAGGTTCTCCATGCGACCCAGCCGAGACCGGAGGGCGGCAACCGTGGCGGGTGCCGTGCGCTCGTCGAGCATGCCTCGGATGGCGAGCCGCGTGGGCGGTGACACGTGCGGAGCCATCGCTTCCAACATGAGGCGGGTCGGCGGCGTGAGGTGTACAGGCAGATGCTTCTTGTCGAGGTTCCCGAGGGCCTCGCCGAGCTTGCCCATCGCTCCGCCGGGAACCGGCATCGACGCATGTCCCGGATCGCCCCGGAACGTCACGTGGAATTCGATGCCGATGCGCTCGGCGATCTGGATGGGTGAGAAGCGCACGTTGTCGAACACGAACGGGAACCCGCCGAACTCGCCGAGGGCGTACTCGACACCGTCGAAGAGCTCGGGATGCTCCGTGACCAGATGCCCGGCACCATCGGTGCCGCCGTCCTCCTCATCGGGCACGAGACAGAGGATGATGTCGCCCGCCGGGGGATGGCCCTGGGTCAAGCGGACGAGCGCATCGATCATCATTGCGATGGGGCCCTTCATGTCGAGTGCACCCCGTCCCCACACCCACCCATCGATGATCTCACCCGAGAACGGACTGTGCTCCCATTGCTGGCCGGTCACACCGACGACGTCGAGGTGGCCTTGCAGGAGGAGTGGCGGGGCGGAGCCCTCGCCGGGGACACGTGCGACGAGCGACGGGCGCTCCGGATCCTTCGCAAAGGTCTCGGATCCGATGCCATGATCGGCGAGGACGGACTCGATCAGCTCCACGGCCGCCCGTTCGCTTCCCGGCGGGTTCGTCGTGTCGATCCGGATCAGATCACTCAGGAGTTCGGCAACGTCGATCACTCGACGAGCCTACGTTCACCGTCCCGGCACCGTCACCTCAGGTGGCGAGGACGGCGTCGAGATCTTCTGCCTTCGACCGCTCGAACCAGGCGAGCGACCCCAGCACCAGCGGGATCACCAGCAGATTCAGCAGCGCGAAGGAGCGGAAGAGCGTCGAGAACCCGAGGTTGTCGGTGAGCGCCGTCGCCACTCCTTCACCTGCTCCGAGGCCGATGTTGGACATGGTCTGCAGGATGGCGAACATCGAACCAGCGATCCGCAGGTCGGTGATGCCCATCGTGATCGTGACGTAATTGGTCCATTGGAATCCGACCGCCATTCCCCACAGCGGAGCGGTGACCAGAATCGCCGTCGTGCTGTCGAGAACCGAGAACACGAGACCGCCGACGGTGACCAGCGACAGCGTCAGCACCGCCCCCAGCCGCCGGCCACCACGGTGAACCAACGCTGCGAGTAAGACCCCGCCTGCCAGGATGCCCAGCCCCTTGAGCGTGCCGTAGATCCCGATCGTGGTGGGGGACGCTCCCAGTTCGTTCGACATGTAGAAGGTCACCAGGCCTTCGATGCCTTCGAAGAAGAACCAGGCGGCGATCAGGACCAGCGAGAACAACAGATACTGGGGGTGGGCGAGCACCTTGAACGCACGCCGATCGAATGTGTGTGCAGGAGTTCGCTCCTTCGGCTCCTCGACCCTCAGCACGAACCAGAGGGGGAAGGCCGTGACCGCGGCGATCACCAGGAACGTCCATTGGTACCCGAACGCTCCGGCCACCAGGCCCAGGAGCCCGGACAACAGCACGATGCCGACGGCTCTGCCGCCGTTCATCCAGGCCTGAACGGTGGCGTGGTCGTTGCGGTGCACCACGTCGACCGACAAGGCGTCTGCGGTGGTGTCGAACAACGCCATGGCGAAGGTGGCGGCGAGCACGAGCGACGCCAGCACCGCGAAACTCCGCGACGGATCGATGAAGAACGCCACGAAGAAGGCGATGCCGGTGCTCACGAGCCCGATCAGCATGTACGGCGTGCGATGGCCTCTGCCGAAGAGGGGGTATCGATCCGAGATGAGCCCGAAGATCCACTTGATCACGAACGGCAGCAGGCCGAGGGCAGAGACGATGGCGAGTCGGTCGGCGTCGATCCCGGCGGAGTCCATGTGAGGCTTGAAGAAGTTCAGCTGGTATGCCTGGATCACGCCCTGAACGAAGTAGATCGAACCGAACATCACGAACAACTGTCGGCGGTTCAGATTCAGATCCATGCCGGGTCTCCTCATGTGTGAGCGAGCACTGGCGAAACCGTACCCGCCCGACAACGGGTGCGGGATGCATGTCCGACCTCGATGTCGCCCTCTTCGAATACGGCCCCTCGACCCGAGCGCTTCTGTCCGGGCATCACGGCCGGGCACGTGCCATCGCTAGTGTGACGCGTCTTCGACCAGGTGGGCAATGACCGCGATTCCCAGTGGCACCGTGACCTTTCTCTTCACGGACTTGGAGGGGAGCACCCGCCGTTGGGAAGACCATCCGGACGTGATGAAAGAGGCGATGGCTCGCCACGATTCGATCGTCCGAAGCTCGATCGAATCGAGAGGCGGCGCCGTGTTCACGACCGCCGGCGACGAGTTCTGTTCGGCGTTCTCGGAACCGATCAAGGCACTCGAATCCGCAATCCAAATCCAGCTCGCGTTGGCGAGCGAGCAATGGGGATCAGTGGCTCCGTTCCGCGTGCGGATGGCCCTCCACTCCGGGAACGCCGATGAGCGCGATGGCGACTACTTCGGCCAGCCACTCAACAGGTGTGCTCGGCTGCTCTCGATCGGGCACGGGGGTCAGGTGCTGATGTCGGCGGCCACCGCTCACCTCCTGGCCGGCCTCCTCTTCGAGGAAGTCGAGCTCGAAGATCTCGGCGCTCACGCCCTGAAGGACATGGACCGGCCGGAGCATGTCTTCCAGGTCCTGCACCCGGACCTGTCGGCGGCATTTCCGCCGCTTCGGTCGGGGAGTGCCATCCGGAATGCCGCCGACCTCCTCGCCGAGGGCCGTCAGGCGCATGCCGCTCGCCGATGGGAGTCGTGCTTCGAAGCGCTCAACGCAGCCGGGGACACCATCGACCTGGATTCCGAGGATCTGCAGCGGCTGGGGGAAGCGGCCTACTGGTCGGGACATCCAAGCGAGGCGGTCGCGGCCAAAGAGCGGGCGTATGGCAAGCTCGCCCGCGAGGGAAAGACTGAATCCGCAGCGCTGATCGCGCTCGACCTGGCGTTCCTCTACAAGTACCGCCTCGCTGCAGCCGTATCCAAAGCCTGGGTGGTCAGGGCCGAGCAGTTGCTCGACGAGGGCGAGCCGACCCGAGCCCACGGCTACCTCCTGCGATGGAAGTGCGTCGATGCCTTCGAGTCCGAGGGCCTGGTCGAGAAGGCACTCGCGCTCGCCGACGAGACGATCGCCGTCGGTGTCGCGCTCGGGGACAAGAGCATCGAGGCACTCGGCCTGATGGACAAGGGCCGATTCCTGGTCGCGACGGGGGAACTCGACCAAGGCATGGCGCTGGTCGACGAGTCGATGTTGGCCGCAGTGTCCGGCGAACTCGACGCAGATGCGACCGGTCGCAACTACTGCAACATGCTCGCGGTCTGCGATCAGATCGGCGACCTCGAGCGTGCTCGCGAATGGAACGATGCCGCCGAGGGTTGGTGCGAGAAACATTCCGACTCTGCATACCCGGGGATCTGTCGCGTCTTCCGAGCCGAGCTGAAGTGGTTGCGGGGGGACTGGGATGCAGCGACCGAGGATCTCGAACGCGCCGCCGGAGAGCTCACCGGCTACACACCGATCATCGGGGCTGCCCTCTATCAGATCGGCAAGGTCGATCTCCGAGCGGGCAGGCTCCGAGATGCCGCGACGCGGTTTCGGTCGGCACACGAACACGGGTTCACGCCGCTGCCGGGTCTGGCGCAACTGCGACTGATGGAAGGTGATGCCCTCGCCGCGGAGGAACTGCTGCTCGACGTGCTGACGAAGGACCTCCCGACTCTCGAGCGAGCACGGTTCCTCCCCACGCTCATCGACGCCCAGATCGCTCTCGGCAAGTGGGATGACGCTCGACGTCACCTCGACGAGTTCACCGAGGTCGCTCAACTGTGCCAGTCGACCGCGATGCGTTCGGAGGCCGCCGATCGCAGCGCGGCCATTGCCGCCGCCGACGGACGTGTCCAGGAGGCGATCGACGATCTGCAGGAGGCGGTTCGGGGGTGGAACAAGCTGCAGATGCCGTTCGAACTCGCTCACTCGCGTCTCCGACTGGGTGAGCTGCTCCGAGCTTCCGGCCGCGAAGCCGCCGCCACGATGGAGATCGAAGCGGCGCAGTCGACGCTCGACCGTCTTGGGGTGGAGAAGCGCTGAGCACGCCGGCTGTGCGGCACCAAGTCCGGGGTCTCCGGGAGGTGCCGGATCCGCTGGTTGGCCGATGGGTTCGAACAGCGATAGTCTCCACCCGACCAGCCCCACCGGAATCTCTCATGACCTCGGTTTCACAATCCGAATGGCACCCCACCTCGTGGCGGGCATTCCCTGCGCTTCAGCAGCCGGATTGGCCCGATGAGAACGCCGTCGAGACGGTCCTCAAACAGCTTCGTGACTGGCCGCCGCTCGTGTTCGCCGGCGAGGCGCGCGAACTCCAACGTCAGCTGGGTGCAGTGAGCCGCGGGGAGGCGTTCCTCATCCAGGCCGGCGACTGCGCCGAGTCGTTCGAGTCGATGGGGGCCAACGACATCCGAGAGAAGCTGCGGGTCATCCTGCAGATGGCCGTCGTACTCACCTATGCAGGCGGCGTGCCCACCGTGAAGGTCGGCCGCATCGCCGGACAGTTCGCCAAGCCACGATCCAGCGACACCGAACATCGGAACGGCGTGGAGCTTCCCTCCTTCCGAGGCCACATCGTCAACGACATCGGCTTCGACGAGGACTCCCGAGCACCACGTCCCGAACGGCTGCTCGAGGCCTACAACCGCTCCGCCTCCACACTGAATCTGTTGCGAGCGTTCACCCGTGGCGGGTTCGCCGACCTGCGCCGCGTCCACGCCTGGAACAAGGAATTCGTCGCCGACTCACCCGAAGGCCAACGGTACGAGGAGATGGCCCGCGGCATCGACAAGGCGCTCCAGTTCATGTCGGCGATCGGGATCGAGACCGAATCCGACTCTCGCCTGCACGAGTCGGAGCTGTTCACCAGCCACGAGGCGCTCCTGCTCGGCTATGAAGAGGCGCTCACCAGGCAGGACTCGCTGACCGGCGACTGGTACGACTGTTCGGCGCACATGGTCTGGATCGGGGAGCGGACCCGCCAGCTCGACGGGGCGCATGTCGAGTTCTTCCGTGGGATCAAGAACCCCATCGGATGCAAGGTCGGGCCGACCGCCGAACCGGAAGAGGTCGTCGCTCTGTGCGATGCGCTCAATCCGGAGCGCATCGAGGGTCGGCTCACGCTGATCAGCCGCATGGGTGCCGAGAAGATCGGCGACCGCCTGCCCCCGCTGATCGAAGCCGTGCGCGACGCCGGTCACCCGGTCGTGTGGGTATGTGACCCGATGCACGGCAACACGTTCACCGCGAAGTCAGGGAGGAAGACTCGCCACTTCGAGGACATCGCATCCGAGATCGACGGCTTCTTCGCGGTGCATCGCGCAGCCGGGAGCTGGGCCGGTGGAGTCCATCTCGAGCTGACCGGCGACGACGTGACGGAGTGTCTCGGAGGTTCGACGATCGTCGGTGACGACGACCTGGACATCCGCTACGAGACGATGTGCGATCCCAGGCTGAACGCCCGTCAGTCACTCGATCTCGCGTTCCGGGTCGCCGAGTTGCTCCACCCCGAGTGAGGGTCCGGCCGACTAGGAATCCGAGTACTCGTTGACCTGGATGCGGAACCCGTCGGGGTCCTCCAGGACGATCGACCGGCCGAACGGCTCATCGCCGATCCCACGCAGCGGTTCGACACCGGCCTCTCGCAAACGGTCCAGCAGGCCTTCGAGGGGTTCGGTGGCCACGAACGCCACTCCGGCCGCGCCGCCGGGTGAGATCGAATCGGTGCCGTGCAGCGCAAGGACGTCACCGTCGATGTCGAGTTCGGACCAATAGGGGCTCTCCGATAGGAGTGTCGCCGTCGGGATCACCGTTCGGTACCACTCGATGGATCGTGCCATGTCGGTGGTGTAGATGAAAGGTATGGGCTTCATTTTGCTCCTTTCTGCCTGCCAGCGTATCGAGCTCCCGCCGTGGCTGGACGGTGTTGCCTACGCTGATCCGATGTCGACCTCCGACCTGCGACTTCGCCTCCGCCACGTCATCTTCGATCACAACGATCGGCCTTCGCGGACGTTCGACGTGATCCTGCTTGCGCTGATCTCGTTCAGTGTCCTCCTCGTCATGTTCGAGAGCGTCGACGCCTATCGGGAGCGGTTCGAAACCCAGCTGTTGGTGTTGGAGTGGATGGTCACCGCCATCTTCACTCTCGAATACGCCGCTCGATTGTGGACGTCGGAACGTCCCGGCCGATATGCCCGGAGCTTCTTCGGCGTCATCGACCTGCTGTCCATCCTCCCGGTGTACATCAGCCTCGTGATCCCCGGAGCCCAGTCGCTGCTCGTCATTCGCTCGCTCCGGCTGCTCAGGGTGTTCCGGGTCTTCAAGATGGCCCGCTGGCTCAGCGAAGCCAACTATCTGGTGCGCGCCCTGCGATCGAGCTCGCGCAAGATCGCGGTGTTCCTGGTCACGGTCGTGTTGTTGAACGTCGTCGTCGGCTCCACGATGTACTTCATCGAGGGAGCGGCGAACGGCTTCGACTCGATGTTCCGCGGTGTCTACTGGTCGATCGTGACGATGAGCACCGTGGGGTTCGGCGACATTGCGCCGCAGACAGGCATCGGACAGGTGCTGGCGGCGATCCTGATGATCACCGGCTACAGCATCATCGCCGTGCCGACGGGCATCGTCTCGGCCGAGGTCGCGGGGGCACGCCAGCGCGAAGTGTCCTGCCCAGGGTGCGGGTCTGCGGTCCACGGTGCGAGTGCCAACTTCTGTGACGCATGCGGCACGTCACTTCCAGGTGCCGGAGTCGCCCCGCCGGCGGCGTTCAGCGACTGACGAGTCGGGTGAGTTCGTCCTCGGACGGGAACGTCTCGACCAGCCACCGCTCCGGATAGTGGTCCGTCGCCGTCATGCGGTGAGAGAGGACCTCGCCAACCCGCTGCCAGGATGCAGTGACGAACCCGGCGTCGTGATCCGAGCGGGGGAACGACACGAGATCTGCAGCCGCCAGCAGCGTCGGAACGCCCTCGCTCCAGACCGACACCGCGTCGGTCATGCCGGTTGCTTCATCTTCGCGAACGATCAGTGACCCGACAAACACGTCGGTGCCAACGAGATCCTGCAGGAGCGACCGCGTACTGGCGGCTTCCCGTGCCCAGTCGATCCGGGTCAGTCGTCGCCAGACGAGATAGGCCGGATGCTCTGGTTCCAGGTGCAGGTCCGACCAACCACCCCGGCTGAACCGAAGCGGTCGCAACGAGACCGGGAGGCCCTGTTTCGATGCCTCCAGGCTCGCCTCGAAGACCTCGAGCATGGCTTCGCTGTCCTCCGCTGCCACGGCGAACAGGTCCGTTCTCGTCGGCGCGCACACGACGAGGTCTCCGCTGAACGGAAGTCGTTCGAACAGATCGCCGTTGAGAAGCCGGGCCGAAACGTAATCATCGCCACCGACCAACCGAAAGATGCGCTCGTCGGTCCCGACCCACCCGACGACAGGCCGCGCCGTGAGGTTCGAGAGCGCGATGGCGAGAACATCGTCATAGGAGCGGTCCCATTGTCGGAGCCAGAACTCGGGCAGGGACAGCATCGAATGCGTCCGATCCCACATCAGCCCGACCATCACGCTGTCCGTGATCGCACGCATCGCCATCGGTTCGTGCGGACTGCCTCGATGGAGCGCGGTGAGCCGGTGGGCTTCCGCGAAGGCCCTGGAGCGCAGAGCAGGGAGGAGGTTCTGGGTGTCCTCGGCGCGATCCGGCGTTCCCCGTGCGACCAGAAGCTCACTCAACGCCGATTGGAGCCAGGCGTGGGCTTCGTCCGGTTCGAGGTCGCGGTAGCGCTCGCGAAGTCCGGACAGGTTGAGTTGCACGTCGTCGAACGCGATCGCGTCGAGTTGTGGGATCGGTTCGACCGGTGTCGCCTGGCCCAGGACCTCCTGAGCGATCCGGATGGCCTCGCGTTCGAAGGTCGGGCGCCGTCGTCTGAAGAGACTCACGCCGGCCTCGGCATCACGTCGGTCACGTGGATCACAACACCCGGAACCGGTGGCACATTTCGAGACGCGTCACCGACCCGAGATCCTCGGTCGCCCCCGCTCGACATCGACTGTCCTTTCGGTGTTGTGTACGACCATACCGGAGCAGTGGGAATGGCGGGCGCCCGCGGGCGGTCACCGGGGGCTGGGACGAACGTCTCTGTCGGCCGGGCACCCGTTGCGTAGGCTCATAGCGAGGAGGTGCGATTGACCGTCTTCGACTCGATTCACTACCAAGACCACGAGCAGGTCGTGTTCGCCACCGATCCCGCCAGTGGGCTGAGAACCATCATCGCGATCCACTCGACGGCGCTCGGTCCAGCGCTCGGTGGTACGAGGTTCTATCCGTACGCCACCGAGGACGAAGCCCTCGACGACGTTCTCCGGTTGTCCCGGGGTATGACATACAAGGCATCCGCAGCGGGGCTCGACCTCGGCGGAGGCAAGGCTGTGATCATCGGTGACCCGAACACCTTGAAGAGCGAGCGACTGTGGCGGGCGTATGGCCAGTTCGTCGACTCTCTCGGTGGCCGCTACATCACCGCCGAAGACGTCGGTACCACCACCGCCGACATGGAGCACGTCCGGCGTGAGACGCGCTGGAGCTTCGGCACCCCGCTGTCGGAGGGAGGTTCGGGTGACCCGTCACCGGCGACCGCTCGAGGACTGATGGCCGGGCTTCGTGCCGTGGCGGCCCGTCTCCGCGGTGATCGTGAGCTTGCAGGATTGCGTGTCGCCATTCAGGGAGTCGGCAAGGTCGGGTATGCCTACGCCCGGCTGCTCACCGAGGCGAGGGCGGAGGTCATCGTGGCCGACATCGACGATCGAGCGGTGGAACGCGCGGTCAGGGATCTCGGAGTGAAGTCGGTTCCTCTCGAGGACATCTTGTCGGTCGACTGCGATGTCCTGTCGCCGTGCGCGCTCGGAGGCGGCATCAACGCAGAGACCATCCCCACGCTGGCGTGTTCGGCGATCCTGGGTTCTGCAAACAACCAGCTCGCAACCGACGAGGACGCGACCCAGTTGGCAGAAGCCGGAATCCTCTATGCCCCGGATTTCGTCGTCAATGCAGGGGGTCTGATCAACGTGAGCCAGGAATTGCGCGGCTACACCGAGGCGGGAGCGAATCACCGGATCGACGGGATCGAGCAGGCGACTGCGACGATCCTCGACCTTGCAGACGCCGAGCGCATCACGCCGAACCTCGCTGCGATCACCGTCGCCCAGCGGCGAATCGAGGCCGTCGGCGGGCTTCATCGCTTCCGGCCGCTCTCGGATTGAACACCCTGCGTTCAAGGGCTCGGATCCCGCTGTCTGATCCATGCGGCGAACAGCGGGTCGACGAGTTCGAGGTCCTCGTCGTAGGGACGCCAGGCCAGACTGCGGCGCTCGAGGGCGGTGATCGCCTTGGTCGCCGTCCCTTTGGGCAATCCGAGGCGCCCGGCTGCTGCACCGTAGGGCGGCTCGCCCCAAGCGAGGAGGCGCGCCATCTTGCGCTGCCCCGGCTCCAGCCCCGCCTCGACCGCGACGAATTCGTGCTTGCTCCGACGCATGGCCGCGTCGAAGCCTCGAGTCCATGTCACGTCGTCCGCCGTCTCTCCCGGACCGGTCTCCTCCCAGACGTGGTGGGCGAGGAACGCCGCACGCTGGGGGTGGCCTCTCGCGGCATCCAAGAGGCGGGGGAGGGCTCCGCCGATCTCGCGACCCGTTGCCTCGAACTTCGCCTCGATCAGGTCGGCGAGGTCGTCGTTCTTGAGGCGCCCGAGTCTGAACTGCTCCGCCTGTCCGTACAGCGGCGCTGCCTGTGATCCGAAGATCGTCGTGAGAATCGACTGCTCGGAACCTGCGAACAGGTAGGACAGCCAGTCCCGCTGGTGCTGGATGGTCGCCCGGATCAGCGCCTCGGCGTTGGGCACGTCGGCCACCGCCTGGAACTCGTCCATCACCACGAGCGCGCGCATCTCGACAGCCTCGGCGACCGAGTGAGGAAGGCGCAGGAGCTCCTCGAGGAGGTGGGGGGCGTTGCGGTCGGGCCGGCGCACCCGAACCGAGGCCGGCCCCATGCCGAGCTGAGCAGACAGCTCAGGGTGGCGACCAGCCTTCCGGCGGAGCGCTGAGGCGAATTTCGAGTCGGGCATCGACTGGAAGGACTGGCCGATGCGATTCGCCATGTCTTCGATCGTCTGGACACCGAGGAAGTCGACCAGAACCACCGCCAACTCGTTGGTGACCGCCGCGTCCCGGCGGATCCGGTGGATCAAAGAGGTCTTGCCGTACCGGCGCGGTGCATACAGGAGCACGAACCTGCCATGCATGGCGCGATCGGTCAGGGCGGCGATCTCGACGGATCGCCCGACGACGTCCTCGGGCGGCGCCGGCCCGTCGAACACGAACGGTGAAGTTTCGATCTGCATACGGTGTTCCGGTGAGGTGTTCCATGAGCGTACCAACTCTGTTCCCTCGGAGAGCACCCGAGATGATCCTGGACAGCCGAGCGCCGCCGGGTAGCTTGTGAGTCGATGAAGAGGGGGACACTCACAGCGATCGTCACGGCGGTGATGATGGTCGGCATCCCGTTGGGAGCGCTCGAGCCGGGTGGCACCTTCATCGACGACGACGGCAGCCCGCACGAGCCCAACATCGAGGCGCTCGTCGTGGCTGGAATCACCAATGGCTGCGCCCCCGACAGGTTCTGCCCGGAAGACCCGGTCGATCGCGGTCAGATGGCTGCGTTCCTGGATCGGGCACTCGACCTGCCCGAGGCTCCTCCGGCGCCGTTCACCGACACCGCAGGCGCGTTCACCGCCGAGATCGATCGGCTGTACGGCGCAGGCATCACCACCGGGTGCGGGCCGACCACCTACTGCCCCGACGACATCGTCACCCGCGCTCAGATGGCTGCGTTCCTGGATCGGGCGCTCGACCTCCCCAACGCTCCTCCCGCGCCGTTCACCGACACCGCAGGCGCGTTCACCGCCGAGATCGATCGGCTGTACGGCGCAGGCATCACCACCGGGTGCGGGCCGACCACCTACTGCCCCGACGACATCGTCACCCGTGCCCAGATGGCCACGTTCATCATCCGGGCGCTCGGACTGACACCTGTGCCCGTCGAGCCCCGCTTGCTGCCCGTCGCGGGCAACCCGAACGGATCGGCGTTCGTGCCTGCCGAGGCCCGCGCCGTCGACACTTCCCAACCCACCACGGTGATCGGCAACGGGACGCCTGCCTCGTGCACCTCCCGGGCGGTCGTCGATGCAGTCGCGGTCGGCGGGATCATCACGTTCGATTGCGGTCCGGATCCGGTCACCATCGCCATGACCGAGACGGCCCGTGTCTTCAACAACGCCATCCCCGACGTGGTGATCGATGGTGGCGGCCTCGTCACGCTGAGCGGGATGGGGGAGCGGCGCATCCTCTACATGAACACCTGCGATCAGTCGCTGGTGTGGACCACCCCTCGCTGCGACAACCAGGATCACCCCCGCCTCGTCCTCCAGAACCTGACGTTCGTCGACGGGAACGCCACGGGCGAGACCATCGACGGGGGAGGGGGAGGCGCCGTGTTCGTCAGAGGCGGTCGAGTGCGAGTGGTCGATTCGCGATTCTTCTCGAATCGATGCGACTCGGTCGGCCCCGACGTCGGTGGCGGCGCGCTTCGAGTGCTGTCGCAGTATCAGGGGCTCCCGGTCTATGTGGTGAATTCGACGTTCGGGGGCAGGGCGGACCTCGGGAACGTCTGTTCGAACGGCGGCGGGACGAGCAGCATCGGCGTGTCGTGGGTGATGTACAACTCGCTGTTCTCCCACAACGCCGCGATCGGGAACGGCGCCAATCCGGCACGCTCCGGCACGCCCGGCGGTGGGAACGGCGGCGGCATCTACCTCGACGGCAACCTGATGCGACTCGACATCTACGACACCGTGATCAACGACAACGTCGCCAACGAAGGTGGAGGCGCCATCTTCTTCGTGTCCAACAACCGCACGGGCACGATGTCGATCACCGATTCCACGTTGCGTGACAACCCGAGCCTCGGATTCGAGACCAGGGGGTTCCCGGGCATCTTCGTGCTCGCCGCTGGACCGCCCACGGTGATCAACTCGACGCTCGAATAGCCGACACCTGCACCGCACATCCCAGGCGGCGTACGATCCCGCCATGGAGACCGTGATATCACCGTTCGTGCAGCGATGGGGGGATGGAGACCGCGCACGAGTCCTGCTGATTCACGGGCTCGCCGCCTACTCGGGCGCATGGTGGAGGATCGGATCACGGCTCGCAGAATTCGGGTGCACGGTCATCGCACCGGATCTCCGTGGCCACGGCCGATCGCCCTCGACCGAGTCGTACGGATTCCCCGCGATGGCTTCCGATGTGGCGTCGGTCGGCACGGGGTGGGATCTGATCGTCGGCCACAGCCTCGGTGGGCCGATCGCCTGCCTCGTGGCGGCCAACGATCCGTCGAGCCGGGGTGTGCTGCTTCTCGACCCCTTCCTCGACACGCCCGACTCCGAGTTCGAAGCCGTGCTCGACGGCCTGCTGTCCGAACTGGATCCGCACGCAACCGCTCAGTCCGTGGCGGCTACGCAGCCGGCCTGGCACGCCGAGGACTGCTTCCACAAGGCGATCAGTGCCCGCCTCACGAGCCCCTACGTGGTCGAACGGTGTCTTCGGGACAACGCCCCGTATCACCACCTCGGACTGCTCGATGCCCTCGACTCGCCGACTCACATCCTGGGAAGCGATCCGGACCTCGGAGCGCTGTTCGCTCCGGACGCCATCGCAGCCGTAGCGAACGGCCGGGTCACGTATCAGATGGTCGACGGCGCGGGACACAGCCTCCAGCGTGAACGGCCCGATTTCGTGGTTGCTGCCGCCAGATCCGTGCTCGGTGTGTGACGTTCAGCCATGGCATCGAACGCCAGGATCGCTCACCATGAGCCCATGGCAGTTCACGATCCGATCAACGGACTACGGGTTGGAGCCTTGGCCGGGGGCCTACTCGGCGCCGTCATCACCGCCTTGACCAGCACCTCGTACGTGTGGATCGTCTTGGTGCTCGGTGTGGCGGGCGGGGTCATCGGCTACTTCACAGAGCGCTCCCGCGGGCGCTGACCGCCTGCTCACACGGCGGCCGGCTCCTCGGACACCGAGAAGTCCATGATGTCGAACGGCGCTCCGGCGGGATCCTCGAGCACCGCGAAGTGCCCGATCTCCACCGGCATCGACTCGACGAGAACGCTGCCCCCGAGATCGACGGCGGCCCGCTCGGCGACCTCGCAGCTCTCGACGGTGAAGTAGACCGCCCAGTGGGCCGGCGCCTCTGCAGGGACCATGTCGGGCATCGGCAGCAGACCCGCGATCTTCTCGCCATTGAGGAGGAAGCTCGTGTAGCCGTCGTCCTCGACCTCGGTCTCCCAGCCGAAGATCTCCCGATAGAACCGTGCCGAGGTCTCCGTGTCCCGCGTCAGCGTCTCGGTCCAGCAGACCGACCCGGGCTCCATCGAGTACCAGATCCCCTCGACGGGCGTCTCACCCGAGATGAGCGCGAACATGGCCCCGATCGGATCGGCGACGACACTCACCTGTGCCCCGTTCGGGATCTCGAACGGGGGCTCGAGCACCCGCCCACCGGCGGATCCGACCTTCTCGACCATCTCGTCGATGTCCTCGACGTGGAAGAAGACGGTCCACATCGCGGGCGCTCCCAGCATCTCGGGAGGGTGCTTCATCATCCCGCACACGTCGCGATCACCCACCGAGGCGACGTGATAGTCGCCCATCTCGGTCACCTCGGTCGCGAACTCCCATCCGAGGAGGTCACGGTAGAACTCGATGCTCGCATCGACATCGGGGGTGGACAGATCCGCCCAATTCGGCGCATTGAAAGTCTTGACGGTCACCATGGGACACCTCCCTGATTCGTCCTCATCGTTCAGACTCACCTCTCCAGTGTCGATCGGGGTCGCCGCAATCGCCAGAGCCGGAATCCCCTCGGCTCCGCTCCGGCTGAACCGGCCGTTCGGCCCTGTCGAACTCGATCCGAACCAGCGACGGTGACCCAAGACTCATGGTCGAGAGGCAGCGCATCCAAGAGGCTCCAGCGCCCGAGAGGCCCACGAGCGAGCCCGGCGACATCGAGGGACTCACGAGTGCACAGGTCGCCGAACGCACCGCTCGAGGTCTGGTCAACACGACCACCGGCGCAACCTCGCGCACGGTCGAGGAGATCGTCCGCGCCAACGTGTTGACGCGTTTCAACCTCCTCGTCGGTTCACTGGTGGCCGTCGTATTGGTGATCGGACCGGTTCAGGACGCCGTCTTCGGCATGGTGATGGTCATCAACTCCGCCGTCGGAATCGTCCAGGAGCTCCGGGCGAAACGAGCGCTCGACGAACTGGCGCTGGTGGTGGGAGCGAAGACGACGGTGATCCGCGACGGAGCCGAAGTCGACATCGAACAGGAACAGGTCGTGATGGACGACCTCGTCCAGCTCAAACGCGGCGATCAGGTCGTCGTCGACGGGTCGGTCGTTCAGTCGTTCGGTCTCGAGCTCGACGAATCCCTCCTGACCGGCGAATCCGAGCCTCGGCCGAAGGAGCCCGGGGACAGGTGCCTGTCGGGATCGGCGGTGCTCGCCGGGACGGGCACGATGCGGGCGACGAGGATCGGAGAGGATGCCTACGCCGCCAAGATCACCCGGGAGGCTCGGAGGTTCGATCTCGTCGGGTCGGAGCTGAAGGCCGGTACCGATCTCATCCTGCGCTGGGTCGGCTGGGCGATCGCACCGACCGCGATCATCCTGGTGTGGAGCCAGGTCAGGGCGGCCGAGTCGTGGAGCCAGGCCGCCCGTGGAGCGGTCGCCGGGACCATCGGGATGGTCCCCCAGGGTCTGGTCCTGCTCATCTCGGTGGCGCTCGCCGTCGGCGTTGCGAGACTGGCGAGGATGCGGGTCTTGACCCAGGAACTCGCAGCCGTCGAAGGCCTGGCGAGGGTCGACACCGTGTGTCTCGACAAGACCGGGACCATCACCGAGGGTCGGCTTCGCCTGAAGGAGGTGATCCCTCTGGGACCGGACCCGTCCGACGAGCCGCTGGCCGCGATCGCACACGTGGAGGCCGATCCGAACGCCACGCTGCGAGCCCTGGCCGTCGCGCTGCCTGATCCGCCCGACTGGGTGGCGACGAAGATCGTGCCGTTCCGCTCAGATCGACGCTGGAGCGCCGCGGAGTTCGATCACCATGGGACCTGGGTGCTGGGCGCGCCCGATCGCTTGGGTGTTCCCGACGAATTGCGGACAGTCGTCGATGAGAAGACGGCCATGGGCCACCGGGTGCTGTTGTTCGCATCGAGTCGCGAATCGCTCGCTCGGGACCTTCCGGACGGGCTCGAGCCCCGCGCGCTCATCGTCATCGGGGATGCGGTGCGTCCGGACGCCCGCGACACCGTCGCATTCTTCACACGACAAGGAGTCGATCTGAAAGTGATCTCGGGTGATCATCCCGCCACCGTGAGGGCCATCGCCGCCGAAGCCGGGATCGATGGCGAAGCCATCTGTGGATCGGATCTCCCCGACGACGCGGGGTCACTCGCCGAGATCGTCGAATCGACCTCCGTGTTCGGGCGCGTCGCCCCGGAACAGAAGCGGGACCTGATCCGCGCGTTGAAATCCCAGGGGCGTGTGGTCGCGATGATCGGCGACGGAGTCAACGACGTTCTCGCGTTGAAGGCGGCGGACGTGGGCATCGCAATGGGCTCGGGTGCCGGTGCGGCCCGAGCCATCGCCCCCTTGATCCTGGTCGATGGGCGATTCTCGAGCATGCCGCACATCGTGGCCGAGGGCAGGCGGGTGATCGGCAACATCGAGCGCGTGGCCAGCCTCTATGTCACGAAGACCATCTACGCGTTCCTGCTGGCCTGGTCCGTCGGCATCGCCGGTTGGGCCTTCCCCCTGCTTCCCCGTCACTACACGGTGATCGGGGTGATCACCATCGGAGTACCTTCGTTCTGGCTCGCGCTGGAACCGACGAACCTGCGGGCCACGCCGGGGTTCGTGCTCAGGGTGCTCAGGTTCGGGCTGCCGATCGGTGTCGTGACCGCGTTCGCCGGGTTCAGCATGTTCTGGGTCGCGCGCGCCGAATCGGTGACGCTGATCGAGGCGCAGGCGGTGGTCACGCTGACGCTGGTCGCCGTCGGTCTCGGTGTGTTGGTGACCGTGGCGCGCCCACTCACGCCGGTTCGGAAGTTGATCGTCGCGGTGATGGCGTTCGGCGCCGTGCTCGTGTTCACGATCCCCGGTCTTCGTGACTTCTATGCACTGAGCCTGCCCAGGCCGGTGGTGGTCCTCGCGGCAGTCGGTGTGGTGGCGGTGACCGGAGCTCTGATGTACGCAGCCCTTCGGGCCTCGGGATGGTGGCGTGAGCTCCCCACGGCGCTTCGTGACCTCGAGAGTCTCGCCCTCGGAAGCGACATCGAAGGGGAGTGACCGCCGGAGCGCGGTACGGGCGTGTTCGCGAGCAGTCGGTATCGTCTGTTTGCGAACGTCGGGAGCAAACGATGGCGACCATCCAGAAGCGACGACTCGGAAGCACCGGCTCCGAGGTGTCAGAGGTGGGCTTCGGTGGGTGGGCGATCGGAGCGGACTGGGGAGACGTGCCGACCTCCGACGCGATCGCCGCCATCCACGCAGCGATCGACCACGGAGTGGATTTCTTCGACACCGCCGACGTCTACGGCGACGGACTCAGCGAGCGACGGCTGGCACAAGTCCGACGTGAGCGGGTGGACGATCCGATGATCATCGCCACCAAGGCGGGCCGACGCCTGCAACCGCACGTGGCCGATGGCTACACGCCGGAGAACATCGAACGATTCGTGGATCGAAGCCTCGCGAATCTCTCCACCGACTCGCTCGATCTGCTCCAGCTCCACTGCCCTCCAACCGAGGTGTACTACCGCCCGGAGGTGTTCGAAGGGCTCGACGGCCTGGTCGCCAAGGGGAAGCTCCGGCATTACGGAGTCAGCGTGGAGAAGGTCGAAGAGGGTCTGAAGGCCATCGAGTACCCAGGAGTCGAAACGGTCCAGATCATCTTCAACATCCTCCGGCAGCGACCGGCGGAGCTGTTCCTTCGGGAGGCGGCGGCACGCGATGTCGGAGTCATCGTCCGGGTCCCGCTCGCAAGCGGGCTGTTGACGGGCAAGATGGCCGCTTCGACGGAGTTCGCAGCCGACGATCATCGCCTGTACAACCGGACCGGTGACGCGTTCGACGTCGGAGAGACCTTCGCAGGAATCGACTTCGAGACCGGGCTCGCAGCCGTCGAAGAGTTGCGGGACCTGGTGCCCGATGGCGCCACGATGGCGCAACTCGCCATTCGTTGGATTCTCATGCACCCGGCGGTCAGCACGGTCATCCCCGGAGCGAAACGTCCATCACAGGCGATCGAAAACGCACAGGCAGCACTGTTGCCGCCACTCGACCAGGCCACGATGGACTCGATCGCCGACATCTACGAGCGATTCGCCCAACCAGCCGTTCACCACCGTTGGTGACGATGCCCCAGCCCCGACGGCCTCGGCGCCCGGCTACCTGTACAACTCGATCGAGTAGCTGACCGGCCGATCGCTCGCTCGATCCAACGGGTGCGATCGGGCTCACCGAGTGCTCACCATCACCGAACCGGACTCGACACTTTCGCACGCCAACGTGATGGCTCAATCCCTGACACGAGGTCCATGGCAACCAGCTGTACGCCGCCATCTTCCGGCGGTTGACGCCGGCCGATGTCGGCTGCGGCTGCGCGCCGGGCAGCATCGGGGATTCCATGCGCGATAGCCGGTGCGCCGACAACGCAAGCGATCCCCGGCTCGGATCTCATCGTTCTCGCGGAAAGGGCCAACGGACTCTCCACGTCGGGTTCCATCTACCGCGATATGGAGATATGAGACACATCAACGGCCTCAGCGGACCGGGTGTCTTGACGCTCGGTTTGATTCTGGTGGTGGTGGGATTGGTCACCGACGGCATCGCCGTCGCCGCGCTCGGCGTGGTTGTGCTGTTGTCAGGTCTCTATACGCGTAGCAGGCAGGTGTGAGCCGACCTGAAGGCGCGGCACCGGCCTCCTCGTCGATTGCTGCTTCCCTGGCGGTCAGTTCGCCGTGGCCCATCCCCGGATGTGTTTCGCCGTCCACGCATGATGGCTCGAGGTCGCGGAAACGGCATGAGGCGACTCCGAGGAGCGGAGCCACAGGTCACGACCGTGTCGTGAGTTCGGGGTGCAGTAGTCGTCAGTGGTCGTGGACGCACCGGAAGCCCATCCGCAGGTCGGCCACTGCGTGAGATGCATTCCGCGACGTGCATCGACTCAGCTCTCTCGCCGCCGCTGCATCGTTCGAACGGAACAACCAGGCCCCACCGCGCACCACATGGTTCCATTCCGGCGCGGTGGCAATCGGATCGACTGAGGGGAGCCGACCGTAGGCGTCGTTTGCGTACCAGTCCGCGACCCATTCCGAGGCGTTGTCTCCCAGGTTGCATACACCTTCGGGTGTCGCACCGGTGGCAGGTGAGCCGACCGGTCGTGGGGCGATGTCCGTGCCCTCAGAAGGCACGAGCCACCGTCGTGCTTCGTCGATGTCGTCGAGCGGCACCAGCGCCACATGAGCGCGGGCATCCTCCCAACGATCGCCCCACGGGTAGGTGGAGCCGTCAGTGCCTCCACATGCCCGCTCCCATTCAGCTTCGGTGGGGAGGCGTCCTCCGCTCCATGAACAGAAGGCCGACGCGTCCGCCCATGAGACCCCCAGGACTGGATGTCTGGCGATCGATGCCGAAGGCCGGCGCTCGGTCCAGTGTGCCGGCCACGCCTCGGCGGTGTCCGCGAAGGGCGCGAACTCGAGGTTCGTCACTTCATGCCGATCGATCCGGTATCCCGAGATCCACACGTCGTGCACCGGTCGCTCGTCTGGCTTCCCATCGTCTGTGCCCATGGTGACCCAGCCGGCGGAGATCTCGACCGTGCTCTGGGTCAGGACCGCCCTGAGGAGCTCCATTTGCTCTCGACGCTCCAACCACTCCATCAGGTCGTTCTCGATGGCCACCGGCAACACGACGCCATCGCTGGTGATCCGTTCCACCAGTTCGACCAGGTCCTGGTCGGATGCCTCGGCCTGCAGGAGGATCTCCACCGCCTGAGCCCAGTCGCCGACGGCGGTGGCCTCGTCCACTCGCGAGCGTGTCGCATCGATCGAACTCTCGCCGGTGCATCCGACGAGACAAGCGATACACGCCGCGACCGCCAGTGTTCGTGGACATCTACGCATGCCTCCGCGATACCGCGAACGTCGTCTTCTCGACGAGAGCCCCCGGTCGCTTCCTCCGCCCCTGATTCGGGTCGCGTGACGTTCGGCCCTTGCGGTGCCATCTTCGGGATCCGACAATGGCGGCGTGCTCGCCGAAACCCGTCGGACCGGAAGAGTTCGGCTGCCAGTCTCCGCCGACTTCGTGGCGATGTGGGCGGCAGCGCTCATCGGCGCCGGTGTCCTGCGCAACGCCGGCGGCGCCGACTTCGAACGATTCATCGGTGACGTCTCGCCGATCGTCGTGGTCGCTGTGGCGGGCGCCGTCGGATCGTCAGCCTTGAGGGTGCTCGACTCGGCGGGTTGGGTCGGCTCGGATCCAACGCGAAAGGGGCTCGCACGCTCGACGGTTCTGGCGCTCGGGTTGGGCGCTGCGATCATCGTCGCCGATTCCGCACTCGGGTTCAGCGAGGGCATCAATGTGTCCTGGCCGAGTTCGATTCTGTTCTATCCGGTCATGGCCTTCATCGCCGAGGTGGCGTTCCATCTCGTTCCACTCGCCCTCGTGGTGATTGCATCGAAGCGTTGGGTGCAACGGAGACCACGCGCCATCTCCGGAGTCGGCCCGATCGTCGCTGTGGCGTTGTTCGAAGCCGTCTATCAGGTGGTGGGCAGCTCTGGTGTCGCCACCTCCCCATGGCTGCTGGGGTACCTGGCATTTCACATGATGGCGTTCGCAGTTGCGGGTCTCATTGCGCTGCGGCGCTACGGATTCGGGGCAATGATGTGGCTTCGACTGGTCTACTACGCCATCTGGCACGTGGCGTGGGGCGTACTCAGGCTCGATCTCTTGTTCTGACGACGAAGGGCTCAGTGTGGTTGAGCGTCATCGACTCGCTCGATCTCGAGCGTGCATTTGGTGACGATCGCTGCGATGGCGCCGATGGCGGCCAGCGATGGAAGCAGTAGCGCGCCCACCACTCCGACGGTCAGCGGGATCTCGACGATCTTGTCGCCGTCCTCATTGAGGATGGTCACCCTCCTGATGTTCCCCTCGTGAACGAGTTCCTTGAACGTGGCGAGCAGATCCTCGCCCCTGACCTCGATCTTCTCCCGCTGAGTGGTCACGTATCGCTCCTTTCGCTCTGGGCCATTCGATCTCCCGGAGCCCAGTGTTGCAAGGGTCCTACGTCCCGGACGAAGACCAGCCCGGATTCCCCCCTTTGGTACGACGTGGATCGGCCGATAGGGCTGATAGATGAGCTCGCTCACCCGCTTCTCGACCGTCGTTGTGCTGGCGACGGTCGGAATGATCAGCATCGCCATGACGGGGGAAGACTCAGGCCCCGTGTGGGCCTTGCTGGGGTGCGCAACGGCATTGCCCGCAATCGCTGCGATCGGCGCCGTCTGCAAGGGAACGAGGCTCGGAGGTCGCGAGGGACTCCCGTGGCTCTTGTTCTCGGGCGCGATGACCTTGATGGTTCCGGTCTACGTCGTCCACCACGTGGGCGCGGGGGTCCTCGAAGAGATCCTCATCTCCGGCGCGTACCTGCTCGGTGCGATCGCGGCGTTGACCGTCCCACTCCCGGATGCCGGTCCCTACCAGCGGATGGTCGCCTCACTCGACGCGCTTGCGTTGGGACTCGTGATCGCAACCGGGACCTACTGGCTCGGCGCAGTCTCGGGAATGGACTTCGCCGGCAATCTCGTCTGGACGGTGAGTGACGCCGCCATCATGGCCATGTTGGGATATATCGCTCTCCGACGAAGCGCCCGCCGCAGCGTCGACTGGCCACTGTTGATCGTGGTTGGCGCGGTCGGCGCCTACCTCGGCGGGGTCCTGATCTCCACGATCAGCCCTGATCCCTACTACGTCGGCCACGACGCCGACTACGCCTACTTCGGCGGCCTGGTCGGGTACGCCTTGGCGCCCCTCGTTCCAGAGCGCCACGCCGCTCGTTCACAGGGCATCTTGAAGCCGGTTCGGTGGGGCCACGTGTTGACTCCCTACGCACTCGTCGCTGTTCTCGCCGTTGCACTCGTCGGACATCAAGTCCGGCTCTGGGGGGTGGATCCGGCACGGACCGCCATCGAGTTGGGTCTCATGGCTGCGATGCTGGTCGTCCTGATGCGACAACTCGCGATGATCGCCGAACAGCGGCGGAAGATCGAGGTCGAGCAGGGAGGTGTCATCGCAACCATCAGCCACGAACTGCGGACCCCGTTGACGACGATCGTCGGATTCCTCGACCTCCTCGAGGACTGGAGCGACTTCAGCGACGCCGAGCGAGCCGACATGGTGGAGCTCGCTCGCGATCAGTCTCATGTCATGGCGCGGGTCGTCGGTGACTTGGTCGATGTGGCTCGCGAACGGATCGAGCAGACCCGCGTCGACGTCTCGGTCATTCAGCTCGACGAGTTCCTCGAGTCTGCGATCTCGGTGGTCCCCGAGCTTCGAGGCGTGGCGGTGCGAACCGAGATCGCACCCGGGACGCGTCTGAACGCTGACCGGGATCGGATGCTCCAGGTCCTCGCGAACATGCTCTCGAACGCTGCCGTCTACGGACACGGAGAGGTCCTGATCGCCGCCCGCACGGCCGGCACGGCCACCGTGATCGAGGTCCACGACAACGGGCCAGGCGTTCCGGACACGTATCAGCACGTGATCTGGGAGCGCTTCGAACGAGGCGCGCAGCGACAGAGCGCGATCCCCGGTTCGGGGATCGGGCTCGCCGTTGCGCGCGGGTTGGTGCGCGCCCACGGTGGCGAGGCGCGATACCGGAACTCCGACCGCCTGGCGGGCGCATGCTTCGAGATCACGGTCCCTGCCCCGAGGGGCCGCAATCTCCGCATCGACACCACCACTGCTCGGACCTGACCGGCGACAGCGAGCAGCGTTCCGTCTCCGTGTGATCCCGTCTCCCGTCACACGTCCTCAGGGCTCGACGGTGGGTGCGGGTGTGCGCGATCGCTCACGGGGAGGCTTCAGAAGCCCTGCATCACCACGTCGGACGGCTCCAGTTCCACGTCGATGAGTTGCGGGGTGACCACGATGACCACGAGACGTCCGAGGAGGCCTTCCAGGCTCTCGGCCCGATACTCACCGTCATCGTCGGGTTGCAGGCCGTAGAACCTCGCGACCCGAGGCTCGTCGTGCATGCAATCCGCGAGCAGCGATCGGGCCTCGACATCCGAGGCGATCCTGGCGTGGCCGTGCATCGTGACGCCTTCGATCCGCACCTCAACGTCCGGGCGTGTCTCGATGTTGATCCACCACTTCCTCATCCGTTGCGACAGCACGACGAACTCTCCGTCGTGTCTCAGGTACTGGACGGGGATCGTGTACCGGCGCCCGGTCTTCGCTCCGGTCACCGTCAGGACGGCGAACGTCTTGCCCACCAAGCGCTGGACGAGAGGCGTGCGCAACATCGTCCGCATCAGGCCGTTCAGCCAGTCCGGTGGTGTCCCCGGCATCTTGATCTCGGTTGCCATGGCATCTCCTTCGTCACGTCCCATCGTCTCTGCGGGTTGATCCCGAGGCCAGAGCCGAAGGTCTCGAGACGTGGATTGCCAGATGCCGAGTCCCGTAGTCGTGACGCCTACGCTCGAGCCTCGTGACGTCGTCGGGAATCGGAACACTGCGGGAGACGCATCTGCATGCAGCCCTCAAGCGCTGGCTGGCAGAGCCCGGCGACGAATTCGAGGTCTCGGTCGGCCGCTTCGTCGTCGACATCGTGCGCGACGACACGCTCATCGAGATCCAGACCCGCGGCTTCTCGTCGATGCGGGCAAAGCTCGACGTCTTGCTCGATGAGCATCCGGTGATCATCGTGCACCCGATCGCCCATCGGAAGTGGATCGTGAAGGGCCCCCACGACGGATCACCGTCGTCGAGGCGCAAGTCACCCAAGACCGGGTGTGTCTACGACGTCTTCACCGAACTCGTGAGCTTCCCCTCCCTCGTCGATCACCCCAACCTCTCGATCGAGGTTCTCCTGACCGACGAGGAAGAGGTCCGGCGCTTCGACGGCAACGGGAGTTGGCGCCGACGGGGCTGGGCGGTCGTGGAACGCAGACTGCTCGACGTGACCGGGAGACTCGAGCTCACCACGCAGGCGGACTGGCTCTCCCTCCTCCCGGCGGACCTTCCCGTCCCGTTCACCACCGCCGAACTGGCATCGGCAATCGGACGCCCGCGACGAACCGCCCAACAGATGGCCTACTGCCTCCGTGAGATGGGTGCGCTCGACATCGTCGGCAAACGGGGAAACGCCTTCGAGTATCGCGCCGGCGCGCAACAGTGAGGTCTCAGCCCTGCGGGTCGTCCAACACTTCGACATCGACCATCAAGTCGGCTGCGAGAGCTCCGATCTCGTCGACCAGGTCGTCGTCGGAGAGCCCGCTTGGAAGCCTGAGTCGTGCAACCGCCTCGAACAGTTGGCCACCGGCCATGGGTGCGGGACTCGTCGTCGTCTCGAGGTCGTCGATGCTCACGTTTCGACTCGCCAGCAGATGTGACAACTCGTGGATGATCCCCGGATGGTCGTTGCCGACGACGCGGATCTCGATCGACCGCCCGACAGGCCTCACGTCGCGGCCCTCTTCGAACGACAGATGCAGAAGGCCCATGTGCTCGAGCACTTCGAGCGCCGATCCGAAACGTTCCGACTGCTGAGAAGGAACCGACACCAGCACCACACCGGCGAACTTGCCCGCCAACTGCGTCATGTGGCTCTGCTCCCAGTTGCCACCGTGCTCGGCGATCACCGCTGACAGCGCCTCCACGAGGCCGGCGCGGTCATCTCCCAACACCGAGATCACGAACGAAGCCATACAGCGACTGTACCCAACTCGAAGGCGACCATCTGTCCGCGCCCGACACGACGAGTAGAGCTGCGACATTCGTAGAGTCGTTCACATGGGCCGATACGAACAGCCGGAGTACTCCGTCGTTGCGGCCGGCGATGGATACGAGATCCGGGACTACGAGTCGCACCTGGTGGCCGAGACGACCGTCGAGGGCGACTTCGAGACCACCGGCAATGTCGCGTTCGGACGGCTGGCGGGTTTCATCTTCGGTCGGAACTCGGCCGGTGAGAAGATGAACATGACCGTGCCCGTCACACATCTCCCGCTCCGCGAAGGCGGACACCGGTACCGCTTCGTCATGGAGCGGGCATACACCGAGGAGAGCCTGCCTCGCCCGGTCGACGGAAGCGTCGCGGTCGTGCGGGTCCCAGGTGGCCGTTACGCGGCGATGCGGTACCGGGGCGGCCGTGGTGAGGCACGGTTTCGGCGTGCCACGGCGGACCTCCTCTCGGCATTGGCTCGTGACGGCGTGGACGTCATCGGAGAGGCGGAAGCCGCCGTCTACGACGGTCCGTTCGTCCCGGCCCCGTTGCGACGCAACGAAGTTCTCATTCCGGTCGCTCGACCGGAATGAGTCGATGCGGTGGACCTTGACCGATCTGGAGTCGAAGCTGTGCCTGCGACCACGCTCCAACCATGATCCAAGTGGCTCCGGCGGAGGCGAGGTCCGCCACGAGGGCTCCCGTGCCGGTTCGGTCATCCTCGAGTACGACCGGGACACACACGTCGAAGTCATCGGTGGTGTCACGCATCGCCGCGATCGCCTCGACCGACTCGGCGACATGATCGGGACGTGGAACCATCTCCGTTTCGTGCATCGGGACGAGGCCGTCCCACCGTGCCGCTCGCTTCAGCGGACGGGTGTGCGGATGCATCTGTGCCACCCAGACGGGAATTCGCGGCTTCTGCAGAGGCGGCGGAGCGAAGCGCACGTCGATGACCTGGTAGTGGTCGCCGCGATGCGTGAAGGGCTCACCTGTCCAGAGACCGTCGAGTACGGCGAGCCCTTCATCCAACTGTTCGGCGCGGGTCCGGAGATCCTCATCCTCCCCGAACGCGGCGAACTCCAGGTCCGGCGGAAACCCGAGTCCGACACCCAGGATCAGTCGACCGCCTGAGAGATGGTCGAGGGTCACGGTCTCGCGTGCGACCTTCCACGGGCGCCGGCGGGGGAGCGGGGTGACCATCGTGCCGATCCGGATCCGCTCGGTCGCCAGCGCCACCGCAGTGAGCACGACCCACGGGTCGGCCATCGGCACTCCCGGCTCGAACGCGGCGTTGATGTGATCCCACACGAAGAAGCCGTCCCATCCGGCCTCTTCGGCCTGACGAGCGAGCTCCGCGGTCAGCCGCGGGTCGGCGTAATCCCCGAAGTTGGGCACGTTGACTGCGTACTTCATGGCGCCTCCTCCTCACCGTCCTGCGGCGATCGTCGGCGACAGAAGGCTCGTTGCCAAGAGGCCAACGTCCGCGGACGGCTTCGCTCCACCCTCGATCCGTGAGGCAGCGCGGTGGCCGGCTCCGCGGCACGAAGCCCGCGTCGCCGTCCCGCGCCGACGTCAGGCCGAGTTCGAAGCATCCCAGGCGTCGATTCCGAGTATCTCCGTCGGCACCGACGGCGTTCGTGGACGGACCGGAACGACCCGACGGTACGACTCACCGACGGATGGCCGCTCGTCGAGATCGCCACTGTTCGGCCACATCGCCATTGCGCGTTCGGCCATGGCCGTGATGGTCAGTGACGGGTTGACGCCAAGGTTCGCACCGATGGCCGCTCCGTCGACGACGTGGAGTCCTTCGTGCCCATAGACCCGGTGGTAGGGGTCGATCACCCCCCGGTCCGGAGAGCCGCCGACGCAGGCGCCTCCCAGGATGTGAGCGGTGGTCGGCACGTCGAGCAGCACCTCGTTCAGCGAACTGCCGGGAAATCCGTCCATGATCTCGGCGGCGGCCCGGGCGGCGTCGTTGGCGATCGGGATGTAGCTCGGGCTGGGTTCGCCGGTGCTCGGTTGCGACGTGAGCCGGGTCCCGAACCAGCCTCGCTTGCGTACGACGCGGATGCTGTTGTCGTAGCTCTGCATGACGAGCAGGATCACCGATCGTTCCGCCCATCGCCGGACCGACAGGCTGCGCAGAAATGCGATCGGATGCCGGACCACGTTGCCCAGGAATCTGAGCTGCCGCGGAACCGTCCCGCCGCCGTCGGTCAACACGGTGGCGAGCAGCCCCATGACATTGCTGCCTTTCGAATACCGCACCGGCTCGATGTGTGTCTGCGGTTCGGGGTGGAACGACGAGGTGATGGCGACCCCGGCGCTGTAGTCGACGTCGGTCGATCGGGCGGTGGCACCGATGAGCGCCTCGGAGTTCGTGCGAACCACGTGGCCGGCCTGAGACGATAGGTTCGGCAACCGACCGTGCTCGGCGAGTTTCAACAGCAATCTCGTGGTGCCGAGTGCGCCGGCGGCAAAGACGACGTCGGAGGCGCGGAACGTGCGCCGCCGCCTGCGAATCCACGCTCCCGGCCGCTCCGTCGTCACGAGATAGCCGCCTCCCGGGAGTGGCTCGAGATCCACCACCTCGTGCTCGGGGTGAACCTCGGCGCCCGCCCGCTCGGCCAGGTACAGATAGTTGCGATCGAGCGAGTTCTTGGCGTTGTGCCGGCATCCGACCATGCATCCCCCGCATTCGACGCATCCGGATCTCGCCGGCCCCGCTCCGCCGAAGTAGGGGTCGGGCACCTCGACTCCGGGTTCGCCGAAGTACACGCCGACCGGAGTCGGGCGAAAGGTGTCCTCGACCTGCCAGCGCTTTGCGATCTGCAAGGCGACCTCGTCGGCGGGTGTGTGGGTCGGATTGTCCGCGACTCCCAGCATCCGTCCCGCGAGGCGGTAGAACGGAGCGAGCTCGCTCTTCCAGTCGGTGACGTCGCGCCACTGTGCATCTTGATAGAAGGCGTCGTGTGGTTCGTAGAGCGTGTTGGCGTAGACGAGCGATCCGCCGCCGACCCCCGCCCCCGACAACACGAGCACGTCCTTGAGCAACGACAGGCGCTGGATGCCGCGCATGCCCAGGCGCGGGAACCAGAGGAACCTGCGCACCTCCCAGTTCGTCTTCGGGAAGTCCTCAGGCCCGAAGCGCCGGCCGGCCTCGAGCACGCCGACGCGGTAGCCCTTCTCCGTCAGCCTGAGTGCGGAGACGGACCCACCGAAACCGGATCCGATGATGATCACGTCGTAGTCGTGCCCGTCCATGGTGTCTCATTCTGGACGGTCCGCGGCAGCGATGCCGGTCGAAACCCGAACGAGCGAGCGCGATCGACTCCGGCGGGTCTCGCCGGTTCGCCCGCAGGCAGGGGTCGAACCGCAACGTCTCGACTAGCTCCGCTTCGTGTAGTGCTCACCTACCGGCGGCTCGACCACCATCCTCGCCAACGCGAGAACGATCCGCTCCCATTAGCTTCATCGGGTGCATCGGCTGCTCGAATCGGTCCTGCCTGCGCGCCTGGGAAGCGACTTCCGCCGGCTCGTGGCGTCGTCGTGGTCGACGAACTTCGGCGACGGGATCTCCGTGGCCGCCGGACCGCTCCTCATCGCTGCGGCGACGGACAATGCAGGACTGATCGGACTGGCGTGGATGCTGTCAAGGCTCCCGTGGCTCCTCTTCGGGCTGTATGCCGGGGTGATCGCAGACCGCATGGATCGAAGGTCGATCATGATGGTCGCCAATGGCACACGGGCGGCGGCACTGGCCGTCTTCGCCACGGCGATCGCTTCGGGCACTGTCGGAGTGCCGGCCATTCTCATCACTCTGTTCGCCCTCGGAGTCGCCGAGGTGTTCGCAGACAACACCGCAAGCACGCTCACACCGATGGTCGTCGACACGTCGCATCTGACGACGGCCAACGCCCGTCTGACACTTGGGTTCGTGACGCTCAACCAACTGGCCGGCCCCCCGATAGGAGCGGCGCTCTTCGCGCTGGGCATGTGGCTGCCGTTCGCAGGTCAGGCGATGATCATGGCCTTCGGGGCTGTGCTCATCTCCAGGGTCGTCGGCGCTCGTGGACGGCCGGAGCCGGACTCGACACCGACATCGCTTCGTCGGGCGATCAGCGACGGCGTGGGGTGGTTGTGGGGCCATCCCCGGGTCCGCACGCTCGCCATGCTCATCTTCTCGTTCAACATCACCTTCGGGGCTGCGTTCTCGGTGCTCGTGATCCTGGCTTCCGAACGTCTCGGTCTCGATGAGGTCGGATACGGCCTGCTGATCGGATCCTCCGCCGTCGGCGCCATCCTCGGCGCCATGGCCTTCGGCTGGACTGAGCGTCGGATCGGGATCGTCTCCATCATGCGGATCGGTCTCGTCATCGAGACGTCGACCCATCTGGTGCTTGCGACCACGACGGCCGCTCCCGTGGCGTTCGGGATCCTCATCCTCTTCGGCGCGCACACGGCGATGTGGGGAACGCTCTCGACCAGCATCCGGCAGGCGGCGGTTCCGCTCGCGTTTCAGGGGCGGGTCTCGAGTGTGTATCAGCTCGGCCTCCAGGGTGGCCTCGTGATCGGCGCAGGGGTCGGAGCGGTGATCGCCACAGTATTCGGCGTGGCCGCCGTCTACTGGTTCGGCTTCATCGGCTCTGGGCTAATCCTCGCAGCGGTGTGGAGCCGTATTCGCAACATCGCAGTCCTGACCGCCGACGAAACCTCCGCATCGGAGTAGCGTCCACGTCGAGCAGGGGTGCACGAGTGTCGAGTGAGAGCAACGGAGCGATCGAACGGCTCGCCGAGGGCCTTCTACGTCGCGTGTTGGCCTTCGGCATCGACGGAATCGGCCCATTTCGGTCTGCCGAGGCCATCGCCGCCCGCGCGATCGCCGAGCACGGCTCGACCGGTCGAGCGATCGAGGACGTGATCGACCGTCACACGAGGCTGGCGGCGATCAACGGGTTTCTGACCGGTCTGGGGGGACTCCTGACGATGGTGGTCGCTTTGCCCATCAACGTCGTCGGGTTTGCGATGCTGTCCGCCCGGATGGCGGCAGCCATCGCCTCGATTCGAGGACACGACCTGGCCGACCCGGCCACCCGGACGGTGGTGCTCCTCACCCTCACGGGAAGCAACGCCTCGGAGATTCTGGCGAGGGCCGGCGTCGCCGTGCCCGGGGGCCGGATTGCGAGCTCGGCGGTCAGGCGACTCCCGTCCTCTGCGCTGGCCTTCATCAACAAGGGAATCGCGTTCCGCGTGCTGGCACGCACACTCGGCAAGGGTGTGACGCGTTTCGGGCGACTGGTGCCGATCCTCGGAGGCGTCGTCGGAGCGATCATCGACCGGACGCTCCTTCGGAGCATCGCCCGGAATGCCCGGAGACAACTTCAGTCCTGAGCGTGTGGGCTCAGCTGTGTGATCGCCGGTTCTCGAAGCGGTAGTGCGACACTCCGAACTCCCTGCCGCCCGCAACACCCCACGTTCCGATGCTCGCCAACAGGAACAGACGCCAGCGGGAGAGCTGGAGCTCGGGCGCCGCAGGATCGCTGCCTGATGCGAGCGCTGCGAGACAGGCATCGCGGTTGGCATCGAGCAGATCGAGCCAGGCCTGGAGCGTCCTCGCATAGTGCGTGCCGTTCATCCACCAATCGTCGACGACGACCAGGTCCCGTTGCTCGTGGAGCAGGAGATCATGCGACGGCATGGTCCCTCCTGAGAAGAACTGCTGCGCCATCCAGTCGTCGGGATTCCCGTCATCGAAGTGCCAGGCGGCGTCACGGTGGGAGAAGACGTGGATGAAACACGTGCCTTCCGGTTTCAGCCATGTGCCGACCCGTCGAAGCAACTCTCGATGGTTCCGGACGTGCTCGAACATCTCGACCGAGACCACACGGTCGAAGCTGTCGGCCGGCTGCTCGAACTCGGCGATGTCGGACGTGACGATCGTCAGATTGCCCAGCCCGCGCTCGGCCGCGTCCGCCTCGATGTGCGCCCTCTGCGTGCTCGAGTTCGAGACGGTCACGATCTCGGAGTTCGGGAATCGCTGGGCCATGTACAGCGAGAGCGATCCCCATCCGGCGCCCAGCTCGAGAATGCGGTCACCGTCCTCCAGGCACGCCCGACCGACCACTTGCTCGAGCGATGCCTCTTCAGCGGACGGGAGATCGTCGACGCCGTCCGGCCAGTAGCACGACGAGTATTTCAGGTGCGGACCGAGGACGAGCTCGAAGAACCGCGGTGGGACCTCGTAGTGCTGTCGGTTTGCCTCGTCGACGTGGGTCGTGACGGGTCCAGCGGCGCGTTCGGCAAGGAGCGCTCGCTTCCGGTCGGCGATCGCCTCGGCTCCGCCACGCCGTTCGTGCCGGACCTTTCCCCGTACCCGGAGGTCGATGGCGGCTCGAAGGACCGGGTCGGGGATCCGGCCCGACTCGGCAGCAGCGAACAGTCGGTTCGTCGGCGTTCGGTCTTCGATGAGTGCAGTCGACATCTCGGGGATTCTGGTCGCGGTCCGCTCGGACCGGGAGTCGCCCCGACTGTCGCTGCGGTTCGAGCGCTTCGCACCGGCGCTTCACCGGAACCGGCTCCACTGCCGGTTGTCGCCGAGACGCGCCAACGCGCCCCTCACGATCTGTGAGAGACGCGCCGTACGGGTCTGTCGGTCAGTGGGTCTCCGGATTCGTCATCCCCACCCGAAGGTGCTCCAGAAGGCGCCGGACCAACTCGACCCGGACCATGACGTCCCCGACCAGGAGGTACCGGACCACGACGTTCCGGACCACGATGCGTTGGACCAGGAGGTACCAGACCACGAGGTACCGGACCAGCTCGTCCCCGACCAGGAGGTCCCGGACCAGCTCGTCCCGGACCAGGAGGTCCCGGACCACGACGTCCCCGACCAGGTGCCGCCCGACCAGCTCGTCCCGGACCAGTTCCCACCGGACCAGCTGGTGCCGTTGGGTGCGGTGACACCGCTGCTCGAGCCGCTGAGTGCAGGCGTCCAGGTCTGTGTCGGCGCCTTCGAGGCGTCCTTGAGGCTCCGAGCGACTTCCTTGGGCTGGATCTTGCCGTTGCCGTCGATCTGGCTCGCCGTGTCTTTGAGATCGACGGCTTCCGCCATGAACAGGTACTTGACCTCATCCGGCGTCAACGATGGGTCACGTGACAGGATCGCCGCTGCGAACCCGCTCACGACGGCTGCGGACTGCGACGTCCCGGACCCCAGGAAGTATCGATTCTCGACTCGTGCCGTCGGATACAGCTGATCGAGGGTCGATCCCGGAACCCGGAAGCTCATGATCGAACGGCCCGGTGCCACGACGTCGGGGTGGCGGACGGTGTTGCCGCCCGAGCTCCAGGGAGCGATCCAATCCTGGGCGCCCGACGAGTCGAACGACTCGTGCGCTCCCACGGCGAGGACGTACGGCGAGATGGCGGGGCTGTCGATACCGCCGATAGTGTTGCCGCGATTGCCGACGGCGGCCACGACCACGATGCCGGCGTCCCATGCACGCTCCACGGCTGCCGAGAGGGGATCGTTGGCGCTGGAGGGAACGTCGGGCAGACCGAGCGAGAGATTGAGCACCCGGATGTTGAGACCGTTGTCGTTGCGGTGTTCGACCACCCAGTCGATCGCAGCGACGACCTGCTCGATGTGGGTCTCGCCGGTCGCTCCGGCGACCTTCACACTCACGATGCGGCTGTCCGGAGCGATGCCTCCGACCTTGTCGCCGTCATCACCGGCGATGATGCCGGCGAGGTGAGTGCCGTGTCCGAACGTGTCGAGGTCTTTCAGGTTCGGCATTCCGGCCTCCCCCGAGAGGTCCGGTCCGTAGAGGATCTTACCGGGCTGATCGAGGCCGGGCACGGGAGCCACGCCCGAGTCGACCAACGCCACGTCGATTCCCTGGCCACGGAACCCCTTCTTGGAGAGCTCACCAGAGGACTTCTCGGTCACGATTCGCATCGGGACCGGCTCGCCAGGCCTGACCGCCATGGAAAGGGTCATCTGTCCCGTCGGGTTGGTGCTTTCCACCGCCCGGGCAGGTTCGACGTCTCCAAGTCCGGGGGAGGCGAGGGCGGTCATCAAGAGGGTGACGACGAAGATCGACAGTGTTCGACCGAAACGGCCCGGATGGGGCATCATCTTCAACATCCTTGTCATCTGGGAAAGGGTGGCTTTCGTCCCACGTGATCTGCATCGGCATCCGGCGTCGCATTTCTTGCGCGTCATATGACGGTGCGCGATCGAACTAGTCCTTCTGGTCGGAGCGGGGATCACAAGGAACCGCCGGCTCGTCATCGCCTTGGACGGATGTCCGGCGGCACCGGTGAGACCACGGGGGAGTGGGGCGCCGGCCGTGGACAGATTCGGCCGGCCCGTAGACTCCGCTCCCGGAGGCATTGCATGTCAGAACGTCCGCAGCTACCAGATCAGCCACTCGACGATGCGTTCGAGCCGACCGAGTGGGAGAAGAACTGGGCGATGATCGCCCACATGGGATCGTTCGTGGCCGCCTGGGTGGCACTGGGGTTCCTCGCTCCGCTCTTCGTCATGTTGACGAAAGGCAAGGAGTCCGAATACGTCCGTCGACACGCGGTCGAGTCGCTCAACTTCCAGATCAACGCACTCATCTGGATCGCAGTGTCCGTGATGCTCTTCGTGATCCTGATCGGCATCTTCCTGCTCGCCGCATACGGGATCTACTACCTGATCGCCGTGATCATGGGCAGCTTGGCGGCCTCGAAAGGTCGCAGGTTTCGTTACAAGTACATCATCCGGTTCGTCAGCTGAATCGCACCGCCGATGTTCCTTTCCGAGCCCCAGAACGCGTCTCGAGTCTGACGGTGTGCTTTCGCTCCGCCGGAGCGTCAGGCTCTCACGCAGCCAATCCGACCAGGGAAGCCATTCGAAGTTCGGGCTCTTCACCCTGGCCTGCGTTCAGCACCAATCGGAACGTCGACCCGTGGCCCTTTCCCATCGAAGTCGCAGTGATCTTGCCCCCCATCGCCTCCGCCATTCCGAGACTGACGGGCAGTCCGAGCCCCGTGGAGTCTGTCCGCCCGCGAGCCGCCTCGGTCTGTTCGAACGCTGTGAACACCTTGGGCATGTCCTCGTCCGAGATGCCGGCACCTGAGTCCTGCACTTCGAACACGACGTAGTCCCCGACGCCGTAGGAACGGACCTTGACCCATCCCTCATCGGTGTACTTCAGGGCATTCGAGACGAGGTTGATGATGATCTGGCGGAAACGGTTCGGGTCGGTTCGCACCGTCGACGATGCCTGCAGGTCGAGGAAGAGCTCGAGATGCTTCTCGTCGGCAAGGGCCCGCATGTGGGTGACGGCACTCTCGACGATCTCGTCTCCGTCGATGTCCTCCACCAGCATCTCGATCGCACCGGCCTCGAGCTTGGTTGCGTCCTGCAAGTCGTTCACGATGTTGAGGAGCTGTGACCCCCACTTCCCGATGTCGCCCAGGAGCTCTCGCAGCATGGCCGCGTCCATCTCGTCGTCCGTCTGGGCCAGTTGGGCAAACCCCATGATCGCCGTGAGCGGGGTCCGCATGTCGTGTGAGAGCGCCGCAAAGAACTTCGCTCGAGTCGCGGCCGCAGTGGCCGTGGCAACGTTGCTGTCGTGGATCTCCTCGGTCCATTCATGAGCCACTCGTTCGGCCAGAGCAGCGGTCTGTTCCTGAAGCTGGCTCAGCTTTGCGTGAGCTGCGCCGATGACGAGCGTGACGAGGACGAAGATGAACGGTGCGAGGTTGACGACCCAGAATGCAGGTGTCTCCCAATGCAGATAGACCGAAGACCAGCCCTCGGTGATTCCTGTGACCACCAGTGAGCCGAGCGGGAACAGCAGTCCGAACAAGAAGCCGGCGACCGCCCATTCGAGAATGAGTTTGCGAGTCCGATTCATCGGCGTCCTGTCGACCTGTATCCGCTCCGATCAAGGACGATCGTGGAGTTCGGTCGCCGCTCCGTGGAGCGATTCGCCGCCCTCGAGCTCGTCAAGTGCTTTGGCGAGGCGCTTCGCCCGTGTGTCTTCGCGTTTGGCTGAGTACAACGAATAGAGCACAGCGCGTTGCGCCGACTTCGAGAGCGCTTCGTACGCCTCCCGAGCGCGCTCGGACCCTCGCAGGACCAACTCCAAGTCTGCCGGCACGATGAGGGCGTCGACCGGCTCGAGCAACGACCATGAGCCGTTCTTCTTTGCTACATCGACCGCGTGTGATCCTGCCTCGGTCATGAGCTCCGCCTCGATCAGCTCAGCGATGTAGTCCTTGTTGATCTTCGACCACACGCTTCGAGGGTTCCGCGGTGTGAAGACCTGCTTGTAGCGGGTGTCGTCGATCGGGCGGACCTTGCTGTCGATCCAACCGAAACAGAGCGCCTCGCGTACCGCATCTTCCCAGCTGAGCCGGCGCCTCCCGGTCGACGCCCGGTAGTAGACGAGCCAGACGCCGTCGCACGTTGCGTGGTTCTGCTCGAGCCATGAACGCCATCCAGCCCGCGTCTTGGGATGGATCGCGCGTAGCTCGGAGTCGAATGAAGGCATCGTGAGCGCATCTCCAGCGGAGCAGGCCCGGAGGATACCGGGCGCCGATCATGGGGCACTCGAACGAACCGCCCACGCTCGCCGAGGCGGGCTGGAACAAGGGGGGCTTACTTGACATAACGTAGATTATGGGCGTTCCGTGTCCTGCCGGTTGATTCGGCAGAGCCTCCTGCACAGAAGGCCGAGACCGGTCGAGGTCACCAGGGCGACCCCGAGATCCCTCACAGCACCGACGAACGCAGGAAGATGCCCACGTGGACCGGCCGGCGTTCGAAGGCCACGCCTGCCGGTCGCATTCGAGGCGCAGAACAACGACTGCCGGTCGTATTCGAGAAACAAACACGCCATACCGGGCATCGCTGCCCTCGAAACCCGGGATCGTCCGCTCGATCGCCGCTCGCCTCCCGATTCGCCCGGCACTCTGGCTCAGGGGGTGATACGTCACTGTGACGCATCAGTCGGGGGTTCGCACGGCGCGAGGTTCTCCGACGGCGTCGACCACTCCGGAGATCGCCCCACGCAGGTCTGTGATGATCGACACCAACGCATCGCGGGTTCCAGCGTCTCCGAGGTCGACCCATGCGTCTGCGGCAGCCGTCTCGGCGACGTAGATCGCATCGCGGAGTTGGTGCCACGTCTCGATGGACATCAGGATCTCGTCGGGTGCGAGGCCTCTGGCATCTGCGACCTGGCGCGCTTCGTACGCCGCGCTGCCGATGCGATCGTCTGCAGTATCTCGGACGCCTGCCGGGCCCTGGTGGGATGGCGAACCGCTCCCCACACCACGCGCACCGCGCCATCGATGATTTCGTCATGTGACGAATTTAATCGACGAGTGGCATCGTGTCCGGCATCTGTGACAGCAACTCGATCAGTCGATCTCGGTCGTCGCCCTCGAGGACCGACCAGGTCGATGCGGCTCGCCGGTTCGTGTCGATCTCGATCTGATCGCGCACCGAGCGCCCCATCCCGGTCAACTCCCCCGCCGCAACGAGGCCTCGAGTTTCGAGGCGAGCGAATGCATCGGGTTCATCCGGAGTCATCTCCTGGAGCCACAACGGTGTGAGCACCGTCATCTCCCCCGCCGTCAGGCCGGCCTGCCGCCAGGCCTCGACATGGTCCTGCTGACGGACGTACCGAAGCGTCACGAGCCGGTCGAAGAGCCGCGCCGCCGGCCACGAGGACGGCGTGAGGCCACGATGTGCGACGGCGACAGGATACGACTCGGGGATGGCGCCGATCACACCTGCGATCAGCCCCTCGATCGTTTCGACCGGCACCGTTGTCCAGGTCCGATCGACGACATCCTCACGTGCAGCGACCAAGGCAACGAGCAACGGTCGGAACCGGGCGGTCGCTTCGAAAGCGTCTGCCGACTCGATCACGAGACCGAGTTCGACGAACCCCTCGAACCTGTCGCGCACCGTCTGAGGAGCCGCATATGGCAGGCGGGCCTCGGCGATCCGCAGAGGCAGCGGGCCCGCAAGCAGGAAGTCGGCGAAATGCGGAATGAGCTTCAGAGAGTCGAGACCCAACTCGGTGACGATCGCGTCGAGCACTCGACCATGGCGTGGCCCGACCTGCCGATTGATACCGAGCACCAGCCGATCGATCTGAGGGGCGATGCGAGCCGGGAAGAGGTCCATCGAGGCACTCTACGCCCGCCCGAGGTATCGGGTTCACGCAACGTCGATCGGATCCCGATCTTCGCTTTGCCCCTCGTTGTGCTCCCACGCGATCGACTGGGCTCTCGGTCGAACCGACCGCCATGCCTCCGACCCGTACCAGCCATAGGCGATGAGGAACATCAGGCGCTGGACCAGGCCGGCGTAGCCGTCCAGCGAGAACATGACGATCGGGATGACGACCGACGCGGTAACGGCGATGCCATCGAAGACCCGCGCCGACCGGCTGGGCCGGCGTCGCTCGATGCCGACGAAGACGACGCCCACAACGAAGCTGAGACCGACGACGAACGAGCCGATCGAGTGCAGAAGATCTTCGAATTCGTCGTACGGCACATCCTCCCATGGCATGTGAGCGAACACCGCGGTGCTGATGATGGCGACGCCATAACCTCGATGGGCGATACGGCCCCACGGGCCCCACCGATCGCCGGCTGCGCTCGAGAGCGCGAGCACGCCGAGACCGAACAGCAGGAGTCCGGCTCTGGCCAGCCACACGCCTTCGACCCGTTGGGCGGCGGACTCGCTGATCGAATGCTCGATGATCGAGTACGACTCGGGCATGAGCAGCGGGGCCAGCGCGACACAGCTCGCGGATGCTGCGAGGACGACGAGCACCGCTCCGCCGACCCGTCGCTTCGAGACGTGCCCGTCGATGTCGGACAACTCGAGGGCTCTGACCATCTTCACCACCTCCTGTCGCCAAGCGTGACCAGACCGCCCGACCGCGACCAGAGCCTGTGGTCACCGTTCCCCGGGGCCGCTTCATCATCTACGCTCGGTCCTCGATGGCGACCGAGCTCGAAACCCTCCGGATCACGGCCGAATCCTGCACCGACTGCCGCCTGGCCGAGACCCGCACGAACGTCGTGTTCGGTGTCGGGGCGCCCGATGCCGACGTGATGATCGTCGGTGAGGCTCCGGGCAAGAACGAGGACCTCCAGGGTGAGCCATTCGTGGGTGCCGCCGGTCGTCTGCTCGATGCTCTCATGTCGGAAGTCGGCATCGATCGAAACCGGGTGTACATCGCCAACGTCTTGAAGTGCCGGCCGCCAGGCAACCGTGATCCTCGCCCCGACGAGATCGACGCATGCAACGGATATCTCCGCAGACAGCTCGAACTGATCGAGCCGGCGGTGGTGGTGACCCTCGGCAACTTCGCAACCAAGTTGCTTCTCAAGACGGAGACCGGCATCACGAAGATGCGGGGGCAACGCTATCGCTGGTGGAGAGACATCATCGTGGTGCCCACCTTTCACCCGGCGGCGGCGTTGCGTGGGCGCCCGGACGTCGAGGAGGCCATGCGCCAGGACTTCCAACTGGTGCGCGTCACGATCGACGAGAGCCGGGCGGAGACCTGAAGCGATGTCAACGGCAACGTCGATCGACGCCGGAGTGAGATCGGCCGAGCCGTCCAACTAGTTTCCGGGCATGCCGATCACCGACCTCACAGGAGTGCTCATTCACACCACGGCCGCTCGCCATGTTGCGATGCGTGATTTCTACATCGAAACACTCGGGCTGGAACCGCGGTCGGATCGCGACGGCTTCGTGAACTTCGACTTCGGAGGACGCCGTCTGACGATTGCGCTCCACGACGGTGTCGAAGGATCGACGGATGAGCGCTTCAGGATCATGATCAACTTCGAGGTCGAGGACATCGAGAACGTCTTCGCACGGCTGGTTGCCCACGGTGCGCCGGCGATTCGACGGCCTTCGCCCGAGTCATGGGGTGGCCTGGTGGCGACATCGGCCGATCCAGACGGCAACCTCATCCAACTCATGGAGTTCCCTCGTTGAGCGAATCGTGGTCGATCAGGCTTCGGGATCACTTCTTGCGGCATCCGATCCGCTGGTCGGCGGCGATGGGAGTCGCGGCGTTGATCTCGTGGGCCGTGGGGCCCGCGCTCGTCGCCTACCGCAGCCTCGACCACATCGACGGAACGGCGGACGAAGCCGCAGAGACTCTCTTCGAGGGTTCGGAGGGCGACACCGATCCCGGGTCCCAGGATGAACCGCAAGAGACCGAGGCCACTCGACCTGAGCCGATCCTCGGAGAGACCACCTTCCTGCTGATCGGCACCGACGACCGGAGCGGTCTCGACGACCTCAGCGGGTTCGGCGCCTTCGAGGGGCGCAGGGCAGACGTGATCATTCTGGCGACGATTCGATTCGAGCGGAACCAGGTCAGACTGGTCTCGCTCCCCCGCGACCTGGTCGCACCGGACATCTGTGAGGAGTTCGAGGAGATCCGCTTGGCCGACGCCTTCGAGGGCTGCGACTCGGTTCCCGGCGAAACCGTGCTGCAACTCACCGTGGAACAGATGACGTCGATCGGCGTCGATCACGTGGCCTCCGTCGATCTCGTCGGGTTCCAGGAGGCGGTCGATCGCCTCGGGGGCTACGAGATCTGTCTGGAACACCCGGTCCGGGACCCGGCCTCCGGTTTGGACCTCCCTGAGGGCTGCACCGTCGCCGATGGGGAGCAGACCCTCGCCTGGATCCGATCCCGAAAGACCGAAGAACTCGTCGACGGTCGTTGGCGCTCCGTTCCGGGCGCGAACGACCTGGCACGAAATCAACGCGAACGAGGGTTCATCATCGACATGTTCGGGCGGGTCATCGATGCGACCAACGTCCGCCAGCTGCAGGGGCTCGCGGCGACGGTCGCTCCTCACCTCACCCTGGACAACTCGCTCGATCTCCCAAGGCTCATCCAAACGGGATGGAACATGCGCCTGCTCAGGACGGACGACATCGAGTCCGTCTCGCTGCCTGTCGTCGACGAGACGCTTCGCGATATGGCGGTGCTTCGCCCTACGGTCGACGTCGCCTCGTTCTTGGCGGAATGATCTCGCACCACGAGGCGTTGACACCACCGGACGATCAAAGGAATCAGAAAATGGCAACCGTAGAGCTCACACTCGACAACTTCGAGCAGACGATCACCGACAACGACACCGTGATCGTGGACTTCTGGGCAGAGTGGTGTGGACCGTGCCGCAGCTTCGCTCCGACCTTCGAGCAGGCGTCCGAGGCGAACGAAGACATCGTCTTCGGCAAGGTCGACACCGAGGCTCAGCAGCAACTCGCCGCCTCGTTCGGGATCCGCTCGATCCCAACGCTCATGGTGTTCCGGGACAACGTGCTGCTGTACAACGAGGCCGGCGCCCTTCCCCCTGCGGCCTTCGAAGACCTCATCAGCCAGGTCAAGGCACTGGACATGGAAGACGTCCACCGTCAGATCGCCGAGCACCAGGCGGCCGAGCACCAAACGGCCGACTGAGGTTCGATCTCCTCCATCGAGAGCCCCGGGATACCCCGGGGCTCTCGAGTTTCCGAACTCGAGATCCGACCCCGATCGGGCCGTGGGGGGAGCCGGGTCACGAATAGTCGCACGAACGTGCTTGACAAGGTCGCACCCGTACCCCATACTCACCCGACTTGACAACGCGCTCATCTAGAGCGGCTGAGGGACAGGCCCGACGAAGCCGCGGCAACCACTCGATGGTGCCAATGCCTGATCGATGAGAGCCTCGATGCGGATCCTCGCACGGAGGCGCTCAGAGAGCGCCACACAACCGAGGAGACCAACACCAATGCATCACCCCACCGCACCCACCCATCTCATGTGTACGGCCATGCCGTGCTTCCGGGTGGTCCACTCCTGTACCGACACCTCGATCTGAGGTCATCCCACCACCCGGAAGGATCGCCATCCGGGAAGCTCGGCACACCCACATCCACATCTCACACAGGAGTGACACCATGACCAACCGACTCAACGACGTCGACATCGAATCAGTCGCCGGCCTCGCAGGCCACATCACCGAAACGCCCGAAGCAGCGCACACCACCTGGTCGGCGAGCGTCCGCTGGACGGGCGGGTTCCGCTCCGAAGCGACCATTCGCGATTTCCAGCCGACACCCAGCGACGAACCGAAGGGACTCGGCGGGACGGACACGGCCCCCAACCCGGTCGAGCAACTGCTCGGCGCCCTCGGCAACTGCCTGGCGGTCGGGTACGCCGCCAACGCAACCGCCCGCGGGATCGCCATCAACGACCTGTCGATTCGCCTCGACGGTGACCTCGACCTGCAGTCATTCCTCGGACTCGTGCCCGGACACGCCGGATTCCACGACATCCGGGCCGTCGTCGACATCGACAGCTCGGCCAGCCTCGAAGAACTGGAGGACCTCCATCGCCACGTGCTCGAGACTTCTCCGGTCGGGCACACACTGAAGGCATCGATACCCGTGAACATCCATCTCTCCGCTCCAGCAGCGGTCTGACCCCAGAGGAGAAACCACAATGAGCGACCTGCACTTCGAGACACTCCAGGTACATGCCGGACAGGATCCGGCCCCGGGAACGAACGCCCGAGCCGTGCCCATCTACCAGACGACGTCGTACACCTTCGACGACACCGACCACGCTGCGCGGCTGTTCGGGCTCCAGGAGTTCGGGAACATCTACACGCGGATCATGAACCCGACCACCGACGTGTTCGAGAAACGGATCGCAGCGCTCGAAGGAGGGCTGGCATCGGTCGCCACGGCCTCGGGTCAGGCCGCCCAGCTGCTCGCGGTCACGAACATCCTCCAGGCGGGTGACCAGATCGTCTCGACCTCCAACCTGTACGGAGGGACCTACAACCAGTTCAAGGTGCAGTTCCCCCGGCTCGGGATCGATTCGGTCTTCGTGGAAGGGGACGATCCGGACGCGTTCGCCGCGGCGATCACCGACAACACCAAGGCGCTCTACGTCGAGGCGATCGGAAACCCTCGCTACAACGTGCCCGACTTCAAGGCGCTCGCGGACGTGGCCCACAGCAACGGGATTCCGCTGATCGTCGACAACACGTTCGGCGCAGCCGGCTACCTCTGCCGTCCGATCGCACACGGCGCCGACATCGTGGTGGAGTCGGCGACCAAGTGGATCGGTGGCCACGGGACCTCGATCGGCGGAGTCGTCACCGATTCGGGGAACTTCGACTGGCGGAACGGGAAGTTCCCGACCTTCACGGATCCTTCACCCGGGTATCACGGGCTCGTGTTCACCGACGTGTTCAACCCCGAGTCGGATTTCGGGAACATCGCCTTTGCCATCAGAGCCCGCGTCGAGGGGCTTCGTGATTACGGCGCTGCCTTGTCGCCGTTCAACGCGTTCTTGTTGCTTCAAGGTCTCGAGACGCTCAGCTTGCGAGTGCAGCGCCATGCAGACAACTCGCTGGAGCTCGCCCGATGGCTCAAGGACCACCCTCAGGTCAGCTGGGTGTCGTACCCCGGTCTCGAGGATCATCCCTCGCACGAGAACGCCAAGAAGTACCTCACCAACGGTTTCGGTTGCGTGTTGTCCTTCGGAATCAAGGGCGGCTTCGAGTCGGGCAAGCGGTTCATCGATCACACGGTGCTCGCTTCCCACCTCGCCAACGTCGGCGATGCCAAGACGCTCGTCATCCACCCGGCTTCGACCACCCATCAGCAGCTGTCTGCAGATGAGCAGGCGGCCGCAGGTGTGGCGCCGGACCTCGTTCGGGTCTCGGTGGGTATCGAGCACATCGATGACATCAAGGCCGACTTCGAACAGGCGCTCGCCGCGGTGAGCTGACGGGTCGGGGCGGGTGAGGCTCGGGCCTCACCCGCTCACGGCAGCCGATCGAGTCGCTCGAACAGGAGCCGGGAGAAGGCCGCGCGATCGAGGCCGAAGCCGACGTCCACCTGGGGTTCCCAGTCTGTCACGTGCCAGCGATCGACGACGGTCCGCCCACGCCCGAGTCCGTCGCCGGTGTCGATCCGAACCCCGCACCGTTCCGTCGCGACCAGCGTCGGATCGATCACCTGCGCAACGGCGACGACGTCGTGAACGGGGGCACCGGGAGTCGAGTAGGTGCGTGGGTGATTGGCCACGAAGAAGTCCAGCAGTTCGGCGACGAAGGTTGCAGCTCTCCCCCGCCCGCGCAGCGCATCCGCTTCGTGCTCGCCGAACAGGGCCTGGTGGGTGACTTCCAGGCCGATCATCGTGACCGGGAGGCCCGACGACACGACGACCTCAGCAGCTTCGGGATCGACGTAGATGTTGAACTCGGCGTTCGGCGTCACGTTCCCGATCTCTGCTGCTCCTCCCATGAAGGTGATCGCAGCGATGTTGTCTCTGACGTCCGGATACTCGCGCAACAGCAAGCCGATGTTGGTGAGCGGCCCGGTCGGTATGAGAGTCACCGGTTCGGGACTGTTGCGGATCGCTGCGGCCATGAACTCGGCAGCCGGCTCGGCCACCGGAACGTTCGAGGGTGCCTCCAACACGGGACCGTCCAGTCCGGACTCTCCATGGACGTACTCTGCGACCACGAGGTCACGGGCGAGGGGCACTGCGGCTCCCACGGCGACGGGGATATCCGGCCTGCCTGCGAGCTCGAGGACCGTCAGGGCGTTCCGCGTCGTCTTGTCGAGTGTGGTGTTCCCCGCGACCGTGGTGACGCCGAGAATGTCGAGCTCTGGGCTCGCCACCGCGAGCAGCAGCGCGATCGCATCGTCGTGTCCGGGGTCGCAATCGATGATGACGGGGGTGGTCACAGGTTCGCCATGAAGTCGTCGAGTTCCGTTCGAGTCGGAAGTGAGGGCTGAGCCCCTCTTCGGGTGGCCGTCAGGGCGCCGGCGGCGCAGGCCCATGCAAGTGCGTCGCTGATCTCACGGCCTTCGCACAGCGCAACGGTGACCGCCGCCGTGAAGGCGTCACCCGCGCCGACCGTATCGATCGCGTTCACGGCGGGGGCCGATGCGAAGCCGATCTCCTCGGTGCCGCGTTGTGCCCTGGCACCTCTCGGCCCCAGCGTCGTGATGACGATTGCGGCGCTGCCCACGAGAACCGCGGCCAACGCTTCGTGCTCGCCCTCGTTGACGACAATCACGTCGCACGCTTCGACGAGCCCGGCAGGAAGGTCTCGCACCGGCGCAGCGTTCAGGACGAACAGATCTTGGGTTCTCGTCGCCGCCGAGAGGACCGTCTCGGTCGGCACCTCGAGTTGGGCGATGACCGCGTCGAATCCGACGAGGTCGAGATCTTCGGGCTGGAGATGTCGATTGGCTCCCGGGGCGACGGTGATCTGATTCTCACCTGCCTCGTCGACGACGATCAACGCCACACCGGTCGGATGCTCCCGGTCTCGAGACGAGCGATCGAGATCCACACCGTCGCGGCGGAGCAGCTCGAGCGCCGGGCCGCTGTTGGTATCGGTCCCGACCCGTGCGATCAGCGAGACCTCCGCTCCCAACCGCCGGGCTGCGAGCGCCTGGTTTGCTCCCTTGCCTCCGGGATGGATGGCGAACGAGGCATCGGTGACGGTTTCACCCGGTCTGGGGAGGCGCGGCGCCGTTGCGACCATGTCGAGGTTCACACTTCCGACCACACCGATCCGAGCCATGAACGCAGGCTACCGTCCACCCGAGGAGGCGTCGTGCTCGAAGACGTGGTGACAGATTCACTCGCCCAACACGGTGTGATCGACTACGAAGTGATGGCGTGCGATCCATCCCTTGCGGACACCGCGGCATTCTGTGAGGCGTACGGTGTCGAGCCCGCAGACTCGGCGAACACCATCCTCGTTGCGTCCAGGCGGCCTCCAGGCGTCACCGCTGCCTGCGTGGTGCTCGCAACCCATCGTCTCGATGTCAACCGTGCGGTGCGAGATCAACTCGATGTCAAGAAGCTGTCGTTCGCGTCTGCCGACCTCACGGTGGAGCTCACCGCCATGCAGATCGGCGGGGTCACGCCATTCGGCCTGCCCGAGCCGATGCGGGTACTCGTCGACAGCAACGTGCTCGATCGAGCATCGATCGTCCTCGGCGGAGGCAACCGGTCGAGCAAGCTGCGCCTCGATCCGGCCCACCTGCTCGTCCTTCCGTCCGTGGAGGTCGTCGAGGGTCTGGCGGCGCCCGTTTAGAGCCCGAGCAGCCTCAACGCTTCGTCGAGGATCGGATCGCTGCCTCCGATGACGTCAGGTGCGATCACGATGTCCGGATCGAGTCCCGTGATGCCGATGTCGAGACCACCCGGAGTCTCCCAGCGGGCCACGGTGATCCGCAGCTCACCCCCATCGCGGGCCGTGTACACCTGTTGAACCAGGTTCTTGCCGAAGGTTGGCTCTCCGATCACCGTTGCCCGCCCCTGCTCCTTGAGCACCGCCGCCAGCACTTCCGATGCGGAGGCCGATGCACGATTGACCAGGACGAGCAACTGCATGGAGGGATTGGCCAGCCCTCCCTCGATGACCACCCACGGATACTCGTAGTCTCTGCCCCGCTCGACCATGACGAGTTCACCGTCGAGGAACTGGCTGGCGATCGCCTGCGCGGCGAGCACGAGCCCGCCAGGGTTGTCACGCAGATCGAGGATCATCGCTCTGGCATTCTCGACGTCCGACACCTGCAGTACCTGGCCGACCAGTTGGGCGGACTGCTGGCTGAATGTGTTGAGTCGGAGATATGCGACGGAACCGGTGATCATCTCGAACTCGATCGGATCGAATCTGAAGTCCTCCCTGACGAGCGACTTGGTCAGAGTGCCGGTTTCCCGGTCGATCTCGATCTCCACGGACACACCGGCCGGGCCGAACAGGCGCGCAGTGGCCGCCTCCGCAGAAAGGCCGTCGAGCGCCTCGCCGTCCACCGCGACGATGACGTCTCCCACGATGATCCCCGCGTCTGCCGCCGGCGTGATCGCAAACACCGAGACGACCTCGAGTCGACACGATCCGGAGATCACGCCGCACGGCTCACCCGCTGTGGATCGCGCCGACACGATCAGCCCGAGGTCGTAGACGGCGCCGGACCCGAACTCGTCGAGTTGGTCGACGTAGTCGGGTGGGACATACGACGAGAACGGGTCGAGTGCGAATTGGAAGATGCCGTTCAGAGCACCCTCGACCAGCGCAGCCGGGTCGTCATGATCGGTCTTGAGGCGCTCCAGCACCGTCTCACAGACCGATAGGAAGGCTTCGTCGGGAATCGTGCATCGGAACACGTCTCCTGGCGGGTCGGCTCTGTCGGCTGGGGGAACGGCGCGAACACCGAGATTGGCCGCAGCGACGAGCTCTGCCCGCTCCACCTCGTCGACGTAGACCTCGTCGATCAGCTCAACCGCCTGGCACATGATCGCCCAGGTGCGCGGTGGGGCGCCGGTGCAGGACGACGGCTCCACCACGGTGACCGGCTGGGTGGCGCGGGGCACCGTCGGGACGGCGGATGTGGACGGCGCAGTCGGACTCGCCGGCTGGGCCGGTCCGCCGCACGCCGCCAGCACCAACGAGAGCACGAGTAGTCCACGTCTCATCCCTGGTTCCTTCGGCGCGCCGCCTTGCGGCCTGTAGATCGGATGAGGAAGGCGGACCCCACGACGGTGATCAGCGCAAACAGGAACCACTGTGCCGCGTAGGCGAGGTGGGGACCATTGTCGTCGAACGTGGGCGTGTCCAGGGCAACTGGGAGACGATCGTTCTCGTCCGGAACGATCAGCTGTGCCCAGACGGGGGCGAGATCTTCGAACTGTCGATCGAGCCGATCGAGATCGATCCGGTTGATCACGTCGAGCTCTCCCTGTGGCTCTTCTCGTCCGAACGAGGGTCGCGGCTGTGAGGCGCGCAACAGCAACTCGACGTCGACGACTCCGTCGAGCGGCGGGGCGAGCTCGATCGGTGGTGTGTCCAGCTCGAGCGGCACCCAACCTCGGTTGACGAGGATGGTTCCGCCGTCGAACCGGAACGGGGTGACGACGTGGAACCCCGCGGTTCCGTTGTTCACCTGGTTGCGCACGAGCAGTTCATCAGCCGGTTCGAACGTACCCCGAGCGCTGGCACGACGGTTCTCGAGCGAGTCGACCGAGGGCCCTGCTGCGGTGAGCATGCTCGCCAGATCGACAGGCTCTGCGACGATCCGGGCCGATGAGATCTGGTTGTCGAGCTGCACTTCACGGTGACGAGCGAGTTGCCAGTTCCCGAGTGCCACGAACACGGCCACCACCGTGGCGACCACGATCAAACCGGCGATCCAGCGAGGAGAACGAAGGAATCGGTACATCACCGACCATGTAAGTCGGATCTCTCTCTCAAGCCGACTTCAGGCCGCCCCGACGGACACCTGCTGCTCGATCCCGAGCAGCCTGGCCGCCACATCGGCGTGGGCGAGGTCCGCCTCGGCGGCAAAGGCCACCGGTCGACCGATCCACTCCTGCACTGACCGTTCCGTCACCAAGCCGGCTTCGATTGCGGCTCGTGCGACGTCATCGGACCAGTACCAGGCCATGTGGGCTCCTCGAGATCGGGCAGACGGAGATGTCTGCGAGGGTCGGCGGGACGCTTCCGAACGTAGCTCCACCCACCGCCGATGTCGAGGGTCAGTTTTCGCGACCTCCGAAGATCGCCGCCACGCCAGGCCGGCGAGGATCGGTGGCCGCGGATAGACGCCCGTTCGGTTCGACCAGTGCCGCTCCGACACCGCCGAAGTACATGTTCACATCGTCGAACCAGTCGACCGGGAGCGGATGATCGGGCACGGCGGCACCAGGCTCCGCCTTGATCACGGCCGTTCCCTCCTCGTCGACGGCCACGTGGATGCGAGGGTGGTCGAGCGCCTCTTGAAGCGAGCCGCCTTCGAGAGCGAGCGCTCCCACGACCGACGCGAGTGCGGAGCTGATTCGATCCGCACCTGGCGACCCGATCGCCAGCATGCCACGCTCGGAGGACCGGAGGAGGGTCGGTGCCATGTTCGAGTTCAGCCGATCTCCCGGAACGAGGCCGGTCGGTTCGCCGACCAACTCGAGCTCTCCCATCCCGTTGTTCATGTACAGCCCGGTGCCAGTCGGGATCACTCCTGATCCGTATCCTGCGGACAAGGTGATGGCACAGCCGACGCCCTCGGAGTCGACCGCCGAAACGTGGACCGTGGACGGCGAGCGAATGGGGTCGCCGGGTAGGCCGTGCAGGAACTCGTAGATGTCGCCGGATCGATCGGTCGTGTCGTGGAGCGGGCCACGGCGCCACCGGAAGAGCTGCTCCTGGGCATCGAGGAAGGCCGCCGGGTCGCGTTGTTCCAGGCCTGCGAGCAACGCGATCAGCCCTGCACCGCCGACGGCCGGCGGTGGGTTCGTGTAGAGATCCCATCCGCCTACGGAGTGCACGAGCGGTTCGCGTTCGAGGTCACGGTACGACGCGAAGTCGGTTGGGCCGATCAGGCTTCCCCGGTGCCACAGGTCCTCTGCGATTCGCTGCCCCAGCGTTCCAGCCAGCATCGCCATCGGTCCCTCCTCGGCAAGCGTACGGAGTGTCGAGGCGGCATCCGGCATGTGAACGGCATCGGCTGCAGTCACCAAGGCGCCCCTGGGATGCAGAATCGCTCTGGAGGCGGGGTCGTGCCCGAAGACCGCTTCGCTCGAGTAGCCGAGGTAGTAGAGACAGCTGGTCCCGAGTGTGAATCCGGCTTCGAGGATGTCGATGGTGGGCATCACCAGGTTGCCGAAGTCGGTGCGACCGTGGATCGCGTGCACCCTGTCGAATGCCGCCCACGCTCCAGGGACCGCGACGCTGGCAGGGCCGACCATGGTGGTCAGTCCTCCTCCGTACCCCATGTCGGCCCGGATCGCATTCGGTTCGGGCTGGGCGCCATGGAGTCCGGGCACTGCCATGTAGCCGTCGTGGACGACCGGGTCGTCGTCGAATCCCGACACGGTGACGAACGCTCCTGCACCTGGCGCCGCAACGCCGATCTCGGTGAACATCGCTGCGATGGCGGCGGCGATGGCAGCATCGACGGCGCCGCCCCCGTGGGCGGCGACGGACTCAGCGGCGCGTGCTGCGAGTCCCGATGGTGCGGCGACGGCGACCTCGATCATGACCGGGGAACCCTACCGAGGTCGGCCGGCGTCTTCGACATCGGGTGGCTCGAGAAGAGCCTCGAGAAGGGCCAGCAACAGGGAGCCATCAGGGCTCGCGGGTTGCTCGAACTCATTGTCCGCTGGTTCGAAGTCCTCGATCTCAGGAAACCTGAGGGCGGAAGCGATGACCTCGATCCTCCCCGGTGGCGCCGACCCGCCCGGGGAACACCACCTCATCAGCGAACCCGCCACGAGCACCCTGGCGCCGGCTGGGGCCCGTTCCAACACGTCCGAGTGGATCTCGGGTGGCACCACCACCGGAAGCACATCGAACCGGCGCCGCCGTTCGGATCGGACACACACCAGCATCCGGGCGCGTTGTGAGCCGTCCGGGAGTAGATCGAGATCCGGTGGCAACGCCAGCCGACCGCTGATGAGGGCGAGATTGACATCCATGACCTTCCCATCGTCCACCCGGGGAAGTGCCTGCTGTCACGCTAGGAACTGGGACTGACGAAATCAGCCGGCCAGCTCGGCCTCGAGGTCCTCCAACCACGGCAATTCGGCGTCGTAGTCCCGAATCGCCGCCAGGAACTTCGATGCCGCGTCGTCATCCCCGGCGACATGCGCCACCCGGGCTGCGACCGCCCAGCGTCTCACCAGGCTCTCGGGCGGGTTTGCGACCAGTTTGGCGTTGATGACCCTCCACGCGTCGTCCACGCGTCCTTCGTCGACGAGATGGCTCGAATACACGACTCGAGCCTCGTTGTCGGTGTCTCGCCCACCCCCCAGTTCGTGAAACAGGTCGTAGGTCTTCTCCACGTCCTTGCTGCGGCCCAGCGCCCGCAGACAGTCCATCTCGATCGGCATCTGATCGGTCTCACCCGACATACGCCTGAAGGCACGGAGCTCCTTCAACGCCTCGTCCCAGTTGCCGAGGTGATACGCCGAGAGCCCGAGCAGTTCCCTGATCGTGGCGGATCTCGAGGATGCGGCCTTCGCCTTCCGCAGCGCGGCTGCTGCCGGCTTGTAGCGGTCGGCTGCGAACGCCTCCACCCCGTTCTCGAGGTCCCGGATCGCCGCCTCACGGCGTTCCTTGGGCGTAGAGCGGGTGATCTCCTCCCGGATCCAACGAGGCAACTGGCCGCCGGCGTGGAGCTTCTTGCGCTCTTCTCGGGACGGCGCCTGGCCACTCGGGCGGCCCTTGCCTCGATCCGGTCCCTGCCCCTTCTTCGCCGGACCTCCCCGACGGCTGCCCCCTGACGAGCCTCCGCGCCGGGCATCTCCGCCTCGGCGATCATTCGACGGGCGGCCGCCGTTCGATTTGCCTCGATTGCGACGTTCTCCGTCAGCCATGTCTGGTGTCCTTTGCAAACAGAAAGAGGGCCGACGACGTCGACCCTCTCAATTTTAATGCCCGGCGGTGACCTACTCTCCCAGGGGGTTGCCCCCCAAGTACCATCGGCGCTGGCAGGTTTCACTTCCGTGTTCGGAATGGGAACGGGTGGTTCCCCGCCGCTATCGCCACCGGACAAATCTTCAAGTGTCGGGCAACCCCGAGCACTCCATAGCGAGCACGTGTCTTTGATTTTCAATCCAAGCCCTCGGGCAATTAGTACCGGTCAGCTGAATACATTGCTGTACTTACACTTCCGGCCTATCAACCTGGTCTTCTACCAGGGCCCTTACTGGGTTAACCCCATGGGAAATCTCATCTCGAGGTGGGCTTCGTACTTAGATGCTTTCAGCACTTATCCCGTCCACACATAGCCAACCAGCCGTGCTCTTGGCAGAACAACTGGCACACCAGCGGTGTGTTCATCCCGGTCCTCTCGTACTAGGGACAAATCCTCTCAAATTTCCTGCGCCTGCGGCGGATAGGGACCGAACTGTCTCACGACGTTCTAAACCCAGCTCGCGTGCCGCTTTAACGGGCGAACAGCCCGACCCTTGGGACCTGCTCCAGCCCCAGGATGCGACGAGCCGACATCGAGGTGCCAAACACCCCCGTCGATATGGACTCTTGGGGGGTATAAGCCTGTTATCCCCGGAGTACCTTTTAGCCGATGAGCCATCACGCACCCACATGCCATGATGGGATCACTAAGCCCAACTTTCGTTCCTGCTCGACTTGTAGGTCTCGCAGTTAAGCTTCCTTGTGCCTTTACACTCAACGTCTGATTGCCGACCAGACTGAGGAAACCTTTGGGCGCCTCCGTTACACTTTAGGAGGCCACCGCCCCAGTGAAACTGACCGCCAGACACTGTCCCTGATCCGGATAACGGACCGAGGTTAGAAGGCCGTCGAGTGAAGGGTGGTATTTCAACATTGACTCCACGATGACTGGCGCCACCGCTTCCTAGTCTCCCACCTATCCTACACATCAAACGCCAGACTCCAATGTCAAGCTACAGTAAAGGTTCCGGGGTCTTTCCGTCCTGCCGCAGGTAGTGAGCATCTTTACTCACACTGCAATTTCACCGAGTCTCTGGTTGAGACAGTACCCAAGTCGTTACGCCATTCGTGCAGGTCGGAACTTACCCGACAAGGAATTTCGCTACCTTAGGACCGTTATAGTTACGGCCGCCGTTTACTGGGGCTTAGTTTCAAAGCTTCGGCCGAAGCCTAACCTCTCCACTTGACCTTCCAGCACCGGGCAGGCGTCACACGGTATACATCGTCTTGCGACTTGGCACCGTGCTGTGTTTTTAGTAAACAGTCGCTTGGGTCTGGTCACTGCGGCCCCCTCAGGCTGCCGGACGCGAAGTCCTTGACCTTACCGGGGCGATCCTTCTCCCGAAGTTACGGATCAAATTTGCCGAATTCCTTAACCAGAGTTAACTCGCTCGCCTTGGTATTCTCTACCTGTCCACCTGTGTCGGTTTGGGGTACGGGCTCCCTGAGACCTCGCTAGAAGGTTTTCTCGGTGGCATGGGCGTTCAGCGACTTCGCCTAAATCGGCTCCGTATCACTTCTCAGGCTTCACGAGGTCCGGATTTTCCTGGACCTCACCCTACGGGCTTACCCCGGGACAACCAACGCCCGGGTTCGCTTACCCTTCCACGTCACTCCATTGCTCACCTACTACACGCTGGGTCGGTAGGCCCCGAAGGGCTTTCCTTAGCAAACGTGATTCGGTCTGAACGGTCTCAGAGAGGTACTGGAATATCAACCAGTTATCCATCGATTACACCTCTCGGTCTCACCTTAGGTCCCGACTTACCCTGGGCGGACGAGCCTTCCCCAGGAAACCTTGGACAATCGGCGGAAGAGATTCTCACTCTCCATTCGCTACTCATGCCGGCATTCGCACTCGTGTAGCCTCCACGGCTGGCTTCCGCCGCCGCTTCGATGGCCACACGACGCTCCCCTACCAACCCAGTATCAGAGATACTGAATTCCGCAGCTTCGGCGCTGTACTTGAGCCCCGTTACATTTTCCGCGCGGAGTCATTCGACCAGTGAGCTATTACGCACTCTTTAAATGATGGCTGCTTCTAAGCCAACATCCTGGCTGTTTGGACAACTCCACATCGTTTCCCACTTAGTACAGACTTAGGGGCCTTAGCTGGCGGTCTGGGCTGTTTCCCTCGCGTCCACGAAGCTCATCCCACGTAGACTGACTGCCTTGCTCTGGAACTTTGGGATTCGGAGTTTGACTGGGGTCGGTAAGCTTGTAGGCCCCCTAACCCAATCAGTGCTCTACCCCCAAAGCTAAACGCAAGACGCTAGCCCTAAAGCTATTTCGGGGAGAACCAGCTATCGCCGAGTTTGTTTGGCCTTTCACCCCTATCCACAGGTCATCCCCCCAGTTTTCAACCTAGGTGGGTTCGGGCCTCCACGAGGTCTTACCCTCGCTTCACCCTGCCCATGGATAGCTCACTCGGCTTCGGGTCTATGACATGCGACTAGACGCCCTATTAAGACTCGCTTTCGCTTCGGCTACGGCTCACGCCTTAACCTCGCCACACATCGATAACTCGCCGGCTCATTCTTCAAAAGGCAGGCGGTCAGAATCCGAAGATTCCTCCCACTGCTTGTAAGTCAACGGTTTCAGGTTCTGTTTCACTCCCCTCGCCGGGGTCCTTTTCACCTTTCCCTCACGGTACTTGTCCGCTATCGGTCACTAGAGAGTATTTAGCCTTACGAGGTGGTCCTCGCAGATTCACACGGAATATCCTCCGTGATACTTGGGAACTCCACGAAGAGAGCGATCAGTTTTCGCCTACGGGGCTGTTACCCGCTCTGGCCCAGCTTTCCAGCTGTGTTCGACTAACCGCCGCTTTTGTAACTCTTCGCCAGGATCTGTGTCCTGACATGTAGGTCCCGCAACCCCGGTGTGGCAACGCCACAGAGCTATCACACCACACCGGTTTGGGCTGTTCCCGTTTCGCTCGCCGCTACTCAGGGAATCACATGTTGTTTTCTCTTCCTCGAGGTACTGAGATGTTTCAGTTCCCCCGGTTGTCTCTACCGCCCCTATGTGTTCAGAGCGGAGTAACTGGGCATGACCCCAGCTGGGTTTCCCCATTCGGAAATCCCCGGATATAACGCCTGCTTGACGGCTTCCCGGGGCTTATCGCAGCCTGCTACGTCCTTCATCGACTTCTAGTGCCAAGGCATCCACCGTTGACTCTTAGTAGCTTGGATAATAGAAAATCCAAGACGACGTGCTCGCTATGCAGTTCTCAAGGTGCCTGAAGGACTGCCCTGGGCCTTGTGGGCTCAGGAGCAGACTCCTTCACGACTGAACAGCGTGTAGACACGACATCGCTCGGCACGATCTCGACTCGTCACGCCCGGCCGTTGCCGGCCAAGCGCTTCCGTCTCGATGATTCGAGGTTGATGCGTGTGAATAATCAGCGTCTAACTAGGAACTGGAATCAGCTGTGATGGGCTGATTCGTGTTCGCTCCTTAGAAAGGAGGTGATCCAGCCGCACGTTCCCGTACGGCTACCTTGTTACGACTTCGTCCCAGTTACCGACCCCACCTTCGGCAGCTCCTTCCCAAAAGGGTTAGGCCACTGACTTCGGGTGTTGCCGACTTCCGTGACGTGACGGGCGGTGTGTACAATCCCCGAGAACGCATTCACCGCGGCTTTGCTGATCCACGATTACTAGCGACTCCGGCTTCATGAAGTCGAGTTGCAGACTTCAATCCGAACTGAGGACGGCTTTGAGGGATTCGCTCACCTTCGCAGGGTCGCTGCCCGTTGTACCGCCCATTGTAGCATGCGTGCAGCCCTGGACATAAGGGGCATGATGACTTGACGTCGTCCTCACCTTCCTCCGAGTTATCCCCGGCAGTCTCCCATGAGTCCCCGGCCGAACCGCTGGCAACATAGGACAAGGGTTGCGCTCGTTGCGGGACTTAACCCAACATCTCACGACACGAGCTGACGACAGCCATGCACCACCTGTCATGGACGCTAATGCACACCGTGTTTCCACGGCTTTTCCCATGATGTCAAGTCCAGGTAAGGTTCTTCGGGTTGCATCGAATTAAGCCGCATGCTCCGCCGCTTGTGCGGGGACCCGTCAATTCCTTTGAGTTTTAGCCTTGCGGCCGTACTCCCCAGGCGGGGTACTTAATGCGTTAGCTTCGGCACGGCAATCGTTAGACGGATCGCCACACCTAGTACCCAACGTTTACGGCGTGGACTACCAGGGTATCTAATCCTGTTTGCTCCCCACGCTTTCGCTCCTCAGCGTCAATACAGGCCCAGAGAACCGCCTTCGCTACTGGTGTTCCTCCCGATATCTGCGCATTCCACCGCTACACCGGGAATTCCATTCTCCTCTACCTGATTCTAGTCACAGCAGTATCGACTGCATTTCCGGGGTTGAGCCCCGGACTTTCACAGCCGACTTACTGAACCGCCTACGAGCCCTTTACGCCCAATAAATCCGGACAACGCTCGCCCCCTACGTATTACCGCGGCTGCTGGCACGTAGTTAGCCGGGGCTTCTTTTGGAGGTACCGTCAATTTCTTCCCTCCTGAAAGAGGTTTACAACCCGAAGGCCTTCATCCCTCACGCGGCGTTGCTGCATCAGGCTTTCGCCCATTGTGCAATATTCCCTGCTGCTGCCTCCCGTAGGAGTCTGGACCGTGTCTCAGTTCCAGTGTGGCTGATCGTCCTCTCAGACCAGCTACCCGTCGATGCCTTGGTGAGCTGTTACCTCACCAACTAGCTGATAGGCCGCGAGCCCATCCCGAAGCACAAAGGCTTTTCTTCACTCCCTCATGCGAAGGTGTGAAGGTATCCGGTATTAATCCGAGTTTCCTCGGGCTATCCCGGTCTTCGGGGCAGGTTGCTCACGTGTTACTCACCCGTTCGCCGCTCCGTCATACGGGGCAAGCCCCATATGCGTCGCTCGACTTGCATGCATTAGGCACGCCGCCAGCGTTCGTCCTGAGCCAGGATCAAACTCTCCAACGAAGATTCACTTGCCTGAGCCTTTCGGCTCGGGCGAAGATCCAATCAAGTTGTTCGTTTGCATCCTCGGATCTCACGACGTGATCCGACGTTGTGTGGATCTCATCTGCGAGATCCGGATTCATGATTTGGGTCCCGGAAGAGAGTGACGTTGAGGCACGCTCTTCCGAGCTCAATCGATCCGTGACCTTCGGCCGAAGCCTCTGGTCGTGGACTTGTGATGCTGTGCAGAACCGATGAATACACATCGACTCTGCGCATGCTGATTTTTTCACGCTGTTCAGTTGTCAAGGAGCCTGACTTGCTCTGTGCCCTGCGGAGCCGATGCTCCTTGGCGCAGACCTCTCATATTAGAAGACTCACGCGACTCGCTGCAAATCGGGCTGGCGACGCCAGTCGATCGGCGCACGGCCGCACTCTCTGCCTTGAGAGGGTCCCTCGTGGGCGCTCAGTGGCTGATTGCATCAGTGACTGATCGCCGGAGGAAGCAGAACAGTACCACTCGGTCTTGCCGTGTCAAATCACGGGACGAGACGCACGAACCGCCGCTTGCCGACCTGCATGACCTTGCCGACCAGACGCGCCCTCGCCTGTTCACCCTCGGTGATCTTCTCGCCGTCGATCTTGATGGCACCCTGATCGAGGAGGCGACGCGCCTCCCCGACCGACTTCGACAGACCGGCGGCGTTCACCAGGTGCGGCATCGAGACCGGATCCTCCTCCGGTAGCTCGAAGTCGTCGATCTCGTCGGGTACCGAACCCTGCCGGAAGACCTGATCGAACGCGGCTTCCGCCGCGACGGCGTCCTCTGTGGAGTGATACATCTCGATGATCGATCGGGCGAGCAGACGCTTCGTCTCGCCCGGGTGGAGTGAACCGTCTCCCAGGCCTCGACGGATCTCGGTCACGCGCTCGATCGGCAATTCGGTCGCGAGCTCGAACCACTGGCCCATCAGCGGATCGGGAATGCTCATCGTCTTGCCGAACATCTCTTCAGGCGACTCGGTGATCCCGATGTAATTGCCCAGAGACTGCGACATCTTCTCGGTGCCGTCGGTTCCGACCAGCAGCGGCATCGTGACCGCCACCTGCGGCTCTGCCCCGTATCGCTGTTGAATCGACCTGCCCATCATCAGATTCCACAACTGATCGGTCCCGCCGAGCTCGATGTCGGCTTCGACCGCAACCGAGTCGTAGCCCTGGAGCAGCGGGTACATGAACTCCATCACCGAGATCGGGCTCCCCGAGTCATACCGGTTCGAGAAGTCCGAGCGCTCCAGCATCTGGGCGACGGTCGCCTTCGACGTCAGCTCGAGCATCCCGTACATGTCGAAGCTGGACAGCCACTCGGAGTTGTATCGGATCTCGAGGTTGTCCGGTAGGAGGATCTTCGAGAACTGGTCCAGGAGGACGTCCGCATAGCCCTGCACCTCGTCACGGCTGAGCCGTTTCCTCGTCGCCGTCTTGCCGCTTGGATCACCGACCTGAGCCGTGAAATCGCCGACGATCAGCACCGCCGTGTGGCCCTGCTCCTGGAAGTGGCGGAGCTTGCGGAGCACGACGGCCCACCCCAGGGTGACCGACGGCGCCGTGGGGTCGAGTCCCAGTTTCACGCGGAGCGGGCGGCCGAGGCCGAGTTTCTCCTCGAGGCCTTCGTGAGGTGCGACCGTGTCGACCCCACGCATCAGACGTTCGAGGTCGGCACCACCGCTGGACGTCCGTCTGTCATCTGTCATCTGTCGTCTGTCATCTGAGAGGTCATCTGTCATCTGTCATCTCGGAAAGAGCGAGCCTACCCAGCGCCTTGGGCGGCGACGAAGCGAAGAGGATGATCCACCGCCACGCTGATGCCCACCCGCGGTGTGGCGACCCAGGCACGGGTGCCGGGCGATCCGCTCAACTCGAGCAGGTCCCCGATCCGCGTCCCGTCGAAGGATCCGTCGATTCCGAGCGCCTGGCACAGCTTTCCCGGTCCATCGGTCAGGTGGTCGGCTCTCCCCCGCCGTTCGGTCATCGTCGCTCGACCCTCGATCGGCGCCCCTCCCCTGATCAGGACGGCCTCACCCGACCCGTCGGGGCCGGTCACGATGTTCACGCACCAATGGATCCCGTAGCTCCGATAGACGTACACGCCTCCGGGTGCACCGAACATCGGTGCGTTTCTCGGCGTCGGGCCGCGGTACGTGTGGCTGGCGGGGTCGTCGGGGAGGTACGCCTCGGTCTCGTCGATCTCGATCGAGGTCGCGGATCCGTCGACGTGGGTGGTGAGCACCATGCCGAGCAACCGTGGTGCGACCTCATCGGCGGGCGCGCCGAGCCACCGAAGATCAACCGAGTTCATCCAGGAGGATGGCCTTGAACGAGTGGAGACGATTCTCGGCCTGATCGAAGATCATCGACCGGGGATGTTCCATCATCTCGTCGGACACCTCTTCGCCTCGGTGAGCCGGAAGACAGTGCATGAAGATGGCACCGTCGGCGGTGTGGTCGAAGACCTCAGGAGTGATCTGGTATCCGGAGAAGTGGCGCCGTCTGAGCTCCGCCTCCGGCTCTTGGCCCATCGACGTCCACACGTCCGTGTACACGACGGTGGCTCCCGACACTCCCTCGAGCAGGTCCGACGTGACCGTGACGTCACCGATCGAACCGGCTGCCTCGGTCACGGCCGCATCGGGCTCGTATCCGGACGGCGTGACCACCCGGATCGAGGATCCGAGCTTGACGGCGGCCAGCATGAGACTGTGGCACACGTTGTTGCCATCTCCGACGTAGGTGATCGTCGCCTCGTCGAGCGGCATGTGTTCGGCGACGGTCATCATGTCGGCAACCGCTTGACACGGATGTTCACGATCCGACAGCAGGTTGATCAGTGGCATCGTCGTTCCAGCGTCGATCTCGGACAGGTCGCCGTGGTCGAAGACACGCATTCCCAGCGCATCCAGGTACCGGTCGAGCACACGGCCCACGTCCGCCGGCGCCTCTCGAGATCCGAGCCCGGTCTGATCGTTGCGGATCACGATCGGGTGCGCGCCGAGCTGAATCGTGGCGATGTCGCAGCTGACCCAGGTCCGCAGGGACTGCTTCTGGAAGAACAACCCCACCGATCGGCCGTCGAGCGCACGCCGATAATCGTCGGGTCCGGCCTTGACTGCCAGACCGACCTCCACGAGTGAGCCCAGACGTGTTGCGTCGGTCTCGGCGATCGTCAGAAAGCTCATGCCTGCCCCCGTAGTACTGCGCCCGCGGATGCGGCCGCCTCGATCATCGCCGCACGCACCGGTGCGACCTCCTCACCCGTCAGCGTGTGGTCGGGTGCGCGTAGAACGTAGTGGATTGCCAGCGACTTCCGCCCATCCTCGAGCCCCCGATACTCGTCGAAGACCTCCGCCGACTCGATCAGCTCACCAGCAACCGCTGCCGTCGTCGCCAGGAGGTCGGCAGAGGCCACATCACGGTCGATGACGAATGCCAGATCGAACTCGGAGCGTGGGAACACACTGGGCGTCTGGAGCTGCGGTCTCGGCATCGGCGCTGCGAGTGCCCCAAGATCGAGCTCACCGGCGGCGACCCTGCCGTCGAGGTCGTAGTGCCGCACGACACTCGGGTGGATCTCCCCGACATGACCGACGATCCGGCCATCGATGACCACCTCGGCACATCGCCCAGGGTGGAATCCCGGATACGCGGTTCCGCGTAGCTCGATGTCGAGATCGAGCACCTCGGCGATGAGGCGGGTGATGGCGGTGGCCGTGTAGGCGTCGGCGGGTCGTCCCGTGCCTCCGAGCTCGAGGCCCCCGGAAACGCCGAACACGGCGAACCCCAGCCGGAGGGGCTGCGCGGGAATGCGGGAGTCGTCGGGGTCGGGTTCGTCGAAGAACACGCGCCCGGTCTCGAACAGACCGCCGTGCGCAGCGCCATGGCTGGCGTTGTATCGAAGCGACGCCAGCAGCCCGGGCAACAGCGTCGTCCGGAGCGCGCCTTCTTCCTCCCGGAGGGGGTTCCGCACTCTCACGACGTTGCGGGCTGGGTCCTGCATCGGATATCCGACCAGGTCGAGGTCGTCGGGGTCCATGAAGCTGAGATGCACTGCCTGATGGAGGCCGGCGCCGGTGAGCGCTCCCCGCAGGCGGCGTTCCCGATGCTGTTCCGGTGTCAATCCGGCCGCAGATCCACGAGGAAGGCTCTCGCCGAACTGGTCGTAGCCGTGGAGTCGCGCCACTTCCTCGACCAGATCGATCGGGCGCTCGAGATCGGGACGGAAGGTCGGCACCGTCACGACGAGCGGGTCGTCTCCGGAGACACCCAACTCCAGCTTCTCGAGCAGACCGGCGACGTTCTGGGTCGGGAAGTCGTGACCGAGGGTTCTGGAAACAACCGAGAGCGACAGTTCCAATCTGCGTTCGCTCACCGGGACCGCGACCTCGTCGACGATGCCGGCGAGCACGGTCGCCCCCGATATCTCTGCGAGGAGCTGCGCCGCCCTCGACGACGCCCGGAGAGGCAGACCGGGATCCACACCCCGCTCGAACCGAGAGGAGGCCTCCGATCGCAACCCGTGGCGGCGGGACATCCACATGATCGTGGGAGGATCCCAGGTGGCCGCTTCCAGGAAGACTCTCGATGTCGCATCGGACACCTCCGAGGTGGCTCCACCCATCGTTCCGGCCAGTGAGATCGGACCGGTGGAGTCACAGATGACGAGATCGTCCTCGCTGAGCGTGCGTTCGACGTCGTCCAGGGTCGTCGCCTTCTCCCCTTCTTCGGCCCGTCTGACGACGAGGTGGTCGCCGACGATCCGATCGGCGTCGAACGCATGCAGCGGGTGGCCCAGTTCCAACATCACGTAGTTGGTGACGTCGACGGCGTTCGAGATGGCACGTACGCCTGCGACCCGGAGTCGTTGGCGCATCCAGAACGGTGACGGGCCGATCTCGACATCCTGGATCTCCCGTCCGGTGAACCGCAGACACCCGGTCGCATCGGCGATCTCGACCGTGGTCGACGGGGTCCCGGGGACCGTCGGAAGCTCGGGTTCCTGCATCTCATACGGAACGTCGAAGTAGGCCGACAGTTCCCGTGCGATTCCCATCATCGACATGGCGTCCGGTCGGTTGGGTGTGATGGAGAGATCGAAGACGACGTCGGGCAGATCGACGTACTCGGCGAAATCGGTGCCGACAGGCGCATCGGCGTCCAGCACGAGGATGCCGGCTGCGTCGTCACCGATCTCGAGCTCACGTTCGGAGCAGATCATGCCGTTGGATTGGACTCCTCGGATCTTCCTCCGTCCGATCTCGAACCCGCCGGGGAGGACTGCACCCGGCTTTGCGAAGGGCACGATCGCACCGACATCGAAGTTCCAGGCACCACAGACCACGTCGACCGGGGTCCGAGCCTCGTCGTAGACGACCTGACAGAGCCGAACCTTGTCGGCGTCGGGATGCTGCTCGACACTCACCACCTCGGCGATGACCACCTCGGTCCAATCGGGCTCGAGGATCTCGACGCCTTCGACCTCGTGCCCCAGCGATTCGAACGCCTCCTTGATGGCGGCGACGTCGTCGGTGGGCAACGTGATGTAGTCGGCGAGCCAATTGAGCGAGACCTTCACGAGCTCGTTCCTCGCTCAGATGACAGATGACAGATGACAGATGACAGATAGCGATTCACAAGTGACTTCGGAGCGCGAGGAGACGCCACACTGCACGACAGCTCGGCGACTCCACCGGCATTTCTGTCATCTGTCATCTTTGCTCTGTCATCTCTCACGTGAACTGCCTCAGGAAGCGGATGTCGTTTTCGATGAAGTGGCGGATGTTGTTGATGCCGTGGCGGACCATTGCCATTCGCTCCACTCCCATTCCGAACGCGAAGCCGGTGACGGCGTCGGTGTCGTATCCGACATGCGAGAGGACGTTCGGGTCGACCATGCCGCACCCGAGCATCTCGAGCCATCCGACGCCTTTGCACACCCGGCACGACGGCTCACCACCGTCACAGTTGAAACAGGACACGTCGAGTTCGGCAGACGGCTCGGTGAACGGGAAGAAGTGCGGCCGGAACCTGACGGTCGTCGCCGGGCCGAAGTACTCCTTGGCGAAGTGTGCCAGCGTCCCCTTGAGATCGGAGAACGTGATGTCGGTGTCGACGGCGAGTCCCTCGATCTGATGGAACACCGGGAGGTGCGAAGCGTCGATGGTGTCGGATCGGTAGACCTTCCCGGGCACGATCACATGGACGGGTGGCGCGTGCTCCTCCATCCATCGCACCTGCATCGGTGATGTCTGGGTCCTCATCAGTGCAGAGTCGTGCGGTCCGAACTCGAGGTACATGGTGTCGGACTCCGCGCGGCTGGGATGGGTGGGCGGCGTGTTCAGTGCATCGAAGTTGTAGACCGAGAGCTCGGCCTCGGGACCATCGGCCACCGCATACCCCAAGGCAGTGAAGATGTCGGTGATCTCGTCGATCGTCTGCTGGATGAGATGAAGGCTGCCTGCGGGCAATCGGTAGGCCTCGAGCGTCATGTCGATCCGATCGTCGGCCAGCAGGAGGTCGGCAGCCTTCCGTTCGAGCTCAGCTCTGCGGCTCTCGATCAGTGGGACGACGGCGGCGCGAGCCTCCTGAATTGCGCGCCCCACGACCGGCTTCTCCTCGTTCGAGAGCTTCCCGATTCCGCGTTGGAGCTCTGCGAGTTTCGAGTGACGGCCGACGAGGTGGGCCTCGACCGCCTCGAGTTCATCCAGCGTGCTCGCCGCCCCGATCTGCGTGGGCGCCGCTTCGACGATCTGATCGAGTTCTTCCATGTGTTCCTGTGCCTGGGCGCCGCCACGATAGTTGTGGCCGGTTCCGGTCCCGAACCGAGTTATTCGCCTCGGTGGGGTGCGAGTTGCCGTCGCGCCAGCATCAACTCGTACATGCAGATGGCTCCGGCGACGGCTGCGTTCAGGCTCTCGATCTCGGTGACCATCGGAATCGTCACCCTCAGATCGGCTTTCGCCACGAGCGCCTCGGAAAGGCCGTGGGCTTCGTTGCCGATCAGCAGACAGACGGGACGGTCGGCGGGGAGCACGCGCGACAGGTCGGTGATCGGTTCGCCACCCTCGACGACCGTGGCGATCGTGTACGCGTCGCCCGGCGGCCCCGAGGCGATCGGGGTTCGGAAGTGGCCGCCGGCGGCGGCACGCATCACCTTGGGACTCCACGGATCAACGGCAGCAGGATCCATGATCACTGCGAATCCGAACGCGGCGGCCGTGCGGATCAGGGTCCCGGCGTTGCCCGGGTCGGAGGTGTCGAGCCAGATATGGTCGACTGCGACCGAGATCGGATCGGGGATGCGGACGATTGCAATCGGTCCCCTCGGATGCTCGGTGTCTGCGATCTTGCGAAGGACGTCGGCGACCACGGGGATCCAGCGGGCGCCCGCCTCCTCGGCGAGTGATCGGGCCTGCTCATCGTCGACATGACCGAAGACGTCGGTCACCGACGCCCCCGACTCGACCGCTTCGGCGAGGGTGTGGGGCCCTTCGATGATCGTGGCGTTCGCCTCTCTCCTCCCCCGGGCGCGCCGAAGCCGGCCCGCTCTGACCACATGTTGATTACGGGTCGAGCTGACCGGCTCCATGCCTCGGTTCAGTTCTGCTTGGCGACCTCGACCAATTGGGCGAAGGCGTCGGCGTCGTTGACGGCGAGATCTGCCAGCATCTTGCGGTCGACTTCGATCTCGGCGGCCTTGAGGCCGGCGATGAACGTCGAATAGCTCATCCCGTGCTGGCGGGAAGCCGCATTGATCCGCTGGATCCACAGCCGGCGGAAGTCACCCTTCCGCTTCCGGCGATGGTCGTAGCTGTCCTGCATCGCGTGCATGACCTGCTCGTTGGCGGTCTTGAATCGACGGCTCTTCGCACCCTTGTAGCCGGATGCCCGATCGAGGACCTTCTTGTGGTTCTTCTTGGCGTGAACCGCTCGTTTGACTCGTGCCATGGTGGACCTCCCTGATCAGCTGCCGATGAGGCGCTTGACGACTTTGGCATCACCCGGGGCGAGATCGGTCTCGCCTTTGAGACGCCGGTACCGGTCGTTGCCCTTGGTGTTGCTCAAGTGCCCGCGACCGGACTGCTTACGCCGGAGCTTCCCAGAGCCGGTCTTCTTGATTCGTTTGGCGGCACCGCGGTGCGTCTTCTGTTTCGGCATGCGGGTCTCCTTTGCTGTGTGGAGGCGGATCGTGCCTCCTGCGTGTCAATCCGTGGCTGCTTCTTCGGTGGCCTCCGATGGCTGTGCCGCCTCGGGTGCCGGCTTCGGCCGGTTCCGCAGCGGCGCGAGGGTCATCACCATCTGTCTGCCCTCGAGCGAGGGAGCCTGTTCGATCTGGGCCATGTCCTCGACGGTCTCGAAGAGCCGCCTGAGCACGCGCTCGCCGTATTCGGGGCGCTCTCGCTCTCGACCCCTGAATCGAACGGTGACCTTGACCTTGTCGCCTTCGGAGAGCCACTCGGCCGTGCGGCGAGCTTGCATGTCGAAGTCGTGGTCGGCGATCCGCGGCGTGAGCCGAGTCTCTTTGATGACCGTCCGAGTCTGATTCTTCCTGGCTTCGCGTTCCCTCACGGACTGCTCGTACTTGTACTTGCCGTAGTCCATGATCTTGCAGACGGGCGGCTTCGCATTCGGGGCGACCTCGACGAGGTCCATGTCCAATTGCTCGGCCAGCCACAGAGCTTCCGCCAGTTTCTTCACCCCGATCTGTTCTCCGTCGGGTGCCACGACCCGTACTTCCGGAGCCCGGATGTAGGTGTTCACACGCAGGTCAGCGATCTCGCATCCTCCTGTTGGATATCTCGTTTGGTTCCATCAACAAAGGCAGCACGCGGGTGCTGCCTCGATCACATCGAACGATCCGGTTGCCCGGTTTCGTGTCGTACCTCGGCGCACCTCGTTCGGTGGCCGGGTGGGAGTCAGCGCTCCACTTCGCCTCTGTTGTGGCGTGCAGATTACAACGGGTTTGCCCACAGCGCTATTCCGATGCCGAGATGACAGATGACAGAATGACGCGCCACGGCCGGTGGCGGGCGCGTATCAGCTGCGATGACGACGGCACAGCCGCTGCGCAGCCTGTCGTCGCGGACTGTCGTCTGGCTCATCTGTCGTCTGTCATCTTGCCGAGCGAAGCGAGGCTGCGGGCGAGGTCGATGGCGGCTTCGGTGGCTTCGGCGCCTTTGTTGCCGGGGCCGGGAAGGGAACGTTCGACGGCGTGCTCGTAGTCGCGGACGGTCAGCAGCGCGTTCCCGACCGGTACGCCCGAGGTGGTGGACACGTCAGTGATGCCTCTCGTGGCGTGCTCGGCGACGTACTCGTAGTGATCGGTCTCGCCCTTGATGACGGCTCCGATCGCGACGATCGCCTCACACCCGCTCTCAGTCAGCGCCATGGCGGCGAGCGGAAGCTCCATCGCGCCCGGGACCCGCATCACCACGGTCTCTTCGATGCCCATCCGCTCCGCCTGGGCCAACGCAGCCTCCAACATCGGCCCGGTGATCGGCGCATTGAACATCGAAACCGCGATGCCGATACGACGAGGAAGTGGCCCGGGTTCGACCTCGATTCGGTTCACTCGTCCTCGTCTCCGAGGAGATGACCGAGCTTGGCGACCTTGGTCGTGAGATAGCGCTCGTTGTGGGAGTTGCGTTCGGTCACGACCGGCACGCTGTCGAGGATGGTGAGACCGTATCCCTCGATGCCCGCCCGCTTGGTCGGGTTGTTGGTCAGCAGTCGCATCGATCGCACTCCGACGTCGTACAGGATCTGCGAGCCCACGCCGTAGTCGCGGCTGTCGACCGGCAGACCGAGATCGATGTTGGCCTCGACGGTGTCGCGCCCGGTGTCCTGCAGGTTGTAGGCACGCAGCTTGGCGAAGAGCCCGATGCCCCTCCCCTCGTGACCCCGGATGTACACGATGACGCCGCGGCCCTCTTCGGCGATCTTCGCCATGGCGAGATCCAACTGGTCGCCGCAGTCACACCGACGGCTGTGGAGGACATCGCCGGTGAGACACTCCGAGTGAGCTCTCACGAGGATGTTCTCTCCGTCACCGACCTCGCCCATCACGAGCGCCATGTGATCCCGACCATCGAAGCTGCGATAGCCGATCGCCTTGAACTCGCCGTGATCGGTGGGGATCCGTGACTCGACGACCCGTTGAACGAGTTTCTCCTCGTTCGCCCGCCGGTAGGCGATGAGATCCGCGATCGAGCCCACCAGGAGGTCGTGCTCCTTGGCGAACCGTTCGATGTCGTCGAGCTTCGACACGGTCCCGTCGTCGTTCATCAGCTCGGACAGCACGGCGGCCGGATAGAGGCCCGCCAGTTTCACCAGGTCCACACCGGCCTCGGTGTGCCCCGCCCTGCGAAGCACGCCACCCTCGGCGGCCCGCAGCGGATACATGTGCCCGGGTCTGGCGATATCGACCGGCCGTGTGTTCGAGTCGATCAGTGCGTGGACGGTCCGGACCCGATCGGATGAAGAGATCCCCGTGGTCACGCCCTCGCGAGCGTCGACCGAGAGCGTGAAGGCGGTCCGGTGCGACTCGGTGTTGAGTCGCACCATCTGCGGCAGCTCGAGTTCGTCGAGTCGTTCTGCGATCATCGGCACGCAGATGATCCCGGACGTGTGGCGGATCATGAACGCCATCTGCTCGTTGGTGATCTTCTCGGCGGCGACGATCAGGTCGCCTTCGTTCTCCCGATCCTCGTCGTCGGTGACGATCACCATCTCACCTGCGCCGATGGCAGCGATCAGCTCTTCGGGACGGGCAAACCTCATCTGCGGGCCTCCAGCAGCCGCTCGACGTACTTCGCAAGGATATCGACCTCGAGATTCACCGCATCTCCGGCCGAGGAGGCACTGAAGGACGTGACCTCGAGCGTGTGTGGGATGAGCGCGATCTGGAACGCCTCGTCGGTCACGGCGGCGACCGTGAGGCTGACGCCGTTGACCGTGATCGACCCCTTCTCGACGACATAGCGCATCAGCTCCGGTGGGGCGGTGATCGTCCACCGCTGACCATTGCCCTCTGCCTCGATACGGCCGATCACCCCGGTTCCGTCGACGTGGCCCTGCACGACATGGCCGTCGAACCGCCCGGATGCGGGCATTGCGCGCTCGAGGTTGACGCCACTACCGACGACGACCGATCCGAGATTCGTGCGGTCGAGTGTCTCGACGATCGTGTCGACGGTGAATCGGCTGCCTGCGATGGTCGTGGCCGTGAGACAGACGCCGTTGACTGCCACGGAGTCACCCACATCGAGGTCCGACGTCACGAGATCGGATTCGATGGTGAAACGCTTTCCGTCCGGGCCACCCTCGATCTCGGTCACGGTCCCGACGGTCTCGATGATGCCGGTGAACATTGGCGGGACTCTACCCGGGATGCCGGTCCTTCAACCCGGTCGGCGACGCCAGCGGACTTCGAGGTCGCCATCGAGGATCTCGGCGGAGACGATCTCGACCCGCAATGCGGCATCGATGGTCTCGAACACTCCGTCGAACAGCGGCGTTCCGACTCCGAGACCGAACGCGCCTCCCAGGTGCAACAGTCCGATGTCGACGAGATCCGATCGGAGGAGCGACGAGGCGATCCGGGTGCCACCCTCGACGAACACCCTGAGCAGTCCCCGGTTCCCGAGCAGCTCGAGGGCGAGACGCAGGTCGACACCGTGCTCGGCGTCTCCACCGACTACTTCCAGCTCTCCCGCCGGCAGGTCGATCGGGCGGTTCGAGAGAACCAAGGGGTCTCGGCGCCAGATCCGTGCGGAAGCCGGGAGCGGACGAGACCCCGCGACGATGACCGGACGCGGCTGGCGGCCATCGAAGCCGTCGAGCCGGACATCGAGCTGCGGGTCGTCCGTGATGATCGTTCCGGCACCGACCAGCACGGCGTCGCTCTGCGCCCTCCACTCGTGGACGCGACGTCGCATGCCAGGACCGGTGATCCACTGCGATGTGCCATCTGCGGCGGCGATCTGACCGTCGAGCGTGGCCGCCAGCTTGAGGATCACCTGTGGGATGCCGTGGGTGCGATGGTGGAAGTATCCCGGATCGAGGGCGAGCGCGGCGCTCCCGAGTTCGCTGTCGGGGTCGAGCACGTCGACCTGGACCCCGTGCGCCCGCAATCGCTCGATCCCCCGGCCGTCGACCTTCGCATCCGGATCGAGCGCCCCGACGACCACGTGTTGGATGCCGGCATCGAGGATCGCGTCGGTGCAGGGTGGAGTGCGTCCGGTGTGGTTGCACGGTTCGAGTGTCACGACCAGCGTGGATCCGGGTGGCACCGCTCCGGCATCTGCGATCGCCAGCCGCTCGGCATGTGGGAGCCCAGGACCGACGTGGGCACCGGCCCCGAGTTGGCTCCCGTCGGCTCCCAGGATCACTGCCCCGACGCGGGGGTTCGGGTGTGGGTTCTGCTCGGAGGCGAGTTCGATCGCCCGCGCCATCGCCTGTCGGACGGCGGACGACGGCATCTCAGGAGGTACGGCGATCGATCTCGTACGAGGAGCCGTGCTGCTTCTTGGCGAACTCCTTCATCTCGACGGCCACCGCAGAGGCCTCCCACTGGGATGTGATCGGTCGGGTCCGGTTCGTGACCACACCGAACGAGATCGAGACCACCGGGAAGGCGAACCGCTCGCCGCGGCGATCGATCACTTCGATGTAGCCGCGAAGGGCATCGGCGGTGTCGTAGTAGTCGAGGATGCCGTCGTCGAAGATGTCGATGGCCGCCTTGCAGTACTGCTCTGCGACGTCCGCCCGGCACACCGAGACGAAGTCGTCGCCGCCGATGTGCCCGACGAAGCCATTCGCGTCTCCGACCTCATCGAGTGCCCGCTGCAGGACGTCACCCGTGAACTTGATGACCTGATCACCGCGCATGAATCCGTAGTGATCGTTGAACGCCTTGAAGTTGTCGAGGTCGCCGTAGATGACCGCGAACGTCTCGCCGGTCTCGACTCGCGACTCGATCTCGGTGCCGATCCTGAAGTTCCCCGGCAGTCCGGTGAGCGGCGACGTGTCACGAGCGGCCTGGGTGCGACGCAGCACTGCCTTGACGCGTGCGACCATCTCGGTGACGTCGAACGGCTTGGTGATGTAGTCGTCTGCCCCGAGTTCGAGCCCGTTCACCCGATCCTCAGTGAGCCCCCGGGCGGTGAGGAGGACGATCGACGTCCCCGCCAGCGTGCCATGGCTCCGCATCTTGCGGAGGGCCGTGAGGCCATCCATTCGCGGCATCATGATGTCGAGCAGCACCAGATTGGGCGGGTTCTCCACCGCCTTCTCCAAGGCCTCTTGGCCATCGCCTGCGGTCTCCACCGAGAACCCCTCGAGTTCGAGGTTGATCCTCACCACCCGGACGATGTCTTCGTCGTCGTCGACGACCAGGATTCGCTCTGTCATGTCTCTTCCCCTGCAGCCGCTCGTAGCGACCTGATTGCTTCGGCCGGATCGTCCCGTCCGAACACCGCAGAACCCGCCACCAGCACGTTTGCGCCTGCTGCCGCGGCCTGCGGGGCGGTTTCGGTCGTGATCCCGCCGTCGATCTGAACATCGGTCCCCAGGCCGTGGAAATCAACCCATTTCCTGGCCTGCTCGACCTTGGGGAGCACCTCCGGGATGAATGTCTGCCCTCCGAAACCGGGATGCACCGACATGATCACGACCATCCGGCACGCTTCGACGAAGGGTTCCATGGCGGCGAACGGCGTGTGCGGCGAGATCACGACGCCGAATCCGAGGCCCAGCTTCTCGGCCTCTGCGATCGCCGCCGTCGGGTCGGGGACGGCTTCGAGGTGGACGGTGACGATGTCTGCGCCCGCTTCCACGAGCTCTTCGAGATACACCGTCGGGTTGGTGGTCATGATGTGGCAGTCGAACGGCAGTTCGCTGACACGGCGGATCGAGGAGATGACGGGCATCCCGAACGTGATGTTGGGCACGAAATGGCCATCCATCACGTCGAGGTGAAGCAGGTCGGCGTCATCCTCGACCTGTGCAATCGCCGTTGCGAGCGCGCTGAAGTCCGCTGCGAGCAGGGACGGCGCGATCTTGATCTCCATCGGGCAATGATATTGCTACGGGGGCACGGTCTCGGGTTTCATCGGTCGACGACGGCGATGAACATGCCGTCGGTCGGGCCGAGATGCGGGGCGAGCAGCCACCCGGGCCCCATGGCTCGCCCGGGAAGATCGAGGTGGGGCGGTCGAGCGTCGTGGCCTGCGACGACGTCGACGGTCTCGGAGGGAGTCACGGTGCACACCGAGTAGACCACCCGTCCGCCGGGGCGAACGATCCTGAGCGCGGATTCGAGCAGCTCGGAGGCGAGCCCTGACAGGTTGCGAACGTCCTCGGGCCCCGTCCGGTGGACGATCTCGGGCCGTCGGCGCAGCGTGCCGAGACCGGTACATGGCGCATCGAGCAGCACGGCATCGAACGTGGCCTCTGCGAACGGTGGTTGCCTCCCGTCGGCGACCACCCACGACGCACCCGGCACACGTCGCGCTGCACTCCGTGTCCGCCTGCGATGAACGTCGCAGGCGATCACTCTGGCGCCCGACTCGACCAGCTGCGCCGTCTTGCCGCCGGGTGCTGCTGCCATGTCCAACACCAGCTCGCCAGGTCGGGCTTCGACGGCCAGGCCGACGGCGACCGAGGCCGGGTCTTGGATCGTGAACCCCTCGCGGATCGGACCGCTCCCGAGGTAGGACCCGACGATCCGATCGACCGGCCGGTAGCCGTCACCGGGGTCGCCGCTCCCCCTGATGCCGAGCTCCGGAGAGACCATCGATGCCATCCAGAAGGCTTCGATCTCGGCCTGATCGAGGGCCCGGGAGAGTTCCTCGGAGAGCCAGGCCGGCATCGACGGCTGGAGATCCGGCGGCGTTCTAGAAATGGTGCGGAGGATCCCGTTCGCGAACCCACCGTATGCCGGATCGAGTCGCTTGGCTGCTCGAACCACCGCGTCGACGGTGAGGGCATCGGGTCGGTCGCGCCGGGCGATCTCGGCGACACCGACCCTGAGCAGGTCGAGAAGCTCGACGTCGATACGGTCGATCGACCGTCTCGACCTGCCGGCGACTTCGGAATCGATCTGGGGCAGGTTCCGGAGGGTGTCGTACGCCAGGCCGCGAGCCACCCCGGCATCTGACGGATTCATGCCCTTGGTCTCGGTCCGGCTGACCACGTTGGAGTAGGCGCCGCCTCGATCGACCCTCCCGACGATCCGAGCCGCCGCCGCCCTGGCATCGGCGGCGGTCATGTGAGCGTGCCGAGCGCTTCGCGTCTGCCCATCGCCCAGTCGTGCCCGGACATGACCCGCTTTCCGAACGGCTGGATCTCGACCAACTCCAGCATCGTGGTGGCGGTGCCCATCAACAGTCGCCCGTCGTGCAGGACGAGTGCACCCGGATCGGACGATGGCCGGTCGGTTTCGTGGACTCGAAGGAGCTTGAAGCGATCGTCTTCGAGCATGGCGAACGCACCGGGTGCGGGGCTCATGGCGTGAACGAGCCGGCGGATCGTGGTTGCGGGTGCATCGAGGGCGAGCCTGCGCTCGTCGGGCGAGATCTTGGCGGCGTGGGTCGCGGTCTCGTCGTTCTGCCGGGTTGCGACGACCCGGCCGCCCACGATGGAAGGGAGCACCGCCTGGAGGTGGCGGGCTCCGGCAATGGCGAGGCGGTCGAACACGTCACCTGCGGTCTCGTTCGAGCCCAATGCTGTCACCCTGGTCGAGTAGATCGGGCCTGTGTCCAAACCCTCGTCGAGGGCCATCAGGGTCACCCCGGTGGTCCGGTCGCCCGCCTGGATGGCGCGCTGTACCGGAGCCGCCCCTCGCCAACGCGGAAGGATCGAGAAGTGCACGTTGACGAAGCCGCGTGCCGGCGCTGCGAGGGCGTCGGGTCGGATCAACATCCCGAATGCCACGATCACCGCCACATCGAGCCCGTCGATGTCGCCGAGGACATGGGCGATCCCTCTGCTCGATTCGGGCTGATGGACCGGGATCCCGAGGGCCAGCGCACGCTCCTTGACCGCCGGCGGTTGAGGCTTCTTCGATCTCCCCCTCGGCCGATCCGGCTGGGTGATCACGGCAGCGACGTCGGCGATCCGGCTCAAGGCGTCGAGTGACGGCACCGCCATGTGGGGTGTGCCGAGGAAGACCGCTCTCACTCGTACTCGACGAGGCCGAGTGCTTCGAGGCGGAGCTCCCGGAGGGCGGCCTTCTGCGCGGACTTCTCGAGATGGTCGATCAGCAGCTCTCCGTTGAGGTGTCCGATCTCGTGCAGCAGCACGCGGCCCAGCAGCCCACTCCCGGAATACTCGACCTGCTCACCGTCGAGATTCATCGAGGTCACCCGCACGTACTCGGGCCGGGTGATGGACCAGAAGTGGCCCGGCACGGAGAGACATCCCTCCTCGTAGACCCATTCGCCTTCTGTCTCGACGATCTCGGGGTTGATGAGAACTCGGGCACCTTCACCGTCCTGTGCGTCGAAGACGGCCACGGCGCGGGACACGCCGATCTGGTTCGCTGCCAACCCGACTCCGGGGGCGTCGTACATGGTCTCGATCAGGTCGGCGACCAGCTTCTCCACGCCCGCATCGATCTCGGTGACGGGGGTCGTGACCGTGCGCAACACCGGATCCCCGAACGTCCTGAGCGGAAAGATGGCCATGGCCGGGCAGGATACCCGGGGCTGACAGGAGCGCCGGCCTCTCCCACGAGGTGCTGTCAGCTATCGGCTGTCCGCCTTCAGTCGCGACTCCGGTATGCGGTTTGTGCAGTGCGCTCTGTGTCATCCAGGCGGCGAACTCAGCCGCGTCACGTTGCGAAGGCTCGAACGTCGACTGAGATCGTCTCGTGTCCCCGTTGAGCCGATAGCTGACAGCCGACAGCAGTCCAGGCGACGATCACGGCGCACCTTCGTGTTGATGACTCACAACTCGATGGGGTCGGCGTCGATCCGGACCGAGGCTCCGACGCTTCGCCAGCGGTCGACGACGGGACGCAACGCCGATTTGAAACGGCTGAGGTCCTCGCCCTGTATCAGCCATCGGACGCCACGCGCGGACTCTGCGGGGCCGAGAATCGTCGCCCCGCCACCGATGGCGATCAGTTCGCTGTTCCTGAGTTCGACGTCGTCGAGCTCCCGGGCCTCGACGACCATCAGCTCTCCGACAGGCGGATAGCCGAATGTCCGGCGCACGTCGATCTCGATTTCGAAGAACCCGACGGGATCGGCGCGGCGCAGCGCCACCACGGCGTGGTGACCCGGATCGCTCGTCTGGAGGAGGAGACGTCCGCGCTCTCCGACCAGGCCGGCTAGCCGTGCCCCGAGCCGCAGCGCCTCCTCCGCTGCCCGATAGTTCGTACCGCGGATCAAACCATCTGCGTCCACCCAGATCACCAGATCACATGCCGGCAGCCTGGGCAGATCCCGTTCGGTTCCGACCCGCACCGCACGACGATCGTCGACCGAGCCGACGATCCGGGCGTCGACGATCCGACCGATCTCCTCGATGAGCCGTCCGACCCCGGCGCCCAGCGGCTCGAACCTGTCGCCTCCACAGGACACGCATGGCCCGATCACGGCGCCACAGCGTGCGCATCCCGCACCCGGGTCCGGCCGGGAGCCGCACGAACCGCACACTCGGAGCGTTCGGCAACTGGCGCACCGGGAGGCCGCCGAGTAGCCCCGGCGGTGTGCATAGACGAACACCGAGCCGCGAGCCGCGACCGCCCGCAAGGCCTGTCGCGCCGTTTCTCCCAGCAGGCCCCCTCCCGGCGGGTCGTCTCTCCGGTCGACGACCTCGACGAGGGGCCACAGCCTGCCGGCGGAAACGCGCCGGACCTCGGGCGCCTCACCCATGAGTTCAGCGGACGGCGTCGGCCCGGCGAAGACGCAGGCCACCCGCTCGCGCCTCGATCGGGCGATCAGGAGGTCGCGCACTGCGACTGTCGGCGACTGTCTGTCCTTCATCGATCGGCGGCTCTCCTCCACCGCGACGAAGACCGCAGGCGTTCGGATCGGCCAGGCGGCGACTTTCGGGGTGCCAACCGTGACCGCCGAGAGGTGCCGCGCCCGTCTCCACACACCTGTGACGTCTTTGTCCGCCATGTCCGGGACGACCATGGACACGCCGATCCCGGTGGCGTCGATCGCCGCGGCGATCTGGCCCACCTCCACTGCGGTGGGTGCGACGACCAGGAGGCTCACCCCCGTCGCAACGCAGTCGCGCGCGAGCTCCGGAATGCCGGTCGGCGGATGTTCGAGCATGACGACGGGTAGATGACGGCGTCCCCTGGCTGCGGCGTCGACCACATCGGTGAGGGCGTGCTCGATGCGCTCACGGTTCGTAGGCGGTTCGGATCGGGGCGGCCCAGGGGCGACATTGGGTGGCGCAGCTCTGGACAGCATCGGCCCCAACGGGGCGACGTAGTGCTGGGATGCCCACCTCAGCGCCTCGATCAGTCCAGCCGTCAGGACGGTGGAACGTCCGGAGACCTGGGCGATGTCGCGAAGTCGATCGGACGGTCGGAGCCCCAACTCGACGACGAACCCCCTCACACGTCGCCCGCCCAAGGGGACGCGCACCGCGCTTCCGACCTCGACGCGGTCGGCGAGGGGCTCGGGAATCGAGTACCAGAAGCCTTCGTCGACGGCGTGGCTGGGAACGTCCGGTACGACCCGGGCTGCCCGGACCTCGTCGGTCAGAGCGCTGCCGCCGCTGCCGCCAGGTCTTCGGCCACAGCGGTCGACTCCCACGGAAACTGCGGCCGGCCGAAGTGGCCGTATGCGGCGGTCTCCTGATAGATCGGACGCCGGAGATCGAGACGATCGATGATTGCCTGCGGTCTGAAGTCGAAGAACTGCCACACCAGCGTCGAGAGCTTGAACGGGTCGATCTGAGCCGTTCCGAATGCCTCGACGAGGACAGAGAACGGCTCGGCCCGACCGATCGCATATGCGACCTGGACCTCGCATCGAGACGCCAGTCCTGCGGCGACGACGTTCTTGGCTGCGTGCCGGGCGGCGTAGGCCGCAGATCGGTCCACCTTGGTCACGTCCTTGCCGCTGAACGCTCCCCCACCGTGCCGGGCGTAGCCGCCGTACGTGTCGACGATGATCTTGCGACCGGTGAGCCCGGTGTCGGCCGTGGGCCCGCCCACGACGAACCTGCCCGACGGGTTGACCAGCACGTCGATCTCCCCGGTTTCGTGATATCGCTCCGTCACGGGGGTGACCACGAGTTTCACCAGATCGGATTCGATCTGTGCCAAGTCGACACCGTCGGCGTGATGCGTGCTGATGAGGATCGAGTTGAGGTCGATGGGTAGCCCGTCCTCGTAGGCGACGCTCACCTGTGTCTTGCCATCGGGGCGTAGATAGTCGAGGAGGCCGTTCTTGCGCACCATCGCGAGCTGCTCCGCCAGACGGTGGGCGAGCTGAATGGGCAAGGGCATCAGATCGGGTGTCTCGTCACACGCGTACCCGAACATGATCCCCTGATCGCCGGCACCCAGCTCGTCGAGCGCATCGGTCGAGCCGCTTCGGGCTTCGAGCGACTGAGTGACACCGCCGGCGATGTCGGGTGACTGTGAGTGCAAGAGGTTCTCGATGGTCACGGTCTCGGCGTCGAAATCCGGGTCGAACCCGATGTAGCCGATCCCGGCGATCGTCTCGCGTGCGATCGCAACCGGGTCGATGACGGCGTCCGCGGTGATCTCGCCGGCCACCACGACTCGTCCCTTTGTGACCAGGGTCTCGCAGGCGACCCTCGCCATCGGGTCCTGTGAGAGCACCGCATCGAGGATCCCGTCGGATACGGCGTCGCAGACCTTGTCGGGGTGGCCTTCGGTCACCGACTCGGAGCTGAAGTGCGAACGATGCGGGACGGGTGCGTTCATGAGGCGCAGAGGATAGGTCGCTGCGACTCGAAGTCAGGAACGTCGATCCGGGATGTGGAGACGCGCCTCGATGAGATCCCAGAGTCTGGAAGCGACCTCGGTCTTGCTCATGATGGGCCAGGGCTCGGTCGACCCGTCGGAACCGATGATCGTCACTTCGTTGGTGTCGGTTGCGAACCCCGAGCCCGGCTTGCTCACGTCATTGGCCACCAACAGATCCACGCCTTTGCGCTTCGCCTTGTCGACTGCGCGATCCAGTGAGCCCGACTCTGCGGCGAACCCGACCAGGAATGGGCGCACGTCGCGTTCGGCGACGGTCCTGAGGATGTCGGGGTTCGGTTCGAGGGTGAGGTCGGGTGGGCCGTCGGTGCGAGCGAGCTTGCCGTCTGCGACCCGCGACGGCCGAAAATCGGCAACCGCTGCAGCCATGATCGCGACGTCGGGCGCGACCGAGGCAACGGCGTCCGCCATCTCCTGGGCGCTCTCGACCGAGACCACTTCGATCCGGTGATCGAGCGACAGCCCAGACGTGGTGACCACCGTGACCTTCGCCCCTCGGGCAGCCGCCTCGTTGGCGATCGCATGTCCCATCTTGCCGCTCGACCGATTGCCGATGTAGCGAACCGGATCGATCGGCTCCCGCGTGCCGCCTGCCGTGACCAGAACGGACACGCCGCTGAGGCTCGAGGAGAGTGCCGCGACGATCGCATCGACGATGGCCTCCGGCTCCTCCATCCGGCCGGCCCCGACGTCGCCGCCGGCGAGGTCACCTGAAGCGGGGCCAACGATGATCGCACCGTCGGCGACGAGCTGGGAGACGTTCCGCTGTGTCGCCGGGTATTCCCACATCTCGGTGTGCATCGCGGGAGCGACGACGAGAGGCTTGGTCGAGGCGGTGACAGTTGCGACGAGGACGTCGTCGCTGATACCTGACGCAAGACGGGCGATCGTGGCGGTCGTGGCTGGGGCGATCACGACGAGATCGGCCCAGCGGGCGAGATCCGTGTGGGGGGACACCGATCTCTCGGTGGCCCAGAAGTCGGTCGTCACCGGCGAGCCGGTGATCCCGGCCATCGTGGCCGTGCCGAGGAACTCTGTGGCCGCCTCGGTCATGATCACTCGCACCTCGGCACCGGCCTCGATCAGCCGACGGGCGAGGTACGCGGACTTGTAGGCGGCGATGCCACCGCTGACGCCCAGAAGGATCCGGCGTCGGCTGAGGGGCATCAGGCCTCCTCGCGCTCCACGGTGACCTTGCCCTCGGCGATCTCTTCCATGGCGATCGTCAGGGGCTTGCGGCTCAGCGAATGCACCTGGGGCGGGACGTAATGTCCGATGCCCTCACCGAGCTGGTGGAAGTAGGCGTTGATCTGTCGAGCTCTGCGCGACGACACGATCACCGCTGCGAACCGGTTTCCGACTTGATCAACGACGTTTTCGATCTTCATGTGAGCCAGGGTATCGCAATCGGACGGATTCGCCACTATCGCCGTTGGCTGTCGGCTGTTGGCCAGTAGCCAGGAGCCAACAGCCGAGAGCGAGCGAAGGGCCCTTGGCGCCGATACGCAGGGTGGCCCAAAGCGGGACACCGCCTCTCGATCAATCGGGAGATCTTCGGGTGGTCAGCACCGGGAGCAACTCGTCGACGAGATGCGCTGTCGGTCGGTCGCCGGGCTGTTCGAGTACACGGAAGCCGAGCTCGCGGGCCTGCCTCGGGTAGTGCTCGTTGGCCCATCGGCTCCTGGCAATGAAGTGCTCGAACATGAGGTCCGGGTCCGAGGACGGTGCGAAGAAGGACTGGTTGGCTCGCTCCCGTTCCTCGAGGGCGCCGCCATCGATCTCGATCCAGACCCCGGTGAGCCCGGGAACCTCCGTGGCGGCGAGGGAACTCGGGGGCAGCAGCCACCAGTCCATGACCAGCTCCGTCTGTGCTGCCCGTGACAGAGCACAGATCTTCTCTACCGCGGGCCAGCACGCCTGTTCGAGCTCGAGCGCGTCCTGGATCAGCCGAGCAGGTTCCGTCTCGGTGAAGTACTCGACGTGACTGGACCGAGCCGCATGGAATGCCGGGTGGGTCTCGCGGGTCGTGACTGCCCGAATCGCCGTGACCACGTGGTCGAACGAATGTGTCGGCCTGCCCATGCGCTCCGCCAGTGCCCTGGCGAGGGTGGTCTTGCCTGCACCAGGCGCTCCGCCGACGAGCACAACACGCGGATGCGGCGGCGTCACGACTCCAGGCGGTCGTTCTTCTCGGCGACAAGCGCGCGCAACTGGGAGCGATGGTCGTCGAGGGCGGTGGTCAGTTCGGGATCCGCCGTTGCGAGGATGCGGACCGCCATCAGGCCGGCGTTCTCGGATCCGCCGATGGCCATGGTCGCAACCGGCACACCCCGGGGCATCTGGACGATGGACAGCAGCGAGTCGAGGCCATCGAGCTTCGAGAGCGGCACCGGCACTCCGATGACCGGCAGGGACGTGACCGAGGCGAGCATCCCGGGGAGATGCGCTGCTCCCCCAGCCCCGGCGATGATGACCTTCAAGCCACGCCCATGTGCGCTCCGGCCGTACTCGAGCATGGCTTCCGCGTCCCTGTGCGCCGATACGACCCTCACTTCTCGCTCGACATCGAACCGGTCGAGGACGTCGATGGCGCCCTGCATCACATCGAGATCCGAATCGCTTCCCATCACGACACCGACTCGTGTCATGGCGCCTCCCCTCCGAGCATCGCTGCAGCTCTCCGTGCGGTGGCCAACGCCTGATCAGGGCTGTCGCCCAGCGCCGTCACGTGGCCGATCTTCCTCCCCAGGCGCTCCTCCTTGCCATACAGGTGCACCGACGCGCCTTCGACTTCGAGCGCTTCCGGGAGATTCGCCATCGCCAGGTCGTGGCCACGGCCGAGCAGGTTCACCATCGCGACCGCAGGAGCGACGAGTCGGGTCGAACCGAGCGGCCAGTCGAGCACGGCACGGAGATGGTTGTGGAACTGCGACGTGACGGCGCCTTCGATGGTTGCGTGGCCCGAGTTGTGTGGCCGTGTGGCGAATTCGTTGATCAGCAGGTCACCATCGGTCGTCACGAACATCTCGACTGCGACGATACCGGCGGCGCCGATCGCGGCGACGACATCCCTGGCGAGTGCGATGGCGGATTCCGCCAGTTCGGCATCGATTCGGGCCGGCATGACGAGCTCGCGACAGATGCCGCCCTCTTGGATGGTCTCGACCACCGGGTAGGTCACTTCGTCGCCCGACGGGCGTCGGGCGACCACGACGGCGAGTTCGATCGACAGGTCGAGCATCTGTTCGGCGACCCAGACTCCGTCTCCGGCGAGTACGGACTCGGCCTCGGCAGGATCGCGAACGAGCTCGACCCCGCGACCGTCGTAGCCCATCGTGGACATCTTGACCACCACGGGCCATCCGTGTCGGTCGGCGAACGCCTCGACGGCCGCCGCGTCGTCGACCCGTGTGAACGCCGGGATCGGGTAGCCCATCGACGCCATCTGGGTGCGGGCGTAGAGCTTGTCCTGGGCGAAGCGAAGCGCACCGGGGTCGGGTACCACGCTCGTTCCGGCTTCCTGGATGCGCTGGAGCGCGTCATTGGACACGAGCTCGTGGTCGAGGGTGACGACATCGTTCCCGTCCGCGAATCCGGTCACGGCATCAATATCCAGCGGGCTGCCGATCCGGAACGGTGCGCCGACGAGCACTGCTGGATCATCGGGCGTCGCTGCGAGCACTTCTAGGCGAACGGCGAGGTCGATGGCTGCCCGCTGGGTCATCCTGGCGAGCTGTCCGGCGCCGATCATGCCGACGCGGGCACTGTGATGGGCGTTCGCGGTCATCCGGTCAATCCAGTGGAACCGAGTGGAAGCGGGCGGAGACGAGTTCGTGGATCCGTCGTGTCACGCGGTCGACGTCGTCGTTCACGAGCTCGATCTGGAAGATGGTCGATGCCTGCTCGTTGTCGATCCGTGCACGCTCCAGCCGCTTGCGCACCGCTTCCGGTGGCGTGTCGTCACGGGAGATCAAGCGGTGTTCGAGCTCTTCGAACGACGGCGGGCGGATCCAGAAGCACAGCGCGTCGGGGAACAGTTCTCGAACCTGGCGTGCTCCCTCCAACTCGATGTCGAGGACCACCACGTGTCCCGACTCGCGGGCATCCTCGATGGATGCGATCGGCGTCCCGTACAGGTTCCCTCCGTATTCGGCGTATTCGACGAATTCACCGTCGGTGATCATCCGTTCGAACTCGTCACGGTCCACGAAGTGGTAGTCGACTCCGTCGACTTCGCCCGGTCGCGGTTCGCGTGTGGTCGCAGAGACGGAGAACACGAAGTCGACGTCCTCGGCGAGTCGCTTGAGAATGGTCGACTTGCCGACACCTGACGGGCCGGAGATGACGACCAGCGGACGCTCAGCCGAATTCGGCGAGAAGGCGCTCCCGTTGTTTGTCGCCGAGTCCGCGGATTCGCCGATTCTCTGCGATCCCATGCGCCTCCATCATTCGCTTCGCCTTGATCTTGCCCGTTCCCGGCATGGAGGACAATACGGCGAACACCTTGATGCCGCTCACGAGCTCGTCGGCGTCGGCGCGCTCGAGCAATTCCGGGAAGGTGATGGAGCCGGTCTTCAACAGTTCTTTGATCTCGGCGCGGACGCGTCTGGCTTCGGCAGCCTTGGCGAGGGCTCGCTCGCGTTGCTCGTCTGAAATCTGAGGTGGCTGCATGGGTTCCTCCCCGTCTGCCTCGTGGGGCGACTCTAACCAGCGGGACCCCGCCGTTCCAGGATCGTTTGGGCGATCTCTGCCGCCGCCGATGCTGGGTCCGCCGCGTTGGTGATGGCTCGACCGATCACGAGGAAGTCGGCGCCCTGCTCCATGGCGGACTCGGGGGTTGCGACCCGAGCCTGATCGTGGTGGTCGACGCCGGCCGGTCGGATTCCCGGGACCACCCTGATCAGCTCTGGTGCTGCGGCGGCGCAGACCCGGATCTCACGGGGGGAACAGACGAGGCCCTCGACGCCGGTCGGAGCCGCCAGACGCGCCAGACGCTCGACCTGGGCCGAGATCGAGTCCTGGACTCCGATCTCGGTGATGTCGTCGAGGCTGGTGAGCACCGTCACTGCCAGGATCCCCGCTGCCTCGTTCTCGGCGCCGTCGGCGAGACCGGCGGCAGCGGCCTCCATCATGTGCCTTCCGCCCGACGCGTGCACCGTCACCCATCTCGCACCGGCTGCGCCGAGCTGTCTGGCCGCTGCTCGGACCGTGTTCGGGATGTCGTGGAGCTTGGCGTCGACGAAGATCGGCCGTCCGAGCTCGCGCAGCTCGGTGATGAGCGACGGACCGGGCCCCATCAGCAGCTCGAGCCCGATCTTGAAGCCTGCGACGTGGGGAACGAGTTCGGCGGCCAGGCGGCGTGCCTCGCTCGCCGTCGGTGTGTCGAGTGCGACGAGAATCGGCGGTTGGGTCATGTCTCCATTGCTCCTGTCAGGTCGGCGAGGCGGGAAACACCGAGCTTGCGGAGGGTCGAGCGCACCTCCTTGTGAATGCGTTTGGCGGCTCGAGGCTCGGCGAAGTGAATGGTTCCGATGCCTACTGCGGAAGCACCGGCGAGGTAGTACTCGATGACATCTTCCCCAGAGGCGATACCCCCACAGCCGAGGATCGGTAGGTGCGGAATGGCTCGATGCACCTCGATCACACATCTGAGCGCAAGCGGCTTGATGGGAATGCCCGAGTAACCGCCGATCACGCCCGACAGCGTGGGACGGCGTGTCCGGATGTCTATTCCTGCACCCCAGGCAGTGTTGGTGAGCACGACCCAGTCGGCACCGGCCGTCGCACAGGCCTCGGCCACTGACACGATGTCCTCGGAGTTGGGCGACAGCTTCGCACCGATCGGGACATCGACCGCTCCTCTGACCGCCGACACGACCTCGGCAGCCAGTGTCGGATCGAGCGCGAACATGTGACCATCGAGGTTCGGGCAGGAGAGATTGACCTCCACTGCAGGGAGCCCAGTCTCGGCGTACCCCGAGGCCACCCTGGCGAACTCTTCGGGCGAGTTGCCCACGGCGGACCCCCACACCTGAGTTGGAACCGTGTCGAGGTCCGGCACCACCTTCTCGAGCCAGGCGTCGATACCGGGGTTCTGGATGCCGATCCCGTTCAGCATGCCGACACCGGCGGAGCCAACTCGCGGCGCCGGCCTGCCCGTCCAGGGTTCCCCGCTGACCGATTTCGCAACGGCCGCTCCGTAGTACGAGAAGTCGGTGACCCCCATGAAGTCGACCACCGAGCCGACGGTCCCCGCCGCCGCCACCAACGGCGTCTGCAGCGATACGGGGCCGAGTCTCGCACCGAGATCGATCACCCTGCGGCCCCATTCGACGAGAAACCTGGCACGTGGAACTTGGAACGTGAAACGTGGAACATCAACCTTCGCCGTGCCAGCTCTGAAGCGACCTGGGGGTGTTGAGCGCCTTCTCGCCGGCCCGCAGGCTCCGAGCCACGCTCAGCGCTCCTGCCAGCGTCGTGACACACGGGATCCCCACCGACTTGGCGGCGTGACGCAGCACCCGCCCGTCGGTCCGAGCCCGACCGCCCCTGGGCGTGTTGATCAACAGCTGGACCCGACCCGACTCGATCAGGGTCTTCGTGTCGAGCTCGCCCATGCCGACCTTTTCGACCTGTTGAGCGGGTATGGCGTGGTGCTCGAGGTAGCGCGCCGTACCGGGTGTCGCCCACAGGTCGAACCCGAGGATGTGGAATGCCTGTGCGACTGCGAGGCCCATCGCCTTGTCTCGGTCGGCGAGCGTCAGCAACACGGAACCCTCGTTCGGCAGCACGTGGCCGGCAGCCAGCAGCGCCTTGGCGTACGCGACGCCCGCATCGGGGCCGATGCCCATCACCTCTCCCGTCGCCCGCATCTCGGGACCGAGCACGATGTCCTCCTCCGGGAACCTGTCCCAGGGCAACACCGCCTCTTTGACGGCGGTGAACTCGGCGGTCGAAGGCTCGCCGAGTAGGCCTTCGGTGCGGAGCTCTTCGAGCGTCGAGCCCATCATGACCCGTGCCGCCAGCTTGGCGAGCGGGATGCCCCGGGCCTTGGATATGAACGGGACCGTTCGGGAGGCTCGCGGGTTCGCTTCCAGCACGAACACGTCGTCGCCCTTCACCGCCCACTGGACGTTGATCAACCCGCGCACGTCGAGAGCTCTCGCCAGCGCCTCGGTCTGTTCGAGGATCGTCTCGTAGGCGGCGTCCGAGAGGGTCGGCGGCGGCACGACGCATGCCGAGTCGCCCGAATGGACACCGGCTTCCTCGACGTGTTCCATCACCCCGCCGAGGAGCATCTCGGTGCCGTCGAACAATGCGTCGACATCGACCTCCGTCGCCGATTCCAAGAATCTGTCGACCAGAAGTGGCATCTCGTTCAGGTCCCGATCGCCGAGATCTCCGTACAGCTCCTCGAGGTAATCGTGGAGGTCGTCGTAGGAGTAGATGACGCGCATCATCCGGCCACCGAGCACGTACGACGGCCGGACCACGACCGGCAGTCCCACCCGATCGACGATCTCGCCGGCTTCGAGCCTGCCCATGGCGATTCCGTTGTCGGGCTGGCGAATCCCGAGGTCGCGACACACGGCCGAGAACTGCTCGCGGTCCTCTGCGAGATCGATCGAGGCGGGCGAGGTGCCCGCGATCGTCACGCCGAACGCCTCGAGCCGTTTGGCGAGGTTGAGCGGTGTCTGCCCTCCGAGCTGCACGATCACCGCATCGGGTTTCTCGGCTTCGACCACACCGAGCACGTCTTCGATGGTGAGAGGCTCGAAGTACAGCCGATCACTGGTGTCGTAGTCGGTCGAGACGGTCTCGGGGTTGCAGTTGACCATGACGGTCTCGTAGCCGGCGTCTCGCAGGGCGAAGCTGGCGTGCACACAGCAGTAGTCGAATTCGATGCCCTGACCGATCCGGTTGGGCCCGCTGCCGAGGACGACCACCCGCGGCTTGTCGGCGGGTGGGACCTCGTCCTCGTCCTCGAACGTGGAGTACATGTACGGCGTGTGGGCTTCGAACTCCGCCGCGCAGGTGTCGACGGTCTTGTAGGTCTTGACGAGCCCTTGATCGATCCGCGTTTCACGGATGGTCGCCTCGTCGCTGCCCCACAGGTGAGCCAGTTGGGCATCGGAGAACCCGAAACGCTTGGCCTCGGCCATGACCGACGGGTCATCCGCCGAACCGTTCTCGATCTCCCGGCGCACCTCGATGATCTCGTGCATCTGCTCGACGAACCACGGGTCGTACTTCGAGAGCGCGGCCACGTCCTCGACGGTCATGCCCCGTCGCAGCGCCTCGCCCACGGCGAAGATCCGCTCGGGGGTCGGGGTCGTCACCATGGCGACCAGCCGATCCGCGTCGACCGATTCGAACACGTCCTCGGCAGGCTCGGCTCCGAAGCCGGAGTGGCCGTTCTCGAGGCTACGGAGCGCCTTCTGGAGTGCCTCGGGGAACGTCCGGCCGATCGACATCGCTTCCCCGACGCTCCGCATCGAGGTCCCCAGTGTGCTGGGTGCGTTGGGGAACTTGGCGAAGTCGAATCGCGGGATCTTGACGACGACGTAGTCCAGGGCAGGCTCGAAGCTGGCCGGGGTGGCGCCGGTGATGTCGTTGGCGATCTCGTCGAGGGTGTAGCCGACTGCGAGCAAAGCGGCGATCTTGGCGATCGGGAAGCCGGTCGCCTTCGATGCCAGCGCCGACGAGCGTGAAACCCGCGGGTTCATCTCGATGACGAGACGGCGGCCGGTTGCCGGATCGACCGCGAACTGGACGTTCGAACCGCCGGTTGCGACGCCGATCACTCCGAGCACCTTGATCGCATCGTCCCGCATCTCCTGGTATTCGCGGTCCGACAGCGTCTGGATGGGGGCGACGGTGATCGAGTCGCCGGTGTGGACCCCCATCGGGTCGAGATTCTCGATCGAGCAGACGATGACGGCGTTGTCGTTGGCGTCGCGCATCACCTCGAGCTCGAACTCCTTCCACCCTTCGACCGATTCCTCGACGAGGATCTCCCCCACCGGCGAGTAGGTCAGCCCGTATCTCGACTTTTCGATGAACTCGTCACGGTCCCTGGCGATGCCGGTGCCGCCCCCTCCGAGGATGAACGACGGCCGGATCATGACCGGGAAGCCGATCTCGTCTGCGATCCGGAGCGCCTCGGCCATCGAGCGGGCGTATCCCGCCTTCGGGCACTCGAGCCCGGCGGCCTCCATTGTCTCCTTGAACAGGCCTCTGTCTTCGGCGCGGGCGATGGCGTCGAGTCCGGCGCCGATCAGCTCGACGTCGTGGCGGTCGAATCCGCCGCGACGATGCAACTCGGTGGTCACGTTGAGCGCCGTCTGACCACCCAACGTCGGGAGGATCGCGTCGGGCTGCTCCTTCTCGATGATCGCCTCGAGGACTTCGGGTGTGATGGGCTCGATGTAGGTGGCGTCGGCGAATTCGGGGTCGGTCATGATCGTCGCCGGGTTCGAGTTGAGCAGAATGACCCGGTACCCCTCGGCCCGGAGCACCTTGGCCGCTTGAGTGCCGGAGTAGTCGAACTCGCAGGCCTGCCCGATGACGATCGGACCGGAGCCGATCAGGAGGATCGACTGGATGTCGGTGCGCTTCGGCATCAGCGCCCCCCTTCGATCAAGGCGGCGAAGTCGTCGAAGAGGTACTCGGCGTCGTTGGGCCCGGGCGCCGCCTCGGGGTGATACTGGACGCTGAACGCCGGCAGGTCGAGACATGCCATGCCCTCGAGCGTTCCGTCGTTGAGGTTCTGGTGGGTGGGCCGCACTGGACCGAAGTCCGAATCGATCATCGCAGGGAGCAGGTCGTCGGCGACCAGCCGTCCTCGCGGTGGTGGAGAGCCGTCCGCTCGCGACCACGGGTCGACGGCGAAGCCGTGGTTCTGCGCCGTGATCTCGATGCGTCCGTCCCGGAGACGCTTGACGGGGTGATTGCCACCGTGATGGCCGAACGGGAGCTTGTAGGTGGTCATCCCGAGCGCGAGCCCGAGTACCTGATGACCGAGGCAGATCCCGAACAGCGGCACCTCTCCGAGCAGTGACCGGAGCGTTGCAGCCGTCGATGCGAGCGGCTCGGGATCGCCCGGACCGTTCGAAACGAAGACGCCGACCGGCGACAGTTCGAGAATCGTGGACGCCGGCGTGTCTGACGGCACCACGTCGACGTCGAAGCCTCTCGACGTCAGGTTGTCGGTGATGTCCCGTTTCATCCCGAGGTCGATGGCGACGATCAGCCCGCGGCTCTCCCCGCTGGCCGGCCTGCGGTATCGCTCCTTCGTCGACACACCGGAAGCGAGGTCGAGGCCCTCCATCGACGGGGCGGACCGAGCGGCATCTCTCAGTTCACTCTCGGAGGCGCCCGCTCCCATAGCGATGGGCATGGCGCCCCGCTCCCGGATGTGCCTCGTGAGCCGACGCGTGTCGATGTCGCTCAGGGCCACGACACCGTGCCGAGCCAGATACTCGGCGAGCGAGCCTTCAGACCGCCAGTTCGAATGCCGCCGCGAGATCGAGCGCATCACGAACCCGGCTGCCATCGGACGGTCGGCCTGCTCGTCGAGTGTGGACACGCCGTAGTTCCCGATGTGCGGAGCGGTCATCACCACCACCTGACCGGCGTAGGAGGGATCGGTGAGGATCTCCTGGTAGCCGGTCATCGAGGTGTTGAAGACGACCTCACCGGTCGCGATCCCCTCGGAGCCCACCGATCGCCCCCGGAAGACAGCCCCGTCGGCGGTGACGAGCAGGCCTTCCGGGGCCCGGTCGATACCCAAGGTCGGGTCGAGCTGTGCTGTCATGCGTCTCCTCCTTCGGCGGACGAGACGAGTCCCGACCGTGTGAACACCTGTGTGACCGAGCCCTCGAGCGTCTGGCCGAGCCATGGCGAGTTGGCGGATTTCGAGCGGGGGCGATCGAACACCCACTCGGCGTGCGGATCGAACACGACGAGTTCCGGCGAGCCGACCCGAATGGGACCGGAATCCTCCCCCAGGACCCCTGCGGGGCCGATCGCCATCCGCTCGAAGAAGGCCGATTGGCCGAGATCCGTTGCCGCAAGCACGATCGAGGCAGCAGTCTCGAGACCGACCACACCGCGCGGTGCCTCCTCGAACGTCACGTCCTTCTCGAATGCGGCGTGGGGCGCATGATCGGTTCCTACGGCGTCGATGGTCCCGTCCGACAACGCCTCCCGGAGCGCGGCGACATCGTCGGGGCTCCTCAACGGCGGATACATCTTGTAGACGGGGTCCATGCTCTCCACCTCTCGGTGGTCCAGCATCAGGTGGTGCGGGGTGACCTCTGCGGTCACGGGCAGGCCCGCCCGTTTGGCCGCACGGATCAGTTCCACGGTGCCGGCGGTCGAGGCGTGCTGGACGTGGTAGCGGCATCCGGTCAGCTCGACCAGTCTCAGGTCGCGGGCGATGATCACCTCTTCGCCGGCGGACGGCAGACCGGTGATGCCGAGTCGCGACGACACCGTGCCTTCGTGCATGTGCCCGTTGCGACACAGGCCCGGGTCCTCGGCGTGTTGGGCCACCAGTCCTCCGAGTTGGGCGATGTACTCCATCGCTCGTCGAAGCAGGCCCGCGTCGGCGACGGTGTGGCCGTCGTCGGTGAACAGTCGGACGCCGGCAGCCCACAGATCGTCGAGATGTGCCAGGTGGGTCCCCTGCTGGCCCAGGCTGATGGCGCCGCTGGGAATGACCCGAATCGGCTCGTGCCTGGTGATCTCGCGAGCGAGGTGCCCGGCGTCGATCACGGGATCGGTGTTCGGCATCGCCACGACGGCGGTGAAGCCGCCGGCGATCGCAGCGGCCATCCCGGAGGCGATGTCCTCTTTCCACTCCTGTCCGGGTTCGCGCAGGTGCGTGTGGAGGTCGAAGAAGCCCGGCCCCACCCAGGATCCCGAGGCGTCGATCACTTCGTGACCGTCTGGTTGGAGGCCCGCTTCGAGGCGAGTGACCGATCCGTCGACGAACTCGACATCGACGTGATCAGGTCCGGATTCGGTGAGCACCGACGCTCCGGTGATGAGGTATCTCACTCGGGCACCTCCGATGTGAGCAGGCGAAACAACACGGCCATGCGGACGGCGATCCCGTTGCTGACCTGATGGGTCACGAGGGCGCGGGGTCCGTCCGCCACCTGGGGATCGATCTCGACCCCACGGTTCATGGGTCCGGGGTGCATGACGACCGAATCGACCGGGAGACGGTCCGCCCTGCTCCTGGTGAGCCCGAACCGTGAGACGTATTCGGCCACCGACGGGAACACCTCTCCTCCGCCGCGTTCGGTCTGGATGCGGAGCAGGTAGACGACATCGACGTCACCGAGGATCTCATCGATGCCGGCGGCCGATTCGACACCCCAGCTCTCGACGTCGATCGGGAGCAATGTGGAGGGAGCGACGACCGTGACATGCGCTCCCATCGTCTTGAGCGAGCCCGCCAGCGACCGGGCGACACGCGAGTGGCGGATGTCACCGACGATGGCGACCCGCAGACCGTCGACCTTGCCGAAGTGACGCCGGAGCGTGAGCAGATCGAGCAGCGCCTGGGTCGGATGCTGATGGGCTCCATCACCGGCATTGACGACGGGCAGCCCGGTCCAATCTCGGATCCGCCACGGCGCACCCGTTGCCTTGTGGCGTACGACCATCAGGTGGGGTCCCATCGCCTGGAGGGTCAGGGCGGTGTCTTTGAGTGACTCACCTTTGGACACCGACGAGCCTCCCGGTGTGAACGTCAGCACGTCGGCGGACAATGCCTTCGCCGCCCGATCGAACGACAGGCGGGTACGGGTGGACGGCTCGTAGAACATGAGACCGATCGTCTTGCCGCGCAATGCCGGCACCTTGGGGACGTCACGGCCGAGGACCTCGACGAAATCGTCACCGAGGTCGAGCAGGTCCTCGATGGCGGCCCGGTCGAGATCGTCGACGGAGAGCAGATCACGCATCGCGGCCGTCCTCGATCCAGACGCCGGCTTCGCTGTCGATGCCCTTGATGCGGACCTTGACCTTCTCGCCACCGGACGTGGGGAGGTTCTTGCCGACGTAGTCGGGTCGAATCGGGAGCTCTCGGTGCCCGCGGTCACAGATCACGGCGAGCTCGATGCGCTTCGGTCGCCCGAGGTCGAGGACGGCGTCGAGCGCTGCGCGGATGGTGCGGCCGGTGTAGAGGACGTCGTCGACGAGAACCACGGTCTCGCCCGAGAGATCGACCGGGATCAAGGTGCGACCGAGCCGGGTCGTCGGCCGGCTGGCGAGATCGTCGCGGTAGAGGCCGATGTCGAGCTCACCCACCGGGACCTTGACCTTCTCGATGGTCTCGATGTCGGAGGCGATCTGTTCGGCGAGGGGGACGCCTCGGGAGTGGATGCCGACGAGGACGATTCCGTCGGTGCCGTGGTGTCGTTCGACGATCTCGTGGCTGATACGACGAATGGCCCGGTCGAGGTCGTCGGAGGTCATCACCTGGGGCATGAGACCGCCCAGGCGTGACCGCAGTGTGCGGTACACATCGTGTTGCTCCTTTCCGGCCTCTCTGGACCGGTCTTAAAGGTTCGAAGGCGCACTTTAGCGACGAGACGAGGCGCTCCCGTTCTTGTGACGGGAATGCAGGGAATATCGCCGTTCTCGTCACAAGAACGACCGAGAAACGACCTTGGACCGGCTCAGCTCACACAGAACTCGTTGCCTTCGGGGTCGGCCATGACCACCCAGGTGGAACCGAATTCGGAGTACTCCGCTCCCCTGGTTGCTCCAGCGTCGACGAGGCGCTGGATGTGTGCATCTCGGAGCTCGGGGTCGGCGTCCTCTCCAGAGGCGTGGACGTCGAGATGGACGCGGTTCTTGGCGGTCTTCGGCTCCGGCACCTTCTGGAAGAACAAACGAGGCCCGACGCCCTCGGGGTCTATGACCGAGCCGTAGTCATCGATCGCACCCGGCATGTCGTTGGCCTCTGCGAACGCCTCCCAACTGTCGAACCCCTGAGGCGGGGGCTGGAGGACATAGCCCAGCGCCAGCGCCCAGAAGTCGGCGAGGGCGGGCGGGTCGGCGGAGTCGAACGTGATCTGAATCCCATGTGGCATGGATCCGATCCTACGCACCGTTCTTGTGACGGGAATGGCGCTATTCCCTGCATTCCCGTCACAAGAACGGATTCAGCCGTGACGGGCGGTCAGGCGGTGCTTCATCGCCGAGAGGGCGTCGGAGTGTGAGACGTGATACGTGTGCGGGTTGACGAGGCGGCGGACACCCGGGTCGAGCCGTTCGAGGTCGGCGGTACGACGTGACCGCGCCTGTTCGATCACGTCACGCGGGTCGCTCGGGATCTCCATCTCTCGCACCGATTCGATCAGCGGCTCCATCCCTGCGATGTGGTCGGCGTCGAGCGTTCGTGAGACATCCGGCAGATGCGGGTGATGCAGCGTCAGTGGCCGTCGGGAAACGTCCTCGTCGGCGAGCGCGATCAGATCGGCCGTGGCCGTGTCTCGCTCGTCGTAGACCCGCCACACCTGCTTGATGCCTGGATCGACGATCTTCGCAGGCGAGTCTGAGATCTTGATCGCCGGCTGCCACTCGCCCGACTCGTTCTCGACCGCGACCACCTTGTAGACGCCGTCGAGGCTGGATGCCCCGTGTGAGGTGGCCATCCGGGATCCGACCCCGTACATCAGTCGGCCGAGCAGATGATCTGGGTCGACTCCGTAGCGGGGGGCTTCGATGGCGATCTGGTTGCGGATCTGCCAGATGTTCACCTCGTCCAGCTGGCTCGACACCACGATGGTCACATCGTCGAACCCGGCATCGTTCAACAACCTCGCAGACCGCACGGCGAGAAACGCCAGGTCCCCCGAGTCGAGCCGGATGCCGACCGGCCGGTGCCCTTTGCGTCTCAGCTCCTCGAAAACGGTGATCGCATTCGGAACGCCCGACTCCAGTGTGTCGATCGTGTCGACGAGCAGCAGGCAGTCATCGGGATAGACGTCGGCGTAGGCCCGGAAGGCTTCGAGCTCACCGCCGAGTGCGGCCATGAAGACCTGGACCATCGAATGGGCGTGGGTGCCTTTGGAAGAGAATCCGAGGTCGAGGGAAGCTCCGACGTTCGACGAACCCACCGCACCCCCGATCAATGCAGCCCTGGTCGCCCCGTTCGCCCCCGACCCATGCGCCCTCCTCATCCCGAACTCGAGCACGCCGCCGCCCATGGCAGCCTCTGCCACCCGGGACGCCTTGGTCGCGATCAGCGTCTCGAAGTTGAGCCGGTTCAGCAATGGGGTCTCCAGGATCTGTGCGAGGGCGAGCGGCCCCTCGACCGTCGTCATCGGAGCGCCGGCATGAACGACGCGTCCTTCGGGGATGCCGAACACGTCGACCTCCGAGAAGCCGTCCTGTTCGCCGAGCCAACCGAGGAACGCCTCGTCGAACACCTGAGTGCCGGCGCTCCCCCGGATGCCCCGGAGCGCGTCCAGGACCTCGTCTGAGAACGCAACCGACCGCATCCAGTCGAGCAGCGGCGCCAGCCCCGCCGCGATCGCGTAGCCGGCTTGATGGGTGCCGTAGTCGGGGTACGAGCGGAACGTGTGGTCGAAACGCGCCCTGCGTTGGGCGAGTCCGGTGCGCAGATACAGCTGCGCCATGGTCAACTGATAGTGGTCGGTGAAGAGAACGCTCGAGGCCAGCACGGCTCCCACGCTACCCACGTGGCGAGTGTCGGAATATCTCTGGATCGCAGAACCCGGATTCCGACCCGTGACGGTCCAGGCCCACCCGACTGTCGACCGATCACGAGACCCCACGCTGCACCACGAGTGGCAAGTGAACTGCGAACTGTCAACTGAACACCAGGCGGTCGCCATGACATCGGAGCCGTCCCCGACTGTGCGCACTCCTATGGTTGAACCATGACCTTCTCGCCCGACTCCGCATTGATCGTTGTCGACCTGCAGAACGACTTCGCCCACCCCGATGGCTCCCTCTACGTGGAGGGAGCCGACTCCGTGATCGCAGCGGTGAACGCTCAGATCGTCAGAGCTCTCGCCGCCGGCTCCAGCGTCTTCTACACCCGGGACTGGCACCCCGATTCGACACCCCACTTCGAGAAGGACGGCGGCATCTGGCCTGTCCACTGTGTCGCCGGGACCTGGGGCTCGGCGTTCCACGACCGGGTGCTCATCGCCGGACCGGAGACAAAGAAGGGCAGCAACGGCGAGGACGGCTACTCGGGGTTCACCATGCGAGATCCCGTGACGGGACACGAGACGTCGACCGGGCTGATCGAACTCCTCGCGGAAGTGCGCTCCGTCGTGGTCACCGGGCTTGCACTCGACTACTGCGTGAAGGAGACGGCGCTGGACGCCCGCCGACACGGTCTCGACGTGCTCCTGCCACTCGGGGCGACGGCAGCCGTGAATCTCTCCCGAGATGACGGCGAAACAGCTGTCCGGGAGTTGGAGGAGGCCGGCGTCACGATCGCCTGAGCCGCTCAGGCCAGCGACGCCTCGGCGATCACCAGATCCACGACCTCGGGCAGCGTGAGATGGGTCGTGTCGATGACGATCGCGCCTTCGGGCACCGTCAGCGGCGAGACGGCCCGGTTCGAGTCGTAGGCGTCGCGCCGTTCGATCGCAGCCCGTGTCGTCCCGTGATCGGTGCCCGCCTCCCCAGAACGGCGGCGGGCTCGCTCATCGGGATCGGCGGTGAGATAGACCTTGAGCGCGGCATCCGGGAACACGACCGAGCCGATGTCCCGTCCCTCGACCACCGCACGCCCACCGCGTTCGTCGACCCAGCGTCGCTGCATCTCGACGAGGATGAGCCGCACACCTTCGATGGCAGAGACTTCCGAGACCGCGCCGGTGACCGCCTCCGAGCGGATGACCTGGGACACATCCGTCTCGTTCAGCGTTGTGAGCCCGTCGTTCTGGTCGATCCGGGCTTGGTCCACCACCTCGATCACGGCTTCGATGTCGTCGCGATCAACACCCGACTCGAGCACCGCCAGCGTGGCCGCCCGGTACAACGCACCGGTATCGAGGTGGTCGAAGCCGAAATGGCCGGCGACACGACGGCTGACGGTGGACTTCCCGACGCCGCTCGGGCCGTCGACCGCGATCACGTACGGCTCAGCCACGAATGATCTCCAGCATGTCGAAGTACGAGGGCCAGGTCTTCGAGACGCAGCCCGGGTCGAGGATCTCGATCCCTTCCGACCGGAGCCCCGCCAGAGCGAACGACATCGCCATCCGGTGATCGTCGTAGGTCTCGATACGCGCCGCAACGACTGCACCGGGGACGATCACGAGATCGTCCCCGTCGATCGTCGCCTCCGAGCCGATCCTCGTGATCTCGGTACGCAACGCTTCGAGCCGATCGGTCTCTTTGTGCCGGAGTGTGGACAGCCCCCGGATCCTGCTCGGCCCGTCAGCGAAGATGCAGGCAACCGCAAGCGCCAACGAGGCATCGGGGGCGTCGGTCATGTCCACGTCGATCCCTCGCAGCCCGTTCTCCGGGCCGGAGAGCTCGATCGTCGAGCCGGCGTGGGAGACCGAGCAGCCCATGCGCTCGAGCACCTCCAGGAGGAACAGGTCCGGCTGCGTCGACGTGTCAGGAATGCCCTGGATCGTCACCGACCCGCCGGTGATGGCGGCTGCGACCAACGGATAGGCGGCAGCCGAAGCGTCCGACTCGATCTCGATGTGGGTCTTGCGATAGCCCGTTGGCGCGACCTGGTAGCCATCGGTGGTGGAATCCACCTCTGCCCCGAACGCACGCATCATGGCGATCGTCGTGTCGACGTAGCGGTGTGAGACGAGCCCTCCCTCGACGGTGATCGTCACGGCAGCGTCGAGCATGGGGGCGATCATGAGCAGCGCGGAAACGAACTGGGACGACCGACTCCCGTCGATGCGCACGTGACCTCCCCGTAGGTGCCCTCCATTCACGCGAACGGGCGGAGTGCCGCCTTCGGCTTCCACCTGGGCACCCAGTTGTGTGAGGGCATCGGTGAGGTCACCGATCGGTCGCTCCCGCATGCGGGCGGTGCCATCGATTCGGATCGGCCCTTCGGTCAGAGCGGCGACGGCGGTGATGAATCGGGCGGTCGTCCCGGACGCACCGACGTCGAGCACATCCTCGGGGGTGTGGAGGTCGCCGGCCGACCCGAGTACGAGCCACGGATCGTCGACGTCGTCGATCATGACGCCGAGGGCGCGCAGGCATCGTCGCATGACGACCGTGTCGTCGGCTTCGAGCGCACCCCAGAGCCGGGAGACGCCACCGCCCGCCAGCGCCGCCAGCACCAAGGCACGGTTGGTGGCGCTCTTGGAGCCGGGGGGCCGCACGATCGCCTGGATGGGGCCCGTCACCGGCTCGCCGGAGTAGAAGTCGGGAGGTCGGAGATTCACGGCTGGGACGGTAGCGGGGCCCTCACGGTCCTCATCCCGGGTCCCGGTGTGACGGTGGCTGTGCCGGCTCGGTCGCGGCCCGGTACAGCTCCGACACCTCGTTCGGCGTGAGCTCGCGCACGGATCCGGGCCGTAGGGTGCGATCGGTGAGTGGGCCGATCGCCGTGCGCACCAGCCGTATGACGGGATGGCCGATTGCGTCGCACATCCGCCTGATCTCCCGGTTCCTTCCCTCGTTCATCACCAGTTCGATCATCGTGGTGTCGTTGGATCGATCGATGATGCGGGCGCTCGTCGCCGCAGCAGGGCCGTCCTCGAGCTCGACGCCATCGCTCAGTCGGCGGATCGCCGCCTTCGAGGGCAGCCCCTCGACGACGACCGTGTACGTCTTGGTGACGCCGTAGCGGGGATGGGTGATGCGATTCGTCAGCTCGCCGTCGTTGCTGACGAGGATGAGACCCTCCGAGTCGGCATCCAGGCGCCCGACCGGCCAGACCCTGATGTCGCCGGCGACCAGGTCGACGACCGTCTGCCGGCCCTGGGGATCGTCGGCGGTCGAGATGATCCCGATCGGCTTGTTGACGAGGTATGTCCGCAGATCGGGGGCGATCGGGATCGGAACGCCATCGACGAGCACTCGTTGGGTGGACGGATCGACCCGGTCGCCAAGCACGGCGACCCGATCGTCTATCGAGATTCGGCCCTCGGAGATCAACTCCTCGGCGGCGCGGCGGGACATCAGTCCGGCCCTGCTGATGACCTTCTGGAGGCGCTCGGTCATTCGTCCTTGAACGTCTCTTCCAAGGTCTCCACGATCTCGGAAGGGGGCACGTGGTCGGCGAGCGGCGGGAGCTCGTCCAGGCTGTTGATACCCATCTTCTCCAAGAACAGATCCGACGTCCCGTAGATGGCGGGGTTTCCCGGCACGGGCAGTCGCCCGACCTCGGTGATCAAACCCATGCGCTCGAGCGAGCGAACCGATGAGTCCGAGTCGACACCTCGGATCTCTGCGATCTGTGATCTGGCGACGGGCTGCCGGTATGCGATCACGGACAACACCTCGAGCGCGGCGGCCGATACGCGACGCGCCGTCGCCGAGGTGGAGAAGCGTTCCAGATACGGATAGGTGTCGGCGCGTGAGTAGAGGCGGTAGCCGCCGCCCGTCCCGCGAACCGTGAGACCGCTGCCACGGTCGACGAGGCGTTTGGCGAGATCGTCGACCAGGGTCTCGACGTGGTCGGCGGGGACTTCGAGCACCTCGGCGAGTTCCGACGGCGGTACCGGGGCTTCGGTCACGAACAGAATGGCCTCGAGCGCTGCTACGGGATCGATCGACTCTTGGTTCACGGTAGATCCATCGTTCATGTCGCCCACTCCGAGGTCATGGCCTCGCCGCCATCGAGTTGCCTGACTCTGATCTCGTCGAGCCAGTGATCCTGGGCGACCTCGATCATCCCCCACCGGGCGAGCTCGAGCACGGCCAGGAAGTAGGCGGCGATCTCGACCCGGCGAGTGCAGTGGCTGACGAGGTCGTCGAAGCTGGTGTCGACGGTCTCGGCGACGCGTGCCGCGGAGCTCGTCGATGGCGGACTGCACGGATGGCAGGTCGAGGTCGAGATGGTCGAGATCCGGCTCGGCATGCTCGGCGGTGAACACCCGCTCGGCGATGGACGCGAGGCCGGCGACATCGATCGGGATGCTGACGTCCGGTGCCGGCAACGCGATCCGTTGGTCGATCCCCGACACGCGAGGCACATAGCGGTTCGTCGCCTGCATACGGGCGGAGAGCACCGCGGCGACATCCTTGAATGTCACACACATCAAGAGCCGAGAGAGCAGCCGATCGCGTTCGGACAGCAGGGCGAGTTCCTCGTCGATATCGACCTCGCGGTCGTCGGGCAGCAGCTTGCGGATCTTCAGTTGGATGAGCGTGGCCGCGATCAGCAGGAACTCGCTCGTGACCTCGAGGTCGAGTTCCCGCATCTCATCGAGGAACGAGAGGTACTCGGAGACGAGGTCGGAGAGGCTCAGCGCGGTCACATCCACCTGGTGCCGCGTGATGAGCTGCAACAGGAGGTCCAGCGGACCCTCGAACACCGCTGTCTTGACGTGGTACGACATGTGTCTCGAAACCCTACCGGTCGACTCTGACAGTTTGCGACCTCTCGGATGCCGCGTCGGCGGCGTCCAGGAGCGCCCAGATGTCGACATCGACGCCGGGTGGTGGGGCCTCATGGTGGAAGCGCGCGTAGGTCACGGCGATCTGCGGTGCGCCGACGGCGGCGAGCTCGGCTGCCCCGATCGGACCGTGATCGCGATACGTCTCGAACCGGCCGCGAACCGGAAGGCCGAGCTTGATGCACACCGAGGCGGCCACCCGGCCGAACACACCGAGCCGGGCGTGTCGTTTCGCCACGTCGTGCAGCGCTGCCGCGCGAACGACCTCGTCGGCAGCGCCGGCGTCCGACGCGAACCGAGCGGCCTGATAGCCATGGCGTCGATCGAGCGGGGATTGGCCCATGAACAGTTCGAGCTCGGGCCCCGACAACAGCTCGATGAGCATCGCGAGCTCGGCGTCGTCGAGGTCGCGAGCGCCGAGCGACCCGAAGAACCGGCTGCTCAGGTGGAGCCACGAGCCGGGCATGGGTTCAGTGCTTCGACTTACAGCTCACACAGAGGATCGACGACGGACGAAACTCCAGCCGATCGGCTCCGATCTCGTTGCCGCACGAGGCGCACGTGCCATATGTGCCCTCTGCGATGCGGGCGAGTGCGGCGTCGATGCCCTCGACCTGGCTGCGGAGCGCGTCGACGACACCCATCACCTCGGTTCGCTCTGCGGTGGCTGCTCCGGCGTCGGAGAACCCGTCGCCGTAGTTGACCTCACCGGTCAGGTCACCGGTCTCGGTTGCGCCGAGTTCTTCCATCTGGTGCACGAGTGACTCGCGCTCCGCCCGGAGGGCTTTCTCGGCTGCAGCAATGTCCAGTTCCATGTGTGTATCACTCTCGTGGCGGCCTCACCTGCTCCGCGGATGGGCGAGCGTGTACACCTCGAGGAGGTGATGTGGTGAGACCTTGGTGTAGATCTGCGTGGTTGAAACGTTAGCGTGGCCGAGCATCTCTTGGACTGTTCTCAGGTCCGCCCCACCCTCGACCATGTGTGTTGCCGCGGAATGTCGCAGGACATGCGGCGAGATCCGATCGGGCGCGATGCCCGCCCGCAGGGCCCGTTTTCGCACGATGTCGAACACGCCCTGTCGACTCAGCCTCGTCCCGCGGAGGTTCAGGAAAACGGCATCGGTGTGGCGAGCGAGTTCGAGCCGAACGGGCAGCCATGCCTCGATCGCGGCGACCGCGGCGCCACCCACGGGAACGAGACGCTGCTTCCTTCCCTTTCCGGTCAGCATCACGACCCGGTCGACCAGGTCGAGGTCGTTCAGGTCGACACCGACCGCCTCCGTGACCCGACAGCCCGTCGCGTACATGAACTCGAGCAGCGCGGAGTCCCGCACTCCGGCGGCGTCTACGCCGGTGATCGAGTCGAGCAGACCGAGGATCTCCTCCACCGAGAGCGCCTTGGGCAGTGCCTGGGTCCGTTTCGGAGAATCGACGAACACGGTCGGATCGGATTCGGCGATACCTTCGACCAGTTCGAATCGATGGAACCCGCGGACCGCACTGACCTTCCTCGTGACCGTCGAGCGGGCGTATCCCTGCTCGGACAGCCAGGCGAGGTACTCGTCGATCAGCTCGGGTGAGGGCTCTCTGCCATCGAGGAAGCCGAGGTACTGGCGCAGGTCGCGTCGATAGGCGGCGAGCGTGTTGGGAGCGAGACCGCGCTCGGCGGTGAGGACCGCCAGGTAGTCCTCGATCCGTGCCTGCATCGCCTCAGGCGCCCAGTGCGTCCCTCGGGGCGACGAACTCCTTGCCGAGGCTGTCTGCGACCGCCCGGTTGGTCACGTGCGGTCCGACGATGTTGACCCCGCCGACGAGCTCCGGATGGCGGTCGGTGGCGCCGATGGCACCGTTGTCTGCCAGCGCGAGCACGTAGGGCAGCGTTGCGTTGGTGAGTGCGTATGTCGACGTGTGTGGGACCGCACCCGGGATGTTCCCGACCGCGTAGTGGACGATGTCGTGTTTGGTGAAGACAGGGTCGGTGTGGGTCGTCTCGTGTGACGTCTCGAAACATCCGCCCTGGTCGATGGCGATGTCCACGAGGACCGACCCTCTGCGCATCCCCCGGACCATGTCCTCGGTCACCAGTTTCGGAGCGGACGCCCCGGGGATCAGCACGGATCCGATGACGAGGTCGGCGTCGAGCACGGCCTCTTCGAGGTTGAGGCGGTTGGACGCGAGCGTCTCGATGCGTCCGTGGTAGCGGGATTCGAGCTGCCGCAGCCGTGCGAGATCCCGATCGATGATGGTGACGTTGGCCTGCATGCCGACGGCGATCTCGGCGGCGTGCGATCCCGACACACCGCCTCCGATGATCACGACCCGTCCCGGTCGGACCCCCGGCACTCCGCCAAGCAGGACGCCGCGTCCCCCGTTCGCCTTCTGGAGGAAGTACGCGCCGGCCTGTGTGCCGATCCGCCCTGCCACCTCCGACATCGGGGCGAGGAGTGGAAGGCTGCGATCAGGCATCTGCACGGTCTCGTAGGCGATCGCCGTGATGCCCGTCTCGAGCAGGCCCTCGGCGAGCTGTGGATAGGCGGCGAGATGCAGATAGGTGAAGAGCAGCTGCCCCTCGCGGAACTTGGGCACCTCTGACGCCTGCGGTTCCTTCACCTTCAGGATCAGGTCCGCCTCGGCGAACACGTCGTCGGCGAGTGCGAGCATCTCGGCGCCCTGCGCCTCGTATTCCTCGTCGTGGATCGTCGAGCCGTCTCCGGCTTCGCGCTCCACGAAGACGCGGTGACCGTGTGCAACCAGTTCCTTCACGCCGGTCGGAGTCAGCGCCACCCGATACTCGGACGGCTTGATCTCTCGCAGTACACCGATCTTCATTCCCGGCTCCGTTCTAGTCGCAACAACGCGATCTGACTCTTTGCATCAGTGATCCGGCCGTCACCGACCATCTGTAGCGCTTCGGTGAGCGGGAGCCGGATGACCTCGGCTTCGAGTTCCTCGGCCCCGTGGGGCTCCCGATCGGACGCGACGATATCGACTGCGGCGAAGAGATGGATGATCTCGTCGGTGTAACCGGGAGACACGTGCAGTGCGCCGAGCGACACGAGTCGGCCGCGCATGCCCAACTCCTCGACGAGTTCGCGCTCGCCGGCCGTTTCGGGTGACTCGGTGGGTTCCAGCCGACCGGCCGGGATCTCGAGGATCGGACGATCGAGCGCGACCCGGTACTGGCGAACTAGAACGACGTCGTCGCCGATGAGCGGCACCACTCCGACCCCTCCCGGATGGCGGATGACGTCCCTGCTGTGGACGGAGCCGTCAGGTCCTTGGAGGGCGACGTCGAGGAAATCGATGATGGCTCCGGTGGCGCGAGTCTCGCTGCCCACGATGCGGAAGTTCACGAACGGATGGTCTCCTCGACCGGTTCGGCGTGTCTCGCGCTCATCTCTGCGCGGCGCTCACCGGCTGCCGCCACCAGACCCGAGAAGAGCGGGTGCGGGTCATCGGGCCGGGATTTGAACTCCGGATGTGCCTGAGTGGCGACGAAATACCGATGCTCCGGCAACTCGATGAACTCCACGAGCGACCCGTCCGGCGAGAGCCCGGACAACGAGAGCCCTGCGGTCTCGAGATCCTTTCGGTACCGGTTGTTCACCTCCCAGCGGTGACGATGTCGCTCGTAGATCAACTCTTCTCCGTAGAGAGCCCGTACCTTCGAGCCCTCGACGAGCCGAGCGGGGTACAGGCCGAGCCGCATCGTGCCGCCCTTGTCCTCGACGTCCTGCTGGCTCACCATCAGGTCGATGACGGGATGCGGCGCCGTGGGATCGAACTCGGAGCTGTTGGCGCCCTCGAGCCCGAGAACGTTGCGGGCGAACTCGATCACTGCGCACTGCAGCCCGAGACACAACCCGAGGAACGGGATGTCGTGTTCCCGGGCATATCGGATCGCTGCGATCTTGCCTTCGACACCCCGGTATCCGAACCCGCCCGGCACGACGATGCCGTCGAGGTCATCGAGGTATCCGGAGGCGAGCATCCCGGTGAGTTCATCGCTCGGAACCCAACGGAGATCGAGATCGAGGTCGTTGTGGGCGGCGCCGTGCCGCAATGACTCCACGACCGAGAGATAGGCGTCCGGGAGGTCCACGTACTTCCCCACGATGCCGATCGTGACCGGCTTCTCGGCGGACAGTGCCTTCTGCACGAGGTTCGACCAGCCGCTGAGGTCCGGCGCCGGCAGATCGAGGTGGAAGCGATCACACACGACGTCGTCGAGCCCTGCTCGGTTGAGCAGGACCGGCACCTCGTAGATGTCCTGGGCGTCCAGCGCGTTGATCACGGCTTTGGTGGGTACGTCGCAGAACAGCGAGATCTTCCGCCGGACCGAATCGTCGATTGGTCGATCGGAGCGCACGACGATGATGTCTGGGCTGATGCCCTTCGATCGGAGTTCGGCGACGGAATGTTGAGTGGGCTTGGACTTCAACTCCTCCGACGAGGCGATGTACGGGACGAGGGTGACGTGGAGGAAGAGGGCGTTCTGACGTCCGACGTCGTTGGCGAATTGGCGAATCGCCTCCAGGAAGGGAAGGCCCTCGATGTCGCCCACCGTGCCCCCGACCTCGGTGATGACGACATCGACGTCGTCCTCGTCGCCGACCGCGGCGATGCGGGACTTGATCTCATTGGTGATGTGCGGGATGACCTGGACGGTGTCGCCGAGGTAGTCACCGCGCCGTTCCTTCTTGATCACCGAGAGGTACACCGAGCCCGCAGTGACGTTCGAGGTTCGCTTCAGGTTCTTTCCCACGAACCGCTCGTAATGGCCGAGATCGAGATCGGTCTCGCCGCCATCGTCGGTCACGAACACCTCGCCGTGCTGGAACGGGTTCATCGTCCCGGGGTCGACGTTGATGTAGGGATCGAGTTTCTGGATGACGACGCTGAGACCTCGAGCCGTGAGGAGCCGCCCGAGCGAGGCCGCGGTGATGCCCTTTCCGAGGCTGGAGACCACCCCACCGGTCACGAATACGTACTTCGTCTGGTGTCCCACCGTCACTCCCCCCGATCCGTGAGCGAACGCCCGAATGTCATGTTGATCACGGAACTCCACCGTAGCACTGCAGAGTCGCCCTTCCGAGGCGCGCGACCACGAACGCCGTGAGTCGAGCTAGGCATCGGAGGCCATGTCGAGCAGGTCGGCTGCAGCGAGCTTGGTGTGCTCGGAGTCCGTCGTGCCGGCGAGCATGCGCGAGAGCTCGGCGACCCGTGCGTCTCCTTCGACTCGTTCGACCGTCGCCGAATGCTCGCTCCGCGTGACGACATAGTGGACATCGGCGAACGCCGCGACCTGTGGGAGATGAGTCACGCAGAGCACCTGATGGCGACTGGCGAGTGCCGACAGCTTGCGACCGACTTCGACGGCGATGGTGCCGCCGATTCCGGAGTCGATCTCGTCGAAGACGAGCGCCTCGACCTCCCCTGGGCCACCCGCGAGTCGGAGTGCGAGGACCAGCCTGCTCAGCTCTCCACCGGAAGCCACCCGCCCCAGGTCGCCCGGCGTGAGCCGTTGATCGGAGGCGAACTGCAGCGAGACTCGATCCGCACCATTCGCTCCGGGTTCGGTCGGCTCGATCCGGACCTCGAGGATCGGACTGCGAAATCCGAGATCACCGAGGTGTTGCAGGGCGGCCCGGATGACATCCTCACCGGCCCTCCGGCGACCGGCGGTCAGACGCGCGCCCGCGTCCTCCAGCTTGCGCGCGGTGGCTTCGATCTCTCCGGCGATTCGATCCGCCGAGTCGAGCAGGTCCGACAACGTTCGAGCTCGTTCGCTCATCTGCTCTCCGAACTCGAGGATCTCTTCGAGCGTCGAGCCGTACTTGCGTTTCAGATCCGACAGGGCGGCAGAGCGGGCCTCGGCCTCCTCCAGGCTGGCCGGATCGTCGTCGAGGCGGTCGATCTCGTCGCCGACGTCGATCGCGACGTCGCCGAGGTTCTGTTCGATGCCGGCAAGGCTGTCCGTGAGTCCCTCGAGCCCGTCGTCGAGGCGGGCGGCGCGTCGAAGCGACACCACGGCCTCATCGAAGCCCTCACGAGTGTGTTCGATGACGCGTTGGGCGGTTGCGAGGAACTCGGTGAGCTCGGCGGCATTGCGCAGGCGTGCGAGCGATCGCTCGAGCTCGACGTCGTCTCCGATCGCGAACCCCGACGTGGCGATCTCGGTGGCCTGGTGATCCGCCAGGTCCCGTTCCCGCTCGAGCGATCGTCGATCGCCTCCGAGCTGTTCCTGGCGCGCTCTCAGCTCCCCGAGCTGTTGCCACAGGGCCCGATACTCGACGCGGGCGGCGAGCCCGTCGCCGTCGAGCACGGCGTCGACGAGTCGGCGGGCTTCGGATGGCCGCATCAGGCTCAGCTGGTCGTGCTGGCCGATGATCTCCACCATTCCGGTGGTCGCCTCGTCGAGTGCCGCCGCCGACGCCACGGTTCCGTCGAGGTACGCCCTGCTTCGACCCGTTCGAGGCATCCGCCTCGAAGCCGCGATCTCGGTTCCCCCGGCGGTGATGAATCGACCGTCGACGGTCGCCTCGTCACCGAACGGGCCGATCAGATCGGGCTTGGAGGTCTCGCCGAGCAGCAGCCTGAGCGCGCCCAACAGCAGGGTCTTGCCGGTGCCCGTCTCTCCGGTGATCACCGTCAGTTTCGGCCCGGGGAGGACGTGAGCCTCTTCGATCAGGCCGAGGTTGCGAACGATCAGTTCGTCGATCATTCGAGGGCGAACTTCCTGGTCACACGGGTGGCGAATCCCTCGTTCGACAGCCGGATGAACCGGGCGCGACGTTCGGCCGGTCCGATCTCCACTGATTCGCCCTCGTGCAGCGAGCCGATCTCGCGACCGTCGACACTGACACGCACGGGTCGATCGTCGGTGACGGTGATGACGATCCGGGAGTCGGGCGGCATCACGAGCGATCGATCGAACAGTGAATGCGGGGCGACCGGGGTGACCAGGAGCGTCTCGACCCGCGGGTCGATCAGCGGGCCACCGGCACTGAATCCGTAGGCGGTCGAGCCGGTGGACGTCGCCACCACGATCCCATCGGCTCGATAGGTGAGGAAGCGCTCGCCGTTCACTTCGACATCGAGCACCACGAGACGCTGGCTGTCGATCTTCTCGACGACGACGTCGTTCAGACCGGGCTCGGAGACATCCCCGATCGTGGCCTGGATCGTGTTGCGCTCTTCGATCGTGTATTCGCCCGAGGTCAGTGCCGCGAGCACTTCGTCGAGTTGCTCCGGCTCTGCCTCGGCGAGGAACCCGAGCGTGCCGAGGTTGATGCCGAGGACGGGGGTGTCGGTGAGCATGGCGCGACGGGTGGCGTTCAGGACAGTGCCGTCGCCGCCGATCGCCACGACGGCGTCGACCTCGGCCCAATCCGGCGGTGTGGATGGCGACTCCTGATCGAGGGCGAGCGTCTCACATCCGAACGCCGCGGCTGCCTTCTCGAAGCGTGCTTCGAACTCGACCGCTTCCGCCCGATGCCGGTTGACGACGAGGCCCAACCGCATCTCAGTCGACCTCCACGTCGATGGGCAGCGACAGTTCGGGAACGACGCCGCCGCCCTTGCGCGCCCAGACGAAGAACTCCCGGTTGCCCTTTGCTCCCGTGATCGGCGAGTCGCACACGGCCTGGACCGGCAGGCCGGCGTGACCGAGACAGTCGATCACCTTTCGAAGGGCCTGGACCCAGAGCGCCGGGTCCTTGACGATCCCGCCGCGCCCGACCTGGCCCTTCCCCACTTCGAACTGCGGTTTGACGAGTAACACGAGGTCGGCTCCATCCTCGGCGAGGCTTGCGAATGCGTCGGCCACGGTACACAGCGAGATGAACGACAGATCGGCGACCACCAGATCGAAGGTGCCGATGTCCTCGGGCCCGACGAGTCGGATGTTCGTGCGATCCCTGACCGTGACCCTGGGATCACCGGCGATCCGGTCGTCCAGCTGACCCCGGCCCACGTCGACCGCCGTGACGCCCTCGACACCCGATTGGAGGAGATGATCGGTGAATCCGCCGGTCGACGCCCCGGCGTCGAGCGCCCGACGCCCGGCGACGTCCAGCCCGAACTCCGCGAGGGCACCCTCGAGCTTGAGGCCACCTCGCCCGACGTATCGAGGCTGGTCACCGACGAGCTCGATCGGCGTGTCCGCGGTCACCATCGAGGCCGGTTTCGGCGTCGGGATCCCTCGGACCGTCACGCCTCCGGTCGTCACGAGCGACGCGGCGGCAGTGCGGCTCGTCGCCATCCCTCGGCGCACCAGCTCGTTGTCCAGCCTCCGGCGAGTCAGGATCGGTCCGTGTCGGCGTCGAGCTCCTCGTTGAGCTCGGCGGTGATGTCTGCGAGGACAGGGACGGCCTCGGCTGGATCGAGCTCTCCCAGCTCGTCGAGTTCGGCGCTGATCCTGTCGAGCGGGTCCATTCGCTCGGTGTCCGCCGGCCCCGGCTCGAGCGGCTCGGTGTCGGTGGGCCCAGGCGCCGGCGGATCCGGGTCGAGCGGGTCTGGTCGATTCTCGGCTGTGGTCTCGGTCATGCCACCATTATCGCTGCACCCCATGACAGGAACCGGGCATTGTTCCCGATCAGAGACGACAACCCGACGAGGCACCGCCCGCTGCTCACCATCCTGGTGATCGCTGCATGTGTCGTCGTCTTCTTCGGCGTGCAGCCTCAGGACGAGCTCGGCGCCGCGGCGTTCCTCTACGAGAACGCCGCCATCTCCTGCGAGATCCTCGGTTTCGAGCCGTTGACCACCGACGAGATCACGACCGGCCGATGCGGGGTCGGGTCCGACGTGGCGTTCCCGTCCAAGACCATCATCGGCTCGGTGTTCGCTTCGATCTTCCTCCACGCCAACCTGCTCCACCTGGTCACCAACATGTGGTCGCTGTGGATCTTCGGCAACAACGTCGAGGACCGGCTGCGGGGATTTCGATTCGTCAGGTTCTATCTCGGAACCGGCGTCGTGGCGACGCTGGCCTTCGTCGTGATGAACCCGTCGGCCACCGTGCCGCTGATCGGCGCCTCGGGAGCCATCGCAGGGGTGATGGGCGCATATCTGGTCATGTTCCCGAGAGCAGCGGTCGTCGCCATCGTCCCGCCGTTCTTCTTCTTCCCGTTCCGGGTACCTGCGATGGTGTTCCTGGTGATCTGGTTCGCCACCCAGTTCCTGATCTCCGACACGGCAGGCAACGTGGCCTGGGAGGCGCATGTGGGGGGCTTCATCGCAGGCGTGGTGTACGCGCTCGGTTGGGGTCGAACACCCAGCAGGCGGCGCCGCGTCAGCCGATGAGGAGGGGCACCGATCCGATCGAGGCGACCCGGTGCGTGGGCGCGGGGTCCACGGCCCTGTCGGGAGGGGTCACTCCCGTATCGACGAGTACCGACACCCAGCCCTCGGCATCCGCCATCGCCAGGTCGGTGTCGGGCCGGTCACCGATCATCACCACCGGGCCATCGACGAGCATCTCACGGAGGAGCTTGCGCATGGTCTCCTCTGGCTTGCCGGCGTTGATCGGCACGACTCCGGATGCGGCTTCGACGGCCGCGACGATGGAACCGGCCCCCGGCTTCAGTCCGGTCGGCGAGGGGTAGGTCACGTCGCGGTTGGTGGCGATGAACCGGGCGCCATTGCGAACCGCGGCAGAGGCGCGATCCAGCTGGTCGTAGCCGAAGGAGAAGTCGATTCCGACGACGACCGTGTCGGCGTCCACGTCGGACACCTCAGTCGCACCGGCGAATCCAATCGCCTCGGCGACGCCGTCGCCCCCGATCCGGAGCACCCGTGCCGACGACTCGATCAGCCGTCCGGCCGCCATCGCCGACGATGCGATCTGGTCGGCGTGCGCGGCGTATCCGGTCACCCGGCGGATCTTCTCTGCGGATTGGGCCCTGGTCCTCGAAGAGTTGTTGGTGCAGAACAGGATGTTGTGGCCGTCGGCGTCGAGCCCGTCGAGGGTCTCCCCCGCGCCCGGAACGGTCTGGTCTCCGAGGTAGACCACGCCGTCGAGATCGAAGATCAGATTCGAGGTCACACGTCCCGCCAGTGATGCAACACGCGGTCCAGCAGGGTCACCGTCAACCCCACCGACTCGATCGAGACCCGCTCGTCGTTGCCGTGGAACATCGAGAGGAAGTCTGGGAACGAGACCCGGTCGTCGAACAGGCCGACGCCGTACGCCGTCGATCCACGGGCCCGGAAGAACCTGGCGTCGGTACTCGCCGGCATCAGCGTCGGCACGACGGCGCGGGAACCGGCGACGTCCTCGTGGGCGTCGACGATGGCGTCCCACAGCGTGCCTTCGGGACGGGATTCGGTCGCCTCGAAGTCCGCCTGTGGCTCCAGTGTGAGACGGTCGGCGTAGCGGCCCATGGCCTTCTCCAAGAAGCGGTCGACGTCGTCGCGATCCTGACCGGGAACCGCCCGCAGGTCGACCTGCGCGACGGCTTCGTCGGGAATCATGTTCGACTTGACGCCGCCGTCGATCACGTTCGGGCTGACCGTGAGATGCGTACAGGCGTGGAGGTACGTGGCGAGCCGCGGGTCGGTTGCGTTGATGCGATCGATGGCCCCGTCGATCCGCTCGGGATCGAGCAGTTCGTCCTCGAGGTCGGAATCGAGCCCGAGCCCCCTCACGAATCCGCGCCACACATCGGTGATCCCGATCATCGCCGGCGTCTCGAAGAGTGCGGCCATACCTCCCACGAGCGGCTCGAGGGCGTTGTCGGCGCCGAACGGGGTGCTGCCGTGCCCGGGGGTTCCGGCCGATCGGACGTGGGTCCAGAACGGGCCCTTCTCGCCGACCGACACCGGGTACCGGACCCCGCCACCGAGGTCGATCGGCGGATAGGCGATCTCGGTGAGCACGTAGTCGGCTCCGACCTGGTCCCAGGCGTGATCGGTGATGTACTGGGCTCCGTGGGTCCCCGCAGCCTCCTCGTCCGCGACGGCGAGATACAGGAGGTCGCCTCGCAGCGGAGCCCGCTGCCCGGTCAGATGCTGTTTGAACGCCACGGCCATCGCCGCTGTGACGTTCAGCATGTCGATCGCACCTCGACCCCAGACGAATCCGTCGGCGATCTCGGCGCCGAACGGATCACGGGACCAGCCCTCCTCTGTCACGGGCACGACGTCGGTGTGGCCCATCAAGAGCAGCGAGGGGGCGGTCGGATCGGCCCCTTCGACCCGGTAGAGAACCGATT